>NZ_CP172891.1:3617500-3655122 GCF_050531515.1 Enterococcus sp. DIV1279b | reverse complement strand
AAATTGTCCTCCTATAACTAAGAATAGATATAACTAAAATAGCACGGATTGAAAAAGTTTTCCACAGATTACGATAAAAAAGGTTAGAAAAAAATACTTTTCCACAAAACGGGATAAAAGAAAAATGGAAATGCACATGTTCGAAATTCGACTATCCACAGGTAGAAAAAGAATGTGCATAACTATAAAAAAATCTCCTTTATCCACAGATCGCTGTGAAGATCACGCCTTGATAACACTAGGTTTTAGGGCAGTTATCAACAGTTAAAAAAGTGATTGTGGAAAACTTTTCTACAGGCTGTTTGTTTGTGGAAAAAGCCAAAATAACTCTGGGGAAAAAGTTATCCACAAAAATTGGCTATAAACAGCAAACCCACACAAATCAAAGGGATTGTGGATAAAGAATGCCTGATTTTGAGCAAACTTCTTATTGACAAACTAGTACTTGACTCGTTATACTATCAAAGTATGTCTGTGCGCATAAGCATTATCCTGATGGAGGTGGAAATAAATGAAAAGAACGTATCAACCAAATAAACGTAAACGTCAAAAAGTTCACGGATTCCGTAAACGTATGAGTACAAAAAATGGACGTCGTGTTTTAGCTAGCCGTCGTCGTAAAGGCAGAAAGGTTATTTCTGCGTAAGCCACTGAATGCCAGTGGTTTTTTTTTATGCCGTTTTTGCGGAATATAGTGTCTGACTTTTGGCAAATATGGTATTATTGACAGGTGAGTGGTTACGGATTCAATCCGTTTCGCGAAGCTTAATTGAAAGAAGTGAAGGAACCGAAGATGAGAAAATCCTATCGAGTAAAAACAGAGCAAGATTTTCAAAAAGTTTTTCAGGCAGGAAATTCTTTTGCAAATCGGAAGTTCGTGGTGTATGTCTTACCTAAAGAGCAATCACATTTTCGAGTTGGTTTGTCTGTAGGGAAAAAAGTCGGTAATGCAGTGAAGCGAAATGAGATCAAGCGCAAGATCCGTGCAAGTTTAACGGAAATGAAGCCGCGAATCGAACCAGCGGTCGATTTCATCGTGATCGCCCGTCCAAGTATTGCCACTTGTTCCTCAAAGGAAATCTACTCGAATTTAGAGCATGTCTTAAAACTTGCCAAAATTATTCATTAATGGAAAGGAATTAGTTACGTGAAAAAAGGGAAACGCGTCTTACTATTTTTGGGAGTTCTCTCATTAGTAGTTGTCTTATCTGCCTGCGGTGCAACAGGTGAAGTAAATGCACAAAGTACTGGTCTATGGGACCGTTACATCGTTTATTATTTTGCAGAGGCGATCAAAGCCCTCTCCTTCGGCAATGCCGGGATCGGGATCATCCTCTTTACATTGATCATTCGGGTCATTTTGATGCCGTTGATGCACTTCCAAACCAAAAGCATGCGCAAAACGCAAGAATTACAACCGAAGTTAAAAGCGCTGCAACAGCAATATGCGTCAAAAGATACAGAAACACAAAGCAAGTTAAAAGAAGAAACACAACGTTTGTATGCGGAAAACAATGTCAATCCTTATGCCGGCTGTCTACCATTATTGGTACAAATGCCGATTTTGATGGCCTTGTGGCAATCGATCTCACGGGTTCCTGCTCTGCAAGAAGGAAAATTCTTATGGCTGCAGCTGGGTGATCGTGACCCATACTTCATCTTGCCGATTTTAGCGGCGCTCTTTACTTTTGCAAGTACCTACTTATCAAGTATGAGCCAAGTGGAATCAAATGCGAGTCTGAAAATCATGAATTTCGCTATGCCGATGATGATCTTACTGATGGGGATCAACATTGCCAGCGGTCTTTCCTTGTACTGGGTCGTTTCCAATGCATTCCAAGTTGTGCAAACAATGATCTTAAATAACCCATTCAAGATTCGCCAAGAAAGAGAAGAAGCTGCCCGCAAAGAACGCGAGCGTGAACGTGCGCTGAAAAAAGCAATGAGTCCTAAAAAGAAACGGAAAAAATAAGAGGAGGTTGCACTGCAATGCCGATTTATGAAAATCTGACAGTAGCTGAAGCAATTCAAGAGGGATTGCAAGTCCTTGGTATCACCAAAGATCAAGCAATAATCGAAGTCCTGGATGAAGGAAAAAAAGGCTTCTTGGGTCTAGGAAAAAAACAAGCACGGGTCTCCATTGAAAAACGAATCGTTGAAGAACCGGCACCCGTTGAAGAAGTACCAGCAAAACCGCTGGTAGAACCAGATCCTGTGACGACAGAGGATGCAAGCAGTGTGATGGAAGCAGCAGCGAGCGAACCTGTTTTGCTGACGGATCTTTCAGATGAGGAAGCGCTGGCTCAGCTGGGACTCTATCTGACAAATATTTCAAAAGCATTGAATGCACCCGCCTTAGTAAAAACCGCTCGTCAAGACGGCGTGGTCGTCTTTCATTTAGAAACGCAAAAACAAGGCATTTTGATTGGGAAGCACGGCAAAACCTTGAATGCACTGCAATATTTGGCGCAAGTGTATATTCACCGCATCGCGAAAAACAAATTGTCGATTGTAGTGAATGTCGGAGATTACCGTGAAAAACGTCAAGCGATCTTAGAACGTTTGGCTAGCCGTACTGCTGAAAAAGTCAAACGAACAGGCCGCCCAGTCTTTTTAGAACCGATGCCGGCGTTTGAAAGAAAGCAGATCCATTCAGTTTTGAGTAAAGATGCGTATGTTCAAACTCATTCTGAAGGGGATGAACCGTATCGCTACTTAGTAGTGGAACCTGCGGACAAACGAATTTAATGAAAAAAGGGAAAGGCGGTCTGACAAGCCTTTCCCTTTTTTGATGGGAAAAAGCGATTGACAACAAATTTAAAACCAAGTATCCTTGACTAGAAATCATTCTTATCAAAGTCAACATACGTTACGTAGGTCAGCCTTTGGTATCAAAAAAGAGTCCGTATGCCGCGGACTCTTTTTTGTATTTCGTTGTTCAAAGGGGCAATTAGCCGCCAATGGTTGATTGAGTAAATTGAACCACCGTACCATAGGCAAAGATCTCAAGGTAGGTTTTGTCGCCTTCGACGATGCGGTCATGTTCGAAATGACAGTTGATCACTGCATTCGCTCCGTAGCTGTGGGCGGTTTCTTTTAAGCGATAGGTCACATCTGCCAACAGGTCGTTCAAATTCACAGATGTATCAAATAGATCTACTTCGATTTTGTCTGCCGCAAAGACGATATCCCGCACGACGTAAGGCCGATTCACGTTTCCTGTCGATAAAATGATTTCTTTAATGCGAGCAGCGCTGTTTGATGATTTGATGGTTTCCATAATAGATCCCTCTTTTCTTATTCTTTGCTTTTATTTTAAAGGTTTTTGCGGACAGATGCAAAATTTAAAAGTTTTTGAAGGAAGCTTGCGACTCACGCAAAAATGTGCTAATCTATTTCCAGAATTTAATTGACAAGCAGTCAAAGTGCTAAGTCTACTCGTTTTTATTGATTTTCAATCAATTTGACGGGTGGAGTGGGCACTTTTTTTATGTGAAAAAATAGGAGGAGCATGCAACATGGCGAATATTACGCAAGAATTTGATACGATTGCCGCAATTTCCACCCCGCCAGGTGAAGGGGCCATCAGTATTGTGCGATTAAGCGGGGAAGAAGCGATCGCAATTGCGGATCGGATTTTTCAAGCAGGCACTAAAACCCTCGCCCAAGTCCCTAGTCATACGATCCATTATGGTCATATCGTGGACCCAGAAGAAAACCGTTTGATGGATGAAGTGATGCTTTCAGTGATGAAAAAGCCGCGGACCTTTACCCGAGAAGATGTCGTTGAGATCAACTGTCACGGCGGGATCGTTGTCGTCAATCAACTCTTGCAGCTGGTTTTACGACAAGGCGCACGGTTGGCTGAGCCGGGGGAATTCACGAAGCGGGCCTTTTTAAATGGACGGGTTGATCTTTCTCAAGCCGAGGCGGTGATGGACCTGATTCGTGCTAAGACCGATAAGGCGATGAATCTCGCTGTCAATCAGCTGGATGGCAATCTTTCCCACTTGATTCGGACCTTACGCCAAGAAATCTTAGAGACGTTGGCGCAAGTTGAAGTGAATATCGATTACCCTGAATACGATGATGTGGAAGAATTGACGACCCGCTTATTGTTAGAAAAGGCCACGATGGTCAAAGGGCAGATCCAAGCCTTATTAGCAACTGCCCAACAAGGAAAAATTTTGCGAGAAGGTTTGAGTACTGCGATCATCGGTCGGCCGAATGTCGGTAAATCCAGCTTATTGAACCATTTATTAAGGGAAGAAAAAGCCATCGTGACAGACATTGCTGGTACGACTCGAGATGTCATTGAAGAGTATGTCAATGTTCGCGGGGTACCGTTGAAACTGATCGATACGGCTGGTATCCGCGAAACAGAAGATGTCGTTGAGAAAATCGGAGTCGAACGCAGCCGCAAAGCATTGGCAGAAGCGGAGTTGATTTTGCTGGTTCTCAACCAAAGCGAAGGATTGACCCAGGAAGACAAACAATTGCTGGAGCTGACTGCTGGCAGCCGTCGGATCATCTTATTGAATAAGACCGACCTTGAGCCAAAATTAGCACCCGCTGAGCTAGCACAGTACGCAGCAGATGAACCGATTTTTTCTGTCTCTGTGTTGACCAACGAAGGCTTAGATCAACTGGAACAAGCCATTGCCGATCTATTCTTTGGGGGCAAAACCACCGATAAGGATGCTTCCTATCTTTCTAACACTCGCCACATTGCCTTATTAGAAAATGCCGTTCAGTCGTTGTCTGAGGTCATCCAAGGGATCGAAGCAGGAATGCCTGTCGACTTGGTTCAAATCGATATGACACGCTGCTGGGACTATCTAGGGGAAGTTGTCGGCGACAGTGTCCAAGATGAGTTGATCACCCAATTGTTCAGTCAGTTTTGTTTAGGAAAATAAAGAATGCGCCACTGGCGTAAAAAGGAGAACACCATGCAAGAATATCAAGCAGAAAGTTATGACGTGATCGTTGTTGGTGCCGGCCATGCCGGATCAGAAGCTGCCTTAGCAGCCAGCCGAATGGGAGCAAAAACCCTCTTGCTGACCATCAACTTAGACATGGTCGCATTCATGCCTTGTAATCCCTCCGTCGGCGGACCAGCAAAAGGCGTCGTGGTGCGCGAAATCGATGCTTTAGGCGGAGAAATGGGCAAAAATATCGACAAAACCTACATCCAAATGCGGATGCTCAATACAGGAAAAGGTCCCGCTGTGCGGGCCTTGCGGGCGCAAGCCGATAAACATGCCTATGCGGCTGAAATGAAACGAACGATCGAAAAAGAAGCCAATCTGACACTGCGCCAAGGAATCGTTGAAAAGCTGATCGTTGAAGAAGGCGAATGCCGTGGCGTCGTGACCTCTACAGGCGCTCGTTACCAAGCCCAAGCTGTAGTGATCACTGCGGGAACAGCGTTGCGAGGAGAGATCATCATTGGAGAGTTGAAGTATTCTTCTGGACCAAACAACTCCCAGCCATCGATTGGACTAGCCGATCATTTGAAAGAGCTTGGCCTAGAGATCGCTCGTTTTAAAACGGGTACACCACCGCGGGTGAAATCCAGCACCATCAACTATGAGGCAACGGAGATCCAGCCTGGCGATGAACAACCGAATCACTTTAGTTACAGCACACCCGATGAAGCCTACAATCAAAACCAAGAACCTTGCTGGTTGACCTATACGAACGAAGGGACGCACCAAATCATCAACCAGAATTTACACCGGGCGCCGATGTTTACAGGGATCGTCGAAGGAGTAGGTGCCCGTTATTGCCCATCTATCGAAGACAAAATCGTGCGTTTTGCAGACAAATCTCGTCACCAACTGTTCTTGGAACCAGAAGGGTTGAACACCGAAGAAGTGTATGTTCAAGGGCTTTCTACTTCTATGCCAGAAGATGTCCAAGTCCAAATGCTGCATTCCATCGCAGGTTTAGAAAAAGCGGAAATGATGCGGACGGGCTACGCCATTGAATATGATGTCGTGGTGCCTCATCAATTGCGTCCAACATTAGAAACCAAAGTCATCGAAAACCTCTTTACGGCAGGACAAACCAACGGAACCAGCGGCTATGAAGAAGCGGCCGGTCAAGGCTTGATTGCAGGCATCAATGCCGCTTTGAAAATTCAAGGCAAAGAACCCTTCATTATGAAACGCAGCGACGGTTATATCGGTGTGATGATCGATGATTTGGTGACCAAAGGAACCAATGAACCTTACCGCTTATTGACCTCTCGTGCCGAATACCGCTTATTGCTGCGTCATGATAATGCGGATCTGCGTTTGACCGAAGTGGGACATCAAATCGGGCTCGTCCCAGAAGCACAATACGAAGCGTATGTAGCGAAAAAAGAAGCTGTTGAAGCAGAAATTAAACGTTTATCTAAGATCCGCATCAAACCAACGCCAGAAGTACAAGCGTATTTGACTGCTAAAGGGACGGCAACCTTGAAAGATGGCGTTTTAGCAAATGAATTCTTGCGTCGGCCTGAAGTGACGTATGCCGAAATGCTGCAATTTATCGAAGCCAATGAAGCATTGAAGCCAAAAGAGATCGAACAAGTCGAGATCCAAATCAAATACGAAGGCTATATCAAAAAAGCTCTCGAAAAAGTGGAGAAACTCAAACGGATGGAAGCCAAACGCATTCCTGAAAACATCGACTATGCCGTTATCAATGGCTTGGCAACAGAAGCCAAACAAAAACTGCAAAAAATCCAACCCGAAACCATCGCCCAAGCGAGCCGTATCAGCGGAGTAAACCCAGCTGATATCAGTATTTTGATGGTGTATATCGAACAAGGGAAGATTGCAAAAGTCGAAGCTTAAAGGATTGATATTAAAGGATTAAGGGGTAAAAAGGTATCCTCATAATATCCTCTGACCCCGTTTTTGACCTCGCTTATCATCCGTTCATGTAAGAATCAAATAATTCGACTGTTTCATTTTGCCGATTTTTTGATACTTTAATATAAATGTCCATGGTTGTTTTAGAAGAAGAATGTCCTAGCCTATCTTGTACATCTTTTACTTGAGCACCTGCTTCAAAGAGAAGGGTAGCATGAGTCTTTCTGAAGCCATGGACTTTGATTATCTTCATATCTGGGAACTTCCGTGCTACTTTATCCATGACATGGTTAGGGTAGCCTTTGTAAAGGAAGTCCCTTTTTTTATTCCCTTTTATAGTGCTGATTACAGGTATATCATCTATATTATCTATCCGAATCCCCCTAGAAAGGTTCTTTTTTGTTACAGAACGTTTCCATTTTTTTAGAATACGTGAGGTTCCGTTATCAATTGAAATTACTCTCTTTGATTTGTCTGTTTTTGTAGGATTAATACATAGAGAGCCATCGGATAGTTCTACTAACGTTTTGTTGAAACGGATAGTTTGATTATCGAAATCTATGTCTCTCCATGTCAGCCCGAGTATTTCTCCTTTTCGTGCCCCTGTATAAGAAGCTATTCTAAAGAATACTAAAGCACGCTCATCTTTTAACTTATGCAAACATTCAAAAAACAGATGTAGCTCCTCTTTTGAATAGACTTCCTCTTTGATTTCAGTAGAATTACTAATTGATTTAGGTGTAATTGTCCTCTCCATGGGATTGTTATCAATCACACCCAAAAGTACGCCATAGTTGAAAACTTGTGATGCGTAACTTCTAATTTTTTGAAAAGATTGATATTTTGTAGCCCAATCTGTTAGTATTTTTTGACATATAGAAGGAGTGATAGAGTCCAGTTTCATTTTTCCAAATGAAGGGAGTATTTGGTTAGTAAAGTAATTTCTTACCCGTTGCTCAGTTGTATTTCGGATGTTAAGGGTATGCTGACTCATCCACAGATTATATAGTTCTCTGTATGTCCGCACGGAGTTATTATTTACTCCTTTGGATTCGATTTCTAATTGTAATCTAGCTAAATCTAAGCAAGCTTCCTTTTTTGTTTTAAAACCTCTACGTGTTGTCCGTCTTTCTTTTCCAGTTATGGGATCTTTGCCCATGTAAAGCTTGTAGAACCACGCTGTTGTACCATCACTTTTCTTATATTGTTTCAGTATTGCCATTGATAAAACCTCCTTACAGAAGCCGTACAAGCCCGCTGAGAGCTCATAGGCTAATTTCCATCGCATTCCCCCTTTCTTTTAAACAAATTACCAGATGTACTCATTTTTGTATTTTATTACTTAGATATTTTATTAACAATTTCAATTCATCAATCGTTAGTTCGTTTTTTTCAATATCAATTAATAAATTCTCTACTTTCGGCGGAAGAGTTTTGACAAATAGATTTATTTTTAAGCTGTTCTCCGTATGCATCAAGAATAAATCTATAATATTAGCTATATCAAAATAATCAAAATTTAAACGTTTGGTATCCTCGATTACGTTTTTTATAATTAAACTCTTTTTTTCCTCGGACACAGATTCATAGAAACTGAATAGCTCATATTTTTGAGAATATTTCAATTTATTTTTCACCTTGGAATACAGAAAGGACTCGGTTGTAAACAATGAAACGAGGTATTTCTCAAAATTTCCGTAGACAATATATTCAACTGTTGTTTTACCTAGTATAGCAATCAGCTCAAGACTACCATTATTAGGTAGCCTTTTTCCTTTTTCCCAATTAAAAACGGCGGCTTTTGTTGTGCCATTAATTAGCTGTCCGAATTGTTCCATTGTACAGTTAAAACTTTCACGAATAGTTTTAATTCTTTTCCCAACTACTGTGGGATCATAAAAATCGTATTTTTTATAATTCATTATTATCACCTGTTTTAATAATACTATTTTGTGTTTACTTAGTAAACACTTTTTATTGACTTATTCTTGTAAATGTTTTTTAATAGTGTTGTAAAAAAGAGTTTTCACGGGTTGGGGAATTTTTTTTAGGGTTATTGACTTTTG
The DNA here is from genome assembly GCF_050531515.1 of Enterococcus sp. DIV1279b. Lineage (NCBI taxonomy): Bacteria > Bacillati > Bacillota > Bacilli > Lactobacillales > Enterococcaceae > Enterococcus > Enterococcus sp. DIV1279b. The sequence continues at coordinate 3,646,193 of NZ_CP172891.1, read as the reverse complement.
TCAATAACCCTTTTTAAAGGCTTTTTATTAGTGTTATTCAACCTTTTTTATGTTGATATTCTATTCATTTACATATATGATTCGGTGTATAAATTTTGTTTTTTAGGAGGCTTTGAAAATGAAAATAGAGGTAAACACTGAAAGGGTATTTGAGGAATTCAAGTCAGAGTTGAGAAGTGAAATAAAGTTGATAACTGAAATAAATAGGTTTGGAGATTATCTCACTACATCGCAGACAAAAGAATATTTAGGAGATATTTCCACAAACACGTTGGCTAAATTACGTAAACAAGGATTAAAACGAGTTACTATTGATGGTCTGTGTCTATACAAGAAAGCAGACATTGTTGAGTTCTTAGATGAGCATAAGTATTGATTCACTTAACTTAAATAAAATTAATTATTTCTTAATACTGAGTAGTCTTGGCAAAAGGCATAATTAGGGCTTTAAGACCTTGGGGCTACTCGCCCCAAACCCGAGCAATCTTTCAGATTGACCGAGGAAGGGGGCTTTGCCCCCTCCCGAGGATAGTTACTTTGCTAATTATAAAAATGAATTTATGATCAGTTATTAAAAGAAAAATACTTTATATTCATATAGACATCGGATAACAAAATAATTAATCATCTTCTCACAGTTATTAGGGGCGCAAAAACAAAAAAACGGACAATGAGGTCATAGAAAATGAAAAAAAATAGTCTTGAGATACAAAATTTCGATATTATCAACTGGAAAATTAAAAGTACCGAAAAAGGAAAATGGACGCTTAAAAACCTTTTTTCAATTTTATCACCGTATCATATTTGGGATAAAAGGACTATAAAAGATGAATTTGCTTACAGTATTCTTTTTGAATTGAGTAATGGCAAAAAACGATTTACTACTGCGGGGAATGATATTTCGTATGAGGAGTACCTTCTGTCGGATTGTTCAGAAAGTTCTTACGAAATAATTAAAATATTATCCAATGCACGACGGGTGACGATTGATAGATTTTTCGAGAAGGAACTCAATAGGAAAAGAAGAATGGATAAAGATCGTAAAATTGAGTTTGAAAAGAAGTACGGTAAACTATCCAATGATGAAAAGCAATTTATCAAAAAAAATCGGTTATCTGAGATAAATAGATATAAGAACAAGTACGAGATAGGGGATTTATCAGACAATGTCTCGTACGGTGGGTTATCGGAAAATGTGTCTATTCACCAAAGAAATATGGAAATAATGGATGAACTTATTCAGAGGCTAAAAAATACAGAGTTAGTATTTTTAATAGAAATAATGATGATGGAACCAGAGGTAATTTCAAAAAAGCAAGGTATAAAAACAGAATCTGTTAACAGAAAAATCATCCGATTGCGCGAAAAAGTGCTTAGTATTATCGATGAAAGTGGCTAAACCATTCAATAATAGGGGATTTATCAGATAAAGTTATTTCGCTCAATTTCTTGTTTTTTTAGTAGTCTCATATAAGAGATAGTGTTTTCTCTGTCCCGGGGATTAAGAGAGCGATATAAGGTTAAGAAGTCTTCCTCTGTCTCAACTATTTCTTTGTCTATAAAATGGCTTACGGGTACTCCTAATGCTTTAGAAAGGGCAGTTAAACTTTCTAAATTGGGTTCAGTTATAGAATTTTCCCACCGTGCAACAGCTTGTTGTGTAGAGAATATTTTTTCAGCTAGTTCTTTTTGTGTCCATCCCAAAGCTTTTCTTTTCTCTCTAATCATTTTTGCATATAGTTTTTGTTCCAAAATAACACCTCCGTTCATAATAGAATACAACAACTTGTTGTAAAGGTGTCGTTTTAAGATGTTTTATACTTTATTAGAGTTGAAATACATCATTGTGTTGTTTATAATGGATGCAAGGAGTGGGATCATGAAAAAAATAAGTAACCTTAGCCGATACAGACAAGAGAAAGGATTTTCTCAAATTGAGTTAGCAAAAAAAATGCATGTAACACAACAATGTATAAGTTCATGGCAAACCGGGAGAACTATTCCTAAACCTTACCAAATGAAAATTCTTTCTGAAATTTTAGACATACCTATAAATGAGTTGTTTTACGAGAAATTTAATAGAGTCGATTAATCAATCTATAATCAGGAGGATGAGTATGTATTGCAAAAAGTGTGGTAAAGAGATAGCGGATGAAAGTAAATATTGTCAGTTTTGTGGGACATCTCAGAGAATGAACCACTTAGCAGTGTCAGAGGTTGAAAAGAAGAATACTGATCAGATTTTCATTGAAGTAAAAGAGCATATTGATAAAGGGAAAGAGACAGGGAAATTATATTTGATTATTGGATGGATTTCTATGTTGATTTCATTACTATTTATTCCTGTAGCGTTTGGGGCTGTTTCTGTTATTATGGGATATCTTTATCGAGATACGGATGAAAAAATGGGAACTGTTTTGATGATAGCAGGTATAGCAGGTGCTATTCTAGGGGTTCTTTTGGGTATGTCAGCGAATTATTAGTAAGAAGTAAACCTTTGAAAAATTAGGAGACTGAATATTGAATAAAATAAATAGAAATAAAAGTTTTATTATCATAGGAGTTGTTTTCCTAGCTGTTATAATGATTATTTTTTATAAAAGAACGGATTCGTCCGGACTTGAAAAAACGTCTGCACCATTAGTAACTCAAATTCTTCAAGAGCAGTATGGAATAAATCATTATTGTGATGATGTTACAATAATCAAGAATAATGGAGATAATACTTATCTAGCTAAAGCTACACTGGGGAACGGGAGTGTTATCAATGTGAAAATTGAGTATTATCCAAAGAAAGACCGGGTATATGTAGAAGTACCATATACTGAGGTATTATTGTTAAATTAATATATGATTTACCCCCACCCCCTTAAAAATTAACCGTATTTTAGGAGATACCTTCAGAAAGAAAATTCTAGCTGGAGGTTCTTTTATTAAGTGATTTTAGTCCGACTATATTAAATACTATATGAAATGAAACAGAATATTTCTGATGAAAATTGATATGGTAGGATTTAACAGTTTCAGATACCTAAATATCATTTATGATTTTTTTTAAAAAATAGTGTCTTTTTAGTCACAAGATAGTGTGTTTTTTTAGCAAAAAATGCTGTTTCATTTATTTTATATATATCTGAAATCAGGAGGTTGAGATAATGAATTTATTCATGAATTCTAAAATAATAATTTCAAAGTATAAAAAAAGTTCTCTGATGATCATTATATTATTATCTGCTTTGATTTTTGGGGGAGTCCGAAATAACAAGGGCTTTGAGGGGTACTATAATGGTATGGATGAGCAAGGTGACAGTATTTATATTGAAATTACAAAAGATAGATTGAAGTTATTGCAAGGAAATCAGTTAACCGAGCATGCTTATACTATTGAAGATATTAAAACAGAAGAAGGAAAATATGTTAACACATCTCTAAATGTCAGTGATAACGGTACTATGATTTCTTTTGGAGAAGCTAAAGATACAGAAGAAAACTATGTCATGTTACTATCAAGAGACGGTGGAAATACATTAAATATAGTGCGATTTAAGAAAGTTGAAAAAAGAGTAAGTCCTATTGGAGAATACTAATTAATTAGCATTTTGTTTACTATATATTTCTCTTAATTAAGGTAAATATTTTTAAAGGATAGGAATTACTTTTTTATTTAGGGTGATTGCTTTAGTCGGAGAGGGTTCACATCAAGCATTTAAGGATATATTAGATATCTAATAGAGTTTAGTTAGGTCAAAATTGAAAATAAAAAAATAGAACAAATCTTCTTAGCGGTTTGTCACATGAATACAAACTATAATATCCGAACTATATTAGATAATTTGCAGGATAGGAAGGCTGGATTGCAGATTATACTAACTATAGTCCGGATATTTAATTGTTTCACTGATTATCACCATAATATCGAATTTAAAAGTAAAATGTAATCTTTTTGCATGGAATTAACTGCGCAGGGTTATTAGGGTTTTTGACATTTACGTCTTCAATGTTTAAAGATGGATTTTCTTTAGCGAGATTTTCAAGAATTTCTATGTTAGAAAAAGACATATAATTTTCTTCTGACAAAAGCGCAAATAAATTAAAGAGTTTATTTTTTCTCGGCAGATAAATATAGTTAAAAACAGTGAAAGGATTCTCTAAAAGCCACATGCCTCTTATTCTCAAATTAGTAATTCCTAAGGGATCTACCCTATTCACCCGACCAAGCTCTCTTGTTGGGGAAAAATTCACATTTGGAATTGATGCAATACCTAGTTTTATAGATTCAAAAGTGTCTGTATAAATATTGGTGTCAGCACAGTAAACAGAAGCATCTATAAGAGCTAATTCTCTCAAATCGTTTTGTTGTACCCAACCAATTGCATAGATAAAATCTTTGATATCCCATACCTCTGCATTTACAGCGTGGCTAGTAATCATTGGGTCAGTCGCATATAATTTAGATTTAGGATGGGAACTGTTCAATTGTAATGAAGAGCCTCTGGATTGTATCTTCTTTATCTCTATTCCTGCTCCACCTCTTAACATTGCATCCGGTGGATTTGAGTCGTTCCCTAGGTAAGAAAATACCTCTTTTATTTTTTCTAACCTCACAAATTCATCTGACTCTCCGATGGCTCCACAGAAGCTATCAGTCACATATTTCTCTAAAGCATCACCCATAGAATTTGCCCGGTTTGCTCTGATATATGATTCTTGTAGGCTATAAACTCCTGAATGAACTATGTTTATCACAGCATCAATAATATTAGTTGTCATTACTTTCCCCCAATATATTAGTGTACACAAAATCAGCAATTGGTTGCGTCATTGCTTTCGCTAAAAGAACTGGAACAGCATTTCCTATTTGTTTGTAAATTTTATCTAACCTACCGTTTTTACTTAATTTTAAACTTCCTCCATCAGAAAACTGAAACCAATCAGGAAAAGTTTGAATGCGAGCTATTTCTTTAACCGAAAGTCTACGATTAATTTCTCCGTTAAATCTCCATTTGTTTTTCTCTAACTTTGTCATCATTTCCCCACTTGGATGTTGTGGAGCTTGTCTCCCAGAAGCTTGTATGGTGAATGATTGTTCATCCCACATTTTTTTTCTATTACGACTCATATAAATAGTTGAGTAATCTCCTTCAAAAAAGTCTCCTGGATCAGACTCTAGATCCCCAATAGCGTCTTTCAAAGTTACATAAGGTTTTTTATTATTAAAAAGATTAATATCCGAAATATCACCGTGGGATGGTTCAGGTTCCGTGTAATGATAACCATATCTATTTTCGATTTTTTCTTTATGAACACCAATTAAAAATACGCGTTCTCGTAATTGTGGTACACCATAATCTCTTGCATTAACAAGATGTGGTGTAACTGTATAACCGGCAGAAGCAAAATCTTCTATTATTTGCTTTAGAACTTCTCCTTTTCCTAAGGTCATCATGCCCTTTACATTCTCAGCTACAAAGAAGGCTGGTTGTGCTTGTGTTAAAGCCCGAATGAAGTGGATGTAAAGAAAGTTTCTTGGATCATCAATAAGTCTAGGACCGGCTTCTGAAAAACCGGGGCAGGGAAATCCTCCAACCATTATTTGGCAATCGGGAAAATGCGCAACCTTTCTAATATCTTTTTCGTGTTGTATTACATGGGAAGGAAAATTTAACTTATAGCTTTCATTCGCTTCTTTGAACATATCATTTGTATAAATAGTGTTAAAAATACTATTTTCTCTGACACTATCAAAGTTTTTTTTCGAGGTATAAAAATTTTTGATAGCTTCTTCTTCTCCGATAGCCGCCGACAGACCAGCTAGTTCTAAACCTAGGTCTAGTCCTCCGGCTCCGCTGAACAAAGAAACTACATTAAATTTATTTTTTTTATAATTTAAACTATTCAAAATTTCTTTATCTTTCTCATCTTCAACAATTGATAATTCTTCTTCAGAAATTTTATCCAACAATACACTTTTAATTTCAATATTAGTTAATTTTCTTGTTTCTGGTTTGAATTTTCCTCGAGAACGTTGTTCTATAGATTTATGATTTAAGATATTTCCGCTCTCAATATCTACCAAATGAGTAGTCATGGTTGTGTATCCTCCTGTATATATTCCTGAAAAGCATGGTGTAATAGTGGTATTCTAACACAAAAAAAGATGAGAATAAATTACTTGTTTCCCATCCCCTAATATCTACATTTTAACATTTTTAATACTGATTCGGTTAAAGAGATAATCTTTTTTAATCCAGAATAATTTTTTATTAAAAATAAAACATGTAAATTTAATTTTAGTTCTCAGCGGGCTTGTTTTGACTCCGTGATTGACTCCGTTTTATTGATTTTAAATGATATTGTAGAACAGTTTAAAACTTTATAGTAAAGTATTTTTATCTAGATGACTTACTATGATATTCTTTGATAGTTAAATTTGTGTCTATATCGAGCAAGGGAAGATTGCCAAGGTTTAAAGACGGTTAATATTCTTTGAAAAACCAATTTATAAATGGTAAATAGAGTGTCAAAAGCCCGCTGCGAAAACAATTCGCAGCGGGCTTTTTGTCTTAATAATTGAGTTATTCCACTTTTTCAATCGTAGTGGTTCCCCAATTCATGATGTTGCTGAGATGGACATAGCCATCGTACAAATTCAAGAAAATCGAGAAGGCACAGACGATATAGATCAATACATAAAAATTATTGGCTTTTTTGTTACGCCATAAAACAAAGCCATCTAAGATCAGTCCTAAAGGAAAAAGAAAGGAGCCGATTCCAGCTAACAGTAGCAAGAGCAGACTTTCATCTTTATCTGCTGCCATCGTTCTTTGGAGTAACGACAATTTTTCTTTTTTGTCGTTGATTTCTTGATTGTTGGTTTCGATCCGCTCTTTTAAGGCTTCGTTCTCACGTAAAAGCTCATCGATCGAGACTTGGTAGAGATCGCTCAACAAAATCAAATTCTCAATATCTGGATAGCCGCGCCCATTTTCCCATTTTGAAATCGACTGGCGTGAAATCTGTAATTTTTCTGCGACTGCTGTTTGCGACAATCCGGAAGACTCGCGACAGCTTTTTAATTGTTCTGCTAAAGCCAATGTATGCTCCTATCTGCTATTTAACAACTAGCTTCCCATTTGAGATCGTGGTTACGACACTCCCATTGGTAGTGATTATACCTGCTTTTTGCTTAAACGTACAGGTGGCTTTGGTGGACGTGTGAGTTAATGAACTAGAAGTGATACTTCCTCTGTGAGCAACTAAACTTAAATTCGAAGTGCCTGTAAATTGATTGCGGCTATTGACCGTTACATTATAACTAGCGGTCCAATTACCTGCGGATGTTTTTGACACACGATACGTTCCCGCTGCCAGATTTGCTCGGAATGACGGCAATTTTTCAATGGTCAAAATCACCTCGTTGCCTTCTTCATCTACCGTGATCAGCTGCTCATAGGGACTATCTGATGCTAAGTCATAAACGAGTTCAGGTTCTTCCACTGTCTGGGCGGCAGCTGGGAGAGCAAAGAGGAAACAAAGAAAAATAAACGGCACAAAAAATAATTTTTTCACAAACACCACTCCTTGTACTTTTAATAATTCAAGTATACAAGGTTTATTTAGTTAAAGAAAGCACAAGCTAGTTTACAGAGGTAACGGATGGTTCACAACTGTTGCTAGATCAGCATTTCATAGGCTTATTTTTTAGGATGTCGAGAAATTTTAAAAGTGATGGTTCATTCAAAAGGTCTTCGTTTTTTAGGTTTCTGACAACGAACCGCTGCTTTTTAAAAGAAACGTCAAAGAAGCGGTTGCTTTAGTTTTAATCAAACCTAGCTGGGAAAGGAAACAAAAAAGCGAAAGAGTAGGCAACGTTTCGCGCAGCTAAAACGACAAAGGTAAGACCTCCATCCGCTTTTTTGCAGCCAATTTTATTCTCTCAAATCAATATCCTTTTGATGGTCGCCGTCTTTTTTATAAACGTTCACCACGGATTCTTTGTTTTCGGCGATTTCTTTGGCACGGGCGATGGCGTCTGCTTTCTTATCGAAATGATCACTGGCACGTTTCGCCCCTTTGGAACGGACTTGCCATTGGTCGTCTTCATACACAACTTCTACATCCGCATCCATTAATTTTTCCGCATTCTTATTGGTTTGATGGGCATCGTCTTTTTGCGGATTTTTCTCTTTCTGAAAAGCTTTCTTCTCCTCTTCATCTGCATTGTCATACCATTTTTCTGCTTGACTCGTGGCGATCGGGATTGCCCGATCATCGGAATAGCCATCGGCTAGCAGGGCATTGGCGATATCGATCGCTTTTTTACGAACTAAGGGGTCTAGATTCTTCATTGACGCAGGATAATCACGGACATTCCAAGGCATTGTTTGTTTCCTCCTTTTTCTTGATCCAAGGTCATTTTCTTAGGGGTTCCCTTTTACAGGTACTACCAGTTACTACTTATTAGTTTACGCCCTTCTATAAAAAAGTGAAATTATTTGATTTGTGGTCAAAAATGAGGGCACTTTCTTTTTTCATTTTCTAATAAACGAGGATTTATTTTTGTTAACAAAGCGTTATATTTCCCAAAAAAAAATGAATGGTTTAGAATTTTATTATAGAGAAAAGGAGGACGTAAGAATGAGTGAACCTATTTTGACTGATCCACGGGAACTTTATCACACGGGTAAATACAGCAAACAGGAACAAGATACGCCTGCTTTACAAGAAGAAATGCGACCAAAACCTGATTGTGGTGAAGAATCTTATGAGGGAAGTCAGCAGTTAGAAAACCGGCGAGTACTGATCACCGGTGGGGATTCTGGGATCGGACGAGCAGCAGCGATTGCCTTCGCCCGTGAAGGAGCAGACATTGCCCTACACTTTTTCCCAGGAGAAGAAGAAGATGCCGAAGAAGTTGCAGGGTACATCAAAGAAGCTGGGCGCAAAGTGATCTTGCTACCCTATGACCTGCGAGACGAAGCGGCACCACAAGAGATCGTTGACAAAGCGGTGGCAGCATTAGGTGGGTTAGATACATTAGTATTGAACGCAGCACAGCAAATCACGCGGCCATCGATTGCAGAATTACCGATTGAACAAGTGAAAGACACCTTTATGGTAAACATTATCTCCATGTTTGCATTAGTGAAAGCAGCTGAGCCACACTTACCGGCTGGGGGAGCGATCGTGACAACGACTTCTGTCCAAGCCTTTAGTCCAAGTGCTCATTTAATGGATTATGCGGCAACCAAATCGGCGATCGCCAGTTTTACAGTCAGCTTGGCGAAACAATTTGCTGAAAAAGGGATTCGCGTCAATGGGGTAGCTCCAGGACCAATCTGGACACCATTACAGTTAGATCATGGCCAACCGCAAGACCAGCTGCCTGAATTTGGTCAGCAAGCGTTACTTGAGCGGGCAGGACAACCAGCTGAGCTGGCACCTGTCTATGTCTTTTTAGCTTCGAATAAAGCTAGCTATGTGACAGCACAGATTTATGGTGTTACCGGCGGAGAAGCCATCAACTTGTAAGCTTATCAAAAATTGGAGAAAAAGGAGGAGGTGTCCTATGAGTAAAGGGTGGAAAATCGTATCAATTATCGTTTCGTTGATCTTTATCACTGTCTTATTACCAATCGTATTAATGAGTAATCCTTATATGCAGCTGCCATTTGGTTTGGACAGCAGAGGCAATGTCGTCACGTATTTCTTTGACAACTTGTTTATGCGTCAATATATGTTTTGGGTAGCTGTTGTCTTGATCGCCTTATTCTTGATCGTGATCTTAGTCGTGCTTTTTTATCCAAAAACCAAAACGACCTTTGTTTTGAAAGAGGATAAGGGCGCATTGACGATCGATAAGAAAGCAATCGAAGGACTTGTACGTACGAAAGTAAATGAAAAAGAATTTGTTGAAGGACCAAAAGTTCATGTCAAGGCGACCAAAAATCGAATTTTGATTAAAATCAAAGGACGCTTGAAACGGACGTCTGCCTTAGTCGGCAAAACCGAAAACTTAATGGCGGAAATCCAACAAGATGTCCAACGAGTGCTTGGTTCAAGTGAGAAAGTCAAAGTCGAAGTCAACTACGCGAATTTTGAACAAAATGAGACTCCGGAAAACCCGCGAGTAGAATAGGAGGGCTATGATGAACGAACTACAACAATACAAAATCCCATTGATTTTTGGAGCAATCGGCCTTGTTCTGGCTGTGTTGTTTGTAACGATCGGTTTTTTCAAAACATTGCTGATTCTACTCCTAACAGGTTTGGGTTTTGCGTTAGGATTGTATCTCCAACGTACCGGTATCATCGATGAATTTTTTAACCAACAATAACGCATTTTAATAGGAGGAATTTTTAATGAATAACGATAAAAACGAATTAAACAATGATAAAAAAGTCAGCGCACATCCAGATCCAGTGGTTCCTAACACCAATCATCAAGCAAATGAAAATGCGATTCCAATGACTGAAGCACCAGATCCAGTGGTACCAAATGCTGAAAAAGCAGTAGCAGGACAACAAAACGGACCAAAACCAGGGGATCATCCAGCACCAGGAAATCCAAATCCAGCAGGACATCATCCAGCACCGCCAAAACCTGGCCACAACGATTTTGAAGGACCAACTGGCGATGCACCTGTTCATGGTTCATTGACCTATGATGACAAAGTGATCCAAAAAATCATCGGGATCGCATTAGAACACGTGGATGGTCTGTTGACGGTCGATGGTGGTTTCTTCTCTAACATTGCGGAAAAATTAGTCAATACAGACAATGTGACTGCGGGTATCAATACCGAAGTAGGGAAAAAACAAGTAGCCGTTGATTTAGATATCGTGGTTGAATACGACCGCAACATCCCAGAAATCGCTGACCAAGTCAAAGAAGTCATCCAAAAAGAAGTAACGACCATGACCCAATTAGAAGTGATCGAAGTCAACATCAATGTTGTAGATGTAAAAACGATCGCTGAATACGAAGAGGAACAAGAAACGGTTCAAGACAAAGTATCGTCAGCTGCATCTAAAACCGGCGACTTTGCTTCACGTCAAACCAACAAAGCCAAACATGCGGCTTCCCGCGCGTCTGATCGTATCGAAGAATACAACGAGCCTCGGGTGAAATAAAAAAGTTTCATATGAAACAAAAACAAGCATTGATCCTGTGATCAATGCTTGTTTCTTTGAGAAAAAAGCTGACCAGGAGGGTTGGCAGCCTCGCTGGTCAAGGAAAAATGAAAAAAGTTTTTTGGATTGAAATGAGTATAATTCCTCTGCCTTAAACCAACCTTAAAGCCCCAGTTAAAAAATGGTAAATTCTCCTAGAAAGCAATATCTGGCTATTGCATCACATTGCTTTTTGCGTTAAAGTAGGAACTAGTCTGTGAAACATTTTTCTGTTTCACAAAATAGAAAGGATTCGTTATGCTACCTGAAGAATTTCATGAAGAATTACGCAAAAACGGGATCGTTTTAACCGAAGAACAAATGGAAAAATTCGCTGTCTATTTTGAGCGTTTAGTCGAATGGAATCAGAAGATGAATCTAACCGCAATCACGGAAAAATCAGAAGTGTATTTGAAGCATTTCTACGATTCTGTTTCCTTAGCTTTTGAAACCGCCTTTGACCCGCAAAGTCATTTGTGCGATGTCGGTTCAGGTGCTGGCTTTCCAAGTATTCCACTAAAAATCGTGTTTCCTGAATTAGAAGTGACGATCGTCGACTCTTTAAATAAGCGCATCACCTTTTTACAAACCCTTGTGACGGATCTACAATTGGAAAACGTCCACTTGTACCATGACCGTGCAGAAACATTTGGTCAAAACCCGCAATTTCGTGGGCAATTCGATTATGTGACTGCTCGTGCGGTTGCCCGTTTGAATGTGTTAACGGAACTCTGTGTGCCATTGGTGAAAAAAGCAGGCTATTTTTATGCGCTCAAAGCTGCCAAAAGCGAGGAAGAACTGGTTGAAGCCAAACCAGCGATCTCACTCTTAGGCGGCAAATTTATTGAAGAAAAAAGCTTTACCTTACCGGTCAGCGGCGATGAACGCCATCTTTTGATCATTCAAAAGAAAAAAGAAACGCCAAAGAAATACCCCCGCAAACCGGGAATGCCAGCGAAACAACCAATTAAATAGGAGGAAAATCAATGGCCCGTATTATTTCTGTTGCAAACCAAAAAGGCGGCGTAGGCAAAACCACCACAACGGTGAACCTAGGTGCGTCCTTAGCATTTGTCGGCAAAAAAGTGTTACTCGTAGATATTGATGCCCAAGGCAACGCCACAAGCGGTGTCGGCATTCGCAAACCAGATGTGGAACAAGACATCTATGATGTATTAGTCAATGAAACACCGATCGTTGAAGCGATTTTACCTAGCAGCCGAGAAAACTTGGATATCGTTCCAGCGACGATCCAATTAGCTGGTGCGGAAATTGAATTGACCTCCATGATGGCGCGGGAATCTCGATTGAAATCGGCTTTGAATGAAATCAAAGAACAATACGATTATATCTTTATCGATTGCCCACCATCTTTAGGTCATTTGACGATCAATGCCTTTACCGCCAGTGATTCGATTTTGATCCCAGTCCAATGTGAGTACTATGCATTAGAAGGGCTGAGCCAACTATTGAATACCGTGCGTTTAGTACAAAAACATTTTAACCCTGAGTTAGAGATCGAAGGGGTCTTACTGACAATGTATGATGCCCGCACGAACTTAGGCGCGGAAGTCGTGGAAGAAGTCCGCCGCTATTTCCAAGAAAAAGTATATGAAACCATTATTCCGCGGAATATCCGGTTGTCTGAAGCACCTAGTCATGGATTGTCGATCATTGATTATGATCCACGCTCAAAAGGAGCCGAAGTCTATCAGACGTTAGCAAAGGAAGTGTTAGCCCGTGAAGAATAAAGGGAAAGGATTAGGGCGTGGGATCGATGCGTTGTTTCAAGACCTGCAAGGGTTAGAAGAAGTCGATATCAAAACAGAAAAAGTCGTTGAACTGCCTTTAAACGAATTAAGACCCAACCCTTATCAACCACGAAAAACCTTTGATGAGCTTTCATTACAAGAACTAGCCAATTCGATCCAGCATTCGGGGGTCTTTCAACCGATCATCGTGCGGCAATCATCCGTCAAAGGCTATGAGATCATTGCTGGTGAACGCCGGTTTCGAGCGTCCAAACTAGCTGGCAAGGAAACGATCCCAGCCATCATCCGCAATTTTGATGAAGAAGCGATGATGCAAGTCGCCGTTTTAGAAAACTTGCAGCGGGAAGATTTGAATCCTTTAGAAGAAGCAGAAGCTTATGACATGCTGATGAAAAATTTGAAATTGACCCAAGCACAAGTCGCTGAACGCTTAGGGAAAAGCCGCCCGTATATCGCCAATTATTTGCGGTTGCTGTCCTTGCCGAAACTCGTCAAAGAAATGGTTCAAGATGACCGTTTGTCTATGGGGCAAGCCCGGACATTATTAGGCTTGAAAAACAAAGAACAGATCTTAAAATTAGCCAATCGTTGTGTCAAAGAAAATCTGACAGTCCGCCAATTAGAACAAATGGTCGCTGAGATGAACGACACGAAAAACGAAAAGAAAAAAGTTCCGCGTCTGATTCGGGAAAAACCGTACTATTTACGAGAAAGCGAAGAACGGTTGATGGATAAATTCGGCACGAATGTCGAGATCCGCGAAAAAGAAGGCAAAGGAAAAATCGAGATCGAATACCTGTCACAAAAAGATTTAACCCGTATTTTAGATTTATTGAACATTCAATTTGATGAAGCTTGAGGTGATAAAGATGTATGATCTTGGGGATATTGTCGAAATGAAAAAACCGCATGCCTGCAAAGCCAATCGTTGGGAAATCATCCGCATGGGGGCAGACATCAAAATAAAGTGTACGAATTGCGGCCACATCGTCATGATGACGCGCCGAGAATTTGATAAAAAGATGAAGAAAATCCTAGAAAAAAAAGAGAAAGAGTGAAGTGAAGCATGGCGTTAACTGCCGGAATCGTTGGATTGCCAAATGTGGGCAAATCTACTTTATTTAATGCAATAACCAAAGCAGGAGCAGAAGCCGCAAACTATCCGTTTGCGACGATCGATCCGAATGTAGGAATGGTGGAAGTGCCAGATTGGCGCTTACAGCGTTTAACAGAATTAGTCCGTCCGAAAAAGACAGTCCCAACCACCTTTGAATTTACGGATATTGCTGGAATCGTCCGCGGTGCCAGCAAAGGGGAAGGATTAGGCAACCAATTTTTGAGCCATATTCGCCAAGTGGATGCGATCTGTCATGTCGTTCGTTGTTTCGACGACGACAACATCACCCACGTGGAAGGCCGCGTGGACCCATTAGCTGATATCGATACCATCAATTTGGAGTTGGTTTTAGCGGATTTAGAATCCGTCAACAAGCGCTATACTCGGGTCGCAAAAATTGCCAAAACCAAAGACAAAGATGCGGTTGCGGAATTGGCCGTTCTTGATAAAATCAAACCGGTCCTAGAAGAAGGGATCTCAGCTCGTTCGATCGAATTTACAGATGAAGAACAGCGCATCGTCAAAAGTTTGTTTTTACTAACGACCAAACCAGTTTTATACGTTGCCAACGTAGCAGAAGAAGACGTGGCAGACTATGAAACCAATGACTATGTCAACAAAGTGAAGGAATTTGCAGCGAGCGAAAATGCGGAAGTGATCGTCATCAGTGCTCGTGCCGAAGAAGAGATCGCTGAGCTGGAAGAAGAAGACAAAGCAGAGTTTTTAGAAGCATTAGGAATTGAAGAATCAGGGTTGGATCAATTGATTCGTGCTGCCTATGATTTACTGGGTCTAGCAACGTACTTTACCGCTGGTGAACAAGAAGTGCGTGCGTGGACGTTCCGTAAAGGCATCAAAGCACCGCAAGCAGCGGGGATCATCCATACGGACTTTGAGCGCGGCTTTATTCGTGCGGAAACTGTTTCCTTTGAAGATCTGAACCAATACGGCACGATGCAAGCGGCCAAAGAAGCCGGTCGGGTACGTTTGGAAGGAAAAGATTATGTCGTGCAAGATGGCGACGTGATGTTGTTCCGTTTTAACGTATAAAGGGCTTTCTTCCCAGTGAATTTGTGGTAAAATGTCCATTGTGAAGAAAACGCAGAAGGGAGAATCAATTCATGGAACCAGAAACTCTGCGAAATTATGTTTCCGAAAATCGTGAATTAGAACAACAATTAACAAAACGAAACCAACAATATATATTTGATTTAAAAAAATCGCTAGAGGCAGCCAACCTTTCTGAAGAAGAAAAAACGATTGCCTTGCATGAGATGCTGCCTATCTTAGTCAAAGAACAAAAAGGCGGCAAAACGGCCCGTCAATTATTTGGTACAGTGTCTGAACGTACCGAAGCCATCATCAACAAACCCGTTGAGCAAAAAGAATCCGGACCATTCTTGATGTGGTTGGATAACACCTTGCTGATTTTAGGGATCTTTGGGTTGATGCTAGGGGTTATGGGAATCTTTACTAGAGGACAAGCACAACCTTATGGCTTATTGACCCTCTTCTTGATGGCGATGCTTGCTGGTTGGGTCTTCTACTTGATGTACAAATACATGTATCAATATGAACGCCCAGGTGCCGATAAGAGCAAACGGCCGAAGATGTGGAAGATCATTTTGATTTTAGTCGCAGCCTTCATGCTATGGATCGTTGTGATCTCGCTTTCTGCGATGATCCAACCACCATTGAATCCACAAGTGGATCCTGTGATCGAAGCCTTGATCGGGGCAGTGGCATTAGCCGCGAAGTACTACTTGAAACGCAAATACAATATCATCAGCAGTCTGTCTGTTCCTAGAGGCTGATGACTACACGTTGATCGTGCGCCTTCTTTTGTTAAAAAAGACCGCACGATCAGCGTGTTTTTTTAGAAAAAATGGCGAATTATGAGATTTGACCAAAGGTTTGAAGAGGATTATTAAGAAAGCTTTCCGAATGGTTGACTTATGAAAAAATCTTTGCTATTTTTTTTAAAATACCTAAAAACTTTAAGGAGTGGTTACAAAAATGTCCAACTGGGAAACCAAATTTGTAAAAAAAGGGTTAACGTTTGATGATGTCTTATTGATTCCGGCAGAAAGTCACGTCTTACCAAATGACGTGGATATGAAAGTGCAGCTTGCCCCGAATATTACACTAAATATTCCAATCATAAGTGCCAGTATGGATACCGTAACTGATAGTAAAATGGCGATCTCAATGGCGCGTCAAGGCGGACTTGGCGTGATTCACAAAAACATGAGTATCGCCGCGCAAGCAGATGAAGTGCGCAAAGTAAAGCGTTCTGAAAGCGGCGTGATCATCGATCCGTTTTTCTTAACACCAAGCCACTTAGTTGCTGATGCAGAACATTTGATGAGCAAGTACCGCATCAGCGGGGTACCGATCGTAGAAACAATGGAAAACCGCAAATTAGTCGGTATCATCACGAACCGCGACATGCGTTTTGTCACGGATTATACGATGCCGATCAATGATGTGATGACCAAAGACCAATTGATCACAGCACCTGTCGGTACGTCGTTGAAAGACGCTGAAAAGATCTTACAACAACACAAGATCGAAAAATTACCGATCGTTGATGAAGCAGGGATCTTAAGCGGTTTGATCACTATCAAAGATATTGAAAAAGTGATCGAATTCCCGAATGCAGCCAAAGACACGCATGGACGTCTATTAGTGGCAGCGGCAGTCGGTGTTACCAGCGATACCTTTGAACGAGCACAAGCTTTATTGGATGCAGGCGTGGATGCGATCGTTATTGATACTGCCCACGGACACAGTGCGGGTGTTTTACGCAAAATCTCTGAAATTCGTGCGCATTTCCCAGAAGCGACATTGATTGCTGGAAATGTTGCCACTGCAGAAGGCACGAAAGCATTGTATGATGCTGGTGTCGATGTCGTAAAAGTTGGGATCGGTCCAGGCTCGATCTGTACTACTCGGGTGGTAGCCGGTGTCGGAGTTCCTCAATTGACCGCGATCTATGATGCAGCCTCTGTGGCACGTCAATACGGCAAAGCAATCATTGCCGATGGTGGGATCAAATACTCTGGGGATATCGTCAAAGCTTTAGCAGCTGGCGGACATGCCGTAATGCTAGGCAGCATGTTGGCAGGAACCGATGAATCACCAGGTGAATTTGAAATCTATCAAGGCCGACGCTTCAAAACCTACCGCGGAATGGGTTCATTGGGGGCAATGGAAAAAGGCTCCAGCGACCGTTACTTCCAAGGTGGCGTAAACGAAGCCAACAAATTGGTTCCAGAAGGCATTGAAGGGCGTGTCGCTTATAAAGGCAGCGTGTCTGATATCATCTTCCAAATGATCGGCGGCTTGAAATCAGGGATGGGTTATGTCGGTGCTGGCAATCTACAGCAATTACGTGATGAAGCACAATTCATCCAAATGAGCGGCAACGGACTAAAAGAATCACATCCCCACGATGTTCAAATCACGAAAGAAGCACCAAACTACTCTGTAAAATCATAAAATGTTTCACGTGAAAACCAACGCCCCCTCTGTTCAAAAGTGGACAGAGGGGATTATTTGTTCAAAAAAGGACGCCACTCTTGCCTAGATAGCTGAGAGTGACGTCCTTTTCTTTAAAATCGCTGCTGGATGATCAGCAAATCGCTTTAGCAGCAGCTTATTCGTTTGATTTCAACGCATCGATCATGTTGACATGAGTCAGTTTCACATGGGTGACGTACATCACGATGATCGTAAAGAGAATCGTCATGCCGCCGGCTAAAGCATAGGCCGGCCAATTGATCACTAATGGAAAGACCATGTTTTCCATCGAAGCTTGGATCAAAATAAAGTCAGTCAAGAAGTAACCTACCACGTAGCCTGCGAGAATCCCAAATAACGTAAAGACGATATTTTCCCGTACGATGTACATGGTGACTTCTTTATTGTAAAACCCTAATACTTTAATAGTAGAAAGCTCGCGAATCCGCTCGGAAACATTGATGTTGGTCAAGTTATACAAGACGACAAAGGCTAATGCCCCTGATAGTACAACTAAGATCAAGACAATGGAGTTCAAGTTGCCCATCGAATCATCCTGCATTTTGATCTGAGTGGAAAGGAACGTCGTGTTTTTGACTTTGTCGGTATCTAACAAGGCTGTTGATAAAGCTTCCTCTTGTTTTTTCGTCATCGTCTTGCCTTTGACTAAGAACGCATTCGGTTCAAAGGCACTGTCGGTGATTTCTTCGTAAAGAGTCGGTGACAGATACAGAGAATTGCCTAAATAGTTTTCTGCGATGCCACTGATAGGTACTTCAAAAGCTTCTTGATCGCTAGTATAGAAGGTCAATGTATCCCCAACCTGCAGATCATACAATTCTGCGTATTTCATAGTCAGTACGGCGCCTTCTGTTAATGGCAGCTTCTGACCTGCCGTTGTTTTCAAATGGACATAGTCGGTAAAAGCTTCTTGATCTGCAGGGACCATCAAGGTCAAACTTTGTTTTCCTTGGTTAGCTGGTCGAATCTCGATCGTTTCATTGTAGACTAGCATCGAATGGGTCACAAGAGGATCGTCTGTTAAAACAGTTTCAGTGGCAGCAACGGTTTCTTCCTTCGCATCATTTAAGGTCACGACGGCTTGATAATCCGTAATGGGTCCAAATTGTTTCGCAGTCACAGCACTTAAAGAATCTTTCAACCCAACGCCTGCCACCATCAGTCCCGTACAGCCGGCGATGCCAATGATTGCCATGATCATTCGCGATTTGTAGCGGAAGATGTTACGGAAGCTGACTTTTTGATTGAAGCTTAAACGTGACCATAAGGGGGTAATGGCCTCTAATAAAATCCGTTTCCCAGGTTTTGGCGCCCGAACTTGCAGTAGCTGGGCAGGTTTTTCCCGCAATTCTTTGATTAAAACAAAGAGACAGGCACCAAGCGTCGCCAGTAAAAAGGCGATCGCGGCCAAAATAATTGGCGACCAGACATAATAGACGCGAATCCCGTCTAAAAGATACCGTTCGCTGGATAGAAAATAAATCAAACGCGGCAACAGTTCGGTCCCTAATACAGCACCACTGATAATGCCAATGGCCGAAGACAGGAGGGCATAAATCAAATATTTAAGGGAGATCTCGACTTTGCCATAGCCCATCGCTTTTAAGGTCCCGATCTCTTTGCGGTTTTCTTCTACCATCCGCGTCAGTGTCGTAAAGGTGATCAACGCAGCGATAAAGAAGAAGAAGACAGGGAACACATTGGCGATCGCTGCGATACGATCAGACAGCCCACCATATTCTTGGAAACCGGGGTTATCTTTGCGCTGGTTGTAAAGATACGTCGGCTCTGCCAAGTCTTCGATCTCTGTACGTTTTTCGGCCAGTGTTTGTTGGGCATCGGTTAGTTCTTGTTGCTGTTCCTCTAATTGGGTTTGCTGCCGAGTCAACTCTTCTTTCCCAGCGGTCAATTGGCCTTCGAGGGCTGCTTGTTGTACGGGCGGCAGCTGCGCAAGAGCCGCTTGCTGTTGTTCTAGTTCCGCTTTGGCCTGATCCAGTTGGGCTTGTCCATCAGCTAACTGTTTTTGTCCATCACGGACTTCTTTTTCTGCAGGGGCTAATTCATCAAAAGCGTCTTGTTGAATTTCTGCTAAGCGTTCTTTAGGGCGATCCGCAAACAGTTCCTCAATCGTTTCTTGATGGGCTGCCATCTTGTCGGTGTAGGCATCGGAGTATGTTTCAAGGCCTGCGACATCATCAAAGGCGAGATAAAGGATCGATTTGACCTCCATCTTGAACTGTTCTTCCGGTACATAAGCAAAATACGTCACGACACCGCTGCCGACATTCGCATAGCCACGTTCGGCAGCACTGATATAAATGGGAGAAGTGGCGAACCCAACGATCGTATAGTCTTTGTCCGACAGATTATCGGCATCATCGATCGTAAAAGTATCCCCTATTTGCCAGCCATAATTTTTTGCTTCGGTGTCCAGCACGATTTCATCGGCTTTTTCTGGCAGTCGGCCGTCCTTCACCAGTAACTGGTTGAGTTTCTGTGAGGGATCATAGGAGGTCACTTGCACGACTTCATCTGAATTGGCAGCGTAATAAAATTGATAGGCGGCTTCTGTGTGAGCACCGCTTTTTTCCGCCGCATCAATGTCGTCCTCCGTCAATCCCAGCGTGGAAGTGACTTGCAGATCTGCTAAATGCTGACCGTTGACATATTCACTCGCGGAATGGTTCAGGATCGGTCCCGTCGCTTTGACACCGACAAAGAGAAACGTTCCTAAAAAAATGATCAAGGTGATTGCGATAAAGCGACCTTTTGATTGGCGAATCTCCCGCAAACTTGCTTTAAGATAAGTTTTATTTTTCATCAGATCCTCCTACCAAACGATTTCATCGATCGAGATTGGATGAGGATTCTCTTCAATGGAACGGACAGTGGCATCGTTGATATGGATCACCCGATCGGCGATCGGGGCAATGGCGCTGTTATGGGTAATGATCAATACCGTATTGCCGTTTTTCCGACTGGCGTTTTGCAAAAGCTTCAACACTTGTTTGCCTGTTTCAAAATCCAGCGCACCGGTTGGTTCATCGCATAATAGCAATTTCGGGTTTTTGGCTAACGCCCGAGCGATCGATACCCGCTGCTGTTCCCCACCAGAGAGCTGCGAAGGAAAGTTGTTTTTACGGTTTTCTAACCCGACTTGTGCTAAGACTTCATCAGGATCGAGTGCATTCGGTGAGACTTCTGTTGCCAATTCAATGTTTTCTTTCGCTGTCAGGTTCGGCACCAAATTATAAAACTGGAAGACGAACCCGACGTCTTTGCGGCGGTATTCCGTCAGCTGTTTGTCGTTAAACTTCGCGATATCGACATTGTCGATAATGATTTGTCCTTCATCTGGCGAATCCATCCCGCCTAAAATATTCAAAACGGTCGATTTTCCTGCACCACTGGGGCCAAGGATCACCACTAATTCGCCTTCTTCAATGGCAAAGGAAAGATCGTTGTTGGCAGTGATGGTGGTTTCGCCCATCTGATAGCGTTTATATTCATTCTTTACTTCAACATAACTCATTAATAAAGCCTCCATTTTTTAAACACGTGTTGATTTAATCACATGGTGTTAGTATACTAAGAAAGAAAAGTAAGAGCAATCCTCAATGCTTACGTATTTGTCATTAAATAGACAAATATTGATCAAATGTACAGAGAAAAGGGGAAACGATATGGTGGGGACTGTGGGGAATCGTCGAACGATCTACTCGAAAAAAGTGATCCGACGCGCCTTTCAGGAGTTATTGTTGGAAAAAGAGTACCGCAAAATCACGATCAAAGAGATTGCGGAACGAGCCGATATCAACCGAGGAACATTTTATAAATATTATAAGGATACGGCCGCTTTGTTGGAGGAGATCGAAGGGGAGCTTGTTGAGCAGATCGCATCGAACTTGCAGCAGGAAAATTTGTCATTGGATCTTTGGTTGGAAAAGCTGTTGACGATTTTGTATGAGAATCCTAGTACGACCCATTTGATTTTGTTGAACAACAGCCATTTGCTGAATCTTTTGTTGTCAGAGATCAAACCGGAGACCTTGAAACGGTTTGCCCAATACTTTCAAGATGCTTCCGAGGAAGAATTGGAACTGTGCCTGAGCTTTTTTGTCTGCGGATCTATCGGGTTGATCGAACGCTGGCTCAAAGATTTTTCAACGATGCCGCCAAAAGCTGTCGCTGATCTATTGATTCAAATTTTTGTGACTAATGTGTATGAGGAAAAGAAGGGCTAAAAAAAGAGGGAACGATCCAATAACCAAAAAGGAACGCAGCAAGAGACAATTTGCTGTGTTCCTTTTTTTATTTAGTCAACGAGGCGCTCGTCGTTCATCCCAAAGTATTGATGCAGCGGTTTTTGCCGTGCTTCTAATAATTGATCGACAGTCACGAATTCGTAGCCTTCGTTTTTGAGTGTTTTAATGACTCCCGGTACGGCTTTTACAGATTTCGGGTGAATATCATGGATCAAGATCATGGCACCATTAAAGACATTTTGTTGTACCAAGGCATTGATCTTCTTCGGATCCTTCAATTTCCAGTCTTGAGAGTCGATGTCCCATTGAATGATCGGCATGCCAATGGTTTGTGCGCTTTGTTTGTCGATAGCGCCATAAGGGGGGCGTAAATTTCTAGGTAGTAAACCCGTCGCATTATAAATGGCTTTGTTGGTTTTTGTGACTTCTGCCTGCAAATCTTCCGCTGAAAGAGTATTCAGCTGCGGATGAGAGTAAGAATGACTGGCGATCTCGTGTCCAGCTTCTTGGACTTTTTTGGCGGCTTGCGGATATTGCTCTACCATTTGTCCCAGCATAAAGAAGGTCGCTTTAACGTCATTTTCTTGTAAGATGTTCAACAGATCCATGGTGGAGGTACTGTTGGGTCCATCATCAAAGGTCAATGCCACGTATTTTTTATTGGGGTCTAAACTTGGCAAGGCATTGTTGAGTTGGTCAGCAGCCACGAGATCAGGATCAATGAATGGGGCGATCTCGCTGTAAGACAGGGTGATTTCCGTCGCTCCCGTCTGATTTTTTGGCAATTCGATGGTCAGCTTCTCTGGATCATAAGTAAATTTCGAATCGAAGGTGATCCGCTCCATGGCCAAGACGGCGTCGATGATTTTGGCGGGGTCTTTGGCTTGATCCAGCAGTTTCTGCTGAATGACTTGTTGAATACCTAATAAGCTGCCTTCATCAGGAACCAGTTCTTTCAAAGACAATTCGGTTTGCGTCTTCTCTGATACGAAGATCGGTGCATCCGTTAGGCTGTCCGCATCTTCAAAACGTCCGGTTTCTCGATTCCACACATAGCTGTCGGCTTTCAATGAATAAGTAGATACCTTTGAAGCCGCTGCTTGTGCTTGGATGCGGGCAACGGTGACGACTTCTTTTTTCGTTTGTTTTTTACGCAAGTGATCAGCAGCTTGTGTCAACCGTTCTTTGATATCTTTGATGGGAAACGTATCAAGGTCTTGCGGTCGGTAGATCAATTCTTTGGTTGCGCCTTTGGAGAGCACTTCAGGCGTTGTTTTTAACCCATTTTGACTTTGTTCTGCTTGGATTGATGCCAGTAATTTTTCCGCAGCCGCCTCATATTTTTCTTGGGCTGCGACTTCTTGCTGGTGTAACGTGTAAAGGACTGAGCCAGCCGTCGCGATCAAAACGATCAATAATAAGGCGAATAAGGAAAAAATTGCTTTTCGATACGGCTTCTTTCTCGAGGGTGGTCCTTTCGGTCTTTCTTCAGCTGACGCTGTTCGTTTTTGATTATTGTTTGGTTTCTTGTGCAAGTCACTCCGACGGGCATAGGTCTTTCGTTCGGGCATTGGTGAAGCTCCCTTCATTCCATCCTAAATTATGACAACGTTACCATAAGTCACAGGTACTTTCAACGATCATGCCCGGTTTCTGATAGAGACTTAAAAAGATGAAGGGATTTTTCTAATTATTCATTTAAAAATTACAGCCTTGTTGCGTTGTTTCTCTTGCAAGAAGCGATCAAAGGCGTTAGGGGGTCTTTTGCAACCACTATCTATTAGGTGAACTAGAAAACCCCTTCGTAACAGATCACGTGGAGTGACTGTTACGAAGGGGGTGCAATTAAGGGTGCTAAGGCTTAGGCTTTTTCGATTTTTGTCAGTCCGCCCATGTAAGGAACCAGAACTTCTGGTACCGTTACACTGCCGTCTTCGTTTTGATAATTTTCAAGCACTGCGGCTACCGTCCGACCGACAGCCAGACCAGAGCCATTTAGTGTATGCATGTAGTGAATCTTGCCCTCTTGATCGCGGTAACGGATCATGGCACGGCGTGCTTGGAAGTCTTCACAGTTTGAGCAAGAGCTGATCTCACGGTACATTTCCTGAGCAGGGATCCATACTTCTAAATCATAGGTCTTTGCTGCAGAAAAGCCCATATCTCCTGTACACAAGCTAAGCACTCGGTAAGGCAAGTTGAGTTTTTGCAAAATATCTTCGGCATTAGCCGTCATCTTTTCTAATTCTTCATAAGAATGGTCAGCATCACTGAATTTCACCATTTCAACTTTATTGAATTGGTGCAGACGAATCAAGCCGCGGGTATCACGACCAGCGCTGCCAGCTTCTGAACGAAATGATGGGCTCAAGGCAGTGAAGTAGGCAGGGAGCTGTTCTTGTTCTAAGATCTCCCCTTGATAGTAATTGGTCAAAGGTACTTCAGCAGTCGGAATCAAAGTCAAATCCGTGTCTGCCAATTGGAAAACATCTTCTTTGAACTTTGGAAATTGTCCCGTGCCAAACATTGCTTGGCTATTGACGATATAAGGGGTGATCATCTCGGTATAGCCATGCTCATAGACATGCTGATCCAACATGAAGTTGTATAAGGCACGTTCCAAACGAGCACCTAAGCCTTTGTAGTAAACAAAGCGGCTGCCAGAAACTTTGGCGCCCCGCTCAAAGTCGAGGATCCCCAACTCTTCAGCGATCTCCCAATGCGGTTTTGGTTCAAAGGCAAAGGCTTTTGGTTCTGCCCAGCGGCGGACTTCTACATTGTCGTCTTCATCTTTGCCCACCGGAACAGAATCATTCGGCAAGTTCGGTAACGTCGTGGCGATCTCTTTGATGTCTTCATCAATTTGAGCGATCTCTTCATCCAATTGCTTGATTTGGCTGCCGACTTCTTTCATTTGGGCAATTTTATCAGCCGCGTCTTCTTTTGCCCGTTTCAAGGCAGCGATCTCACCAGAAACATCGTTGCGCAATTTCTTGCGTTCTTCCGTTTGGACTAAGAGTTCTCTGCGACGTTCGTCAAGCGTTAAAAAGCGGTCCAATACTTCTTTTTGCACGCCTCGTGTTGCGAGTTTGCTTTGTACTTCAGCAAAATTTTGGCGAATCATTTTTACATCTAACATAGTGATACATCCTCCTTTGATTTTTCCATAGAAAAAAGGCCATTCCGATCCCGTGTTGCTTGGGACGAAATGACCATTCGCGGTGCCACCCAAGTTCAGCTTGCGCTGCCCTTGCTGCTCGTATCGTGAGCCAACGATTTTTCTTTCGAAAAATACACGTTAAAGAACTGGATTCTATTTTTTCCAACACTGATTTTCACCAACCATCAGCTCTCTTTACTAGATGAAAAAAATATACTAGGTTCTGTGCCTTGATTATTTTCTTTAGCATACCCAAAAAATGTTGGGGCGTCAACCATAGGTTTGTGTGTTGGACAAATTGTTGCGCTTCAACGGGAGATGAATAATAAAGGACGTCCATTCTGGCGTTGATTTGGCATAGATATAGCCGCCATGTAAGGCGACGATGCTTTGAGCGATCGCTAGACCTAAGCCAGTTCCTCCTGTTTCTTGAGAGCGGGATTCTTCCACTCGATAGAAACGGTCGAATAGAGAATCAAGGGCTTGCTTAGGAATCATCTGCCCATTGTTTTTGACGGTTAAGATCGCTTCGGTTCCGACTTTCTCGACCTCCATGCGGATCTTATCGGCGCCTTTGCCGTATTTCAAGGCATTTGACAGCAGGTTGTTGAAAACTCGCACCAGTTTTTCGGTATCGCCATCCATTTCGATATGCTCTGGACGGGTGTAGGTTTCGATCTTGATGCCTTTTCGGCTAGCTTCTAATTCAAAGTCTGCCGCCAATTGTTCCACTAGCTGGGCCATATCGAATTCCATCACATTAATGGGCACGCTAGGCTGACGCACTTTCGTGTATTCAAACAAATCATCGACGAGGGATTTCATTTGTTTGGCTTTGACATACGCCGTATGAGTATATTTCAGCAATTCTTCTTCCGAATGGTATTGTCGATCTTCAATTAGACCTAAGTAGCCGATGATCGAAGTCAATGGTGTCCGAATGTCATGACTGACATTGGTGATCAGCTCATCTTTGGATTGCTCGATCCGCCGTTCATCTTCGATCGCCGCCACCGTACTGTCGACTAAGCCATTGATATTAGAAACGATCCGACTTAAATCGCCCCGTAACTCGAAGGGGATGCGATGATCGTAGTTGCCTTCTGCGATAAAGTGCAGCTCGCTGATAATGTGACGTAGCTGCATTTGATGGTAACGACGAATCAAACGCCAATATAAGACGATCACATCTAATAGGAAGAACATCGGTAGAATGAAGTTGCGACCACTGCGGAAGATATCTGTGTTGAAGGCAGCCGTGAACGCATTCTTCGATTCATAGATCGCTTCGACTAAAACCGGTGAGTTTTCCCTTATTGAGGTCAAGATGACCAAAATAGCGACATTTAATAGAAGTAAAAGAACAATCGTTACAATTCCTTCCGCAAATAACTCACTGATTTCCTTTGAGGTCAACGTGATCCGTTTCTTTTTTTCGATTGGTGTGTTGCGCTTTTTTTCAGTTGGTTTACTTCGCATCTATTTTGTAGCCGACCCCCCATACTGTTTGGATGACTTTTTCACCATCCGTGGCTTCTTCGATCTTATCTCGCAAGTGACTGACATGGACCATCACTGTTTTGGCAGAAACGACACTTTCTTGTTTCCAAACTCGTTCAAAAATCTCATCGGCGCTAAAGACACGGTTGGGATGCGATGCCAATAAGTAGAGGATGCCAAATTCTAATGCGGTCAATTGGATCTCATTGCCATCCACCGTTTTTACTTCATGGGAATCGCGGTTGATGATAAGGGAGCTTACTTCCAGAATCTCTGGTTGATTTGAAGCAGCCTGCATCTTGGTTCTTCTCAATAACGATTTTACCCGTGCCATGACTTCTAATGGATTGAAAGGTTTGGTGACATAATCATCAGCACCGGCGACCAATCCACGAATCTTATCCATATCGGTTGTTTTAGCGGTCAACATAATAATGGGGATTTGGGATTCTTTTCTCAATTCTTTGACGACTTGCATGCCGTCCATTTCAGGCATCATGATATCTAAGATCAATAGCTCGATATCAGAAGTGGTGCGAATCTTGGTCAGTGCTTCTTTTCCATCGTATGCTTTGACCGATTCATAGCCTTCATTGTGTAAGTAAATGCTTAATAGTTCTACGATCTCTTTGTCATCATCTGCTACAAGTATTTTCATATTGGGTCCTCCTAGGAACAATATTCTTTTCTCCATTTTAGCAAATATTCCACAAAATAGATAAAATCATACTTAAATTTATAAGAATGATAGGAATTAAGAAAACACAAAAAGGAAAAAGACGAACGATAGGCTAATAATAACGGAAAAAGTCCTTAAAAAAGGCGGAAATCACGGACTAAAAATCACGAATCATCTTTGGAAACGGAGTAACTAGAAACGTTGGTCTATCAATCATTTTATGGTTGACGAATAGCACAAGTCTTGGTATATTATTACATGTGCCAAATGACTAAATGAATTCCTAAAAAGAATTGAAAAAAGTAGTTGACGCACAGCTCGACAGATGATATTATAACGAAGTCGCAATTTTAAAACAGTTAATTGATGTTGATAAATCAACAAAATTAATTGAAAAAAGTTGTTGACAAATAACAAATCATTTGTTATTCTAATTAAGTCGCTGAGGCAGCCGCTACGAAGTTGAAAAACAATGAGCGAAAAAAACTTTTTAAAAAAGAGTTGACAATCAAATGTCGCTCTGATATGATATAAAAGTTGCTAACACAGCACGGTAGACCTTTGAAAACTGAACAAAGCAAGCAAACGAACCAATGTGTAGGACGTTTCAATTTATTGAAACAAATACATGCAAGCAATAGCTAGCAAAGTTAATTTTTATGAGCTTAATGACCGTATGGTCATTCAAACAAATCATTATGAGAGTTTGATCCTGGCTCAGGACGAACGCTGGCGGCGTGCCTAATACATGCAAGTCGAACGCTTTTTCTTTCACCGGAGCTTGCTCCACCGAAAGAAAAAGAGTGGCGAACGGGTGAGTAACACGTGGGTAACCTGCCCATCAGAAGGGGATAACACTTGGAAACAGGTGCTAATACCGTATAACACTATTTTCCGCATGGAAGAAAGTTGAAAGGCGCTTTTGCGTCACTGATGGATGGACCCGCGGTGCATTAGCTAGTTGGTGAGGTAACGGCTCACCAAGGCAACGATGCATAGCCGACCTGAGAGGGTGATCGGCCACACTGGGACTGAGACACGGCCCAGACTCCTACGGGAGGCAGCAGTAGGGAATCTTCGGCAATGGACGAAAGTCTGACCGAGCAACGCCGCGTGAGTGAAGAAGGTTTTCGGATCGTAAAACTCTGTTGTTAGAGAAGAACAAGGATGAGAGTAAAACGTTCATCCCTTGACGGTATCTAACCAGAAAGCCACGGCTAACTACGTGCCAGCAGCCGCGGTAATACGTAGGTGGCAAGCGTTGTCCGGATTTATTGGGCGTAAAGCGAGCGCAGGCGGTTTCTTAAGTCTGATGTGAAAGCCCCCGGCTCAACCGGGGAGGGTCATTGGAAACTGGGAGACTTGAGTGCAGAAGAGGAGAGTGGAATTCCATGTGTAGCGGTGAAATGCGTAGATATATGGAGGAACACCAGTGGCGAAGGCGGCTCTCTGGTCTGTAACTGACGCTGAGGCTCGAAAGCGTGG
>NZ_CP172891.1:3322500-3612500 GCF_050531515.1 Enterococcus sp. DIV1279b | reverse complement strand
GCGCTCGAGGAAATTTTCGGAATCGAAAAATCACTCCTTTGGTGGGGGATGAAGTGATCTTTGAAAGCAGCAATCAAACAGACGGTTATCTTTTAGAGATCTTGCCGCGAAAAAATGAGCTGGTTCGACCGCCAGTCGCAAATGTGGATCAAGGGGTGGTCGTGACAAGTCTAGTTGAGCCGAACTTCTCCTATAATCTATTGGATCGCTTTTTAGTGACGTTAGAGTATGAGGGGATCGAACCGA
Source organism: Enterococcus sp. DIV1279b (assembly GCF_050531515.1). Classification (NCBI taxonomy): domain Bacteria; kingdom Bacillati; phylum Bacillota; class Bacilli; order Lactobacillales; family Enterococcaceae; genus Enterococcus; species Enterococcus sp. DIV1279b. The sequence continues at coordinate 3,612,254 of NZ_CP172891.1, read as the reverse complement.
TCATCTTTTTGACAAAAGCGGATCTTGTGAAAGATCTTGCCGCAATGAAAGCAATTGAGGAGACCTATCAAGCAATTGGCTACCACGTGATCACGTCAAAAGCAGAAGGCGAAGATCTATTGGAACTTCAACGGTACTTTCCTGAGCGGATCACCGTCTTTATGGGACAATCCGGTGCTGGAAAGTCGACATTGCTGAATCGGATCGTCCCAGAATTGGCATTGGAAACAGGAGTGATCTCAGAATCTCTCGGGCGGGGGAAACATACGACCCGTCATGTGGAGCTCTTGCCGATTTGTTATGGATTGGTTGCCGATACACCAGGATTTAGTTCGATCGACTTTTTGGAAATCGAAGCGGTGGAGTTACCCAAACTATTTCCTGACTTTTTAGCGGTAGCTGCCAACTGTCGCTTTAGGGAATGTAGGCACCTTAATGAACCTGATTGTGCAGTTAAGCAGGGGGTTGCAGCAGATGAGATTGCCGAGACTCGTTATAAGAATTACGTGCAATTTTTAGAAGAGATTGAAAACCGACGTCCGGTTTATAAAAAGAAGAAAAAGTGAGGGAAAAGCATGATAAAACTAGCACCATCTATTTTAAGTGCCGATTTTGCAAATCTTCAAAGAGACATTGAGCTGGTAGAGCGCCATGGCGCAGATTATATTCACGTAGACGTGATGGACGGTCATTTCGTCCCTAATATTACCTTAGGCCCAAACATCGTTAAAGCGATTCGCCCAGTTACCAAACTACCGTTGGATGTTCACCTAATGATCACCGATCCAGAAAAGTATATCCATGCCTTCGCGGAAGCTGGAGCAGATATCATTGGGATCCACGCGGAAGCAACACCTCATATCCATCGTGCGATCCAAATGATTGTGGCAGAAAATGTCAAAGCAGAAATCGTCATCAACCCAGGCACACCAGTATCAGCCATTGAACATGTTTTATCTATGTGTGATCAAGTGTTAGTCATGACGGTCAATCCTGGATTTGGTGGACAATCCTTTATTGAAGAATCACTAGAAAAAATTGCAGCGCTGGCTGCTTTAAAAGAAGAAAAAGGCTACCATTATGATATCGAGGTAGATGGCGGGATCGTTCCTGAGACAGCCAAACGTTGCTTGGAAGCAGGTGCAAATGTCTTCGTAGCAGGAAGCTATATTTATGATGCCGATGAACCTGCAGCACAAATCAGAGCCTTGAAAGAAGCTTTGCAATAAATGAAGATTTTGTTAGCAGCAGGGGGGCGTCCTGAAAATTGGCCACCGCTGATGACGTATGACAAATACATTGGGATTGATCGCGGGGCACTGTTTTTGCTTCAGCACCAACGGCCAGTCGATCTAGCGATTGGTGATTTCGACTCTTTGACCGCAGGCGAACTGCAAGCAGTCAAACAACAAGTCAACACAGTGATCCAAGCTCCTGCTGAAAAAGATGATACAGATACCCAATTGGCATTGGTGGAGACGTTGCGTCGCTATCCAGAAGCGCAAATCGACTTGATTGGTGCAACAGGAGGACGTCTCGACCATCTTTTAGCCAATCTATGGCTGCCTTTAGAAGATCGGTTTCGTCCATTTGCCCCAAATCTGCGTTTTTTAGATCGTCAAAATGTCGTTCAGTTCTTTTTACCAGGCACCTATCAATTGGAAAAAGAACCCGAGATGCAGTATTTGGCGTACTGCTGTTTGACGCCGGTAACAGATTTGACGTTGACAGGTAGCAAGTATTTATTAGAAAACGTCCAAGTGCCGTACCCAACTTCTTATGCCAGCAATGAATTTCTGACACAAACAGCAGGTTTTTCCTTTAGCAGCGGGATGATAGCAGTCATTCAAAGTTGTGATTAAGAGACGGAACGTCTCTTTTTTTTGTTGAAAATTTCAGAAACTTAATTACAAAAAAAACATTAAGACGGTCAACTTAGCTTTTGTTTGCAGGGTATTAATGGTAAAATTGGAACTACAGTTTGGAATTATTTGAGGTGTCTTTGTGAAAAAGTTTAATCCTAATAAAAATATTATCATCACATTGATTATTGTGATTTTAGTTGTCACCGTATTAAGCGTGACGATCGCCCGCAGAGCTGCGGGAAACTCCACCAATGTTGTGCAATCAACGGTCAATGACTCCGTTGGCTTTATCGATAAAGTGATTACGGCGCCTTTTCGTTGGATCGAAAATGGTGCGAATTCAGTCAAAAACTTGTTTGTGACGTATGAAGAAAATGAGCGTTTAAAAGAGAAATTGGACAGTTTTGATGAATTGGAACAAGCGAAGGACAATGCGCAAAGAGAAATCGATGCCTTGAAAGAAGAGCTAGAGCTGAATGCGACCTTGACGAATTATGAACGGATCTCCGCCAATGTCATCAATCGGTCACCTGATACTTGGCAAGATATGCTGATCGTGGATCGAGGCTCAAGAGACGGCGTTGAGGTCAACATGGCGGTCATGTCGCAAAAAGGCTTGATTGGTCGTGTGGTAGAAGTCAATGCGGCTTCTTCTAAAATTGAACTTTTGACTTCTGAAAACCAGAATTCTAACCACTATCCGGTTCGGATCAGCGGCGAAGATGGGTCAAATTTTGGGATTCTAAGTAGTTACGATCAAAAAGAACGTTCCTTGGTCATTACCCAGTTGACAGGGGACAATGAGCTGAAGGAAGGCGATGTCGTGCAGACCTCTGGATTAGGAGGAAACTCGCCTGCCGACTTAGCGATCGGAACAGTGATCCGTACCACCAAAGATGAGTTTGGTCTTGATACCCAAGTATTTGTAAAACCGTATGCCCAAATGTATGATATTCAAGCAGTAACGATTATCAAACGCTTGGCAGGTGAGGAATAGCCATGAAAAAGCATGACTACATCAAATACCTGGCAGCGGGCGTCTTCTTTTTGATGATGCTGGCAGATGGACAACTGACGCGTTTTTTAGAAAAATGGACTCAAGACAATTATATCGCCAGTGCGCATCTTTTATTGATCGCCCTTCTATGTGGCGCGAAGTATTTGCCGAAAAACTTTTTGATCACAACGGCGCTTGTGATCGGCTGCCTCTATGACGTGTATTATGTCGGTGTGATCGGCATCTACACGGTGGCGTTTCCCTTGATCGTGTGGATCATGTATATTTTGCAAAATACGCTTTATCAAAATGTATTTACCATGTTTTTCGGAATGATCATCTTTGTTACAAGCTTAGAAGTTGTGACGTTGGGCGTCCAGTTGCTATTTAAGATCGCATCAGTTAGCACGTCATTCTTTGTTTCCCGCTTTCTAGCACCAACGCTTTTATTGAACATCATTTTGTTTATCCTTTTAGTCGTTCCATTCATGAAGCTATTCAAAGACGAATAGCTTCATTTTTTTTGCGTTTGACTGTATAAAAATAACAGCGATTGAAATGTTTTTGTAATATTCCTTTTATCTCTCTGACATACGGCTGTGTTACAATCACACTAACGTGAAGGACTTTAGGTATTCTTAAGCATTTATACATAAAAAAACCATATTAGGGGAAGCAACAGCCGGAGGAATGAAGAGTGAAAAAGCGAATTTTATCTTTATTGTTAGTAAGTTCAATTGTTCTTACTTCTGCAGCAGCACCGACACTTGTCTTTGCATCAGATTTTGACAATAAAATTGAAGAAAAAAATAAAGAGATCTCTGACTTGCAAAAACAGCAAGCGAGCATCCAGTCACAAGTAGTAGCACTTGAAAGCGACGTGGCTGCAATCAATGAAAAAGCCCAAACTTTGTTGCAACAACAAGGTGATTTGCGTGCGGATTCTGAAAAGTTGAAGCAAGAAATTGCTGATTTGAAAGTCAGAATCGAAAAGCGTGAAGAAGCGATCCAAAAACAAGCCCGTGACGTTCAAGTCAATGGTCAAAGCACGAACTTTATTGATGCAGTATTAGAAGCTGACTCTTTAACAGATGCTATTGGCCGTGTGCAAGCAATGACGACGATCGTCAATGCTAACAAAGATCTTGTAGATCAACAAAAAGCAGACCAAGAAGCAGTTGAAGCGAAAAAAGCGGAAAACGACGATAAATTGGCAGAGATCGCAGCGAACCAATTTGAATTAGAAACACAATTAGGGGATTTACAAGCCAAACAAGCTGATTTGAATGTTTTGCAAGCGGAATTGGCTGTTCAACAAGCATCTAAAGAAGATGAAAAAGCTGATTTAGAAAAACAAAAAGAAGAATACGAAGCAGAACAAGCTCGCATCGCTGCAGAAGAAGCGGCGGCAGCAGCAGCTCGTGAACAAGCAGCACAAGAAGCAGCGGCTCAAGAAGCGGCAGCAGCTGAAGCAGCTACTCAGGAAGCAGCATCAAGCGAGTCTTCAACGTCGAATTCAACGACATCAAACTCAACAACAAATTCTAGTACGACGACTGATACTACGCAAGGCAGTTCATCACAAGGTGGCGGTTCAACAAATACGACACCATCGACTCCTGCCAACAATAACAATAGCAATAACAACCAAGGATCGAACAATAGCGGCAATGGTGCAAGCAATACTCCTGCACCCGCACAAACGGTCAACGGTTCAGCAATCGTAGCAGAAGCAATGAAATACATTGGTACTCCTTATGTATGGGGTGGTACGACACCAGACGGCTTTGACTGTTCTGGCTTTACACAATATGTATTTGCTAAAGTTGGGATCTCATTACCACGGGTAACTTACGCACAAGAATTTTCTGGTACGGTGATTTCGATCAATGAAGCAAAAGCTGGTGACTTGTTATTCTGGGGTAGCCGCGGAAGCACACACCACGTGGCGATCGCTATGGGTAACGGACAATACGTTCATGCACCAACACCAGGTCAAAATGTTTCTGTTAGCAGTTACTCTTATTACTCACCAGATTTCGCGGTACGCGTAAACTAAATCAATTGAAGCTATTTCAAAAGCTGGCGTTTTACGTCAGCTTTTTTTGATTTCTGTTTTAAAAAACGTATGCTTTTTTTGTTTTCAGTCTTGCCAGAACATCTTATAATAGAGAAGAGAAAGGAAGCGGATAAAATGAACAAGACCTCGTCTTCCAGAGAAAAAATGATAACGGTTAAGTTTTATACGAATTATCTTTCTCGCATGATGATGCCGAATTTAAGTATTTTTATTGCGTGGATGCTGATTTCATTCCTGCTGCCTTTTTTCTCAGTCGATCAACAAGTGATCCAGCAAATGGAACAAGGGGTCTTGACTGTGCTGCTGCCCCTCATGATCGCCTATACAGGTGGGCAGATGTTGGCGCCTGAACGAGGTGGGGTCGTAGGAGCAGTGGCGGTCTTAGGGGCTATTCTCGCAACGGATATTCCCCAGGTCTTTGGGGCGATGCTGCTGGGACCGCTAGCGGGCTGGCTATTGTACCGCAGTGATTCGATCGTGAGCAAAGTCAAAAGTGGCTATGAGATGCTGGTGCGCAATTTTATTGCAGGTGCGTTTGGCGGACTCCTCTTTTTAGGCAGTTACTTCCTATTGGCGCCGCTTTTTAATTGGTTCAGTCTCGGCAGCTATCAGCTCGTTGATTATTTTGTTCAGCAAAACGTTTTGCCCTTTATTCATATCATTGTAGAACCATTGAAGGTTTTGTTTTTCAATAATATTGTCAACCATGGTCTATTTACACCGCTAGGGATCGAAGCAGCGGCACTCAATGGTCAGTCGGTTTTATTTTTGATCGAGGCCAACCCCGGTCCAGGATTAGGGGTCTTAGCGGCGTATCTTTTTTTTGGTTCAAAGCGAAACCGAACGAATGCCGCAGCATCCGTTTTTGTGCAGGCTATTGGTGGGATTCATGAAGTGTATTTCCCGTTTGTTCTGCTCGATCCTTGGGTGTTGCTCGGTCCGATCGTTGGTGGTTTCAGTGGCACGCTGATCTTCCAATTTTTAGGGGTAGGCTTAAGAGCGCCTGCGTCTCCGGGCTCGATCTTAGCGATTTTACTCAATACACCGCCGTCTATGATCCTAGGTGTCTTAGCTGGGATTGTCGTCAGTACGGTCGTATCGTTTGCGATCGCTAGTGTGCTGTTAAAACGGAAGTCCAATACAGAAAATGAGGAGCGTAAGATGCCGAAAATGAAGAAAGTCACGGAGATCGTCGTGGCCTGTGACGCAGGGATGGGGTCCAGTGCGATTGGTGCCAGCATACTAAAAAAACAGTTACAAGAAGCCCAGCTAACGTTTCCTGTCCGCTATCAATCGATTTATCGTGTGATCGATGATCCCGCGCTTTTGGTGATCACCCAACGGGAATTAGCAGCTATTGCCCAAAAGCAGACACCACACGCACAGCATTATGTGTTAGATAATTTTTTGGCGGCTGATGAGTATGCCCCGCTGATTAAAGAATTACAAAGAAGAGAACAGGATCCGCAAAAATCGCTGCAAACCGAGGCAGCAAGTTCGCTAGGAGTTTCAACGATCATCTTTTTGTATACTGGAAAAAAACGCGGTTCACAAACGATGGCAGTGGAGATACTAAGAAAAATGGCCCGCCAACAAGCGCTGTCTTTGACCATCAAAAAAATGGCGTATGAAGGACAAGCTCTTGACCCTACGGCAGTCTATATCCTCCCGAAAGAACTTGCAGAAAAGTGCCCGATCCCAGATGTTCCTTTACTGGTGGTGGATGATTTATTGACGACAGATGCGTATCGTCAGTTACTGACAGAAGGAGTCGACTATGTTTTTGACCAATCGTGAAACACTTTTATTAACGGAATTGATGAACAGTACCGGTCCAGTTTCTTTAGATCGCATGATGCAAGTCTTAAAAGTCAGTAAACGAACGGTGTACCGTGAACTGGCTAATCTAGAAAAATCGCTGGAAACAGTAGGAGCTACCTTAGAGAAGGTCGGTCGTGGTCATTTCCAAATTTTTGCATCAGAAACGAGCATTCGCCAATTGCAAGAAGCCATTATGGCAGATACCGATCAAGAATTCGCGGCTAGTGAGCGACAACATCGTATTTTGCTGCAACTGACTACCGCCACGAAGCCTGTATCTAGTCATTTCTTCTTGGATCGCTACCAAATCAGCAATACGACGTTTTTTTCAGATATCAAACAGCTAGAAGAAAGTCTCGCACGGCTGCCGTTAAGGATCGTGCGCAATCAAGGGTATGAGATCGAAGGCTCCGAAAAATATCGGCGGTTGATCACAGCCAATACACTAGTGATGGAGATCAATGAGTACCAATTTTTCCATTTACTGGAAACCGATGATGAAGCCCCGTTTATTTTTCAATTTCTGTCCCGTGACCATCTATTGCTAGCCCAGCGGCTGATTCGAGAAACCATCGAGCCGAAGTTCAAGGAACTTAGTGACCGCAAATTGGCGTTTATCGTCTTGATGCTGGCGCTAGCCATGGATCGGGTAGCTTTGGGCTACACGGTGGAAGAAGAGACGTACCCGAGTCAGATCAACAAAGACTTGCTGAAGGTGGCGAAAAAGATTTTTGCTCAGATCGCCGAAAAGACGAAACTGCTTTATTCCATCAACGAAATCGTCTTTTTTGCCGTGTTACTAGGTGATTTTGCTAATTCCTTTGATCGTGATTTTTTTGATGACAATTTTGATACTGACTTGGCTTATCGTGTGAAACGCTTGATCGAATTGGTCAGTGAGCAAACGGAAGTGGCGTTTTATGAAGATACGAACTTGTATAAAATGCTGCTGACCCATATCTCAGGAGTGATGACGCGGGCTATTTTAGAAGAAGATCATTTGAACAACCCTATCCTAGAAAAAATCATGAACCAGTATGTCGAGATCGCCAGCGGGATTCGCAATCATCTGCCGCAGGTCTTTCCTCAGCAGCAGTTCTCGGAAGAAGAAATCGCCTATATGGTCTTGCATTTTGCCAATTCGTTGGAAAAAAATCCGAAAGTGTTAGAAGTCAATATTGCAGGGATCTCTCCTAGCGGATTAGCCTCCATCAGTTTATTAGAGATGCAGCTGCGGAAACATTTTCCCTTTATCAATCAAATCACCTTCTTTCGAGTGGGAGATGTCAAACGGGAAAATATCGAGGAGACCTATGACTTGGTGATCTCGACTTCCTTGCTGCCAGGGTATCAAGGAGAGTACAAACTCGTTTCACCGATCCTGCTAGAAGAAGATATTCAAGAGTTGAAGAAGGCCTTCCAAGCCATTAGTCAGAAAAAACGTTCCGCAAAAAAAGCACCCTCTGCTTTGGTCAAAGAGGAATCCTATGAAGCGGTCTTGGCTTTTATCGAAGCCATTAACCAGCTATTGGCGCTGTTTCAAGTGCAAGCCATTGATAACCCAGCGGACTTGGAAGAAACGTTGCAGCTGGTGCTGACGTCTTTTGATGAACATGTTGTTTTGGATCGTGAGAAAGTCGTTGATCGTCTCTTACGGCGCTACTTCCAAGCGCCAGTAGGCATTCCTGACACTCACTTTGCCTTGTTTCACGCGGCGAGCTCGGCGATCCTGCAACCAGTTTTTCGTATTTTCGACTTGAAACAACCTTTGCCTCTTTTAGCGATGGATAAAAAAGAAATCGCTGTTACCCGTTTATTAGTCATGCTTGCGCCGTATCCTATCAATGAAACAAGCTCTCAGATGTTAGGAAAAATCAGTGGTTCGATCATTATGAATGATCTAAATACGGAGATTTTTAATTCGGGCAATGATTCGATTATTTATCAGTTGCTCTCTTCGCTCTTGATTGAAGAAGTAAAACAATAGGAGGGATCAGCGATGTATATTCCACAGGAGCGGATTTTGTTGGATCAACACTTTACCGATGCCACAGAGGCTCTGACAAAAATTGGCGAGTACTTAGTCAACCAGGAGATCGTTTCCTTGCCCTATGTCAAAAGCCTTTTGCGTCGCCATCAAAAAGCAGGTGTTTACATCGGTAACTTTGTGGCATTGCCCCATGCGGAAGAAGAAGCCCAGCAATGGATCAAGGAAGAAGGACTCTTTTTGATCCAAGTGCCTGATGGCGTCGACTTCGGCACGAAGGAGCAGCCTAAAATCGCTACGATCCTTTTCGTAGTCGTCCTAAAAGAGCAGCAATTAGCTGTTTTGCAAGAAATCGCCTTTTTTTGTTCTGATATGCAGAATGTTCGGGTGCTTAGTGATGCCGAATCGGTTGAAGAGATCCAACAGATTTTGCTGGCAGAAGAATAAGCAATCAGCAGCAGACTGGCTTGCAACAAGAGCAGCGAACGAAATACATGAATGAGCTGCCTCCGTGTACTTGCTCTTTCTACCTTGTGTAGAAGGAGCGGGTACACGTTTTTTTTTTTTGTTTTGGCAAAATCCAAAAAAATGCTCCACGTGAAACAGAACAAAAATAAGCGAGTGCAAGGGCTGCTCGCCTTTTTTGTTCTGTCTGTTTGACTACAAGTTTTGGCACAGTTTTTTGTGCCAAAGTACGACTTTCGAGCTTTTTGGGAAGCGCCTACAATAAGGGTGTAAGCAGACGAGAGGAGAGAAAAAAATGGAACAGACACAAAAAGCAGCCAAATCATCAGTCAAAGCAAAAGTTCAAAAATTAGGCAGTACGTTGTCGAGTATGGTGATGCCGAATATCGGCGCATTGATTGCATGGGGTGTATTAACGGCATTATTTATTCCAGATGGGTATTTACCAAATGAAGCCTTTGCAACGATGGTCGGTCCAATGCTAACGTATTTGATCCCAATCTTGATCGGGTATACTGGCGGGAAAGTGATTGCTGGTGACCGCGGAGCCGTGGTTGGGGCGATCGCAACGATGGGGGTCATCGTCGGAACGGATATCCCAATGCTATTGGGTGCAATGATCATGGGTCCTTTAGGCGGTTGGGTCATCAAGAAATTTGACGAGATCTTCCAAGACAAAGTTCGCGCTGGCTTTGAAATGTTGGTCAACAACTTTTCATCAGGTTTGATCGGTTTTGCCTTAGCATTACTGGGCTTTGTAGCAATCGGGCCAGTTGTGAACACCTTGACAGAAGCAATGGCAGCAGGGGTCGAAGTGATCGTCAATGCCCACTTGATTCCATTAGCCAATATCTTTATTGAACCAGCAAAAATCTTATTCTTAAACAATGCTATCAACCATGGAATTTTGACACCATTAGGTACTGAGCAAGTCAGCGAATTTGGGAAATCGATCCTTTACTTATTAGAAGCCAATCCTGGACCTGGTTTAGGAGTCTTGCTAGCCTTCACTTTCTTCGGAAAAGGAGCAGCGAAATCTTCGGCACCTGGAGCGATCATCATTCACTTTATCGGTGGGATCCATGAGATCTACTTCCCATACGTCATGATGAAACCATTGATGTTCTTAGCAGTGATTGCCGGCGGTGTATCAGGAAGCTTTACCTTCCAATTGCTAGGTGCAGGCTTACGGGCACCTGCCTCACCAGGTTCGATCATTGCGATCTTAGCAATGACGCCATTCAACTCAGTGATGAGTGTCGTTTCTGTCTTAGCCGGAATTGCCGTAGGAGCAGGCGTGTCCTTTATCGTCGCTGCCGCGATCTTGAAAGCGGATGCGAAGGATACGGTGGATAATTTTGAAGAAAAAGTACAACAAACGCAAGCAGCAAAACTCAGCTCAAAAGGCTTGGCGGCTCAACCAATGACTGGCATCAATCGTATCATCTTCGCATGTGATGCAGGCATGGGCTCCAGTGCTATGGGGGCATCGATCTTACGGAAAAAAGTCAAAGAAGCGGGTCTTCCACAAAATGTCTCGAATTCCGCCATCAACAATTTGACGGACGATGCCAATACGCTGATCGTCACTCAAGAAGAATTGCAAGAACGTGCCAAACAAAAAGCGCCAAATGCGACCTTTGTCGCGGTTGAAAATTTCCTGAACTCTCCACGGTACGATGAAATCGTAGCCACATTGTCAGGGACTAAGACAGCGGGGGAGACAGCAAAAAAGTCTGAAGCAGGCAACCAGATAGATGTTCCTTCCGCCAATGACCTTAAGCAAGTCAGTGAAATCATTTTGGCCCACGATGATCGCAAAGGTTCGGCAACGATGGCACAGAAAGTTTTCCAAGATCTTTTAGCCAAAGAAGCTCTGACGATGCCCATCAGAAAAAGCCATATCAATGATCTCCATGCCAACGCCTCTTCACTGGTGATCACAAAAGAAGCCCTAACGCCGCAAGCGCAAACGTCAGCGCCAGAAGCGATCCACCTATCTGTCAATAATTTGATGGGAACGACGAACTATCAACGGATCGTAGCATCGATCAAAGCAGCGAATTAAGAAAGGATGAGCCGAATGCAAGTATTAGAAAAAGACATGATTGAATTGAACAAACAATTTGCGACCAAAGAAGAAGCCATTCGTTACTGCGGCGAAAAATTGCTGGCGGCAGGCTGTGTGGAAAAAGAATACGTCGAAGCCATGCTTGAGCGTGACGAGATGCTCTCAGTCTATATGGGGAACTTTATTGCGATTCCTCACGGCACGGATGAAGCCAAAAAATACGTCAAAAAATCTGGTATCTGTATCGTGCAAGTACCTGATGGCGTGAATTTCGGTACCGCGGACGAAGAAAAAATCGTCACCGTCCTTTTCGGCATCGCGGGCAAAGGGGAAGATCACCTGCAATTGGTCCAACAAATCGCCCTCTTTTGCAGTGATATCGATAACGTTGTCGAATTGGCGGATGCCTTAGATAAAGAAGAAATCGCCCAAAGTTTGACCGTAGCATAAGGATTTAAGGAGGAGACAAGACATGAAGGCAGTTCACTTTGGTGCAGGTAATATTGGTCGCGGCTTTATCGGCGAGATATTGGCTGCCAACAACTTTGAAATCACATTTATTGATGTCAATGAAACGATCATTGACGCCTTAAAAGCAAGACAAGGGTATACCATCGAATTAGCCGATGAGACCCAAGAACAGATCCACATCGAGCATGTGACGGGATTGAACAATGCCAAAGAACCAGAAGCGGTGATCCAAGCGATCGCCGAGGCAGACATCCTTACGACCGCCATTGGTCCCAACATTTTACCGCATATCGCTGAGCTGATCGCCAAAGGCTTAGAAGCACGTCAGCAACACTCAGACAAGCCAGCCATTGATGTGATCGCCTGTGAGAACATGATCGGCGGATCGACCTTTTTAAAAAGCGAAGTGCAAAAATACGTTGCGGATTGGTCCGCGTTGGAAGCGACGGTTGGTTTTCCAGATGCAGCGGTGGATCGTATCGTACCGCTGCAACACCATGAAGATCCTTTATTCGTTCAAGTAGAACCTTTTTGCGAATGGGTGATCCAAGAGTCAGGGATGAAATCCTCGATCCATCTGCAAGGGGTCCATTATGTGGCGGACCTGGAACCGTATATTGAACGGAAATTATTCAGTGTCAATACGGGTCATGCTACGGTAGCGTACACAGGCGCCCTCCAAGGCTACCAGACGATCGATGAAGCGATGCAGGACCATTTAGTGGTGATCCAATTAAAATCCGTTCTCGAAGAAACTGGGCGGCTTTTAATTGAGAAGTGGGCCTTTGATCCCGAAGAACATGAACGGTATATCGAAAAAATCATCCAACGCTTTAAAAACAAGCACATTTCCGATGCTATCACTCGGGTGGCACGGACACCTGTCCGCAAATTAGGGACCGAAGAACGCTTTATCCGACCAGTCCTTGAGTTAGAAAAACGCAACATGCAGCCAGATCATCTCTATGAAACGATCGGCATGATCTTCAACTACAAAGACCCTGAAGATGAGCAAAGCCAACAGTTACAAGCACTTTTGGATGAAAAATCACTACCGGAAGTCATTGCAGAAATCACTGGCTTACAAGATGAAGACATGATTGAAACGATCCGACAAAACATTGAAAAATATGCGTATGTTGCCGCATAAAAACGAGTAACACACAGAACAAGCAGATAAATTGCCGCATCCGTAAAAGCTAGCCCAACAAGCGAGCTTTTGCGGATGTGTTAATTTCTTTCAACGCTTGTTCTGTGTTTTTTTGCTCACCGATTGACCTTTGCTGCTAACTTGACGATAATAAGAAAAGAAATGAGGGAGAGCGATGGAACGATGGTTTGAAGAAGCCCAGCTTCAAGTAATTGAGTTGCCGATCGAATGGCAGGAAAACCGCCCCGTCTATCGGGCCTTTATCCGTGAATTGCCGACGATCCAAGCAGAAGGAACTTCGCGGCAAGCTGTTTATCGGCAGTTGGCAGAAGCCTACGCGGCTTACCTTGCCCAACTTCGAGAGGCCAATGAGGCACAGGAAGAAATGACGTCTTCCTTATTATCGACGGAAGAATTATTGCGCTACTATGATGGCGAGACTTTCGATGGTTTTGAGTTGCCCTCTGACGAGTAACGGGGAAAGAGCCATTCACTGAAAACTGAAAAGCTACGCAAGAAAAAACCGCTCAGCTGCAGCTCGATCGATACGAAGGATCGAACGCTGCAACTGGCGGCTTTTTTTCTCTAAGAAACCAAGTCTTATTCGTGGTTAATTCAATGCCTCGGTAATGGCTTGATTGAAGGCATCTAGATCATCTGGGTTTCGGCTGGTGATCAACCGATAGGTTTCGTCGATCACGACGGGCTCATCTTTGACGGTGGCACCCGCGTAGGCTAAATCTGGTCGCACAGAATCATAAGCCGTCAAGGTCAAATCTTTCGTCAGTCCTGTTTGGATAAACAGTTGTGGGCCGTGGCAAATGGCAAAGACAGGACGATCAGATGTCAAAAAGTCTTTCGTCAATGACACATAGCGCTCATCGGTCCGTAATTGGTCAGGGGAGAAACCGCCTGGGATCAACAAAGCATCAAAACTTGCAGGATCGATCGTATCAATGGTTGCATCGACGGTAAATGTTCCACCTTGTTTGCCTTCGACGGTCTCGGCGCCTTCATTACTAATAACGACTACTTCGTGTCCAGCCGCTTCCAGTGCTTCTTTTGGTGACGTCAACTCAACATCTTCAACTAGATCAGTGACAATAACAGCAACTTTACTCATTCGATCTCCTCCTTATTACTTGATGAACAATTTGTTCACCTGCTATTATTTATGCTAACGAAGATTTTCGCTGTTGACAAATCATCTGTTTGTCCGCAGCTTGAAAAAGAAAGAAGGCAACGCCATGGCAACGATCCAACTATTTATCTCTGATACCCCCCTTTGCTTTGAAAAAGCGGAATTCACTTTTATGGAAGAAAGATTTGTCATCGAGAAACAGCAATTATTTGAAAAAGTTGATGCGGTGATGCATCAGGAGGTATCCTCGGCCTTGGTTTCATTGGTAGAAAAAGCCCTTTTGACGCTAGAAGCGATCGGGGAAGAAGAGGATTATTTCGACCTGCTTTATTTGACCTATGAGAATACCTGCCATTCCCTCAGCGGACAGCAATTACTCGCGCAGCCGTTTCCAGCTGTAGAAGCAGCCTTGCAGCCGGTCTTTGATGAGTTGGCAGAACCGATCGTAGAAAAGTTTTATGAAGAGCTGACCAATCAGCTAGAAGAAGTCGCTGATGATGAACTGTTTAGTTCCTACTATCTGGATGATGAGCAAGCGGTGATTCAAATCGATGCGCCGATCCAACATGAAGAAGTGATCGCTTTGACCGCCCTTTTACGGGATTACCATGGCACGTTGCACCTGACCTTTGAAAAGTTTTATGAATAACCTTGTGTAGCGGCGGCAACTGCCGTCGTTGTTTTTTTGTGAAAACAGTTACATGTTTAGTTTTTTTTTAAATCCTGCGACAGAAGCCTCTGGAATCTTGACCCTTTTGTCAGAAACGATTATAAAGGTAAGAAGAGGCTGAAGGAACCGAGGCTGCCAATGGGCAACATCGGGTAAGAAAAGGATGAGAATCATGCGAAAAGTCCCGCCTATTTTAAAACCAATTGCACTTTTAACGATATCAACGATCATTGCCACTGCCACCGGCGTGGTGAATTCAGGCAGCTACCGCCAACCAAGTCGTGCGACGGAAACGACAGAAACGACCGAACAAGCACCAAGTGAAAGCACACCCTCTTCGATGACAGAAGACAGTCAAAATCAGACACCTGCTAGCACGGACTCACAACCGACGAACGATGACCAGCAGACAACACCGTCATCCAGCAGTGAACCAGCATCGTCGGGAACGACACCGTCTTCTTCGACACCGGCCAGCACAACACCTTCAAGTGGAGCGACAGTTCCGTCAACGCCGGCAAACAATCAGGAAATACCTTCTTCAAGTGAAGAGACCACGCCAGATCCACAAGGGATCATGGATGAGAATCAAGGAAATGAGTAGGTGAGAAAATGACGCTTATTTTAGATTTAATCAACGGCATCCATAAATTTTTGGGCTATCTCGATATCAGTCCTAAATATTTGAACCGTGCCTATACCATCCTCAGTATCATTCCAACGGCGTATATTTTGCGGATCGTCTACGGGATGTTTGCGAACCAAAACTATTTTCAAGCGATCCTTTATACGGTCGGCTTTTTGGTCTTAGTCTACTTCTGGGTACTGAATATCTTCTATTATTTCTTAAACAAAAATATGAAGTTCGATGTCACACAGGCCTTTGTCAAAGTTTTACCAGACGAAGTCTTCAATATTGAAGGAGAAACCATCAGCACCACCGACATTGATCGTTTGACGACTGAAAAAGCGGTGATCCATTTTGAAGAAGACTATCAGCTGGTATTGGCGAATCATTTGCAGACCTTGATCGCTCAAGAAGAATTGGCGATCAAACCGTCATCCAACGGCTTTACGATCCCGAAAAACACCTTGTATCCTTACTATTTTGTCAAACAGCAAGGGGAAAATGAGTACGCATTGCAGATCGGCACTAGCTACACGGAGATGACGAAAGTCGGCACGATCCAATGGACAGGCAAACAGCCCTTAGAACCAGTGGGCTTATTTATCACTGGCGGTGATTTTGTCAAAAATGATGTAAAATACCATGAACCATACAGTTTGAAATTGTACGTCAAAAAAGAGATTTCTGAAGAAGAACCACAGACCTCAAGACAGGCGTATCGACGACAAGCACGCAAATAGGAAAAGGCAGTCCCCCAGAGCGTTCTCTGAAGGGACTGCCTGTTTGGTATCTCGGTTATTCGATCGGGATATTTTTTGCGGGTGCATCTTTGTAGCTGGCTTTTGGTAACGTCAGGGTCAAAACGCCGTCTTCAAACACTGCTTTAATGGACTCGTCATCAATGTCTGTGATGGTGAAGGTCCGTTGATAGGCACTGCTAGAGCGTTCTTTGCGCAAATAATGTCCGAAATCCTCCTCGATTTCCGTGGTCTCTGTTTGAGCCGCTGAAATCGTCAGCGTGTTGTTGACATAGCTGACGCGGATGTTTTCTTTCTTGATGCCGGGTAAATCTGCTTGAACGAGATACTTGTCTTCGTACTCTTTAATGTCCGTATTCATTTGCCGTTCTTGCCAAAAACTGTTCATTAATTTGCCTAATAGTTCTTCGCCGCCTGCGAAATCTCTTGGAATCAAATTTGCCATGTGGTTCCCCCGCTTTCTTTTATCTATTGAGTTGGTACTTCTATTTTACGAGGAACCAAGCCAAAGGGCAACCAAAATGGCAACAATCATAAAAACAAGAGAAATCACTCAACTATCTTATAAGAATCTGCTATGATAGAACTAAATAACTATCAGATGATTGGATGAATGAAGATGGAGATTATTGAAAAAGCGCCAGCTAAGATCAACCTCGGTCTCGATGTGTTAGAGAAAAGAACAGACGGCTACCATGAGTTGGAAATGGTGATGTCTAGTGTTGATCTAGCCGACCGTCTGATAATGGAAGAGATAGCAGAAGATAAGATCATTATAGAAACCAACAAAGCCTTTTTGCCGATCGACAAACGCAATAATGTCTATCAAGCCGCCAGTATCTTAAAAAAACGCTACGGCATAAAAAAAGGCATCCGTATCCGCATCACCAAGAATATCCCGGTGGCAGCTGGGTTAGGTGGGGGCAGTACGGATTGTGCAGCAGCGCTGCGGGGGATGGTTCGCCTCTGGCATTTAGACCTTTCCATGGCAGAGCTGATCGATATTGGTATGGAAGTCGGCACCGATGTTCCCTATTGTCTTTATGGGACCACTTCCCACATTGCAGGAAAAGGGGAGCTGGTGACGCCGCTGCGGCCGATGCCGCAATGTTGGGTCATCTTGGTTAAACCTCGTTTGAGTGTTTCAACGGGGAAAATCTTTCAAGAAGTCGAGCTAGACCAACTGCATCATCCAGATATCGCAGCATTGTCGGCCGCCGTCTTAGCCGAAGATTATCCAGCAATGATCGCTGCCATGGGCAATAGCCTAGAAGCCATCACGATCCCGAAGTATCCGATCGTCCAACAGATCAAAGATCGCATGATGAAATATGGTGCCGATGTTGCCTTGATGACCGGCAGCGGACCGACTGTCTTTGCTCTTTGTCAAAAATATTCGCGGGCACAGCGGGTCTATAATGCCTTAAAAGGATTCTGCGATGAGGTTTATCTTGTACGTACATTGAAATGAATGAGTCAAGGACACAGGCTGAATTCGCCTGTGTTTTTTTGTATGCCTTCTATTTCAATAGTAAAGAAAAAGGCAGCTGAAGTGGGGAAGGAAGCATCTAGAAGCTGCCCTACACAAAAGTCCCCGACGAAAATAAGGCGTCGGGGTCTGATTCTTTACGTAAAGCAAAGACTATTCTTTTTGGTGCTGCTTCTTTGCGGATTTTTTCTTTTTGTCTTCTTCATACAATGGTTTGTCGATCGTTTTGCGGATTTCTTCGGTTTGCTGCGATGCAGGATCTTCTGGTAAGACGATTCGAGTCAACAAGTCGCTGTTGTTTACAGTTGGCGGCACAGTTACAAATTCGTTCATCTTCGTTTCCTCCAAGTGCTTTTAGGTTATTATCCTACATACTCTCTAATTTTTCAAGCTGGTACAGCAGGGGCGCATGGCGAATGACGTAAAATATGGCTAAGTTCCTGAGAGAAGAATCCGCTTCAAATGAACGTTTTCTCCTATGTTTTCCGATTTATCTCGAAATAAAAGTTTTAAATCGTAAAACGTACGATTTGTCTTGACGAACCGGAAATCATTTGATAGAGTAACTTTTGCTAACAAAACGGAGTTGTTCCGTTTTAAAATAAAAAGAAGAGCCAGCAAATGGAAGGGGAAATCCCGATGAAAAAAATCTTACTTACTACAGCACTCCTTTTAGGGGGCGTGCTTCTTGGCGCTTGTGGGCAGCAAGAAGCGACAAGTCAATCGAGTGACACAGAGAAGCTGTCGATCGTCACGACGTTTTATCCAATGTACGAATTTACGAAAGAAGTCGTAGGCGACGCAGCAGAGGTCTCCTTGTTGATCCCTGCAGGAACCGAACCCCATGACTATGAGCCAAGTGCCAAAGATATGACCAAAATCATGGATGCAGATGCCTTTGTCTACAATAGTCCTGAGCTAGAAACTTGGGTCGCTAGTTTGACGGATTCCGTCGATCCTGAGCAAACAGCCGTGATCGAAGCGGCCAAAAACATTCAGTTGGTGGAAGGCACAGAGGAGGAAGATCATGACGCGCATGATCACGAAAGCGAAGACAGCCATGAAGGCCATGATCATACGTACGATCCTCATGTTTGGACCGACCCAGTCTTAGCGATCCAAGAAGTAGAAACGATCCGCGATGACTTGATTGCGAAGTTTCCTGAGCAAAAGGCAACTTTCACGGAAAATGCAGCTGCCTATATCGAAAAGCTTTCTGCTCTAGATGAGGCCTACCAAGCGGCGTTAAAGGATGCGACCCAACGAACCTTCGTTACGCAGCACGCAGCCTTTGGCTATTTGGCACGGCAGTATGATTTAGTCGAAGAATCGATTTCGGGCATTTCACCCGATCAAGAACCAACGCCAAGTCGGTTGGCTGAGCTGAAAGAATATGTAGAAGAAAAACAAGTCAAAGTTATCTATTTTGAAGAAAACGCGTCATCGAAGGTGGCTGAGACCTTAGCGTCTGAAACAGGAGTGGAGCTGGCGGTCTTGAATCCATTAGAAAGCTTGACGCAAGAGCAGATGGATAACGGCGAAACATACCTGTCTGTAATGGAAGACAATTTGGCAGCATTACAAAAAAGTATTCACTAAGGAGGCGCCTGCGTGCGTTATATCGATGTAAAAGATTTGACCTTTTATTATGATGATGAGCCCGTCTTGGAAGACATTTCCTACTTTGTCGAAGACGGCGAATTCGTGATTTTGACTGGCGAAAATGGGGCGGCAAAATCTACTTTGATCAAAGCAACCCTTGGTTTGTTGAAACCTTCTAAAGGAGCAGTCACCTTGGCGACCAAAAATGCTGCTGGTGAAAAATTAAGCATCGGCTACATTCCTCAGCAGATTGCTTCCTTTAACGTCGGGTTCCCCAGCACCGTTTTGGAATTGGTCCAATCGGGCCGCTACCCAAGAGATCGCTGGTTCAAGCGCTTGACGAAACGAGACCATGAACATGTCCGCCGTGCATTAGATGCCGTCGGGATGTGGGACGTGCGTCATAAACGGATCGGCGAGTTGTCCGGTGGCCAAAAGCAGCGGATCAGCTTGGCACGGGTCTTTGCCACGGACCCTGATTTATTTATTTTAGATGAACCGACTACGGGGATGGATGAACAATCCCGCAATCTGTTTTATGAACTGCTACGGCACAATGCTCATGACCACGGCAAGTCGATTTTGATGATCACCCATGATCACGAAGATATCAAAGAATACGCGGACCGTCAGATCCGTTTAGTGCGGAAGGAGGATTCACCATGGCGTTGCTTTCATATGAATTCATGAGAAGAGCTTTTCTTGCGGCGATTTTTATTGCTGGTATCGCACCGATGCTGGGGGTCTTTCTAGTGATTCGGCGACAGTCATTGATGGCTGATACGCTGTCCCATGTCTCTTTAGCAGGGGTGGCACTGGGCTTCTTTCTAAATCTAAATCCGAGTTTGACGACGCTATTGATCGTAGTCATTGCCGCAATCATTTTGGAATACTTGCGAACACTGTACCGCAGTTATTCAGAGATCTCGATCGCCATTTTGATGTCTGGCGGCTTAGCGTTAGCCCTCGTCTTGATGAACCTTAGCGGGGGGAACTCCGCAACGAGTATCCAATCGTATTTGTTTGGGTCGATCGTTACGATCACACAAGAACAAGTCTGGATCTTAGGCTTTTTGTTTTTAGTCGTTTTTGCTTTATTCTTCTTATTCAAACGGCCCATGTACATTTTGACCTTTGATGAAGATACCGCCCATGTCGATGGCTTGCCTGTGCGAGTGATGTCGATGCTCTTTAATGTCTTGACGGGGGTGGCAATCGCCATGATGATCCCGATTGCGGGTGCATTGTTGATCTCTGCGATCATGGTTTTACCAGCTGCCATCAGTATGCGTTTAGGCAAGAGCTTCAATGCCGTGATTTTGATCAGTGTCGTGATCGGCATGATTGGGATGATGTCTGGTTTGACCAGTTCCTTTTATTTGGACACACCACCGGGTGCGACGATCACGCTGGTTTTTATCGCTCTTTTCTTAGTGATCAATTTGATCAAACGCATCGTGATCCTCGTGCAACGAAAACAACGCTTAAAATAAAGGGCTTTATGAAAAAGAAACGAAGAATTTTCGTTTCTTTTTTTTAAACTCTAATCAAAACCGAACAATATAAGCAATATTTTAGATAATGCTCGCATTTATCCCGAAAAAGCCTTATAATAAGGCGAATAAACTAAAGGAGTTGTCCGGTGTGAAAATACGTCGAAGTGAACGACTGATCGATATGACACATTACTTGTTGAATCATCCCCATGAATTGATTTCATTGTCCTTCTTTTCTAAACGATATGCCTCTGCAAAATCATCGATTAGCGAAGATTTATCTATTATCAAAAAGACCTTTAAAGAACGAGGAACAGGCATTCTTGATACCGTGCCAGGCGCTGCTGGCGGTGTTTTTTTTGTGCCTGAAATTTCTGAAGAAGAAGCGTATGCGTACGTCGAAGGGCTGGCAGAACGCTTGTCTGAGCAAGACCGTTTGTTGCCTGGCGGCTATGTCTATCTATCTGACTTATTAGGTGAACCGGAATTGCTGCGCCAAGTCGGCCGTATCATCGCTTCCAAATATTTAGGCGAACAAATCGATGCGGTGATGACCGTTGCTACTAAAGGAGTGCCGATCGCTCAAGCAGTCTCTTACTACTTGAATGTTCCCTTCGTGATCGTGCGTCGTGATTCCAAGATCACTGAAGGCTCGACCGTGAGTGTCAATTATGTCTCTGGTTCTTCAGAGCGCATCGAAAAAATGGAATTATCCAAGCGCAGCTTAAAGCGCGGCTCTAGAGTATTGGTGGTCGATGACTTTATGAAAGGCGGCGGCACGGTCAATGGG
The DNA here is from genome assembly GCF_050531515.1 of Enterococcus sp. DIV1279b. NCBI lineage: Bacteria > Bacillati > Bacillota > Bacilli > Lactobacillales > Enterococcaceae > Enterococcus > Enterococcus sp. DIV1279b. The sequence continues at coordinate 3,590,773 of NZ_CP172891.1, read as the reverse complement.
ATGAAGAGCTTGATTGAAGAATTTGAAGCCGAATTAGTCGGTATTACGGTTTTTGCCGAAACGAAATTCAAAGGCAAGCGGGCCATCAGCGATTACAGTTCTCTGCTGTATGTTGAAGATGTCGATACCCAGACCAAAACGATCTCGGTAGTACCGGGAAATTACTTTGAGAAAAAAGCCTGATTTTTTGTGGCTCTTAGACTGGCGCAAGCAGCTGTTTTTTAAACGGCGGCCGCCAGTCTTTTTTTTGATTGGTCTAGGTGGGGATTCCTTAAATCGTTGAAATTTACAAGTACTTGGGCTAAACTGTTTATAGGAAATTCAATGAACAAAAATCGTTCAGATTGAGAGGAGTGGAATACGTGGACGCACGTTTTGCAATAATTTTAGCGGCTGGAAAAGGCACGCGCATGAAATCGAAGTTATATAAAGTGTTACATCCTGTTTGTGGCAAACCAATGGTGGAGCACATCATGAATCGAGTGGTGGAAACCAATCCTGAAGAGATCGTGACGATCGTCGGTCACGGGGCAGAAATGGTCAAAGAGCAACTGGGGGATCGCACCAACTATGCCTTACAAGCCGAACAATTGGGTACTGGCCATGCTGTCGTTCAAGCCGAATCATTTTTAAAAGGCAAAAAAGGGACGACCTTAGTGATCAGTGGGGATACACCGTTATTGACGACGGAAACCTTGAATAACTTGTTCGATTACCACCAAGGGAAAAATGCGTCGGCGACGATCTTAACGGCGCAAGCGGCAGACCCAACAGGCTATGGCCGAATCGTGCGGGATCGTGTCGGTATCGTGGAGAAAATCGTTGAGCAAAAAGATGCGTCGATCGAAGAAGCGCTGATCCAAGAAATCAATACAGGGACGTATTGCTTCGATAATGAATTGTTATTTGACGCCTTGGCAAAATTAGATACGGACAATGCTCAAGGGGAGTACTACTTGACTGATATCATCGAGATCTTAAAGGAAGACGGCAAAATCATCGCTGCTTATCAAACCGAAGATTTTCATGAATCATTAGGAGTCAATGACCGCATCGCCTTAGCCGAAGCCAATCGCTTGATGCGTCAGCGGATCAATCGTCAGCACATGCAAAATGGCGTGACCTTGATCGATCCGGCAACGACTTATATCGACGAAGGTGTTGTGATCGGCTCAGATACTCTGATCGAAGCCGGTGTCACCATCAAAGGGAAGACGACGATCGGAGAAGATTGTGTCATTACGGCAGCTTCTGAAATTGAAGACAGCAAGATCGGCAACCAAGTGACGATCAAGGCATCGACGATCGAGGAGAGCATCATCCATGATGGCGCCGATGTCGGTCCCAATGCCCATCTTCGTCCTAATGCGGAAATTTTGGCCCATGCCCATATCGGGAACTTTGTGGAGGTCAAAAATGCGACAATTGGTGAAGGCACCAAAGTCGGACACTTGTCTTATGTTGGCGATGCGACCTTAGGCAAAAACATCAATGTCGGTTGCGGCGTAGTCTTTGTTAATTATGACGGCAAGAGCAAATTCAAAACGACTGTCGGCGACAATTGCTTTATCGGCTCTGGCTCCAATCTAGTTGCACCATTGACCATTGAAGAGGAAACGATGATCGCTGCTGGCTCAACGATCACCAAAGATATTCCTAAACACAGTATGGCGATTGCCCGCGCCCGTCAGGAAAATAAAGCGGATTACGCGAAAAAGTTGCCTTATCTAAATTAGAAATAGCGAAATGACTTGATTTCTTAAGGAAAAATGACTACTATTTATTAGGAAGAAGATTCTAGTAAAAGGAGTCATTTTTTTCTAGATGAACGCAAAGAAAGTGGAGGTTCTCATGTCAAATCATTATTTTGATCCAAGATTGAAGATTTTTTCTCTGAACTCAAATCGTCCTTTGGCGGAAAAAATCGCAGCTGCAGTAGGTGTTGAATTAGGTAAGTGTTCAGTCAAACAATTTAGCGATGGTGAAATCCAAGTGAATATTGAAGAAAGTATTCGTGGTGCACACGTCTACGTGATTCAATCAACCAGCAGCCCTGTAAACGATAACTTAATGGAATTGCTGATCATGATCGATGCTTTGAAGCGCGCCAGTGCGAAGACGATCAATGTAGTAATGCCTTATTATGGTTATGCAAGACAAGACCGCAAAGCGCGATCAAGAGAACCAATCACCGCAAAACTTGTAGCAAACATGATCGAAAAAGCCGGTGCGAACCGCATGGTTACACTGGATTTGCATGCCTCACAGATTCAAGGGTTCTTTGATATCCCAGTTGACCACTTGATGGGTGCACCATTGATCGCCAACTACTTCTTGGAAAGAGGCATTCAAGGCGATGACGTCGTCGTCGTTTCACCAGACCACGGGGGCGTGACTCGTGCCCGTAAATTAGCTGAGTTTCTTAAGTCACCAATCGCGATCATCGACAAACGTCGTCCGAAAGCCAACGTAGCAGAAGTCATGAATATCATTGGTCATGTTGAAGGCAAAACTTGTGTCTTGATCGACGATATGATCGATACTGCTGGTACCATCACATTGGCTGCGAATGCGTTGAAACAAGCAGGTGCTAAAAGTGTTTACGCCTCATGTACCCACCCTGTCTTGTCAGGACCTGCCTTGGAACGGATCGAAGATTCTGCCATTGAGCATCTAGTTGTGACAGATTCGATTCACTTGCCAGAAGACCGCAAGTCGAAAAAAATCGATGAGATTAGTGTCGGTGCCTTGATGGGCGAAGCGATCAAACGAATCCATGAGAACAAACCAGTCAGTCCACTGTTTGAATCAAAATTATCAATTTAATCGTGCCTCATAAGCATGAGAACAACAGCCAATGGTCGGTCTTTAGCCCCTCATTGGCTGTTTTTTCTGAGGAGTTTCAGGATGTTTTTAGAAAAAACGATCGCAGTCATGTTTCTTTTCACCAATTTATGGTATTCTTGAAAGTGACTTGCGAAATGCAAGCAAAAAATAAAATAGAATCTAATCACAAAGGGGAGTCTGCAAAGGCTGAGAATGAGAGTACTCTAAACCCTTCGTACCTGTTTCGATCATGCGAACGTAGGAATTGTGACGAGTTGAAGTGTCCAACACTTCTCCTTTGTGAATTGTGATGATTCTAAAGGAGGAGTTTTTTTTGAAACGAAAAATGTCGCTGCAGGTCTGGACGGAAGGAACGATGATCGCTGCAATTGGGGTCGTCTTGTCGTATATCCCGATCCAGACAGCCAATTCCAGTATCGACTTGTCTCTAGGTCTCGTGCCCTTGGTCTTGTATTCGTATCGTCGTGGGGTGCTGCCGGGAATGACAGCTGGATTTATGTGGGGCTTGCTGAATATCTTGATTGGTAGCGCCATGCGTAACTTTATCACCGTTCCACAGATTATCTTTGAATACCCCTTTGCCTTTGCTTTTGGCGGGATGGGCGGCTTGTTTGCTAATAAAATCCAGCAAGCGATCCGTCAAAACAGCAAAACCGTTACGTGGTATGTCGTCTTAGGGGGCATCGTGGCGGTGATCAGCCGTTGGTTTTGGCATTATTGGGCTGGGGTCTTTGTCTGGGGAATGTACGCACCGCCAGGACAAAGTCCGTATCTGTATTCCTTGATCTTTAATGGATCATCGGTCATTATCAATATCGTTTATGTAGGGGTCGTCCTAGGTCTCTTAGTCAAGGCAGCCCCGAAATTATTTGTCCCGAAAGCTTAGTTTTAGAAATGGAACCATCAAAAAATGTCTTGATGCTCTTTGAGAAAGAGAAGCATCAAGACATTTTTTTGTCGATAAAGCCAAACGCTAGATCTTCTTGGTCGATTTCCAACGACCAGCTTTTTTTGCTGGCTGAATAGCGTAAAACAGCGATTTGATCCAGCTCTTTTTGATTGACCAGCGTGTTTTTTAAGCCAGCATCTTCTGACAGATAAATCGGGATCGTATAGGTTCTGTCGATCAATTGTTCTTGTGTTAGACAAAAGACGATGCCTTCTTGCATGATTCCCCGCAATTCTTTCAGCAAATTAAAATCGAGCTTTTCCACCGGTGTTGCTTTTTTAAAAAAGGAGAGGCGATCATTGATTTTTTCTAAGACGATGCGGGTGATCCGATCCGCCAAGATCCGATAATATTCATCTAAATAGCGATAATAAACGCGGGAACGTGCATCTTTTAAGTCAAAGAAAACAAAGTTATTTTGCAGTTTGTAAAAGAAAGGTGAGTGGAGGTGTGTCTTCATGTGGCCAAAATATAACAACTCGGAGATCTCTAAAGGCGTCAATTCTTTGACCATCTCGTAATCATTAAAATCGATCCACTTCATTTCTTCGGCAACACGACCTTTGTTGATCTGCTGAAAAAACAGTTGGACGTCTTCCATTCCGCGTATCACTTTTAAGCCCGTATGACCGTCGAATTCGCCGAAATCACTGGAAGGATCAAGCAAGAGCAAATTCTTGGGCTGATGGACGATGCTCTTGTTAAAATCTTGGGGGGCAAGCCCGCGGGTCAAGACGGCATTGCTGGTTGTATCAATATGTACGTAAATCGTGTTAGACATGCCGATCGATCCCTCCTATATACTAAGTTCATTCTACAACAAAGCGCTGAAAATTGCTTGTATCTTTTCGTTTAAAGTTATATTACAAAATAACAGAAAAAACAATTTTTAAGTTCCCTTTTTCGACAAAAAAAGGCAAATCTTGTCTTTTCGTAAAAAAACTGGCCAAAATTGGCGTCTTTATGAGGATTTTGGTATGATAAAAGAAGAAACTAATGGAGACGAAAACCTATGAGAAAAAAGAAACGCAGACTTTCGAATTGGCTGAGCAATCTCTTTTTGCTTTTGCTGTTATTGATTGGTTTAGCATTGATTTTTAATAATCAAATCAAAAATTATTTTATTAAACAAACAGGTGAAGCATACGCAGTCGGCACCATTGATCGCAGTGATGTGGAAAAAAATATGGAAGCGGAAGCGACCTTTGATTTTGATGCCGTGGAGCCGGCAAGTTCAGAAGCAGTCTTACGGGCGCAGCTGAGTAACAAAGCCTTGCCAGTGATCGGCGGCGTGGCGGTTCCTAGTGTGGGGATCAATCTGCCGATTTTTAAAGGCTTGGCCAACGAGGCCTTGCTGTATGGTGCTGGTACGTTAAGTCCCACCCAAAAAATGGGGGAAGGCAATTACGCACTAGCCAGCCATCGCGCTCAATCGCCAGAGCTTTTGTTTACGCCATTGGATGATGTCGCCATCGGAGCGGCTATCTATGTGACCGATCTGGAAAATATTTACACGTATACCGCGACTTCTTCTGTGCGGGTCGACCCGACCGATGTCTATTTGCTTGACGAAGTGGAAGGCCGTAAAATGATCACGCTGATCACCTGTGGGGAAATGGGCGGTGTCACCCGTCGTGTGATCCAAGGTGATCTGGAATCTGTAACGCCTGTCGACGAAGCAACGGATGAGATGTTGGCGGCATTCAACATGGCACAACGAACATTTTAATCAAAAGAATAGCTCGAGTGGTACGGCAGCTGGCGTGTCATTCGTCTATTCTTTTTTGCTTGAGGAGGCGTCTTGATGAAAGTGAAAAAACTGACTTCGATCGATTTTCTTGCACAAAGGGCAGGGTTTCAAGAAAGCCGACTCGTCTTTTCCTTTTTTGAGTCGCATTCAAAAGCGCGACGAGGCTTTCTAGCCGATATAGCGCAGCAGGGCTGGCAGATCGACAGCCGTTACGGACGTCTTTACCTTGCTGGGCAGTTTGATTTTGACCAAAAGACACTGACTATCACCAATCTGCTGGTGGAAGCAGCCGCCGATTTTACTTGGAAACAACTGCTAGCCGTGACAGAAAGCTTTGCCCGCAGTCGTTTTGTAGCAGCTGTCTTGTGGCAGCTTCCTCATCGGCCCCCCTTGGCTGAGTGGTTTATCCAGCAAGGGTATCAGGTGGTCCCTCAAGGGTATCAAAGAGCGCTAGCTTATCAGACGGCGCTGGTTTTAGGCGGTGGCGGTGCTCACGGGGCGTATCAAATCGGTGTTTGGCAAGCGCTGCAAGAACGGGGCATCACCTTTGAATGGATCACGGGAACTTCCGTCGGTGCCTTGAATGGCGCCTTGATTTTAATGAACGATGTGGAAGCGGCCGTCGATTTATGGGCAAATATCTCTAACGAGCAAGTATTGCACTATCCGCTTGCTTCGGTACGTGCCCAAACACTGCGGGATTTGATGAATCAAGCCAACTCGCTGGTCCGTGAAGCGGTCAAAAGCAACGGCGCCAGTACCGAACCCTTGGCAAAGCTTTTGCAAAAGACCTTTGATCAAGAAAAATTCAGCCAAACTGCTTGTCGTTTGCTGATCTGTACGACTCGTCTGCCCGATTTCAAGGAGACAGTTTATGCCTTTGATCCATCTGCAGTAGAGGAAAATCTGCATTGGTTGTTGGCATCCGCTTCATTTTATCCAGCGATGCAGGCGCAAAAAATCAATGATACCTATTATATCGATGGCGGCTATCGCAATAACCTGCCCATCGATGTCGCTGTCCAGCAAGGGGCAACGGAATGTATCACCGTGGATGTCCAAGGACCCGGCATTAATAAAAGGACGGTTGTGACGGAAGAAACTGCGCAGCTTTCGTTAGGGTCTCCTTGGTCCTTAGGCAGCTTTTTGGTTTTTGATGCCCAGCGCTCAATGGATAATATGACCTTAGGCTATTTGGAAACCTTGAAAGTGTTCGGCAAATACCAAGGCCATTGGTATACCTTTGAAAAGACGGTTGATTTTCAGCCGTTATGGCGGGGCTTTTTGAAAGAGCTGCGCCAGACAGACCCGTTGCTTTATCAGGAACTAAAGAAAAAAGAATTTTGGAAAAAAATGCGTAAATTCTATCAACAGGATGTGCCATTTGAGCAGTGGGGGCGTATACTGATAGAGTGTACCGCGAAAGTATTGTATCTAGCGCCTACGGTGATTTATGAGCAGGAAACGATGCTAACGGCTTTAGCTGAGAAAATTGCGCTAAAGGCAGTGGAAGAAGCCGAAGCCTGGTCGATCACCGAGTGGCTGAGTTATTATCGCGACCGTTTTTTTGTCTTGTCCGAGCAAAACCGCTTTTTCTTTTTTTATCGGACGCAGCAATTGAATCTGCCCGCCCTTCAGCAGATTCGTCGGCGTTACCCGCTGACTGCTTTAATGGCAGCGTATAGTCACTATCTTTTGAAAGGAGCAGAAAATGGATAAATTTTCGTATGAAATCGTTGAAGAGATCGCCGTGCTTTCGGAAAATCAAAGAGGCTGGCGCAAAGAATTGAATTTGGTTAGCTGGAATGGGCGTCCGCCAAAATTTGATCTGAGAGATTGGGGCCCAGAGCACGAGAAGATGGGCAAAGGCGTGACCTTATCCAATGAAGAATTTGCAGAACTTAAAAAAGCCCTGCTTTCCATGTAAGAAAGCAAAAGGGTGAGGAGTGATCAAATGAAAAGTATGACTGGTTTTGGCAAAGGCAGTGCAGAAACGCCAGATGTGCAGATCGAAATTGAGATCAAAAGTGTCAATCAGCGCTTTTTGGACCTGCAGCTGCGAATGCCCAAACAATTGAATCCTCTAGAAGGTGCTTTACGGCAGTCGATCAAGCAGACCCTCCAGCGAGGACGAATCGAATTGTATGTGACTTTAAAAGAAAAAACCGCAAATACGAAACAGATCGAGATCCAATGGGACTTGCTGGAACGTTTCATGCAGGAGATCGATACCGAAGCCAAAGACCGTTTTGACCTGGCAGAGCTGCCAAAAGCAGCATTGCTGGAACAATTCTTGCTCCATGAGGCTTTTCTAACGATCTCTGATCAAGAGCCAGAAGAAAGCACCTTAGCCGATGGCGTGATGGAAGCATTAGACCAAGCGTTGGCAGCGATCGACCAAAGCCGCTGGGTGGAAGGGCAAGGCATTCTGCAGATCTTGCAAGAAAACCAGCGACAGCTGCAGGAAAAACTAACAGAACTCAAACAATTCGTGGCCCTCTATGAGGCGGACTACCAAGAACGCTTTGAAAAGAAACTGACTGCTTATATAGGGGAAGAAGTCGATCGCGATCGTTTACTGACAGAGTTGGCGATTTTATTGGAACGCGGCGATATCCACGAAGAACTGGATCGTTTAAGTATCCATTTAACGACGATGACGGAGCTGCTGGCAGCTGAGACGCCGATAGGTCGAGAGCTGGATTTCTTGATCCAAGAGATGAACCGAGAAGTCAATACGATTGGCTCAAAATCAAGTCCGATCCAAATCAAAAACAGTGTCGTCCAAATGAAGACGATCATTGAGAAAATCAGAGAACAAGTTCAAAACATCGAGTAGGAGGAATGAACCAATGAAATATTACGATATCACCTTTCACGAACTGAGCGGAAAAAATGTCATCAAGCGCAGTATTCCCTCTGATAAAGAGAATTTCTCTGCGTGGGAAGATGCCTGCGTAGCCATCGAGCCGGATTTTCTTCATCTACTAGTTGATGGCGTAGCTGTTTCTTTAAATCGTCGGTACATCGTACGTATCGATTGCCAAGAAGTGGCGGATCCGACCGAAAAAGCGATCACTGCCAAAGACGAATTGGCAGGGGTCATCAATACCTTAAGCAACATGGGCTTTTAAGAAAGTAGCCGAAGTGTAGACTAGCAATTTCATGAAATTCCCATTATAATAAAGTAGTTCTTGAAAGTTGCTGAAAAAAAGTGCAAAATAGACGTTAAGCAAATGTCAGTGAAAGGACGTCATTATGTCAGAGCGAGGATTACTTATAGTTTTATCAGGACCTTCCGGAGTAGGGAAAGGGACCGTGCGCAAAGCAATTTTTGAGAGTGACGACAACGATTTTCAATATTCCGTTTCAATGACCACTCGTCAAAAACGCGAGGGGGAAGTGGAAGGGGTCGATTACTATTTCCGCACGCGGGAAGAATTTGAAGCCTTGATCGAAGCCGGTGAAATGCTGGAATACGCCGAATATGTCGGCAATTATTATGGCACCCCATTATCTTATGTCCAACAAACACTGGATCAAGGAAAAGATGTATTTTTAGAGATCGAAGTGCAAGGGGCAAAACAAGTAAAAGACAAAGTTCCCGATGGTGTGTTTATTTTTCTGACGCCACCTGATCTGGCAGAATTACGCTCCCGTATTACAGGAAGAGGAACCGACTCTGCCGAAGTGATCGATGAACGGATGCGTGTCGCCCGTGAAGAAATCGAAATGATGGCTTTATATGATTATGCCGTTGTCAATGATGAAGTACCTAAGGCAGTCCAACGAATTCGCGAAATTATTTCGAGTGAACATTTTCGCGTTGACCGAGTGATCGGAACCTATATCAAAATGTTAGAGGAGCTGTAAGAAATATGATGTTAAAACCTTCAATCGATTCTTTGTTGGATCGTGTCAACTCAAAATATTCATTAGTGATCTTAGCAAGCAAACGGGCGCATGAACTTGATGCCGGTGCGCAAGCAACATTAGAAAACTTTGATTCAGTGAAAAGCGTGGGTCAAGCGCTTGAAGAAATCGAAGCGGAATTAGTCGTTAATGATCCGCATCCGGAAATCAAACGGGCCCGTTTGAAAATGGAACAAGAAGAGCGCAAAGCGCAAAAAGACCAAGAACAAAAAGAATTAGAAGCGCGTATCCGCGACGAACAAAAGCTATAGACAAAAGCAAGCTAGAGCACGCCTGTGTTCTGGCTTTTTCTTTTGAATGGCGATGGTTAAATTTTTGTAAGGGGTACAGACAAACCCCAGCCCATTTAGTAAAATAGAACCTAAAAGGAGGAGAAGAGATGGCGTACATAGCAGAAGTGATCGTGGATGTTCCCACGATGCAGACCGATCAGCCTTTTACTTATCTGATCCCATCAGAATTACAAGCCGCCATTGAGACAGGAATGCGGGTCGAAGTGCCATTTGGCAAAGGTGACCGTCATATCCAAGGGTTCGTCGTCGGGCTTTCAGAAGTTGCCGAACCGCAACAGACCTTAAAACCAATCGTTCGTTTGTTGGATTTGTCGCCTGTCGTCAATGAAGAACTTCTCCAATTAGCCGACTACATGAAGGAAACGACCTTTGCCTTTAAGATTACTTGCTTGCAGACGATGCTGCCTAGTGTGATGAAAGCCGAGTACCAAAAGCAGATCGTTTTGCTGGAATCAAATCATCCCATCAAAGAATATTTTCCCGAAAACGGCATCCTCAGCTGGCAAGACGCCGAAAGTGCAGGGCTGCTGCCGCAGTTGAAGCCTTTGCGGGAAGCCGCAGTAGTTGAACTGCAATACCTCGTGAAAAATAAAAACAAAGCGAAAATGACCCGTTACATTGAACGCAAGATCGATCCAGCAGAAATCCCCGCCGTCCAGCAACAGCTGCGCAAAGGGGCCAAACGCAAGCTGGAAATCTTACAGATTTTGACAGAGGAAGCCCGCTTGCCGGTTTCCTTTTTTACCGAACAAGGGATTTCCACCGCGGCTTTGAACCAAGCGCAAGAAGCTGGTTGGCTGACCTTTACGGAAGTTGAAGCCTACCGCGATCCTTACAAAGACCGTCAATTTCAAAAAACGGTCCCGCTTGAATTAAATGAAGAACAGGCAGCTGCAGTAGCGCAAATCACTGCTTGTGCGGATAACCAAGAGGCACAGACTTTTTTACTGGAAGGGATCACCGGCAGTGGAAAAACAGAAGTCTATCTGCAAGCGATCGCCCAATTGCTGAAACAAGGCAAAACCGCGATCATGCTCGTGCCAGAGATCGCGTTGACCCCGCAAATGGTCGAACGCTTTAAAAGCCGTCTCGGCGACGCAGTGGCTGTTTTACACAGCGGCTTGTCCCAAGGTGAAAAATACGATGAATGGCGTAAGATCGAACGTGGGGAGGCGCAGGTGGTGGTTGGCGCCCGCTCGGCGATTTTTGCTCCGTTGAAAAACATCGGGGTCATCATCGTCGATGAGGAGCACGAAGCCTCCTACAAGCAAGATGAAGCCCCTCGTTACCATGCGAGAGATTTAGCGATTTGGCGCAGCCAGTACCATCACTGTCCAGTGGTGTTAGGTAGTGCGACGCCGTCATTGGAATCTCGTGCCCGGGCGCAAAAAGAAGTCTACCGCTTATTAAAATTGAATCAGCGGGCAAAAACCAGTGCGCAATTACCGCAGATCGAAGTTGTGGATATGCGTACCGAATTTGCCAACAAAAAGTATCAAACCTTTTCTCGTCCGTTACAGGAAAAAATCACAGACCGCTTGGCCCGCAAAGAACAGATCGTCTTGCTGCTGAATCGGCGCGGCTACTCTTCCTTCGTGATGTGCCGCGATTGTGGGTATGTTTTGCCTTGCCCAAATTGCGACATCTCCTTGACGCTGCATATGGATACCAAAACGATGCGCTGTCATTATTGCGGACATGAAGAACACATCCCCCATCGTTGCCCCAACTGCAATGCAGACAAGATTCGGTATTACGGAACGGGCACGCAAAAAGTGGAAGAAGAGTTGAAAGAACTGTTTCCCGAAGCGCGGGTCTTACGGATGGATGTCGATACCACCCGCAAAAAAGGCGCCCATGAAAAAATCTTGACCTTGTTCGGGGAGAAAAAAGCGGATATTTTGTTAGGGACTCAAATGATCGCCAAAGGCCTGGATTTCCCTGATATCACACTGGTAGGGGTCTTGAATGCCGATACCGCCTTGAATTTGCCAGATTTTCGTTCGAGTGAACGGACGTTCCAGCTGTTGACTCAGGTCAGTGGTCGGGCAGGTCGGGCGGAAAAAACCGGCGAAGTGGTGATCCAAACATTCAACCCTGAGCACTACGCCATCCAATTGGCGCAGTCGCAAGATTACGAAGATTTCTATCAAAAAGAGATGTGGATGCGGCACCAAAGCGGCTATCCACCATATTATTTCACCGTCAAAATCACCTGCAGTCATCCCGAAGAGCAAGTCGCAGCTCAGAAGATGTTTGCGATCGCGCGGGATCTGCAGCAGGAGCTGTCACCGCAGAGTATTTTATTGGGGCCGGCACCCAGTGCGATTTTGCGGGTGAAAAACCGTTATTACTACCAATTGATCATTAAATACAAAAATGAACCGCAGCTACCTGCTTTGTTGACCCGTCTGTTGGATCAAAGTCAAATCGATCAGCGCAAAGGATTGTACGTGTCGATTGACCAAGAGCCGTTGAATTTTATTTAGAGGAGAAAATATGCGTTATCCTATTATTATCACCCCCGATGAACGTCTTCGTCGGCAAGCAAAACCCGTCAAAGTTATTACCGATGAGCTCGTTCAGCTACTAGACGACCTTTATGAAACGATGGTCGCCCACGACGGGATCGGTATTGCCGCACCGCAAGTCGGCAAAAACCTGCAAGTGGCGATCGTGGAAGTCGAAGAAGACGACCGCTTTGAAATGATCAACCCTGAGATCATCGCTTCTTCTGGTGAATCCCTGGATGTGGAAGGCTGCTTGAGTATTCCCCACACCTTTGGGACCGTCAAACGAGCAGACGAGATCACTGTCCGCTATTTCGACCGAGAAGGAGAGGAAATGGAAGTGGAAGCATTCGGCTACTTGGCGCGTGCGATGCAGCATGAGATCGATCATTTAAATGGCGTGCTGTTTGTCGACAAGCTCGTCGAACGCATTCCTGAAGAAGACTTAGAAAAGTATATGGAGGAACATGAAAATGACTAAAATCGTCTTTATGGGTACCCCGGCGTTTTCCGTCCCAATTTTAGAAGGCTTGCTTGAAGCCGGCTATGAAGTGGCAGCAGTCGTGACCCAGCCGGATCGTCCCGTCGGTCGCAAAAAAACCATCACTCCGACCCCCGTCAAAGAAGCGGCGATGAAGCATGGCTTGTTGGTTTTACAACCAGAAAAAATCAGTGGGTCACCAGAAATGGAGCAGATCCAAGCTTTGGCACCTGATCTGCTGATCACGGCAGCTTTCGGCCAATTTTTACCTAGTGCTTTACTAGAAGTACCAAAGCATGGCGCTATCAACGTTCATGCGTCCCTACTGCCGAAATACCGTGGCGGAGCACCTGTGCATTATGCCATCATGGAAGGTGAGCAAGAAACGGGTGTAACCATCATGGAAATGATCAAAAAAATGGATGCTGGCGGTATTTTTGCTCAAGCTCGTTTGCCGATCACGGCCCAAGATGATGTGGGGACGATGTTTGATAAGTTGAGCCGATTAGGCAAAGACTTGCTGCTGGAAACTGTGCCGAAAATCTTGTCGGGAGAGCTGCAGCCTGTCCCGCAAGAAGAAGCAAAAGTCACCTTTTCACCAAATATCAGCCGTGAACAAGAAGCCATCGACTGGCAGAAAACGGCGGTGCAAATCGATGCCCAAGTCCGAGGCATGCGACCATGGCCGATCGCCTTTACGACACAAAATGGCAACCGCTGGAAACTTTGGCAAGTAACACCGCTGGAGCAAACGACGACAGCCCAGCCAGGAACGATCATTGAACGGACGAAAAAAACGTTGCTGATCGCTTGTGGGGAAGGCACGGTATTGGCTATCGATGAATTGCAGCCAGCTGGAAAAGGCCGACAAGACATTGCTGCATTCTTAAACGGCAGTGGACAACAGATTCAAAAAGGGGATCAGGTAGGTACCTATGAAGCGTAATCTTGGAGACATACAATATACAGTGCGCTTTGTGGCACTAGAAGCGTTGTTGCGAATCGAAAAAGGCGGCGCTTATTCCAATCTACTGCTGCGGGAATTGATGAATCAAGGGCGTTTAAATGACAAAGACGGTCGCTTATTGACTGAATTGGTGTACGGCACCATCAGTCGTCAGCTTTTATTGGATTATTATTTGGATCGGTTTATTAAAAATGCCCGCAAAGTCGACCCGTGGGTCAAAACGCTGCTGCGGCTTTCCTTGTATCAGATGCTGTATCTCGATAAAGTACCCGCCCATGCCATCATTCATGAAGCCGTGGATATTGCGAAAGCCAAAGGCAATCCGGGAACTGGAAAATTCGTCAATGGCGTCCTGCGCACGATCCAACGACAAGGAGTGCCAGACTTGGCATTGATCAAAGACCCAATGGAACGTTTAGCAACGGAAATCAGTTTGCCCCTGTGGCTAACGAAGAAACTAGTCAAACAAATTGGGATCGAAGAAACCAGTGAGCTGGGCTATGCCCTATTTGAACCCAATCATGCCAGCGGTCGTATCGATCTGCAGCGCATCTCGCAAGCAGCAGCAATCGAACGGCTACAAGAAGAAGGCATCGACGCACGACCAAGTGAGCTTTCCCCCTATGGGGTTGTGGCTGACAAAGGCTTTATGGCGGGCTCGTCCCTCTACAATGAAGGCTTACTGACGATCCAAGATGAAAGTTCGATGCTGGTTGCCCCCGTTTTACAAGTAGCCCGAGACCATCAAGTACTGGATGCCTGCGCAGCACCAGGAGGCAAAACGACCCATATCGCTGCCTTCTTGTCTGCCGCAGAGGGCGGCAAAGTGACAGCATTGGATATCCATGCCCATAAGGTTAAGCTGATTCAGCAAAATGCCCAACGTTTAGGCGTCGAAGCAGTTGTGGAGACCCACGTGATGGATGCGCGGGAGACGGCTCAAACCTTTGCACCCGAACAATTTGATCGCATCTTAGTGGATGCCCCTTGTTCTGGATTAGGGTTGATGCGCCGTAAGCCGGACATCAAATACAGCAAGACGGAAGCTGATTTCCAACGCTTGCCGCAGATTCAGCGAGAGATTTTGGAAAGTGCCGCCCCAACCCTGAAAAAATCGGGTATAATGGTCTACAGCACATGCACGATTCTAGCGGAAGAAAATCAACAAGTCGTGGCAGCGTTTCTCGCTGACCATCCTGAATTTGAGCAAATGCCTCTTGCGGTAGGACCGCTGGCAGCCGAAGCGGTTCAAGAGGATATGTTGACGATCTATCCGCAAGATTTTATGACAGATGGCTTTTTTATCAGTTGTCTACGCAAAAAGTAACGAGGTGAAAGAAATTGGAGATTCGTTTTCAAACAGATGTCGGCAAACGTCGCAACACAAACCAAGATTTTGCAGCAACCTATGTAAATAAAGCCAATGTGACATTGGCCTTGCTTGCCGATGGCATGGGGGGCCACCGGGCCGGAGATGTCGCTAGCCGTCAAGCAGTCAGTGAGATCGGCACCGCTTGGGAACAGACAGAGCTGACAGACAGTGAAAAAACTGCCCAATGGCTGATCCAAAAAATCCAAGCGGAAAGCCAAGTGATTTTCCAAAAAGGACAAGAACAAGAAGAACTTAGCGGCATGGGCACCACGATCATTGCTGTGGCCTTATTAGGCGACCAGTTTACGATCGCCAATGTCGGGGACAGCCGTGCCTATCTTTTACGCAATCAAGTGCTGACCCAAATCACAGACGACCATTCACTGGTCAATGAATTGGTGAAATCAGGACAAATCACAGCAGAAATGGCCTTGAATCATCCTCGCAAAAACGTTTTGACCCGCTCGATCGGCATGCCAAGCGAAGTCGAAGTCGATGTGGCGATCCACTTTATTGCAGACGGGGATTATTTGCTGCTGTGTTCAGACGGATTGACCAACATGGTCTCAGATGAAGAGATCACAGCAACGATCCAAGAAACCCCTGAGCTGGAAGAAGCAGTGCAATCATTGATCGATCAAGCCAACGAACGCGGCGGTGTCGACAATATCACGGTATTATTGATTAAAGTTGGAGGAGAGCGCCCATGATCGAAATTGGGAAGAAGATAAACGGCCGATACAAAATCATCGGCAATATCGGCAGCGGCGGAATGGCAAATGTGTTTTTGGCGCATGACTTGATCTTAGACCGTGAAGTGGCAATCAAAGTGCTTCGTTTTGACTTCCAAAACGACCAAAGTGCGATTCGGCGCTTTCAACGAGAAGCCTTGGCGGCGACTGAGCTGGTTCATCCAAACATCGTAACCGTTTATGATGTCGGCGAAGAAGACGGCATGCAGTTTTTGGTGATGGAATATGTCAAAGGGATGGATCTCAAGCGCTATATCCAAACGCACTATCCCGTACCTTATTTGCAGATCGTTGATATCATCCAACAAATTTTATCAGCGGTGGCATTGGCCCATCAGCACCGCATCATTCACCGGGACCTAAAGCCCCAGAATGTGCTGATCAATGAAGACGGTGTGGTGAAAATCACCGATTTTGGGATCGCGATCGCCTTATCAGAAACATCGATCACCCAAACCAACTCGATGCTAGGCTCGGTGCATTATCTTTCACCAGAACAAGCACGAGGCAGTATGGCCACCAATCAATCAGATATTTATGCGATCGGGATCATTCTCTATGAAATTTTAACCGGCAAAGTACCCTTTGATGGCGAATCAGCCGTAACGATCGCCTTGAAACACTTCCAAGATGAGATCCCTTCGATTCGGATCTATGACAAAAATGTTCCGCAATCGCTGGAAAACGTCGTATTGAAGGCGACCGCCAAAGAACCGGCGGATCGGTACAAAACTGCCGATGAAATGCGAGCGGACCTTGATACCGTGTTGTCTCCTGACCGACTCAATGAACCGAGATGGGAACCTCATGCCCTGATGGATGAAACGAGAGTGCTGACTCCAGTGGAAGCAGCCCAAGTCGAAACGCCGCCAGTGGAGGAACCCGTAGAAGATAAGGTTGCGGATCAAGCCGAAGAACCAGCGAAACCGAAAAAGAAAAAACGCAAACGCTGGCTGCTGCTGCCAATCATTATGGTGATCGCACTGTTAGGGATAGGCAGTTACTTCCTATTCGGCGGTGGTCGAGGAGATGTGGCAATTCCTGAAGTCAGTGGTCAGACGGAAGCAGCTGCCCGTGCCGAGCTAGAAGCCGCCGGTTTGCAAGTAGCAGACGAGGTGGAAGAAATCGAAGATGATGAAGTCGAAGCAGGCAATGTCGTCAAGACCGATCCGCCAGAAGGCAATGAAGTCAAAAAGAATTCCGTCGTGACTCTTTATATCAGCAGCGGAACGAAGAAAATCACCCTTGATGACTATGAAGGTCGTTCCTTTGATGATGTCAAAAAAGAGTTGATCGATTTGGGCTTTGATGAAGACAGAATCAAAGAAGAGTTAGAGTCGTCAGATGATGTCGACGAAGGAGATATTATCAGTCAATCACCAGCCGCTGGGCGAGAAGTTTCCCCAGCAGAAGACGAAATCACCTTTAAGGTCAGCTCCGGACCCGATAGCTTCGCAATGGACAACTATTATGGCATGACAGAGGCAGATGCACGAGCAGCATTGACTTCTCGTGGGGTAAGCCTTTCACAAATCAATGTCACTTACGAATCCAGTAGCCAACCGGAAGGTACGATCATTGGTCAAGCACCAGCGAGTGGCGAGTCCGTTGTGACTTCCAGAACCATCATTACATTAACTGTCAGCAGCGGTCAGCAAATGGTCAATGTACCAAGAATCGTTGGCAAAAGCCAAGCCGATGCAGAAGCAGATTTGAATGAAGCAGGATTGCAGTATACGATAGAACAAGAATCCGATTATAACGACTCTGTGCCTGCTGGAGAAGTAGTGCGCGTTACGCCGGGAGCAGGTACCTCTGTAGCAGTAGGAAGTTCTGTTACCGTGACGGTTTCCAGAGGTCCTCGACCACAGGATTCTTCTTCGTCAAGCAGCTCATCCTCCTCAAGCAGCAGCTCGTCAACGAGTGAAAGTAGTTCAGAAAGTACGCAATAAGACGAATGTTTATGTTAGAAGAACAAGCAGCCTACGGGGACCAAAGAATTTTCTTTTTGTTCCCCGACTAGCTGCTTGTTTCTTTTTGTAGCTAAAAAAGCTGAAGCGAGAGATAAGTGTCTTTAAAATTTCCTTTAGACCTTCCTTTTGTGCAAGCGTACATCTTTCCAAGGATTCAAAAATTGGGTATAATGAAGGTCAGAATTAGTCAAGGGAGGGAATGAATTGAGTCATCACAACACTTCCGATTTGATTGAAGCATATTTGAAGAAAATTCTTGAAGACAGTGAAACCATTGAGATTCGTCGCGCAGAAATGGCAAATTTGTTCAACTGCGTGCCCTCACAAATAAACTATGTGATCAATACCCGCTTTACCGTTCAAAGAGGCTATGCGGTTGAAAGTAAACGCGGCGGGGGCGGCTATATTCGGATCGAGAAAGTCAAAATTACTGACAGCCACCACTACTTAAAAGAAATGAATCAATTATTCGATGAAACCATCTCGGAAAAAGATGCGTATGCAATAATCCAGAAACTTTATGAGGAAGGAATCCTGTCCAAGCGAGAAGGTAACTTATTATTGACCGTCATCGCGAAAGCAGTTCTAGGACGTTCTCCTTATGAAAATAGAACACGAGCTGATTTGCTCCATGCAATTCTAGAACGATTAAGTTACGAAGACAGGAAGTGAAAGAGATGGATGAATTATTCACCCAACGCGCGAAAGCCGTTTTGGCTATCGCCCAAGAAGAAGCAAAATACTTTAAGCACCAAGCGGTAGGTTCTGAACACATTCTATTGGCACTGGTCATTGAACAAAACGGGATCGCCGGCAAAACCTTGCGGGAAATGAATATCACAGAAAACGATATTCGTGAAGAAATCGAACATTTAACAGGGTATGGCACTGTTCGTCAATACCCAGAAAACGCCTATCTCGCGTATTCACCACGAGCAAAACATACATTTGCTTATGCAGGGGATGAAGCCAAGCGTTTAGGGGCACCACAAATCGGTACCGAACATCTATTATTAGGCTTATTAAGAAATGAAGACATTTTGGCTTCACGAATCATGCTGAATCTCGGCTTGAGCCTCGCGAAAATGCGTCAGCTTTTGAAGAAAAAAATGGGCTTCAATGAAAGCAAAACCAATGGAAGTGCTGGTCGTCGTCGTCCAGCCCAAGCCAAAGCGCAGCAAGGAACACCAACCTTGGATTCCTTAGCTCGTGATTTGACCAAATTAGCCCGTGAAAAACGGTTGGATCCTGTTGTCGGTCGTGCCAAAGAAGTCAAACGGCTGATCCAGATCCTTAGCCGTCGGACCAAAAACAACCCTGTTCTCGTTGGGGAACCTGGTGTTGGGAAAACCGCAATCGCCGAAGGCTTAGCCCAAAAAATCATCAATGGGGAAGTCCCAGAAGACATGCAAAACAAACGCTTGATGATGCTGGACATGGGGGCTTTAGTTGCTGGAACGAAATACCGTGGGGAATTTGAGGACCGAATGAAAAAAATCATCGATGAGATCTATCAAGATGGTCAAATCATCTTATTCATTGATGAATTGCATACACTGATTGGGGCCGGCGGAGCCGAAGGGGCGATTGATGCCTCTAATATTCTGAAACCAGCCTTAGCCCGTGGAGAATTGCAAACCATCGGTGCCACAACGCTAGATGAGTACCAAAAATACATTGAAAAAGATTCTGCGTTAGAACGCCGTTTTGCTCGGGTGCAAGTCGACGAACCAACACCAGAAGAAGCGGAAGAAATTTTACGAGGCTTGCGTCCTCGTTATGAAGAACATCATGGGGTGGAAATTTCTGATGATGCGTTACACGCCGCTGTGCAATTGTCCGTACGCTACATCAATTCGCGCCAATTACCAGATAAAGCCATCGATTTGATGGATGAATCAGCAGCTAAAGTGCGTCTAGACAAAACCGATGAAAGTTCGGAATTGGCAGATCTACAAAACGAGATCGCTAACTTGATCGAAGAAAAAGAAGCAGCCATTCGCCAGCAAGATTTTGAAGCAGCAGCTCGTCTGCGAATCAAGGAAAAGAAATTGACCCAACAACTGACGGAAGTGGCGTTTATGGAAGTCAAAGAAGCGTCAGGCTATGCCGATAGTGTTACTGCAGAAGATGTTGCCACGGTCGTTTCCCAATGGACTGGTGTACCTTTGCAACAGATGGAGAAAAAAGAAAGCGAACGCTTGTTGGATCTTGAAAAGATCTTGCATCAACGGGTAGTTGGCCAAGAAGAAGCGGTCAAAGCAGTCGCTCGTTCGATCCGTCGTGCCCGCAGTGGGTTGAAAGACCCCAACCGCCCAATTGGTTCCTTCATGTTCTTAGGCCCGACCGGTGTCGGGAAAACCGAGCTTGCCAAAGCCTTAGCAGAAGCGATGTTTGGTAGTGAAGATGCCTTGGTTCGTGTCGATATGTCCGAATTTATGGAAAAATACAGCACGAGCCGTTTGATCGGTTCACCGCCAGGCTATGTCGGCTATGACGAAGGTGGGCAATTGACGGAAAAAATCCGTTCAAAACCTTACTCCGTCATCTTATTGGACGAGGTGGAAAAAGCCCATCCCGATGTCTTCAATATCCTCTTGCAAGTGCTAGATGATGGACATTTGACGGATGCCAAAGGTCGGAAGGTCGATTTCCGCAACACGATTTTGATCATGACTTCTAATATCGGTGCCCAACAAATCCGCGAAGAAAAAAGCGTTGGATTCAATGTCACTGATTTAACGAAAGATCACCAAGCGATGCAAAAACGGATCTTAGAAGAGCTGAAAAAAGCCTTCCGTCCAGAGTTCTTGAACCGTGTGGATGAAACAGTGGTCTTCCAATCCTTAGGTGAAGGGGAGATCCACGAAATCGTGAAGATTATGAGCAAAGCGATCATCAAACGGTTAAGCAACCAAGACATCCAATTGAAGATCACGCCATCTGCCATCGATGTGATCGGTAAAGCTGGTTTTGATCCAGAATATGGGGCACGGCCGATTCGTCGAGCATTGCAAAAAGAAGTCGAAGACCGTTTAAGTGAAGCACTCCTATCAGGACAAATTCATTTAGGTGACAAAGTGACGATTGGTGCTTCCAAAGGATCGATCACTCTCAATGTCAAAGAGGGACAAGCACGTGTCTTGCAACAAGTTTAAGTCGAGCCAATAACGGCAGCGGCGTTTCTATGGTCGAGCAATCGGCATCCATAGAAACGTCGCTTTTTTGTCTTGCTATGTCTAGTAGTGATCAAGTGATCTCTATTAATTATGATTGATGATTCACAAAAAAATATCCTTCTAAATAGCTTTATGACAACGGTTGATTAACGGAAAAAGCGATATTCGTGAAAAAAAGAGTAACGAGACCTCTTGGAAAGAATCCTTCTGTGTGATACTATGAATGAGTTGAAAAAAGGAGGAGTATTATGGTTGAGATTATCGCCACGGTGGAATCGATCGAGCAAGCACAGCAGCTCATCCCTTATGTTGATACATTGTTTTTTGGAGAAGAGACATTCGGGCTGCGCCTACCGGCCTCTTTTTCTCGTGAAGAGCAAATCAGACTGATCGACATGGCCCACGAAGCTGGAAAGAAAGTGACGATCGCAGTCAATGGCATCATGCATCCAGAAAAAATGAAGCGGATTCCAGAATACCTAGCATTTCTGAAGACCAATCAAGCCGATCAAATCGCTCTCGGAGATCCTGGGATCATTTACCGCATGAAGCAAAATCCAGAATGTGCCGTGCCATTTATTTATGCAGGGGAAACCTTAGTAACGAGCGCTCGTCAAATCAATTTTTGGGGACAAAAAGGAGCAAAGGCAGCCGTTTTAGCGCGAGAAGTTCCTTTCGAGGAAATGAAAATCATGGCACCACAACTAAATATTCCTGTGGAAGTATTGGTTTATGGTGCTACCTGCATTCACCAATCGAAGCGTCCGCTTTTACAAAATTATTATAACTATACCCAACAATCGGAAGAAAAGAACCACGACCGTGGGTTGTTTTTATCTGAACCGAAAAAAGAAGAAACTCACTATTCCATTTATGAAGATAGCCACGGCACGCACATTTTTGCCAATAACGACATCAATCTGATGCTGCAGCTGGGGGAATTAGCCGCAACAGGCTTTCAAACCTGGAAGCTGGACGGAATCTATACACGAGGGGCTGCCTTTGTGGCAATTGCTAAGCTGTTTGCCCAAGCCAAGAGCCTTGTGGAAAGTGGGAAGTGGCAAGCAGAGCAAGCAACTGTGCTCAGTGAACAAGTTGCCCAACTTCATCCAGCAGAACGTGGGTTGGACACTGGATTTTATGCCATCGATCCTGACGATATCAAGTAAGGAGCAAGAACAAATGACCGTTAAACAAGCATTGAAACGACCAGAAGTGTTAGCACCAGCTGGTACGTTAGAAAAATTAAAAACAGCGATCCACTATGGCGCTGACGCTGTCTATATCGGCGGCAATGCCTATGGTCTACGGAGTCGCGCGGGAAACTTTACCTATGAAGAAATGGCGGAAGGGGTGGCTTTTGCCAAAGCCCACAACGCAAAAGTCTATGTAGCAGCCAACATGGTGACCCATGAGGGCAATCAAGAAGGTGCAGGGGAATTCTTTCGGGAATTGCGAGATGTCGGTATTTCGGCAGTGATCGTTTCTGATCCCGCTTTGATCCAGATCTGCGCAACAGAAGCGCCAGGTCTACCGATCCATTTGTCCACCCAAGCTAGTGCCACGAACTATGAAACATTGGAATTTTGGCGGGAAGAAGGTCTAGAACGGGTCGTTCTCGCCCGAGAAGTGTCCATGGAGGAAGTCGCTGAGATCCGCAAAAATACTAGCGTGGAGATCGAAGCCTTTATTCATGGCGCCATGTGTATTTCTTATTCTGGCCGTTGTACTTTGTCCAATCATATGTCGATGCGAGACGCCAATCGCGGCGGCTGTTCGCAATCTTGCCGCTGGAAATATGATCTGTTTGACATGCCCTTTGCAACGGAACGAAACAGTTTGACTAAAAACGGGACAGTGGAAGAAGAGTTTTCCATGAGTGCTGTGGATATGTCGATGATCGAACATATCCCGGATTTGATTGAAAACGGCGTGGATAGTTTCAAAATCGAAGGCCGCATGAAATCGATCCACTATGTTTCAACCGTGGCGAACGTTTATAAAGCAGCCGTGGACAGTTACATGGCCGATCCAGAGAACTATGTCTGCAAACAAGAATGGATCGATGAACTGTGGAAAGTTGCGCAGCGAGAGCTTGCGTCAGGCTTTTACTACGATACCCCAAGTGAAAATGAGCAGTTGTTTGGTCCGCGTCGGAAAATTCCGCAATACAAATTTATTGGGGAAGTCATGGCGTATGATCCGGCAACAAAAACAGCTACGATTCGGCAACGGAACCACTTTTCCGTTGGCGATGAAATCGAATTTTACGGTCCCGGATTCCATCACTTTCACCAAACCGTCGAAGTCATGTATAATGAAGACGGTGAATCCATCGATCGTGCACCAAATCCTATGATGCTGTTGACGATGCCGGTCAAAGAACCGGTGGAAGTCGGAGACATGATTCGGAAGAAAAAATAAGGTCGAGAGTTTCTCTCGGCTTTTTTTGTTGAATCAATCCAGCCAAAAAGGATCGATGAGAACATAGACAATTTTAAGGAGGAAACAACAAATATGGAAACATACGACTACATAGTAATTGGTGGCGGCAGTGGCGGAATCGCCTCAGCCAATCGGGCAGGGATGCACGGCGCCAAAGTATTATTGATCGAAGGCAATGAATTAGGCGGCACCTGTGTCAATGTCGGTTGTGTACCGAAAAAAGTCATGTGGCAAGCCAGTGAGATGTTAGAAATGATCAAACGGGACGCAACTAGCTACGGCATTTATCCACATGTGGATAAATTTAATTTTACTGAGCTTGTGGATAACCGTGAAAAATACATTGATTTTTTACACACAGCCTATCAAAAAGGCTTAGACAGTAACAATATAGAAGTTATCCACGGTTATGCACAGTTTGTGGATAACCACACGGTTACCGTCAATGGGGAAAACTACCATGCAGCAAACATTTTGATTGCCACCGGTGGAAAACCTAGCGCGATGAATATTCCCGGCGGTGAGTACGCCATTGACTCGAATGGTTTTTTTGCGTTGCGAGAAGCACCAAAGCGTATGGTCGTCTTAGGGGCAGGCTACATCGCAGCCGAAATCAGCGGTGTCAGCCAACAGCTGGGCAGCCAAGTGGCTTGGGCGTACCGCAAAGAGCGGCCATTACGAACCTTTGACAAGATGCTTGCGGATAATCTCGTGGAGATGTACCAAGAATCAGGAATCGAAACTTATGCAGGCTACGTTGCCTCTCGTATCATTAAAGAAGGTGACGAGTATCTCGTTCACTTTGAAAATGGCGAAACCTTGACCGGCGATTGCGTCCTTTTTGCTGGTGGTCGCGTGCCGAACACGGATAAGTTAGGTCTGGAAAACACCGATGTCCAATTGGATGAAAAAGGGTTTATCATTGTGGACAAATATCAAAATACCACAGCTGACTCGATTTTTGCGGTGGGCGATGTCATCGGAAAATTGGATTTGACCCCGGTTGCGATCGCCGCCGGTCGTCGCTTGTCTGAACGCTTGTTCAACGGTCAAAGCGATGCGTACTTGGATTATCACTTAGTACCGACGGTCATCTTTACTCATCCACCGATTGCCACGATTGGTTTATCCGAAGAAGCAGCCTTGGCAAAATACGGCCAAGAGCAGATAAAGGTGTATCGCTCGCGCTTTACACCGATGTACTTTGCTTTAAATGAGTATCGCCAAAAATGTGAGATGAAATTGGTGTGCTTAGGAAAAGAAGAAAAAATCATCGGTCTGCACGGCATCGGGATCGGTGTCGATGAAATGCTGCAAGGCTTCGCTGTAGCCATCAAAATGGGTGCTACAAAAGCAGACTTTGATCAAACCGTTGCCATTCATCCGACGGGGTCAGAAGAATTTGTGACGATGCGTTAACTAGTAAATAGAAGAAAAAACGAGCAGGGAAAAACGAATGGATCGTTCTTCCCTGCTCGTTTTTATGAAAGGAAGGGGCTGTATTGTTCAGCCGCTTATCTTGAAGCACCTAGGTTCTTTATTTTTCGACATCGTAAGCGATGTAGTGAGTGTTTAAAAGCTGTGCGACATGGATATTTTCTGAAGTACTGCCGCCTCCATGGGACCCGCAACCTAGAGTCAAGGAAGGATTTAAGTTCGTGGTGCCTCCAATGGCTCCTAAAGCTGCTTGGGTATTGACTAAGATTCGGGCAGAAGGGATCGCCAGCCCAAATTCACGAACAAAGGTATCGTCTTTGGTATGAACGACAGCGGTGTGTCCAGCACCTTGGATCTTTAGCAACTCTTGGCAAAAACGAATGCCTTCCTCGGCATCAGCCACGGTATAAAACGCGAGGATCGGCGAAAGTTTCTCCCGCGCATAGGGATTGTCTTTAGCGATGACCGTCTGTTCCGAAACGAGGATTTTCGTATCACTTGGGACCGACAGACCGCTCATTTCGGCAATTTTAACTGCTGGCTGACCGATGATCCGGGGATTCAGACCGCCCTCAGCCGTGGTGATAAAATCAGCCAGCCTTTCAGACTCTTCTTGATTCAAAAAGTAGCCGTGATTTGCTTTCAATTCAGAGATCACTGTATCTTTGATCGATTGCTCAACGACTAATGCCTGTTCAGAGGCGCAGATCGTCCCATAATCGAAGGTTTTGCTACGGATGATCTGATCAACGGCTTTCGCGATATCTGCAGATTTTTCTAGCAGTGCAGGGGTATTACCAGGGCCGACACCGATTGCTGGATTGCCGGAAGAATATGCGATTCGAACCATCGCTTTACCACCAGTAGCCAAGATTAGATCGGTATCGGGATGTACCATCAATTTTTGGGTATCCTCAATTGTCGGTTCTTCTAGTAATTGAACCAAATCGATCGGCAATCCGCATGCTTGCAGCACCTCTTTAAAGAGGGACACGGTCTCCTTGATTGCCTGCAGCGCTCGGGGGTGAGGGGACAAGATGATTGCATTTTTCGTTTTCAATGCCAAAAGTACTTTGAAAATCGTGGTGGATGTAGGATTGGTGGAGGGGATCAAAGCAACTAAGACCCCCAATGGCGCAACGATTTTTAGCATCTTTTTCTCAGGAATTTCTTCTACGATTCCAACCGTCGGCATATCTTTGATACTGTTATATAATATTTCACTAGCAAATAAATTTTTGATGTTTTTATCTTCTGCGTTTCCAAAGCCGGTTTCTTTCTGTGCCAATTTTGCTAAGTGCATCGAGTGGCTGGTCAGTTTCTCTGCAGCTTTTCCCACCACGTAATCAACCGTTTCTTGCGAGGCAGTACGATAAAGTTCTTGGGCGTCTGACGCTTGTTTCATTAAGGAATCAACCAGTGTTAAGGGACTGTGCATCTTTGTCTCTGTCATCATATCAATCATCCTCCTTGTTTTTTATACTTTAATTATATGCGAAAGTAAGCGTTTTCTTTAGGAGGGTTCTATGCTGTTTCAGGACAATTTTATCCAAGATTGTTATATTTTTAACATGTGTTGTTATTGTTCATAAAAAGCAATAAACTTAATGATAAATGATTAAACATGGTATAA
This sequence comes from Enterococcus sp. DIV1279b, assembly GCF_050531515.1. Taxonomy (NCBI): domain Bacteria; kingdom Bacillati; phylum Bacillota; class Bacilli; order Lactobacillales; family Enterococcaceae; genus Enterococcus; species Enterococcus sp. DIV1279b. The sequence continues at coordinate 3,564,252 of NZ_CP172891.1, read as the reverse complement.
TTTGAAAAAGAGAACACGGAAAGGAGCTGCTTTCATGTGCTACATTTTAGTTTCCACCCCAGATGAAAAGGAACGAAATCAGATAAAACAAGTGGTCAGAAAAGATTTTTTTAACGCCACGCTCTTGCAAGATGCTTGGACAATGGCTGAAACGGTAGCGATCGCTGGGAAAGTACACGTTGATATCCTCATCTTGTCAATCTCTAATGAGGCCGAAGATCCTTTTTATTGGACAGCCGAAGTCATGAAAAAACAGCCGAACATCAAACTGATTTTGATTGATGAGACGAAGAACTTCGACAATCTTCATCGCTCACTGCGCTGCGGAGCCATCGATTACTTAGTGCGGCCTTTAAGCAAGCAAGAGCTTCAGCACAGTATCCACCGTAGTATTCTCTCGTTGAATCAAATTTCCCTATTGCACTATTCCACGTCAGCGATCACTGATAATATTGCTGAACAAGTCAATCAGATCATTGAATACATCCATCTCAACTATCAAGAGCCGATCACCTTAGATGTCCTTGCTGCTTTCAGCCACATGCATCGCAACTATATCAGCCGGATTTTTAAAGAAGCCACTGGGATGACTTTTACTAAATATTTGACGTTTTATCGAATAGAACAAAGCAAAAAGCTGCTGGTTACTACGGAGGATTCCATTGCTGCTATCGCTGAACAAGTGGGGTATGATGATGCGGGTTATTACGCCCGGATCTTCAAACGTGAAACCAGCTATACACCAAACCAATACCGCAAAACCTTTACCTCTTCCTATGTTGCTGCAGATTTAGTGTTTGCCCAAAGAGAAATGAGTTCATGAGGGATTCCCTTGCTCAACTAAAAAAGCATGATCGCTTTTGTCTGCGACCATGCTTTTTGGTGTTCGTTCATTAGATCAATTGCTTCGCCCTAGGATCTGAGCAGTGATCTGGTAAAGATACGTTTTGGTTTCATCTTTGGTCTCAGGTAATTTCTGGATCGCCTGCAAAGCTTTTTTCGTATAGTCGGCTGCGAGTTTCTTGGCTTCCTCGATCCCAGCACTTTCTTGGACGATCCGATAGACTTCGTGGGTGTCGGTGTCCGTCATGGCGTCTTGTTTTTCCAGCAATGGGAGCAGCTGTTGGCGGTCACTTTTCAGTGCCATCAACAGCGGCAGGGAATAGACGCCTTGCCGAACATCTTCCAATACTGGTTTTCCTAAAGCAGCCGCATCTTGGCTGTAATCTAAGACGTCATCCATGATTTGAAAGGCAAGGCCAATGGCTTCACCGATCTCACGGGCTTGATTGGCAAAGCGCAAGGAGGTGCCGCTTTCGTAAGCCCCGATGAAGCAGCTTAAAGCAAACAACTCAGCGGTTTTGCCGCGAATGTTTTCTAAGTAATCCTCGACAGTGACGGACAAATCGTATCGTTTGCTCATTTGTCCTAATTCGCCGGCCAGGATTTTTTCCATACTACGGGAATTCATCTGCAAGCTTTTCATGGAGCTGGCATAATCCGCCATCAATTTAAAGCAGCAGACGAAGAGGTAATCACCAGCATAGACAGCGACATCGTTGCCAAATTCGGAACGAATGGTCGGCAGCTTGCGGCGGGTGTCCGCATGATCGACGATATCGTCGTGGATCAACGAGGCAGTGTGGAGCATTTCGATCGAGGCCGCCAATGCGACGGCTTTTTCACGATCTTTGTCGCTGCCATAAGCAGAAAAGAGCAGCTGATAAGCAGGACGCAGCAGTTTCCCACCTGAATGGATCATGGACAGGATCGCTTGTTCGACCTCTTTGTTTTTTAGTTTTAATGATTTTTCCATCAATTGCAAGGAGGCAGATAAGTCAGCTTGCAGTGCTGGATACTCTTGCCACATGGAATGAAGTTTCATAATTAACTCCTTTATTCTGAATCCGAGCGCCATTTGACTTTGGTCTGGCGTTCATAATCAATTTGAAAACGGCGCAGTGTTTCGACACGGCGCAGCAAGTAGTTGGCGGCGATCCCGATAGCGATCCCGGACAAGATCCCAAAGAAAGACAGGACCGGCAAGTAGAGCATCACGCTCCAAGATTGAGCGATCCATGAGGCAGTGATCAACTGTCCGACGTTGTGTAAGAACCCGCCGGCCGCACTAATGCCGATGATACTGACACGCTTAGGCCCCAACTGTTTCACCAAAGACATCCCAAAGTAGCTCAATAAGGAACCGCTCATACTATATAAGAAGGTCGAAACCGTTCCTCCTAGTAACGTCGTTAAGATCAGTCTTAGCCAAATCAAGAGAAAGCTGTCTTTTTTTGGCATGGTGAACAAAGCAATAATGGTAATTAAATTTGCCAAACCTAGTTTCGCACCAGGCGCAAAGGCAAATGGATAAGGGATCATATTTTCAACTAAACCAATCACGACCCCTTGGGCGACCAGCAGTGAGATGAAAATTATTCGTTGTAATCGACTCATAAGCAAACGATCAATAGATTAGATCGTCGGTCTCACTCCCATCTGCGGCTTGGATTTCGATCACCAATTTATGAGGCAGACAGACGATGGTTTCCCCATTTTTACTGGCCCAGCCACGGCGGACACAAATCTGGTCGCCGCAATCGGCTTCCTTGATTCGGATCCGATCCCCTTCGATCTCCAGTAAATTGGTATCGCCATCTTCATCTTCATAAAGATAGGTGTACGTTTTTTGACCTTCAACTAAGTCAAAACGCTTGATTTCTGTCCCATCGACCCGCAAGACGGCTTCTTTGTCCGCTGTTTGCGTCTGGCCAAAAATAAAAATCGGTAAAAAAGAGCTGAGGATCAAAACAAGTATGATGACGCCATCCCATGGTTTTAAATGGGCATCGCGGATAAATTCTTTTAATTTCATCAAAAAAGACTCCTGTTCTTTCATGTGATGTGTCTCATTCTAGCATAAGAAGACAAGATTCTACTAGCTGAATCCTCAATAATCCACCGATTTCTGTGCAAGGACGATCAAGAAAAAGTTCTGTACTTGGAAAGAGACCAAGACACTGATTGAAAATCAGAATGTCTTAGTCTCATGAAGTCGTACAGGTATTCTATTTTGCTGGCTTATTTATTGCCATATAAGGAGCGAGGGGTACCGTACCACCATTTTCCAAGGGTACGTTGCAACCATGGAATTACCCAACGGTCTAAACCGACTGCGCGTCCTGAACCGTTCATCAAGGCAAATGCAACTGGAATGAACCAGATGTTTACCCAGTAGAACATACCAGACATACAGAAAGTCAACACTAAAACGATAGTCGTTGCGTTTACTAACCAAGTGAAGAGACCAGCCATCAATGCAAGAGCTAAAGCAATTTCAAAGAAGACCATGAATTTTTGGAAGAACATTGCAACGTCGTTGTTTGGCATGATAAATTGCATAACTTTTGTGAACCAGTCAGGTGATTTTTCAATCACGATCATTGGTTGCTCACCGTAGGCATAGCTCAAACCGAAGTGTGCGGCTTGTGTCGCTGCATCGGCTGCTTCACCGGCACCACTAGCGGCACTTGCTGCATCGGCTGCTTCACTAGCACCACTTGCTGCATCAGCGACTGTTTGGTATTCCCAAGTCCAAGGGAAAACGCTGTTGCCTTGGAACCAAGAACCTTCACCGAACCAAGTACCAGGTTTGAAGACTTCCCCATTCGTACCCAAAATTTTCTTGAAGGCTTCAACGAACCAGACAAGACCATAGAAAATACGAAGCGGAACACTCCACAAGACGTTTCCGTAACGAGACGTATGACCACGAGCGACTGTCCGGTCATCTTTGATGTGGAAGATTTCATGCATCAAGTATTGGAACATGTAGTAACCAGAACGAATATCAAAGAAGTATTTCAAGTTAACGATATGTTTCATAATGATCGCTAAGAAACCGCTCAGGTGAATCTTATTGAATAAGTTCGCCACGCCCCATTTGGCACCGATGGAAACCATAAATCCTTGGTAGTTTCCTTTGAATTTATGTTTTTCGCCGCCTTTGATGGCTGAAACGATGTTCGTTGCTGCAGTGTGCCCAGTTTGTTCAGCTGCTTGCACGATTTGTGGTGTTGGTGTGTTCGGGAATTCTTCGAAGTAAACCAAGTCACCAATAATATAGATGTTTTTGTCTTCGTAGCCTTTTGCTTCCATGTACTCATTGGCAACTAGACGGAAACCACGAGCGGTTTCTAAACCGAAATCAGCAGCATCGCTAGTTCCTTTGACGCCGGCAGTCCAGATTAATGTGTGGGTTGGGATCGTTGAACCATCTTTTAGTTTGATGTGGTCAGGTGCAACTTCAACGATTGGTGCATTCAAGACAAGATCAACATTGTTTTTCTTCAAGTAACGTTCTGCTTTGGCTGCATCGTTACGATCAAGCATGTTTAAGATCGTTGGCATTGCTTCAACGACTTTCAAGCTGATTTCACTTGGGTCCAATTTATAATCGGAAGCTAAACGATCTTTCCAATCGATCAGTTCACCGATCATTTCGATCCCAGTAAATCCAGAACCACAAACGACAAACGTCAACATTGCTTTACGTAATGCTGCATCTGGTTCGATCGCTGCTTTTGCGACAGTTTTTTCAATGTGTTCGCGAATGCGGACAGCATCGTCAAATGACCATAGAGTAAAGCCATTTTCTTTGACACCAGGTGTACCGAAGTCATTCGGTTCGCCACCCATCCCTAAGATCAAGTAGTCAAATGAATAGCTGCCTAATTTTGTTTGGACGGTTTTATTTTCTTTATCGATCCCAGTTACTGTATCGGTTACTAAACGAACATTTTTCTTGCGTGAGAACAAGCGCTGCAAGTCATATTGAATTGCGGTAGGTTCTACACGTCCTCCAGCGACTTCATGCAGTTCAGTCATCATCGTATGATAAGAGTGACGGTCGATCAATGTTATCTCAACATCATTGTCTTTTTTCAATTTCTTTGCCATGTACTTCGTAGCAGAAACGCCTGCATAACCGGCACCGACAACGACAATGTTTTTCTTTGCCATTGCAAATCTCTCCTTAATAAAAATAATCTATGATAATAATTACACAATCGTTCCTATTATATAGACAAATGGTTCATTTGTCTAACGATTCTGATGAAAAAAACGCATATTTCCTGAAATTCGTGAAAACTTGCGAAAATCAAAAAATAAGTCATTTTTTATTGAAAAAGCGGAAAGGAAGCGGTTGACATCTCGTAAATTTACTTTACAATGTTAGATGTATCACAAACTTTTTTGTGGGGAAAATAAACAAGTAAAAGGTGGATAATTATGAAAGCAAAGAAATTGATTGTAGGTATGGCGGTATTTTCATTCGCAGCATTATTGTTAGGGGGATGCGGAGCAGACGACAACAATACAGGTTCTTCGTCAACTAGTGAAAGTACATCACAAACTTCTGCAAGCGATTCTGCAACTACAGAAAGCTCAGAAGCAACCGTCGTTGCAGGCGAGCCAATGCAAGATGGTACGTATCGTTTAGAAGAAAAGAACTATAAAAACGACTACCGTGTCACATTTGAGATCACAGTCAAAGACGGCAAAATCGTTGAATCAAAATATGACAACGTCAATGCGGATGGCGAATCAAAAACAGAAAACACGGAATACAATGAAACAATGAAAGAAAAAGCAGGCATCAGCCCAGAAGAATTTATTCCTAAATTCAATGAAGAGTTAGTTGCCGCACAAAGCCCTTCTTCAATCGAAGTAGTTTCTGGCGCGACTCATTCCTTTGATTCCTTCCAAAACTATGCACAACAATTGATTCAAGCGGCGCAAGCAGGCAACACGGAAACCATTGAAATCGACAATGGTGCAGACTTGAAAGACGGAACCTATACATTAGAAGAAAAGAACTACTCAAACGGTTACCGCGTAGTCTTCTCAATGACTGTAGCTGACGGCAAAATCTCTGAATCAAACTACGACTACCTAAACGAAGCAGGCGAGTCGAAAAAAGATGATGCATCATACAACGAAAACATGGAAGCAAAATCTGGTACAAGTCCAGAAGAGTTTATTCCAAACTTCAATGAAGCCTTTGTTTCTGCAGTCAATGCCGAAGACGGCTCTGTGGCAGACATGGATGTTGTTTCAGGGGCAACCCACAGCTTCCACAGCTTTGTTATCTATGCACAACAATTGTTGAATGCCGCTGAAAAAGGCGACCAAACAACAATCGAAGTGGATAACTTCGTTACTGAATAATCACAACTTCTTTCCATGAAGAGGACAGCATTCGTTTTGAGTGCTGTCTTTTTTTCGTGGGCAACAGGGTCAAAAAAGCAAGTTCGTGCAAAAGGAAGCAATCTGGTGGGAAGGTTTTTTTAAAAAAGAACTGTTTTTTACAAAGAAAAAAAGGTTCGATTAAGGATTCCTAAAATACGTTGAGGAATCACGGAATGCCCCTTTTCATTCTGCCAAAAAAAGGCTATTATATGAAGGTTGAAGACAATAGAAAAGAGGAAAATCATGAAAAAGAAAGTAACGTTTTTTCTGATGTTTGTTTTTTTAGGCACAATGTTGGCAGCCTGTGGCAGTGATCAGGAAGCAACGACGCTGCGCGAAGAACCATATTTTCAAGAAGAATTTTTATTAGGTACGTATACTCGGATTCGCATTTATGATGAAGGCAAAGAGGACGCTATGAAGCCTGCCTTTGACCGCATCAGAGAGTTAGGCGATAAAATCACCATCAACCAAGCAGGGTCAGAGATCGATGAAATCAATGCGCAAGCTGGCATCAAGCCAGTGAAGGTCTCAGATTATATCTATTATTTGTTGAAAGAAGCCTATGATTATAGTGTGAAATCAGAAGGCGGCTTTAATATGGCCATCGGTGCGATCACCCAATTATGGCGAATCGGCTTTGATGATGCCCGCAAGCCAGAGCAATCTGAGATCGATGAAGCGTTGAAACATATCAATTATGAACAAGTCGAGTTTAACGACGAAGACCACACGGTGTATTTAAAAGACAAGGACATGATCCTTGACCTTGGGGCGATCGCCAAAGGCTACATCACGGATGAAGTCGTCAAAGTGCTGAAGGACAATGGCGTGACTTCCGCGATCGTCGATTTGGGCGGGAATGTCTATGTGTTAGGTCATAGCAACCGCGGTGCAGATGAGCCATGGAATGTCGGAATCCAAGATCCAAACAAATCTCGCGGCTCGATTATCGGCAGTATCAAAGAAACCAATAAAACAGTAGTTACTTCAGGGATCTACGAACGCTACTTAGAAGTAGACGGCAAAACGTATCACCATATTTTTGATTCTGAGACTGGCTATCCTTACGATAGCGATGTAGCAAGTGTGACTGTGATCACTGACAAATCCATCGATGGTGACGGGTTGACTACGGTGGCGTTTGATAAAGGAGTCAAAGAAGGCTTGGCTTATATCGAACAGCATACCGAAAAGGGAACCGATGCGATCTTTATCACAAAAGAAGATAAAGTGTACGTAACAGACGGCATCAAAGATACCTTTGAGCTTTCAGAGGAATCAGGCTACACGATGGGTGATCGTGCTGATTTAGAATAGGAGGAGTGAAAGATGTCTCTTTCAGTGTTTTTAGAAGTGGTGGAGATCCGCACCAAGGTGGCGAGTGTCTTCCCCTTCATTATGGGTGTGTTGTTCTCGTTGGTGTATTTTCATGAATTTCATCCGTTGAATACTGTGATTTTTTTTCTGGGGATGCTGCTGTTTGATTTGACGACGACGTCCATCAACAATTATATGGATTTCAAAAAAGCCAAATCAGAGACCTACAAATACCAGCACAATGTGATCGGGCGCGAAAACATCTCAGAAGCTACTGTTCGCAATCTGATTTTTGCGATGCTGGCAGGAACCTTACTGATCGGTCTTTACTTGACCTTTGTTACCGGCTGGCTGCTGCTAGTGATGGGGCTGGTGGTTTGTTTTATCGGGGTCTTTTATACCTTTGGCCCCATTCCGTTATCGCGAATGCCTTTAGGCGAGGTGTTCAGCGGTGTAACGATGGGATTAGGGATTTTTGCCATCACGATCTATATCAATACCATTGATCAAAAAGTGTTTTATCTGGCACTGGATTTTGCGAACGGAACCTTTGGCTTAGTGGGGAATCTCTGGGCTGTGTGTGCCATCGTGTTGGCATCCTTGCCGTTGATTTTCACGATTGCTGACATCATGTTAGCCAATAACTTACGGGATCTGGAAGCTGATATCGAAAACCATCGCTACACGCTGGTGTACTACATCGGTCGCGAAGCAGGTATCCGTCTGTTTCAAGGCATGATGTTGGCGTCTTATGCCGCTATTTTATTGGGCCTCTTATTTGGCCTCTTTCAATGGCCGATTTTGCTCGTGTTTCTGACACTGCCAAAAATCCGTCAAAACTTGAAAGAACATCAAGCCAGCCTGCCCCACCCACGTAGCTTCGGCTATTCGATTAAAAACATGATTTTATTCAACAGCAGCTATGCCTTGGGCTTGCTTTTGTGCCTGCTGTGGCAATTGCTGTAAAAGAAAAGATCGACCGGCTCTTGAAAGAGCAGGTCGATCTTTTTTATGTGGGGAATGAAAGAGCGCATAAAAACTGTAGAAAAGACATGATAAAAGAACAAGCATCCTACTTATTATGAAAAGATGAGGCTCGCTTTCTCTGCGATCCTGATTGCAACAGTAAAGTTGTGGTGACAGTAGCTAAACCCGATAGAAAGGGGAGCTGCCTAGGTTGTTCTTTTGTATGACCCCTCGGAATAAGCAGGTCTGTTTATGGAGCATTTATGCTTGACTGATTCCTTACGAAAGCAGCGAATCAGCAAGCGGATTTGCGACTTTTCTCAGCATCAATACCGTTCCAAACTGATTTCTCCAGAAGAAAGCACCTTGCGCTCCGTTGCTGTTTCCACCACTAATTCACCGGTGTTAGTAATGTCTTTGGCGATTCCTTCATAGGTCACACCTTGTTGTGTAAACTGAACGGTGCGGCCCAAAACGAAGGATTTCTGCCGATAGCGGGCCATATAATCCATGTCAGGCAGTTGCGCCAATAATTGGAAGAACCGACGCCAAATTTCTTGAATCAACGCGGCTCGAGAAAAGGTTGGATACTCTTCACCAGAAAAGAGTGAGGTCGCTTTTTCCCGAATCTCTGCTGGAAACTGCTGTTGCGGAATCGAAAAACTGATGCCGATACCGATTACAACCGAGGTAATGCGGCCTGTTTCAAAGTCACTGGTTGCTTCAGATAAAATACCGCAGATTTTTTTTCCATCTAAGTACAGATCGTTGACCCACTTAATGGCCGTTTCCTTCATTAGAAGGGCATCGATGGCTTCTGCGACTGCCACCGCTGCCAAAACGGTATATTGCGGCAATTCTTGAAACGCTTGGTTTGGTTTTAAGAGCAAGCTCATGTAGATCCCTTGTTTTTTCGGTGAGAAAAATGGTCGTTCGAAGCGACCATGACCGCCTGTTTGCGTTTCGGTCAAAAAAAGGGCGGGGGTTGTCAGTCCACTGTCCAAAGCGGCGATCTTGGCTTCTTTCATGGTGGACTCAACAGCATCCTTGATTTGAATCGTGGGGATCATCGGCAAGGCGGCTGCAAGTGCTGCTTGATCGTAGCGGTCAGCGGAGACAAAGCGATAGCCGTTGGCCAAGTGTTCGAAATGATAGCCTTCTTTCTCAAGTTCTTTAATGGCTTTCCAGACTGCTGTACGAGAGATCGAAAAGGCTTGGGCTAGTTTTTCTCCGGACAGTACAGTATCTTCTTTTTGTAATAAGGTCAGTATTTTTTCTTTTGTCGTCATAAGGATATCCTTCCTAATGTTTCACGTGTAACGTTTTCGTTAGCATAGCAAGAAATCGGCAAAAAGCAAAGTAGTTTCTTACGAAAAACAGTCCGCACTCGGTTCGTTTTTTTCTTTAGAAAATCTTAGGAAATGGGTGCGTCAGAAAAGTATTGTAACTTCCAATGAAAGCTTGACAGAAAAGTACTTCATCTGTATAATAAGGAGTTGCAAAAACTATCTGAACGAAAAAAGCAGAAACGAAATATTGTCCGTTTCGGCTTAGGAATAAGGAAACAAAAGTAGAAAATGCCCAATGCATCCGTTCTATTTTTGGTTTTTTTTTGCCTAAAAGCCGCAAAAAATGCTTTCTGTAACCTATATTTAATATTTGTTACAGTTTTGTAAATAATCGGATAGCCTTTTTGAAAGACTTTATGAAGAGGTGAAGAGCTTGGCTGGACACGTAGTAAAATACGGAAAGCATCGCGAACGTAGAAGTTTCGCACGGATCAGTGAAGTATTAGAATTACCGAATTTGATTGAAATTCAAACCGACTCTTACCAATGGTTCCTAGATGAGGGCCTAAGAGAAATGTTTGAAGATATTTTGCCAATCGAAGGATTCAACGGTAACTTGTCCCTAGAATTTGTGGATTATGAATTGAAAGAACCAAAGTATACAGTAGAAGAAGCCCGTGCCCATGATGCAAACTATTCGGCACCATTACATGTTACTTTGCGTTTGACGAACCGTGAAACCGGGGAAATCAAATCCCAAGAAGTATTCTTTGGTGATTTCCCATTAATGACTGAACAAGGAACCTTTATCATCAACGGGGCAGAACGGGTTATCGTTTCTCAGTTGGTCCGCTCTCCAGGTGTATATTTCCATGGCAAAGTCGATAAAAACGGCAAAGAAGGCTTTGGTTCAACTGTTATCCCTAACCGCGGTGCGTGGTTAGAAATGGAAACTGATGCCAAAGATATCTCTTACGTACGGATTGACCGTACCCGTAAAATTCCTTTGACGGTCTTAGTCCGTGCCCTAGGGTTTGGTTCTGATGACACGATCTTTGAAATTTTCGGCGACAGTGAATCATTGCGCAACACGATCGAAAAAGACTTGCATAAAAACGCAAGCGATTCTCGTACCGAAGAAGGATTGAAAGATGTTTACGAACGTCTTCGTCCAGGCGAGCCAAAAACAGCAGACAGCTCACGTAGTTTGCTGAACGCACGTTTCTTCGATCCAAAACGTTACGACTTAGCAAATGTTGGTCGTTACAAAGTAAACAAAAAATTAGACTTGAAAACACGTCTATTGAACTTGACCTTAGCAGAAACCTTGGTTGACCCTGAAACAGGCGAGATTATTGTTGAAAAAGGCACTGTTTTGACTCACCAAGTCATGGAAACACTAGGCGCATTTATCGATAATGGCCTAAACAGTGTAACGTACTATCCATCAGAAGATGGGGTCGTTACCGAACCAATGACCGTCCAAGTCATCAAAGTCTTTTCACCAAAAGATCCAGAACAAGAAGTCAACGTGATCGGTAATGGCTATCCAGATACTGCTACACGTACGGTTCGTCCAGCAGACATCATTGCTTCAATGAGCTACTTCTTCAACTTGATGGAAGGCATCGGCAATGTCGATGACATCGACCACTTAGGAAACCGTCGGATTCGTTCTGTTGGTGAATTATTGCAAAACCAATTCCGGATCGGGCTTGCTCGGATGGAACGTGTCGTGCGTGAACGGATGTCGATCCAAGACACCGAAACCTTGACACCGCAACAATTGATCAATATTCGTCCGGTTGTCGCAAGTATCAAAGAATTCTTTGGTTCTTCTCAGTTGTCACAGTTCATGGACCAAACAAACCCACTGGGTGAGTTGACCCATAAACGTCGTCTATCTGCCTTAGGACCTGGTGGTTTGACCCGTGACCGTGCCGGCTATGAAGTCCGAGACGTTCACTATTCCCACTATGGCCGTATGTGTCCGATCGAAACGCCTGAGGGACCAAACATCGGGTTGATCAACAGCTTGGCCTCTTATGCCAAAGTCAACAAGTATGGCTTCATTGAAACCCCATACCGTCGAGTTGACCGCGAAACAGGCCGTGTTACTGATAAGATCGATTACTTGACTGCCGATACCGAAGACCACTACGTTGTGGCCCAAGCAAACAGCTTGTTAAATGAAGACGGCTCTTTTGTAAACGACGTTGTTATGGCACGTGCTACTTCTGAAAACTTGGAAGTTTCGATCGATAAAGTCGACTACATGGACGTATCACCAAAACAAGTAGTCGCAGTCGCAACCGCATGTATTCCTTTCTTGGAAAACGATGACTCCAACCGTGCCTTGATGGGTGCCAACATGCAGCGGCAAGCTGTACCATTGATCAATCCGAAAGCACCTTGGGTTGGTACTGGTATGGAATACAAATCAGCACATGACTCAGGAGCTGCTTTGTTATGTAAACATGATGGGATCGTAGAATACGTGGATGCAGCCGAAGTGCGCGTTCGTCGTGACAATGGCGCATTGGACGTTTATTCTGTTACCAAATTCCGTCGTTCAAACTCAGGAACCAGCTACAACCAACGTCCATTAGTAGCACTTGGTGAAAAAGTGGAAAAAGGCGACATCTTAGCAGATGGCCCATCTATGGAACAAGGCGAAATGGCACTAGGACAAAACGTCTTAGTCGCATTCATGACTTGGGAAGGGTACAACTATGAAGATGCCATCATCATGAGCCGTCGTTTGGTGAAAGATGATGTTTACACTTCTGTCCATATTGAAGAATATGAATCAGAAGCCCGCGACACAAAATTAGGACCTGAAGAAATCACTCGCGAAATCCCGAACGTTGGGGAAGACGCATTGAAAGACCTAGACGAAATGGGGATTATCCGCATTGGTGCGGAAGTCAAAGATGGCGATCTTCTTGTTGGGAAAGTCACGCCAAAAGGGGTAACGGAACTTTCAGCAGAAGAGCGTTTATTGCACGCAATCTTTGGTGAAAAAGCCCGCGAAGTGCGTGACACTTCTCTACGTGTGCCTCACGGCGGCGGCGGAATCGTCCACGATGTCAAAATCTTTACCCGCGAAGCTGGCGATGAATTGTCACCAGGTGTGAACATGCTGGTTCGCGTTTATATCGTTCAAAAACGGAAAATCCATGAAGGGGATAAAATGGCCGGACGTCACGGAAACAAAGGGGTCGTTTCTCGCATTATGCCAGAAGAAGACATGCCTTTCTTACCAGATGGCACACCAGTCGATATCATGCTGAACCCATTAGGGGTACCTTCTCGGATGAACATTGGACAAGTATTAGAGTTACACTTAGGAATGGCTGCGCGTCAATTAGGCATTCACGTGGCAACACCAGTCTTTGATGGTGCCAGCGATGAAGATGTTTGGGCAACCGTTGCTGAAGCAGGAATGGCCAGCGATGCCAAAACAGTGCTTTACGACGGACGTACCGGCGAACCATTTGATGGCCGTATCTCCGTTGGTGTCATGTACATGATCAAATTGGCCCACATGGTCGATGATAAATTGCATGCCCGTTCCATTGGACCTTACTCATTGGTTACTCAACAACCATTGGGAGGAAAAGCCCAATTTGGTGGACAACGTTTCGGAGAGATGGAAGTTTGGGCACTGGAAGCATACGGTGCTGCTTACACCTTGCAAGAAATCTTGACCTACAAATCAGATGACGTGGTTGGTCGTGTGAAAACATACGAAGCGATCGTCAAAGGGGAACCAATTCCAAAACCAGGTGTACCAGAATCATTCCGCGTATTAGTAAAAGAATTGCAATCACTGGGTCTAGACATGCGTGTCCTAGATATCGATGATGCAGAGATCGAACTACGTGATATGGATGATGACGATGATGATTTGATCACCGTTGATGCCTTAACAAAATTTGCGGAGCAACAAACAGCCCGCGAATTAGAACAAAAAGCACAAACAGAAGCTAAAAATGCCGCCGACGCGTTGAACCAACAAATCGAGACAGCAGAAGATCGCTTGCAATAATAGACGGCCCTCGCTATTTCCGCCACCAGCGGAAATAGCCCCCGTTCTATCGGATATGTCCATGAAATGAAATGGAGGGAACCTTTTTTGATCGATGTAAATAAATTCGAAAGTATGCAAATCGGTTTGGCTTCTCCTGAAAAAATCAGAAGCTGGTCTTATGGTGAAGTAAAAAAACCAGAAACCATTAACTACCGTACGTTAAAACCTGAACGCGAAGGGTTGTTTGACGAGCGTATTTTCGGTCCAACCAAAGACTGGGAATGTGCTTGCGGCAAATACAAACGGATCCGCTATAAAGGCATCGTTTGTGACCGTTGCGGCGTGGAAGTAACACGTTCAAAAGTGCGTCGTGAACGCATGGGACACATTGAATTAGCAGCACCAGTATCACACATTTGGTACTTCAAAGGCATTCCTTCACGGATGGGTCTTGTTTTAGACATGAGCCCACGTGCATTGGAAGAAATCATCTACTTTGCTTCTTACGTAGTGATTGAACCAGGAAACACCAGCCTTGAGAAAAAACAACTATTGACTGAACGGGAATACCGTGAAAAACGTGACCAATACGGTCAAGAATTTTCAGCAGCGATGGGTGCCGAAGCCATCAAACAATTATTAGATGGCGTTGATCTTGAAGGCGAAGTTGCTGAATTGAAAGAAGAATTGAAAAACGCAACTGGTCAAAAACGGACCCGTGCGATCCGCCGTTTGGATATCTTAGAAGCATTCCGTGCTTCAGGAAACAAACCAAGCTGGATGGTCATGGACGTTATCCCAGTTATCCCGCCTGATTTGCGCCCAATGGTGCAATTAGAAGGTGGACGTTTTGCCACAAGTGACTTGAACGACTTGTATCGTCGTGTAATCAACCGTAACAACCGTTTGAAACGCTTGTTAGACTTGAATGCACCAAACATCATCGTTCAAAATGAAAAACGGATGTTGCAAGAAGCAGTCGATGCCTTGATCGATAACGGTCGTCGCGGCCGTCCAGTTGCAGGACCAGGGAACCGCCCATTGAAATCTCTTTCTCACATGTTGAAAGGGAAACAAGGTCGTTTCCGTCAAAACTTGCTAGGAAAACGGGTCGACTACTCAGGTCGTTCAGTTATCGTCGTTGGTCCATTCCTTAAAATGTACCAATGTGGTCTGCCAAAAGAAATGGCGATCGAATTGTTCAAACCATTCGTGATGCGGGAGCTTGTTTCTCGTGAAATCGCGTCAAACATCAAAAATGCCAAACGCAAAATCGAACGTCAAGAAGACGAAGTTTGGGATGTCTTAGAAGATGTCATCAAAGAACATCCAGTGCTATTGAACCGGGCACCTACGCTTCACAGATTAGGTATCCAAGCATTTGAACCAGTCTTAGTTGAAGGTCGTGCTATTCGTTTGCACCCACTTGTTTGTGAAGCCTACAATGCCGATTTCGATGGAGACCAAATGGCCGTTCACGTACCATTGAACGAAGAAGCGCAAGCAGAAGCACGTATGCTGATGTTAGCAGCCCAAAACATTTTGAATCCAAAAGACGGAAAACCAGTTGTAACACCATCTCAGGATATGGTCCTAGGGAACTACTACTTGACGATGGAAGAAGAAGGCCGTGAAGGGGAAGGCATGATCTTCCGTGACATGGACGAAGCAGTTACGGCATGGCGCAATGGCTACGTGCATTTACACACACGGATCGCCATCAATCCAAACACTTTAGGGGACAAACCATTCACGTCTGAACAAAAACAACGCTTGATGGTAACAACGGTAGGTAAAGTGATCTTCAACTCGATCATGCCGCCAGAATTCCCATTCTTGAACGAACCGACTGACTACAACTTGACGGTTCAAACACCAGACAAGTACTTTATTGAAGCTGGTACAGATGTGCCTGCCTTCATCAAAGAACAAGAGCTTGTTGGCCCATTCAAGAAGAAAAACTTAGGAAACATCATTTCAGAAGTCTTCAAACGTTTCCGCATCACTGAAACGTCACGCATGCTTGACCGCATGAAAGACTTAGGATACAGCCATTCAACAATGGCAGGTATCACCGTTGGTATCGCTGATATCATGAACTTGCACGAAAAACATGACATCATCGACAATGCCCACAAACAAGTAGAAACGATCACGAAACAATTCCGTCGTGGGTTGATTACCGATGACGAGCGTTATGAACGAGTTATTGGTGTTTGGAATGCAGCCAAAGATGAAATCCAGTTAAAACTGATGGAATCATTAGAAGCGAAAAACCCAATCTTCATGATGTCTGATTCCGGTGCCCGTGGTAACATCTCCAACTTTACTCAGCTTGCTGGGATGCGTGGATTGATGGCCGCGCCTAACGGACGAATCATGGAATTGCCGATCATCTCAAACTTCCGTGAAGGTCTATCTGTCTTGGAAATGTTTATCTCGACCCATGGTGCCCGTAAAGGGATGACCGATACCGCCTTGAAAACAGCCGATTCCGGTTACTTGACACGTCGTTTAGTTGACGTTGCCCAAGATGTCATCATCCGTGAAGACGATTGTGGTACTGACCGTGGTTTAGACATTCAAGCAATTCGCGAAGGAAACGAAATCATCGAATCCTTAGAAGAACGTTTGATTGGACGTTACACACGTAAATCAGTGATCCATCCTGAAACTGGCGAAGTCCTTCTAGGGGTCAATGAATTGATCACTGAAGATTTAGCTAAAGCCATCGTGGACGCTGGCATCGAAACAGTATCCATTCGCTCTGTCTTCACATGTAACACCAAACATGGTGTATGTAAACATTGTTATGGCCGCAACTTAGCCACTGGTTCTGAAGTTGAAGTTGGGGAAGCAGTCGGTACCATCGCTGCCCAATCAATCGGTGAACCTGGTACTCAGTTGACCATGCGTACCTTCCATACCGGCGGGGTTGCCGGAGACGATATCACGCAAGGTCTCCCTCGTGTCCAAGAAATCTTTGAAGCCCGTAATCCGAAAGGACAAGCGGTCATTACCGAAGTTACCGGAGAAGTCATCGATATCTCAGAAGACCCTTCAACTCGGACCAAAGAAGTGACCATCAAAGGGGAAACCGATACGCGTACGTATACCGTTCCTTATACTGCTCGGATGAAAGTAGCAGAAGGCGACTTTATCCATCGTGGTGCGCCATTGACGGAAGGATCGATCGATCCAAAACAACTGTTACAAGTTCGCGATGTCTTGTCTGTTGAAAACTACCTATTACGGGAAGTTCAACGCGTTTACCGGATGCAAGGGGTAGAAATCGGCGACAAACATATCGAAGTAATGGTTCGTCAAATGCTGCGTAAAGTCCGCGTCATGGATCCAGGTGATTCAGGCATCTTGCCAGGAACATTGTTGGATATCGCCGACTTTAAAGACCGCAACTACGACACATTGGTAGCCGGCGGCGTTCCTGCAACTAGCCGTCCAGTCCTATTAGGGATCACGAAAGCATCCTTGGAAACCAACAGCTTCTTGTCTGCTGCGTCCTTCCAAGAAACCACTCGTGTGTTGACCGATGCAGCGATCCGCGGCAAGAAAGATCCTCTTCTTGGATTGAAAGAAAATGTAATCATCGGTAAGATCATCCCAGCTGGTACTGGTATGCCTCGTTACCGTGAAATGGAACCAAAAGAAGTAACAGTTGCCAGCGAAAATGTCTACAGCATCTCAGACATCGAAGCACAAATGGCTGCTGAAGACGCATTGAACAGCCAAAACTAATCAATGCCCAGCACCTGATTGACTCAGTGTGACGGAAAAGCTTGTCATTCTTCGGAATGGCAAGCTTTTTTTGTAGTTATATAGGATCAAATGTTGAACGCTCTTGGCATACTAAAAAGCCCCGCCAAAAGTGAAACGAAGCTTGTATCCTCAGAAGTTGCTCTAACTTCTGAAGGGATAGCACTTCAATAGCTCCTTTTGAGGGGCTTTTTTGTTTTTCATCGGTCTTCCTACCGTTTTTGTAAATTGGCGATCCCTTTTTCCTGAATCTGCTGCGCAATAAAAGCCAAGTCATTTGAAGTCAGATTGATATCCGCATAATGAAACAGATTTTTTCTACTGGAAGGTGTCAGATTGCCGATGATCAGATCATAGGTCTCATCCAGCATAGTCAGAGAAAACGAATCGAGGGGATTTAAGATCGTGATCGTTAGCTGATAGGGAATAAACTGCTGGATCTTTGTTTGGATAAATTCCGTATGATAACTATTCGTATCATAAAACAAGGCTAAGCGAAAGCCAGCATTGGCGTCGATGATTTCTTTGGCAAAATTGGGAAAAGAAGTATGAAAAATATAAATCAGGTAATTGATCGTACTTGGTCGAATGATCGGTAAACTCGAATGGGTCAAAAGCTGAACGATGTCTTGGTTGACTGCTTGCTGAACAAAATCACAATTAGCAACAAAGCGGGCGAAGCGATCATCCAAAATGCAGTAAAGAACCTGCAGATTGATCCCAAGAAAATAGGAAAAGACGACGGCATCCAGCTTTTCTTCAAAATTGCTTTCGCGGTAGTTGTATTTTCGAAACAATTGCTTCGTCAAATGATAAAATTCTTGTTTGGTTTTGCGAAAGACAGCGGGGTCTTGCCCAATGTGCGTCGTGACATAGCCAACCATTTTTTCTACATAGGCACGGGTATAGCCAGTAAATTCACTCAAGTCGATTTTTTCTAAAAAATACTCGATATGATTCGCATTGGTTTCAGAGGCAGCAAAACGGTCACGCTTCGTATTGATATAGATGACAAAAGCGATCTTTTTGATATCGGAAAAATAGAGATTTAAGGGCGTCGCTGCTGCCATAATATGGGCGATTTTCAAAAATTCCTGTTCTTGATTGATGTTGGCGTCGATAAATTCATATTGGTATTTCTCCAAGAAGAAAATCAGAAAAAATTGGCGAATATTCTTTTCATTGCCTTTTAACTGGATAGGTTTGGTTGCGATAAAGAAATCAAAAGGAGCTAGGATCAAGTTGATCCTCTTAATTAAACGAATAATCGATGATTTGCTTAAATTTAATTCCAGCGCCAGCATATCATAACTGGTAAAACTGGAAGAAAACAATAATTCCAGTAATTGAAACGCAGAAGAACGGTTCAAAAAGTGGCTGTAAATATCCAAACGAGTAGCAAAGGGATGTAAGTGCAAGCGAACCGCTGAAAAATCATCAAATTGTAAGTCCAGAAACGAAAATTCATTGTCAATTTCTGCGATATAGGTTTTTGCTGAGGACATGGAGATAGAAAATTTCAGTGCTAAATCGTGAAGACTGGTCCCTTGATCGTCCAATAAATACTCAATCAGCTGTAGTTTCTTTTGTGAAGTGGATGATAACAATTTCCGTAACATATTTTCCTCCAAGCCTCCTTTTGACTAAATAGTATCACGTTTTTACATGTATTCAAAAAAATTACCTGTTGAATTTTTTTTGAATACATCACCACGTGATAATTTGGGAAAATAGAAGTGTGGGATAGTAGTAACACGTTTGATGCAAGTAGCAAAGACCTAAATCGTAGAATCATGGGGAGGGGGAAAAAAGCAGTTGTTTGTTGGGATATCTTGCTCACTGTTGAACAATTTTATTCGTGGAGCACTTCCGAAATCAATTGAATAAAAAAACTTTATACAAAAGGAATGAATAATCATGAAAAAGCCATTTTCTATCTATATATGTTTGCTGGTGTTGCTTGGTTCAATTATTTGTGAACCAACGATCATATTAGCAGAAGCACTTAACGCAACCGATAGCACGCAACGGACGACAGAAACGCTAGCAAGTAGCGAAGCAGAGAGCGAAACGATCGATTCGGAAAAAGCACCGACGGACTCATCTGGGACAGAGGAAACACAACCTACGACTACTCAATCTACAGAAGCACCAACTACCGTCCCTAGCGAGAGTCAAGAAACCCAAGCATCTTCGACATTGAATCAAAACAGTATTCAACCGCGAGCACCAGATGCTGAGGCGGAAACGGAAGCTTCGGCTACCGCGGAGAATCTTAGTGCCAACCTAAATGAACGGGGCGTGCAGCTATTTGATAATGTTCGGATCACTGACTTAAACGATCAACCCTTCACTGCCGAAAATCCACCGATGTATAACGGCAACATCAAAATCCATTTTGACTGGTCGTTAGCAGACACGGAAGAAATTCGCGCAGGCGATTATTATACGTATCAATTGCCAGACTATTTTGCCATTCATAATACCGTTAGCGGCGAATTGACTCGTTCTGGCGGACAATCGATCGGAACCTTTACCTTGGATCATGATGGTACATTGACTGTCACGTTTAATGAGGCCGCACAGACATTATCCAATCGTTCGGGAACCATTGATCTGATCACGGAATTAAGTGTGAGTACTGTTACTGAAGAAGTGACGATTCATACTGGGATCTACGATGAAGATGGTCATGAGATCATCATTACATTGCCGATTTATGAAGTCGATATCATTAAGACTGGTAATGTGACTTCCAGCGGTTCAGTGGTCTGGGAAATTATTTTTAACCAAACCAGTCGTGAATTGCACGATGTGGTGATCACCGATAAGATGCCCCAAGGCTTATCTTATAGTACCTCGACGGGCTACTTGTACGATGAAGCTACCAAGGAGTGGGTTCGTACCGATGGCTTATATACCTTTAACAGCGTCAACAACACGTTTACCTTCAATCAAACCGTCAATCAACCGGTCCGCATCGTCATCAATAGTGCAGTCACCGATCCAACGGCTTCTTCTTTCAAAAACACGGCAACAATCAACGGTAGCGATTTTACAGAAAAAACCGCAGAAGCAACGGTGACCTATGATGAACAATCAGAATACAAACGGTTTAAAGGGTATGATCAAGAAACGAAACGTGCGTCATGGGAAATTTCCGTCACATTGGACAAAGACCAAGCCAAAGTTTTGGATCAGACCTATTCAGGAACGGATCCTGAAAAAGCCCTGCACTTTTTTGTGCCAGAAACTTTGGTGATCACAGACAAAGATGGCAACTCGATTCCAGCAGAAGATTGGTCCTTTGATGGGACGTACCAGCTGGACAAAGAGGGGGAAATCGTACGCTTTGGTATTACGTTTGCCAAAGCTGGTTACTACAAGATTCAATACGATACCCAGCTGTATGAATCGGTTTTAGCCGATACCCGTATTTACAACTACGCTTCGGTCCGCGACAATCAAAATACCTCGTTGACGGGCAGTGGGATCGTGACGCCAACCAAAACGATCGGTGTCGTGAAAACAGCTGGCACCAAAGATTATGAGACAAAGACTGTCGTATGGAAGATTGATGCCAATACGAATCAGCAAACAGTTAGCGACCTGATCATCGAAGACCGCTATCAATTGATTTCTGGCGCAAACAGCAGCGCACTGGCCTTGTTGGCGGATACGCTGGTAGTGACGGCGAGCGGCGTGACCGAGCCTTTGGTTCTTGATACCGACTATACGCTGGAGCTGATCAAAGAAACGAAAACACTGACGGACGGCACAACGAAGGAACTTGAGACGGGTTTTCGCATCAAGTTGCAAGGGGCGTACCAAACGACCTCGGCAACGATCACTGTTAATTTTAAAACCAGCTTCGATGTTTCACAGCAGATCGCATTAGGAAGTTCTAGCAGCCGGTTTAGTAATGCAGCGTTTGTCCATTATAAAGACGAAGCTGGCAATACGTTCACGGAAGCTTCTGAAACCAATACATGGATGGACACCAGTTGGTTAAAAAATGCCTTGAAATACGGCCTATTTATTGGTGAAGGGGAAGATGTCGCTAAAGCGATTACCGCCGTATTAGGTCGGAATCTAGGAACTATTTTTGATGAGCAGACCGCTTCGAGCGATCAAGTCTATTGGATGGGGCTATTCAATACGTACAAAGAAAAAATCAACAAAGATGCAGTCATCACTGACCAGCTGCAAGAAGGCCAAACCTTGAAAGACTTGGTGCTTTACACGGTCACAGTAACTGGGTATACGACGCAAGTCAGAGCGCTGAAAGAACAATTGGTGGAGAACGAGGATTACATCTACACCTATGATCCTGATACGAAGAAAGTTACGATCACCTTGCTGAAAGAAACGTCTGAAACACTGGCGGTCTTCTTGGCAACCGAAGCAGCTGAAGAGGTATTTACCTACAAAAATACCATCACATTGACGGACAATGACACAACCTTGACTGCCGATGGCCAAGTCGACAAGTCCGCAAAAACGGACTGGTTGATGAAAAACGGCAGCCAGAATGCCGACAACAATCGATTGATTGATTGGGAAATCATGATCAACGCTGACAGTCGCAAAATCCACAATGCGGTAGTCACCGATACCATCAACTACAATCAGCACACCTTTTTACGCGATGCCAACGATGCCGTGATCGTAGAGGTGTATGAAGCGGTCTTAAACAATGGCACTTGGGAAAAAGGAGAAAAAGTCACCTTCACCAACGAGGACAATCCGAAAATCACCTCGGATGTGGTAGCAGGGACGCAATCGTTAGTGATCGCTTTTGAAGAAATGATTGATAAACCGTACTTTATCGTTTATCAAACACAGCTTGATCCTGGGATTTTGAACAATGAACGGGTGGCCAATAGTGTCAATTTAACGGGTAGTGAGATCGAGATTCACACAGTGACCAAAGAAATCACCATCAAATCGACAGACGGCAGCGGAACCTCTTCTGGTACGAACGGCTCCTTGACGATCGTGAAATACGATGCAGATGGCACCAAAGAACGAGGGATCGATGAAGAAGCAGTTTTCCAATTAAGCCGCAAAAATGCGCAAAATACCTATGAAGTCATCTTGTCGAATCTGGTGGTCAAAAACAATCAGATCATGGAAAACGGCAACGCCATTGATCGGATCGACAATCTGCGTTACGGCGATTATATGATCCAAGAAATCACCGCACCAGAAGGATACGAACGAGATGCGACTCAGTACACCTTCACTATCTCTGATAAAGAAGTCAATTATGTCTTTGAGCTAGCCAACAAGCGAGAAATCAAAGAAACGACCCATGCTTTGAATGTCCAGAAGCTGCTTCATGGACGCGAGCTGAAAGACGGCGAATTTACTTTCTACCTGGTGGATGAAACTGGCTCTGTGATTCTAACCCAAACCAATGACGGTAACGGTCAAGTCACTTTTGACGACATCACTTACAACGAGCCTGGCGATTACCATTACACGATTCGGGAAAAAGCCGGCGATGATCCAACCATCACCTATACTGACAAAGAACTAAAGGTAACTGTGACGGTGACAGAAGAAGACAGTCAGTTGATTGCGACAGCAGTCTATGAAGGCAATCAAGTCTTTGAAAATGACTATACACCAAAAGCTGGCAGTGTCGTTTTGAATGCTGAGAAAATTTTGACGGGTCGAAGCTTGCAGGCAGAAGAATTTGACTTTGAACTAGTTGATGAAGCAGGAACTGTGCTTCAGACAAAAGCCAATGATGCCACGGGCAAGATCTACTTTGACGCTATTCCTTACGATAAAGCAGGTGAATACCGCTACACCATCCGTGAGAAAGCCGGAACTGACGACACCATCACCTACGATGCAAAAGAACTTGCGGTAGTTGTGACCGTCACGGATGAAGACGGGGAGTTGACTGCAGTAGCGGAATATGAAGGCAATCAAGTCTTCGAAAACAGCTATCAACCAAAAGCTGGTAGTGTCGTACTAAGTGCCGAGAAAGTCTTAACTGGTCGTACCTTACAAGCAAATGAATTCGATTTTGAACTAGTCGATGAAGCAGGCAACGTACTTCAGACAAAAGCCAATGATGCCACTGGCAAGATCTACTTTGACGCGCTCCCTTACGAGGAAACAGGTGAGTACCACTATACCATCCGTGAGAAAGCAGGAATCGATGGCACGATTACGTACGATAGGAAAGAACTGGCGGTAGTTGTCACTGTAACGGATGAAGACGGACAGCTCACGGCAGTTGCGGAATACGAAGGCAATCAAGTCTTTGAAAACAGCTATCAACCACAAGCTGGCAGTGTCGTACTAAGTGCCGAGAAAGTCTTAACTGGTCGTACACTACAAGCAAATGAATTCGCCTTTGAACTAGTCAATGAAGAAGGCAACGTACTTCAAACAAAAGCCAATGACGCAACCGGCAAGATCTACTTCGATGCTCTCGCATATGATGAAGCAGGCGAATACCACTACACCATCCGTGAGAAAATAGACAGCGATGGCACCATCACCTACGATACAAAAGAGCTGGCGGTAGTTGTGACCGTGACGGATGAAGCTGGACAGCTCACGGCAGTTGCCGAATACGAAGGCGATCAAGTCTTCGAAAACAGCTACCAACCACAAGCTGGCAGTGTCGTACTAAGTGCGAAGAAAGTCTTGACGGGTAGAGACTTGCAAGCCAACGAATTCGCATTTGAATTAGTGGATGAAGCTGGAAAGGTTCTGCAAACCAAACACAATGACGCAAATGGAACGATTACCTTTGATGCATTGACGTATGACGATGCTGGGGAACATCGTTACACGATTCGTGAAAAAGCTGGCAACGACGCCACGATCATCTATGATGAAACCACCTATCAAGTAACGGTCACCGTCAAAGATCAAGCAGGAAAATTGGTGGCTGAAGCGGAGCAAACGGCAGAGATGGTATTCAACAATCGTGTCAAAGAAGGCAAAACACCGAAGCCGGGAACTGACAACTTACCGAAAACCAATGACACCACGACCGCTGGTTGGGTCGTCTTGGGACTGTTGTTAGTAGTAATCGCAGTAGGCATCTACCTTGATCGCAAAAAACGGACGCCGTTATCATAGGCAGGGGAAGCAACAGAGCAGAAAGAGAAAGCGGGATGAGGCCAACTTGTCCCGCTTTTTCCTGTCCCGTTTTTCTTCACTTCAAAGAAAAAAACCGTCAAAAGTATGAAACGCTAGGAAGCGAACAGTCAGCAAACCCAGACTCAAGAAGGGGACGAAGGGCAACTGCGCCAATCGTTTCTTCCAGATGCCTTGATAGCTAAAAAAAGCGAGGAGACCGAGACTGCTGGCTACTAGTAAGAGGGCCAAAAGTGTCTTTGGCGCTAGCCAAGTGCCCCAGCCTGCCAGCACTAAGAGATCACCGCCGCCCATTTTTTCCTGCCAGACAAAAAAGACCAGTGGAACCAGCAAGCCTAAAGACAGCCATTGAAAAGAAGCGCCGCTTCTAAGCTGTGCCAGCGCTAGCAGTAGGTGGGCGGGGTACAGCAGTTGCGGGTAGACGCTATAGTCTATCAAGTCGGTCAAGCTGAGTAAAAAGGCACTGGTCAGCCAGACAAAAGCCAGGAAGCTTTCTGAAGCATGAAAGGCAACCCCGCAAAGTCCGCCATAGCATATGCAAGCGAAGACCCAATAAAGCGGGGATGAAAGCCATCTTGTAGGAAGGAGAAGAAACCAATGGTTATCCGAAACTTTGTTCACTTTCTGGTAGTGAGAACGAGAATCACTTTTTGGTAGATTCCAAAACAGGGTTTGTAAGAGCAAAAGCCAAAAGAAGCCGAGTAAAGCGCCTAAAAAAAACACGAAAATCGTCATTTTTCGTACCCCCTCATAAAGAAATACGTAAGAGAGTGAGAAATTTTCTCAAATAGATGATTTTGTTGTACTTTTTATTTGTTTCGTATTATCCTTAAAATAGATAATTTAGAGGAGGAATCGTTATGAAATTTGAACAAACAAAAGAAGTATTAAACCAACTTGTTGCTGATTTAAGCCAAATGGCTATGGTCGTTCACCAAACACACTGGTACATGCGTGGACCTGGCTTTTTGACATTGCATCCAATGATGGACGAATTCATGGATGATCTAAATGAGCAATTGGATGAAGTTTCTGAACGCTTGATTACATTAGACGGTTCACCATATTCAACTTTGCGTGAAATGGCAGAACACACTCAAATCCCTGATGAAGTCGGCAACTGGGACCGCACGATTCCAGAACGCTTAGCTACATTGGTGGAAGGCTACCGTTACTTAGCGGACTTATACCAAAAAGGGATCGAAGTATCTGGTGAAGAAGGCGACGATCCAACCCAAGATATCTTCATCGGCTTCAAAACAGCCATCGAAAAACGTATTTGGATGATCCAAGCGCACTTAGGCGAAGCGCCATTGATCGATCCAGCGAAATCTCGCGTACGTCATTAATCAACAAAAAAACCAGCGAAGAATTTTCTTCGCTGGTTTTTTTACTTGCTTGTTAATAACGTTTTGGCGGCTTCAATTTGCTGTGCCACTTGATTAAAACCGGTGCCGCCATAGGAATGACGATTTTTGACGGCGGTGTAGGAGTCAAGTTTTTCAAAAATATCGCTGTCGATGGCAGGATGGATCGCTTGGTAGTCTTCCAAGGAAACATCTTGCAGATAGATGCCTTTGGTCAAGCACTCGCTGACGAGTTTGCCGACAATCTCATGTGCTTGTCTGAAAGGCACGCCTTTGCCAGCTAAGTAATCCGCTAATTCTGTTGCGTTGGAAAAATCCTTTTCAGTGGATTCTTGCATCCGTGCTTGATTGACCTTCATCGTTGCGATCATGCCCGTCATGATCTGCAAGCTTTTCGTGATGGTTTCGGCACTGTCAAACATACCTTCTTTGTCTTCTTGGAAATCTTTGTTGTACGCCAGCGGCAAGCCCTTCATGACCGTCAAAAGACCAAAGAGGTTCCCATAGACACGTCCTGTTTTTCCACGGATCAGCTCCGCCATGTCAGGGTTTTTCTTTTGAGGCATGATGGAACTGCCAGTGGAGAAGGTATCGGTCAGTTCCACGAATTGGTACTCGTGGCTGCACCAAAGAATCAGCTCTTCACAAAAACGAGACAGATGCATCATCAATAAAGAGGCGTTGCTTAAAAATTCCAAGATAAAATCACGATCGCTGACCGCATCTAGGCTGTTGCTGTAAATATTGCTGAACCCTAACTCTTGAGCAGTGAAGGCGCGATCGATAGGGAAGGTAGTTCCTGCCAAAGCAGCACTGCCTAAAGGCATCACATCGATGCGGCTCAAACTCTCACTGAAACGCTCTTGGTCACGCGTCAGCATACTGTAATAGGCTAAGAGGTGATGGGCAAAAGAAATCGGCTGTGCATGCTGCAGATGGGTATAACCGGGCATGATGGTGTAGATGTTGGCTTCGGCTTGTAAAACCAGCGCTTCTCGCAACTCAGCGATCAAAGTGATCACCTCTTGCACGACTTCTTTCAAATACAAATGCATATCGGTCGCCACTTGGTCATTACGACTACGGGCAGTATGCAATTTGCCTGCCACTGGTCCAATCAATTCATGCAAGAATGTCTCGATGTTTAAATGGATGTCTTCATTTTCAATCGTGAAGGTCAATTCGCCAGCGGCTAATTGCTGTTGAATCGTGGTCAAGCCGCCAATGATCGCTTCGCCATCGGTTTGACTGATGATGCCCGTATGGACCAGCATTTTGACATGGGCCAAACTGCCAAGAATGTCTTGCTTTGCTAACTTTTGATCAAACGTGATGGAAGCCCCAAAAGCATCGATCCATGCTTCATTTTTCCCATCGAAACGTCCGCCCCATAATTTTGCCATATTCTCACCTCAAAAAAAGATTACGGCTGAAGCGGCAGCTTCAGCCGTGCATACTTAAATCAATGTTTCTGTTAGTTGCTGTTGTGCTTGGATCTCAGCGTGCACTTTGCTTGGCAGTCCCCATAATTTGATGAAGCCGATGGCCGCATGCTGATCAAAGGTATCTGCAGAAGTATACGTTGCTAAGTTTTCATCGTACAAGCTGTTTTCAGATTTCCGTCCTTCACAAATGACATTGCCTTTGAACAATTTCAAACGCACGATCCCGTTGACGTAGACTTGCGTGCTTTTCAGGAAGGTAATCAAGGCTTCCGTCAATGGATTGAACCAAAGACCATCATAGATGACTTGGGCTAATTGCTGCTCGATGATTGGTTTGAAATGCGCCAATTCCCGTACAAAGACCAAATCTTCCAATTCTTTATGAGCCGTCATCAAAGCGATCGCTCCTGGACATTCATAAACTTCCCGTGATTTGATTCCCACCAGACGATTTTCGATATGGTCGATCCGACCAACGCCATGCTCGCCAGCCATTCGGTTTAGTTTCATGATCAATTCTGCTAGATTCATCGTTTCGCCATCAATGGCGGTCGGTACCCCTTGATCAAAAGTGATCTCAACGATCGTTGGTACGTCAGGAGTATCTTCTAATTCTTGCGTGATGGCGTAGGCTCCTTTTGGCGGTGTTGCCCAAGGATCTTCTAAGACGCCGCACTCACAGGCACGTCCCCACAAGTTTTGGTCGATGGAATATGGATTGTCCAAGTCAGCGGGAATCGGCACTCCTTTTTCCGCTGCATAGGCAATTTCTTCTTCTCGGGACCATTTCCATTCCCGAACCGGTGCGATGACTTTCAAGTGAGGCGCTAAAGCAGCGATCGCCACTTCAAACCGAACTTGGTCGTTGCCTTTACCAGTACAGCCGTGGGCGACGGTCGTTGCGCCAGTCGCTAATGCCAACTCCACCAATTTCTTGGCAATCAATGGACGAGACAAAGCGGAAACAAGAGGATAAGAATTTTCATAAAAAGTATTGCCTTGTAAAGCGATCAAAGCAAAATCTTGGGCGAATTCTTCGCGGGCATCGATGGCATAAGATTCAATCGCGCCAACTGCCAAAGCTTTGTCTTTAATGGATTGGGTGTCGCGACCTTCACCGATGTCTAGGCAGCAAGCCACCACATCATATCCTTGGTCCGTTAACCATTTAATTGAAACGGAGGTATCTAATCCTCCAGAATAGGCCAATATTACTTTTTCTTTCATACTTATTAACTCCTTTTCCGCGTGTTTTCAAGTGATTGAAGCTATCTTATCAGAATAAAAATAATAAATCAAGGGTAAAATTAAATATTTATACATAAAAGTGGTGATTATCAGGTTTTTATACTATTATCGATGGTTAAGGAAAAGAAGTGGATGCTCACTTTGTTAATGAAAGTTTATACATAATATTCATTATGGTATTCAGTTTTAGAAACCTGCAACAACAAGTTTCGTTTTTCAGAGAAAATGGCAGAAAACGAATGGAGAAAATTTTCAAAAAGAGGCGGAATTACGTTGACATTAGGCTTTATAGAAGGTATTATGTTATATGGTATTGTTTGCCCCACAAGAGCCCCGGAAACTCAAGTGTATGTCAAACATTCGTGAAATTGAATTGGAGGAAAAAATTGTGCGTACAACATATATGGCCAAACCAGGCGAAGTAGAACGTAAATGGTACGTAGTAGATGCAACAGATGTTCCTATGGGTCGTCTTTCAGCAGTAGTAGCATCTGTCTTACGTGGTAAAAATAAACCAACATTCACACCTCATGTGGATACAGGCGATTTCGTAATCGTCATTAATGCAGAAAAAATCAAATTAACAGGTAACAAAGCAAGCGATAAAATTTATTACCGTCACTCAAACTTCCCAGGAGGATTGAAATCAGTCTCTGCTGGAGAATTACGTGCTAAAAATTCTCGTCGTTTGATCGAAACTTCTGTAAAAGGCATGCTTCCTAAAAACACTTTAGGCCGTAAACAAGGAATGAAACTTCATGTTTATGCTGGCGCTGAACACCCACATGCTGCACAACAACCAGAAGTATTGGACATCACAAACTTAATCTAATAGGAGGGAATTTCA
Source organism: Enterococcus sp. DIV1279b (assembly GCF_050531515.1). Lineage (NCBI taxonomy): Bacteria > Bacillati > Bacillota > Bacilli > Lactobacillales > Enterococcaceae > Enterococcus > Enterococcus sp. DIV1279b. The sequence continues at coordinate 3,534,583 of NZ_CP172891.1, read as the reverse complement.
TTGGCACAAGCTCAATATATCGGCACTGGCCGTCGTAAAAATGCAGTAGCCCGCGTACGTTTAGTACCAGGTACTGGTAAAATTACTGTTAACAAAAAAGATGTTGAAGAATACATCCCACACGCAGACTTGCGTGAAGTAATCAACCAACCATTCGGCGTTACAGAAACTAAAGGTTCATACGATGTTTTTGTAAACGTAAATGGTGGTGGATACGCTGGACAATCAGGTGCAATCCGTCACGGTATCGCACGCGCATTGTTACAAGTTGATCCTGATTTCCGTTTAGCTCTTAAACGTGCTGGCTTACTTACTCGTGACGCACGTATGGTTGAACGTAAAAAACCAGGTCTTAAGAAAGCTCGTAAAGCTTCACAGTTCTCAAAACGTTAGTATTCTATTTATATCAATGTTTCAGGACACTTTTCAATTATTTGGAAAGTGTCTTTTTTATAATAAGAACACATTTGAGAACACACATTAATCACAATTATTTAATCCTTTTTGGAATGCTTCAAAAACGGATTTATCAACTACGTCAGGTGTGTTCACGTATATTTTTGTAGTAGAAATATCCGAGTGCGTTAAAGCATTAGAAATTTGATTCATATTTGCTCCGCCTTGCCTAGCTATAGTTGCATAGGTATGACGAAGTTTGTGTGGAGATAAGTGAGCCAATTCAGGATGCCTTTTTTTTATTGAATTAATTCGATAGTTTAGGTAGTCAGGGTGTACAGGACAATTTACTTCTCCAGAAGGTTTGGAGTAAGTAAAGAGATACTGGTCAGGTGTTTGTATAATTTTTAGTTCCAACAATTGTTCAGCCTGAGCCGATTTCCATTCACTTAATAATGTCATTACAATTTCTGGTACTTGAATAACGGTATCTTTCCGGCCTTTTGTATATGTCTTTCTTTGGTATTTATCTAAAGCATGTTTGAGACGAACCGTATGTTTATTAAAATCAATATACTTCCATTGCAGAGCATAAGTTTCACTTTTCCTATCACCGAGATATAAAGTAAGCATGAAAAGTGTATAGTCGTGAAGGGAAAGTAAGTTATTACTCAAGTCTGTGTTTACTGCTTTCATCCAATCAGTCAGCTCTTTTGATGATAACGCTTGATTACCGTCCCGTATCCTTTTTTCTTCTAAAGCAACTTTTTTAGGTGCGGTAATACATTGAATAATTTTAGTAGTTCGATTAAACTCGATATAATTTAGTATTTCTGCGACATCGAACACAGAACGAACATAACCTTTGATTATTTTTATATTTGCGTATTCTTTTGATTTCTTCGTTAATTCATCTGATATTATCTCAGTATTTGCATTTAGATAATTCATTGGATATTCACCAAACATTGGAAGGATGTGCAAACGGAATATATCTTTAGTATTACTAATTGTTACATTACTCGGTGCCCTATTTGATCTAGTGGTTTGACCTAGTTCATATCTAGGAAGCCATTTTAATTCATAGAAATTCTTAAACTTCATTTGTCCTTTTAATTCAAATGAATTTGCATTCTCCTCTCTTAAGACTCTTTCAATCTTCTTTTTCATTTCATTTTCGGCTTTAATAGCTGATTGCCTAGTTGGGAATACTTTTTGATACTTTTCTGATGCTATTCCAGTGATTTCTCTGAATTTTTTTGGATACCTCAGATTGGTTTTGTACTTCCCATTTGAAAGTTTTGTAGGCAAATTTCCTCACTCCTTTAAAAAGTAAGGCAGCATATTTCGCTATTATTAGTATATGCAGCTATCAATAAATTTCAAATTTTTTTGAATGCATTCATGAAATCTTTGATATCCTCTACAGCAAAGCGAACTACACCGTCAATTTTTATTATCGGAAAATTATATACACGAATCCACTTATCTAAAGTATTGTTATCAATTCCAAGAAATTCACAGGTTTGTTTTTTATTCAAGTACATTCTCGACTTAATAAAAATCATCTCCCAAATAGTATATGAATTTTTGAATTACTTTGGGTAAGTACATAGGAATTTCACCTCTCCCCAGTTTACGGCGAGCCTTACGGAAGTATCATTATTTACTGCTATTGTCATGGCATTTTGTCGTCCCAGAACAAAAGAAATCTCTAAGTAGTTTTCGCTAACTAGGTCATGGCGTACTTGTATTTCTAGCTCGAATAGCAGGGAACGTTATTCAAAAATTATATCTAATTATCAAAGATCAATATAGGAATATCATCCTAATCACTATTAATAACAAGATGAAGAAAAAAAAAGAAACAAAAATAGAAAAAAACTTTATCTTGATTCAGAGAATTCAATATAGATAATATGATACTAAGCAAAATTATTTGGTTGTTAAGATAAATTATGACTACGTATTTAAAGATTTCTGGGTCAAAACTAAATAAAGAATGAGCCAATCAAAGTCATTTGTATCTAGTTCATTTTGATAATTTTTATGTGAGTAAATAAAAGATAAAGAAGTTTTCTACGCTCTTATTTCAGAAAGATCTTACGTGATTGAGTTTGACTTAATTACAGGAGACTATGTCATACTAGGGGCTATTCTAGTGATATGGTTGCTCAAGACTCATTCACCATAAATTTACATTTTATGAGATACCAACAAAACTATATTGTATTTTAAAAAAATAGATCGACAAAGATTACATGTGTCAGTAAATGATCACTGCTTTGTCGTATGAAAAAATATTTTTTTCTATTTTAATAAAAGCGCATGGTAAGCATGCCAGAACGGATAACCCCTTAAGGAAACAAGAGTCGAGAAAACGATTTTAGCGTTGGTTCGTCTAAACTTTAATAAATTATTGATAAAACTGTCCAATGATTCGGTAGAAGTAAGAACTATTTTGATTAACATCGAATAAGGCTCTATGATACAGTCACGTTCGAGTAGACTGGGGATTGTTTTTATGAAAGTGTAAAACCTGATTTTTGATTTTGATTTAATCAACAGGTAGATAAACGCTTTGGCTAGTAATTAAGCATGTTCGTGGTCAATTGCCACTTGAGAATACAGTACTGACTAGTATCTTCTAAACATTTTATTCTCTGGGAAACAGTAGGTACAGTGATGAATAAAACTTCACCTAGTTTTTGATGATATATGACCATTCTATTGCAACAAATTCAACAACTTCTTTCTAGTCCATTCGAATACTTTCCTCTGTTCTGATCTTGTACTAATTATCTTTTTTCAAAGTGAAAAGGAATAATTTTGAGTATTTACAAAGAACTGAATGCAAAGACTCGTGCACTTTTGACATATGTGATATTTCAACGTATATGAAACGAAAAGAGGGATTTTATCATAATGTGGATTGAATCAGATATAATTGGCAGTCTGCCTATATATTAGGAGGCTTATTACGGCATTCATAACTAGCTAGCAAGATGACACGAGTGGCCCCCTTAATTGCTAAGCTATAGGAGAGTAAAAGAAGAAAGGAAGCAAGTGTCTCTAAGGCGGGCGATCTTTTGAGAGATTTCATTTTGTTGTTTCTATTTATCTCATTTTTATTTTGGTTAGTCATTTTCGTATAGCTAAGCGTTCATCGACGTGATTTTGGATCATAACGTATGCTAGGACAAAACAAGGGGATACTGTAGGGAAAAGTTTTTCCGCCTATTGTATTGTTTGGCCTTTCGTTGTAAAAGCACCCTCACCGATGGTCACTTAGATTGGGTATATGAAATTGTTCAACAAAAAAAGTAGGAAAATACAGGAGAATAAAAAGAAATCACAATGAAATCTCCTAAAAGGTCAAGATGGTTTTAATAAAAATTTATCTTTTAATACATTTGTTATTTTGATAATGTAATGGTGTAAAATAGATTAAATAGTTTAATGAGGTGTTTATATGAAGAAAAAAGGGATTCCTTATTGTCCAAAACCTAAAAATGCTTTTGAAAGAGGTTTGTTTAAATATTTTGAAGGTGGAAAAGGTCAAGAACTAAAAGAAAAGAATCAAAAAATGAATTCTAGAAAAGAAAAAAAATGAGTATGTTTTTTAGAAAGAATGGAACTGTTGTGAAACTAGAGCGTAAAGATTTATAAGTAATCAGCGATCGTTAATTTTTTATTGAAGGGGTTATTTTTATATAATTCGTTGCAAATAAATAGAGAGTGTAAAATATTTTGTGTAAATAGAAAAAAGGAAGTCCCTTCTGTAGAATAGAGTTACCACAACACATTCACAGAAGAGAGGACTTCCCTATGAACGATTTTACTACAGAAATTCTAAAGACTCTAGCGAACAAAGGCGATTTGAATGAATTATTCCGTGTCCATTTGGAGAAAGCAGTCAATACGCTTCTCAAAACGGAGTTAACGGCTTTCCTAGATTACGAAAAGTATGATCGCATTGGTTTTAACACGGGTAATTCTCGTAACGGCTCCTATGACCGTACGGTCAAGACCGAGTATGGGGAACTTCATCTCCAGATTCCGCGCGACCGCAATGGTGAGTTCAAGCAACAGACTGTTCCTGCTTATAGACGGACGAATGACACGTTAGAGGAGACCGTCATTCACCTCTTCCGAAAAGGTATTACCATGTCGTAAATCGCAGACTTGATTGAGAAAATGTATGGGCATCACTACACGCCCCAAACCATGTCCAATATAACAAAATCATTTACAGAAGAGGTAACGGCGTTTAAAGGGCGGGAGCTTCATGACCGTTATGCTGCTATTTATATGGACGCAACGTATATTCCGTTAAAGCGGAAAACCGTCGCCAAGGAAGCTATTCATATCGCAGTTGGCATTCGCCCGGACGGATCAAAGGAAGTATTGAGCTATGCGATTGCACCGACTGAATCCATCACGATTTGGGAGGAAATTTTATTGGACCTTCAAGAGCGCGGTTTGAAAAATGTCCTCCTGTTCATCACGGATGGCTTAAAGGGGATGGTAGGAGCGATTAGTCGGTTCTATCCCAAAGCTCGTTTTCAACATTGTTGTGTACACGTTTCCCGTAATATCAGTCACAAAGTGCGTGTCGATGATCGTAAGGAAGTCTGTGATGATTTTAAAATGGTGTATCAAGCCTCATCTAAAGAGGTGGCGTTGGAAGCACGTGGTGCTTTTGCGGAAAAATGGAAAACCAGCTATCCAAAAGTGGTTGAATCGATTCTTTCGAACGATCACTTGCTCACTTTCTATGATTTCCCCTTGGCCATACGCAAGAGTATTTATTCTACGAACTTGATTGAATCCTTTAATAAGCAAATCAAGAAATACAGCCACCGCAAGGAACAGTTCCAAAACGAAGAGTCGATGGAACGTTTCTTAGTTTCGTCTTTTGATACTTACAACCAAAAATTCCTAGGTCGCAGTCATAAAGGCTTTCAACAGGCCGAAGGCGAACTTGAACAAATGCTAAGCCAACTGATTGAGAATTAGAAACAATCTGCAGTAGGGAAGAATCATTTACACAAAATTATTGACGCTCCCTACAAGCGAGTAGGAAGAAATATATATATAATAAAATAATTTAAATTGGTGTACGTACAAATATGCTTATTAAAGTATTTTAGACTCTCATACTAAGTGCTATTACTACGGTGAATTCTTTAGGAAACTAATAAATAGTTTGCTTTGATGTTATAAAAGAGACTTTATAAGGTGATAAGATGATTAATCAAAAGCACAAAAAGAAAAAGAAAATTTCTTCCAGTAGAAATTATGAAAAAATAACTTTTTGCTTAATAGTGAATAATTTAAATAGCAATAAAACTGGCAACACTATCAAAACAAGTGACTCTGTTTGATTAAATACTAATGGTCAAGTTATTAAAATATTTTGTTTAATTAAATAGAATAAGTTTGGAAAATAATTTATATTTAATCCTAGACAATTATTAGTGATTTAAATACTTCAACCATACTCATTAAACTATCGAAGGGCATACTCCCAAAAACTAAAATCAAAACTAGCGATTCTAATGATGTTGAAAACTGAGTTGAACATTAAGTAGACACAATATCTAAAGTGGTGAGGGACCAGCCATAATTACTGCGCTGAAAGTAAAAGAATAATAGAGAAAACTTTCCTGCAAAAATTATTATTACAATTGCGCTGTTTTATTTTACTTTACTATGATAAATGGAGGGATAAAGTCATATGTCTGACAAAAATACTTATGCATGTCGTAGTCAACGTCATAGACAAGAACCTGATACCTATAAAAATTCAGGTCAATTGAATGAAACTATAACCTCAAAAAACGGGAATGAAAACAAACAACTAAAAATACCGAAGAAAAAATCTAATTATAGCAAGTATATATTCGCATTATTTACCGCACTTATTCTAGTAATTGTCGCTACTAGCGGCTATATTGTTTATACATTAAAACAGCAAGAAGCAGAAGATCAAGCCAAATATGAAACTGCTGCAAAAAATCTCATGGCTTCAATCCAAGAAGAGCAAGACCAAATTGGAATTTCAACGAAAATAGATATTATAAATGACGGAGAAAATAAGTGCCTTGTTTACCGTCCAGTTGATGAAAATACTGTTCCTTTCAAAAATGCAAACCAGCTCTTAGACGAGCTTGCTCAAAAGCAACAAAAAAAGCATCGTGAAAAAGAAGTGCTTACAGTTGCCAGAATAAAAGCAACAGCAATATCTTCTAAAATTGGTCAGTATAGAATTGAAGCAGATAGTTTTATCTGGGATCGCAGTAAGGAAAATTTTAAAAAGCCAGACAGTATTTCTGAGAAAGCCATTTATGTTTCCGAAAAAACTGGCAAAGAAATCACAAATAAGGATTTGATTCCAGATGAAGGAAGTCTCTTAGGTATTCAACAGGTGATTCAGCAATCCATACTTGATCAAGCCAAAGAACCTGAAAAAATCATTGATGCTGTATTAACAATGGATAGAATTTCTTATGATAGTAAAATGACTTATACACCTGATGAATTGACTATCGTCTTACCAAAAAATTCAACTGGAACTTCTAAAGTCACTCTAAAATACAAAGATATTGCGCCATTCATTGATACAGATCTGGTTTCGCAAGAAAGTATAAAAGATACATTACCTGCATTAGATGAAAATAAAAAGTACGTCGCTCTTACTTTTGATGATGGTCCAAATAATAGCTCAACACTTGATTTGTTGAATATACTAAAAACAGATAACGTGAAAGCTACTTTTTTCATGTTAGGACAGATGGTGGATCAAAATCCAGATGTTGCAAAACAAGTCCACGACGAGGGTCATGAGGTAGCATGTCATTCGTATTCTCATCCACAATTGAATACACTTTCGATAGAAAAATTACAAAGTGAAATGAATAAAGCTAATAAAGCAATTTTCAAAGCTACGGGTGTCTTACCTCGCAATATCCGTCCCCCTTATGGTGCTATCGATAAAAAGAGTGCTGAGGCAATTGGTATGCCAATTATTCAATGGAATATTGATTCGCTGGATTGGAAATCAAGAAATCCTGAAGCAATCAATAATGTTGTCAAACAGAACATCTTTAATGGGGCAATTATCCTGATCCATGATATCCATCCTGAATCAGTCAAAGCTGTACCAGGATTGATCACTATGTTAAAAAATAAAGGATACGAATTCCTGACAATCAATCAATTATTGTCAGGAAAACAAAAGCCATTGCATCAATATTTTGGTATGAATGATGAGCGACTAGTAGATTAACTATCTTAAAAATTTTGATGTAATCCTTTGATTCATTCAAAAAATAGATTTTTAGATAGAAGAGCTTTGGTTTAAATGGGTAAAATATACTATTATCAATAATAAAATAATCCTTTTTTATTATTTTTGTTGATAGGTAAAATAATATATTTGTAGTTTCTCTTTCAGAAGAAAAGTTAAATAAAAAAAACTGATAAAGTGTGTCAAGTATAATAACTAATATAAACACAAGCACTACATTATTTTTAATTATAAGTCAATAACGGATCTACTTCAAAAATAGAAAGATATCCTGATAGTAAAGATGGTAGAAAAAACTGTAAGAAATTCACTTAAAATGAGCTAAGAAATTTGATGGAAAATTTGAAGTAGACATGAAGAAAGGGAGAAGCAAAAGGCATCTCCCATGTTTTTATGTTTTGATTTCAAATTTTGATATTGCAAGATATACTGCGATCATACACTCCTGATAGCAATCTTGGTCGTATTTTCCGTTTCTCCACGATTTTTTGTGTATCAAAGAGCTAAATCTTTTAAGAATGGCTTCAATGGCTTCTTCATTCCCAGATTTCGCTAAAATGAAATCTTCTTTCAATGTATTCATAGACCCTTTTCCTTTCCATAAATTTAAATGTTTTTTACAGGAGGTGGTCGTATCAGAATTGAAATTAAAATCGAGTGAATAATTTTTAAATAAGCAATTCTTGGATTTTTTGATAAAGGCGATGCTTTAGATTAGTGGCTCCTTGTCTCGTAATACCTAAAGATTCTCCAATCTCTTTATCTGTCTTGTCGAAAATAAATTTTTCAACAAGAAATATCTGTTCTTTTTCTTTTAACAAAGGAATAATCTTAGCTAATTTGGCATCTTCAACTTTAAAAGTTATATTTAAAATAGGAACAGGTTGCTTGACTTTGATTTTATTTTCAGTAAAGAAATGTTGAGGAAATTGATCGAGTTGTTCATGGTCTCTTATCTTTTTCTGCTTTTTAAAATAGGAGTTTGCGGTATTCTCGATGACCTTTTCAAAAAAACGAATAAGTTGGGCATTCACGCGTTCATCATTTTCTGACATTCTACTCACTTCTTCCAATCAAATTTAAAAGGAGAATGAACAGAAAGCGTGAAAAGAAGCTAATGCAATCTATACTTATCAATAAACTCTATAATATAATCTCTTTATACATTGATGTTACTTTACTATCAATGTTTATTTTGAGAAAAATATTATGAGTTAAGTTATCGTAGGAAATGCTTAAACCAAGATGATTGGTTGAATTTTTGAAGATTTCTTTATTTGATAGTGGATGGCCTGTACTTTTTAGAATTGGCACACCGGTCAAACTGATAGTTGAGTATGAAAGCACTTGTTTATTTGTCCTTTCCCCAATATATTGTTAGTAACTCATCCTATCTAGAAATAGTTTCTAATTTTTTAGTGATAATCATTATTTTTATATTCGTCCTTATTCGGCTTATTAAGTGAATTGATATTGTATATTGAAAAAAGTCTCGCTTTTAACTCATATTAATCTCTACTAAGATTCCTCCTTTCTTCGAGTATTATTCTCATTTGTTTATAAATTGCATTTTTTTCTTCTTCTAGTTTCAGCGTTTTCTCCTTTCATTATTAACAACGAGGAAAAAGGCTAAATGGACACAATATAAATATATTTAATAGAAGGGTAAAAAATGATCGTTCATATTGAAATTATTGAAAATATATTTTAATATATTATATGATAAATCGGACGTGTTTTACTATTTTTAATAAAATGAACGTTCGTTTTCAGTTTTATTTTCAGCTAATTTTTATGTAAGGAGGATAAATAGTATGTTTTATCAAAAAACGGAGAAGCAGTTTAAGTACGCAATTAAAAAGAAAAAAGGAGGAGGTGGAGCGGCTTCTTTCATTATCGGTGCAATTTTTTTAGGAATAGGATTAATTTCTTATCCTACAGTTTCTTTTGCTAGTGAAACAACAGAGATAAATCAATCAAGTGAAATCCAATCTAGTTTGACTAATTCTGGTCTAAAAGAAAGTAATTCAGAGGAAAAACAAAATATTGATATGTCGGAAGATAGCTCTATAAATAACGAACTAGAACTAGATTCGAAAGCAAACGTTTCTGGATCAGAAAATTCATTTGATGAATCTACTAACAATCTAGAAACTACAAATTTATCTGAAGATAGTATTGAAGTTCAGTCAGAGTTTATTATTCAAAATGAAGACTCGACTGATAATGATGCTGTTCAAGAATTAGAAATGAATCCCCATGAAGATAACGGTGATGATATTTCAGTTGAGAATCAGATGACAGGAGCTACAGAAGAAAGTATAAAAAGTAATACTCAAGAAGTAGATAAAGATACGACAGTTTTATCTGATACACCAAGAGATTTCGTCAATTTAGAGGACACTAGTACAGATATAGAAAATGCTACTCCACAAAAAATAGACAAAAAAGACAGTACGTCTTTATCAGAGGAAAATCTTTCGTCACCAGCATCAAGTACTTTACGCAGAAGAATTAGGAGTTTGGATGTTCAAACTGGAGAAACTTTTTTAGAAGATTGGGCACTACCAGACAATTCTAACATTTCTGGAACTTTGATTACCCAGACTGGAATTACGTATGTGGGTGTAAAAAAGGATGATCCTACCCAATTGCATTTAAAAATGGCCTATAGAGCTGCAGCAACACCAGCTGCAATTGATTGGATTTATCTTCGTGTGGATCCAGAGCTTATGAAATATATTAAAGAAATCAACATAAAAAATACTGTAAACATCGGTGCGCAAGTTGGTTACCAACGATATTTTGAAAAAGTAGATGCTAATACATTGAGTGATGTAAATACTTTCGGAACCCCGACCGGTGTAAGTGATGCTTATGCACAAGTAGATCAAACAACTGGCGGAATCTATCGTGTATTATTAGATAAATTTTTTACACGTATTCCAGGTGTAAAACCTAAGGACCGAGGTGCGTTATCTGGAAACTGGGGTGTATTTCCATCAGTTCCTCTCGAGGCTGAGAGATATGAAGCAAATATCTATATAAAATTATCAAAAGATGTCGCAGAGTTACAGCAAGAACTTGGAAGGGATAAGTTTGGTGTTCAACTTCGTTTACAAGGTCAATCAAGTTCTGGTGTTGCAACTATTGCTAAAGAAAGTTTAAATAAGAATACTATTATTGATCTTTCACAAGAAGAGCCAGAAGAAAATAGTTCAAATTGGTTAAATTCACCATCTATCCATACAATTACTACTACTTATGAAGGAAAGCAAATGGGGAGCGATGGTCAGTTCAGTAATATTCTCGAAGGAACTGATAAAAGTCTGATTAGAGTTCAGAATACAATCATGAATAACCTTTTATATGGAACGGCACTTGATTTAGGTCGACCTGTTTCATTTAATATTGAGATTGATCCACAAATATTAAATTTAGTTTCAGATGATGATTATATTACGATTTGGCAAGTATACAGAGAAAATAGTATCAACCATCATGACGGTGGATCAAATGCACCTGTCATGTTGAAAAAGAATATGTTTGTAGATAATAAAATAAAAATTGAAGTCAACAAGGATAAAGCTGGTCAGTATGAAAACGGAGTTTACTACGTTAATGCTGTTGAGAGCTTTATGAATACTTTGAGTTCCTCACCATTTGTTGGTGCAAACTTTATTGATATTCCTGTTATGCCTAAACCTCTAATTGAAGATGAAGATCAATTGGTATCAGCAGAAATTAAAACATGGTTTACGGATAAAAAAAATGATCAAGAGAGAGTAGTAAGAAACTCACTTGCTTCAAGTTACATTAATTTATTCCCTACTACTATTAATTTCTATGATTATTCAACCAAGGATACAGAACAATTATTGAAGTTACGTGAATCAACCTATTTAGTTTCTACGTTTGGTCAAGAAATTAATGGAATGGATATGGGGGAAACATACGAAATTAGTAATTATGAGTTTGTGACTGCCGATCCTGAAAGTTTAATAATTACACAAAAAGATGGAAATGTCATTAATTTATATTATAAGAAACTTTCTAGTGATGCTGAATTTTATGAACCAGAAGTAGAAAAAGAAGAAGTCAACTATGGAGGAACGATTGATTTAACGGATAATGTAACTAATCTTGAAGAGTTGCCGGAAGGCACGAAAGTGAACGATGTTACACCAGAAGGTGTCATTGATACAACTCAACCAGGTAAGTATGAAGGAACGATAGAAGTTACGTACCCGGATGGAACAAAAGATACAGTGAAAGTTCCAGTGGAAGTAGTGGACAATCGAAATGATGCTGAAAAATATACTCCAGAAGTAGAAAAAGAAGAAGTCAACTACGGAGGAACGATTGATCTGACGGATAATGTAACTAACTTGGAAGAGCTGCCAGAAGGCACAAAAGTGAACGATGTTACACCAGAAGGTGTCATTGATACAACTCAACCAGGTAAGTATGAAGGAACGATAGAAGTTACGTACCCGGATGGAACAAAAGATACAGTGAAAGTTCCAGTGGAAGTAGTGGACAATCGAAATGATGCTGAAAAATATACTCCAGAAGTAGAAAAAGAAGAAGTCAACTACGGAGGAACGATTGATCTGACGGATAATGTAACTAACTTGGAAGAGCTGCCAGAAGGCACAAAAGTGAACGATGTTACACCAGAAGGTGTCATTGATACAACTCAACCAGGTGAGTATGAAGGAACGATAGAAGTTACGTACCCGGATGGAACAAAAGATACAGTGAAAGTTCCAGTGGAAGTAGTGGACAATCGAAATGATGCTGAAAAATATACTCCAGAAGTAGAAAAAGAAGAAGTCAACTACGGAGGAACGATTGATCTGACGGATAATGTAACTAACTTGGAAGAGCTGCCAGAAGGCACGAAAGTGAACGATGTTACACCAGAAGGTGTCATTGATACAACTCAACCAGGTGAGTATGAAGGAACGATAGAAGTTACGTACCCGGATGGAACAAAAGATACAGTGAAAGTTCCAGTGGAAGTAGTGGACAATCGAAATGATGCTGAAAAATATACTCCAGAAGTAGAAAAAGAAGAAGTCAACTACGGAGGAACGATTGATCTGACGGATAATGTAACTAACTTGGAAGAGCTGCCAGAAGGCACAAAAGTGAACGATGTTACACCAGAAGGTGTCATTGATACAACTCAACCAGGTGAGTATGAAGGAACGATAGAAGTTACGTACCCGGATGGAACAAAAGATACAGTGAAAGTTCCAGTGGAAGTAGTGGACAATCGAAATGATGCTGAAAAATATACTCCAGAAGTAGAAAAAGAAGAAGTCAACTACGGAGGAACGATTGATCTGACGGATAATGTAACTAACTTGGAAGAGCTGCCAGAAGGCACGAAAGTGAACGATGTTACACCAGAAGGTGTCATTGATACAACTCAACCAGGTGAGTATGAAGGAACGATAGAAGTTACGTACCCGGATGGAACAAAAGATACAGTGAAAGTTCCAGTGGAAGTAGTGGACAATCGAAATGATGCTGAAAAATATACTCCAGAAGTAGAAAAAGAAGAAGTCAACTACGGAGGAACGATTGATCTGACGGATAATGTAACTAACTTGGAAGAGCTGCCAGAAGGCACGAAAGCGAACGATGTTACACCAGAAGGTGTCATTGATACAACCCAGCCAGGTGAGTACGAAGGAACGATAGAAGTTACGTACCCAGATGGAACAAAAGATACAGTGAAAGTTCCAGTGGAAGTAGTGGACAATCGAAATGATGCTGAAAAATATACTCCAGAAGTAGAAAAAGAAGAAGTCAACTACGGAGGAACGATTGATCTGACGGATAATGTAACTAACTTGGAAGAGCTGCCAGAAGGCACGAAAGTGAACGATGTTACACCAGAAGGTGTCATTGATACAACTCAACCAGGTGAGTATGAAGGAACGATAGAAGTTACGTACCCGGATGGAACAAAAGATACAGTGAAAGTTCCAGTGGAAGTAGTGGACAATCGAAATGATGCTGAAAAATATACTCCAGAAGTAGAAAAAGAAGAAGTCAACTACGGAGGAACGATTGATCTGACGGATAATGTAACTAACTTGGAAGAGCTGCCAGAAGGCACGAAAGCGAACGATGTTACACCAGAAGGTGTCATTGATACAACCCAGCCAGGTGAGTACGAAGGAACGATAGAAGTTACGTACCCGGATGGAACAAAAGATACAGTGAAAGTTCCAGTGGAAGTAGTGGACAATCGAAATGATGCTGAAAAATATACTCCAGAAGTAGAAAAAGAAGAAGTCAACTACGGAGGAACGATTGATCTGACGGATAATGTAACTAACTTGGAAGAGCTGCCAGAAGGCACGAAAGTGAACGATGTTACACCAGAAGGTGTCATTGATACAACTCAACCAGGTGAGTATGAAGGAACGATAGAAGTTACGTACCCAGATGGAACAAAAGATACAGTGAAAGTTCCAGTGGAAGTAGTGGACAATCGAAATGATGCTGAAAAATATACTCCAGAAGTAGAAAAAGAAGAAGTCAACTACGGAGGAACGATTGATCTGACGGATAATGTAACTAACTTGGAAGAGCTGCCAGAAGGCACAAAAGTGAACGATGTTACACCAGAAGGTGTCATTGATACAACTCAACCAGGTAAGTATGAAGGAACGATAGAAGTTACGTACCCGGATGGAACAAAAGATACAGTGAAAGTTCCAGTGGAAGTAGTGGACAATCGAAATGATGCTGAAAAATATACTCCAGAAGTAGAAAAAGAAGAAGTCAACTACGGAGGAACGATTGATTTAACGGATAATGTAACTAATCTTGAAGAGTTGCCGGAAGGCACGAAAGTGAACGATGTTACACCAGAAGGTGTCATTGATACAACTCAACCAGGTAAGTATGAAGGAACGATAGAAGTTACGTACCCAGATGGATCAAGTACAACGGTTAAGGTGCCAGTAACAGTTAAAGATAGAGTAGACTGGGTAGAAATCAATCCAATTCCAACGATCGATCCAGAACAAATTATGCCGGAAGAAGTTCATAAAGGGGAAGAAGTTGATCTAACAGACAATATTCTTAATCTTCCGGAAGGAAGTATGGTAGAAGTAGTCACGCCAGTGGACACTACACAAGTAGGCGAATACACAGGAGAAGTGAAAGTCACCTTCCCAGATGGATCAAGTACAACGGTTAAGGTGCCAGTAACAGTTAAAGATAGAGTAGACTGGGTAGAAATCAATCCAATTCCAACGATCGATCCAGAACAAATTATGCCGGAAGAAGTTCATAAAGGGGAAGAAGTTGATCTAACAGACAATATTCTTAATCTTCCGGAAGGAAGTATGGTAGAAGTAGTCACGCCAGTGGACACTACACAAGTAGGCGAATACACAGGAGAAGTGAAAGTCACCTTCCCAGATGGATCAAGTACAACGGTTAAGGTGCCAGTAACAGTTAAAGATAGAGTAGACTGGGTAGAAATCAATCCGATTCCAACGATCGATCCAGAACAAATTATGCCGGAAGAAGTTCATAAAGGGGAAGAAGTTGATCTAACAGACAATATTCTTAATCTTCCGGAAGGAAGTATGGTAGAAGTAGTCACGCCAGTGGACACTACACAAGTAGGCGAATACACAGGAGAAGTGAAAGTCACCTTCCCAGATGGATCAAGTACAACGGTTAAGGTGCCAGTAACAGTTAAAGATAGAGTAGACTGGGTAGAAATCAATCCAATTCCAACGATCGATCCAGAACAAATTATGCCGGAAGAAGTTCATAAAGGGGAAGAAGTTGATCTAACAGACAATATTCTTAATCTTCCGGAAGGAAGTATGGTAGAAGTAGTCACGCCAGTGGACACTACACAAGTAGGCGAATACACAGGAGAAGTGAAAGTCACCTTCCCAGATGGATCAAGTACAACGGTTAAGGTGCCAGTAACAGTTAAAGATAGAGTAGACTGGGTAGAAATCAATCCAATTCCAACGATCGATCCAGAACAAATTATGCCGGAAGAAGTTCATAAAGGGGAAGAAGTTGATCTAACAGACAATATTCTTAATCTTCCGGAAGGAAGTATGGTAGAAGTAGTCACGCCAGTGGACACTACACAAGTAGGCGAATACACAGGAGAAGTGAAAGTCACCTTCCCAGATGGATCAAGTACAACGGTTAAGGTGCCAGTAACAGTTAAAGATAGAGTAGACTGGGTAGAAATCAATCCAATTCCAACGATCAATCCAGAACAAATTATGCCGGAAGAAGTTCATAAAGGGGAAGAAGTTGATCTAACAGACAATATTCTTAATCTTCCGGAAGGAAGTATGGTAGAAGTAGTCACGCCAGTGGACACTACACAAGTAGGCGAATACACAGGAGAAGTGAAAGTCACCTTCCCAGATGGATCAAGTACAACGGTTAAGGTGCCAGTAACAGTTAAAGATAGAGTAGACTGGGTAGAAATCAATCCGATTCCAACGATCAATCCAGAACAAATTATGCCGGAAGAAGTTCATAAAGGGGAAGAAGTTGATCTAACAGACAATATTCTTAATCTTCCGGAAGGAAGTATGGTAGAAGTAGTCACGCCAGTGGACACTACACAAGTAGGCGAATACACAGGAGAAGTGAAAGTCACCTTCCCAGATGGATCAAGTACAACGGTTAAGGTGCCAGTAACAGTTAAAGATAGAGTAGACTGGGTAGAAATCAATCCGATTCCAACGATCGATCCAGAACAAATTATGCCGGAAGAAGTTCATAAAGGGGAAGAAGTTGATCTAACAGACAATATTCTTAATCTTCCGGAAGGAAGTATGGTAGAAGTAGTCACGCCAGTGGACACTACACAAGTAGGCGAATACACAGGAGAAGTGAAAGTCACCTTCCCAGATGGATCAAGTACAACGGTTAAGGTGCCAGTAACAGTTAAAGATAATACGGTTGCTAATAAACAAAATTTAAAAGGAGAAGATAATTCAATTATAATTGATATTACAAATTCTGATAAAACCACCCCTATATCAAAAGATTCGTCGAAAGTGAATAATAAATCTACAGAAACCAATAATAAAATACTTCCTAAAACTGGAGAAAAAAGTAATACAGAGTTCTCTGTTATAGGAGTAGCATTAATCGGTTTCTGGGGTCTTTTATTAGGATTATTTAAGAAAAGAGAAGAAAACTAAAGAAATAAGCAAATGGAATTTATTGGCTCTTTGTCAATAAGGACTGATGAGTTGTGCAAAATCAAATCTGGGTCAGAATGAACCACATTCTGGCTCAGATTTTTTGTTATCTTACATTGATTAATTGATTGATCAAAAAGATTCTAATTCTCATGTTCTCGAATGATTTAAATCCGTAGGATACTCGTTTCATTGTCTTTATGTGGGTATTCTTCGCTTCTATTTTTCCATTGGAATAAGGATAGATCATTGCGTTGGTGATGCCTTCTTCATAGGTCAGAAGGTTTTGAAGCTTTTCCCGAAAGCTGTCATCCAACGTTTCGGGAAGTTCTGCTAATAAGGAGAAAAATAAGTCAGGGTCTTTGTCTCGAAAGGCTTCAACTAATTCATGAAAAAAGGGATACGCCTCCTTCAGGGGCGTAGAAAACTCAAGCAATCGATCAATCATCATTGCTTCAGTAAGAAATGGGTATTTTGGTGCTCGGAAACTTTTCCATGTTTTGTATTCATAATGGTTGATGTTTGCACGATTTTTTAGCAAAAAGCGCCAGTTCTTTTTCAGTTTTTCTGTCTGGCTTTTCTGTCCTGCTTTACGAAGTTCATTCATTTCACGGATACGCAACTCATTGAACGCTTGATTCATGTGTTTGACAATATGAAACCGATCAATCACTACTTTCGCATTTGGCAGAACACGTTTGGTGAGCTGGAAGTAGGCGGCGTTCATGTCTGTCACCAAGAATTCTACTTCTTCTGGATTGGTACACTTTAAGAAATAGCTTGTTAATCGGGGTAATTTACGCGTAGGCAAAACATCTATTAATTTTCCTGTTTCGCCATCCGCGCAAATAAAGCTCATTTTATCTTCTATGGAAGCATGCGAACGAAATTCATCAACCATCAATACTCTTGGGAGAATCTTCTTAGATTGCTTTGGCAAATAACTTTTAAACTCTTTCAATGTACGAATAACGGTGGTCAAAGATACCTGACAGCTTTTCGCAATAAAAGATAAAGATACTTTTTCAGTCAGTAAAGAAGCAATTTTATATCTAACATGATTTGCGATTGAATGTCTGGGTTGGACAAAATAACTTTGAGCAGTCCAATGGGTTCGGCAGTTTTTACAGGTATAACGCTGCTTTTTTAGGCGCATAACCAAAGGCATATGATTGTATTGTTCAAAACGGACAATCGTTTCCTTCTTCCCATTTTTCACTATAATTGCTTTCCCGTTTCCATCTACCACAGTAGAACCACAACTTCTACAAGCACGAGGAGCAGGCGAGAGAACAGCATCGACGACCAACGTCTTTTTCTTCTGAAGGGTCTCGTAAGAGACCTCTGTAATCATCAAATCTTTCTCTATTATTCTCAGCATTTTTTTGATAGAATCATTCATATAGCATATCGTCCTCTCAGTTGTTTATTTTGTGGTGATTTAATCATACTAGAGAACGATATGTTTTTTAATACCTAAAATGAAAATGGGACTGAAGAATCAATTCTGATTCATCAGTCCCATAAATTATAGAGCCATAAATTCTTGCTCGAAAGTTATGGAAATTTCGATAGCCGTAGGATACTCGTTTCGATGTCTTTATATGAGTATTCTTCGCTTCTATTTTTCCATTGGAATAAGGATAGATTATCGCATTAATGATGCCTTCTTCATAGGCCAGAAAGCTTTGAAGCTTCTCCCAAAAGCCTTCTGACGTTTCGGGAAGTTCTGCCAATAAGGAGAAAAATAAGTCAGGGTCTTTGTCTCGAAAGGCTTCAACTAATTCATGAAAATAGGGATACGTCTCCTTCAATGGCGTAGAAAAGCCAAGCAATCAATCATCATCGCTTTAGTAAGAAATAGGTATTTTGGTGCTCGGAAACTTTTCCATGTTTCGTATTCATAATGGTGATGTTTGCACGTTTTTTTAGCAAAAAGCGCCGGTTCTTTTTCAGTTTTTTTGCCCAAATAATTAGAAACAAAAATATATAAACAGTTAAAAAACATTAAGTAATAATCTTCTTTTAAAGTTAATTTTAGTATATAAAAGAAAATTAGATTACTATCTATTTTAGAAGAAATTACTTTCATTTATAGTATACCGTAATTTTTTTAACTTAGTAACTGAGTATAATTTCTTGTATTTTGCTCCCTTTCTTAGATTTTCAGGTTATATTACCACAGCATACGAAAATGTGCTATATTATTACTACAGTATTTAAAAATTTGATATAAAAAGGAGTCTTTTTTTTGGAAAAAGGAGTCGCTGATATTGAAAAAATCAAACGGATATTGAAACAAGAATCCATAAAAGACTTAGTAGCGGGAACAGGGTTAAGTAAAAGCACTATTTCAAGCTTAAAATCAGGTAGTCGAAAAGTAGAAAAACTAAATCTTTCTGCAGCAATTAAATTAACCGAATATTCAAATCAAGTATTTAAACCAATTATTGAAATCTGGGGAGAAAAACATAAAAACAGCCAAAATACCAAGTTGTAGAGTGAATTGTAAATAGCGGAAAACCTGCCTTTTAAATTGATTATTGACAGTGATTTACTGAAATCGTGGATAGATTTACCAGATATTTGTTTTTAATCTGTTTTTGTACTTTATGATTATTGGACTTAAGAGTGTAGTGAATCCAGAAGTGAGATTTTAGTCTAACTTTCTGGGGTAGATGTAAGACCAATATTTGAATTATTAGTCCCATAATTTGTAACTGATCATTTTCTACACAGCTCATCAGTTATTTTTTGAAAAAAGTCTTCTTTCTATCAATATTTTCAGTTGTGTTAAAAGAATTTTTTCAAATTCTATAGATTGTTCATCTTGTTGATATAGCGATAGGTAAAGTAATATTTTTTTTCGATAGAATTCGTTAAAATACGAATAGATATAAATATTAACTATATTATCTATAAATAGTATTGTATAGCGATCATTTACTTTGGGATGTTCTATAAATTTTAAATAGTAAGAAAACTTTTTTCGTTCAAACTCTTTTACAATTTCTATGTTTTTAATCTGAACAGAATTAGTTGAAATAAGCATGTAAAAATTTAAAAATAATTGCTTCTTATCAGAGATTATGCGTACTCTATCAATTATATTTGTAATGTATTCATTGATTGTAGAGCTTTTATCAACAATTTTTTCTAATTCACAGTTTATTTTATTTAAATTATACTCTATCACTGCTTCATAAAGATCGTGTTTTGTTTTAAAAAAACTATATATAATAGTAGTACTAGTTTTAGATTCATTAGCAATATCTAAAAGTTTTGTTTTTTCATAACCAAATTTAGAAAAATGTTCCATTGCAATAATTATAACTTCTTCTCGCTTATTGTTTTTATTAATTATTGACATAAGCTCATCTTACTCCTTCGCAATTAAAGATAGCGTATCGATGACATTCTCTTTTAATATTAATGAACTCTTTATAGTATCTTCCAGAAAAATTTCAGCTTTTATTGTTTGATACTGCGTGTTTTGGAGTAGCTCGCCAGATAGCATCATTGTATCGATAATAAAAGTATATACAACTGGATCTATTTTTTCACTAATTTCATTTTTCTTTTGTAGTTCGTTAACAGTGTTCCAGTATATTTCAAAAAAACTTTTATTATCATAAAACTGTTTAACCCATTCATTTATCATTTGCTCATCACTAGGAATTTTATTATAAAATACAATCAGTTCAGGATGTTTTCTTCCTAGCTCCAAAATCATTTCAAACATTACTTCTAAACGGTTTTCCAGCTTTAAAGGGGTATTGTTAATAATAATAATATATTCCTCTAAAATAGCAAAAATATGCTCTATTGCTACTGCTAACATTCCTTCTTTATTGTTAAAGTATTGATATAATGAACCTACGCTTAAATGTGCTTCCTTGGCAATTTTCCGTACAGAAGCTGAATTATAACCAATTCTACCAAACTCATCCAAAATATGAGTTAATATAATTTCCTTTTTTTCTATTTTGAGTCTATTAAACAATTTATTTGCTGTTTTATACATAGATATCTCCTGAAAATATAATTTAAAATAGTATAACACACTCAGTATTTAAAAACGATCACTCATTTTTTAGATATTTCCTACTTTTATATATAGAAAAACTAAATATCGTAAAAATAATTATTTCATAGAGATAAATTACAGAAAATTCTATTTCCAATAAAATAAAATTTGGTTCTACAATATTTAGTGTTGGAGGAAAATCTACGGATTTTCTACTGACACTTTTTTTGTAAAAAAAGATAGAAAAAGAGATAGCCTAACTGGTAGAATTTAGTCGACTAAAACAAAACCAAACCAAAAAAGGATATCTCCATGGATCATTGTACTAGAAAATTGTTAGGTTTAACAGATGAAAATTTATTCTTCGAAGAAGAATGGTTAGAGACTGTAGAAGAAGAGAGGTTTCGCACCAATCTTATCCATGCCAAACTTAGCTATATACCAAGCGATTGCCGTAAATGTGGCATCAAAAATGAAGGACAAATCATCAAGAATGGCTCACACAAAACAAAAGTCCAACTTTTACCTTATCGAGCAACCAAAACAGAATTACGCTTGGTAGGTACGCACTTTTACTGTAAAGAATGTCAGTCGACATTCAACGCAACGCTCAGACCAATTTGGTGGATGAAAACTGCTATCTTTCAAAGGAATTAAAGGTTCAAATTGCCTTGGAACTGGCGAAGAATACAACAAGAAAAGAAATTGCCAATCGCTATTTTGTCTCTGACGTAACCGTTCTGCGTGTCCTGCACACCTGTTTAAAAACGTATCATCCTCGTTTTGACACATTACCTTCGGTCCTTTGTTTTGACGAGTTCAAATCGATGAAGTCCTGCAGTGGAAAAATGAGTTTTGTTTTTATGAATGGGCTGACCCAGTAATTAATCGGTGTATTGGAGAATCGCCGCCTGGCTTTCTTAAAACCATATTTCCTTAAATTCATTCACTCGAAAAGCACGAGCGAACGTGAAATACGTCGTGATGGATATGAATGCCCATTATTTTGAACTTGTAAAGGCGGTCTTTCCCAAACGCCAAAATCGTGACCGATCGCTTTCACATTGTCCAACAAATCACTCGGGCATTAAATCAGTTGCGAATTAAAACAATGAATAGCTTTCAAAAAACAGAACCGAAAAAGTATCGACGATTGAAGCGATTCTGGAAATTACTCATTAAGTATGCCTATGATCTGTATAGTTCCAATTATCAATATAATCGATCCTTTTGTAGACCAATGACGCAAAAAGCGATCGTCGATGAACTTTTGAGTTATGACGAGCAATTAACAAGAGCTTACGAGACCTGTCAGCTACACCTCTATCACTTTAAACACAAGGACAGCCAAAGCTTTTTCGATACGATCAACAGCTTAGATCAATACCTCCCACAATGGTTTTGTAAGAAACTGACGTTTTTAAATAAATATAAATTAGGGATTCAATATGCTTTAAAAACCAGGTATAGCAATGGTGCATTGGAAGGAACAAACAACAAGATAAAAGTGATAAAACGAGTATCCTACGGATTTAAATCATTCGAGAACATGAGGATTAGAATCTCTTTGATCAATCAATTAATCAAAGTGAGATAACAAAAAATCTGAGCCAGAATGTGGTTCATTCTGACCCAGATTTGATTTTGCACAACTCATCAGTCCTTATTGACAAAGAGCCACAAAAATAAGTTAAGCACTCTACCTAACTGGTTATAACTAAATTTTCAGTTGTATCTTTCTCTACCAACACTAAATGTCGAAGAGCCAATAGAACGGGACTTTTATTATTCCGTATCTATTTTATTAGGAGATTTTTAAATTAAAGAAACTGATAATTATTTGACCCGTGGTTCTTTTGCTTCTTTAACATTGTCTTTAACATCTTGGACACCATCGCTTACTTTTTCACTTGCTGTGCCAAAAGCTTCTTTTGTTTTTTCGGTTTGTTTTGTGACAAATTCACTAGTTACAGAAGCAGCATCTGAAAGATGATCTTGTAGAGTAACAGAATCTTTTTCATGTTGTTCTTTCGTTTTTACGTCTACAACATTTACATTAACTTCAATCACATCTAATCCTGTCATCTTTTTAACTTCTTCTGAAATAACTTGTTTCATTTTTTCATAAATTGAAGTTACATCTTTACCATACTCAGCTACTATTGAAAGATCTACTGCAACTTGTTTTTTTCCTACTTCAACATCCACACCAGAAGTATTGCTATCTGTATTCACTAATTTACCAGCTATATTTGAGAAGAAACCTCCATCAATCGTTAAAAGACCGTCAATCTTATCTATCGCAATTCCAATTATTTTTTGGATTACTTTATCTTCAAAAACTAGTTCTCCTTTAACATCCTCAAAAGTTTTTGATATATCTTTCTTTTCAATATCTTTTTTTGCATTAATTGTTTTGTTTTCCATTATTTTTCCTCCTAAAAATATAAAAATTATTATTAACCGAAAAACGGCTATTAACTACTTCTTTTTACTATCGAAAAATTCAATAGAATCCAAGTGAATTCCCAAGTAAATGCCACTACAAGTAACTAATATTAATATTAATGTTTTAATAAAGCCTAATATCAACATTAATAGTCCTAAAGAAAAACCAAAAAACCCAAAAATTATAGGATATTTGTTCTTTGATACAATTTCTCTCATCGTTTCCTCCTATAAAACTCTTGATTTAGTATCTGTATTTTTCCCATGATAATTCTTAAATATTACATCTGTAATAATCGTATGTTCTATACCAAATAATTCATTCAAATCAGCATTTATCTTTCTTGTAAATGCTGTTTGTTTTTCCATTGTTTGAAAAGCTTTGCGTAATTTTCCTTTTACATATATTTTAATTTTCTTTTTCTTAATTGCGACTTTTACTGTTGGATCAACAATAAAAGGTTCTTCTTTTGCCATAATTAGTACAAAGTTTTCAATAGCTTTTTTCTGAATAGCTATTTTTCCAGTGTTCTTATTTTTTTGAATAAAAGAACTTTCACTAGGATAAAATAAGATAATAAGTAGACTAATAATTAATAATATTAGTAAGAATACACTAATCCAAAATAAAAATTGAGACATACTACTTCCAATAAAAGTGTATTCTGTAAATGGTAAGAAATAAAATGATAGACTAGCAACACTTTGCATGGAGATTATCGTATGTGCTAGTGGAAAAAATAAGAGAAATAAAATCAGTGATAGTATTATTTTTATACTTTTTCGCATAGTACCCCTCGTTTGTATTCTTTCAATGTCCAAAAATACAATAACTAATATCGTCTTTGTAATTTTGAATAGACAATAACTTTATATTCATTCAGTACATCTTCATAATCTAAGCTATAATAATAATCGTCTAGACTATCTTTTTCTACACTTTCAATACACTTATTTACATCATCATTATTTAAAAATTTACAAGTGATTAAATGAAAAAGATATTCTGAAACTTTCGCATCAATTTCTATTAATGATTCCATGGAACATTTGAAATTATTACCATCTATTGTTTTGATAAGGTTTTTAGCTCTAGAACTTAAGTCTTTCACAATATTAACTAAAATTAAGTCATAAGAAGTTAATTCTGGATCTTCATACTGTTTTTTCCTTTCATTTTCAATAAAAGAGACAAAATCTGAAATTTCATAAAAGTATTTTTTTGTTTTTATCTTCATAGCTTTCTCCTTTAATTTATTGAATTACTAAAACTGATTTAGATTGCCATCAGTTTTACTACAATTAGCAACCTTCCTTACGGCTCCTAACGAACAAAGCTATAAAAGCCGTTAAGAAATGAATTTCTTACAAAAGAAATAAACCTATGATATAAATTAAAATTCTTCTACCAATTAAAACTAAGAAATGTCTATTCTATTTGTTTGTTAATATACTAAATTTTTTACTACTACTTTTAAAACTGCTTATCATAAAAGCTATATCCTTAAAGAAAGAATTACTTATTTGAAAAATAAACAATTTATTATTTTGGCCTCGTAATAAATTATGCAATGATGATATCAAGTGATAATTATTTTGTCAAATAAAATGAGCGTTCATTTTATTGTTTTTCATTTTTATAAAAGAGATAATAAACTTAGTTGAAAAAGTAATTAACTATTAAGATACATTATTAAAAATAATAAAGAACGCTGTTACATAGTCCAATCTTTGGATGACTAATTATAAGAAACTCATTTTGTTTGTAATTGTAGTAAAATTAATGAGTCTTTCCTTTAAAATTTAATACTTTTATTCTATAATTAATTGTTCATTTATTAACTAGATTTATTGATTTTATCATAACCAAAAAAATCATTGAAACGAATAAAAGCAATACTAATTATATTTCGTCTTTGTAATTTTCCAATTTTCGCTCTTTTTTAATAGAAAGGTATACTGAAAAGTACTACTTACTTTAGTTGTCATATTAAGATATTTGACATAGAATTCTCCTTGAATTTCTTTTCCTTTTTGTTGAAAGATAGGGTTAATTAATCCTACAAATTTTAAATTACTATTAATTGGTTGAACTGCTTTGTTTTCAACATAGTACTCAAGTTCCTTTTCTGATGCTGCTGGATATAGGTTGAAAAATGTCTCTAAAAACTCAGTAATTTCTTCCTTTGTTTTGGCATCAATTTCTGAATCGCTTTCTAATTGTTTATCTTCATACTGTGCCTTCTCTGGTTTGCCAACCATAGTAGGCAAACTTATTACTATATGATTCCCATTTTCATCTTCAAAGATTATCACTCGATATGCTGAAGAAATTGATTGTGTCTTTTTTCCTTCTGTAATCTTTTGATCCACTAGAAATGACACGACAAATTCTTCCGAGTGTTTTTCAACATCTAGAATTTTTACAGATTGAACTTCGGAACTTGTGGGAATATCTGCTCGAACCATATCTCGGCTTAAAGAGAAACCTTCTTCTGTAAGGTACTGTTCAAGAGTACTCATTCTTTTTTCAATTGCTTCTTTGTTATTCTTCCACGAAAAATATTCTTTCGCAAAATCCTTTGTAAAATTTTCAACACCAGAAGTATTCACTACTTTCTCTTTTAGAACCACTTTCTCATGAATCGTGTGCTGATCAATGGCAGTGAAGTTTTTGTAGATTCCAAAAGTAAGACTACAAGATAATAAAACCCAAAGGGCGAGCACCATTTTTCGATGCTTGCCCACTGAAATGACTCGTTCTTTCTTCTTTTTTAGGGTCTTTTCCTTTTGACTCCGTTCAATTTTTATCTTCATTATTTTTCCTCTTTTCTCTTATTTGTATCGGCCAGCTCCGATAAGATGCTGCTGCCAATAGCTTTCTGTTAAATTTGTCCAGCCCACTGGATCGCCTGCATGAAACATGCGATTCTCCCCTGCATAAATACCCACATGAGTTACATAAGTACCGGCATCATAGGTTGAATGAAAGAAAATCAAATCACCCGGTTTGGCATCTTTTAAATTAATATGAGTCATAACATCATACTGTTCCTGAGCGACCCGAGGGAGTTTCAAACCAACTTTGGCATAACACCATTGGGTCAAACCACTACAATCAAAACCCGTTTCTGGACTTGAGCCACCAAATACATAGGCCGTTCCTTCATACTTAAAGGCCTCGTCAAAAATTCCTTGGACTGTTTTATCATCAAACTGTGTTGTAGTTAAGTATTGCTTCACCAACAAGCAATAAAACATATTGCCGTAGTTATAGCACCATCCACCATTTTCCTTAATCGCGATGGGATTAGGGTAATCGACTTTTTGACCGCCCGATTTTTCCTTTGAAAAAGATTCAGCTAAAGCAAAACTATGCTTCTTTCCGTTTTTCGCGACATAATCTAGATACCCGCCACCATAGTTATACGCTTGAATAATACTATCCTGATCGCATCCCAGTTCTTTGGAACGCTTAACCAAAGACGCAAAATAGAGACATCCTTGTTTGATGGATGCCTCGGTACTTAACGAATTTTGTGGTAAGCCTGCCGATTCAGAACTCTGCATGACATCTTCCATTGTGCCACCAGATTCCACTTGAATAATCGCTAAAAGAATCGGGACATATTCTGAGATGCTTGATTCCTTGGCATATTTTTCCACCATTGCACGGTGTTTCAAAACTTCTTCCGAGACATTACTTCCCCCAAGAGAAGCACCTGAACTAATACTTCCTTCACTGTCTTCCCCAAACAACAAGCCCACACATATCAAGATGCCCATAAAAGAGATTGTCAGAAAAGTTAACGAAATAACACCCAATTTTTTCAAGTTCATTTTTTCTCACCTGACCTTGATTTTGGCCGAGGGGTCATTCTTTTTTGTACTTTTTGATTGGTTCGCTTGGGCAGAGTAGACCTCTGTTTCACTTGTTGGAAAGAATTTTTCTTACTTGATGGTTGACTTATTCTTTTGGGAACAATTTCCTGACTAATTAGGTTTCGTTTGATTTCGGGATTCGAATTTCCTTTCACAATTCGCTTTGGTACTTGTTTTTTCGGCGTCTTATCTTTCTGAGGTTGGACCTCTGCATTAATCGGAACATTTTCTCTTCTTTTCCCACGACGATTCCCTATTTCGTTCAATACTTTGCGCTTTTCAGCCATTTTTTCATCTCTACGTTGTCGTTGTTTTTCTCGCAACTCTCCTCGATCCGCTTTTTCTTGGACTAGTCCGCGTTTGAATTCTTCTGGTGCTTTTTTCGTTTTTTCGATTCCTTTATGGAGATTGTATTTCAAGTTAGTCGGTGTGCTTCGTACTTGATCCTTTACTTGTTTGGTCTTATCTTTCACCAAAGCTTGGGTATCCAAAACTTTGCCGATTTTTCTCCCAGCTAAATTCATTCGAGACTGTTTCTTATTTTTTGAGATTGGATTTTCCTTAGTCGAATCAGGTGATGTCTCGTTATTGTTAGGTAGCGATGGATTCTTTCGTGGAGAAAAACCAGAAGAATGAAATTTGGACTTTTGTTGATCCTTTGACAACTTATTTCCAACTACTGCACCTCCACCAAAAGCCAGAGTTCGGCCCACATTTCGATTGAGTTGCCGTAATTTACGATTCATTAACATTTGCGGTCTTCGCATCACCCGTCTGGCCATTGACTGACTGTCATTACTCTGGAGGTTGAACATACTCATAATGTCACCCAATTTGAAATAGATACCGGCAAAGGTCACAATTTGTAGAAAAGCTACCATAAAGAAGGGATAGGTCGCCGAAATATTGTAAAACATCGTGGAGATACTAAAAGCAGCTGTAATCACCAAGGTCACTCCCGCTCGCATCATAATCGTATTGAATAAACGAATAATCGCCTTCTTTCCCAAACTCTCATAAGTCGGCAACATGGACAATAAAAAACTAATCGGCAAAAACATCGTAAAGATAATGAAGAGAATTTGGGAGAATAACATAATCCCGGTTAGGAGGAAAACAAAGAAGGAAATCCCAATATTGAACAACACCAAAAAGACCACGGTCCCTAAGCGGTTCATGGTCTTGGTAATACTTAAATTCGCATTGTCATTGTCTTCAATCTCGGCCTTGACCGCTTCTTCCCGATCTTTACCTTTATTTTCATCTGGACTCACGGATAAGATTTTATGGACTCGGTCTTCGCCAATTTCTTCTATATTGGAATCATTAAATTGCAAGAGTAACCAAGGTTGTTGGACTTGAATGGAAAATAAGCTATCCCGAATCAAATCGACACTATCTTTCTCTTGGCTTTCAGAATTCGGTACAACGATCTCGGTCCCAAGGCTAAGAGCCGCTTCACTAACATCTGAGCTAAAGTCATTGATTTTTGTGATATAGGTAGGTGCATAAGCAATGAACGAACCCGAAAGTAGAAAAATCATCACAAAATTAATCACGGCTCGAACTGCTTTGGTAGTTTCTCGTTTGAGTAGACCTGTATACGCCACATAAACTCCTAGAGCTAAAATCATCAATAGTAGAAATCCAAAGTAGAAGCCCGAGGTCTGTAATCCATTTTCGGTAATGCCGGCTAAGGTTTGGATATTCTTCCCAATACTTTCAGCTGTATCCGAAATGAAATCCAATTTATAGGCTTCTTGAACTACATAGCCCGTGGCATTTGATAAGTACAAACTTACGGTCCAAATAAAATTGGTAATGGCATAAAGTCCATACATCACGCTCTTGCCTAAGCCATCCCCCCAATTCCAAGGCAGCCAATCCCACGAACTATCCACATAGAAATCCAACTGATAGTTACCAAGTGAATATTGGGAATATAGATTTCCGGCTTCCACCATATCATCAACCAAACCTGTTGCCTCGGCCACCGTTCCAATCAGACTGAGAAGAAGTAAAATAGCACAGAAACTGATTGCGATCATCCCCACAATCCGAAAAAGTTTCTTTTTCATCCCCTCACTCCGTTCTCTCTTGAACCAGCGGACGAGTATCAAAGGCATGGAAGAGTTCTTCAAATACAGGGTGAACTTGGACTACACCTACTCTACCATACAAATCTTGCATCAAGCATTGGCCGTTTTCCAAATCTCGCAGACGTTTTTGATTGCTTTCATCTTCTTGATCCAATCCAAAAAATTCCAAGGTTTTCTTGATTTCATGAATGTCGGTACTGCGAAAAGCAAACTTCAACCCGATATTATTTTTTAAACGTTCATCCAATAAATCGTCGCTATTTTGAGTGACGAAATAGACCCCAGCATTCATGGCCCGACCTGCACGCACTAATTTATTCGACAAGGTCTTTCCTTGTGCTACTTGAAGAAATGACCAAGCCTCATCCAGGTCCACAATCTTGAAGATTTCTCTGTTGCTATGGATAAAATCTAAGGCAAAAGTGGAAATGACGATTAGCATCGAAACACTCAGCAACTCCATCGTGGTATATTCTTCAAAAGTAGTTTCTGCATCTGGTAAAACCAAATTCGCTACTTGAATGATATTCAACTGTTTATCTAAACTAATCGATTGGATAATTGTGCCGTCTGAGAAAAGCAAATGGGCAAAATCATAATCGGTAAAGGACTCGATATGATCGGCGATATTTTCCGCGACTGGAGAGTTCTCCTTTCGAAGCTCATTAATGACTTGCAGCAATCCTCGTTGATCACTTTGGGTAACCGTCCGAATAGCTTTGCGCAACACTGGAAACTTCTCCCCATCCCGACTGGAAATTCCTGTTAAAAAAGTCAGGATATCAATCGCTAAACTTTCTGAATCTTTCTTTTTCTTCATAATCACATAAGGATCAAGTAAGCCTTGATTTTCTGGTTTACTAGTCAAGTTGAGAATATTGATTTCATCCGCAATTTCTGGCAAGTTTTCTTTCCAACCACCTCGTTCTCCTTTTGGATCGACAATCACAGCTTGCCCACCAAAAAGAACAGCATAGTAGACCAAGAGATTGTTACTAAAGGACTTTCCGCCACCGAGTGAACCAAGGAACGCAGCAGCCAAAGCATTGGTAACTGAACCCTTGACCCCTTGTGAAGCTAATGCCGGTTTCAGGTAAACATTCCGCCCCGTATCTACATTGTAGCCAAAGTAGATGCCTTCTAATTCCCCTAGCTTTTGAGTAGCCCCAAAACCAAGTCCCGCTAAAAAGTCAGAAGTAACATATTGGATATAATCGTTCATATAGCGTTTGCTTGAGGGTAAGAATTCTTCATGTAGCCCCATCATATCGCCAAAGGGTCGGACTAGTTTTACATTAGTATCATCATAAAAATCGAACACTTCATCACAACGGCGTTTTAATTCATCCACGGATTCCGCACTCACTCGAACTACATAACTTAATTTGTACATCGACTCCTTGGATTGATCCAAGGTAGTTTCCAACTCATTTACTGAATCTAAAGCATCTAAGACATTGGAATTTGTCTCATTATCGGATTGGTAGGCATGGTTGTCTAAATCTTTCAGTTCTTTTTTCTTATTGCGAACAGTGGCAAGAGCTTTTTTATTGGTCACAATCTCCACATTCATTGAAGTATCAATGGGAAAAGTGAATTGTTGTTGCTGGTAATAAAAAAGTTCTGAAGAAGGAAACTCCATCTCCCCTACAATCGTATTGATTGTCAAATAGGCTACATACGATTCATGATTTTCATGTTCCATGCGTAAGTACCGAGGATTTTCTTCAATCAAGCAACGACTAGGACGTAATAAATCATAACGTTTCACCAGCGTTTCTGATTTTAGCTTTTTCTTTGGTAGCTGAAATTCATATTCTTCAAACGGTGTGCCTTTTTCGCCATAAATATGTTCAATTAAATACGTCAGATCACTCGGTGTGACCCGTCTGACTTCAAATCTTCTAGCCAATTTACTTTCCATTAATTTTTCAAGCTTGGTATACCGGCGAACTTCTTCATTGGACAAGGAAACAAAATCACCCATCAAATGATGGTTCACCCCATAGACAAATTCTTGAAGGCCAGAAAGGAAAGATTTCTTGAGACTCTTTAAATTGACCTCTTCATCTGTTGCAATTAGTTTAAAGCCAATAAAAAAGCGATAATCAATCTGACTATCGCCAATCATAGATACTAATGCATCTGTTTGAAGGTCAATTCGTTGTTTCGCGACTTCTTTGAGTCTGCCTATAATTTCCTTTTTTGATCGTTCTTGCGTGGCACGAATACTACTTTCTGTGGCAATTTGTAAGGCATGGATCTTGCCTTCACGATTCTGAGCAATCAATTGACGAAAGTTATCATGTACTTGATATTTCTGTTCAGGTGATAAAAAGGAGTAATTGTAAGGCACTAATTCATAGTAGGCAAAACACTCTCCCTCTTGATTAAAGACAAGATTATTTTCGATATACTTAATCGGATACATAGTTCACACTCCTTATAAGAGTAATGGGTTCGTCCCATCGTTTCTTCTGTTCTTTGACTTTCTTTCCTGCAAAAGTGACCTTAAATCGTAAGTGATAACTGATAAAGGATCGTAAAAATCCCAATGGTTTCTTACCGTCAAACGTCTTTTGCGACATGAACCAAGTAACCGCCACCGGTATGCCTAAGTATTTTAAAAATGCCCCCTCTATCATAGATAGCGGAGGCACATGGGCAAATACAATGACAAACAGCAGGGATAAAACAAACCAAGCCATCTGGTTAAAAGTCACAGGAAAAGGCAGCTGAAAGTCATTAATCGCATAAATGACTTTTTCAACTGCCCAAATACTGGTGTAGCTTTTTATTTTTTTCATGTTTTCTCCTTTCAAAAAGAGTCTAGCAAATGCTAGACTCAAGTAATACATACATATTTATTATTAATAGTATCCGATGATAAACTTAATCATCTCTTTCAGTTCGGGACAATAATTGAACCTTAACGAAAGGTAGAATAAAAGAAACAACAAAGTCAGCAAAACTAAAATAAAGAGGATTAGGCACCAATAAAAAGTGTATATATTTACTGATTTCTGTAAATATTTGACTTTTAATGATGAGTATGACAAATTATTATCATTTTGCTCGCCAATCACTCCTAGTTCCTTAGTATAATTTTCAAGACTTGAGAGCAAAGCATTTTTCTGAAACATTTGAATTCCTATTAATACAATATTAATAACGAAGTATAGGACATAGCTTATCAACGCAAGATTTAAAATCGCATAAGACTTACTTTTCGCAATATCGCCCAATAAAGAAATAAAGATAGTCCCTAAAAGACTAAGAGCGACAGTCCTCATTTGGGCTACTAACCCCGAAGTCATATCTTCAATTTTTTTTGTTGTACTAATGTATTCCTGGAGCAGTTTATTTTTTTGATCCAAAAACATTCGTACTTTTTCTTGTATATACAGTTCAAAATTGTACTTGAGTGACTTGATTATTTCAGGTGACTCGCTGATAAAGTTTTTAGTATCAGAATAGCTATTAAGATAAACGGTTAACGTGTTCCGTAACAAACTAAGCTTATCATGATGCTTATCAACATCAAGTAAAAAATCAAAAAGCTCACAAATAATTTGGATGCTTTTAAACGGTATTATCTCATCGTTAATCTCTATCGTAACAGTTTTCTGACCACGTATTAAATATCTATTACTACCAAGTATTTTGTTACAAATAATTGTAAAAAAGCACTCAATCATTCTTTTCTTTATAATGTTGGGAAATCCCTCATCGACCTTTCCTGCCCACGTTAGAGGATACTCAAAGTAGTCTTTAAGTTTTTTTTCATCATATATTGAGCTGTAAATGCTATTAAACTCTTCAAACCGATTTTTTACATTAGATGAAATAGCCTCGCTTTGATTATTAGCATTAGGATCATAGTTTATTATTTTAATGAAATCAGTATTAAAGTTAACAACGTCACTCTTAAGAATAAAAACTGTTAATTTCTTATTTACATCTTGCCAACTCAACCTGCTAACCTGATTTACAAAGACTTTTAAACTAAAATAGAATAAAAAATTTTCATCAAAAGAACTATTCTTAAATAAATTCTTATCGATGGTGATAATCGAATAAATAGGAGTTTCCCTATCTTTATATATTCCTTTGTTCAATTGACGTATATCTTCGGTTAAATGAGCACCTAATATTTGATCATCCGTTTCTACGTGAAAAAATTTCATACTAATATACTCTATATTAGGTAATTCATTCGTAAAACTATCATCAATATCACAAATATTGAACTGCTCTTGAAATATAATATTATTTTTTGTTTCATTAAGAAAAAATTTTTCATTTTTGGATAGAATTTCTTGAATCCTTCTAAGTTCACTGTTTTCTACCATGAGTTTACTCCCAGCATACTATTTTATTTGTTTTGGATTCGCTTCTGGATAAATAGTTAGTGTCAGAGTACCATCCTCGTCAAGTTCTATATTATAGACATCTTCATCAGCATCTTTATTAATGGTAATTTCTATGCTTTTATCTATTGTACGGAAAACTCGGCTATTAATCTTCTCCACGACAGGCATAAAACCTGTTACATCACCAGGATTTTTACGCATAAGTTCCTGTTGAATGCTGTTCATATACATTGCTAAATCAGCATCTATCTGATTTGGAGGTAGCAAATCACGAATCAACGGTGGGAAATCATCCTCTAATGTAAAGTATCGTGGTTCAGTAAGCCTTCTTTGGAAATTCTGACTAAATGCCATATACATACCTGGAGGCAATACTTCCTGAATAACATTAGCAACTGTTTTTTGATATGCCGCTGTTAATACTTCATCATCAGGAATTATCTTTGCGTTCAAAAAGCTATCTAAAAAATATTTAGCTGGTTCATCAGTAGATTTTTGTCTATCTAGAGCATATAAATGTATTTCCCCTTCAGTATATAAGTCAAGACATTTTATGAATGCTGCCTTATGCAGTCTCTCTCGTTTTGAAGGTAGCATATCTTTTCTCACTTGAATAGTAAGACCATTTTCTTGTTCAATAACTTCTACACCCGTATCTGGATCCATTTTCATAATCCCAATATAATTATCCCCATCAACAGAATAGAACAATACAAATAGAGACCCATCACTTCGAGAAGCAGTACCTCTCATTAATCTAGCAAATTTTATAGCCATCTGCTTTGACTCTTCTATAAAGGACTGTTCTAATCCATCAGAATTATCAATATTACTAATAATCGTTTCAACATTTCTTTTTACGGTATTTGAATTTAAATCCCAAAATTGACATTTTTTTACATATCCTTGACTTCTTGATTGTTCTATATGTGTAACAAAAAAATTTAACGCTTCATCGGTATCCTCTAGCGAATTCAAGTCAATACAGCGATCACTTAAAACAGGTAAAGGATTTCCAACATTTAATTTATGAACAATCATCTTAGAAATAACAATAGCCACAGCAAGCCCCTCAATCTAATCCAGTTTATAATATTATTTAACCAGATTGAACGATTAATAACAAGCGACATTTGTTAATCCATTGATTGAGGGAATAAGACTACGTTAAATATTCAAAAACCCCTCGACTCGTAACCAAATAATTCCCGCCAATCTCCAAGTCTCGACCGCACGCATCAAAATCAATATACGTCTTCAAATGTTCCGGTACTTCTCCAAAGTCACCAGCTTCTACAATCAAGTAATACGCTACATCACTCATATCATCACAGTCTGGATAACAAATAATATCATCCACATGTTCTACCATTTCTTCAAAAGAATTGAAGAAAGCATGTTGAATCTCAGAAGCAACTTCCCCAATCGGAGTTCCTTCAAGCTCCTCCGCTAAGCCACACAACCGATTAATTTCCTCAATTGGCGTATATTCATCAATCTCAAAAGGCAGTTCAAAATCATGAATCGCGTACTCTTCGTATTCGTCATTTAATCCAATCCGTTCTTTCACTTCATCAAAATCGACAGGTGGGGTAAACCACGCCCCCACCAACTCCCCTTCATTGTATTTTCCAAGGTTCGCAATATAAACACGCATCTGTTCCATCGTGATTCCCCCTCAGGCACCGACAATTCGGTTAAACAAATTGAGTAAGACATCCTTCACGCCAGAAGCATTAAAGACCAGACCTACCGCAATCAAAGCAATCACCAAGAAGCCAATCAGTTTGGAAAACTCGCGTTTAAATCCTAAAAACAAACCAATGACCACAATCGCTAGTAAGACTAAAGATTGAGCATTGGTTAAAAACCATTGATATAAATTTTGTCCAAAATTCATCTCGTCACTTTCCTTTCTTTTCCATTGCTCGGTCTGCTGCTGCACTTGCATGGCATCAAGCACATCACGGTAACGCCGAGCATACTGCCACCAAATACCAGTAACATATCTTTTACAATTCCCATCAAAATTCCTCTTTTCATATAATCAAGTTTTCAATTGCCATACTTTGTTGCTCCAAAATCTTTTTATGCCGGTCTGATAAGCGTGCATTATTTACCATATCCTGGATATAGGTTGTCTGATTCAAACGATCCAACTCCTTGGCCATCTTCCACGTAGGGGCGACTTGACGTCCAAGCCAATTCAAGGTTCGTTCAATGGTATACGGTTTGGGTTCAGAAGTGAGTTGAATCTCTTTCCGATTCCGTCCAATAAAACGACCCCATTGTTCATTCAAGGGCCAGTTGGTTCGCCGTTTTCCTTCCACTTTATCCGCAAATCGCAAGTAACGATTGATAATGGAAAACGTGGTACTTTCAATGCTACGACCTTTTAACAAATCTTGAATCGCATGATAAGCTCGGTCATTTTTCAACCGAATTTCAAACCGATTCTTCGTTTCGGTCTGGTCTAATGGAATCCCTAACTTGATATATTGTTCATAATCTTTCTCATACAAACAGAAGTAAACCTCGCTTTTGAGGCTGCCAATATATAAGGTATTGCCCATACCATCCTTTTCATCAGCTTTCAACAGTTCTCCGGAACGATAGCTTTTAAAGGTACGGAACAAGGAAATACATTCTTCCTTCTGACATTTTTTCGTTAACTCAGGAATATCCAATAAGCCCACTCGATCATTGATTGCCAAGTCCAAGCGTTTCATCACGCCACCGGCCTTTAGACAATCCTCGAAAAAGTCGTACCAGCTACGTTTTTGGGCGAGTAAAAAAGTTTCAAACTGCCGACAACCTCGCCCTTTTAATTCCAAAAGAACGCCTTTATCTTCTTCATGAGACAACATCACCACAATGTCTCCCATAACATATTGTTCTTGATAGGAGTAAAAGGCGTAATCTTCATGAAGCATATACTCAAATTTCAAATGGAGAACTTCTTGAATGATTTTCCGTGCATCCGTTGTGGGAAAACGAATCCTTACATAGTCAAACAGTGACGTCAAAGGCAAATCGGGATTGAGGCTTTCCAGTTGGTCAAAAATTTTCCTCATGGTCTTTGCAGAAGCAGTTACACCACCATTTTCTATCTGGTTTAAGTACGGACGACTAAGCCCGCAAGACGTAGCCAATTTATTTTGTGAAACGCCGTATTCGTTGCGTCGGTCTTTTAATAACCGATAATCTAAATTTCGTTGCGCCAAGTTCTCACCTCCAAATTCAAGGTGTTAACTTTTTCAAATGAGTTAACACCTATACAAATTACTTAATATCGTTGCTACAACAAGCATTCTTAATGGGTGCTTGCTTATTTTTTGTGTTTTTGTACCCCCCTGTTAGATACGGGGGGTGAGACATCATGGCCGGCTGCCGCCGTCCATGAACAGGCACAGCACCGCGGAGGATTTCTGCTTCGCAAATCCCCCGCGGTCAGCGCCTATCAGTGGTTTACTCTATGGTTACTCTGCGGTAATCCCCTCAATTTCTAGTTCTGTTTTTATCTCAAACAAGTATTGACGGATATCAGGTTCTTTGGCAAGGTCCGCAATCCGTTCGAATTCACTGATAACCTGATTCAACTCAATTCGAGCATCGGTTTCCTCATCCATTACATATGAATCACCAGGGACCTTCACCCCATTTTTTCGAATATCAAAATTGAGCCGGTACAGTTCTTCTTCCAATTCCGGATCGGACTGAATCTTGCCAATCACCCAGTAGATTTCTCCAATCAACTCATCATAAATCATGTGCTTTTACCTCCTTAAATCTTCTAGCAATATCAAAAATGACCGGAACTGTTACAGAGTTTCCCGCCTGCTTATACAACTGACTATCTGAATTGACTTGAGAAGCCCGGTCAAAAGCCCAATCGGGAAATCCTTGAAGTCTCCAGCACTCCCTAGGTGTTAGCTTCCGAATTTGATACTGATCCGTGACGACCGCTTGTTGGTCTCCTGCTAGTAAAGTATGCACACTTTGTTTTCCCAAACGGCCTCGACGACTTGTGGAATTAGGAAAAGCCAGGTTCACACTGTCCCCTGGCTTCACCTCTTGATATTCTGTTTTATTTTTCCGAATTAGTATCTTCGTTCCCCCTTGTTTCGTTGACAAAGTGGGGGCAGTTCCAGTTACCTCGTAAATCCGATTGCCTTGTTCGAAATTTCCCGGTAACATACCCGCTACAGAAATCCCATCCTTTACCGGCAACGCAATTTTGATTCCTTCATCACCGGTTAAGGTTGGCGCTACGCCATCTGACCCATAGACTTGTCCTCCCATTCCTCGATTGGAAGGATTGATATTTACCAAGTTTCTGATGTTTTGATCAAACGTTGGAGACGATCCAATGATAGGAAATACTTGTTCGGTACATGCGTCTCTAGTATGTCCGATAAGGAAGACCCGCTCACGGCTTTGGGGAACGTAGGCCTTTGAGTTAAGCACCTGCCATTCCACATCATACCCCAATCCATCCAGCGTTCGGAGGATCGTCTCGAACGTAGCCCCTCCTTCGTGATTGAGCAGTCCCCGGACGTTCTCAAGGAATAGAAACTTAGGTTGGAGAAGAGCGGCGAACCGAGCGATTTCAAAGAATAAAGTACCTCGAGTATCGGAAAATCCTTGCCGCTTTCCCGCAATTGAAAAAGCTTGGCACGGAAATCCGCCGCAAAGGATGTCCACTGGTCCGAGGGATCGAACAAACTCGTCTGATATACTTGTGATGTCATGCATTTCCACCTCCTTCCTTGTATCATGGATTGCTTTATAACTCCTCCGAGCAAATTCATCAATTTCACAAAAGCCGATACAATGGTGACCGGCTTGTTCCATACCTAAGCGAAAGCCACCAATCCCGGCGAATAAATCTAAAAATGTCATAAATCACCTCAAAAAAAGCCCAGGATTATTGATATTCCTAGGCTACACACTATTATTTTCTCTTTCCGTATGAACGGTTAATCCAACAATGTTGCTAATTTCCTTTAAGAAATCATGCCCTTTTGGCACAAGTGGCGTATAAAACTCACTAATCACACTCCCTCCAGTATCCACATAACCTCGTCCTTTGATGCGTTTCATAAAGAAATTTTTATCGACCTCACCAAACATCATGGAATACCCGAGCTCACTCATACGACCCAGAGCGACCCGGAAGTTAAACTGATCGCGAATCCCATCTCCTAAATATTTCGCATCTGGTCTTTGACAAGCCAAAATCAGAAAAAAACCAGATTGACGACCTAACATGACAATTTGTTTGAGTTTATTTAAAATCACCGCACTTTCTTTCGTTGTTAACATCTCCATATAAGCCACGTATTCATCAAAGATTAAAAAGTTTGGCGGAAGTCCAAGATACGCATAATTCTCTCCTGTTTTGTAGTTGGGCATTTCTTTCATTTTCTTGCTACGAGCCATCATGCGTTCGTAAAAGTCTTCCACGCAAGTAGAAATTTCTTCCTTTTGTGAATAGACATGGGGCATTACCGTACCTAAATCGGCGAGGTCCGCATTTTTTGGATCGAGGATAAACAATTCTGCATCTGACTTCAATAGTGCTTCGATAATGGTGAGTAAGAAATAGGTCTTCCCACCACCTGTTCCACCAGCGATTAACATATGAGGTAAAGAATCATACGCCCATACTTGATTTTTCATCAATCGCAAAACCCCGTTTTCTGCCACTACTTCTTCAATTCCAATTCGATTGGCAATCATATCGTATAACAAGGTGTATTCCACATAAGAGTCTTTGAGTTCCTTTTCTACTAACTCACAATACAGTCCGCTTTCTAACTTCTTTTCCAACTTTAAAAGCTGATCTTGATATTTTCCCAGTGAAATTTGAACGCGAATAGAAAGTAAGCCATCTTTCATTCGATAATAGATTTTGGGGAAGTAACTAATACTCTCTTTGGTCCGACTACTATTCAAATCTTTGAAAAAACCTTCACTTTGAGTTTGTTTCACTTCATACCAATGGTTTTCTAGAATCATCCGAGCCAACTTTTGCCGATGCCACAAACTTCGCCAATGATCCTGAAAAAAGTGAATATAAAGTAACATCATAACTCCTGCAAGAGCGAGACTTCCAAGTAGACATGCTAAATCTTTTATAGACCAAACGATTTCAATAGTAGAAAGTGATGGCTTAGAAAGATCAAATTGTCTAAGCTCTTGAAAATAAAAGACGCCCATCCAACCGATGAATAAGGCACTTAGCCAGCCAAGAACAAAGTGATAAACCAAGTGCTGATCTCCTGCCCGTATGCGATGCCCTTTGTACATTTTGATGGTTTCCACCTCCAACCGAAAATTGCCCAATAGGATTTTATTGGGCAATTTCAAAAAGTCATGCTAGTCATTTACTGACACGGGAAGTTGTTTCGTTTCAACCAATTGTGTTAAAAAAACTTCAATAGCATCCGGCATCTCCACACCGATTTCTTCCAAGACAGATTCTGCTTGACGACATAAACTTTCATTTACCTCGACAACCATAAAGAAGGACTCTTCCTCCCCTAACCAATCCAGTACATCAAAGTCTTCTTTGGCATCGTTACCTACTTCCAGTAATCCTTGATGCATAATCAAAAACATTTTTTCATCATAGGTTAATGCTTTCGTGAGTTGTTCCTCCGTTAACTCACCTTTGCCATATTGATCGAAACAGTCTAAAATATGTTCCACATTAATTTCCATTCTTTTCACCTATTTCTTTCCATCATTTTGGTTCGTAGGATTTCCTTGATTCGGTTGTCGTTTCAAGACTAAATCATCTGCCTTAATAAACCAATTGACAGTAGTTCCTTCTCGAAAAACATAATTGGCGACTGTATCCACAATTGGATTGACCAACTCTACCTCTGCATCATAAGTAAACTCGCGTAAGGGTACACTTGCTGGGATACTAACTTGGATCATTCGACCTTGCGCGGAGGATTTCAAATTATAGGTTCGTTCTTTTACCTCATTACTAACCGTTCCATCCTCATTTTGTTTCCGTACTTCTCGACGTAATGCGGAAA
This sequence comes from Enterococcus sp. DIV1279b, assembly GCF_050531515.1. Classification (NCBI taxonomy): domain Bacteria; kingdom Bacillati; phylum Bacillota; class Bacilli; order Lactobacillales; family Enterococcaceae; genus Enterococcus; species Enterococcus sp. DIV1279b. The sequence goes on along the minus strand of NZ_CP172891.1, from coordinate 3,493,773 downwards.
AGCGCAACTTGCCAAAGGTTAATCCTGAATCTACGACAATACCTTCTGTTAATCTCATCTTCTTTTCCTCCTATGCTTTCACTAAATCATCAACATACAACACGTAATCGGTAAAGCCCCGATTCTCAATTTCATAGCCTTTGGCAACCAAGTGAGGATTCACAGCTTTTAGCGGTTGATCTTGGTCAAAATCCTTTTCGCCAGCTTCCGCAGCTACTACGACTTCTATATCATCAGCCCGTTGCTTACTGGAGTATAAATGATAACTTCGACCAATCACCGTAGTATTTCGGCCATATCCTTCTGTCAAAATTTCGCCTTCACCGCCATAACTTAACTTCCCAAAGGTTTCGGTCATATCTGGTACAACAAATTTCAATTCCATATTCTCTTCCTCTTTTCATTGTTAGTTTTGGATACAAAAATAGCGCGACCACTTTTTTAGGAGGCGGTCGCGCACGTTGGTTCTTAGGATTTACTTGTTTCATCTCATCACCTTAGTTCCGGCGATTCCATGAATAATACCCGGCAGTCGCAAAGATCAAAGTAAACCCAATGAACAATAACGCATTGGAAGTTTTCTCCCCGGTTTGAGGGAATGCCTTCACTGTAGGACTAGATTCTTGAGAGCCACTTGGAACCGTTGCTGTTTCCGGTTGTTCTGGTGTACTTGGTGTTGTCGGAACTTTTTTGGGCGTTAAAGTTTGAGATTTTTCTTTCAAATCTTCATTGTGTTTTCCATTGATATTCCCATCTTTGTCATAGTTAATTTCTTTGAAGGTAAAACTTGTATCTTCTGGATATTTACTTGTATCTACTTTTTCTGCAAGCACGGTTTTGGTAAATTCCTTGTCATTCACTTCATAATCAATCTTACCAGATTTCCAAATTTCCTTGCTCGAACCATCAGGTAGTAAAGCATACAGAACTGTTTCGAAAGCCTCTTTTGAGCCATCCAGAACATCATGGGTGATCGATACATCATCAAACATATCCACCACATCACCATGAGTAAAGGTCTGAGAACCGTCTTCTAGGTGCGCTTTTGTTTGGATGGAAACATGGCGTTCAACCGTACAATTGACAGTTTGGGCCTGATTATTCAAGCTAGCATCCTTCGCTACTGGATCATCGCCTGCTTCAAAGGCTTCTTTGTTTTCATACACATAGTTGAATAAGACGATTGTTTTGTCTAAAACTTGTTCCGCGGTTAATTTATGCAGAATTTCCCAAGTTCCTGTTTTCTCTTTGTTCGCCAAGGTAGCCGTTGTTTCGGCAATTACCACTGGTTTAGCTTTTTCATCTTTTTCTTGGGCAGCTTTTGTGGCTTCCGCATCAATGGCTTGAGCTACCACATACCAGTCTTTTTTGATTTCATGAAGATTGTAACTCAATTTATCAACTAGCTCGGTAGAATCCAGAGTGGTTAATTCTTTGTCTCCATCTTTCCAAGTCGCAAGGGAAGTCAAGCTATCCTCTTCCTCAGGCAAATCATAGAGCATTAAACGGTTCAAACTAACAGAAAATGCTTTGTTCGTCAGTTTCTCGTAAGGAACGGTCACCGTTTTAATCGGTTGCTTTTGCCCTTTTTCGGTAATAGTAAAGATATACTCACTCTTGGTATAATCCTCTTTATTTTCTTTAAAAGTAGAACGGATTTCTAATGGCGTAATCTTTTGAAAACCTTCTGGGGCTTCTACTTCTTCAAGTAAATAATCGCCATAAGGAAGATTTTCAAACTTGCCATAACCATCAAACCCGAATTGCTCGTTATAAGCTGTGGTCGCTTCATCTTCGGCACCGGTGATCTCATTGGTCCCTTCCAATGGCGACACTCTAAAGGTTAAGTCATTAAATCCAGTTTCGGCAGTGCCAGCGGCTGATCCGGCAAATTTGAAGAAATCAAAACCAAAGCGAATCACTTGTTCTTTTGCCGTAACATCTCGGGTAATCACATCATTTTTTTCGCTATCATCCACCTTTTTGATGGATACAGGATACTTCGTTTCATCCAAGGTATATCCATCAGGTGCTTTGGTTTCTTGCCAGTAATACTCATTAATCGCTAAGTGTTTAACGGCAACTTGATTCTTTTCATCTAAAGTCAAAGTTACGGTTTCATCAGAAGCTTTCGTTCCCTTCAACAATTCTGGTTTAAAGTTCTCGGTCCATTTGACCGCTTTTCCATCCTTAGCAGTAAACAATGTGTATTCAGCACCCTCAAAGGCAGCCTTGCCTTGTGTTTTATCTTCAGTATCTTTGTCTTCTTTTGTCAGAGTGGTTTCCCCAGTAATTTCTTGGTTTTGTCCTTTTACATTACTAGTAACTAGGGCCACGGTTTGATTGGCATACTTCAATTCGACTTTTACTGGTTTAAAGGTATTCGCGAAACCATTACTAGCTTTGGTTTCTGTCACGTAGTAAGTCCCCAATTCTAGCGCATCAGCAATCTCTTTTGGTGTTTCCGCATGACCGTTTTCATCCGTTATCATTTCTTGAACGATTTCACCAGTTGGGCTATCCTTGCGAATGGCAAACGTATTGCCCGCTAAAGAGTAATTATCGTTCCAAAGATCACTCCTTGTTTCAACTCCGGTTTTATCCAGAATGATTTGACCTTTTTCTCGCGTATTTTTTGAAGTCACTGAAATGGTCTCGCCCGCTTTAATCGTAGCGGTCATGGATGTAGTATCAATCGTATAAGGCGCCGGCACTGATTTTTCAGTAATGGTTACCTTTGTACCATGAGGAATCCCATCCAATGTAGCATTCCCTTCTTTATTGGTAGTTATATCTTTTGCGGGTAAGGCTTTTCCAAAATCTAAATGGAAAACTGTTCCCGACACAACGTCACCTGATTCTTTATCAACTTTTTTGATCTTTAAAGAACCCTCTGTTTCCACATCAATTTTGACCGTGTAAGTGTTCGGTTTATCAATCGCCCCAGCCATTAAAGTTTGTTGTCCAGCCATCTTATAGGCGACCGGTGTTCCCGTACCAGCAGATTTCTTAAGCGTCAACACACCACTTTCTTTTGAATTGGTATTTGGGGTGATTATCAACTGATTGCCATTCACACGATAATCAATGTTTGCGGTATTTTCCACAACCTCATCGAACTCTGACAAATTCAGATTATTTGTATCCGTCACAGTAGTCGATTGCCCTAATACTGTTTTAGCCGTACTATTATGGAAGCTTGGTTTCTTCTGATAATCGGCAATGGCTTGATTGATTTTTGCCTCAATGGCTGCGATATTTACGGCACTACCGTCTGATCGTTTTATTGAGTGAAGGGTATACCCATTAACTTCTTGCCAGATCATCTTCTGTGCCACAATATGAGTATCTGCATCTGTACCTACTTTTTTCCATAAAACGGAAACTAATTTGGCTTTATCGGACATATCTGGTAACGGGTTCTTCTCATATCCAGGAGTGAACTCATTGTAAATCGGGACTCCTGGTTCAATACAGAAAATATCTTGTTTCACGCCGTTGTACACTGCATAATGCGGAACAGTGACTTCTGACATTGGACGACCATCACTAAAAGTTCCTTCAACAGCATATTTATGTGCTAAATCTAGTTCTACGGTTACCGTTTGTGGATGGGTAATTTCATCAGCAAATGCAATCGTAGGAGCAATTACTCCAACAATTGCTTGAACAGCCAAACTCAAAATAGTTAATACACATAATTTCTTTTTTTGTTTTTTATACATAAAATGTTCTCCTTTCAAATTAAGCACAAAAAATAAGATGCTCGCTTGAACATCTTTGTTTATAAAGTCTTTTTTAAATATTTATTGACTAAATAGAATGGATTTGAGAATGAATGAGCCTAAAAATTTAATCTAAAATACGAAATATACTGCCTTTAAATTAGAACACATTTTAGAACACAAACATTTCAAATTTAATTAAATATAATAAAATATATTTACGGGAAAACCTTTATAAATCAAGGTTTTTCAAACTTATTCAATGATACGAAGAAAAAACCAGGTCTTAAGAAAGCTCGTAAAGCTTCACAGTTTTCAAAACGTTAATCTTTTTATCGAGAAATACAGAACTCTCACTACTTGTGGGAGTTCTTTTTGTATATTTTGGTGTAAATTGATGTAAATCTATCATCACTTCAAAGAATCAAGTAGTGCTAATGCTTCGGATTCTTGCGAATGTTTCTTCTCAGGCATCAATTCTAAGTAATAATTTTGAGTAGTCAGAATCGAATTATGACCCAGTCTTTTTGATATATAGTCCAATCTGATATTATCATTTGAAAAAAGAAATGAAGCATTAGTATCTCTTAGTCCATGAAATGTAGTTTTCGTAATATCTAATTTCTTTAATAGTTTTGCCAAGTCTGCCGACTGATGAAAACCATCTGTTTCAAATAAATACCCATCTTCTTTTACTTCAACAGTCTTTAGAATTTCATAGATATCCTTATTTATGCTTATATCTCGTTTTGAATGCTTTGTTTTTAAACCAGTGTCAGAACTATGTGGACTAATGGAACGAACAATCATAACTCCATATTCATAGACATCTTCGGGTTTAATTCCTAATAATTCTCCACGTCTTGCACCAGTTTCAAGAGCAAGAAGAACAAGCACCTCAAAATCTGTATCGTGATTTTCTAAAAGATATGAACGTAGTTTTTTTAGTTCTTTAATAGACAATGCTTTATTTCTTTTAGGCATTTCTTTACCACGTGTTTTGACTAAACCTGCAAAATCAGAGGTCAATAAGCCACGACCATAAGTATATCTTAAAGAAGTACGTATTTTTAAAAGCACTTCAGTTGTAGTCTTTCTGGCGTGATTAGAACCGTATTCATCTATTTTAGCTTGGACAACCAAATCATTTAATTCACTTAACTTGATTTTTCCAAATAATTTTTTCACTATTGGAATTGTTCGGGTGTAGTTTAAATAAGTTGCTGGTCTAACATCATTTTTCTTAACTATCTTTACCCAATTTTCAAAGAACTCTGCAAAAGAGTCATTTCTTTTTGCTAAGTCAGTACCATTTCCTTTAGCTATTTCATTCTGCATTGCCCATAACTTTGCTTCAGATTTAGTCTTAAACGTCTTTGTAAGTCGATTGTTTACACCATGCCTATAATTGCTTATTTCAGCTCTGTATGAGTTTCCACGTTTGATAATGGTTGCCACAATCCCAACTCCTTAACATATTGAGTGATTAACAATAAAAATCTCTAATTCTCGTATGGTATATCGCTCCTGTCTTCCAACCATGAACCGTTTCAAATCATCAGAACTTCGAACATATTTATCAAATGACTTTGGATCAATCCCAAGATAATTAGAAGCTTGTTCTCTTGTTAATAGCAAGGGGAATTTATTTTTTTTCTTGTGCATATATACTCTCCTCATCTTCAAATCGATTTTTCATTTATAAAAATCGTATCGGGTTCCCCTAAGATACGTGCTAGGGTATCCTTTTGATTAGATGTCATATCGCTCAGTGAATGGATTTTCCCTGTAATAATTGCCCAATAAAGGGTTGTATCGATAGAACATTGACCGCAGGTTCTAGGACTTAAAACTCGGTAAGTTCCCATTTGGGGAGGATAATCCCATCCATCTCTAAAACCTTCTTCTTCATTATTATATAAACCGATTTTTCCACAATTTTCACAAATATAACGTAGTTTGAGTTTTTTCACTAAAAATCATCCTCAATTCTTATTTTCCGATACCTTACAGGGTTATCGATTAAGTTTCCATCTCTATAAATTTTACTCACATATTTAGTTTCATATAAAATAGCTGAATGTTTAAATTCAAGATTATCTTTCAAGAAAATTTTAGATTCTTCTGGTCGTAGTAAGTTTCTAGAACTTAAATAAGCCTTTTTACCAAAACTTTCTAAAAGTTCTTGACCTATACCTTTTTCAAAATATTTGGTAACATAACGACCACGATTTTCTTTGGAATCTACATCTACTTTATTTATCCGAACAGCACCATGTCCCCATAAGTTTAGAAGCTTTTCATGTGGAACGTAAGGAACTTCAAATAATAGTATATGGGCATGCCATGCCTTCCTTTTTTGACGTTCTAAAACTGCTAAATATTTCAGCTTGCTTTTTTTAGAGCCAAAAATATGATAGTTAAATCTCTTTATAAATGTTTTTAGTAAGGAGTTAAACTTGTCTCTGTCTTGAACATTCTTTTTAGTGGTTAAAGTAAGGAAGGAAGTTTTATCATCAAAATTACAATCTACAATTCTTAACAATTTCCATTTTGCTTCTAGTCTAGTCTTACTCATTCTTTCCAATCTCTTCTTTTGTTCATCATCATTGAGTTCATCAAATGTTCTTCGCTTAGATTTTTCTTTTATACTTTCTATCTGACCAACAGCTTCATCTATTACGGTAATTTCATCTTTAATGAAAATAGGCTTTTCATATTCCCAAATCTCAACATAGGAATTCGTTCGGACTATTTTTTGATTGTAACCAGTCATAAAAATCAGTCCTTCTACAGCGATTTTTCGCCATAAGATTGTTTATATAATAAATAAACTAGGAAGGGAATTTCATTCCCTTCCGTAATACTAAGACTACGGACAAGTACAGTCGTTCCACTGACACGCTTCGCTTGCTCAACTCCGTTGGCAGTCCTGTTCTTGTCCGTAGTTAACTATTACAAAATGAAAGCTAAATATTTAAATTTTGGCACCAGTCCATCAGTTCAGATATCTGTTTTTCGGTGAATCTATATCCACTGTCAATATTGGGTTCTATTTTATAGTACATATCATCTAGTCGAATTAATTTAGCCCATACACCTTCGACAGGCGGTTCAAACCATACTACACCAGAACCATGAACATCAGGTCTTATAACGATAACCATTGATCTAAGAACCGTTTCTAAAATTGGGAAATCTTTTTTTGACATAATATTATTTCTCCTGTCTATTTATTAACTGGTAAAACATCTGTTGAGTTAAACCAAAGCGCACCATTGTATTGCCCAACCTGAAGATTCTCTAATGTAATAGGCATGGTTTTACTATTTTTTAAATCTTGGAAGGCAATAGTAGGATTAAGATTGTTAATTTTCACTTGAATCATTTCCATAAAAAAGTCGCTTGTTTCATCCTGAATGCTGACATTTAACCTGTAAGCAGAAAGTTTTTGTGTTTCTCTATCTAGCACTTCGGAGTAACCTTTTACCGCTAAAAATTTAGTTCCTAATAACTCAGGTTTCAAAAAATCATTTAATTTCATATAATTTCCTCATTTCATTATAGTAGTCATCAGCAAAAGTCGCTGATGTGAATCCGATATTTCAATTGCAATCAGAAGCCCACTGATTACAATCAAAATATCAGATGAAATTATTTGGGTTTGGTTTGATACGATTGACAACATTTCTAAAGTCTTGCTTTGTTTTTATATCTACGAATGGAACTATAGTAATTTCTGGTTCAGTCATGTTCAATCCATCTGCATAGAATAATGCTTCCCCTTTACGACCAGAGAGAGTAGGAACATGTTCTAACTCACACATGCTAAATGCCATTTTTACACGGTCATTTGATGGATTGCCTAAATAAAGAACGCTAGATATTTGATTTCTGATTTCAACAGGTATATTTTCAGCATTCGGGTCTTGTGTACTTAAGATTAAATGGCTTCCGGCTTGACGACCTTTACGAGCAACCAATCCAATATTCTGAATGATTTCATTCCATAGTTCTTTTCCTTGCTTAGAGCTACCACATGAATCTCTGATACTAGCAAGTTCATCGATAAAAAGAAAGTTAGGAGTTAACCCTAAGTCATAAGCATCAGCATTCAAGGCATTACTTTCCTTAATTAGCTCAAATCTCAAATCCATAGCTTCTACAAACTCTCTAGACAGTTTTGCCAAACTTGAAGGAGTTTGACCTACAGAAATGTTACCGTCAATCTCTTCTGATATTATTTCGCCTAGAGAATATAAATCAGCTCCTTTACCGTCTACAATGCTTAGCAAACTATTTGAATCTGTTCCTGAACCTTTAGCTATTGCATTATACAAATACCATTGAAGACCTACCGTTTTTCCTGCGCCTGTGCGTCCATACAATCCTAAATTCGTGTTTGATTTTAATGAGAATCCTTGCTTAGAGGTGAGCATTATGGTTTCAATAGGAATATTATTAAAAGTTTCTTTTTCTATACTGGAAGAGGTGAAAATTGACTGTTCGATATTAATTGCCTCTTTTAAGAAAATGTATTCAACGTAATTTATCGTCTCATTTGTTTCATATAACTGCATAGATAGCTTTGATTCTAAAGACTCTCCAAGCTGATTAGCAATCTTTTGGTATCGGTCGCCATTCTTTTCTATAATCACACGCAATACATCTAAATCTTCTATATACGCCATGCGAATCTCACTCAATAACTGTCCATTCTTCTCCTCATACAAATCATTTTGAAAAATATAGCTTCGAAGTATGGGCTCAAAAGGACGATATTTCGGGAAAAATTTACTTTTTATATACAGTAACAGTATTATCAATATACAAAGCATTAATAACATGATTCCATTACTACCATGGCTATCTTTCAATATATGCAAAGAGCCGACAATAAAAACAAATGCTATTAGTGCCCTTGAAGGTGTAAAAAAGTGACGAATTGAGATTCGAGATTTATACAGCTTTTTCAAACTAACAATATAGAGTTTGCCATACTCGTTTTCCTTTTTTATACGAGTAATGAATTTATTTATCCACACATCTTTATTCAATCAATTACCTTCTTCCTTTTTTATGATAACTAATCCAAAGAGCTGTGAAATAAGAAGCACCACAGAAATTATTAGTAAAGCTTTCAAGGAAAGCATAAAATCATATCGGTGTATTTTTCCCACAAAGCCTGATAAAAAAGCTAATAAGCAAAGCAAAGATAGGCTCAGGGATCGCCATGGATTGTAATCAAACTTCATTATTTTTCACCTTCATTCTTAGAAAAATAGATAGTTCAATTATCAAGTAAATAGTTGCTACAATTGCAAACACTACTAGGGAACGGCGTATATCATAACCAACATATAAAAACTTATAATATCCGCGATCTAATGTTGCATTGAAATTTATCTGAGGCTGCAACGTAACCCCGCTAATTGCGGTCAATATTAAAAAAATATTTATAACCACTAGCTGATACACATTCTGATAAATATTTTTCATTTTTATTTCCATTCCTTTCAAAGTTCATCGATAATTTTTATTTCTACAATTTCAGTAGTCTCTCTTATAGTCAAATTTCCTAAGCCAAGAGGTTCCAATGCAAATATTGCGGGCTTTCCAAGTGTCAATTGTAAAATCTTATCTATTCTGATCCTCTCTCCATCTTTTCTTAATACGCTTGCTTCTTGTGAAGGAACTCTCTCAAGCCATTTTTCTTTATCGGTATCTAATATTTTGTATATTGAACCTGAAAAAGTAGTAATAAGATATAATTTCCCCATCGATAATACCTGCCTTTCAAGTTTAGCAAGAGGGAATAAATCCCCCCTGCATTTCAAAAAATTAACGGTAACTAGTGAAGAGATGTGGTAATTTACCTTTATCAACAAAATCTTCAAGCATGGATTTACCATTAAAATAAACTTGTTGAGAGTGAAAATAAAAGGCAACTAATTTTTGCGTGTATTCATCTTGAATACGTGAAGTTAAACCTAATGACTTGATCAAATGTGCATATGCTTCGCTGTAAACATCACTTTTAGTTTTATCAGATAAATTGAGTCTTGCTTTATCTGCTACATACGCACGTTTTTCAGATGTATTAAAAATATGATTCATTTGTTGTACTTCATTTTGAATTTGAAGTGGGTAATTTGTAAATTGATTATTCATTTTGTTCTCTCCTTTGTGTGGTTAGTTTTTTATTTTGCTGTATATAATTGATGGTGAAGCTCTTATGCACATATAAGTATCCTCCTTTTTAGTTTTTAAGTCGTACTCTTTACGACATTGTAGTTAAAAATTATGAAGGTTTATGGAAAAAACCTTCGTAATCAACTATCTAAAACGCCTAAGTACTTAGCATAAGCAAAGATTATAACTTTGATGACGTATGACATTTTTACAACACGTACCATATCCTCTTTCATAAAGTCTTTTTGATATTGTTGTAACCGAACAATAACTTCGTTTTCTAAATATAATTTTGGAGTCAGTGAACCAACATCAATATCCAAATTAAATTTGTACTTCTGCATTTCGTCATCAATTTTATGCCAATCCTTTGAAGTATAATTCCAAGTGAAGTAACATGCTTCTTCGATAATACTAGAAGTAGATACCTTTAATATATTAGTAATTGAGACATTAGAAAGAATCGGGTCTTTATCAGTAAGATAATTTTTAATGAGTTTTTCAATCTCATCAAGTTCAGTTATTGAAATACTATCACTCATTCTATCTTGAACTTTACTATGTATTTTTTCAATACAAAGTTTAGCTTCATAGGAAAGGCGAATGTTTAAGTATTGTCTAGTCAAATTCACGACCTCCTGACATTTTGTCGTACTCATATTGACATATTACGTCACATTTAATCTTTTTGCAAGCTCAAAGTGTAAAATGGTGTAAAATAAATCAATATTGATGAAAATCCAACCATATTTATCTTTTTTATATGACATGAAATACTGATAATAAAGGATATGCATGTATAAGTATTACTTTAAATTTTCTTTGTTATTGCTCAAAACGTTAATTGCTGGAGTCGTTGCGAATATAGTATGGGACAGAGATTGCTCAAAAATCCAGTATCATTCAATTAAACATTCGGGACATTTTCCATTTTTGGAAGGTGTCTTTTAATATTACTCTAAGTCAAATAGAGTTAATTTTATGAGATCATTCAAAAGAAATGCTTCTATGCTTTCTTTTTCTTTGCTCACTTGATAACAAAAAAAATCTGTTGAATCTAGTGATGATTGAGAAGTAATATCAAAAAAAGGTTCATGTGTTGTTTATAAGGTAATACCAAATAAAAAGCTTAAACACTATAATTTTTAATATAGATAGGACTAATGGTTCCTTACAAGTGACTATAAACAATAGTGTGGCCTATCAAAGAGTAGAAGGTGATACCTTTTTAGATAAACTAAATGAACATAGAGAATTGATGATAACTAAAGGAACCCCAGAAGAGGATATCAACATTATTCCAAATTATCCGAACGATGAAGACATCAACCAATCTTTTTTTCAAAATATGGTTTGGAGTTAGCCGAAATTACTTTAGATATTTGTGGTAAGGTAATAAGTTTATTATCTTTTCTGAAAAATTAAGAATGAACAAATTTGACTAGACAATAGGCTCATTTACATGGATTAAAAAGTTTGGATTAGCTACATTTCTTAATTTATTTTGGCTCTCATGTATTTTGATTGAAAAATAATCTCATTGATTCCAAATTGATTGAAATCTCCTGAATTTTTGAAATATTTATCGTTCTGTATCCGTCACTAGTGAGGGAATTTGAACCTTTTTTAAATTTTTTACAATCGAACCAGGTCTCAAAGAAGTGCTTAAAGCATTACAGCTTTCAAAGCAATAACTGTGGATGCGTTGCAAATTTACTCGCATATCAATACAGTAAAACTAGCAAAGAGTAATAGAAATCTAAACATAAAAAAAGAAGTACTCAAAAATGTAGTGACCCCAAAAAGTTAGACTTTTATGGAGTGGAGAAATCCACTCCTTTTTTGTACGATAAGATTAACTGTTAGACAGCTGTTTTTACAGCTTCTCGAAACTGAACCGGACTTCGCCAATTTAATTTCTTTTTGATGCGTTTATGGTTGTAATAATAGATATATTGGTCAATTTTTGTTTTCAATTCATCTAAACTCCGATAGACTTCTCCATGAAAAATCTCTTGCTTTAATAAACCAAAGAAGTTTTCCATAGGTGAGTTATCTAAACAATTCCCTTTACGAGACATACTCTGGAAGATTTTATGCTGCTTCAATTTATTCTTATAAGCATTCATTTGATAGGCCCATCCTTGATCTGAATGGAAGGTTCTACGAAATGGACAATCATTTGTCATCTGGATTGCTTCTTCTAATCCTTCCATTATGGCTAGTGCGTTTGGTTTTTCAGAAATCCGATAAGATAGAATTTCACTATTGTAGAAATCCATGAAAGGATCTAAATACAGCTTTTTCTGACGAACGACACCTGCGGTGTCTACTTCATAATACTTAAACTCTGTGGTATCAGTTGTAATTTTTTGGTGACAGATATTTGTATAAAACCGACGATGAATACGATTTTTGGCGACAGTACCAACCTTCCCACGATAAGAATTGTACCGTCGAGATTTTCGAGTGTAAGACTTTACTTCGATACCTAGTTTTTTTATCAGACGTTGAATCTTCTTTTTATTGACATGAATCCCTTGATTCTCTAATTCTTTTTTTAGTCGCAGACAGCCATAGTCTTTATGCTCTTTGCGAATTTCAAGCATTTTTTCTTCAATTTCTTGGTCTGGGTTTGGTCTGTCAAACCGTTTCTGCCAATACATATAGGTTGCTTTAGGAAATTTCAATGTTTCAAGAAGCTCAACTAGTTTGAATGATCCTCGGAGGCTGGCGATGATTCGTGCGATTGATTCTTGCGTCTTTGCTGGGCTTCCTGTTTTCGCAGCTTCCTCAACTCTTTTAAAAAGGCATTCTCAATTTGAAGGGATCGGACTTGCTTTTCTAATGCCTTGATACGCTCGCGTTCTTCAGTTGTTGTATTTTCTTTTTTGTTTTCTTTTTTTCTAGTCAAAGTAAGTGGTCGCCCTTTCTCTTTTGAGAGCCCCTCAATACCTGCTTCTCTGAAATTACGCATCCAATTGGCAATAAGCGCAGGGTTGTTCATTTCTAAAGTGCTAGCAACTTCTCGATAGGACATCTCACTTGTTTGATATAACTCTAGCGCATTTAACTTAAATTGAACAGAATATTTCTGATTTTGATGCTTTCTCAATAGACCTTCCTCTCCGTATTCACGATAGGCATTCACCCAATCACTTACTTGAGACTTGCTTGAAATACCGTATTTGTTGGCAAGATACCGATATCCGCCCACGCCACTAAGATATTCTTTAACGATTTTTAGTTTTAATTCAAAAGGATATTTTGCCATACAAATAACGACCCCCAAAAGTTAGATTTTTTGGTCTAACTTTTGGGGGTCGCTTCAAAATGATTTATTTTGAGTACTTCTTTTTTTATGTATTGATATCTTGCTTCTCTCGCAGCTTTTCAACTAGAAATACGCAACCATACCACTATTCTATTTTCGAGATAACTGTTCACTAATCAAACGACTCGTCACTTCAAACGCCGTAGTGATGTTCTTTCGCTCTTCACTAGAAAGCACTTTTCCTGAGAAGGTTAAGTTAGGTTCTTTTTTTAGAAAATCAAGAAACTTCGCCATTTGTTTAGAAATATCTTTTTGACTGCTATTTCGATAGTCCAAGAAATTCTTTTGTAAATCAGGGATAGCTTCGGTTTGATTATCAAGAATTAAGTCTGTAGACACATGAAATATTTCTGCTAGTTTTAAAATCTCAGTATCTCTTAACGGTCGCTCGCCTCGTTCAATTCTACCGAGAACATTTTTATTAAGGTTCATTAGCTTTGCCAGATGTGCTTGAGAATAATTTTTACTTTCTCTTAGATTAACCACATTTTCCCCTATTCTTGAGGATTCATATAAGTTCTCTTGTTGGGACATAAGTTCTGCACCTCTCATACCTATTTTATAAAAGCGTATCACAGAATACAAAATAGGTATGTTTTGTATATAAAATAGATTTTCATGTTTAAATATCTATTTTGTTGTGTTAAGATGAATTGTATACAAAATAGATACGGTTTTAAAAGAATCTGTTATAGATTGAAAGATAAAAAAGAGACTATGTTCTGAGAAATACATTCTATCAATCTATTTCCATGAAAATCAGCTGTTACCAGTTATTTTTTTATCATGAGTTGTCAAATCAATCAGATAATGCAAGTCCATATACAACACTAATCTTTAAACTTATCAAGGAACTTCATGATTAAGATAAAGTTCAATAGAGTATGCTCATAGTCATGAACTGGACAAGAGTTTCATCACACACCTAAGACTTTCCTAACAGCATCATAAAAACTTTGATCGATTATAGCATGTGAAAGAGGAAGGAGGAATTTTCTATACGTTACCACTTTATTTTCAGACAAAGTTTGTTAGAAAGGCTTAGGCTTTATTTGATTTTCAACCAAACAATTATAAGGAGGAATTTATATGAGAAAAAGATTGTGTTTACTAGGGGTAGTTTGTTTTGTCAGTATCCTGTTTCTATCGGCTTGTTCCAATGAATCAAATCAAGGGGAGTCTGGCAGTAACGAAGGAAAAGTTTCGCTAACCATGACAGCTTGGGGAAATCCCGCAGAACAAGAAGTATATCAGCGAGCGATTGATGCCTATATGAAACAAAATGAAAACGTATCCATCGAACTTATTCCTGCTCCTGGTGATACGTATGCGCAGCAATTACTCACGCAGTTGCAAGGAAGTCAGGCTCCTGACTTATTTTATGTAGGGGAGGTACAAATGGCGCAACTGATTGCGACGGGACGATTGATTGAATTAACAGATTTCTTGGAATCAGAGGATAGCTATGTCAAAGTTGATGACTTTGCCTCAGGAATTTGGGGCCCTGCTCGAAGAGGAGAGCAAATCTACGGTGTTTCTGTCGATTCCAATCCAATGTTGTTGTATTACAACAAAAAAGTGCTAGAAGAAGCAGGACTTGATCCTAACGAACCGCAAAAATTATATGAATCTGGAAATTGGACTTGGGATAATTTTCAAAAGATAAATGAGACGGTCACTGCTAATGGAAAATATGGTCATGTTCTAGAAAATGGTGCACATCACTACTTCAGTTGGTTGTGGTCAAATGATGGGGAAATGTATGGGGACGATGGTTCGTTTATTTTACCTGAAAATGAACGAGGAATAGAAACCTTTGCTTACTTGACAAAAAATGTAGTTGACGGGAATTTTACCTATGCAGGGGCTTTACCAGAGGGGCAAGGTGGGGACGCCATGTTTATGTCCAACCAAACAGCCTTTGTGTCAGCGGGGCGGTGGTTTACCCCAATGTTCAGTGAAAATGAGACATTAGATTTTGATTACATTCCATATCCTACTAACACAGGTAAACAAATCGAGCCTAGCTTTATTGCAACCGCGTATTTAGCAGTAGGTGATCATTCAAAAAATAAAGAAGAAGCGTTGCGCTTTCTATCCTATTATACTTCGGAGCAAGGACAACGGGATCGGTTAGAAGATGAGGGGAATGCTGTTCCTTCTGTGACGGCAGCAGATGACATCATTGAAAATGCCACGATACCTGAGCATGCCAACTATTTAATCGATGCAAGAGATATCGGTAAAGTAGAAGATAAACAGGCATTGGTTCCAGGACTAAGTGATCAATTAGAAAGTATTCTGGATCTACTCTTCTTAGGGCAGTTAGATCTTGATGAAGCTGTAGTACGCTTGGAAAACACAGCCAATGAGTTGATCGAAGCCAATCAACCGTAGCAATACTTATTAGATGAGGAGGTGGTAGGATGAGGAAAAGCACAACAAAATGGGCCTGGTTATTTCTAACGCCACAATTAGTGGGGCTCATCATTTTTTCTCTGATTCCAGTGGCAATAGCAATTGGCTTGAGCTTTATGTCATGGGATGGATTTGGTGCTCGGACATTTGTAGGGATTCAGAATTATATCAATCAATTTGCCAATCCTGATTTTTGGACAGCAACATACAATACGTTGCTCTATACCTTATTCACTGTTCCGATCGGTCTGTGTCTGGCGCTGGTATTAGCGGTCGTTTTGAATAAACGTACGGGAAAAAATGTGTATCGATTGTTCTTTTTCATGCCGGTTGTGACAAGCTCAGTCTCTGTGTCCGTCATGTGGATGTGGATTTTAAATGGTGATATTGGGATATTGAATCAGGTATTAGGGATGATCGGTATCCAAGGACCTAATTGGCTGACGGACACTCGGATCGTGATGCTATCTATCGCTATGTTAAGCATCTGGTGGCAACTAGGTTACAACATGGTAATTTTTTTAGCAGGTATTCAAAATATCTCCAAATCCTATTATGAAGCCGCGGAAATGGATGGTGCCAGTAAGTTGCAGCAATTTTTTAAAATCACCTTACCGATGCTTTCACCAACGACATTCTTTCTATCCATTATGGCGATCATTAGTTCGTTTCAAGTGTTTGACCAAGCGTTTGTTCTTACTCGAGGTGGTCCGGGGAAAGCCAGTTATACACTTGTTTATCACATTTATCAACAGGCCTTTATTGATTTTCGCTTTGGGTCAAGTGCAGCAGGCGCGGTTATCCTGTTTGTAGCGATTTTGGTTCTTACATTGATTCAATTTTATGCGCAAAAAAGGTGGGTTCATTATGAAGAATAAGAAAATTAGCGTAGGCAAATTGTGCTTACACGGATTACTAGCAATCGGTTCTTTTTTGATGGTCTTTCCTTTTCTCTGGACGATCGGCAGTTCCTTAAAAAACATGACACAGATTTTTGCAATACCACCTGTTTGGTTCCCGAATCCGATTGTCTGGCAAAATTACCTTGATTCATTGCAAGCAATGCCTTTTGGTCGCGCTTATTGGAACAGCTTCTACATTACGATCATCGTCGTTGTTAGTCAGCTTTTCACTGGATCAATGGCTGCTTATGCTTTTGCAAAGTTGAAATTTAAAGGCTCCGAGGCTCTGTTTCTGCTATTTTTAGCGACAATGATGATTCCTAAGCAAGTCACCATGATTCCATTGTATTTGATTATGGACAAGTTAGGCTGGTTAAACACGCATTTGCCATTGATCATTCCTGGTGCTTTATTTAATGCCTTTGCAGTTTTTTTATTGAGACAATTTATTCGAGGAATCCCCAAAGAATTAGAAGAGGCGGCAGTGATGGATGGTGCGAGCATCCCGCGTATTTATTGGAGTGTCATATTACCATTGATCAAACCGGCGCTTGCAGCCATGACGATCTTTATCTTTATGGGCACGTACAATAACTTCATGGATGCATTGATTTATCTTTCAACGCCTGAAAAATTCACGGTTCCTTTGTTGCTAAATAACTTTAAAGGACTCTATGTGACAAATTGGTCTTACATGATGGCAGGTGCCACGATTTCTGTGATTCCAATTATTCTGGTCTATTTGTTCGCCCAACGCTATATTATCGAAGGAATCACATTGACAGGGATCAAGGGATAGATAAAAAGGATGATTAGTAAATGAAAATCAATCAACTTACACAGTATCTAGAGTGGATAGTAAAATTTGCGTACCTCAACATTCTCTGGCTAGGTTTTACCCTTTTAGGCGGTGGTCTCTTTGGATTTTTTCCAGCTACGATGACTAGCTTCATTCTGTTAAAGCGCTTCGTCGTTGAGGGTGAAACCGAATGGACAGCGCAGGACTTCTTTATTTGCTATAAAAAAGTATTTTTTCGTAGTAATAAGTTAGGATGCACCTGTTGGTTGATTCTCGGCAGCTTAGGGATCAATTTTCACATAGTTTTAACCTCCGAAGAGCCGCTATTTATCGGTTTACGCATTCCCATACTATTAACGATCATTGGTACTTTATCCATGCTTGTCTATGTGTTTCCTATCAGTGTTTATTGGGGAAGATCGATGTGTCAGACCTTTTTTTCGGCAGGATGCTTTGCACTGGCATTTCCAGTTCAAACAGCCAAGGTCTTGGCTTTGCTTATTCTCATAGCGTGTATAGGGTTTCTTTTTCCGATGTTTCTGTTGTTCTTTTCTGGAAGTGTATCAATGTATCTAGTGTTGAAAAATTATGTCTTGTTACAGAAGAAAATAGACAAACAATCGATGGAGTAAATGTTGCCAATAGGAAAATAGAAGATTGATTTTTCGAGAAAATATGGAAGAGATTGAGAGGAGCAAGTATATGGTTAAAATTACATTTATTGGTGCAGGAAGTACGATATTTGCAAAAAATGTGTTAGGGGATGCGATGCTGACCCCAAGTTTATCTGAGGCTGATATTGCGTTATACGATATCAATGAACAGCGGCTTAGAGAATCGGAGCTGATGTTGAGAACGATCAATAAAAATGCCAATCATGATCGGGCAAAAATCCGAACCTATCAGAATCGCAAAGAAGCTTTAACCGGTGCAGATTTTGTCATCAATGCCATCCAAGTAGGCGGCTACCAGCCATCTACAGTGATTGATTTTGAGATTCCCAAAAAATACGGTCTAAGACAAACCATTGGTGATACCATGGGGATCGGTGGGATTTTCCGCGCCCTACGGACATTGCCAGTGATGCTAGAGTTTGCAAAAGAAATGGAGGAGGTCTGCCCTCAAGCTTGGTTATTAAATTACACCAATCCAATGGCGATGTTGACGATGGGTGTTTTGAAAGGAACGAAGATTAAAACGGTTGGACTCTGCCATAGTGTGCAAGTTTGTGTGTCAGAGTTGTTTAAACAACTGGGGATTTCAGAACAATATAATGCTGATGAATTTCAGTGGAAGATCGCGGGGATCAACCATATGGCTTTTTTACTGGAATTGACAAAAGACGGGAAAGATTTTTATCCAACAATCAGAGAGCTAGCAGCAGCAAAGCCCAATCCCCATTCGGATTCTGTACGTTTTGAATTGATGAAACGTTTTGGCTATTATATTACTGAATCTAGTGAGCACAATGCGGAGTATCATCCTTACTTTATTAAAAAATTGTACCCGGAATTAATCGATAGTTTCGATATTCCACTAGATGAGTATCTACGCCGCTGTGAAGATCAGATTAGTGACTGGAATCAGATGAGGGAAAGTATTGTTATGAATGGGGAATTAACCCATACTCGCAGTAATGAATATGCGTCATATATTATGGATTCAATTGTAACTGGTACTCCTTCTGTTATCGCAGGGAATGTTTTGAATAAAGGCCTCATAACCAATCTTCCTGAAGACTGCTGTGTCGAAGTTCCCTGTTTAGTGGACAAGAACGGCGTTCAACCAACCTATGTAGGTCAACTGCCTACTCAGTTAGCAGCGTTAAATCGGACAAACATCAACGTGCAAGAATTAACAGTCGAAGCTGCATTGACGTTGAATCGGTCGAAAATCTACCAAGCAGCTTACCTAGATCCACATCTCTCTTCGGAACTCTCGCTAGAAACAATTACTTGCCTAGTGGACGAATTAATTGAAGCCCATGCAGGTTATTTGCCAGAGTACAAATAGAGAAAGTTCGGCTTTAGTCTATTGTTATGTTGCTGGAAGTTTATAAAAAGAAGCGAACTCAAAAATTGTAAAATAATTTTTGGGATTCACTTCTTTTTTGTTTTTGCGTAGAAAATGATCCAACACAAAAAGTTCGTTCGACAGAAGACCTGAGAAAATTTGGACCGAATCTTTCTTTTAATACTAATCTGAAAATATACGAAAATAAGGGTATTGGTTTCATTAGTCCAAAATTGATGACAGAATGCTTTAAATGATTCGTCTGTCGATGTCGAATAACTCAAATTTCCCCTAGTTACGACAGATGACGAAAAGTACTTAGAATATAAGCTTCTTTTGATATATAATGTTATCTAAGGGGATGAATCACTCCTAATTTTTGACATCGACAGAAAGATGGCTATAAAGCCTATTATTTCAACTTGTAATAGATGCGAAGTTCAAATCTAAAATAGTGGAATGTAAATGAAGTTGATAAAGAAATGCAAGCTAAGATCGATGGCGTTCAAATCTAAAAGAGTGGAATGTAAATAGGGAAACTATTTTCCCTTGGCTTTTTCTACTGATTGTTCAAATCTAAAATAGTGGAATTTAAAGCTGCTTGTTGAACGCTAGTAACAACCGTGTGATCTTGTCTAAATTTAATATAATGGAGCATCAAAAGCATTCAATTAACGATCGACCGAATCATCACAACATCACCCTCCAAAAAAGATGGAGAGGCTAGTCACTTTCTCAGCTCAAAACAAACTTTCATCACCAATTCCCTCATTATAAACAATGTAATCCTCCAATAAACCTGCCATCAACCCAAAAACAGTCGTCCTTCCTTCTCAATCAACTCACAAGTCCATTTATCTTCAAATAACGATGCCATCTGTCTTGCTTGCTCAAATAAATCCATATTTCTGATCGCAAAACTTTTTCGAGCAGTGGCTAACGAATAGTAATCATAGCGCTTGCTCTTTTTTGCCAATAGCAGGGCTTGATCCGCGGCTTCTTTCGCCTCTTGGTATTGCTGTTCTTGCAGATAAAGCAAGGCGACATTCAAATGAATCGCACACTGTAAAGGCACAGTATTCTCTAGTGCTTCGTATTTTTTCAGTTGTTGAATCAATTGATTGGCAATGGCGTGGGCGGTTTCAACTGGAAAGAGGTATAAAAGACAATTGATCAGCTTGATATCATCAAGGGTCCAGTCGGAATAAGCTTGAAGCGTATCCCAGGGAACCGTCAAAAGAACTTTGGGCAGGCAAGGAATTTCTTTTTCTGCATTCGTTGAGAGCGCTGTGAGAGAGTCGATTACATACAACAATAAGTCAATGGTTTTACTGACGGATGTTTTTTGGGAAAGTAAACATTGCTCTTTCAAAGCAAGCAATGCTTTTAGATCCTGGTTGGAAAACAAAGAGAAAAATTGATGCAAGATTTGTTGTTTTTCATTTAAACGGTATCCTTGGGCGATGTAAAAAAATTCATCAAAACCGCAATCGATTCGCGCTAAAAGTGCGATAAAAAGGGTAACGGAAGGCGTTAATTTTTCATTTTCAAATTTAGACAAGGTGGTTCTTGAAAGCAGGTCTTTACAAACTTGCGCTTGCGTGATGCCGCGGCTTTTTCTGATTTTACGATATGTGGTTCCTAAATTATTCATAGGCGCCTCCTTAAGCAATGTGATTATAGTGTACATAAGATAATTTTGCCCGTCAATCTGGTATAGTAGAACTATTAGACAGCTAGGCAACACCAGATAGAGGAGGCACGAACAAAAATGAATCAGACAAAATAAAATCCTTTACTTAGCAAATGGCGATCAATAACTAGAAAAACGAGCAATCGTTATTTCTAAGTAAAGGTGGAAAACAAATGAAGAGGAATCAGGGATTTACCCAATTGATCATTGGCCAAACAGTGGCGAATGTCGGGGATACCATTTATATTGTGGCAATTATCAGTTCTATTTTTAGCTGGACAGACTCTGCTTTGGCAGCGGCGCTGGTCCCGGTACTAGTAACAGGAGGCGGTGTCATTTCCGGCTTCCTCTCACCGGTCATCACGAGTTATTTTCGCTTAGAACAAGTGCTGAAGGTCAGCCAGATGTGCAAAACAGCCGTGCTCTTTTTTATGACCGCGTATCTCTATTTGAAAGCTGAAACGATGAATCTATTGGTTTTATATTGCCTTGTCGCATTGATTTCGTTTTTGGACGGCTGTTCAGAACCAATTAGCCGTGCCTTGATCCCAAAATATGTGGAAAAGCATCGACTCGTCAAAGCCAATGGAATCTTCAATTCGATGCTTCAAACAGTCAACATCGGCAGTTGGGCGATCGGAACCTCCTTGCTGCTGGTATTTTCTGTTCATCAGTTGGTTTTATTAGACAGCTTTCTGTTTCTAAGTGCCTCGATAGTATTAGCGTTTTTGCCTAGAACGACTCGAGAAAAAAACGAAAAGCAGCCGTTAGCACACCAGTTGTTTATTGGTTGGCGCTGGATTATGAAAGATCCTCTTGTTCGGGTAATCGTTGGCATGGACATGCTGGAAAGTATCGCCAATACAGCCTGGGTGTCCGCAATTGTGTTAGTATTCGTTCGAGAAGTGATGCAGACACCTGATGCTTGGTGGGGCTATATCAACGCCACTTATTTTGTTGGCGCGTTGCTAGGAAGTGCGTTGGTGATGCGATTTTCCGAGCGGTTTGATAAAAACAAACGAACAGCGATTGTAATGGGTGCTGTCTTAGGCGGACTGATCACTGTTGCCGTTGCCCTATCAGGCGATCGCTTTTTGATTCTAGGATTATCCGTTTTAATCGGGCTCTTTTCCCAGATCAAAAATATCCCACAAGCCTCATTAATCCAACAAAAAGTAGCAGCCGATCGATTGGTTGCCATCTACGCTGCCTCAGGAATCTTGAATTCCGCTGTTTTTGCTTTATTCGCCTTATTGATGGGACAGGTGGCAGATGTTTTCGATGTACGGTGGGTGTTTGTTCTTTCCGGCAGTTTATTGCTTCTAGTGGGGCTGATTGCAAGGAAGCTTAAAGTTAGTTAAAAGTAAGAGAGATAGTAGTCAAGAGAAACTCTTTTATACGAGGTTTTTATAAGATGAAACTAGCTTTAATAGTTTACTTTGATAATGGCATAGGAAGATGAAAAAGCAGTTACAGCTAGTTAGGAACAGTCCCTGACTAGCTTTTTGTGTGGTGATCTAAACGTTCTTACATCGAGAATACAATGATTATTGTAGATTTGATCGGTAGCTAATCACAGATTATTCATATGCAAAAGTATTATGTGGCTGAATATTGAGATTGACTAAGTATGGGGCTGCTATAGGAGGAAAGCGCAAGCGTCTCTATAGAAAACTTGATTACTTGAAAGAAAAGCTTTGTATTGATTTGGAGTAAATTCACAATTTTTTGAATATCTTTAGTTTTCCAAGATTCCCCTAAAAAGCTCATCTAACAGCTCCTAACCTTATATACATTTACATATCTAACTCTTATCTTTTCGCTTTTAGTTAGTTAAAAAGCAAAAAATAAATGTGAATCCGAGCTATTTTTAAATAATTAACCAGATAATCTTCCGATTGGAACGGTTAAATAGTGAATGATTGGTAGAAAAGAGATTAGAGGATGCGAGTTGTGATAAGTAAACTCATAAAAGAAGAATGCTAGAAAAGTAGAGCAAAATAGGATTAATGAAATAATCGAGATCCTTATTTTTTAACAATTTTCGAAAACCATAAATGAATTGAAGGAAGCTTAGTATGGGTGAAAGAATAATTACAAAAAAATATTGACTTAAAAAAATGGCTATGGTAATCTATAAACGAAAATAGTGGGAACGTTTCCAAAATGTATCTTCTTTAAATTTTTATTTTTTTAGACGAAAGTGGAAACGTTTCTAAAATGTATTGGGAGGAGATTGAATTGGAAAAGACATTGGGACCAGGTGGTGAGATAAGGGCGGTACAACGGGATAACAAAAATATCTCGAAGTGGGAAAAATTAAAGAAACAGTTGCGGCGTGATAAGTGGATGTACTTGTTGCTCTTACCAGGTATCATCATGACGTTTATCTTTAAGTATGTACCAATGTATGGTGCTGTGATTGCATTTAAAGACTATAATCCTATGCTAGGAATTTTGGAAAGTCCTTGGGTAGGACTAGATCACTTTAGGGAATTTATCAGTTCACCAAATTTTATGCTTTTGCTGAGCAACACATTAAAAATTAGCATTTATGGTTTATTGTTAGGTTTTTTTCCACCAATTATTTTAGCACTGAGCTTGAATCAAATTATCAATAAAAAAATAAAACAGAAAATCCAGTTGATTCTATATGCGCCGAATTTTATCTCAGTAGTTATTATCGTGGGGATGCTGTTTTTGTTCCTATCCGCAAATGGACCCATTAATGGGTTAGTAGAAAAGGTTACGGGGCAACCAATTATGTTCATGTCTAATCCAACTTATTTCAGAACGATTTATATTTTATCTGGAATTTGGCAAGGAATCGGCTGGTCATCCATTCTTTACACCGCGACGCTGGCGGGAGTCAGTACCGATTTATATGAGGCAGCAAATATCGATGGGGCAAATATTTTACAAAAGATTTGGCATATCGATTTGCCTGCATTGAGGCCTGTGATGGTGATCAGCTTCATCTTGGCCGCCGGCGGTATTATGAATGTAGGATATGAAAAAGCCTACTTGATGCAAACTTCAATGAACATCCCTGCCTCAGAAATCATTTCCACTTATGTATACAAAGTCGGCTTGCAATCAGGTGATTATGCCTACTCTGCTGCTGTTGGTCTGTTCAATATGATTATTAATGTCGTTTTATTACTGATTGTCAACAATATAACCAAGCGGCTAAACGATGGTCAAGGCTTGTAACGAAAGGAGAAAATTATGAATAGTGCTTTATCAAAAATCGACCGTCAAATCTTATGGTTGAATCGAGTGATTGTAACTTTTTTAGTCGTCATCACCATTGTTCCGCTGATTTATGTACTGGTAGCTTCTTTTATGGACCCAGCTACTTTGATCAATAAAGGTATAAGCTTCAATCCGAAAGATTGGACAATACAAGGATATCAGCGGGTACTTGCAGATGACTCCATTTTACGCGGTTTTATAAATTCGTTGTTTTACTCTTTTAGCTTCAGCTTACTGACTGTATTTATTACGATGATCACTGCGTATCCTTTGTCTCGACCTAACTTGGCGGGGAAAAAGATTATTATGACTTTTTTTGTCATTACAATGTTCGTTGGTGGCGGCTTGATACCTACCTATTTATTGGTAAAGAACTTGGGCATGTTAGATAGTGTATGGGCGATTATCGTACCAGGTGCTATAAATGTGTGGAATATTATCTTAGCGCGTACCTATTTTAGTGCTTTGCCAAAAGAACTTTCTGAAGCTGCTACTATCGATGGCGCCAATGACTTGCAAATACTGTTCAAAGTCATGCTTCCATTAGCTAAACCAATTATGTTCGTATTGTTTTTATATGCCTTTGTTGGGCAATGGAACTCATATTTTGATGCCATGATTTACATCAAAGATCCCGACTTACAGCCGTTGCAACTCGTATTAAGAAATATTTTGATCCAAAACCAACCCTCACAAGACATGGTGGGAGCCAATACAGCCATGGCAGAAATGAAACAAATTGCTGAGTTGATCAAATACGCAACGATCGTCATTTCTAGTTTGCCATTAATCATAATGTATCCTTTCTTCCAAAAATATTTTGATAAAGGTGTTTTAGTTGGTTCTGTTAAAGGATAAGTATTGTTCACTATTTGTATGAATAAAAATTATAAAGGAGATTTTAAGATGAAAGCAAAATGGATGCTGCCAATCGTTTTTACTTCCGTACTAATTTTGGGGGCTTGTGGAGGCTCAAAAGAAAAGAATACATCAAGCCCTGATTATGAACTAGAAAATGTCTCTTTTCCATTGAAAGAAAAAGTATCTTTAAAAATGATGTCTCAAAGTGCCCCTTTGGCTCCCAATGATCCTAATGACAAATTGATTTTCCAACGGTTAGAAGAAGAGACCAATCTCCATATTGATTGGACAAACTACAGTAGTGATTTTGCTGAAAAAAGAAATTTGGATATCGCTAGTGGGGATTTACCAGATACTATCTTCAACGCCGCTGCAGGTGACTATGATTTGTTAAACTGGGCGGAAAGTGGCGTTATTGTACCGATTGAAGATTTGATCGAAGATTATATGCCAAATCTGAAGAAAATTTTTGATGAAAATCCTGAATACCGACAAATGTCTACTGCGCCTGATGGTCACATTTACTCTATGCCTTGGATTGAAGAATTAGGCGAAGGAAAAGAGTCGATCCATACAGTGAATGGGATGGCTTGGATCAACAAGGAGTGGTTGGATAATTTGGGTCTTGAAATGCCGCAAACCACTGATCAGTTGATGACTGTGTTGGAGGCTTTCAAGACGCAAGATCCAAATGGTAATGGTGAAGCAGATGAAATTCCTTTTAGCTTTATTAACAATGGAGGAAACGAAGACTTAAAATTTTTAATGGGGGCATTCGGTCTAGGTGACAATGATGACCACTTAGTCGTTGATAACGATGGCCAGGTACAATTTACTGCTAACAAAGAAGGGTATAAAGAAGCCATCAAATATTTCAATGAAATGAATAATAAAGGTCTTATTGATAAAGAGGCTTTCGAACAAGATTGGAATACGTATGTTGCCAAAGGGAAAGAACATAAGTATGGCGTGTACTTTACTTGGGATAAAGCAAATATCACGGGTGCAGATGATAGTTATGATGTCTTGCCAGTCTTGGCGGGACCAGATGGAACGAAACACGTTACTCGTACGAATGGCATGGGTTTCTCAAGAGATCGTTTCGTGATTACTAGTGCGAATAAAAACTTGGAACTTACAGCTAGGTGGATAGATAAAATGTATGAACCGTTACAGTCTGTCCAAAATAACTGGGGAACCTACGGTGATGAAGCACAGGCCAATATTTTTGAATTAAAGGATGGTAAGTTAAAACATTTGCCGTTAGAGGGGACAGCACCGGGGGAACTAAGACAAAAAACCGAAGCTGGAGGACCATTAGCAGTTCTTGATTCTTATTACGGCACAGTCACTACTATGCCAGATGATGCGAAGTGGCGTTTAGATTTGATGCATGACACGTATTTGCCATATATTACAGAAGACAATATCTATCCACGTGTCTTTTTAGAAAAAGAAGAAACAGATCGATTAGCAAAAATTGAAACAGATATGTGGGATTACATCTATCGCAAAAGAGCAGAGTGGATCACCGGCGGTAAAATCGATGAAGAATGGGAAGAATACCTTGCTGAATTGGAACGTGTAGGTTTGGAAGAATGGATTCAAATAAAGCAAACTGGCTATGATAATTTTTTGAAGGGAGCACAATAAGTGTTAGTAGAAGAAACGGCGATTTTGGATAAAGCAAATCGATTTATTGAAATGATGCGAGGAAAAGTTAACCCTCAGTATCGACAAAACTATCATTTTTCCGCACCCATTGGGTGGATAAATGACCCCAATGGGTTTATATATTACAAAGGGCATTACCATCTCTTCTATCAATACTATCCTTACGATAGTCGATGGGGGCCCATGCATTGGGGACATGCGCGCAGTAGTGATTTGGTCCATTGGGAAGATCTACCAGTAGCGTTAGCCCCAGATCAACCTTATGACAGCGGCGGGTGTTTCTCAGGAAGTGCAATTGAAAGAGACGGAAAACTATATTTATTTTATACAGGCTGTCAAGAAATTGATGGTATTAGCCATCAGCATCAATGTTTGGCGGTCTCTGAAGATGGTATTCATTTTAGCAAATACAATGGTAATCCTGTGGTAGCAGAAAAACAGCTAGGTGAAAATGGGCTGATACAAGAATTTCGTGATCCTAAAGTAATTGTTCACAACGATGCTTACTATATGGTAGTAGCTACTAAATCTACACAGTCTACTGGTAGAATAGTGATGTTTCAATCGTCAGATTTGTATACTTGGCACTTTTACTCTGTGTTGCTAGAAGGGACTTCAGAGCAAGGAATAATGTGGGAATGTCCTGATTTATTCCATTTAGACGGACGAGATGTCTTAATCATGTCTCCGATACAAATCAAGAAGAACGGACTGGAATATCATAATATCAGTTCTACCATGGCTTGTATTGGTGAGGTAAACTGGGAAACAGGTCAGATGATAGTTGATAATTTCCATGAAATGGATTTTGGAATGGATTTTTATGCACCACAAACAACAACAGATCCTAATGGTGGACGGGTGATGATTGCTTGGATGCAGATGTGGGATCGTACATTGCCTACACATGAGTTAGGCCATCTTTGGGCAGGCTCTATGAGTTTGCCCCGAGAGTTAAGAGTGAAAAAAAATCGATTGGTACAAAAACCCATCTCAACTGTATATAGTCATTTAGTTTATCAACAAGGCAGTGAAAATATCGCAGTGACTGACACATCAGTCGTATTTCGAAACGCACTGTCGGATTCTTCATATTTACATCTAGTCGCAGATTTGGAGAAAGCAGAAGTTTTTACAATTGAATTACTGCGGTCTAAGACGGATTGTCTCAAACTAACTTATGACACTGCTAAACAGGTTTTTGAATTGGATCGTCAGAAACTAGGAAGAGAGCTTACAGGGGCGGAAGAAGAATCTCTGAATGTCCGAAAAGTTGAAGTACCTTTGATTGATAATCAGCTCGTTCTTGAGATTTTTAGAGATACCTCATCAGTTGAAGTCTTTATTAATGGTTTAGAAGTTATGACGGCTACTTTCTATGAGCTGGAAAAAGCTCGAGATATCTTGTTTCATTCGATTGGAGAAAGTCGTATTCAAGCTTTTGAAACAGCGAGTGTGAAATAAATGTTTGATTGCTTAGGCGGTGTATCAATTATTTAATAGGTTTTGAAGGATAATATTTTTAGAAAAGAACAGATAGCTAGATTTCCCATGACTTTGCTATTAGTATTTTGAAAAAATTAGTAATTTATGACAAAATTCATTATACTAAACTTGTGCAGAAATGTGAGGGATCAACTATGAAAGCAACAATGAAAGATGTCGCAAAATTAGCAGGTGTCGGAGTAGGAACTGTTTCCCGGGTATTGAATAACGGCTCTGTTAAAGCTTCTACTAGAGAAAAAGTTGAAGCAGCAATGACAGAGTTAAACTATCAACCAGATTTTTATGCCCGGGGGTTAAAGATGAAGCATACGAATACGGTTGCTTTGATTCTACCCACTGTATGGCATCCATTTTTTGGCGAATTTGCCTACCATGTAGAAACAGCATTAGAAAGACAAAACTACAAGCTTTATTTGTGTAACTCCAGTGGGAATAGTGAAAAAGAACAAGAATATATCCAGATGGTCAGCCAAAATAAAGTAGACGGCATCATTGGAATTACTTATTCAGATATCGATGAATACATTTCGAGTAATCTGCCTTTTGTTAGTATTGACCGTTATTTCACTGAAGAGGTGATTTATGTGACCGCTGACAATGCGGCCGGTGGACGTTTGGCTGCAAATGAACTTTATCGCCGAGGATGTCAGAATGTAGCATATATCGGTGGGTACCAAGAAACACCGAATGAAACGAAGAGTCGTCGAAAATATTTTGAGATTGAGTGCCGTCAATTGGGGATTTCCTATAAAGCGTTAGATATGTTAGAACCTTTAGACCATCTCTCAGAACGTGTAACAAATTTTTTGTTAGAGAATCCCGATATCGATGGGATTTTTACGATCAACGATCCGATGGCATTAGCTGTCATTGGTATGCTTGAAAAAATAGGGAAAAACGTACCAGAGGATGTCCAAGTTATCGGATTTGATGGTCAAAAGATGACAGAAGGAGACCCTTATCTCGTCTCAACAATTGCCCAACCTACAAAGCAAATGGCGGAAGTGGCAGTGGCAAAATTAATTGCTGTCATTAATGGAGAGACAGTAGAAAAACGTACCGTATTGCCGATTGAATTTGGTGAAGGTGGAACAACGAAATCTTTAGTGAGAAACGATTTTGCTTAGTGCAAATACGTTTCTTTTTTTGAAAATGAGTGAATGAAAGGTGTAGATAAAATGTTATATGGCGGGATAGAAGCTGGTGGAACAAAGTTTGTCTGTGGGATTGGTAATGAACAATTACAAGTGATAGAACGGAAAAGTTTTCCAACCACAACACCAGAAGAAACGATGAAGCAAGTGTTTGATTTCTTTGATAAGTACAAAGGAAATATCGCATCAATTGGTGTAGGAGCATTTGGGCCTATTGATATTCAAATCGAATCAAGAACTTACGGATATATCACCAACACCCCGAAGTTAGCTTGGCAAAATTATCATTTTGTAGGAGCTTTGGAAAACGCCTTGTCGGTTCCCATCTATTGGACTACCGATGTAAATGCTGCTTGTTATGGAGAATATATGGCAGGGTATGGAAAAGGTAAAAATAGTGTTCTGTATTACACCGTTGGTACTGGTGTTGGTGGTGGTGCTGTAGTCGATGGAAAAATAGTCACAGGTTTCAGTCATCCTGAAATGGGACATATGCTCTTACAACGTCATAATGAAGATCAATTTGAAGGAATCTGTCCTTTTCATCATGATTGTTTGGAAGGGTTAGCCTCAGGCCCCGCGATTGAAAAACGCTTTGGAAGAAAAGCCCAAACCATTTCATTTGATCATCCTTATTGGGCGATTGAGGCAGATTATCTTGCTCAGTGTGTGTATAACACAACTTTACTATATGCACCGGAAGTAATAATTTTAGGTGGGGGTGTAATGAAACAGCCGCAACTACTCGAGTTGATTCGCCAAGCGTTTAAAGAAAAAATGGTTTCCTATGTGGATACCCCTACTCTCGAAGAATACCTACTAACTCCAATGCTTGCTGACGATGCAGGTTTGATCGGCTGCTTAGCTTTAGCAATAAAGAAGTTGGAACAATAGCAGCATGTTAAAGAACGTGCGAGAGAGTTTTTATAGCAGTTAGGATAGATAAAAAGGTTAACTAAAATGTGAGCTAGTAAAAAGGATGGCTAATAATAGATGTTCATATGTATCTTTTTCGTAATCGAATGTTGCGAATAAGAATTTTTTCTTTCGTTCTATACTATTGTCTAGTTGTCTCAAATTGCTTCTTAATGCTTGATTTTTGTTTTATCATAGATATTCAGTATAGAAATAAACGATGTGAAAATCTATTCTTCTTCTCGGTAGTTTATTGCTTCTAGTCGGGATGATTGCGTAGAAACTTAACGTCAATTAAAGCGCATCACGAATAGTAGTAACGAGAACTAATTAGACATTAGAATGTTATAAGAAAACCGTCAGGAGAGTCTACCTGACGGTTTTTATAATTATTAGAAGGCTTGCTATTCCTCACAGCTCCGCAATTTTCCTTACGGTATTGATAGTCCGAATCGTAATCTGTTTGCCGACGCTGGTGCTGGCTGTTTTTTTCCACCAATTGGTTTTTTGATAGTCTTTGCGGAGGTAAGACCAGAAGACGACGTCTTTGTAAGGGAAAACCTGTTCAAGGTCGGCATTCGGAGCCCCGAGTTTTTCAGATAACACCTCGTAGGTCAGCGAAGGCATCAAAAAGATCAGGTTATCATAGATGGTTTTATCTTCCGTTCCTGACCAATCAGGTATATGGGTCAAGCGTTCCTGCAGGTCTGTTTGGCGAATGATATAAATAGCGATATCAAAGGAAAAGTACCGTTTGATCATTGCTTTAATCATTTCGGCAAGGGCTTGTGGATCATCATCTTCGCTAGAAAAAATCACATTGCCGCTATTCAAATAAGTGACCACATCTCTAAACCCCAGTTCTTCAAAACCGGCTTTCAATTCTTTCATAGAAATTTTGTTATTCCCACCGACATTGATGCCTCTTAATAAAGCGATGTATCGTTGCATGGCTAGACCCTCCTTTAAAACTCTTCTTTTAGCTGATTATAGAATGGATGGAGCGGAAGCACAATCCTGGCTTCTCAGCTACCCAAAATACGTGAGCGAGAAGCGATTAATGCAAGCTTATTGGTGGAGTGGCTGTGGCGTACGTATTTTTGCACTGCAGATTAGTAAAAACGAAGAAACAACCTATAGATGGTAATACCCCTCACAAATTTGCTAAAGCAAGCGAATTTGTGAGGGGCACTTTAAGTTGTTTTCTCTATTTCTGGCTTCATTGTTAATCCACCGCAATCCTCACAGACACTGTCTGTACGGGGACATCATAAAAGGGATCTTCTCGTCGGCCTAAAAAGTCTTGGGCTTGCTGAGGGAAGAGGGCGTACATCAGCACGTCTTCTTCGCTTTTGGCATACTCAGCGATTTCTTCCCGAAAGGCTGGCAGTTGTGGTGCCAGTAGATCAGCTGGTCTGACAGTGATCACTTCAGCATCTCCGATAATTGTTTCTTTGATTTCTTCGCTGATGGGTGCTGGCGATTGTCCATAAAATCCTTTGACGTAATCTTTGATCTCACTTGGGACAAGTTTGTAGCGTTCTCCTGAAATCACATTCATCAAGGCTTGAGTGCCGACCATTTGCGACAATGGGGTCACTAGCGGTGGATAGCCCAAGTCCGCTCTGACTTTTGGTACCTCTGCTAGAACTTCTTCATACTTGTCTTGCAATCCTTGTTCCGTCAATTGGCTGAGTAGGTTCGACAACATGCCGCCAGGTACTTGATAGATCAAGGTTTTGGGTTCGATGTCTTTGACTTTCGGGTTCAGTAGTCCTTCTTCGCGGAAACGATCACGAACGGGATTGAAGTGTTCCGCGATCTCAGCGACTTTCTGCAAATCAAGTCCCGTAGCAAAGCCGCAATCTTCTAAGGCGATTGCCACAGATTCGGTTGCTGGCTGACTGGTGCCGCCAGCAAAAGAGGAAATGGCGGTATCAATGATGTCTGCACCGGCTTCCGCAACTTTTAAGTAAGTCATCTCAGCAATGCCGCTGGTGGCATGGGTATGGACTTCCAGCGGCAGATCGACCGCGTCTTTGATTCGGCTGACCAACTCGTAGCCGGTTTGCGGCGTCAAAACGCCTGCCATATCTTTGATACAGATAGAATCTGCGCCGAGGTCTGCCATTTTGTTGGCAAGGTCAACGAAGTAATCCACGGTATGGATCTGGCTAGTAGTATAAGAGATTGCCGTTTGACAGTGTCCACCGGCTGCTTTTGTGGCGCGGATGGCGGTTTCTAAATTGCGGACATCATTTAAGGCATCAAACAAACGAAGAATGTCGATGCCGTTTTCGACCGATTTGGTCACAAAGTCAGCAACGATGTCATCGGCATAGTTTTTGTAGCCTAAGAGATTTTGTCCCCGTAAGAGCATTTGCAGTTTGGTCTTTTTCACTTCTTTGCGGATCGCCCGCAATCTTTCCCATGGGTCTTCATTTAAAAAACGCAAACAAGCATCGAAGGTTGCGCCGCCCCACATTTCAAGGGCATGATAGCCTGCTTGATCCATGGTTTTTAAAATCGGCAGCATATCGCTGGTAGGCATTCGCGTGGCGATCAGACTTTGTTGGCCGTCCCGCAAGACGGTTTCGGTAAATTGGATTTTTTTCATTCTTTCACTCTTTCCTGAATGATTTTACGGATCTGCTGCTGCATATCTGCTACGCTATGAGTTCTAGAACGGCCACAAACTTTGGCATCTTGTTCACAGACGTAGCAGCTTCTTGCCGGCAGTCCGATTTCGGTGCGGCTGATAGGTAAAAGCTGGTCTTGGTTTTTGGCTAAGACATCCAGATCCACCAATCGACCATAAGGATGATGGGTCTCAATCTGAACCATCATTCGTTTTAGTTCATAAGGATCTGTGGGCAGTACGAGATAATATTCCGGTCCAGTTTCCAAACTACGGTAGAGGTTTGCCAGTGGAATCAGTTCCTTGACGGTCTCTTCGATTTCCGTAATGAGTTCTTCAAAAACGGCGGTCAATGGGGCAGAATTTTTCACGGGACCGGGAATATTCATGGTGGCAACAAGCAATGCCGCTTTTTCATCCGCAGCGAGAAGCTCCCGTTGAAGGGAGCTTCTATTTTCTCGTGCCTGCAGCATGTCGATTAGCGTCACAGGGGTTCCTGAAAATAGGGCATCAGACATTTTTGACCACATCAATGATCGTGCCATCGCGGTATTCGATCAAAGCGACGGTTTTTTCCCCGTACTTGATTGGTTCGGGTTGACCGACAATGCTGTAGGCTTTTTCTTTTAGCTCTTCAATGGTGTATTGGGGAATATCCAATGCTTCAAAATGGCTGATCAGGTCTTCGCGAGCAGGGTTGATGGCGATCCCGATTTCCGTAACGACGACATCAATACTGGCGCCTGGCGTGACGATCGTGTTGACGGTATCGACGATCGTTGGGATCCGTCCCCGCACAAGAGGAGCGATCACTAAGCTCATTTTGCACGCCATACTGGTATCT
This sequence comes from Enterococcus sp. DIV1279b, assembly GCF_050531515.1. NCBI lineage: Bacteria > Bacillati > Bacillota > Bacilli > Lactobacillales > Enterococcaceae > Enterococcus > Enterococcus sp. DIV1279b. Next base: position 3,459,850 of record NZ_CP172891.1, on the reverse strand, counting down.
GAGTGGCCGCCAGAGGCACCGCGGATCACACCGTCAGAACCGGTGATGACATTGATGTTGAAATCCGTGTCGACTTCCAGTGCGGAAAGAATGGCGGTATCCAATTGATTGATAAACGCCCCTTTGCTTAACGGTGAGGCATACATATTGGCATCGATCTCGTAATGATTGGTGTTTTTCCCTAGCGATTGCGCGGAAGGATGATCAAAGTCTTGGACATCGATCAGTTTTTCCACTAATCCTTCTTCTAACAGTTCCACCATGGCATTGGTAATGCCGCCGAGGGCAAAGCTGGCTTTGATCTCATCTTTGATCATCGCTTCGCGTAAAAAACGAGAAACGGCTAATGCGGCACCGCCTGTTCCGGTTTGGAAGGAGAAGCCTTGTTGGTAGTAAGGCGAGCTGGTGATGACCTTGGCTGCATACTCAGCAATCAGTAATTCCTTTGGATTTTTGGTAAAACGGGTCGCCCCTTTTGCGATCCCTGCAGGATCACCGATGGCGTCGACTTCCACGACATAATCGACATCCGTTTGGGGAATGCTGATTGGGGTATTTGGAAACGGCACAAGGGTGTCGGTGATGATCACGACTTGGTCGGCGTATTTTGCATCGACCATCGCATAGCCCAATGAGCCGCAAGTTGCTTTTCCGACGGTACCATTGGCATTGCCATAAGCATCTGAGCTAGGCGCCCCTAAGAAAGCGACATCGATGTGGATATCGCCGGCGGCAATCGCACGAGCCCGACCGCCATGAGAACGGATAATGACTGGGGCATCCATAATGCCTTCGGAGATTGCGGCACCGACTTTGTCCCGCAGTCCGCTGGAGGTGATATTGGTCACGACCCCAGATTTGATATGTCCGATCAATGGTTCATGGACATTCGCGATGGAACTAGGGGCAATCGCAAGATTCTTGATGCCCATTTTTGCGATCTCGTCCAAAACGAGATTCATGATAAAGTCCCCTTCGCGAAAATGATGGTGGAAGGAGATCGTCATGCCGTCCGTTAGCCCTGTTTTTTCAATGGCTTCACGGATACTGCCCAAGACCTTGCTTTTGCCCGGCAGGACTGGTTCGATCTTGCGACTCGCTTCTTTGTAGGCATGGATATTGGCCGTTTCATTTTCAAAGACCCCGTATTGGTTGGCATAGCATTCAGGGATGTCTTTTCCTGCTTTGTTTAACACCATAATTACACTTCCTCCTCGGTAATCAATTTCGCTGCTTTGGCAAGGGCGATCACGCGTTCCGCTCGCTCAACGATTGGTTTATCGACCATTTTGCCATTCAAGGAGATCACACCAGAGCCTTTGCTTTCGGCTTCGCGAATGGCCCAGATCACTTCTTTGGCTTGTTGGATCTCGGTTTTTGAAGGCGCATAGATCCCATTGACTAGGGGAATCTGCCGTGGATTGATCACTGATTTTCCGTCAAAACCAAGCTGCTTGATGCGAGTCGTTTCAGCGATAAAGCCATCGGTGTCATTGATATCAGAAAAGACGGTATCGATGGCGGCGATCCCCGCAGCTCTAGCTGCATGCAAGATCATACTGCGGGCAAACAACAATTCTTGCCCATCTGGGTAGCGACGGGTTTTCATATTGGTGACATAATCTTCTGCCCCTAAAGCGATCCCGATCAAACGGTCGGAAGCTGTAGCGATGTCTCGGGCATTTAAAACGCCTTCGGCAGACTCGATGGCAGCCATCATTTTGGTGGTTCCTACAGGTAGATCATTGTCTTCTTCCACTTGCGTGATCACGGCGGCAACGTCAATGATGTCTTGGGCGGTTTCGGTTTTCGGTAGACGAATGACGTTGACCCCCGCTAGGACCATCGCTTCGATATCAAGGGCACCCACCGTGTCGAGGCCGTTGATGCGTACGACGGTTTCGATGGCAGAATAGTCAAAGGTTTTTAAGGCAAAATGCACCAGTGTCCGAGCGGAGTCTTTTTCATTCAAGGAGACCGCATCTTCTAAATCAAACATAACGGAATCGGCGCCATACAATGGTGCATCCCGTAGCATGGCAGCATTGGCTCCTGGTACAAACATCATCGTTCTTCTTAAACGTTCCATGTGTCGATCTCCTTCCAAGCATACTGTTCTTGTTCGGCGGCCCGATGAACGGCGGTCAGAGTTCGGGCTTTGATGGTACAGTCCAATGCGCCTTTATCGGTGGCGGTGATTTTGGCCTGGGTCACGCCTAGATGGTTCAGCGTCTCAAGGATGACGGCGCGAATTTGTTTGCCGAATTGTTTTTCGACACTGCTATCAAGGGTCAGCTCGATGGTTTGGGTTGTGGTAGGCTCGATCGCGATCAAGATATCACTGGATTCAACAGAGCCAGCAACCGCACTTTTTTTGATTTCCACTTATTATCACCTCTAAATATAGTTATGCTGCATTAAAAATGAGAACGTTGTTTCTGGTAAAAATTGCTGCAAGGAAAGTAAATCTTTTTCTGCAATCGCTTTCCGAACGTTTGTAGCCGAAACGGTTGATTGGTTGATCTTCAGACGGTCGATCACGATCAGTTCAAGCTCGGGTGAAAAAACGGCAGCCATTGCCTCGTTGTAGAGTTGGGTCACGGGCGAGTATGGCTCTGAGCCTACAAAACGCGTAGTGATCGCCAACAGCGGGGCAATTTTTTCTTTGAAGAGGGTTGCATCAAAGGCGGCTTGTTTTTTGGCGATCGCCTCAGGTGCTTGCTCTTTCAAGAAATAACTGGGAAAGACCGCCGAAGAGACGAGATAGTTGTTGGTCGGCAGCACCGTTACATTTGGCAGATGAGCCACACCATCCGTCACCATCTGCAGCCGTTCGCTGGTATAAAATTGCGAGCGGTCTTCTGATAAAACGAACACATAAACCTGTTCTTTTTGACTCGCAGCCGTTTCGACTAAGTACAAATGTCCTTTGGTAAAAGGATTAGCGTTCATGACGATCGCGCCGTTGTTTTGTCCAATTCGCTGCCGTTGCAGCTGTTGGGCATAGCTTTCAAAAGAAGGAACGCCTTGTTCCATGAACAAGATGTCTTGTGCTGCCAGCACTTCACGAAACCCGAGGGATTCAAAAAACAGGCGGTTTTTCGGTGCTGTATAGACGAAGGACTTGCTGAAGCCTTCGTCTTTGATATGATCGCTAAGGTGCGAAATCAATTGCGTCAACAGCTGTTCGGAGCGTTTTTTTTCACAGACCACTACATACTTGATGATATTGGCATAGCAAGAAGCAGAAGCAATCAAGGTTTGCTGGTCAAAAATGCCGACGGTATAGGCTACTTCTTCACCGACGGCTAAGCCAGCACGGGTGATCAATTTTTGCCATTGCAAAAAGACTTCTGGATCTTTTTGCAGCCAGATTCTTTTTAGGGTATACATACAATGCCTTCTTTATTTTTTTACTGGGAAGAGCTTCGACAAAAGCAAGGATGCAAAGTAGATGATCAGGATCACGACAAAGACGCCGCCCCAACCGAATAACAACAATTCAAATGAAGTCAGTAAATCTTGACTCATAGTTTTCCTCTCCTTTCTAGTGACCTAAGCAATCAGTGCTAGCAGTAAGCCACCGGCGATGACCGAAGCAATCTGTCCTGAAACGTTGGCACCGGCTGCATGCATCAAAATAAAGTTTTGCGGATCTTCATCTGTCGCCATTTTTTGGATGACACGACTAGACATTGGAAACGCAGAGATACCAGCGGCACCGATCATTGGATTGATTTTTTCTTTACGGAACAAGTTCAGCACTTTCGCAAACAACACGCCGCCGACCGAGTCCATCACGAAGGCAACCAGCCCTAAACCAATAACCATCAATGTATCGACTTGTAAGAATTCTTCATATTGCATTTTCACAGAAATTGATAAACCTAGGAGGATACTAATGATATTCACCAGTTCATTTTGAGCAGTGATGGACAAACGATCCAAGACACCACATTCCCGTAAGAGATTTCCAAACATCAAAAATCCAACCAGTGGCAATGAAACAGGTGCAATTAACCCTGCTACGATCGAAATCACGATCGGGAACAAAATTTTGGCCGTTTGCGAAACTTCACCGGCACGATACGACATACGAATTTTTCGTTCATGCTTGGTCGTCACTGCTTTGATGGCTACCGGTTGAATGATCGGTACTAGCGCCATGTAAGAGTAAGCTGCTACCATGATCGCACCCATATATTTCGAGTTCAGCGTATTTGCGACAAAAATCGAAGTCGGACCGTCAGCAGCGCCGATGATCCCGATGGAAGCTGCGTCGTTTAAATCAAAACCAAGCAGCACGGCAACGATGATCGTAAAGAAGATCCCGAATTGCGCAGCAGCACCAAACAACAAAAGAAATGGATTTTGCAGCAAGGGACCAAAGTCGATCATGGCGCCAATCCCGATAAACAAAAGCAAGGGGAACAATTCAGTTGAGATCCCCATATCAAACAATACTTGGAACGGGCCAGCTTCTCCGCCAGCACTTAACACACCTGAGTTCGGGAAGTTCACTAACAACGTGCCCAATCCCATGGGTACTAATAAGGTCGGTTCATATTCTTTCTTGATTCCCAAATACATCAATAGACCACCGATGAACATCATAACGATCCGTCCCGGCTCCGATCCTAACCCGACTACACCTTCAATTAACGTTTCCACTACGTCACTTCCTTTTCAATAAATTAGCCGATCGTAATCAGCAGTTCTCCTGGGTTGACCATGTCGCCCGCATTGACTGCAATGGCAACCACGGTTCCTGCTTTTGGTGCCACGATCTCATTTTCCATCTTCATGGCTTCTAAAATCATCAACGACTGGTTTTCTTGTACAGTATCACCTACATTGACCAAGAGACGTAAAATCGTTCCCGGCATCGGAGAATGAATCGGCTCGCCATCAGCAGGAAGCGTAGCTGGCGCTGGCTGTGGTGCGGCTTCTGGTTCTGGTGTGCTGACTGCCTCTGGTTGAGCGGGTACCGCTGCAGGAGCCGGTGTTGGCACTGCTGGAGCAGGAGCGGTAGGTTGCGGCGCACCGATTTCTTCCATTTCGACAAGGTATTCTTGCCCATCGATCGCTATTTTAAATTTACGTAACATGTTTTTCCCTCACTTGTTTTCATTTTTTTTGGCTATTTTTTTGATTGTGAACTGAGAATCAGGCAGCTCTCTTGCGGCAATACTGGCAGCAATCAGGGCGACTCGCTTAAATTCAGGATTGCGTTTCTCAATTCTTCGAATGATAAACTGACTTTCAGGGTAACATTCAGCCCCTAGTGCGGCGGCTATCAGACTGACCAGTGGATAATCTTCTGCAGGCGCTGGTTGATAGCTTGACACTTCTTGCCAATCAGACGCGGGTGGATCCGTTATCATTTCTTGTGGCTTCAAAGGGGAGCTGACAGGCGCATCAGGTTCATCATGCGTTTTTTTGAACAATCTTTTAATAAGATTCATGGGTTTCTCCTTTCTCAATGATTCATTCCCTTTCATTATAGAAACTCCCGTTCAATCAGCGAGATTTATTTCGGTTAAAAATTGTTTTTTCAGTGTTCCTTTTTTAAAAAAAGAGTGAAAAACCGATATAAACGTTGATTTATCAAGGTTTTTCTTGCGTTAATATTCTGTTAAGAACTTTTTAAACGAAAAATAAGATTTGAAAAGAGAAATTGTTTTTTTGCTGTTCTTTTTTTAAACGGGTCTTTTTTTCTATTTCTTGATTGTTTATTCTTAGACGTGTAAAGCATTCAATAACATTATTTCCTTTAATAAAAGAAAAAGATTCACAAACTAGTGACGCTTGTCGCTAACAAATTACGGGCCTGTAATTTTTTTAAAATGTTTTTTGATAACGCTTACACATTTCGATGCATGAAAGGAAGAAGAAAATGTTCTTAACAATTTTGTCCTATGCCATGATTATTGTCTTCATGTTTGTCATCATGAAGAAAAAAATGTCACCCTTTACATCCTTAGTAATTATCCCATTACTATTTACCCTCGTTGCGATGGTTGCTGGTGTTTCCGAAAAAGGCAACATCGGTGATTTTGTCCTTGAGGGCATCTCCACAACAGCCAACACAGGAATCATGTTGCTGTTTGCGATTTTGTACTTTTCCATTATGTTGGATGCCGGTTTGTTTGATCCAATCACGAAAAAAATGATTTATTTTGCTAAAGGCGATCCGATGAAAGTCTTGATGGCAACGGCAGTCGTTGCCGCTGCGGTCTCTTTGAACGGTGATGGAACGACCACTACCTTGATTTGTTGTTCTGCGTTTATTCCCATCTACAAGAAGCTGAATATGAAAATGATGAACCTTGGTGTCTTGATCATTTTGCAAAACACCATCATGAACTTATTGCCATGGGGCGGACCGACTGCCCGAGCAATGGCCGTGCTGGAAGTTGATGCGGATATTCTTTCTTATTTGTTGCCAGGAATGATTTTGTCTCTGTTATATGTGGTTTTCTTTGTAGCTCGCAGAATGGGGATCCAAGAACGGAAACGTTTAGGGGTTACGGAACTGACGAACGATGAGATATTAGAAATGACGACTGTGACTGATCCTGATACATTAGCGATCCGCCGTCCGAAAAACTTTGTCTTCAACGGTATCTTAACGATCGTCTTGATTGGCTGGTTAGTAGCAAGCTCCTTTATTTCTAGTATCGCTTTACCACCAATCTTGTTATTCCTTGTAGGTACTTGTATCGCATTGATGGTCAACTACCCAATTTTGAAAGATCAATCGTCACGGATCGGTGCCAACGGCGGCGACGCTGTGCAAGTAGTAATTTTAGTTTTTGCAGCGGGCGTCTTCATGGGCTTGTTCCAAGGCTCTGGGATGGCAACGGCTTTGGCGAATAGTTTCACGCAAATCATTCCTAAACAATTGGCTGGTTTCTGGGGCATAGTTATCGCCCTGATCTCTGCACCTGGGACCTTCTTTATTTCCAATGATGGGTTTTACTTTGGGGTTCTACCGGTCTTAGCAGAAGCGGGTCGTTCGTATGGCTTCACCAATATGCAGATGGCCTTGGCGTCCTTAATGGGCCAAGCGTTCCACTTGTTAAGTCCATTGGTTGCCTTCATCTACTTGCTATTGCGCTTGACTGGCTTAGATATGGGGCAATGGCAAAAAGAAGCGGCGAAATACGCACTGGGGATTTTCGTGATCTTTGTCGTTACGATCGTACTATTAGGTCATATGCCGTTTTATATTCCACAGTAACTTCATAAAGAAACTATCGAGCAGGCTGCCATTTTGCTCGGTAGTTTTCCTTGTTTATCGATATATCTATTTTTTCCCAAAAATCTCATTTGTTTTTAGTATGATAGGAGTAAATCATGAATCCAATTATTGATGCAGTAAATAAAAATCTGGATCTGACCAAAAATAAACCATTAAAAGATTTGATCTATGAAGCGTTCAAAAAAACCATCATTTTAGGAGACATTCCCGCAGGCTCTCGCATCAATGAGAAAGAATTTTCCGATACGTTAAACATCAGCCGGACCCCAATTCGTTACGCCATGACTCAGCTGGTGGCTGAAAAACTGGTGGAGCATGTGCCAAAAATCGGCATCGTCGTAAAAGGGATCAGTATCAAAGATGCTTATGAGATTTACGATATCCGCAAATCATTGGATACATTGGCGACTATCAAAGCAATGGCCTTGATGAGTGAGGAGGATTTCCGGGAGATGCGCTGCTTGTTAGAACATGGCGAACAGCTGAATCGTGAGGATGATGTGGATGGGGTCTTGAAAAACTTTTCTGACTTCAATGCGTTTATTTACGAAAAAAGCCAGATGCTGCGGTTAAAAAGTATCGTGCTAGATCTGCAAGCGTACCTCGTGTATTTTCGTGACATTGCGATTCGCTCTTCTAGAAGAAGGGATGCGGCATTGGCGGAACATTGGCTGATTTATCGCGGCATGAGAACCAATGACACGGAACAGATCACGTTGTTGACCCATGAACATTTGGATCACTCCCTGCAATTTATTCTTGCTGAAATGGAGCGAAGAAAAATTGACTGATTCCCGTCTTTTTACCGCCAGCAGCTATGCAGTCAATGCGCTGCATTATGAGGTAGCGTTAGCACCCAAGCCTGGTTTAGTAGATCCTTGCTCCTCTGGTGCGCATCAGGACATGAATGTGTTTACCTTTATCAACAGTATCACTTGTTTGGCGCCGTTTTTTCAGCGCTATAGCCAAGCGGGCTTTGCCCATACAGGCTCGCTGATCCAGCTATTTGACCAGTTACGAGGGATCGGTCAAGAAGCAGAAGAAGCGATGCTTCGGGCAACCAAAGACATCAATACCCACAAAGGGGCAAATTTTTCCTTTGCAGTTTTGTTGGGGGCGACAGGAGTCTATTATCAACAAAATGGCAAGGCGGAGCTGACGGCTGAAGATACCAATCAGATCCTGCAGCTTGCCGCTGATATCTGCCAGCATTTGGTCAAGCAAGACCTGCAGCAAATCACCCACAAAGACCAATTGTCTTACGGGGAAAAAAATTATTTGACCTACGGCACCATGGGGATTCGTGGAGAAGCCGCAGCTGGGTATCCAACGGTTAAAAAACTGCTGGAGTACTTACGGCAGCAACCGCAAAAAACCTCCGTTTCCTTGTTGCGCGGGTTAGTCTATCTAATGAGTGAAACCGAAGACAGCAACCTCGTCCACCGAGGCGGCTACGAGGCGATGAAGGCAGTGCAGCAGGAAATGCAAAAAATTCACCAAGCCAATCTGTCGGATACAGACTTGCTTCGTGAATTAACGATCTATGATCAAGTGTTGATCGCGCGCCATTTGAGTCCCGGCGGCTCGGCGGATCTTTTAGCATTGGCGCTTTATTTCTTGCAGCTAGAAGGCGTCTCCTTCTGGTAAAAAGGTATAGCCGATCCCCCAAACGGTTTTTAAAAAGCGGGCGTGCTTCGGCTCATCTTCAATTTTGTTTCGCAGATGATTGATAAAAACCATCACGGTATTGGCATCGAATTGGCCATCTTGCCAGACATTGCTGTAAATCTGTTCTTTCGAGAACACTTGATCTGGATTTTCCATGAAAAAGCGCATCAGCATGATTTCTTTTGAAGACAACTTGATGGGCTGATCATTTTTGAAAAACTGATAGCGTTTTTGGTCAAAACGAAACATGCCGCTGCACAGATCGCCTTCCGGTTTGGCGATCCCTTTTTCTCGCAGCACGTTGCGGCGATCAAGAATCGAAACGATTTGTGCTTTTAAGAGTGCTGGTGAAAAAGGCTTCGTAATGTAGTGATCGGCGCCGATCTCATAGCCGTTGATCATATCTTTTTCGTCACTTTTTCCGCTCAAAAAAACGATCGGCACCGTGGGGTTTTCTTCCCGAATCAGTTGTGCCAAATGATAGCCGTCATTTTCATGCTCTAAACTGATATCCAGTAAAAAAAGATCAAAGCTGACACGAGAGTTGATCGCAATCGTTTTTTCAACGGAATCGGTCTGGTAGATCAAAATACCCGTCGACTGTAAAGATTTCCAAATTAGCCGCCGAATGGCAGGGTCATCATCAACGATTAAAATTTTTTCATCTCGCAAAATATCCGCCTCCTGTATCAATAGTATTATAGTAAATATGAAAGGGGTTTACAATGAAACCGCCATCAAAGTTTTGGCTGTATTTAAGTGTGGTCGCTACCTTATTCATTACACTGATTGGACTTATTTTTACCTTTACAAGTTATAAAAGCGCACAAAGACAAGCTGAAACCGTCGGGTTGCGGCAGTTGGAAACGGTCAATCAAGCGGCGATCAAGCTGATCAGCCGCAGTATCGAATCGTACCACATGGCTCTTACCAATTATGCCGATGACCACCTCGAAGGCGCCGCCTTGGCTGATTTGCAGCGCCCCTTAACGTTACCAGTGATCAATTCTGCGAACAATGCCATGGTCGGATTGTTTTTGATCGACCAACAAGGTCAGGTCATCGCCCAAAATACCGCAACGGCGGTCAATAAACCAGAAGACCCGCCGGTGCAAGAATTGTTATTCAAAGACCCATCCTTAGACAAAGTATTGGCAGGACGGCAGGTACAAAATGGGCAAGTCTATTTTGATGGCAAGCAGGCCTATCTAAATGTGTATCAGTCCTTAACCCTTGACGACAAAGAAGCGATTCTTGTGATGCCTTTGAATCTACAGCGCATGTACCATCATGAATTTACCACCGATCGCAATGTCTCCGGCTATACGATGGTCAAAAACGCCGAGATGCGGATCGTTATGCACCCATCGGACGAACAAATTGGTTTTTCCATCGTTGAAAGCCGCAAAAAAGAATTTCCAGAGCTGGATTTCACCGATCTTGAGCGCTTGGAGCAAGAACAAATCGACAATGAAGAAGGCACCTCCGTCTATTATTCTTATTGGTGGAACGAAGAAACACTGCAAAAAGTGCTGAAATTGGCTGCTTATCAATGGATCACCATCGGCGACAGTCGCCTGATCGTCGCCAGCAATGCCGATTTTTTGGAGCAAAGCGGTCTCTTTTTACAAGACAACTTGATTTTGATCGGCCTACTAGGTTTGTTGTTTGTCATTATGATTTTATTGACGGTCCTGATCAAAAACTACATGAAACGCAATCAAGCCTATGTCGAAAACCAAGCATTGAAAGAACGACAACGGCTGTTAAAAGAAAAGCACGAAATCGAAAAAAACATTTTGCAAGAATCAAAACTGGAAACCATTGGCTTATTAACGACCTCGATCGTCCATGACCTAAACAACTTTTTGACGCCCATGATTGGTCATCTGCAATTGCTGATCGAGGAAAACCAACACGATCAAGTCTTAGTGGAGGACTTGCAAGAAGTCTGTAAAGCAGCAGAAAAAGGCAAAGAGTTATCTAGCAATGTGCTGCGTTTTTCGAAACTCGAAAGTACCGACAAAACTGTGCAGTCGATTGCCGCCACCTTGACAGAAGCCATCGATACTATGCGCGCACTGTTGCCAAAAGCCTTTTCCCTTACGTATGATATCCAAGAAGTAGGATATGCCGTTTACGAGAAGATCGATCTGCAAGTCATTATTTACAATTTGTTGATGAATGTATACCAAGCAAATGCCGACTGCAGCATTCGCTTGAGCCGCACTTCGACAGAAAGCGCCACCTTTCTGTTTCGTAAGCAAGCTTTCTCCGCGCAACAGGAGTTTGCATTGATCGAAATTGCCGACAACGGTCCCGGCATACCAGAAGCGATCCAAGAAAAAATCTTTACCCGCTTTTTCACGACCAAGAGTGCCACTGGCGGTACTGGTCTAGGACTCTTCACTGTCTCTTCGATCGTGGAAAAAAACGACTGGTTGATCGATGTTACAAGTACGCCTAAAGGAACCACCTTTTATATTGGTATTCCTCTAACTGATCCCGAAAAAGCCACTGAACCCAACTAATCCGATGGGGTGATTTCAGTGGTCTTTTTCTTGGGCATGCTGGAAAGCATTGATTTTTTGCAGGACTAGTAAGACCAGTACCAAAACAAAGATCGCTAAAGCAAAAAATAGGGCATCGTTCGCCATGCCTTGTGTCAACAGTAACTCGCGCAAAATCGCAGTAATGCTGATCAAAATCAAGTAACGGACAGGAATATGGTGCCCGTCCTTCATATACCGCAGCAACATCAAAATGATTTCTAACAAAATGAATAACGTGGCAATTTCTTCAATCAAAAAGGACAGGTGGGGCGCTTCACTTAAAGGAAAGAGCGTCGTGCTGATCATAAAAATCGCTTTTCCCATAAAAATCAAGACGACAACGACTAAGATCGCTAACATGCTATCAATACAGATACTGATCACTCGCTCGAACATCCGGGTCAATTTTTCCATTCGCCACTCCATTTCTGCTTTTTCTTTTATTATACAAAAGAAGGCGTAGGACAAAGGGAAAAGAACAGAGAAAGAACAATCGTGGCCATATCTTTTTGACCGCGAACTTAACGGTCATTCTATGAGCGGGACCTTTGTGGCAGCTTTGAATAGCAGAAATTAGCGAGGAAAACATAGTATCTTTTTCCGATAAAATTAGAAAAAAATGAGAATGAATAGTTAAAATATACACAAATTATTACGAGACACTTAGTTTCTTTTTTTGTTACAATGGTTAAATAAAATAGAACTCTGTTGAAATGTTGCTTAAACAATGTTTTTATCGCTATCGAATAGAAAAATAGTCCGATCGCAAGATGTTTACCATTGTTAATAAAGTAACAAGTTGGGCGGAGTTCGCAAGAAAAATGCTACTTTTCTTATCGTATATGACGGGGATCAGTGAGGAGAAAAGAGCAAGAAAAACGGAGGGAAACAAATGAAAAAAAGTGGATGGTCAAAATGGGTGATTGGGGCAGCCTCATTATTGTTGCTTAGTGCATGTGGCGCCGATGGCGGAACAAAAGCCAGCAGCAGTGTGGCAAGCTCTTCTTCAGAAAGTGAAGTCACTTCAGGTGCTTCCCAACAAGAGTATACCGATCCAGCAGAGTTAAAAGATCAATATGATATCGTCATCGTTGGTGCTGGCGGTGCAGGGATGGCAGCAGCCTTGTCGGCTAAAGATGCTGGAATGAATCCAGTCATTTTAGAAAAAATGCCGATCGCAGGCGGAAATACCTTGAAATCTTCTGGCGGAATGAACGCATCAGAAACCAAATTCCAAGAAGCCCAAGGCATTGAAGATTCCAATGAACTATTTTTTGAAGATACCCTAAAAGGCGGTAAAGGAACCAACGATCAAGAATTGCTGCATTATTTAGTAGACAACTCTGCTTCAGCGATTGATTGGTTGGATTCAATGGGGATCACTTTAGACAATATCAGCTATAGCGGCGGTGCCAGTGTAAAACGGATCCATCGTCCTCACGACGGTTCAGCAGTCGGTACGTATTTGGTGGATGGCCTATTGAGAAATATTCATGAGCAAGAAATTCCTTTGTTTGTAAATGCTGATGTGACAAAAATCAATGAAACAGACGGCAAAGTCACTGGCGTCAACGTGAAAATCAATGGCGAAGAAAAAGAAATCGCTGGTGATGCGGTGGTTGTTACTACTGGTGGTTTTGGCTCAAACAAAGAACTGATCGAAAAATACCGTCCAGATCTGAAAGGCTATGTCAGCACGACTTCTGAAGGAAGTACAGGCGATGGCATCAAGATGATCGAAGAATTAGGCGGCGCAACGGTTGATATGGATCAAATCCAAGTCCATCCAACCGTGGTTCAAGATACAGGCATGTTGATCAGTGAAACCGTTCGTGGAGAAGGCGCCATCTTGGTGAACCAACAAGGGGAACGTTTCTACAATGAATTAGAAACCCGCGACAATGTTTCAGCTGCTATCACGGATCTGCCAGAAAGCTATGCCTACTTGATTTTTGACAATGCGTTAGCAGGTAGAGCCAAACAAGTCGATTACTACAAAGAACAAGGTGTAGTGGTAGAAGCCGACACCATCGAAGCCTTAGCTGAAAAAATCGATGTCGATCCAGCAACCTTGAAGAAAACCTTAGATACATGGAACCAAGCAGTGGCCGACAAAGCCGACAAAGATTTCGGTCGTGAAACGGCGATGGACTATGATCTGACGGAAGGGCCATTCTATGCGATTCAAATCGCACCTGGGATCCACCATACAATGGGCGGCGTCAAAATCAATACGAAGACCCAAGTATTGAAAGAAGATGGCACACCAATCACTGGCTTGTATGCAGCAGGTGAAGTGACCGGCGGTATCCACGGACAAAATCGAATCGGCGGCAATGCTGTAGCCGACATTATGGTCTTTGGTCGCCAAGCAGGCGCGCAATCCTCTGACTATGTGAAAGAAAACGGGAAATAAGCGGCTGCTTTTTCCTAAAAAAGATCGTATATAAAGAAAGAAACTTGGAACGAATCCTCTTAAGCGATTAGGAGGAGAATCGTTTCAAGTTTTTTGTATTTCTAACTGAAAGGACGGAAAACTAGTCATTATAATCTTATAATGATTTGATAATTTATAATTCACATATAAACAAAATGTTTTTGTCAGTAGGGTTTGCTTTTCAATGAATCGGAATCAAGGAATAAACGGATAGAATTGGTTTATTCGATGATAAAAAATTTTAGGAGGCAGAGTATGAAAAACGCATTGGTAAAATGGTCGGTCGGGGTGGCAATCTTACTTGGAGGGACCTTGTTCTTCACGGGAAAACAAGTATTTGCTCATGGTTATGTGGAATCACCTGTCAGTCGGGGCTATCAAGGGTCTTTGGATCGCAATACGTTAGGGTGGAGCGCTGCGTTTGAAAAATATGGCAATGTCATTTCAAACCCACAATCATTGGAAACCAAAAAAGGCTTTCCAGAAGCAGGACCAGTAGATGGTCGTATCGCTTCAGCAGATGGTGGACTCGGACAAATCGGGGACTTTGTTCTTGATGAACAAGGAACCAATCGTTGGACCAAACAAGACATCAATCAAGGACCATTGCGGGTCAACTGGCATTATACAGCGCCTCACAAGACCACAAAATGGCATTACTATATCACGAAACCAGGATGGGATCAAAACGCGCCACTTTCAAGAGATAGCTTGGAATTGATCGCTACTGTGAATCACGATGGATCGGCTGCCAGCAATAGCCCAAGCCATACCATTACCATTCCAGAAAATCGTCTTGGTTACCATGTCATTTTAGCGGTCTGGGATGTTGCCGATACGCCAAATGCCTTTTATAACGTGATCGACGTCAACGTTTCCGGTTCAACAGTCATTCCCGAAAAACCAGCAGCACCAGCAAATGTCCGCTCAGAACGAGTGACTAGCAGCACGGTGGCTTTAGCATGGAACGGTCAAACCGATGCGAAAGAATACAACGTGTATCGTGATGGTGCCTTAGTGGCAACCACTACTGAGCCAACCTTTACCGACACGCAATTAAAAGCCAACACAACCTATAGCTATCAAGTAGAAGCTGTCGGCTTTACGGCGTTAGTTTCAGAAAAAAGTGCTGCAGTGAAAGTGACTACCGCAGCAGACAATCAAGTCGAAACCCCTTCGACACCAGGCAACCTACACCAAATGAGCGTGACAGACAGCAGCGTGTCCTTAATGTGGCAAGCATCCACTCATACAAATGGGATCGCTGGATATGATGTTTACCGCAATGGCGTCAAAATCGCTACAGCCACAGGAACAACCTATGAAGACACGAATCTAGCAGCGGATACAACCTACAATTACCAAATCAAAGCAATCAGCAAAACGGGCGAACAATCCGCTTTCAGTAACCAGCTGAGCGTGAAAACCAATGCCAAAGAAGAAACGGAAACACCTGGAGGCGGGGAGTCAGAATACCGTGTGTGGAAACTAGGTACATTCTCTGCACCAGAAGTGTATACAAGTGGTGAAATCGTGAGCCATAAAGGCAGCAACTATGTCGTGATCAACACCCACTCAAATTACGGGGACACAACATGGTCTCCTGATCAAGCACCAACCTTGTTTCAGAAGCTGTAACCCTTGAATGAATCAGTAACGCAAGAGCAGTGCGGAGGCACTGCTCTTTTTGACTCTTTTATGAGGAAATGATTGAACCTTTGTTTGATTCGTGCAACCAATTGGACGAATTCGTTTGAGGAATGCAAAAACAGGTACTGCTATGCATCATGCGTAGCAGTACCTGTTTTTTGTTCTTGATCAAGAATAGAAGAAACGGATCAAGATCCCACCTAAAATCAGCACGATCGCACCACATAAACGGTTGGCCATTTGGGCAAAAGCAATCATTTCCATTCTATCAGAGGCAGACAATACAGCGATATTGCCTGTTCCCCCCATGGAGTTGTTGATCATACCGGCGCCAATTGCGGTTTCAACGGGGTACATCCCCAATACCATCCCGAAGAACCAGCTGGCAGCCCCCATAGATACGACACTGGTTAGGCAAAGCACGACAAATTGCCAAGTAAAGGCAGAAGCCAATGTTGACAGATCGATCAATGCCAAACCAATCCCCGCCAAGACCGCGTGGGTCAAATTCGTCATCACAACATTGTTGAACATCACCACAGAATCTTCGAGTTTCTTAGGGACAATGTTCAAGGCTTTTAGAATAAAGACAATCACGATCATAAAGGCATACTCGTGAATTTTAGGAAAAAAGTCGCTTAAAATCGCACCAACGACCAACAGTGAGAAGGAAAAGAGCATCCCAACCCCGATTTGTTGGGCATCAAGCGTTATTTTTGGTTTTTCTAATTCTTCTTTGGTGGCATTGATCAGGGTGCCATGGCCATTGTATTTGGTTTTAGCAAAGGCCTTTGCGATAAATAAAGCACCAATAATGGCAAGAATATTCCCGAAAGTAACAGCTGGCGCTAATTGAGAAAAGATGGCAGCTTGATTACCGTTTGCCAAGCCATCAGCATAAATTTGTGAAAGTGGGGTGATTCCCGCACCCATCCCGCCAGACATCATTGGTAGAGATACATACATCACCGAATCAGCAAAGCCATTGCCTAGTAGCATACCGACAAGGCCGACGGAGAAAAAGCCTACTACCATGGTGATCAAAGCAACGGGAATGAATTTCGTAGAAGCTTTCACCAACAAATTACGGTTCATCCCTAAAATCGAGCCGCAAATCAAAGCGGCAATATAGAAATCAAGAAAGCCAAAACCGCCCCCCATAAAGTCACTGACCGCGTCAATGACTTTCGTGGGTACGAGATGGAAGGAGGCTAAAAGAGTGGCACCAAGCAGGGTAAAAACTGACCCGCCGCCAAGATAAGAATTCATGATCGGGAGTTTTTCCCCAATGAAATACAGCAGGTGTCCTAAGGCAACCAATAAAATGGTGATCCCAACCATATTTAATGGCAATTTGTCTAAGGCAATCGCACTGAATATGACAACCATGAAAAAGAGATACAAGGGAAGACTAATTCCCGAAATCGTCATCGTTTTTAATTTATTCATTTTTCAGACCTTCCTAGTATGTTGGATACCATTTAAGATTTTGGACAGCTTTTGCCATATCGGTTTCTTGCGCTTGGGCTAACCCTTGTTCTTTGGCTTTGTTGGCAACTGCTTCAGCCACTTTGATAGAAACGTCCGCAACGTATTCAAAAGGTGGAAGAACAGGTGCACCGGGTTGGCTCAAATCAACCAAACCACTTAATGAGTGAGCAGCGGCACCAATCATTTCGTCGGTCAAGAGAGAGGCTTCTGAAGCCAACATACCTAACCCTAGACCAGGATAGATCAAGGCGTTGTTTGCTTGACCGATTTGGTAGTCGACTCCTTTGTATTGGATCGTTCCTGAAGGGACACCGGTTGCCACAAAGGCTTTTCCATCAGACCATTCGATTACTTGTTCAGCCGTTGCTTCTAATTTTTTGGTTGGATTAGAGATAGGGAAAATCACTGGACGAGCAGTGTTTTCACACATCGCTTCCACAACTTCTTTGGTAAAGGCACCGGCATTGGTTGAGGTACCGACCAAAATCGTTGGTTTTGCGACTTTAATGACATTGATCAATTGCGTCATATCGCCAGCATTGGCAAAGTCAGCCCGTTTTTTGGCAAATGGTTTTTGTGCAGGAGTCAAATCGGACATATCATCGAACAAAAGCCCTTGTTTGTCAACCATAAAGAAATGATTGTAGGCTTCTTCTTCTGAAAGACCTTCGCTGACCATTTCGGCATGGACACGGCTGGCAATCCCGGCACCAGCGGAACCACCGCCATAACATAAGTAGACTTGATCCGTTAATTTTTCACCTGTAATATCCAGTGCACCGAAGATACCGCCAAGTACAACGATTCCCGTTCCTTGGATGTCATCGTTAAAAGTTGGAATTGTTTGTTTGTATTTGTCCAGAATCGTTGCAGCATTTGAACGGCCAAAGTCTTCCCAATGCAAGTAAAGTTTAGGGAACAATGATTCTGCCGTTTGAACAAATTGATCGATGAATTGGTAGTAGGCATCACCGTAGACACGTTCTTGACGATTGCCTAGATACAAATGATCCTCTAACAATTCTTTACGGTTGGTACCGGCATCGATCACGATTGGTAAAACAGAAGCAGGGTCGATCCCAGCAGCTGCTGTATAAATCATCAATTTACCGACAGAAATATCGACACCTTGGACACCCCAGTCACCAATCCCAAGAATCCCTTCAGCGTCAGTGGCTACGATCAAGCGAATGTCTCGATCGCCAGCGGCATTTTTCAACGTTTCTTCGATATTCTCTGGATGATTGATATCTAAGTACGCTGCATATTGAGGATCCACAAATAGGCGGCTGTAATTTTCAATGGTATCGGCAATCGTTGGATCGTAGACGATCGGATTGAATTCAACGATATGTTGGTTGAACAAATAGTAGAACAATGTCCGATTGGTATTAAAGATCTCCATTAAAAAGTGACGTTTTTCAATGTCTGATTCTTTGGTGACATATTGCAAATAGGCTTGTTCTGCTTGTTCTTCGATCGTTTGCACGTGTGGGGGCAATAAACCGATCAACCCTAGTTCTTTTCGTTCTTCTTGTGTAAACGCAGTTCCTTTGTTTAAAAATGGGTTATTTAAAATGTCATGTGCTTTCATTATGTTCCTCCAATGGATATATTTTGAGTACTCGTTCATTTCCATTAGCTACTTTAATCCTCGGACAGAATTATAGTCAACTATCGGTGGTATAATAAAAATTATTTATAACAAAACCGCTGCTAGTTTAAACCGGTTAAGGGAGGAATCAGACGATGAATATACGAGATTTAGAATACTTTAACGCTTTGGCAGAGATGCTTTCTTTTACCCAAGTAGCGCATAAATTTGCGGTCAGTCAACCAACCGTCAGCTACGCTGTCAAACGCTTGGAAGAGCATTATGGCTGTGATTTGATCGTGCGAGAAGCCTCACATCGCTCCATCTCATTGACCACGGAAGGGGAAATTTTGAAGGCTCATGCGCAATATATCTTAGATGAATTTGTGACCTTGGACCGAGCCATCGATCATGCCAAAAACAACCGCACCCATATCGGTCTGCCACCGATCATTCGTTCCAAAGTCTTTTCAAAACTCTTAGATGAAAAAGAGATCATCCGCTTTATTTCGAAATTTCACTTGGTATCTGGGGGATCCAATGAATTGCTTTCAAAACTATTGTCAGGAAAAATCGATTTTAGCTTGCTGGGCAGTGTCAATCCCCTCGTCCACCCGAATCTGCAGGTGAAATTATTGCATCAGCAAGAATTCTTTATTTTTGTGTCAAAAGAAAACCCATTAGCTAAGAAAAAGGAAATCTCATTTGAAGAAGCTGCCGAATATCCCTTTATCCTATTGGAAAAAGGCTATACCCACATGCGCGCTTTTCAG
Source organism: Enterococcus sp. DIV1279b (assembly GCF_050531515.1). Lineage (NCBI taxonomy): Bacteria > Bacillati > Bacillota > Bacilli > Lactobacillales > Enterococcaceae > Enterococcus > Enterococcus sp. DIV1279b. Next base: position 3,440,421 of record NZ_CP172891.1, on the reverse strand, counting down.
AATTTAAGTGAGAAATCAAAGAAGAAGCCGGAAGTCCCCTTTTATTTTTCAGACGTCCAGACGATTGGCCAGCTGGTCAGTTCCAATATCGGCATTACCTTGATGACGGAATTTCCTGTGTTTCAAGAAATGGAAGGCTTAGTGAAAATACCGCTAGTCCCTGAAGATAAGGAAATTTTTTATATTCAATATGCCTATTTAAAGAGTGCGATGTTGAATCAAGAGGTTCAAAAGTTGATTAGGATCTTGGATGAGCTGTCTTGGGAAGATGAAGGGTGAAGAATGGGTATTTTTTGAGGTAAGGTCAGAGAAAAAATGGACGTTTGGGGAGGGGTAACCGTCCTAACTTGGAGAAGTATTTGGTTCACTAATGGTGTTTCAGAATCAGGGAGAACTACTACCAGTATCAAAAGAGGGCTTTGGTTTGACACTTATTATTATACATGGAGTTACAGAGTTTGGTAAGAAATCTAATACTACTTTATTCCTTCTGTTGCAAACAGAAGGAATTTTTCTTTTTTAGAAAAAATGTTCGTCTTGTCTACAAAAACGACAGATAAAAAAATAGAAACCCTGGAAACATTTTTTGCTCAAGATACCATAATTTCAGCGGTTAGACATATCATAAAGTTAAGCATTGAAAGAAACTATAGAATTTAGCTGAATTTATATATAATACTATTTTTAAACTAAATCTTTTCATAAATAGCGCACTTTATAAATTTATTGAATAAATTTATTTGTATTTTATTATTGGCTTTTAATCTTATCATGTGATATCGTTTTATTATGAAATAATGAATAAAATATAATGTGCAAGGGGGAAATAATGGAAATGATTAGTGTTGCTAAAAAAAGTATCAAAGGATTATTTTTATTTGGTGTTGTATCATTAGGTATTTTTACGTATCAACCCAATTCCGTTGTAGCGTCAGAAGCTACGTCTGAGTTTTCTGGTGGCTGGATAGAAGGAGAAGGGGAGTTTGGAAATAAACCAACAAATGCAAACTCTTTAGTTTCAGCAAGATCAAAAGATTTCTATCATAAGAGTGGGAACAAAAATGTTACTACCCGACAAAAAACTGGATGGGCTGAAACTTACTGGCGTAATGTTTACCACTATTCTCGTGTGCAGCTAAAAGCCCCTATACTTAAAGATGTACGTGTAGATTCAGGAAGAAAATACGGGCAAGCTTATTCATATGCTGAAGCAACAGGGGTTCGAGATCTAGTAACGTATACTTACTGGGGAAGCTGATTGCTAAAAAAATCTAATGTTCGAATTAGGATACCCAACTCTTGAAGTTGGGTATATTTATTTAGGCCGATTAATTCAATAAGCGTCAAAGATTATGCTAACATTAGGAAAGAGAAAAGAGGGGATTTTTTGAAAAGAACACTTTTTTTCGTAACAAATCTAATTTTTCTGATTGCAACACTCATAAATGCTTTTTCCTTTTTTTATTTTTATTATCAAAGTAATTTAGATTTTGTTTCCAATAATTTTACGTCTAAAGAGTCAGTACGTCTTATTGTTAATAATAATCTAGCTTCCGAAACATGGGGAAATTTGCTAGGTGATCAAAAGAAAATGCTTGTTGTGAAAAATTTAGAAAGCAATTTTTACTATAAAGCAATTTATACTAACTACGACTGGTATCTGCCACTTTCTGAGGGGAGAAACTTTGTTAAAGAAGATTTCTATGATGGGAAGAACAGAGCGATTGTTGGAAAAGAATTGGCTTCTAAAAATAAAAACAATGTAAATATTGAAGGGAAAAATTACGAAATCATTGGCGTATTAGACGGAGCATATTCAAAAAATTTAAACAAAACGGCTTTAATTAACATTGATTCATTGGAGGGAACTCAAACTCAAGGGGTTTATCAAATTAACTCAAATGAATCAGCGATGGAAAAAGTAAAAAAACATTTGATCAATGATATATCCGCCATTACGTATTCCGATGATACCAAAATATATAATGCGAAAAATACAGAAAGCAATAATAATTTGTTGCGCTATTCTTTTCAAATACTCTGCTTGTTAGGGGTAGGAATTTGTATATTTTTCTATCTTACTTTATCTCAATCTACAAATTATTTGAAAAAAATTATAGGGATATCTAGAAATACGGTTCTTATAGAAGAGATAAAACAGTTATTAGCTGTATGGTTGGTTGAGAGTGTTCTTGTTTTAACTATTCTATATTTTCCGTTTAAAAAATATATTTATGATTCGATACATTCATTTACAACTAATTATATATCTTCTCAGTTTCTTATCATATGTAGTGCAGCAACCCTATTTATTCTTCTTTTCTTGAGAAATTGGAGGAAGCTTGATGAAATTTAATAATTATCTATCCGAGATTTTTGAATCTGTTAAACGAAAAAAATATTTGTTATTTTTCTACAGTTTGTTTTTGTTGTTTTCATTTCTAACGCTTTCGGTTTCAAATGTTATGTCTCAAGAAAATAGTAATGAAGAGAAAAGAATCTCCACAGGAGATACTAAAACGTTCAAGTTAGTGGATACTCTAATTGGAGAAGACGAAGAGAACTTTTTAAAAAATCTTCAGAGTGTAAATTACCTCTCGTCCCTGTATAACGAATTATTGGAAAGTAAAATAGGAGAATACCAAGTGATTGGAAGCCAAGGTATAAACTATTTGGAGGAAAACAATTTGGATACTCAGTTTATTGATAGCTATGAACATATTGTTAATGTTATTGATAACATGAGTAGTGATGAAATTCCATATAAATCACTGCAAATAAACAATAAGGTGCTTCAACGTTTTAACCTTAGGTTATCACAAGGAAATTTGTTCTCACAAGAAGATTATCAATACAATGACAATAAAATTTCGGTGATATTAGGAGACAATTATTCAGAATACTTTTCTGTTGGAGACAAAATTCAAATTTCTTATTTATTTAAAAATTTCGAAGCCAAAGTAATCGGTTTTGTTGAAAAAGGGGAAAGAATTGTTTTTAATGAGTATGATGATTATGTATTAGATGATCGTATTATGCTTCCTTTCATAGAAAAGGCTCCCCAACAACTAAATAAAGAAGATTTTTCATTTTTTCAAAAACATTTTTTAAACGGAATTAATGGATACTATCAGGTACCTGATTCTTTATCGCAAGAACAAATGTATAAATTCGTAAATGATCTTTCTCAGCCTTACCAAGTTGGTACAATTGATTTGATAGGAGAATCAGGATTTCATCTATCTTCTATTCTCTATACGATCACTAAAAACAATAGGTTACTAAAACTAGTTGCTTATTTTTCAATTGTTGTATTAATAGCGGTAACGATAGTATTTTCTTACTTAGAAATGTTTCGTGATAAAAAGGTTTACAATTTACATTTGTTTTTAGGTGCTACAAAAAAAGAAATTCGCCAGTACTTCCTTGGAGAAAAAGTATTACTTTTATCAAGTGTTGTAATTATAAGTGTGATTATAACCAATTACTTAGGGGGAGTTACCAGTAGTTTTCTGATATCATTACTATGCCTGGCGTTATTACTATTTTTACTATTTTATCTCTCAGTAACCATAATTCTTAAGAAATGGAGAATTACAAATGATTAGTATTCAAAACGTTGCACTTCAAATAAAAGATGGTAGGAATAAAAAAGAACTTTTCGAAAATCTTAACTTAACTTTAAATGAAGGCCAAAAAGTCGCAATTATGGGAAAAAGCGGCAGTGGCAAAACAACATTGTTAAAACTAATTGCAGGATTGATCAAAGTAGAAACAGGAGCTATCATTTTTGATGGAAAGAATTTAAGCAATATGAGCGCGAATGAGCGAAGCTTCAATCGTTTGAGGAATATTGGTTTTATATTTCAAGATAATCCGATGATTGAAAGTAAGAATGTTTTTGAAAATATTGCTTTACCACTAAAATATTTAGGTGTGGAGAAAAAAAATGTAGAGAAAAAAGTTCATGTTATGTCAAAGCGCTTAGATATTTCACACTTACTATCTGAGAACCCTAGCTATTTATCTGGCGGTGAAAAACAAAGAGTAGGAATTGCTCGAGCACTGATTACTGATCCAAAACTTATTTTGGCAGATGAACCAACTGGTTCACTAGACTCAGAGACAGAATTAATGGTATTAGATATATTTCAAAGAATTGAATGGAATAATACGAGCTTTGTAATGGTGACACATGACGCTTCCGTAGCAAATATTTGCGATGAGCTATACATGTTAAAAGATAGAAAACTAGAGAATTTTCAAGACTTTAGAAATATCTAAAATAATTTTGAGTTCTACTATCAGCCGTAGCAAGAGATATTACCAGCGAATTTTGAAATTGATTTAATTCATAATGGAAGGGGTCAGAAACTTTTAAGTTTTTGATCCTTTTTTGATTCCTCATTTCATAGCTCTTTCAGCAGCTCAAATAATTAGGTCAGAAAGTATCTCCATTTAAAGGACATCAGAGTATACATTGTTGACCTTTCTTTTAGATGATGTATAAATCATTCTGGATGGTCGGATATGTTGAGCAAAATTAGTCTTTGAATAGATAGAATATTCATTATGGAACTGCTAAGAAGAGTGTTCAGAAAATGACTAGTTTCTGGGCCCTCTTTTTTTATGCCAATTGAAGCAAGTAGCTTTCGTTTTGTGTCTATTGATATACAAAATATTGTTCATTTAAAGCACATCCGTTGATAAAAAATTATATTGAAAATCAAGTTCAAAAATTAAAAGAAATGATAGAAGCATTAACTTCCGCGAATTTTTGGATTGATATTCCAATAATTATGGGAATATATTCTAAGTTAGTATTATTACGAGAACTCATTATCACCATAGAAGATTTTGATTTTACAGACGAAGAAGTGTTAAAAATAGTAGAACAAGATTATCCATACTACAATAAAGAATTATGTGGATATAAATTGAATGATGTAACTAGCCATTCACTAATTTTTAAAATAAAGTGATCTGGAAAAAGAATCAAGGAAAAGTAGTCTTTTATAATATATTTTGAAGTCAGGGATGGAATCCTATGAAGACGTAATAAAATTTCTAACCGAACGATAGAGGACAGACGTGAAAAATTGCGAGAAGCTAAACGTGCTTATTGAATCCTATGCACTTACCAACTATGACACGGGAAAAGCAGAATTGGTCAAAGGTAATGCAGAAATGATCTATCTTATCATGAATCTGGGCCTCTCTTCGACGTTTGGTCCACGTCGGGAAGACTTTCACTAACTATCATTTAACAAAGATAGAAACTTTCATTCTTTAAACTTTGTTCTGGGTTGTTAAAAAACAAAGAGGAACTATTATTACATAATACCAAGTATCTTATAAAAATAATGATTATTTTTGGTTGAAGGAACTCTGTCCTTGCTTGAAAAGTATTTACTATAGAATACATTATTACTACAATAGATGAGATATAAAAATAGGTGGTTAAAAAAATACCACGATGGAGTTGGCAGATGAAAAAGAAAATTTTTTCCTACATATCTTTGGCAAGTTTAATAGTACCTTCTTTTTTTGTTCCCATTGTGAATGTTCGATCAGATGAGCAACAAGAAAGTGTAGCACAAGCAACTAATGAAGAATCTGAAAATATGAGTAATTCGAGTACAACGCTGGATTCTTCAACAACGCAAAGTGAATCTTCTGATACTTCGACAGAAGATAATAATGAATCCACGGAAGAAACAACAACGCAAAGCTCTTCTAACAACGCAAAGTATTCTGGCGAAGATCAGGGGAATAGCCAAGTTGAAAATGAGACGACAAGTCAAAGTTCTGCAAATCCATCTGAGGTTGCAGTAAATAATGATCAAGAAGATTTTGCAGCTTGGCTTCCGGATCCAGCACTACAATCCGTAGTTGCTAAATCTTTAGGTATAGATGTGTCCAAAATCACGAAGGAACAGATGAGCAAACTTCAGACTCTCTATATCTACGCTGCAGATTCCGCTATTGCTGATTTGACAGGCTTGGAATATGCAACAAATCTATCATCATTTTATATGAGCGGCCAAAATCAGGTTACTGACTTTTCCGTTCTCACTTCGTTAAATAACTTAGTTTATGTATATTTGATGGGTGCTAATGTAACGGATGATAATGTACCAAACTTTGGTGCCAATTTAACTAGATTAAATCTTAGTTCCGCAAATGTAACCGATGCTGTATTTTCAAAAATAGTTAATATGAAAGGACTAGAGTCGCTAAGTTTCGAGTCCAATATGAATATTACGACAATTGCACCTCTGGTTGCATTACCAAATCTAACAGAATTAAGAATACAGTTCTGTGGCGTGACAGATTTTACTGTGATAAATGAGTTTTCCAAATTATCAAACTTAGCTGCTTATGGCCAAAACACAGGAAGAAATGATGCGATTACTTCATTATCTGCAAAAGAGTTAAATTACGATCCCGATAATCAATCATTTTTTGTTCCATTTTCCATTATGCCTAATCGTTTAACAAATTTTGATGGATATCAGCCTCCTTTTACAAAATCGAATAGTACTAGTCAGACGTACTTTGATTTGAATGGTGTACAGGTACCCTCCTCAAGATTAAGTATTACAGAAGATGGGATTACTGTATCTGGGGTTACTCAAAGTGAATTTGAAAGTATCGAAACAATGGAGTATAACGCACGACTGAATAATCCTGCCGGATCCTATGCTCAACCAGATGGATATAGTTTTTACGCCATTTCTTCAGGAACCTATTTGCACCAATTTTCGATCAATCATCAAGAAGCCGCTGCAGATGTTACGTTGAGTTATATTGATACTGAAGGGAATGAATTGAAGCCTTCTCAAAAAATTAGCGGTAATATTGGTGAATCTTTTGATGCAACAACGCCAGAGTATAAGTTAGAAGTAGACGGGTATACTATAAAAGAAGTTCAAGGTAATCCGACGGGAACCTTCAGTGATACAGCGCAAGAAGTCGTGTACGTATATGAACGCAGCGATGCAGCACCAGTCACAGTGAAATATCAAGATTCCGAAGGGAATCAGTTGGCAGATCCAACGGTATTAAGCGGCAAAGTAGGGTTACCATACACAAGTGAAGCCAAAGAGATCTCAGGGTGGTATGTAGTAGAAACCCCAGATAATGCTTCAGGCACCTTCAGTGATACAGCGCAAGAAGTCGTGTACGTATATGAACGCAGCGATGCAGCACCAGTCACAGTGAAATATCAAGATTCCGAAGGGAATCAGTTGGCAGACCCAACGGTATTAAGCGGAAAAGTAGGGTTACCATATACAAGCGAAGCCAAAGAGATCCATGGTTGGTACGTGGTAGAAACCCCAGATAATGCTTCCGGCACCTTCAGTGATACAGGGCAAGAAGTCGTGTACGTATATGAACGCAGCGATGCAGCACCAGTCACAGTGAAATATCAAGATTCCGAAGGGAATCAGTTGGCAGACCCAACGGTATTAAGCGGAAAAGTAGGGTTACCATATACAAGCGAAGCCAAAGAGATCCATGGTTGGTACGTGGTAGAAACCCCAGATAATGCTTCCGGCACCTTCAGTGATACAGGGCAAGAAGTGGTGTACGTATATGAACGCAGCGATGCAGCACCAGTCACAGTGAAATATCAAGATTCCGAAGGGAATCAGTTGGCAGACCCAACGGTATTAAGCGGAAAAGTAGGGTTACCATATACAAGCGAAGCCAAAGAGATCTCAGGGTGGTATGTAGTAGAAACCCCAGATAATGCTTCCGGCACCTTCAGTGATACAGGGCAAGAAGTGGTGTACGTATATGAACGCAGCGATGCAGCACCAGTCACAGTGAAATATCAAGATTCCGAAGGGAATCAGTTGGCAGACCCAACGGTATTAAGCGGAAAAGTAGGGTTACCATATACAAGCGAAGCCAAAGAGATCCCAGGGTGGTATGTAGTAGAAACCCCAGATAATGCTTCCGGTACTTTCAGTGACGCAGCTGAAGAAGTCGTGTACGTATATAACACTAAAGCGCATAATCCTAAGAACAATGGTAATTCAAATAATCATTTACCAAAAACTGGACAACAGATTAAAGGACAACTGATTTTAAGTAGTGTCGGAGCTTTGTTAGTCACACTCGTATTTGTAGCAATTAAAAAACGTAAAAGAAGTAATCGATAAGAGGAAGAAAGAGTGTTCAGAAAATGATCGTTTCTGGACACTCTTTTTGAATCAAATTTCTAATAATACTATTCGATATTGTGTATAGAAACCTACAATGAAATCTATGTCTAGATAAAATAGGAGTCGCTAAATATAAGAATAATTCATTTAAGGAATTGCAAACTTTAAAGTTCTTGATTCATTAATGTTTCACCTGTTTTTCATTTTTGATTAGGCTCTTTTTATTATGTTCATTTAAGCTAAAGGTATAATTTTTTGGGAGGCTGATTTCGCATTGATAATTAAAATTTATTTATTGTGAATGATTATAAAAAGTTCTGAAAATACTAAAATAATAAAGGGAGTTTGTCAAATAATATAGAGAAGATAGCTCATTAATCAATCTGAAAAACACCTCTAGGCTAGAGATATAGCTTAGAGGTATTTTTATGACTAATTATGGTAAGATTATTAAATAAAAGTTGTCTTCATTTCAAATCGCATCGAATCCTCAAGTGGGGGAGATTAGTAAATGAAAAGGTCCATTTGGGGTGAGCTAATCTTTACAAGAAAAGAAGGTTGATTTAGATAATGAAAGAACGGGGAGAAGAAATGAAAAAGAAACATAAAGTGATACAAATGTTGGGTGGGGCTACACTCTTATACATCTTAGCGGTCCTGTTTATAGGTGGCGCAACACTATTGCTGTTCAAAAATCTTACCTTTTTGATTGAGCCAGTAGTTAAAGTATTTCAGGTGGTTCTTCCTCCGTTAACTATGACGCTCGTTTTATATTTTGTACTTAAACCAGTTGTAAAGTTTTTGGTAGGGCTAGGACTTTCAAAAGTACTGAGTATTATTATTACATTATGCACACTTACTGCTGCCTTCATCTTGTCAACTGCCCTCGCACTGCCGTTACTTATCCAACAATTTGAACGATTGATCGAAAACTTCCCAAATTATTTGATCGAAGCTGAACGAGTAATAGAAACTTTTATACAAAATACTAGATATGAACAAGCATATCATGAGGGACTCGAGGTTCTGGCGAATTGGATAAATCAAGTTTCTAATAATGTGGGCGTATATCTGGGCAATATTATTTTCGGTGCTTCACAAGTGTTTTCAACGATTACCCATGTCCTATTGTTGTTATTGACAGTGCCGATCATCACGTTCTTTTTATTGAAAAATGACCGTCAATTTGTAGAGTATTCTTTAGGTATCTTCCCCCCTAGATTACGTCATGAAGTCAAAGAAATCATTCGGACGATGGAAAATCAGGTGGGCGCCTATCTAAAGGGCCAACTAGTCGTTTGTGTGATCATAGGAACATTGACTTTTATTGGCTTCTTAATTATCGACATGCCTTTTTCTGGAAGCTTAGCATTTCTTGTTGGCGCAACAGCTATCGTTCCTTATATCGGACCGGTTGTAGCCTTTTTCCCTTGTGCAATCATTGCAATCATGACGTCTCCTACGATGTTCATTCAGTTGTGCATTGTCTGGATCGTTGTTCAATTATTAAATGGGGAGCTGATCGAACCTCAGGTCATGGGAAAACATATGGTGATCCATCCAGTAACAATTATTTTTGTGCTATGGATAATGGGTGAACTTTTCGGCATGTTTGGGTTGATTTTCGGTATACCACTTTATGCAATCGTGAAAGTGTTAGTGGTGTTTGGGTTTCGAAAATTTAAGCAGCGATACAATCGCATACATGCGGAAGATGTTCCCTATGAAGAAACTGAATTTAGTTTAGAATCATACACTAAGAAAAGCAGCCATGGTTAACGAGGGAAACCTGTTGAACAAATGTATTCAATTACGCATGTCCTGCTCAAATTGATCGTCATAAAAGGTGCGATCCAAATTGATCGTTTGAGTTAAATCATTTGCTTTGATAGTGAAAGAAAGATTTTTAATACATAGAGTGCTTGGAAATATCTATTTTCTGAGTACTCTATTTTTAGTTTGGGCCGATGAATTTCCGATAATTAAGTTTTCCAGTGTCAGAAATTCATTGGATCATGACTCCTTTATAGCCATTCCAATAACTTGTCGTTTTTCTACGAAAGAGGCTGCTTGACTAAGCAGGAATCAACGCGCAACAATGATAAGCGCCAGATGGATAGACTACCTATTTGACATCTGATTTCCCAAATGATATAGTTTCCAAATAGAAATCAATTTGAAGGGAAGTTTTCAATGAATAATTTAGAAGAGGTATTAGTAAACTTACAATGTGAATTGGTGGCTGAAAGAACCAGACTAAATCCTAAAACAATTAGTTGGCTTCAATATGATATTTTAAATATTCTAAATTCTGAAACTGAGATGCGCCCGTCAAAAATGAGTGTTTTGCTAGGAATTAGTAGGACAAAACTTTCAAAGGCGTTAAAAGAGCTAAAATTAATGAATTATATTCAACAGAAACCCAATGATACAGATGGTCGAGAACTACTCACTTTTTTGACAAAAGAGGGAAGTCATTTATTAACAACTATTGATAATGGACATACACACTTATCTGAAATCGCAAATGCAGTTTTTAACCGGAAGGAAAAAGAGCAGTTCGCTGAACTAGCAAAGAAATATTTAGAAGCGCTTAAAACGGAAAGGCTGAGGTATGATGAATGATCTCATTTCTATCGAAGGAGCTAAAACAAACAATTTAAAAAATCTTTCTCTGAAACTTTCTAAGTATCAAGTAACTGTCGTAACAGGTGTTTCAGGCTCGGGAAAATCTTCTTTGGTATTTGATACCTTAGCAGCTGAATCCCAACGATTACTAAACGAGACCTATTCGAGTTATATCCAACAGCTACTACCTCACTATTCTCAACCGATCGTTGATAAAATAGAAAATCTACCAGTATCTATTGTGATTAATCAGAAGAAACTAGGAGGAAATGCACGTTCCACAGTTGGAACTGTAACAGATATATATTCAAGTTTAAGGCTGCTATTCTCGAGGGTCGCAACCCCTTTTATTGGATATTCTATGAATTATTCGTTTAATAATCCCAAGGGCATGTGTGAAGTTTGTAAGGGATTAGGTGAGGTCAAAGAGATTGATGTCGATAAATTAATCGATTTTGACAAATCTTTATCAGAGGGAGCTATTCAATTTCCTACTTTTCAACCGGGAGGATGGCGCCTGTCTAGGTATACAGAATCTGGTAATTTCGATAACAATAAAAAAATTAAAGATTACCTAGCAGAAGAATTGGACCGTTTACTAAATGATCTCGGCAGCACTCCAAGTAATCCTACGAATAAATGGCCAAAAACTGCACGTTATGAAGGGATCATTCCCAGAATTACCAAAAATTTTATCGAAAAAGAAAGCACGCAATATAGTGCAACATTAAATCACATTCTGCAAGTGAAAGAATGTCCCAATTGTCAAGGCACTAGAGTAAGTAAACTCGTTCGCTCTGCAAAGATAAATGGAAAATCGATCGCAGACTGTGTGAGGATGCCTATTCCTGAACTAAACAAATTTATTAAAGAGATTCATTCTTCTGTTGTTCAGGTGATTTTGAAAGATTTAAGTAAGAAACTACAGAGTTTGGAGGAGGTTGGCTTAGGCTATTTGTTTCTTAACCGTCCAACAGCAACATTATCTGGTGGAGAATCTCAAAGAATAAAAATGGTTAAACATCTTAACAGTGCACTTAGTGATATTCTATACATTTTTGATGAGCCTAGTATTGGACTCCATCCAGAAGATATTCAAAAAATAGCAAAGATAATTAGGGGGTTAAAAGATAAAGGAAATACTGTTGTTCTTGTTGACCATGATCCGGATATTATACAAATTGCAGACCATATCATTGAGATCGGTCCAGGATCCGGGGATAGCGGTGGAAAAATCACCTTTGAAGGAACCTATGATGAACTACTGAAGTCGAACACCATCACTGGAAGAGCGTTGGCAGATCAGTTGAACGTTAATACACAAAGACAACAATTTTCTTCCTATTACGAATTAAATGAGGTTAGTTTGCACAATGTTGTAAACGCTTCTGTGGTGTTGCCAAAACAAGCATTAACGGTTGTAACCGGAGTCGCTGGTTCTGGGAAGAGCACACTCATTCGCTATCTTTTTAAAAAAAAATATCCTGAAGCAAGTATATTAGACCAGAGTCAGATAAATGGCAACATTCGCTCAAATGTTCTCACGTATCTAAATGTCTTTGATAAAATTCGGAGCATCTACGCGCAATGTTCTGGTAAAAGTGCCTCTCTTTTCAGCTATAACGGTAAAGGAGCATGTCCTCTGTGCAAAGGCAAAGGAGTGATAAAAATGGATTTGGCTTTTATGGGGGATGCAGAGCAAGTTTGTGAGAAATGCCGAGGAAAAAGATATAACGATGAAGCCTTATCTATTTTATGGCATGGTTTCACTATTTACGATATTTTACAATTATCAGTTCGAAAAGCAGTAGATTTGTTTGATGATCGCTTATTGATCAGAACGATGCAAATTCTCATGGATGTTCATCTAGAGTATATGAAGTTGGGGCAGTCGCTAGATACATTTTCTGGTGGAGAACTTCAGCGTTTAAAGATAGCAAAAATAATTGCTCAAGATACTTCTAACTGTCTAATATTAGATGAACCATCTACCGGCCTTCATGAGGCGGATATTGACAAGTTGTTATTATTGTTAAATAAACTTTTGCAAAAAGGAAATACATTGATTGTTCTAGAGCACAATCTCAAAATAATTAGTCAGGCTCAATGGCTTATCGAAATGGGACCTGGCGGGGGGAACTTTGGAGGTAAAGTATTGTTTCAAGGGTACCCAATAGACTTATTAACGTTAGAAGATTCATACACAGCAAAACATCTGAAAAGATATACAAAAAACAACAATTAAAAAAGGTGTTTATAAGAATTTTAGTTCATGATTTTTTTAACAGCTATATGAGGGGAAGAAATTTAATAGCTTTTGATCTTCTTAATTTTTCGACAAAGAGTGTTAAGAAAGTGACGAATTTCTGGACACTCTTTTTAGATACTATAATTTATATGTATCACTGTATTTTTGTGTTCATAAACTCGTAAATAAATCATTGTTCATTTAAAATTTAGGTTCATGAATATTAGGACAATTCTTAGAAAGAGTCAGAAACTTAATAGTTTTTGATACGTTGGTAAACTCTCATTGAAATAAGCTCGAGAGAGCGTCATAAACTTATGTCGTAAATCTAATGTGAATTTTAGTGATTTTAAACAACGAATTGGATGTAACCAATCAATCTGCGTTAGACAAGGTTAAATAAAAACTTAGCAAGCAAAAAGAAAAAAATTATACGATTCGGGGAAAGTAAATGAAAACGAAGTTGATTCATTTACTACTGTACTAAGCAATCATCTTCATGAATTTGATTTTGAAATTAGGAGAAATTTGGATAGTATTTCCACTTGGAATGTTTGTAAAAGGAGAGTACAGAGAAGTTTTTCTCGGTATTCTCCTGATTTTTTGAGACAAGCTTATTCAATAGACCCATTTTCAAAGAGTGAGTAATAAAGTAAATCAAGCCCATTATTGTTGCATATGCAACAATAATGGGCTATTATAGTGCTAGATAGGGAGGGGATAGTTCGTGGAGGATATACTTCGTGAGATAGGTTCGATCAGTAGAATGTTGGAATCCATTGCTAATATTGAATTTAAAGAGGTTCAACTCAGTAAAGGACAATACATTCACTTAGTTCGTATATTTGAAAATGAAGGAATTATTCCTGAACGATTAGCCGAACTGATCAAAGTTGATCGCACGACTTTGTCCCGGGCGGTAAAAAAGTTAGAGGAAAATGGGTTTATTCTAAAAGAGTCAGACAAAGAAAATAAAAAAATCAAACACTTATACACAACCGCCAAAGGGAAACAAGCGGTTCAATTAATCATAAGAGAAAATAACTATTCAAATAAAGTAGCGATTCAACAGTTATCTGCTTTAGAAAGAAAAAATCTTGCGGAAATGCTGAAAAAAATAAAATCTTCGGTAGAAGTTGATTGGGTCAACGTCAAGAATGGGATCAAAAGAGACTATTAAACGAATAACGCCGCTGGGGAGATTGGATCTGATTGAATGTACATTCATGCTACCTAGGGTAGGAAGCACAGGTAGCTGATATTTTGTTAAAAAGGATATAGCTCGGCTGGCTGCTGAAAAAACAGAGAGCCTGAAAAATAAAGGACATGAATTTGTTCAAATAAACTAAATAGGAGTGTAGAGAAAGTGAAGAAAATAATGATCGATCAAGAATTTTGGGCACTATTTCCAGAAGCACAAGTCAACTGCCTTGTTGTAAAAAATATAAACAATGTTGCCGATGCTGCACACGAAACGTTTTTTACTGACTTGCTAAAAAGTAGTAAAGAACAAGCAAAGCGCTACTTAACGACCGACACCTTCAGTGAAAACCAAGTGATCCAAGAATGGCGAAGTGCTTTTCAGCAATTTAAAACGAAAAAAGGGGTACGCTCTTCCATCGAAGCACTGTTGAAACGGGTGAATCAAGACAGAGAATTTTCTCCCATCAATCCTTTAGTAGATATCTATAATAGTATTTCCTTGAAATATGGTGTCCCTTTAGGCGGAGAAGACCTCGATACAATCGTTGGCGACCTTCATTTAGGCGTTGCAAAAGGCGGCGAATCTTTCTTTCCCTTAGGTGCAGATACTGATTCCCCAGCCTTGGAAAAGGAAGTCATTTACTATGATGAGAAAGGTGCAATTTGTCGATGCTTGAATTGGCGGGAAGCCCAACGTACGATGCTAACAGAAGAGACCACCCATGCTGTTTTATTCATTGAATCGATCAATGAAACGCAACGGGATCGGGCGAATGAAGCAATCAAAGAGTTAAGTCTGTTGATTCAAGAATATTTTAACGTAACAGGTAATGATTATGTGCTAAGTAAAGAAAGTCCTGAAATCATTTTGTAAGGGCGAGCTTCTTGTCTCTAGGATTAGGATGTACACGTACTTTTTCTCGATTTTGCATACGATTCTCTCATTTTGATTGATCGGTCATCGTGAAAATCTTGACCCAAATATTCGGATGTGCAATAATTAGGTGGAATTTAAATAATGACATTAGATTTGTTCGCCGGAATAAATCTTATTGAAGTCAGAAAAACTAACCTTAGGCTTTTATGGTTAGTTTGTCTGACTTCTTTTTTGTTTTAGGAGGTATAGGCAGATGGTAAAAGAACAATTGAAAGAAAACGGAAAGAGCCCTAACCAGTCAGGACTTTCCAGTAAAGAAGCAGAAATGAGGCTAGAAAAATATGGGTTTAATTCCATAGAAAGCAAAGATGAGAAGCATTTTTATGACTATTTGAAAGAGTCGATGAAGGATATTACCATCTTGATTTTAATCGTTGCAACACTCTTATCTAGTTATGTTGCTTTTCAAAATCATCCTGATGATTTTACGGAACCAATAGTCATCTTTTCAATTGTCATTCTTAATCTATATTTGTCGATTCGACAGCAAAAAAATGCGGAAAAATCAATGAGTGAATTAAATAAGATGAGTGTTCCCGTAAGTAAAGTATTCAGAGATGGGGCGTTAAAAGAGATTGAAAGTTTGAACATTGTTCCTGGTGATATTGTTCAGTTGGCATTAGGGGACCGTATTCCAGCAGATGCTAAGCTTTTAACTAGTAGTAATTTCTTTGTTGATGAATCGTTTCTAACTGGTGAAAGTGAACCAAGTGAAAAAGACCCCACCTATATTTCTTCTAAAGAAGATTCTTTAGGAGACAGAAAAGACTTGGTTTTTTCTGGCTCATTGGTCGTCACAGGAAAAGCAAACGTTCGAGTTGAAAAGACAGGAATGAATACGGAAATTGGTAAAATATCGAGCTTATTAAGCAAGGAAGAAACAACCATAGCACCTCTACAAGTAAAAATGCAAAAACTTGGGAAAGTTCTAGGACTAATCGCTATTCTCTCTGGCTTTCTAGCTATTGCTATAGGAATCAGCAAAGGATTGTCTTTAGAGACCAGTATCATGACCGCAATATCAATGGCTGTTGCTGCTATTCCAGAGGTTTTGCCAGTCGTTGTAACAATCTCTCTAGCTGTTGGGATGAGGAATATGGCACTGAAGAAAACCATCGTTAGGACTCCTTCAACAGTAGAAACCGTTGGAGGTGTTTCAATTATCTGCTCAGATAAAACTGGAACAATTACCGAAAATAAGATGATCGTGAAAGAAGTTATTATGATGAAGGATAGACTGACTTCCTGCTTAGAAATAACAGAAGAGAAGGAAAAAAATCTCTTATTTCTTTTCTATCTTGCTAGTTCGATGGAAGAAAATGCAACAGTAACCAGTAATCCAACAGAGTTGGCGATCAGAAAAAAACTGGCATCGCTCTTCACTAAAGAGGAACTAGGTAAAGTCGCTTCAACCTTTGAACAGATTCATGAAGTTCCCTTTGATTCAAAACGAAAAAGGATGACTGTCTTATATAAAGTAAACGACCAATATGTTTCTGTCACAAAAGGGGCTTTTGATCGCTTGGATCTCATTGATGCGAACACCCCTGCCTACTTGAATAAGCATGATGAGTTGGCCAATCAAGCATACCGTGT
The DNA here is from genome assembly GCF_050531515.1 of Enterococcus sp. DIV1279b. NCBI lineage: Bacteria > Bacillati > Bacillota > Bacilli > Lactobacillales > Enterococcaceae > Enterococcus > Enterococcus sp. DIV1279b. The sequence goes on along the minus strand of NZ_CP172891.1, from coordinate 3,423,635 downwards.
TTTGGGCGTTGCTTATAAAAGATACGATGAAAAACCTACACGTCTTACTGAAGAAATTCTTGAAAGTCAGTTAGAGTTTGCAGGATTTGTTGGGATTATCGACCCAGCTCGGCCCGAAAGCTATACGGCTGTTTCTATTGCAAAACAAGCAGGGATTCAAACCGTAATGATCACAGGGGACCACTTACTGACAGCAAAAAAAATCGCAGAAGATGTAGGAATTCTCACCGATGGGAAAAAAGCAATGACCGGCGCGGATTTAAATGAAATGAGCGATGAAAAATTAGCCCATGTGATTGATGACTATCGAGTCTTTGCCCGTACTTCCCCAGAAGATAAAATTCGAATCGTAAAAGCATTTCAAAAAAATGATGAGATTGTCGCTATGACTGGCGATGGTGTCAATGATGCACCTGCATTAAAAGCAGCTGATGTAGGGATCGCAATGGGAGGTGGCACAGAAGTAGCAAAGGAAGCTTCTGATATGGTTTTAGTAGACGATAATTTTGCGACGATTGTTCAGGCGGTTGAAGAAGGACGACGGGTATACAGCAATATCAGAAAATCATTATACGCGATGCTTGGTTGCAATATTTCTGCACTGACGATCGTTTTAATTTCCTTGCTCGTTGGGTGGGGAGCACCTGTTACAGCGGTTCAATTGTTAATCATAAAAGTAGTTGCAGATGGAATCCCAGGAATGAGTCTTAGCATTGAACCAGTCGATAAAAAAGCAATGAAGGAAGCCCCTATCACTAAATACACGAGCATTTTTGCGCAAGGATTATTGGTAAAAATTGTAGAAATCTCAATTGTTTTTACAGGCGTCACATTAGGCGCGATTCTAATTGGACGTCTAGAATCGATAGAGGTTTCGCAGACAATGACATTTATTGTATTGGGATTATCAACTATTGTGCATATGTTTAATTGTAGAAGTAAAGAATCTATTCTGAAGCTGCGTTTTTTGAGCAATCCGTTGTTAGTAATGACAACCTTCATAGGTGCATTGATCATTATCTTGTTAGTAACGATTCCATTCACGCAAACCATTTTTGGCTTTGTCTCTCTTCGTGCAGTTGACTGGCTATGGGTAATCGGCTTATCCATTTTTCCTTTAGTGTATATTGAAGTGAAAAAATACTTTGGCTTGTTTTAATGTGAATGATAGGAAGAGAATCTTCTATTAACATATTTTCTTGAGAAATGAGGGAGGGCAAAAACTGGGAAGTTTTTGCGTCTCCTTTAATTATTTACAGATGCTTATGATTTCTGGTTTGATATTATTTAGAAGATATCAGAATGCACAACAACTATTGTTGTAAGGAAGGATTTGGTAGTATATTTCAGGTAAATCACCAGAAGTAGCTAAAAATCCCCTCTATTCTACTCTCTTTTTCAAGAATTCCTGTTAAATGGTAGGTTTTATGTCAAAATGAAAGGTAGAAATCGATGAGGAGTGGTTGAAATGAAGGAAACAATATTAGCAATGAAGCTGAAAGAATATAGAGAAAAAAACAAGCTAACACAAAGTATGCTAGCAGAATTATTAGAAGTAAGTGACAAGACAATCTCAAAATGGGAGTTAGGTGCTACCTACCCTAGCAAAAAAAATATGATCAAAATAGCCGAAGAATTGGATATCTCATTAGAAACATTACTTTTGGAAGAAACTAAGAAAGACAATGAGAATTTAAAAGTAAGTATCAAGTATGGGGTGATTAGTTTTTGCTTGATCTTTTTTGTCACGATGATCGTTACTTCGTTCAATCAAGACTTCAGCACGATTATGAATCTTTCTATTCAAGAAAAATTTGGTGTGCTTTTAAACACTGCTTTAAAATTATTGAGCATCTCGGTGCCGCCAGCGATCATCATTGGCTCCGTGTTTTATTTTTATATCTTCCCTAAAAATAAAAAAGAGAACTAACCATTTTCTCGGTTTCGACAGAAATGGTAGATTAGAGTATAGGAATCAAGTCATGGACGGAAAAACGCATTTTAGATAAAAAAGAATGCTCAGTCTGGCTAGTGTGAAAAGCGCATAAATTTTATAAGAAGGGGAGAACAGGATGGGATTCTTTGGTAAAAAGAAAGAAGTCAGAAATTTAACGAAGGAAGAAGAAGCAGAGATCAAAGAAGAAATGGCACGACAAATGCTTTCAAAAAACGAAAATGATATTGGCATGGTTAAGAAAATTAAAGTCCTGACAAACATGCGTACAGGACAAGCGAAAGACCTATTCCTGAAATTCAGGGATGAGTTAACCGAGAATTAATCGGATAGGGAATCAGATAGCGATTGCCCTTCATGAAGGCGATATTTTGCTTATTATGTTTCTTTCAAAATTGAGATGAATAGAAAGGGAGAATAGATATGAAGAAAAAAACTCTGAAAAATGGTATTTTTGGGTGCTTGTTGTCATAATGGTTGTTGTCTTTTTCTATCTTACTAAGTAAAGAGAATGAATTTTCTTGAAAATAAACACTTACTAAGAATGACTATTTTTGAAGTTATGAATGGATGATGATTTTATGAAAAACGAATATGGATTTACCTTGATTTCAGTTTTAACTATGTTATCCATTAGATTATTATATTGATGAATGAAGCATCCAGAGACCCATTGTTTTCTGAATGCTTTTTTCATCTACAAATCATTCTTTGAGAATACGGCTGTTGCGAGAAATCAGTGATAGTGTATTAGAATATATGATGAATTCTGTTGAAGTAAGCGTACGCTACGAATGAACCAAGAGTGATTGAAATGATCGAAGACAATCATGAGAATATTCATTTACGAGACAAAGAACCGTTTAAAAAGTACTGAATCTTTTTACTACGGACCACAAAACATGTCCTAGAAAAGAATGGCAATCCACCTTTGCTAAGCTAAAGAAAAGAAAATTTTTTTGCAATAAAAACAGTGCCTGACTAAAAATATGAAGTGGAATTTTTAGAGAATCCAGGACAGAAGTCTTTAATAAAATGCCGTTGGTAAGGACGATGATTCGTTTGCTGCTAGCGGTATTTTTGTTAGCATCCCCTCTGATTTTTTCGGAGAAAAGGTCTGCCATTTCGGCACTGTCTTAAAAAAGCACATCGATACTCTAAATACGGTGGATAGCGGTGATTTGGATACGTGTTTCTAGTCTTCATAGAGGCAGATTTCAAGTAAGTCGAATGAAGGAAATTAAACACTTCCTATGTTGTTTGATGGAAGGATTATTAGTGAGGAGACTCCTTTATCCAGCTAAGGAATGACTTCTATAGGATGGTTTCCTTGTTAATTGTTGCAAGTGTGATGTGTAAAAATATTTTAAGTTTCTTTTTTTAATGAATGGTATGTATAATAAGATCATAAAGCAATAAAGTGTATGCTGAAAAGAGGTCTCTTATGAAAAAATTTGCACTCGGCGTTTTTTGTTTCAGTCTTTTTATCACGGTCGTTGGCTTTTTTTTACAAACGATTTTGATCCCTATTCAAGATTTTGACACAATCAGTCAAGAAGAACTTAAGAATATCCAACTTGACCTTGCTATTAATTATCCGTTAGGAATTGGTATGCTCTATGTCGGACTTCCTTTGTTAGTATGCTCCAGTGGTTATTTGGTTTATTGTTATTTTAGAGATAGGAAGAACTGAAAGAAGAGTAAAACTATCTGGAGTATAAAGCTTTCGTTCAATAGGAGGGATAAGTTGAAAAGAGGGTTATTTTTATTGTTTTATGTCCTATGGAAGGGGCTAGCAATACGTGGCATTCCTTCTTCTTATGCAAGATATTTGATGAGTTATAATTATATTGGAATAAAATTACTATTCATTTTATTCGGTACTATACTCTTTCGTAATTATTTAGTGGAGAGTTATCAAAAGCTAAATAAAGTTAAATTAATAAAAATCGTTCTAATCGTTCCTGCGAGTATTATCCTTACCATCGGTTTAATTAATATTCTTTTATTTCGTGATCTCAATGCGTTGATTTTTGTTTATCCCTCAGATCAAAGAACCCTTGCCTTTGTATTTGATGCTCTTTTGCTAGCACCTGTTTTCGAGGAAATGCTTTATCGCTATACACTGATTTATGTTGGAGAAAAACGATGGCTGAGAATCATCACTGCTGTCGGAAGCCTCTTGTTTTTTACTCAGAGTCATAATGTAAATGTGAACGGGAATCTTTTTGCTCTTTTTCCCTACTTTGTCATAGGGTTTTATTTGACGATCACCTATTTACGTAGGGGAAATATTTGGGAATCCATTTTTGCACATAGCTTCTATAATTTCGTTGTGATGGTAGCAGCTATCTTGATCTAAAGATTTCTTCTTAATGTTTCCTCTTAATAGTAGAAGAATTGGGGGCAATTTATTTATTATGTACGTATAGAATCTCTAAAACATATTTGGTGAAAGTACATTTGAGAGGTCAGAGAAGCGTTTTAGGCATGTTGTTTTGTACAGTTCTTATCTACGAATATCTGTCCTTCGTCATTTTGTAAGTCATCATTTAGGGCCCATTGCTAATATGAAAAACAATTCCTTGATCAAAGCAGACTCACTGGCCCTATTTCCAAGAACATTGTCATACTGACAAAGAAAAGTGACGACCTACCATTCAGTAAGAAACAATACAAGTCCGCCTCCTTTTGCAAGGGGAGCGGACTTGTATTGTTTTCCCTATTAGTTTTCAGTATCTAACATCCGATTCATAAACCATTCCACTTGTTGGGGGGCATCGTGGTCAAAGAATGCGGACTCTTTTTTATCTAAAGCGGCTATTTTTTCAATGTCTTCTTGGGAAAGCTCAAAGTCAAAAATAGCAATGTTTTCAGCCATCCGTTCTGGACGAACTGTTTTTGCTAAAGCGACAATCCCTCTTTGCATCAACCAGCGAAGAACAACTTGACCAACCGTTTTGCCATATTGCTTGCCAATTTCTGCTAATGTCGGATTGGTAAATAGGTCATGGCGTCCTTCTGCAAAAGGTGCCCAAGCTTCAACTTGAACGTCGTATTTTTCATGCCATTCCTGATCTTCCACTCGTTGATTCCAAGGGTTCACTTCGATTTGATTGATTTGAGGTTTCACCTCATTCAAGCCGACAAACTCGATCATCTTAGCTGATTTGAAATTTGAAACGCCAATTGCACGTAATTTCCCTGTTTTTTGAGCAGCAGCCATTGAGCGCCAAGCACCATAAATATCTCCATATGGTTGGTGAATAAGATAAAGATCAAGGTATGTCAATCCCATTGTGTCAAGCGAATGTTCAATCGTTTCTTTAGCTTTTTCTTCGGAAGCTTGGAGAATAAATAATTTAGAGGTGACAAAAAGTTCTTCTCGAGTGACTAGACCTTCAGTCATGGCGCGCTTGATTCCCTCGCCTGTTTCTTTTTCATTTCCATAAATAGAAGCAGTGTCGATTAGTCGATACCCAGCTTTGATTGCTTGGTAAACAGCTTCTGCTGTTTCTTCCAAAGGGATTTGATAAACGCCAAATCCTAGTTGTGGCATGGTGACACCATTATTGAGTGTGATTGTTTGCATAGTGTTTCCTCCTCTAATTTTCATTACATGTTCTATCCTAAACCTTGGAGTTGAGTCTATAGCAAGTAAAAGGTGTTACTTTTTTCGTTCCCATAATTTTTCCACTTTATCAGGGGGCATATTTCCTGCTTTGAATTTTGCGATATGCTCATCATACGTTTCTATCTTATAAATAAGTAGGTTTCTTACTTCCTGCATTTCGACTAACTTTTTCTCCAATTCTTCAAGTTGATCGGCTAAAATCTGTTTCTGAGCTTTTTCGACATTCTTACTTTCACGTACTTGTGCCAATTGAGCAAATTCAATTAGGGATTCGATGGACAATCCTGCATTTCGTAAATGTTTTGCTAAATAGATCCAGTTTAGATCATTTGTTGTGTACACCCGATAGCCACTCTCATTGCGTTGGACAGGTGGAATCACACCGACTCGTTCATAATAGCGCAATGTGTCTACGCTCAAATCAAACATTTCCGCTGCTTTTTTTATATTCATCGTTAATTCTCCTTATCTTTTCTATAAGTAATCATAAACCCTGAAGTGGACTCTAGGGCAAGTGGTTTAAAATCGTTTATTTAAAAGAATATATTTTGTTCGTTATGGCGACTATGCGGGAAGAAAAAGCTCAAATCATTTTTATTTCAACAGAACGATTTGAGAAAACATCAGTATTGAAAGCTTCTTTTTTAGTGTGTTTCAAAGCAAGTCATACTCTCTTAGAATTGATTGTTTCGTTATCTATTTGAGCGCGGCAGTTTTTATCCATAGATTTTAATTAAATTCATCTCATGTTATGATGATGATGAAAATTTTTAACTTGGATCAAGGAAACAATCGGTTCTTGTTATGCAAAACGAAAATAAGCTGACGAGAGTGTGACTATTCATGAATATAAAAGAAGTAAGTAGTATGAATCAAAAGTTAGAGCAACAATTAATTGAAGTTTGGGAGAGTTCTGTTAAGGCGACGCACACCTTTTTGTCAGAGGCAGAAATCCAGGTCATTAAGCAATATATTCCAGAGGCATTGCATCATGTGCCACATTTGATTGTCGTAGAAAGTGAGCATGGAGAGCCAGCTGGCTTCATGGGGATCTCGGATCGAAATCTTGAAATGCTTTTTATAGCAAATGAACAAAGAGGTAAGGGACTAGGAAAAAAACTCTTAGCTTACGGGATGGAAAACTATGCTGTAAATGAACTGGGAGTAAATGAACAGAATCCTCAGGCGAAAGGATTTTATGAGCATATGGGATTTGAGCTATACAAAAGAAGCGAGTTAGACGAACAAGGAAACCCTTATCCAATTCTGTATATGAAGAAAGTTGATAACAAATAGCTGTTAAAAAAATTATTTGCGTTTGCGGGAAATATGTAAGAAGGGGTCGAGACATATATAGCTAGTCACGACCCCTTCTTTGATTGCTATTATCCTTATTAATAAGTAAAGTAAGGATCAAATGATTTTCTCTTAACTAGCTTTCTCTTCTTTTTTTATCTCTTCTTTTTTCTGATTTGAAAATGGTGTATCAGTCTCTTCAGGTAAGATGATTGGTGGATGATGGGAATGCTGATTACTTCCACACATGGTGATGATTTGTTCTTTTGAAGCTTCAGAGATTACTTTCATTGTATCCCTCTCCTTTCTTTTATATTTCCAGATGACATAAGGTAGGCCTATATCATCTAAATTCATGATCTATTTAACTGAATTAGCTCATCAAATGAACCTAGAAATTCCTGATTTGTTGAGTGAGTAACGACAATGATTATTTTATCTGTAAGTGAGCAGATTAAGTCACTGATAATCATCTCGTTTATACTGTCTAGACCAGATGTTGGTTCGTCAAAAAGAATAACATCGGAATCTTTAAAGATTGCCCGAGCAATCTCAAGCCGTCTAAGCTCGCCGCCAGAAAGAAAGTTTATCCATGTATTATCTTGCGTATCGGTTAAATCATTGTTATCAAAACGATCATCTAATCCACTTCGTTTTAAAACATCAACGATTTTTTCAAGTTCGTATTCACTAAAAATAGAAACGTTGTAAGCAATACTCGTCTGGAAGATAGCAGTTTTTTGTTGGACAAGTGCGACTTTCTCATAAAGGGAGTCTCTAGATAGCTGATTCATCTCTTGCTGGTCAACCAATACTTGACGATCGTCGATAGGGTAAATTCCCGCTAAAATATTTAATAGTGTCGACTTCCCACTACCGCTTGCGCCAGTGATAGCATATTTTTTTCCACGCTCAAATGTTTGAGTAAAACCATTAAAAATCAAGCGATTTCCATGATGGAAATGCAGATTTTCAATCGATAAAGTAGTTATTGGTTCTGCAAGTTCAAGTGAGCGATTGGGCTCATCATCATCGGTGCCATCAATGAAAGCTATAAGATCGCCCGCGACCTTCTTGCTCGCTAAAATATCTGTAACTGAAGTACTGAAATACTCTAACGGACCGGCAATCGTACTCATTAGTGTAGTCATCGCAATAAGATCGGGAATGGTGATTATTTTGGCAGCAACAAAGAAGCCACCAACGATCCATGTCCCTGAATAAGCAAGATCCCCAAGTCCAAAAGAAATTGCATAAGTCAGTCCTTGTAAGGTTTCAAAAGTGATACTTTCCTTTTTTAATCGTTCACTACTGTTAGTAAAAATTTTCGTATATGTTGGAAAACCTTTGCCGACACGTAAGGTCATGTATCCTGAGAGAAGTTGGTCAAATAAACTAAGAGTACGATCTTGCTCCAGAACAACGGACTTGCGACGATCACTAAGGATTCGCTTAGCGAAATAAGGGGCTAGCAAAGGACTAAAAGCTAAGAGCAGCATAATCAATGAAAAAGAAGTGTTTAATTTTAGTGTGAATAAAAGAGAGAATAGAAAGGTAAAAATGCTTAAAATCAGTCCAAATCCGGGCTTTAAAAATTCTAATTCAACGACTTTCATTTCATTTGCCAACTTTGAGAGATACTCGTTTTTCTCATTTTTAAGAAATAGTGCCGGATTCATTCGAACGATTTTCTGCGAGAGACTCTCTCTCAGTTGATTCATTATTGATTGAACTAAGACGGATTTACTTCTTCTTGGAATAAAATCGCTCATCGTGTTCAATAAGATGTAAAAGAAGGCGAATATACCAATAAATAAAAGTCTTTTTACATCTCCTGACATAGCAACCTCGGTGATTTGTCTATACACCAAAGCAACCCCAACTTGAATGAGCGCTGCAATTGCGCATAAAATCACATGCAAAAAGAAAAGTGGTTGGTTTCTTTTTAATATTTTTTTCATTCTCTTCCTCCTATGTAAAAACTATATCACAAATTAAAAAAAAATTGAAATATTATTTTGTGAAATGTATAATTATTGAAAAAGGGGGGTTAGGTGATGCGTTTTTCACGGTATGTCGATATCATTGAGAACGGTAGCGAGACTATTCTTTGCAATACATTAACGCAAGAAATAGTTACTATTGATTCAAAAAAAATGAAAAGTAAAACGGAGATTTCGAGCGAAATAAGTGAAGATGAACGAAAATATTTATTTGAAAATGGATTTATACACGGTGATTTGGAAAGTTATAAACAGAAAACAATCAATTTAAAGAGAGACTTAGTTACTATCACTATAAATATCACAGAAGATTGCAACTTTTCGTGTACTTATTGTTACCAGAATGATTTCCTTTCTAAAAATGTTATTACTGATCAGACGATAAATAATATAATGCAATACATTTTAGACATTGCTCAGCTAGGCGTTCGGAGACTATATATCTATTTTTTCGGGGGCGAGCCACTTCTTTATAAAAAAAGAATTCTCGCAATTAAAAGTAAGATTGATCAAATTGCGTCAGAGAAATCACTCTCAATTTCTTATGGTTTAGGAACAAACGCCTATCTACTCACTCCAGATTTTATAAATCATTTTGATTCTTTAATTGTCGATACTACACTAACATCTAGAAAAGATCATGATAGAAATAGATCTCTTAAGAGTGGAAGCGGAACGTATGATAAGATTTTTGAAAATCTAGCGGTAGCATCTAAGAGCGGACGTGTTAAAATCCATATTGGTTATAATACATCTGATAAAAATACAGAAGAGTTTCAGTCTTTTCTCGTTACGATCCGCCAAAGTGATATCAAAGCCCATATCAATTGCTATTACATTAATAACTATGAGTTTAATGAAAATTATTTCAATGCATTATCCTATGAAAAATATCTAAAGTGGGTATCTTCAACTGCAATTGATCATCTAATTGAAAACGGTTTCCTGGTTAATATCTCTCCATTTTCTTCGTATCGCTTTGAGTGCGATGCGTATAATCCTTGGTCTGTAAAGTTTTTCTCTGATGGATCTATAGGGTTATGTAATGCAACAAATTTTTATGAACGTAGAATAATAAAAAGTTTTACAGAATCATCTTCTTTTGCAGAAGATGTTCAATATAGCCTTTATGACCAAAAGAGTGTTCTTCCGAAAAGCAACAATCAGTGTAATTCATGTGAATTAATTGCAGTGTGTCGAGGAAAGGTACAGTGTGATACTTCATGTAACCCCAACTATTCAATTGATAGAGAAACATTCATACGTTCTTTTGTAAAGCATACAAATCTAGGTAACAGGAATTTTTTTACCCAATTTAATTAGGAGTGATTTTATGAAATTATCGCAATATACGATTGTTGAAGAAGTGGATAATGAAATACTTTTGTACAATTCGGTATACTCTGCTATCGTTTTACTAACTCAAAGCGAGTTCCATGATCTACAGACTTTTATTAATAACGATAACTTGGAGAAAACAGAATTATTCTCTTATTTAGAAAATCAAAATATCATTGTTTCCGATGAGATTGATGAAGAAGCAAGATTAGTGTCTGTGGCAAATGAAAAACGATATAATCCTAGTCAAGTAACTTTCACAATTGCCCCTACGATGAACTGTAATTTCTCCTGTTTTTATTGTTACGAGCAAGGGTTTAGACAACATACTATGACTACTGAAACTGCTAAGAAAACAGCCGAGTTTATTCTTAAAAATGTATTACCCCATCAGTCATTGAAAGTAATTTGGTATGGAGGAGAGCCTTTGATGGGATTGAACTCTATTAAAGTTATAAGTGAAATAATAATGAAAAACGAAAAAAAATATAAAAATTTCAACGCAGAAATTGTATCCAATGGTTATTTGCTAACAGAAAAAGTTGCACAACTTTTAAAAAGTTATCACGTTAATTATGCTCAAATTACTCTGGATGGGGATCAGATAAATCATGATTCTAGAAGATGTTTAACAAATGGGAAAGGGACATTTGCAAGAATATTACAGAATATAGTTAAAACTCTAAAATATATTCCAGTAACTGTAAGAGTAAATATAGATAGGGAGAATAATCATGAAGATGTTATTCGTTTGATGAACTCGCTGGATAATTTTAATTTACTTAAGAAAGTTGGCTTTTATCTTGCGCCGGTAGAGGATTTTGATACCTACAAAACACCCACATGTTATACATCCCAAGAGTTTTCGAAAGAAGAAATAATGGTTTATAAAAGTCTTTTGGAAAGAGGGATAAATATTGTTGCCATACCACGGACAACGATTGGGTTCTGCGAAGCTATCAATCGAGACGACTATGTAATCGACCCTAATGGATTTTTATATAAATGCTGGGTTCATATTGGTAAAACGATTGGACGAGTAGGAGATATCTATACAGGAATACAATTGAACAGTGTGCATAAAACATTTACAGAGTACAAATTTTTTTCGAAAGCGAAATGTTCAAGTTGTAAAGTTCAACCTTTGTGTTTAGGAGGCTGTCCGTTAATTCGAATGAATACAGGTGAGTCGAAGTGCGTTAGCTATAAGTACAATATTGAAGAGCATATAAAAATGGCTTCGGCAAGACTAATATAATCTGGTGGAATATTTTTGCTTCAGAAGATTGATAAGGTCTTCTTAAAAAAATAGCTTAGTTAAATAAGGTTACTATGTTACATTGTGAATAGAATCTATACTTACTTATGAAAATAGAAAGCGTAACTCAATTTTCTCATTCATATTGTAATAAATGATTTCTCATATTAAAATTTTTATAAGAAAACTAAATAGTGAGCAAAGCTCACCCCAAGCAGCCTCCGAAACTGTTTTTCGGGGGCTGCTTGGGGTTTGGGGGGCTTAGCTAGCTAAGTAATGATCGATCACTAAAAAATGATCAAAACAAAATAGGCAATTTTTTCTTTTCAATCAAAAAAGTTTGATCATTTTATCAAACAGAGGATGGCACAAGTAAGTGGAAAGTAGGTAGTGGCTATTTTTTGTGTTCAGGATGGGGAAGTAGATTTGTCTAGGATACACGTGAGGATAAACGTTTTGAGGATCATTTGTTTTTGACTTACCTATGTGCCATCACTGCGAAAACCCTGTGGATGAAGGCGTCATGTACGACACCAGATACTCGGATGAGAGCTAAGGACGGTTCATTGCCTGTGCCTGACATGCTTTTTCTAACCGCAAAGTCGTAAGGGCTGAAGAGCTGCAACGCTGAGTAAGTTGGCTGCCCCGTGCGATTTTGGGTGTTTTTTGAACCCTACAAGCTGCTATTGCTGCGCGTCTATTCGTCGCAAGCTTGGAAGGTTTTCTCAGAAAATGCCCGTCAGCTGTCAACAGGCTGTCTTTTGCATCAGGAAGCATCAGCGTTCCAACAAATCTTTTTGATCCAGTAGTCGCCCACTCATTTTGGGCAACTTCTATCCGAGAAATCGTTGCGTTAGAAGTATGTCTGTCCGTCCTTTCCAGATAAAAGTCAGCTGAAAGAGGGCTGATACCTAACAAAACGGCGGTTAGGACGACCACAAGCGCTCTCAAAAAAACTCAGTCCTTTCTTTTCAATGGTCATTGTTCTTATCTGCACTTCATGATAGCACCGAAACGCGAATTATTTTTCGCGTTTTTTTGTTTTTAAAATAAAAAATTAGGTATTCGCTTTTTTGGGTTAAATGGTATACCTGAGATGGAATAAAAATAATAAAAGAAAGGACAGGATTTACAATGAAGAAAACATCATTAGTTGCAGGTTTCGTTTTAGGTGTAGGCGTTTTGTTTACTCTAGGTGCATGCTCAACAGTGGAAGAATCAGGGGAAGTGGTCTCTGGGTCTGGAACGGAAACGTTGATCAGCGATTCGTCAGATGAAGTAGTTGTGGGAAGTGAAAAATTGAGTGATGACGGGTATTTTGAAGAAATCGTAACTAAGGGAATCGATCCGAAAATCAAAGACGTCGTTTGGTATGAAACGAATTATGAAAATGCTGGTTGGGATCACATTCGCTTTTTAGTGAATCATGTAAAAATCGTGAATGTAGAAGAATTCAAAGACAAAGACAAAGAATACAAAACATTGCTCTCACTGAAATATCAATTGTTTAATGAAGATTCGAAAGACAAAAAAATCAAACCTGACAAAGCCTATTTGGTGTTGAATGATGGCAAAAAAGTAGAAGCGGAAGTGTTTGTGGACTACTTAGATGATGAGATTTTGACCCATGACAAACATAAAGATGGCTTTATTCATTTTAAAGTGGCGCAAGAACAAAGTTTGCCAGCGATCAAAGCGGTCGAAATCGAATTTAAAGCAGATGGAGATTTGACACATACGTACCATATTGATCTATCTTCCGCTGCTGAAAAATAGTATCTAACGATAGGAGGTAAAAAAAATGGATACTAGCAAGAAAAAACTATCATTGTTGAGTTTTTTTGCAATAACTGCTTCAATGGTGATGACGGTATATGAGTATCCAACCTTTGCGACATCGAAGATGAATTTAGTTTTTTATTTACTCGTCGGCGGTTTCCTCTGGTTTATCCCTGTAGCCCTTTGCTCTGCGGAGATGGCTACTGTAAAGGGATGGGAAAAAGGGGGACTCTATACTTGGGTCTCAAAAACATTGGGGAGAAAATGGGGCTTTGCTGCCATTTTCTTCCAATGGTTCCAAATCACGGTAGGCTTTATTACGATGATTTACTTTATTGTCGGGGCGCTTTCCTATGCCCTAAATTGGCCGGCTCTTAATACGAATGTTTGGCTGAAGCTGATTGCCACTTTAGTGATCTTTTGGCTGATCACGATCTCGCAATTTGGCGGAACAAAAAATACTGCGAAGATTGCCAAAGTAGGGTTCTTTGTGGGGATCGTCGCAACAGGGATCATTCTTTTTATCTTAGGAATTGTCTACATTGCTCAAGGGAATCCCGTCAAAGTTTCTTTTGGATCAGGCGCTTGGATTCCTGATTTCACGAAAATCAATACGCTGGTCGTTTTTGTTTCCTTTATTTTAGCCTATGCAGGGGTTGAATCTTCTGCCAGTCACGTAAAAGATATGGACAATCCTGGAAAGAATTACCCGAAAGCTATTTTGATTTTAGTTGTAGCAACGATTCTTTTGGATACGTTAGGTGGGGCAACGGTGGCTGCCACGATTCCCCAAAATCAATTGTCTCTTGATACTGGCGTGATTCAAGCCTATTCTTATTTGATCCATCATTTTGGCGGCGGAGAATGGCTGGTTCGTTTGATTGCCGTGGTCATCTGTTTAGGTGTCATTGCAGAAATTGCTGCTTGGGTGGTCGGCCCATCGACTGCGATGCTTGAAGCAGCTGAAAATGGCTTGCTGCCAAAACAAATGGCCAAAGTCAATCAACACAATGTCCCAATCAATATCGTTTTGGTACAAGGCATCATTGTTTCCATTTGGGCGGTTGTCTTGACATTAGGCGGTGGAGGCGCCAATCTATCCTTCTTCGTTGCGATGGCGTTGACGGTCTGCATCTATCTGGTGGCTTATGTCCTCTTGTTTCTTTCCTATATTAAATTAGTCAAAGAAAAAGACGACTTAACAAGAACGTATCATATTCCTGGTGGGAAAAATGTGAAAATTGGTGTTGCGATGGTTGGTTTGCTTGTTTCTATTTTTTCTTTCTTTATTTCCTTCTTTCCACCGAGCGATATCGGCTCCGGAAAGGGCGGAACCTATTTAGCCATCTTGATCATCAGTTGGCTGATTATTGTCGTGATACCGTTTGTCATCTATAAATATGTAGGTGAAAAAGCAAGCGATAAAAAATAAAAAGCACAACCTATGAGGAGGAGAGCTGCATGTTATTTAGTAAAAAAAATCGAAAAGAAGCCCAATATTTGGAGCCTATCTATGGGAATGAGGCAATGGATCAAGCGATCCCTATGTACAAATTACCAAAAGAGTCCTTGGTACCGCGGGATGCCTATGAATTAGTCAAAGATCAATTGATCGATGAAGGGGTCTCAAGACAAAATTTGGCGACGTTCTGTCAAACCTACATGGAACCAGAAGCAGTCAAAATCATGAGTGAAACCCTTGATAAAAACGCCATCGATAAAACCGAGTACCCAAGGACAGCAGAAATTGAAAACCGCTGTGTCAATATGATCGCTGATTTATGGCATGCACCAGAAGCGTCCGATTTTATCGGTACATCAACGGTAGGCTCAAGTGAAGCGTGTATGCTAGGTGGATTGGCCTTAAAATTTGCTTGGCGCAATCGGGCAAAAAAACTTGGCTTAGATATCAATAAACAAAAACCAAACTTAGTGATTTCTTCTGCCTATCAAGTCGTTTGGGAAAAATTCTGTGTCTACTGGGACATTGAAATGCGGACGATCCCTATCGATGAAGAACATGGCAGCATCAATGTCGAAAAGGTCACGGACTATTTAGATGAATATACGATCGGGGTCGTCGGTATTTTAGGGATCACTTACACTGGACGATACGATGATATCAAAGCACTAGATAAGAAATTAGAGGAATACAACAAACACACCGACTACAAAGTCTACATCCACGTGGATGCGGCTAGTGGGGGATTGTACACACCATTTATGGAACCAGAACTTGAATGGGATTTCCGTTTGAAAAACGTTCGTTCCATCAGTACGTCTGGACATAAATATGGGTTAGTCTATCCTGGTATCGGTTGGGTGCTTTGGAAAGAAAAAGATTTCTTACCAGAAGAGTTGGTCTTTAAAGTAAGTTATCTTGGCGGTGAAATGCCAACGATGGCCATCAACTTTTCAAGAAGCGCCAGCCAAATCATCGGACAATATTACACCTTTATCCGCAATGGGTTTGAAGGCTACCGCTTGATCCACAAAAAGACCAGCGATGTTGCCCAATATTTAGCAAAAGAGATTGAAAACATGGGTTACTTCGATATTTATAATGATGGTTCACGGTTGCCGATCGTCTGCTACAAATTAAAAGAAGATGCCGATATTTCTTGGAATCTGTATGATTTGACGGATGAATTTGCGATGAAAGGTTGGCAAGTCCCTACCTATCCATTACCTGATAATCTATCACATATCAATATCCAACGCTTTGTCTGCCGGGCAGATTTAAGTATGCAAATGGCAATGGATCTGGTGCAAGACATGAAAGAAGGAATCGAGCGCTTGAACAAGCGACCAAGCCGTCATGTTTCATCCGACCAAACCTATGGCTTTTCACATTAAGAAACGGTATCGCTAGAAGCCCTTTCATTGTTTTTTTCAATGAATAAAAAGTCCCTTTATGAAACGTTTTTTGCAAGACTGAATGAACATTGGTTTATAGAAAAATCAAAGGCGGTTGCAT
The DNA here is from genome assembly GCF_050531515.1 of Enterococcus sp. DIV1279b. Classification (NCBI taxonomy): domain Bacteria; kingdom Bacillati; phylum Bacillota; class Bacilli; order Lactobacillales; family Enterococcaceae; genus Enterococcus; species Enterococcus sp. DIV1279b. The sequence goes on along the minus strand of NZ_CP172891.1, from coordinate 3,407,396 downwards.
CGACTGCCTTTGATTTTTTTGTTTATAAGAACGGGTAAGCACTTGATAGTGTCATTTTTTAAGAGTAAGTAAAAAAATGGCGCTTGATAATTTCATTTATTGACATTTCTGACTTGTGATAGTATTAATTATTATGGTCTAAATATATTTTTTTAGAGAAGAACGTTTTACATAAACGAAAAGGAAATCTTAGAACGTTGTCGTGAGGGAATTCTTAGGGAAATTCGTCTTGCATCGAGGGTTTTTGTTTGTCAGTCATGGTTTGTTGGGGAGTAAGTGAAGGAAAAGTATGTGTAGAAAGGGCCTGTTTTTACTGCGCTTGTTTGTTTCATAAGTAACGTACTGCTATCTTTTTCTGTAAATTGGTTGTAACTATTCTGAATGAATATAGATTTACACTGGAGGAAAAACAGTCATGTATAAAGAAGACTTACTGGATAAGGACTTGAAATTAGAGTATATCTTACTCAAATTTTTGTATTTATCGACCGGTCATATCAAAAAAAGTGATGCGTGTCGGGAATTAGATATTACGATGCCGACCTTGACGAAATTATCAGAGAGCCTTCAACGGCAACTAAAAAATGAGAAGGTCTCATTTATCATCAATCGTTATACTTTGGAACTGCAAGTAACCGATAGTGTCTCACTGGATGATTTGACCGACACGCTATTGAAAAAATCTGCTAAATATCAAATCATCCATTATTTGTTTCAACATGCAGGCTATGATGCCTTCGTCTTGGCTGATGAATTAAACATAAGTGTGGGGACCCTCAATCGGTTGATTGCTGAGTGCAATCAGTTGTTGCAGCATTTTGAATTAAAGATCAGAAACAAAAAACTAGTTGGAACGATGACACAACGCATTTATTTTTACTATAATTTTTTCAAAATGGGTGCAACAACGATCGATTCTGTTTTGATCGATGACCTGGTTGCGGAGTTAGCGAAAAAAATAACCTTATCGATTGCCCAACAAAAGCAGCTGAAGATCTGGTTGTTTGCGATTATGAAAAAAGTCACGTCTCACACGACCTTGGGAAGTTTAAGTCCGGAAGAACAAACCAAAATTGAGCGTTGCCAAGAGATGCCCCTCTGTCACTTTATTCGACAGATCTATGCTTCTAAAAAATGTATCTGCTCAGTAGATGAAGTGAAGATCGTGCCATTCTTTATCTGTCTCTTCCTCATTACGGTGGGCGGGATTCCTTACGAGGAACTTCGCTTAGGACTGTACACTAATAAAAATCCCGTCTTTGAGATCACCGATGAAGTCATGGCAGCAATCCAGTCCATTTATCGTCTTGATGCCTCGCATACGACGATCGATATCAAAGCCAATGTCTTTTCCTTAATCGCACAAGTTTATTACTTTCATGGAGTGAATTATTCCATCGATCGAGTCACGCTAAATTATTACCACAAAATGTTTCACAATTCCTTGCGAGATCAAGTGATCTCAGACATTCTGGAACACATTATTGCACCGACCAACTTGTTTACGCCCACGAAACTCAACTATCTCAAGAAACGCCTAGTCTTTTTAATTTATATGTTATCGCCTAAAGAAGAATATCGGGTACGGATCGGGGTCTTAAATATGTGCTCTAGTCTTTTGGCGGATGCTTCGATTTACTTGTTAAAAAATGAACTAAAAGGCAAGCAAAATGTTGTTGTTTTACCCTATACTCCGGACGAGACATTTGACTTGTTGATTTCCAATGCCAATCTCCCCCAATTAGGGAACAATTATGACCAATTTTATCAAGTGACCGCCATTGGTGCCGATTTAGATGTCAATCAGGTTTCTGCGATCGTCGATCAAATTGCTTATTCTAAGTATCATTCTTTTGTGGTGTGAGCCATCACTTGTTAGTTAAAAAGCAGCGAGTCAACGGATAGGTGATTCGCTGCTTTTTCAATTATCTGCGAAGTAGGGAAAGGAAAAGGCGCTTGAATTGCTCTTGTCATTGATGCCGAGATGAAAACAGAGTCAGTCAAGCAGCTTTCTGCTAGATAAATGTGTCCAGTATCCTTGTATAACGTATCGCAACAGAGCAGAAGACATCAAGCGTGAAAATAACAGAAGGGATTCAAAATGCTGATTTTGGAAAGATGTAAAAAAAGACCCACATAATGATGTGAGTCTGCAATCGTTAGTTTTGATTTTCTAATTTTTCTAGAACCTTTTTGGGAATTGCGTCTTTTTCAACGCTATTCGGGCCTTTTATTGTACGCTTTTCACTGATCACCGCTTTTACATAAGAATTTGGGGTTAAGGGTTTTGCGTTATCTTCTGATAATGAAACCTCGAGTGTTTGTGTGCTACCATCTTCTTTTACAAAGTTTAATGTGTAATCGTAAGAATACCAAGGTGACTGGTCGCCGATGCCGCTTTTACTTTCATGTTCTACCTTAGGGGGAATCTCAGATGGGACATACGCGTAAGCTGTTTGTCCTGAGTAGGTGGATTGATAATATTTATAGCCTTTGTATCCGGCAAACCCTAAAAGTACGACTAAGACGAATCCGATTATTTTTTTCATATAAACCATCCTTATCCTCAAATATGGAGCTATTATAACAGAATGGTTCTATAGATGACCTTTCATCAGACGAACAGTTTTGCAAGGAGAAACGTTACTAGCCAGTCTAGAAAAAGCCGGGAACGCCGCTAATAAAGGGTTCTATCTATAAATCGTCAGGGGATTGTTGCTTAGAGTGACTAGAAATAAGTGCGGAATCAGGCGACAAGACCTTAATAAAAAAACACAGCATGGAAAATGTTTCTTTTTTGTATGCTCACCAGCAGACTATTTGATAAGACGTGTCGTTGTTTTTTTCACTATAGAAAGATGAAAAACGGCGCATCAGTTTAATAAAAAAACAGCAAAGACGAGCTCTTACGGAGCGTCTTTGCTGGTTTTTTTCTACTGAAAATGTTTGAGAGCAGGCCATGACAGCTGCTTACGGCTCGATTTTACTATACAAATCGAGGGCTCTTTTCCTGGCTTCGTTGTGATCAACTATAGGCAACGGATAGTCGGTGCCTAAAACTACCTTTAGGTCGGCTTGTTCTTCGTCAGTCATCAGGTAAGGTTCGTGGATGAATTTTAGCGGCAACTGGGCGAGTTCGGGAACAAATTGTTTGATAAACGTCCCCTCTTTGTCGAATTTTTTCCCCTGAGTGATGGGGTTGAAAATTCGAAAGTAAGGAACCGCATCGGTGCCGGTCGAAGCTGCCCACTGCCAGCCGCCGATATTGCTGGCAGCGTCGTAGTCGATCAATTGTCGAGCAAAATAGGCTTCTCCTTGCCGCCAATCGATCAGTAAATCTTTGGTTAGAAAGGAAGCGACGATCATCCGTAGACGGTTATGCATCCAACCGGTTTGATTCAGCTGCCGCATCGCGGCATCAATGATCGGATAGCCGGTTTGTCCTGCTTGCCATTTGTTAAACGCCTCTTCATCCTTTTGCCAATCCATGTTTCGATATTTCTCAATGAGTTCATAGTTTTTTTGCTCCGGATGAGTGAAGTAGATCATATGATAAAAATCTCGCCAAGCCAGTTCTTTTAAAAAGGTCGCTTTGCCAGTGCTGGGTGGCATCCCTTGGCAAGCGGCCCAAACCTTCCGAATAGAGAGTTGTCCAAAAGACAAGAAAGGGGACAGGCGGCTGGTTCCTTTGATCGAAGGGAGATCACGGTCTTTTTCATAGGCGGCCAAACGCTTTTGCACAAAGGCCTGCAATTGTTTATGTGCATAGTCTTCCCCAACGATCGTTGAAAAATCGGTCTTTCTATTTTTTAGCAGCTTAGCAAGCAGCGCTGTCCCTGCTTTGAAGTGAGGGGCATCATTAAAATGAGCGGCTTTTTCAAAATCAAGGGCCTGCTTTTGATAGACCGGTTTGGGCAGCTGGATCCATTTCTTATAATAGGGCGTAAATTTTTTGTAATACGTCCCGTCCTCTTTGGTGACTTCCGTTGGTTGGTGCAGATGATGTTCTTCAAAGGAATGGACAGTGACGCCTTTTTTCTCGACCAATTCTTTTATATAGAGGTCGCGTTTACGACCAAATCCACGGTTATCAAAGTCGAAGTACAGTTGGCTCCATTCTGGATAGTGAGCGAACAACTGATCAAAGGCTTCTGTCAAAGTCCCCGTCAAGAGGTGGATCGTCAGATTTTGCTTTTTGGCAGCCTCGATAAAGTGAGCAACCGCGCTAAAAAAGTAATCATGGCTTGGTGCATCGGGGAGAAACTGCTTTTCATTGAGATGAAACACACACAACAATTGGTCGTTTGCTTGAAGAGACAAAAGCGCCTCAGTAAGCGCCGTATTGTCCTCTAAGCGCAGATCCTTTCTAAACCACATCACATGAATTGCCATACAAACCTCCTTGATAGTATAACCGTGCTAAAAAAACGATCGGATTTCGTTCATAGTAAAGGAAAGATGGGATTTATTCAAATTTGGCGATTGCGTAAGGAAAATTGCTGTTTCAGCAAGTCGAGGGATGCTTACAGGGTTTGTTTTAATTGGTGCACCGATTTGAATAGGCGCTTGTCATTTACCGTTTCGTTTCTGCAAATCGTCTCTTCTTAATAAATAATAGGTAAAAAATGAGTAGTAGGGGATGAAATGAGTTACATTTGCGTAACGAGAACGTATATAATCATAGTATATAGTGAGGCTTTTTACTTTAGCGTTTATTAATAAGCGCATATTTGGATGGAGTGAAGGATGATCAAAAACAAATTACAGCAATACAAAATTTTAACGCTTTTACTGATACTTGTGACGGTTGGATTAATTCTCTTTTTAAATCAGATGATTTATGCTTGGCAGGCCATTGAAATTTTGGCGATTCTTCTTTGTGGCTACTTAGTGGTTTTTGATCAAAGGGATGGAACTTCGAAGATTGCTTGGATCTTAGCTTTATTGTTTTTACCGATTGTAGGAGTCATGTTGTATTATTTAATTGGTCGTGAACCTCGATTAAGGAAGTTGCCCAAACAGCAGATACAAAATGAACGGGAAGTGCAGCGAACGGTTTCGGCTATTTTGCAAGAACATTCAGAGGTCATTCATGGGAAACATGATCTCTCCACTGAGATTTTTCATCTTTCAGGCAAATATCCCACAACCAATAATCATCTGACTGTATTAAATGAAGGCGCTGAGGCGTTCGCTTCTTTGCTAGAAGATATCAAGAAAGCCAAGCATCATGTGCATGTGTTTTTTTATATCGTTAAAGGGGATGCAACAGGGGAGGAGCTGACAAATGTTCTGGTCGAAAAGGCCAAACAAGGGGTGGAAGTTCGGTTTATGTATGATAGCGTGGGGTCGATCGCCTTTCCTAATCAATTGTTATTATTGATGCGAAAGAATGGGGTCGAGGTGCGCACGTATGATTTGTTGAACTCGCCTTGGCTAAGTAATAAAGCGAACTGGCGCAATCACCGTAAAATGGTCGTTATTGATGGTGAGATTGCACATACAGGAGGCATGAATATTGGAAATGAATATAGTGGGCGAGGCAGTAAGTTTTCTTATTGGCGAGACACAAACATCCGGATAGAAGGACCTGCTGTTCTAGAAGTACAAGAGTGCTTTATTTATGATTGGCTCTTTCTTGATGAAACGGAAGAAACGGTCACTCATTTTTTGACACAGACAGCTACGTATTTTCCGTTGAAGACCGATGTTCAAAGCGGTTCGGAAATCGTTCAGGTAATCTACGGCGGACCCTATGATAGCGAGCGAATCATTAAGGATTCCTTTAATGACCTCATTGGAAAGGCAACGGATTCGATTAAGATCGCAATGCCTTACTTTATTCCTGATGAAGAAAGTTTAGGTGCGCTTAGAAGAGCAGCACGGTGTGGGATCAACGTACAATTGATTGTGCCGGGAAAAGGGGATCGAGGAATTTCTTTTCATGGCACGAATTCGTTTATTGATGAATTATTATCTGCCGGCGTCGAAGTCTACACCTATGATGAGACTGCTTTTATTCACTGTAAATATATGATCGTCGATGAGTTTGCTGCAACGATCGGGTCAACAAATTTTGATATTCGTAGTTTTTACCTTAACCATGAGTTATCTATGTTCATCTATGGGCCGTCGAAAATAATCACAGAGTTAAATCAGCAATTTATGGAAGACTTAGCTCATGCAAAATTAGTAGAAAAAGAAGAATGGCAAGCCAGAAGCCTTTTGACGAAAACAAAAGAAAAAATCAGTGGCTTGTTTGTTCCGATTCTTTGAAGGAAGATAGTGAACAAAAGAAAAAACTCGATTCCATCAATTGGAATCGAGTTTTTTTGCGTTATTTTCTTCTAGCAGCTCGAAAATAATTGATCCCGGTTCCCGCAAATACTACGAAACTAGCCAATAGGAACAAAAATCCTACGGGGACTAGATAGAAATTTTCATGTAAAATGCCGGATTGATCGATGTATTCCACGGAGCTTGCTTTGATGAAGAAGCAGGCAAAGCCGAATAGTAGTAAAAATGTTCCGATCAAGGTCGTGATCAAATTGAGTTTGGCGCGTCGAGTCTCGCTGCCGTCTTTGATTAGTTTTTCAGTGATCTTGTTCACTTGAGTTCCTCCTAAAATCAATTCATCAAGCGAGAGTTGAAAAATCGTGGCGATGGCAATCAACATTTCTAAATCTGGTAGATTGCGATTGTTTTCCCAGTTCGAAACGGCTTGTCTCGTCACGTGTAGTTGAGTGGCAAATTGTTCTTGGGTCAAGTTATTTTTTGTGCGTACTTCTTTGATTTTTTCGCCAAATTCCATCTTTTTTTCCTTTCGCTGATGTGACTTAAGCATAGTCGAAACCCGCGTTGTTTCCAAGAAAGCAGGGCTTGCTTCTTGATAAATCAAGGGAAAGTGGTGCTTGCGTCGTTTTTTTGTCCGCTCTTGGTTAGGGCGGTAGCCAATCATCTTTAATAACCGAAGCGATCAGCTGCTAAATAAACGATTTTATATGTGTTATTTTTACAGTGTATCTTTTCTTTTATTATAGCATTGTGATCGATGGGAGGGAAATGTGTGATACTGGTCTTTCGCTGCTTGATCGGTAGCTGTCTGACAGATGTCGAGAGTATCGAGTGAGTAGCAACGCAACAGCAAGTTTCTTTTCTTAAAGAAAATCACTTAGTTGACAAATAGGGAAACATCTTGTTTAATATACCCCAAGGGGTATAAGGGAGGAGCAAGAAATGTTTTCATTATTTAAACGCATACCAAGTATGTCAACAGCAGATTTACAAAAAGAAGGAGCCAAAGAATGGACGGTTCTGGATGTTCGCACGCCGGCGGAGTACCGTAGCGGGCACATTGCCTACGCCAAAAATGTACCGTTAAACAAGATTGCGGGCTTCACTCAAAAAGGTGACAAGAAACTGGCAGTCATTTGCCAATCAGGGATGCGAAGCAAACAAGCAGCCAAAATCCTAAATAAAAAGGGGTTTGATGTGGTCAATGTTCGCGGTGGCATGAATCAATGGCGGGGAACAACCAAAGGAGGAAAGTAACGATGGAAAAAATAGTTATTGTCGGTGGGGTAGCAGGAGGAATGTCTGCAGCAACGCGCTTACGTCGGCTTAAAGAAGTAGCGGAGATCATTATTTTTGAAAAAGGTCCTTTTGTCTCTTTTGCGAATTGTGGACTGCCGTATGCCATTTCTGGTGAGATCGAAGAGCGAGACGCCTTATTGGTCCAAACACCTGAGGCATTAAAAAAACGGTTTAACCTAGATGTGCGACCTCTTCATGAAGTGCTGGCGATCGATCCGCAGGAGAAAACGGTGACGGTCAAACATGGCGAACAGGTCTTCACGGAATCTTATGATGCGTTGATTTTATCACCGGGGGCAAAACCGCTAGTACCAGCGATCAAAGGGCTAGAAGAAGCAACCAACGCCTTTTCTTTGCGCAATGTTCCTGACTTAGACCAAATCATGGCACATCTTGAAGACAAAAAGCCTCAAAAAGCGACGATCATTGGCGCTGGGTTTATTGGGTTAGAAGTCGCTGAAAATTTACATAAAAAAGGCCTACAAGTAACGATCGTGGAAAAAGCACCCCACGTATTGCCACCTTTGGATGAAGAAATGGCGGCGTATGTCAAAAATGAATTGATCAAGCAAGGGGTCAATGTTTTGACCTCGCAGTCAGCGACCGCTTTTGAAAAAGCAGGGCAAGAAATCGTTCTGGAGGATGGAACGGTTCTGACTTCAGATATCACGATTCTTTCGGTGGGTGTCCAACCAGAAACGGATTTGGCAAAACGTGCCGGTATCCAATTAGGACACCGGGGGGGTATCCTGGTAGATGAGCAATACCAAACCAGCAAGAAAGATATTTACGCGGTGGGAGATGCCATCGTTGTGAAACAACAAATCACTAACGAAGACACGCTGATCTCCTTGGCGTCACCAGCCAATCGCCAAGGTCGGCAAGTGGCTGATGTATTGGGAGGACTGACTCGCAAAAACAAAGGCAGTATTGGGACGGCGATCGTGCGCGTATTCGATCTTGCCGCAGCGTCCACTGGGTTGAGTGAGCGCAGCGCCAAACTGGCAGGGCTAAATCCTCAGGTGGTTCATCTTTCAGGCAAAGACCATGCTGGGTATTATCCTGATGCGACGGATATTTATTTGAAATTGATTTTTGATTCTGATACTGGAAAAATCTACGGTGCGCAAGGCATCGGCGCCAAAGGGGTCGATAAACGGATCGATATTTTAGCAACAGCGATCAAAGGTGGCTTAACGATCTTTGACTTGCCTGAACTGGAATTCACCTACGCGCCGCCTTTTGGCTCAGCGAAAGATCCAGTGAATATGATTGGCTATGCAGCGATCAATCTGGCAGAAGGAATCAGTGAGAATATCCAATGGCACGAATTGACGGAGGCCTTAGAAAACGGTAAGCAGTTGTTGGATGTTCGTTCAGAGATGGAATTAGCCAATAATGGGCGTTTTCAAGAGGCGCTCCACATTCCGTTAGATGAATTGAGAGATCGGTTGTCTGAATTGGATCCAAGTGTTTCGTATGTTGTTACGTGTCATAGCGGATTGAGAAGCTACATTGCCGAACGCATCTTAAAACAAGCGGGCATCAATTGTCAAAACCTCGATGGTGCCTTTTCGTTGTATAATACTATTAAGCCGGAGATGATTATTCATGATTAAAGCCATATCTATGGAGGAATTTACCCAAAAAGAAAAACGTGAGGCGCTTGAGATCCTTGATGTCAGAGAAGTTGATGAGTTTGCACAAGGACACATCAAAACAGCACAAAACCTACCGTTGAGCGAGCTGACGGAACAGATCAGCGACTTAGAGAAGGATAAAAATTACTATGTCATCTGTCACTCAGGGGCTCGTTCGCAAATGGCGTCTGAGTTTTTGAGCCAGCAAGGGTTTCAAGTGACCAATGTCCTCGGCGGCATGTCAGCATGGAGAGGAGAAATCAAACGATGACCGCATGCAACAAAGATATTTTGAATCGGTTAAAACGAACCGAAGGCCAGTTGCGGGGGATTCAAAAAATGATCGAAGACGAGAAAGAATGCGTCGATGTCATCACGCAATTGTCCGCCGTCAGTTCCAGCGTCAACCGTATTATGGGAATCATTGTCGCTGAGAATTTGAAAAATTGTTTGGAAAATCCAGACAGCGACACGGAAACCCAAAAGCAGAAAATCGATCAAGCCGTTCAGCTGATCGTGAAGAAATAACGGAATTTTTGAAAGGTTTGTCGCGTTTTTTATCATCCCATGGAAAAGGTTCAGAAGAGCAGTATGTTCTTCTGAACCTTTTTATTCTTCATCAGTGATTGCTTGTCGACACCAATAGAGGAAACAAGCCGAGATTGTCGGTATGTTTTGTTTTTTAATTATGAAGGAATATACACCGAGAAGGCTGTATGGTTAAATGGAGGGAGAAACGTCAAAACGCCTGATGGGTCGTTGAGTATTTGCGACTATTAACGATCACTTGTATTGTGATGTTAATCACAATTAGCGGGTGGGCGTTGCGCAGTTATGGCGAAGGAGAGAGAAGAGCTTCTTGAACAAAAAAATACAGTCTTTTACATTGCCTTTGATTGCTTCCAATTTGTTTCAAATCATTATTGCACAAGTTTCATTAGCGATTATTTCAAGAAGATCCACGGAAGCGCTGGCGGCGATCGCACTGATCGACGGGTTTCTCTATGCTTTTGCGGGTATTATAGGTGCGATTGGGCTTGCTTTTAATATTTATGGCGCAAAGGCAGTCGGGCAAAGAGAAGAGACGCAGTTAAATGATTATCTGTCGTCGGTTCTTTTTTTAGTAGTCGCGATCGGTGTGAGCTTTTTGCTGATTTTCCTGCTTTTTGGACGAGACATTTTACAGGTTGTCTACGGATTTAGCGGGGAGCTGCTAGGAACTGCGACGTTGTATCTTGCAATCATGTCCCCCTATATTTTACTTACGTTAGTCACGTTTGTTTTTACTAGCCTTTTAAAAATTGAAAAGAAAACGAACTACATCCTCGGTGTTTCGATCATTAGTGCGTTGGTACAGGTGTTGCTTAGCTATTTATTGATCAACGGCAATCTCGGTTTTCCCGCCATGGGGGTCTTAGGCAGTGGCATCGCAAATATGCTTGCGACTTTGTGCTTGCTGGGGATTTATGGGGTTCTTTTAAGAGAAAGTCTAGCAAGAGGGCTAAAACAAAGACCACGAAAACGCGCCTTTTTATTGAAAAAATCGATCCCCTTAATGATTCAGGAATGCTTTGAAGGCTTAGTCTTTATTATTGCTTTTGAAGCTTTCGTCTCACGGTTGGGTGTTAGTACGCTGGCCGCCTATGCGATCGGCAGCCAAGGATTGATGATCGCACGGTTGCCTGCTTTGATGTATGGCAACGCAGTGACCGTCTTTGCGAGTGAGGCGAATGGTCAGAAAAATCGTCAGAAGATTTTAGCAGTGGGAAAAAGTGCCTTCGCTTCTTCTTTCGTGGCTTATGTTGGAATCGCCAGTCTGATCTGGGGCTTTCGTTCTGCTTTTTTCCAGTTGTTTACTACAGATGTCGCTGTTTTAGACTTGTTGCCAGCTATTTTGCCAATCATGCTGGGGATAATGCTCGTCAGTCCGTTATATGAAATCACAAAATACTTATTACAAAGTTTGGAGTGCAGTCGCATGGTTTGTCTGTTGACAGGATGCGTCAACAGTCTGGTTTTAATGGGAATCACGGGCTTTTGGAGCAGTGGGCAGCTGAACTTTTTCTTCCTCTACTGTCTATACGGCTTGAATTTCCTGATTCTCGGCAGTTTCTTTGCAGGGCTGTTTTATTGGACAATCAAGCAGCGTGATCCTCAGGGCAAAGGAGGTTTTTGAGGGAGACAGAAAAAACGAAGGCCCAACTGTGCCTTCGCTTTTTGTCACCCGGAATTGGATCGGGGAATGGGGGATTAATTTTGGGTGACTTCTTCGTAAAAGATAGCGTTGCGTTCTGCAATCAGTTGGGTTTCCCTTCGCTCTAATTCAAGAAAGGTTTCGTCTGCCAGCAATTCGGCAGCAGAGTAGCCGGCCGCCAAGAAGTTTTCGGCATAGGTCAATTTCTGATTCGTGATGTTTCTTCGTTGCTCGGCAATGACGAGCAGCTGTTTCACATTCATACACTCACTCCATTCTTTTATAAAAAGCAAATACTAAAAGAGGATAGCTGATAATACTTGCAAGTCAACGGTGAAGGCGGGAAAACGATCATGCTCGGCTATTCATAAAAAAGTGAAAAACGGTAGGTTCGTTTCTGATTGGTCGTTTTATACGGAAGCTTTGTACTAAGTATAAAAAAATTTCCCCCGTAGCAACAGAACTTAGTCGTTTACATAAAGCAACGATTGGTTTACATTACTCGGACAAGCGGGTGTTACAAGAAAAACAAGTAATTTTTCCTAGGGGAACGGCGGGATTTGACGACAAAAAAACCTGCGATCGCCTCAGGCGGATAGCAGGTTTCACGGGCTAGTAGAAATAGCTTAAACGGTTTGTTTTGCTGGGCGCAGCAAGACTTCGCTGATCGCCACATGTTTGGGCTGTTGAATGGCATAAACCACTGCATTTGCTACATCTTCTGGCGTTAGGCTGTTGCCTTCTACGCGAGAGGTTTCTTTCAAGGCTGCTTCTAGTTGAGCATTACCTACGGTTTCAAACAATTCCGTGGAGACCATTCCCGGAGAGACGATGGTGGAGCGAATGCCATGTTCACGTTCTTCTTGGCGCAAGCCTTCCATGATTGCACGAACCGCAAACTTTGTCCCGTTGTACACGGCAGATCCCGGGTAAATGACATGTCCAGCAACTGAGTCAGTGGCGATGATCAAGCCATCTTGTTGTTTTTGCATGATGGGCAGCACAGCGCCGATCCCGTTCAATACCCCCATGATATTGATATCCAGCATTTTTTGCCAGCTGTCATAGTTCAACTCTGCCAAGTTTCCTTGAGGCATGATGCCAGCATTATTGAAAAGGACATCAATCCGACCAAAGGAGGTCATGGCTAAATCAATGACTTGTTGGACTTGTTCGCGATTCGTGACATCGGCTGTTTGATACAAGACATTTTCTCCTAGTTTTTCAGCCAGTGCTTTGATGCGCTCTTCACGGCGGGCGGCGATTACTACTTTTGCCCCTTGTTCGGCTAGCTTAACGGCAGTTGCTTCCCCAATTCCTGAAGAGGCTCCCATAATTACGATAACTTTTTCTTTGATTTCTGTCATTTGTCTTTCCTCCAGTGAATGATTTTTTCATCGAAAACTGCTGCTGCCAAACCCAAACCTGCGAGATGACGGGTGATTGACAGTACAGTGCTTGCGGTGTATTTTTATTGTAGAACCTGAAGTTAGGTTTAGGTCAAGGGAGAAACAAAACTTTTTTAGGAGCGATGCAAGTGAGTTACTCGATTGGTGAAGTATCAAAAACGACTAACATCCCCATCTCGACACTACGTTACTACGATCGAGAAGGAATGTTTCCGAATATGGCCCGTAGCAATGGCGGCATTCGGGTGTTTTCAGAAAAAGAAGTGGCGACGATCAAAGTGATCGATTGTTTGAAGAATACCGGCATGCCCATCAAAGACATCAAGAATTTCTTGGATTGGGGCGAAGAAGGCGATGCGTCTTTGCAGAAACGGCAGCAGCTGTTTCATGGACGTTTGGAAGAAGTCACCAAGCAAATGGCAGCCTTGCAAGAAACGATGAATACGATCAAATACAAATGCTGGTACTACGATACAGCGATGGAAGCAGGTACCGAAGCGGTAGTAAAAGAGTTGCCGCTAGAAGAAATACCAGAAGAAGTCCGAGCATACAAACTGTAAGTCCATCGAAAAACCACCTGCTGTTTTTGCAGGTGGTTTTTCGATTCTACTGGTTTTGCTGGGAAAATCAACCTTGCCAGTTGCCGTTTTCTAATGAAAGACTGACAATCCCACGAAAATGGGCTCTGTTATTCAGTAGCGCTACTCAATAACCCCCACTGGAATCAAATAGCGGGGTTCATTTTCCGTCGGCAGTTGTAATAATTCTTTGAGTTCATGATCCGTGAAGGCGCCGATCGGCACAGCGCCTAAGCCTAACGCTTGGGCTTGTAAAAGGACGTTTTGGGCGGAATGACCGACTTCGATATAGGCATAGCGTTCGATTCCTCGGTCCCCATAGCGCTCAATCAGTCGTTCATAAACCACTGTATAAAGCAATGTGGCAGGTGCCTGTTGGATCGCTTGCTGATCCAACGAACCTTCCGCCAATGCGGTCCGAAAATCACCAGCAAGGATTTTTTCTAAGGCATGTTGCTCAGGTTGATACAGATAAAGCCCTGGCTCAAGCCCCGTTACCTGTGTAACCACGACATAGAGGTCTAAGGGATACAAGGCACCAGCCGAAGGCGCTGTCCGGCGACCATCTTCTGTAGTGACACCGGCAGCGGCCCATAAAAGCTGTGCCAGCTGTTCTTGTGTTAGCTCGGTGTCTTGAAAATCCCGTTGCGAGCGCCGATTGAAGAGAGCTTCCGCCACACTGGTTTCCCCATCTAAGATCGGTTGCGGCAATGGAAAAGTTTCATAGGAAACCGCTGGTTCAAAAGGAGTGACCGTGTCAGTAGTCGGTTGTTCTTCAATTGGTGCCGTATGCGCACTGCAGCCAGTGAGGAGTAAGCCCAACACCAAAAAAGCGCCTAAATGAACAAAGCGAAATCGTTTGTAACGGATCATGAGGATTCCTCCTTTTTACTATGGACTTCGTGTTATTTATAAGTATAACAAGGATTGCTTTCCCATGCGCTTTTATTCACAAATGTGAGAGCAGTGGCAACCGCATCAGCTCAATCAGGTCATAGGGAAAGCAGACTTTTTAATATTTTCTAAAGGCTTTAAAAGTATTGCCATCGAGAAATCGTCTAGATTCTGTTCTGGCTCTTTTAATCAATGATCATTGGAAAAGAGTGTAGCAAATGCCAGAATGTTATCTAAAGGAAGACAAGCATCATAATATGGGGAACAACCCTTCGAGGAGCTTTCTGGAATCAATAAAGCCCCCTTGTCTCTTGCGACAAAGGGGGCGGGACTAACTATTCATTTCTGCGACTTCTTCCTCCATATCAAATTCTAACTGTTTGGCAGCATTGAGCTGGTCGCTATAGTAGCTGGCAAGCTCTTCAGCAGATTGTGGTGTTAGATTGTTGAAGGCAAAAGTTACATAGGAGCCATGATCCTCTAGACAAATCGAATTGATAGTGAAGCGACGCTTATCATCGTAAAAGACGTAACTTTCACCTGGTACGAAGGTTTGCTCGGGATGAGTCCGGACACGGAAGCCATTGAAACTCATTTGATACATTTCGAACGTCTTCGCATCATAAGAAAGCTGACGATTGATGGCGATACTCAAGGCTTCACTATCACTTTCGATAAAACGGTTTTTCCCGATCAAAATGGCATAAAACAAGCCATAGAGGTTATAGATCGACCAAATCAAGGTCACGATATAGCCGAATTCATAGCCTTCTCCTCGGTACAAACGATACCCAGCTACCAGACAGGCAAAGGAAATCCAAGTAAAGAGGATGATGTGGGGCAAGACGGTTCGCCAATCAAAGGCGCTGCTGCCGACGATCTCTTTTTTGGTCACGTTGAATTTTTTCTGTGATTTCATAAATTCTTTGATCAATGCCCCAGTGTGGATAGGAGCGACAAAGCAATCATAGATGTGGGAACTTGTCAGGTTCCTGATCTTAGGGACATACAGCCGAAACGACAGGGAAATCATAATGAAAGGCGGTAAAAAGAACAACAATAATTGGTGATTGTTGCTTCTGACGATAAAGATATCAAAAACCATAAATAAGGTTGGTGCCAATAAAAAGATGATTTTTTGGAAAGAGGTAAACCAATACAAATAGGAGTTGTAGTAACAAGGTTTTTGCATGAAAGATAACCCTTTTAACCGGCGGGGTTTGAAGTGGTCAAAAATTTGTTTCGTTCCTTGCGCCCACCGAGTCCGTTGTGAGGTCAACTCTTTGGCAGTGTAAGGAGTGATCCCCAAGGCATAGGCTTTATTGATAAAAATCGTTTCATAGCCGGCGTCTTGTAAAAGCATCCCGGTCGCCATATCTTCGGTGATACTGCTGGTAGGAACGCCGCCGATCTCTTCAAGGGCACTGCGGTGAATGATGGCATTGGTACCGATATGGATCAAAGCATTCTCACGAGAAAGTGCTGGTTCTAGAAAGCGCATGAATAATTCCTGTTCGTTGTACATGGATTTGCGCAGTAATTGAAAGGGATCTTTGTTATAAAATGTTTGTGGGTATTGCACCAATGCGACTTTAGGATTGCGGAAATAGTCGACAGCTTCAAAAATAATGTTCTTTTTGACGATAAAGTCAGCATCCAGAAGCAAAATCAAGTCACTGCTGGTTTGGGACAAGGCATAGTTGATATTCCCAGCTTTGGCATTGGCATTTCCTTCGCGGGTCAAATAGCCGAGATTCATTCGCTCGGCCATTTCTTTTAGTTCTTCTCGATGGCCATCATCGCAGATATAGATTTTTTTATTAGGGTATTTCAAGGCTTTGACAGCTAGTGCCGTGGCGATCACCAGCTTGATGTCTTCATTGTAAGAACAAATAAAAGCGGCGACACTTGGCAAGAATTCTTCTGCTTCATCCCCCTCGTAGCGCTATTCTTTTGAGAGCTTATTGGAAAAAAGGTAAACAAAAAAGCCATAGACAAATAAACCAATGACTTCCGCAATATAGAGAATGATCCCAAATACTAGTGAAGCAGAACTATCAATCGGGATCGTGAAAAATAAACGCCAAACCAAGTAAATAAACAGAAAAGTAATCGTGATCTTCGAAAACAGCTGTTTGATGCGATTATTTTTCTTTGCCAGGAAATACAACAAGAAAATGACCAAAAACAACCCAGATAAATAAACCAATTCCAAACCAATCTCCTCCTTTGTTATACTAAAATAGTAATAAGTTTTTAAAAATAAATCAAAGTAAACGATTGCATGTTTTTTAACATGTAAGAAAGAAGAAGGAGGACAAGTATGAAGAAGCGAAAAAAAGCCATACAAAAACCCTCCAGCAATTCGTTGCTGGAGGGTTTCATTTAATTGGCAGCTGCCAATGCTGCTTGGTTTTGTTTGGCATGATAGGCTTCCACGTCTAGGATTGCCTGTTTAAACATTTCTCGCGTGATCTCATAAGGCACGTGGACGATGTCATTGGTGGTCATTGCTTTGTCTAAGATTGCCTCAAGATCGCTGGTGTCGTTAAGGCCCATATCCGCTAGGCAAACCGGCAGTTTGTTTTCCTTCATAAAGGCGTAGATGCGCTGGAAGAGGGCTTCTTGCTGATCGAGCTGCAACAAGGCCAAAACGCCGTAACTAACGGAAGCGCCATGCAAATAGTCTTCCATTTTTTCCAAAACGGTCGTTCCGTAGTAAAAGGAATGGGCAAGGGCAGAGTTGTAATCATTGATGACTAAGACGGAAACTAAGCCGGTGGTCACGATGATATCCAAGACGACTTGCTCAATGGCATAAGACGGCTGATTGGCGGCACTGTCTTTCAAGGCTTGTGTGCCGTATTGCAATAAGCGTTCCGTACACATTTTGCCGATTTGGATGCCTAACCCATCGGTGTAATCTAGCTGATCGCCCCGCGCTGAAAACGTCGATTCGATCTCTTTGGAGAGGGCATCGCCGATTCCTGCCCATAAGTACTTATCGGGGGCCTGGGCGATGATCTCACTGTCGATAAAGGCATGGGTCGGTGGTTGCGAAGGGAAAAACAGCCCTTGCATCTCGCCGTTTTCTTTATAGATGACACAGACCGCGGTGACTGGTGAGCAGTTGGAGCCGATCGTTGGAAAGGTGAAGACTGGTTTGCCTGCTTTTTTTCCAACCACTTTGACGGTATCGCAAACGCGGCCGCCGCCAACGGCGAATAGAACATCGGCGGCTTGGACGCTTGGATGGGCTAACAGCTGATCGACGTTTTCATAGGTCGAGTTGCCGCCGTACCACAAGGTATCCGTCACTTTGACTTCTGACGTTAAACCGGCTTTGATCTTGTCTTCGGCTTTTTCAAGGGCGGTTTTTCCGCCGATGATCACGGCATTGGTGCCGTATGGTTTTACGATGTCATTTACTTTTTCGTAGGCGTCCGCCCCGATTGTGTAGTTTGGCAAAAAGATACTTTGACTCATACTGTTTTCCTTCTTTCTTGGCCACGAGATTGGCTAAAATTGGTCCGGTAATTTGATGGATCACCATGCCGACTGCGGCAGGGGTAACGGCTGCAGCAATGGCGGCAAAGTGGGCATTGGCTAACGAGATCGCTAGGCCGGTATTTTTCATTCCTAATTGAAACATGATGGATTTGGCTTGGGTGGCACTGACGCCCATCACACGGCTCAGACCATAGCCTGCGCCGTAGCCGATCAAGTTATGGAGCAAGACTAAGAAAATCACGATCAAGCCAGATTGGACGATAACGGCACCGTTGCGAGCGACAGTTCCGGCAACGATCAATAAGATACTAACGGAAGAAATCAACACAAATGATTGCAGAAATCGCTCGATGTGCTTGGCAATGAGTTTGTGGACGATCACCCCTAAAATGATCGGCAAAAGCACCATCTGCAAGACAGACAAGAGCATTTCCCAGAAGGAGATCTCAGTATACTGACCAGCCAAGATGTAAACCAAAAAGGGGGTAACGACGGTCGCTAACAAGGTCGATACCGTGGTCATGGAAACGGTGAGGGCGACATCGCCTTTGCCGATAAAGGTCATGACATTGCTGGCGGTTCCACCAGAAACGCAACCTAGTAGGACAAACCCGATGATCAAACCGGAAGAAAGACCAAACAGCTGCGCTAAGCCGTAAGCCACCAAAGGACTGATGGTGAACTGGAAAAGCACTCCTAAGATGAATGCTTTAGGCTGTAAGACGACCATTTTAAAAGCAGCAACGTTTAAAGTCATCCCCATACAAAACATGATGATGCTCAAAAGAATCGTTGTACGAGGCGGAATCCATAAGAAGGGTTGCGGGAAAAAATAAGAGACGATCATCAATAAAATCATGATGTAGATCAAATACTTGTTTACAAAAGCAGCGATCGTGTTGACGGTTTTCATAAGAAAAAATCATCCTTCCTTTTTCTGCTTGACCAATCAAGTGTTCAAACAGAAGGGGTCTTTAGAATAAGTGCAGTGCATAACCGCGGGGAATCGGCAGCAGTTGTTCAACGAGCGTTTTCGGATCTATCTGACATCAATGTGTCAGTTTGTAAAAGGTCGCTTCCTTGAAAATGGGTATAAAAAAACACTCCATCTCAAGAAGCTGATCTTCTTTTTGGATGCAATGTGAATAGGGACTCTTTGAATGTATAAAATCAAACAGTCCCGGCTATAATAATAAAATAATTCGTTTGCTAACATTGGTGCAGGTCATATACGCCACCGTCCTTTTCTTTATTTGGAATTTTCTAAATATTTAAATTATTTCTACCTAGTCTACAAAAGAGTCAAGGCTTTGTCAATCGTTTGAGAAGATTTTTTTCATTTTTTTGGGTGTTTTTTTAAAAACATGGGTTTCTATGGGGAAAAATAGCAAGAATTGGTTTGTGCTGTGCCTTTTTCTCCTTCGTTTAGAAACAGAATAGTTGTTGGATCTAGGTTTTTGTCCTACGATGATACTAGAAAGAGTTGGAAAAAGAATCGAGAGGAGTAAAGAAAATGAAAATTTTTGTCGTTGGTGCTACCGGACGGGTGGGCCAAAAATTGATCGCCTTTCTAGAAAAACAAGGACACATCGTTTATGCTGGTGCGCGCAGCAGTGAGAAAATCACAGAAACGGAGAATATCAAGCCCGTGTTCTTTGATTTACACACGGAACCGGAAGAGATGGCGGCCAAATTCGCAGATGCGGAAGCGGTATACTTCGTGGCGGGTTCCCGAGGCAAAGACTTGCTGCAATCTGATCTGTATGGTGCGGTCAAAGTGATGCAAGCCGCTGAATCAAAAGGAATCAAGCGCTACATCCACCTTAGCTCAGCCTATGCCTTAGAACCTGAACAGTGGCAAAGGGAAGGCATGGCGTCATTGATGGATTACACGATCGCCAAATTTTTCTCTGATCGCTGGCTGATCGACAATACCGCACTAGACTATACGATTTTGCAGCCGGGTGCGTTGAAAGAAACACCAGGATCTAGTTTGATCGAGATCAGTGAAACGACCTCTGGTGCGATCCCCATCGAGGATGTCGCCGTATTGTTAGGTGAAATGCTGGAACGTCCAGCAACTTATCAAAAAGTCATCAAAGTCCAAGCAGGAGAAACACCGATCAGCGAGGCACTGGATCAGCTTTAAGGCGTGCCTTTGGGCTTGAAGAGAATGTACTGAAGGAACTGCACGGCAGCGAATCGTTGTCGTGCGGCTTTTTTTCGTAAAAACTTTGAGATGCCTCTTCATTGCTATGAAAGCGATGACTCTTGACTTTGGAAAAATAGTTTGTTACGCTTATTGCTAACTTTAGAGGGGGTGGTAAACGAATGTCAAGCGACTCGAGTGACGGTGAGCAGAAACACTATTTTGACTTGCCTTACTTTTTAATTGAATAGGAGACCAACAACAGCGCGTTATTTAGGAGCAGTTTCTAAATAAGGGGCTTATTTGTGTTATCCATCAATGAAAAAGAAAAGTAAGAAAAAAAATGAATAAAAAAGAGTTTCAGTTATCAGTGTCAGAAACAATCGAACAGTATCAGGTGCCCTCTATCGATCAAGGATTGACTGAGGCACAAGTAACCGAGCGGTTAGAAACCTACGGATTGAACCAATTAGCGATCAAAAAAACCGCCAAGTGGCGGTTGCTGCTGCGGCAATTCCATAACACGATCATCTACATTTTGATTTTCTCCGCCATCTTAACGCTGCTGATGGGGCATTTCTCTGATGCCGTGATCATTGGCATCGTCGTACTGGTCAATGCGTTGATCGGTTATTACCAAGAAGCCAATGCTTCCGATGCGTTAGAACGGATCAAAGAGATGCTATCAGCAGAAGCCACGGTCTATCGGAATGGGATTCGGCAAGATATTCCAGCTGCCGAAGTCGTTCCGGGGGATGTCGTATTCTTAGAAGCCGGCGACAATGTGCCTGCGGATCTGCGGATCATCGAAGCGGACAACTTGCGTATCCAAGAATCCGCCTTGACTGGTGAAGCCGATTCGGTGGAAAAAATAACAGATGCCTTAGTGGATGAAGCAACCCCATTAGCAGAACAACGGAATTTGGCGTTTGCTTCGACTTCCGTGACGTCAGGAAGCGGGAAAGGAATCGTGATCGCTACCGGCGCCACGACTGAGATCGGGAAAATCTCCACAGAAGTCAATCAAACAGAAGAACGAAAAACGCCGTTGATGAAAGAGATCGATGGACTGGGGAAAGGCATCACCTATGTGATCATGGGCGTGGCGGTCTTGCTGTTTATCGTCAGTTTGTTCCAGCAAACCTACGCGATCTCTGTCTTGTCCTTAGCCGTCGTCACCATGATCGTCGGCTCGATCCCAGAAGGATTGCCAGCAACGACCTCGGTGGTTTTGGCGATGGGTGTCAGCGACATGGCAAAAAACAAGCACACCATCATCAAAACACTGCCGGCGGTTGAAACGCTAGGCTCAGTGGATGTGATCGCTACGGATAAGACCGGTACCCTGACTAAAAATGAAATGACAGTTAAAGACATCGTATTGGCTGAGCAGGAATACGAAGTGACGGGTGACGGCTATGCGCCGGTGGGCGTGATTCGTCCAAAGCAGGAGGACGTCTACACGCAAGACATCTTGCAGTTGTTTTTGGAAGCTGGCTACGAAGCCAACGATACGGTATTAGTTCCAGAAGGAAATCACTGGACGATCAATGGGGAACCAACAGACGGCTCCTTTTTGACGCTGTATCATAAGCAATTTGCCTATCCGCAAGCACCCGCTTACCAAGAACTGGATATGCTGCCCTTTGATTCGGACAACCGCTACATGGCGAAACTAGTGGCAAACCCTGCGGGGGAACGCTTGCTATTTGTTAAAGGCTCCCCAGATAAATTGTTTGAAATGGTGCAAAAACAAGCGGCACCTTTTAATGAAGCCTATTGGACAGGTCATGTTCGCCGCTTGTCGGCAGAAGGCAAACGAGTGGTAGCGGTGGGCTATCAGAAAGTTTCGATTGATCACATTGATGAAACGATTTTTGAGCAAGGGCTACAATTACTAGGGATCGCCGGGATCATCGATCCGCCGCGAGAAGAAGTGATTGCCTCCCTGAAGGAAATGAACCAAGCCGGTGTTCAAGTGAAAATGATTACTGGGGATCACCCTCTGACCGCCAAAGCGATTGGGGAAAAGCTTGGCTTAGCGGATGAGATTCACGTCGTGACAGGTGCCGAGTTGGATCAGATGAGTGAAGCTGAATTTCAAGATGCTGCCTTGACGAATCAAGTCTTTGCACGAACCACGCCGAAAAATAAATTGGACATTATCAAAGAGCTACAAGCCAAAGGCAAAGTCACGGCGATGACAGGGGACGGCGTTAACGATGCCCCGGCGTTGAAGCGGGCGGATATCGGTGTAGCGATGGGGATCAGCGGCACGGATGTAGCCAAAGATTCTGCTGATATGATCTTGACCGATGACAATTTCGGTACCATGTCCTTAGCGATTCGCGAAGGACGCAGGATCTATGACAACATCAAAAAGAGCATTCTGTTTCTGTGGCCGACATCTTTTGCCGAAGGGCTGATCATTGCCTTTACGATCATGATGCAAAAAGAATTGCCGCTGCAGGCGACACAACTGCTGTGGATCAACATGGTTTCTGCTATTACGATCCAGTTTGCGTTTATCTTTGAACCAGCAGAGTCTGGGATCATGAGCCGCAAGCCGCGAAAGACAGGCAATAAATTGTTGAATCGTCACGATATTTGGCAGATGGCGTATGTGTCGATCTTGATGGCAGTCATCAGTTTGATCGCTCATGACTGGCTCTTGCTGCAAGGCGTCAGCGAAGCCGTTGCCAGTACCATGATGGTCAATATCGTGGTCTTGAGTAAGATTTTCTATTTGTTCAACATCCGTACCAGTGCACCAGCGTTTTCTAAAGCTTCCTTCACCAATCCAAAAGCGTTCTTGATCATTGGTGTGATGCTGGTTCTGCAACTGTTATTGACCTATGTTCCATTTATGCAAAGCGCCTTTCATACTGAGGACATGTCCTTGATCGGCTGGGTCATCTCAGCAGCTTCTGGGATGGTCGTCTTACTCGTGACGGAGTTCGATAAATGGCTTCGTTCGAGAAAAAATATTTAACCTAGGTTTTCTCGTATTTTTTTACAGGTAAAATCGCCTTGCTGCAGCTTAGGAAAATGGCGGAACGACAAGGGATTTCTGCTGTCGCTGCTTTGGGATTGCCAAAAGAAAAAGCCAAGAGGAATTCCTATTGGCTTGTAATCAGGCCTATTGACAAACAAAAATGGTCGGGCTAAAATGCACATGAATTGAATAGTATTCTTCGGGGCAGGGTGTAATTCCCGACCGACGGTGACAAGTACAATGCTTGAAGTCCGTGACCCGCATAGCTATGCGGTGGAGCCAGTGTGAATCTGGCACCGACAGTGAAAGTCTGGATGGGAGAAGAAAAACCACAAAATTTCAAGGGCGCAGTGCGTCTAAAACTGATTTTTTGCCGGTCTTGTTTGTCTATGCCTCGTGAGATTCTCACGAGGCATTTTTTTATTGAAAGGAGGAAGGAAGATGCATAACGAATACATGCGTTTAGCGATCGCAGAAGCCCAAAAAGGGCGTTACCAAACCTTTACCAATCCGCTAGTGGGCGCCGTGATCGTCAAAGAGCAGCGGGTCATTGCCAAAGGGGCTCACTTAGTCTATGGACAGCCCCATGCGGAACGAAACGCCATCGAACAATGCCATTCCTCCGAAGACCTAATCAATTCGACTTTATACGTGACGTTAGAACCTTGCAACCATCAAGGAAAACAGCCGCCTTGCACCCAGCTGATCATCGACAGCGGCATCAAAAAAGTAGTCGTCGGCCAGTTAGACCCTAACCCGATCGTGGCTGGACAAGGCAAGCGCTTTTTAGAAAATCAGGGCATCGAAGTGTTGGTGGGTATCGAAGAAACAGAAGTGCGCCGTTTGAATCCACACTATAATTTTTACCATCAGCATCAGCGACCTTACGTGGCATTGAAGCAAGCGATCACTTTAGATGGTCGGATCGCTCATGATGCGTTAACCCGCAGTGCGATCACTGGTTCAGGGGTTTGGCAAAACGTTCATCAAGAACGTGGGGACTACCAAGGGATCTTAGTGGGCAGTCAGACGGTGTTGACGGATGATCCCACCTTATTGACCACGATTGAAACCAGCTTTCCGCCGATTCGCATCGTGGTAGACCGTCGGGGACGAACGCTGTCGCAACCCGAACTGGCACTGTTTGCCGACGATTCGGCACCTGTGTGGATTTTTACGCAGCAGGCAGCTGTCAATGATTTGCCAGCGCATGTCTCAGTGATCCAACTGGAAGAATTGACAATCGCTGCATTGTTGAAGGAGCTTGCCACACGACAGGTCCAATCGCTTTACGTGGAGGGAGGCGCTGCGATCCATGATGCCTTTTTAGCCAGCGGACTGTGGCAAGAAAGCATTACCTATGTGGCGCCAAAGTTTCTTGGGGGCAATAGTCTCGCTAGTTTTGCCAGTGAGCGTACCCCGAATCAGCTGCAACGGCTAACAGAGGTGACGGTGACGGCAGTTGGAGAAGATGTTTGCATCCGAGGAAGGAGACCAGAGGAATGTTCACAGGATTGATTCAGGAAAAAGGTCGCATCAAAGAGATCCGCAAGCAAAGCCGCACGATCCAGCTAACCTGCAGTGCGTCGGAAGGCTTGCTGGCGGATT
The DNA here is from genome assembly GCF_050531515.1 of Enterococcus sp. DIV1279b. Lineage (NCBI taxonomy): Bacteria > Bacillati > Bacillota > Bacilli > Lactobacillales > Enterococcaceae > Enterococcus > Enterococcus sp. DIV1279b. The sequence continues at coordinate 3,382,826 of NZ_CP172891.1, read as the reverse complement.
ACCAGATCGGAGACAGCATGGCGATCAACGGTACGTGTTTGACGGCGATCGCCAAACAAGCGACGACGTTTACGGTGGATATCATGCCGGAAACCTTTCAACGAACGACCTTTAAACAACTCTCGGTGGGTGCCGAAGTCAATTTGGAGCGAGCGATGGCAGCAACGCAGCGTTTTGAAGGCCACTTTGTCGCAGGCCACATTGATGTAACGACCCGTTTGATCCAGAAAAAGCAGTTGGAAAATGCCTTGATCTTGACGTTTGCTTACCCTGTCAGTGTGCAAGGGGAAATCATTCCGCAAGGGTCGATTGCGATCAATGGCGTCAGTTTGACGGTCACCCAGACGACGGCACAGGCATTTTCCGTTAGCTTGATTCCCCATTCCAAAGACCAGACGACACTGGGGCAGTTGAAACAAGGGGAGTGGGTCAATATCGAGACGGATATGATCGGGAAATATGTCAAATACCAACGAAAATGAAAGAAGGCAGACGATGCATAAAGTAGAACAAGCAGTGGAATGGTTAAAAAAGGGCGGCTTAGTGATTGTCGCCGATGATGAAAATCGGGAATCAGAAGGAGATTTGATTGGGATCGCTGAATACGCAACGCCAGAAGCCGTCAATTTTATGGCGACTTATGGCCGCGGTTTGATCTGTGCACCCCTCTCACAAGCGATCGCTGAAAAGCTGGCATTGCCTGAGATGACCGCTAATAATACGGATGCCTTTGGCACCGCGTTTACCATCAGTGTCGATCACGTGACGACGAGTACGGGAATTTCTGCGAAAGACCGGGCAGTGACGATTGAAAAATTGGCTGATCCTGCGTCACAGGCTACGGATTTTTATCGTCCTGGACATATCTTCCCATTGACTGCTCAACCTGGCGGCGTGTTAGAACGCAGAGGACATACAGAAGCGGCTGTGGATTTAGCGAAGCTTGCTGGCAGCGTGGAAGCAGCCTACATTTGTGAGATTTTAAATGAAGATGGCACGATGGCTCGGGTCCCAGAATTGAAAAAATTAGCAGAAAAATGGCAGCTGCCGTTTTTGACCATTGACGAGTTGGCGGAATATCTACGAGGAACTGCGCCTATCACGGTGGATCTGCCAACGGCTTATGGGGCGTTCCAATTGACCTTATTTGAAGATGAATTCGGCAATGAACACCTTTTACTAGCCAAAGGCGAGATTCAACATACTACCGAGCCGCTGTTACTACGGATCCATTCAGAGTGTTTAACAGGCGATGTCTTCGGCTCTCATCGCTGTGATTGTGGCGAACAGCTGCAAGAAGCGATGCGGCAGATCGAGGCAAAAGGCCGTGGTGCGATTTTGTATCTACGCCAAGAAGGCCGCGGTATTGGCTTGCGGAACAAGCTCCGTGCCTATCAGCTGCAGGAACAAGGCATGGATACGTATGAAGCAAATATTGCATTAGGGTTTGCAGCAGATGCCCGTCATTACACGTTTGCTGCCGATGTTTTACGTTCCTTAGAAGTGCAGGAGATTCAACTGATGACCAACAACCCTGACAAGGTGAAGGAATTAGAAAGCTTAGGGATCAAGGTAGTAGCACGGGTACCGCTGGAGATGCCTGTGCATAAAGAAAACAGCAGCTATTTGAAAACGAAGAAAGAAAAGTTTCACCATTACCTATCTATTTAATCAACCAAAGGAGAATGAGCGATGACAGTATTTGAAGGAACGTTTCAGGGAGAGGCAGTCAAAGTAGGGATCGTGGTTTCACGATTCAACGAGTTTATCACTTCCAAGTTAGTGGAAGGCGCCAAAGACAATTTGGTGCGTCATGGAGTCAAAGCAGAAAACATCGATGTGTATTGGGTACCAGGGGCTTATGAGATTCCGTATATTACCAAAAAAATCGTTGACCACAAACAATACGATGGGATCGTGACATTAGGTGCCTTGATTCGCGGAGCAACGACCCACTATGAATTGATCTCAAATGAAGTGGCGAAAGGCGTAGCCCAAATTGGTCTGAATGCCGACATTCCGATCATGTTTGGTGTGTTGACGACTGAAACGATTGAACAAGCCGTTGAACGGGCGGGAACCAAAGCCGGCAATAAAGGCAGTGAAGCCGCTCAAGGTCTTTTGGAGATGATTTCGTTGAATCAGCAAATCCTTGGCAATGCATAGGTTTCACGTTCGAACAAAGGGAAGCTACAAGAACAAGCCTGCCTAAGCATAGGCTTCATACTGGAGACAGACTTCGTACAAAATGAAGTCTGTCTTTTTTTCATCATTAAAAAAAATGGATCACTTTACCAAAGGATTCGCTTCTTCAAGGGTACCGTGTTTTCGATAGGTCAATGGAGAGGAAAACGCCCAATCAATCCCGAACATTAGAATAACTCTTATTTAAGGAAATTTTCAGAAAATTATTTACATTTCACAAAAGGTTCCTTATAATGACTCTATTCATTGAGAGTGATTCTCATTTGCAAATAGATGTCAAAGTAGCACATGGCTTTGGCGCTTTTCATGAGAAGAACTGTTATAAGCGAAAAAACGCACAGATGCTTCTTTTATGATGGCGGCGAGGCAACAGTCAAGGTTGTTTTTGCTGTGAAATCAGGAGGGAGTCGTGCTGAATAAAGGAGAATCACATGTCGGTAGGGTTGATTAAATCAAATCGTTGGATGGTGTCGACAATCATTTGCTGTGTTTTAGTTGTCGCCATTCTCTTATCTGTAGGAGTTGCTTTGGCAAACGGCCAAGCCAATATCACCCTTGGCGAAGTTTACCAAATTCTCTTCTATAAAATCAGCCATGGGTTGGTTGGTGATCTTTCAGGTATTTCAGACGCAAACATCAATATCGTCTGGTTTGTTCGGGCACCGCGGGTCTTGCTCTCTATTTTTGTGGGTATGGGGTTAGCGATCAGTGGGGCGGTGATGCAGGCAGTGGTCCAAAATCCGCTGGCAGATCCCTATATCCTAGGAATCTCTTCTGGCGCATCCTTAGGGGCGACCTTCGCCATCTTAGTCGGTTTTGGCGGCTCGGCGCTAGTCTTGCAGCTGGGCTTATCGTTTGGCGCCTTTGCAGGAGCGGGGATTGCGACTATTTTGGTGCTGCTGCTTGCCAGTATCGGTGGGAAAATGACTTCCACAAAACTTGTGCTGTCGGGGACGATCGTCAGTGCCTTATGTAGCTCTGTTTCAAACTTGATCATCTATCTGGCTAGCAATGCAGAAGGGATGAAGACCGTAGCGTTTTGGTCGATGGGCAGCCTAGCCTCGGCTTCTTGGAACAAATTGGGCTTTATCGTGGTTCTGGTTTCTTTGATCACGCTGTTCTTCCTGACGCAATACCGTGTTTTGAATACGCTTTTGCTGGGGGATGAAGTTGCTTCCACCTTAGGGGTCAAGCTGACCTTCTATCGGCGTTTTTACATGCTGCTAGCAGCGCTATTAACTAGTATCATCGTTGCGAATTCTGGGATGATCGGCTTTGTCGGCTTGATCATTCCTCATATCGTACGTGGAGTCAGCGGATCGGATCATCGCCTGTTAATGCCTTTGACCGCTTTGACAGGCGCGTTGTTTTTGATTTGGGCGGATGTGATCGCCCGCTCGACCCTGCAAGGAGTCGAACTGCCGATCGGGATCATTACAGCGCTGATTGGCGCACCGATCTTTATCTATATCATTGTCAAACGACAATACAACTTTGGGGGGTGACGAGATGAAATTGGCAGTTGAAAAGCTCAATCTGACGATCGGGGATCAGCAGATTCTAAAAGACATCTCCGTCCAAACCGCACAAGGGCAATTTGTCGGTTTGATTGGGTCTAATGGCAGTGGTAAGTCCACGTTGTTAAAAGCCATCTACAAAACGTTGAAACCTGACAGCGGCGAAATTTATTTGGGTGAGATGAATATTTTGAAAAGTTCCGAAAAAAAAGTCGCCCAGCAAGTCAGCGTCGTCAGTCAGTTCAATGAGTTGAGCTTTGATTTAACAGTAGAACAGATGGTGCTTTTAGGCCGCACGCCCCACAAGGGGTTGTTGGAACAAGACACCAAAGCCGATCATGAGCTGGTCACCGAAGCCTTAGCCAAAACAGGGTTAAGTGCCTACAGAAAACGCAGCTACCTCTCATTATCAGGAGGCGAAAAACAGCGGGTCGTCCTTGCTCGTGCCATCACCCAAGAACCGAAATTTATGATTCTCGATGAGCCGACCAATCATTTGGATATCCGTTACCAGCTGGAAATCTTAGAGACCGTCAAGCATCTGAAGATTGGCTTGTTGGCGGCGCTGCATAATTTGGAACAAGCAGCCAACTATTGCGACATCATCTATGCCTTAAAAGATGGTCGGGTCGTAGGTTATGGCGAACCAGAAACGCTGCTGACAGAAGAACTGATCGAAGAAATCTATGGCGTGAAATGCAGTATTTACCATCATCCGATCACAGGCGGATTAGGGTTTCATTATTATTTTGAAAAGGAGCAAACAGATGAATAAATGGGGAAAAATGATTGGGGTAGGATTGGCAGTCTTTGCATTAAGCGCTTGCGGCAATACGAAGGATGAAGGAACTTCGGCTTCTTCCTCACAGGCAGAAAGTACGTATCCCTTAACCATCAGCAACTACACCAAAGCAGAAGGCGGCACGCAATGGACCGCCAAGGATCAAACCTTTAATGAGGCACCAAAAAAAGTCGTTGCCAACACACGACCAGCAGCGGAATTGCTGCTGCATCTCGGCCTCAAGGATCAGATTGCGGGTGTCGGTGCAACCTTTGGTGCCGCTGATGAGGAAGTTGCTGCTGATTACGCAGAACTCAACGACCTGGGCAGCGACTATATCAGTAAAGAAACAGCCTTAAGTGTGGATCCAGATTTGATTTTTGGCCGCGGGGGACTTTTCGATAACCAAGATTGGGGCGTCGGCACCGTTGATTCCTTGAACGAGATGGGCATTCCGACTTATGTCCAAGAAACCTCTGTCACTGGGGCGACGTTTGATTCTGTTTATCAAGACATTGAAAACCTTGGTAAGCTCTTCAATGTCCCTGAGGCAGCCGCTGCTTTTGAAAAAGAATTAAAGGATCGTCAGAGTGCCTTGGAAGAAAAAGTAGCAGACAAAGAAGAGCAAACCTTTGCCCATCTCTTTATGTCTGATCCTAGTGTTGTCAGTGTCTATGCCGCTCAAGATGAGTCTTTTTTCAATAGCAACTTTGATATGATCAAACTGAACAATGTGTTTCAAGACTATTCAGGGGAAGTCAGTGTCGAAACTTTGATCGAAACGGATCCCGATGTCTTGATCGTCGGCGACTGGTCAACGATCGAAGGCAGTGTTTCCGGTCAAAAAATCATTGAAGGCTTATACAAAAACGACAAACTCTCTAGCATGAAAGCCATCAAAAACAAACAAGTCTACAGCATGGACTACAATTATCTCTTTGGCTACGGCTACCAAGCCTTGACTGGTTTGGAAGAACTGGTAGAGCAAATGGCACAATAAACACCTCCTATTCCCATAAAAAGGAGAACCAACTTTTTATATAATAGAAGAAAATCAACGTTTCACTGGCCGATTGACCACAGAAACGTTGGTTTTTTGTATTTGGGAAAAGCAACCTTTGCCGCTGCCCGTTACGCAACAAGTAGCCCGTTAGCTGTTTTTTTCTGTCTCTTGGTTCATTTGATAGCGAGACAAAAGCTTTTCTTTGTGTTTTTGCATGATTGTTTCCAGAGAAATATCGTATTTATCGGCGAGAATAAATAAGTTATCCAGTACATCGCCCAATTCTTCCGTCAGATTTGCCAGTTTTTCTTCCGGCAAGCCTTCTTGTTCATCGGGACGGTCACGGCCAATCTCCAATGTCCGAATGGCACGGCTCACTTCCCCGACTTCTTCTGCTAAAAAATTCGCCCGAATAAACGGATCATATTGATACCAGTTGCGGGCTTTGTAGAAGTCACTGATAAATCGTTGATATTCCTCAATGTTCATAATTTTTTTTCCATCCTTTCCCAGAACCTTTATCAGAATCATGATATACTATTTCAAAATGATTGAGAAGGATGATGGAGAGTTTTATGAAAATTGCAGTCTATTGTGGTGCCAGTGTCGGTAATGAACCTAGTTTTGCAACAGCCGCCCAAGAATTGGGGCAGTGGATCGCTTCACGGCAAAATACGCTGGTCTATGGCGGCGGAAAAGCGGGCTTGATGGGCGTGCTGGCAGATGCTGTCTTAGAAAATGGCGGTCAGGTGATCGGGGTGATCCCAACCTTTTTAAAAGATCGGGAACTAGCACATCCTGGATTGACCGAACTCCATGTCGTCGAGACGATGTCAGAAAGAAAACGAAAAATGTTCGAATTGTCGCAGGCGTTTGTCGCACTGCCAGGTGGTCCCGGGACGCTGGAAGAAATCACGGAGATGATCTCGTGGTCAAGAATCGGTCAAAACCCGAATCCTTGTGCTTTTTATGATGTGAACAACTTTTACCGCGCAACGAGAGCCTTGTATGACAACATGGTGGAAAATGAGTTCTTGACGCAGGCCGATCGCGAAAAAATCGGTTTTGCGCAAACAACGAATGAACTTGAAGCCTTTATTCAAGCCTACGAACCGCCAGTTATTCGGCAGTATTAAGCGTCTGTTGCAAAAGAGCAAGGCGAAGCACCGGCGGGTGTCGTCTTGCTCTTTTGCTTCTTTGACGCATTCTTAGTATAATGGGGTTTGTTTTGCAAGTGGGGTCATAAAATAAGATCCTTGGACAAAGAAATGGAGCGTAAATCATGACAACAAATTTTTGGGCTGAATTGCCGAAGCCTTTTTTTATTCTAGCACCAATGGAAGATGTCACCGATGTCGTTTTTCGGCATGTCGTTCAAGCTGCCGGCGCACCAGATGTTTTCTTTACGGAATTTACCAACTCCGATAGTTACTGTCATCCAGAAGGACGCGACAGTGTGCGGGGACGTTTAGTCTTCACCGAAGATGAGCAACCGATGGTAGCCCACATTTGGGGAGACAAGCCAGAGTATTTCCGTGAAATGAGTATCGGATTAGCCGAGATGGGCTTTAAAGGGATTGACTTAAATATGGGCTGTCCAGTGCCAAACGTTGCCGGACGAGGCAAAGGCAGCGGCTTAATCTTGCGACCAGAAGTTGCTGCTGAGCTGATCCAAGCAGCCAAAGCTGGCGGCTTGCCGGTCAGCGTCAAGACGCGTTTGGGCTATACCGAACTAGGGGAAATGGAAGCCTGGTTGACCCATGTCCTGCAACAAGATATCGCTAACCTTTCGATCCATTTACGAACCCGCAAAGAAATGAGCAAGGTCGATGCCCATTGGGAATTGATTCCTGAAGTGGTGGCCTTGCGGGACCGAATCGCCCCACAAACGAAGCTGACGATCAACGGCGATATCCCTGATCGTACCAAAGGTTTAGAGCTAGCAGAAAAATATGGCGTGGACGGAATCATGATCGGTCGGGGTATTTTCAAGAATCCCTATGCCTTTGAAAAAGAACCGAAAGAGCATACCTCAGAAGAGCTATTAGGCTTGCTACAGCTGCAATTAGACTTGCAAGACCATTACGCCAAAATGGTGCCACGCTCGATCGCAGGATTGCATCGTTTCTTTAAAATCTATGTCAAAGGCTTCCCTGGTGCCAGTGATTTGCGAGCAAAATTGATGAATACCAAATCAACGGATGAAGTTCGGCAACTGCTGGCAGAGTTTGCGGAGAAAAAGAACCACGAGGAAAGTATTGAAGCGTAAGTTTCAATGCTTTTTTCGTTTTTGGTTGCTGTACCCGCTCTCAATGTCAATCCTTTCTTGACAATAGATAGGTACCTATGTAAAATGGAGAACGGACTTTTAACTAGGTACCTATCTAAATAGTGAAGAGGCGAAAGGAGCTGAAGATCGATGGTTTCCGAACAAGAAATCGTGGAACGATTGTTTGAAGTGTATAAATTAAATCGGCGGTATGCGGAACAAAAGTATGGACGCTTTATGCCGGGACGGGGGCAGTTCAATTGTTTGCTGGTATTGGACGAAAAAGGCACGTTGACCCAAAAAGATCTCGCCGCGTATTTAGCGATTCGTTCGACATCCACTGGCGAACTACTAAAGAAACTGGCTGAAAAAGGACTGATCCAAAAAGAAGTCGATCCGAAAGATAAACGCAGCCATTTGATTTCGCTGACAGAAGCAGGCAAGGAAGAGGCACAGCGAATGAAAGAAAAACGCAGCAAGGCGCACCAAGAAATGTTGACCTATTTGACGGCAGAAGAAAAACAAGCCTTTGGTCAAGCCTTAGCAAAAATCGAACAGTTTTATCTTGAGAAGGAGGCGGACGTTGATTGAGTGAAACAGTCCAACGAACGGAACGTCAGCGGACGCTGATTTTTATTAATTTAATGATTACATGTATTGCCGTATCCATGTTGGCGACCGCATTGACGACGGCTTTACCCGCCATCGTCAATGACTTGCAGATTTCCGTCACTACGGGCCAATGGCTGACTAGCGGTTATTCTTTGGCAATGGCGATCGTTATGCCCTTGACGGCATATCTTATGAATCGTGTGCCAACCAAGAAGCTCTATCTCGCTGCATTAGGAATCGCTCTGGTGGGTTTGCTGCTTTGTGCCACAGCGCCCAATTTTCTAGTCATGATGCTTGCTCGTATTTTGCAGGCCGTAGGCAATGGAATCTTGACCGCGATGGCACAAGTGATCCTCTTATCGATCTATCCGATCAATCGCATCGGTGTCGTGATGGGCTGGTATGGACTCTCAATCACCGCGGCACCCGTGATCGCACCGACGATCGCTGGGCTGATCGTGGACCGGTTGAACTGGCATGCAATTTTTTATATCGTTGCCGTGATTGTTTTGATCTCATTGATTTGGGCCATAAAGGTTTTTGATGATGTGTTGCCAGTAAGCAACAGCAAATTTGATCAGACCTCTTTTGTTTTGAGTGCCTTTGCTTTTGGTGGGATCACTTTAGGCTTTGGAAACATCGGCAGCTATGGCTTTTTCAGCTTGCCGGTTTTAGGAACCTTAGCGATCGGTTTGGTAGCAGGGATCTTCTTTGTCTTCCGTCAGTTAAGAGCGAAAACCCCATTTTTGGATCTGCGGGTCTTAAAAACAAAAGAGTATGCCATCAGTGTCTTTGGCAGTATCATGCTTTACTTGGTCTTGATGGGTTCGGCGATGCTGATGCCACTTTACGTGCAGTCGATTTTAGGCAAATCAGCGACGATCTCAGGGTTAGTCGTTTTGCCAGGTTCCTTGGTCTCGGCTTTTTTAAGTCCGGTGGCTGGACGAATCTATGACAAAGTCGGCATCCGTCTGTTGACGATTTTCGGCGGCGGCTCACTGGTCTTGAGCAACATCGGCATGTATTTCATCCATATGCACACGGGTATTTGGGTAGCAGTGGTCTTGAACATGCTGCGCTGTGCCGCCACAGGCTGTTTGTTGATGCCCTTCGTGACGTGGGGAAATAAAAATATTCCGCCGCAGTTGACGGCGCATGGAACAGCATTATTGACTTCTTTGCGAACGGTGGCAGGCGCTATCGGTACAGCATTATTTGTCGGGATCATGAATAGTGTGGCGCAAAACAGCACGACCTTAACGGGGACGAGTGCACTGCTTCATGGGATGAATGTTTCTTTCTTATTGATGACGATCGCTTCTGGTCTGCTGTTTGCAACGGGGCTATTTTTGATTCGAGATCAGAAACCAGAAGCCGTGTGGCTGGAAGGTGCGGAAGAACCGCTGGAATAAAGAGGGGCACCTTTCTTTGAAGGGTGCTTTTCTTGATTTATTTCATGAAACTCTATGAAAAACCAAAAAATTCGATATAATAAGATAACTTATGGTTTAGGAGGAGTATTTTTTTCAGGAAAGACTTGCTTTCATGGAAAAAAATCAGGGAGAAAATGAAGAATAAAGGCGTTTATTTTGGGTTGTCTGCCTATGTATTATGGGGCTTGGTCACACTATATTGGAAAATAATCGTTGGGGTTTCCCCGTTAGCCACGATGTGCTACCGAATCGTGTGGTCCTTTGTTTTTATGGTGTTGTTTATCGTGCTTTCCGGGAAGAAAACGCAATTTTTACAAGAAGCGCGTCTGCTGTGGAAGAACAAAGCATTTGCTGGACTGATCGTTTTAGCGTCTGTGCTGATTTCCATCAACTGGTTCACTTTTATCTTCGCGGTGAGTGCGGGCCACGTGATGCAAGCCAGCTTAGGCTATTACATCAATCCGCTAGTCAATGTCTTGTTAGCAACCGTTTTTTTGAAGGAACGACTTAGTCGTACTGGCATGCTGGCGTGTCTGCTGGCAAGTATCGGGGTAATCTTATTGTCGATTCAAACAGGAACGATTCCTTATGCCTCACTGATCATGGCCTTTTCCTTTAGTACGTATGGCTTGATCAAAAAAAGAATCCCTATTAGTTCCGTCACTGGGTTAACGATCGAGACGATGGTGATTTTTCCCTTTGCGCTCGTGTATATTTTAGGGTTTTCAACCGTAGGTTTTATGAATTATCCCTTGCAAACCAATCTCTTATTGATGGGTGCCGGGATCGTGACGGCTATTCCGTTGTTGCTGTTTGCGGAAGCAGCGAAAAATGTTTCTTACATTACGCTTGGATTTATTCAATACGTCAATCCGACGATCATGCTTTTGTTGGCCATCTTTTTGTTTCACGAAACCTATTCACTGGCCCAATTTTCCGCCTTTGCGTTTATTTGGCTGGGGATCGCGGTCTTCACCTATGGTACGTTAGGCACGGCTATGAAAGAGCGGCGCATGGGACAGCAAAGAAAGCAACTCTGATACATTAGGAATGGCTGCAGCTGAGCCATTCCTTTTTTTATTAAAAAACAACTCAATTTAGATAGTGAAGGATTTTGCAAGGAGAATTGTTCAATGGTATAACAAAGGAAAAGCACGTTGCAGAAATTCTGATTGAAAAGGGTTGCATCTGCCACAGGGGTGTGTTATTATTCTTTCAGTTACAAGGATTGTTACTGTTCGGCAGGCAAAACCAGAATTGACCGTAGTGCGCTAATGGGGAGATTCTAGGTTTTTTTATTTTGGAGTGAGGGAAAACGATGGTTATTGGGAAAATATTAAATAATAATGTCGTCATCTCGACCAATGATGCCGGTCAGGAAGTGATCTATATGGGTCGTGGCATTGCGTTTAAGAAGAAGGTCGGCGATCCAGTGGATGAAGCCTTTGTCGAAAAAGAATTTGTGTTAAAGGATACGTTTACCGCAAATCAGTTTCAGCAATTGTTTTCAGACATTCCTGTGGAAGAAGTCGAAGCCGTCAAGCAAGTGGTGGATGATGCAGAAGCGTCATTGGGGATCGAGCTGTCGCCAAATATTTATTTGACACTGACCGATCATATCCATTATGCGCTAGTTCGGGCACGTGAAGGCATTGAGCTGCCGAATCCATTGTTGTTTGAGACCCGCAAATTTTATCCGAAAGAGTATGCGGTTGCAGCAGATGCCGTTGCTTATTTTGAAAAAGTCTTCGGGATTTCATTGCCGGAATCGGAAATTGGCTTTATCGCCTTTCATATCGTCAATAGCGAACAAGCAAATGGTACGATGGAAACCACGATGCAAGCGGTAGAGATCGTTCGTGACGTACTGGCGATCATCAGTCGTTTTTATGGACGAGTCTTTAACCCAGATTCCTTGAACTATCAACGGATCACCACGCATTTACAGTATTTTGCGCAGCGCTATTTAAGCGATGAACTTTCGGGGGAAAAAGATGAATTTTTATTTGCCCTTGTGCAATCGAAGTACCCTAAAGCGTTTCAAACGGTCCAACGGATCAACGAATATTTGATCAAAACCTACGACAAATCGATCGGTGAATCAGAAATGATCTACTTAACGATCCATATCGAACGTGTCGTCAATGATCAAACCAATTAACATTCAATCATTAACGGATTGTTACTGTCAGGCAGGCAATACCCAGATTGAAAAGACAACAGTCAGCGAGGAAAAGACTCGTTGGACGGTCGTTTTTTCAATCTGGTTTTTTTTATTAAAAAAGGAGTGTTGAAAAAATGAGTTCAAATAAAGAAATTGCAGTTCGCGTCCTCGATGCGGTGGGCGGCAAAGAAAATGTCAACAGCGTGGTGCATTGTGCGACCCGCTTGCGTTTCAAATTAAAAGATGAGAACAAAGCGGATACGGCACGCTTGAATCAAGACGACGACGTGATCCAAGTCGTTCAAAGCGGCGGACAATACCAAGTGGTGATCGGCAGTCATGTCAGCGACGTTTACCGTGAATTGAATGGAGTAGCGAACTTCGATGGTGAAGCAGACAGCAAAGGCGACAAAGGCAACCTGTTGAATCAACTGGTGGATATTATTTCGTCGATCTTCACGCCGTTTTTAGGCGCAATGGCAGGTGCCGGGGTCTTAAAAGGATTCTTGACGCTGGCAGTCACCTTGAATTGGTTAGCAGCTGATTCTGGGGTCTACACCGTATTGTATGCGATTGCCGATGGGTTGTTTACCTATTTACCAGTGATGTTGGCTTTTACTGCAGCGAAAAAGTTTCGCACCAATGAATTTCTAGCGGTTTCCTTAGCGATGGCGTTGGTTCATCCAGACATTACCGCTTTGGCTGGACAAACCTTGAGTTTCTTAGGCCTACCGGTCATTATTGGTGCTAGTGCTTATACGTCTTCAGTCATTCCGATTATTTTAGCGGTCTTTTTACAAAGCTATGTGGAGCGTTTCTTTAAAAAAGTCATTCCTAGCTTCTTACAGATCATCTGTGTACCTTTAGCGGTCTTCTTGATCATGGCGCCATTGACCTTTATTGTCGTCGGTCCACTAGGAACGATTTTAGGAAACTTGTTAGGTAGTGCTTACGACAGCATTTACCACTTCAGCCCACTGATCGCTGGTGCTGTTATGGGTGGTTTATGGCAAGTCTTTGTGATGTTTGGCATGCACTGGGGCTTTGTGCCGATCATCATGTTGAATCTCAGTCAAACCGGTGTCGATACCATGGTACCAATGCTGTTGCCAGCTGTCCTTTCTCAAGGTGGTGCAGCGCTAGCAGTGTTCTTTATGACAAAAAATGTGAAATTGAAAGGCTTGGCCCTTTCTTCAACGATCACCTCAATTTTTGGGATCACAGAACCGACGGTGTATGGGGTAACCTTGCCATTGAAAAAACCATTTATCGCCGCGTGTATCAGTGGTGCCATCGGGGGAGCCTTCATCGGCTTCAGCCAAGTCGAAAACTATACCTTTGGATTAGTCAGCTTACTAAGTCTTCCTTCCTTTATCCCACAAGATACGAAAGATCTAAGTGGTCTGATCGCAGCTTCAATCGGAACGGCTATCGCTTTTGGGGCAGCGTTTGTCTTGACCTTCTTCTTACGTTTTGAAGATCAGCCAGCAACCGATGCCAGTGCATCACCAGCAAAAGAGCCAGCAGTACCCACAGATAGTTCGTCTAAAGAACGAGTGATCCTCAGTAGTCCGTTAGAAGGCAAAGTGGTTCCCTTAGCAGAAGTCAAAGACCAAGTCTTTTCTTCTGGTGCATTAGGAAAAGGCATCGCCATCGAACCGACCGTCGGGGCTTTGTATGCGCCGGCAGATGGCACCATCACGACGCTCTTTCCTACCGGCCATGCCGTTGGTTTGACCACTACGGATGGAGCAGAAGTCTTGATGCATATTGGTATGGATACCGTGGAACTAGATGGCAAAGGCTTTGAGGTCTTTGTTAAACAAGACGATCAAGTCAAACGCGGTGATTTGTTGGTGAAGTTTGATCTAGATACGATCAAAGCAGCCGGCTTATCCACGATTACACCAATCGTTGTGACGAATACCCCGCAATATTTAGATGTGATGGATATGAATCAAACCGATGTCTTGCAAGGAGAAGACTTCTTAGCCATCGTAAAATAAGCAAAAGAAACCCGATCCTCGACTGAATATCAGCAAGGATCGGGTTTTTTGTAAGAAAATAAGGCGCAGTTGCCGGTCTCGCTTGCCTTCTTCGGTGGAGAATGCTTGTCACAGCGCTAGTTAAGGGCAAGACCAACAGCAGGAACGCGTACTCAGGGAAAATCCGAACATTCTTATGGGCTGCTCCTTATACATGGCTTAAATTTTCGGCAAGCGACTCTAAAGCGGGGAAATCGAGAATTGCATAGCCCTGTTTTTGTTTTTCGATCAGCTTGTCTTCACGAAAGCTGGTAAAGGTTCGCAGCAGGTGGCGATAGCTGACATTCAAGATCGCCGCACAGGTGGTCAACTGAAAGGAAAAGTGTTGATTTTCTTGATGCGCAAGAATAAATTTGGCCAACCGTGTCTCTACAGGTTCCGTCAATGAATTCGCTAAGTTGATCCCCGAATTCAAGCGGGAACTGAGCAACTGACAGATGGTTTGCAAAAAGCGGACGTCTTGTTGCAAGGTGTTGCGGTAGCGATTCAAAGGGATGCAGACACAGACGCAAGCAGAAGCGGCTTTGACACTGCTTTTCGGCAAGAGTTCCCATAAAGAGGAAGCTTCTCCTAATGGTGCAGCTGGCTTGGCGTAATCGATACAAATCGTTTGGGTATCCGAAGAGAAGGAATAGACCATCACGGTTCCTTCTACGAGAAAATACAAGTATTCAGAAGGCGTACCCGTTCGAATCAAGTGCTCTTCTTTTTCAAAGGAATGCAAAGTGGCCATCGCTAACAAATCATTGTCCATATAAGATTGCAGATCGTATGTGTCAATGTAATTACTGAGGCGTGCGGTATCATCGATTTTTTTCATGGAAATCAGCCACTCCTGAATGGTTTTCTTTAAGTATAGCTTAGTTCCCCTTTTGACTCAACACGAACGATAAATAAAATCTAATGTAAATTGTATGTAAAAATAAGGTAAAATAGGACATGTGTCACTTCATTTTGACGGGATACTTGGTATGATTTGAATGTAAGAAAGCTTCAAACCATTAGGAGGAGAAAAAATGCCATTGAAACGAATTGTTAAAGGAATGTTAGGAATTGCGTTAGTTGCCGCATTGACCGGCTGTGGGAATGGGAGCAGCAGCAGCGACAGCAGTGCCGCAGCCGAAAAAGAAAAGCTGGTGGTACAATTCGTACCGACCAATAATGACGGCTCGATGCAAGCCAAAGCAAAACCGTTTGCTGAGTATTTATCAAAAAAATTAGACCGTGAAGTAGAAGTAACGTTAGCAACGGATTATTCGACGATCGTAGAAGCGATGGCTTCTGGACAAGTTGATTTAGGGATCATGCCGCCAGCCGCTTATGTTCAAGCCAAAGACATGGATGCAGCTGAAGCGATTTTGACTTCTCAATTAGGTGCTTATGATCCAGAGACGGGCTTGCCATTAGAAGGGGAAAAAACCAATACCTTCAAAGGGGAAATCTTGGTCCGTGCGGATAGCGATATGACAGAATTAACGGACTTAAAAGGGAAAAAAATCGCCACATTGAGTCCAAACTCTGCCAGCGGCTATATTTACCCAGTTGCCGAGTTGAAAGATGCAGGAGTTGATCCAACGACGGATGCTACATTAACGACGGTGAATGATATTCCAAGTGAGATCACTGCAGTCTTGAATGGTCAGATGGACGCCGCCTTTGTGTTCCAAGGGGCACGAAATGTCTTTGCGTCAAGCTTCCCAGACAACGACTTATTCAAAGACCTAAAAGTCCTTTACTTAACCGAAGGGGACATCCCGAATGACGCCATTGCCGTTCAACCGACGATGGATGCTGAACTAAAAGAGCAGATCAAAGAAGTGTTCTTGAATATGGCAGACGATGAAGAAGGCGCCGAAGCAATGAGCTTGTGGGGACACCAAGGGTATGAAGAAGCAGCTGATTCTGCTTACGATACCATTCGCGACTATACTAAACGAGCAGCAGAGTAAAAAATCAGGGATTGCGGTAGAAGGATAACGGGACACGGAGATGTGCAGCGATTTACTAGGGGAATAGGTGGAATACGCAGTACCAGTGCATTTTTTAGTGAAATAGACCGTGACCGATTGGGGAAACTTTGCCGCGGTCCCTACATAATGGAGAAAACAGATGATAACTTTTGAGAATGTATCCAAAGTCTACCCAAATGGGGTCAAAGGATTACAGAACATAGATGTAACGATTGAGCAAGGTGAATTTGTGGCCATCATTGGCTTGAGCGGTGCTGGTAAGAGTACCTTTTTGCGCTCGATCAATCGCTTAGTGCCAATCACTGAAGGAGATATCCGGATAGACGGCAAATCAGTCACGAAAGCCAATAAAAAAGAATTGCGCTTGATTCGTCGACAAATCGGATTGATCTCGCAAAGCTTCAATTTGGTCAAACGCAGTACCGTTCAAAAAAATGTTTTGTCTGGGCGCTTGGGGTATTACGGGACCTGGAAAAGTATTTTAGGGTTGTTTACGAAAGAAGACTACGAAAGAACGAAAGAAGCGCTAGCGACTGTCGGCTTGTCAGACAAACTGCAAACGAGAAGCGACCAGTTGAGTGGGGGGCAACAGCAGCGGGTATCCATCGCCCGTGCCTTGGTCCAACAAGCGCCGGTGATTTTAGCAGATGAACCTGTGGCATCACTAGATCCCATCACGACAGAGAAAGTGATGGAGGATCTGAAGAAGATCAATCAAGAAATGGGCAAAACGATTGTCATCAATCTGCATTCGATTCCCTTGGCTCGTCAGTATGCGACAAGGATCATTGCCTTAAAAGCAGGTGCGATCGTTTTTGACGGCAACGCAGCCGCTTTGACAGATCAGCGTTTAGAACAAATCTATGGCAAAGCAATTTTTGAAGAAAAGGCAGGAGAAATCGATGAAACTGAAAGAAACAGTTCATTTTAATTGGTACAAACACCTGCTGCTGGTTCTTTTATTGCTGCTCTTTTTTCAAAGTAGTGCCTGGATCACAGGGGCTGATTTTGCACAAGTGTGGTCGAATCGCAGCCAGATGACGGCTTTCATGGCTCGCTTTTTGCACCCAGACTTTAGTTATCTACCGCAACTGATGATGCCCTTGATCAAGACATTGCAGATGTCCTTTTTAGGCACCGTTTTAGGAGTAGTCGCAGCGATACCGGTGAGTCTGTTGGCGACAACAGTCGTGACAGAAAGCCGTTGGGTCTCGGTGCCGATGCGTTTTCTCTTAGGTCTGGTGCGGACGATCCCCAATCTATTGTTGGCGGCATTGTTCGTAGCTATTTTTGGAATCGGTGAAGCCACTGGTGTTTTGACCATCGCGGTCTTTACCTTTGGTATGGTTTCACAGTTGATGTTCCAAGCGATCGAAACCATTGATTTTGCGCCGATCGAAGCAGCAGCGGCGGTAGGAGCGAATAAATTTCAAGTGACCGTTTGGGCGATCATTCCCCAAGTCATCAGCCAGTTTGCCAGCTATACTTTTTATGCCTTTGAAGTCAATGTTCGAGCTTCGACGGTGTTAGGGTATGTGGGTGCTGGCGGGATTGGGGTCATCTTGAACGCCTCATTGGCATTGTTGAATTATGAGCGGGTCTCGATCATTATCTTGACGATTTTGCTGACGGTAGCGATCGTTGATTTTCTCAGTGAGCGGGTAAGGAGGTCTTTCCTATGATGATCAGAGAAGTGAAGAAAACGACTTGGCTGTTATGGGGGCTCTTTGCTGTCTTACTAGTTTTATCCGCTGCGACGCTGGATTATTCTGGATTAAGCACCTTTTCCTTAGCGATGGGAAGAGATGTCTTGCAAGGGCTGAGTCAGCCAGACTGGTCCTTCTTTTATGACGGCAGTGGGGAAGATCTGTGGAGCTTGTTGTTACTGACGATCGGGATCGCTTGTCTAGGAACGATGATTGCAACAGTCTGCGCGATTCCAGTGACCTTGCTGAGTGCCGCCAACCTATGGACCTCGACACCCTGGGTCGCAAAAATCGGCAAAATGATCTGCAATATCTTGCGGGCATTTCCCGAGCTGGTTTATGCGATTATTTTTGTCCGTGTGGTAGGTCCAGGACCTTTTGCTGGAGTTATGGCGATCGGTGTCCACCAGATCGGTATGCTGGGCAAGTTGTTTACCGAAGAAATGGAAGCCATGGATGAGCGCTTGACGGAAGAGATGCAAGCAGTCGGTGCCAATTTTTGGCAGACGATGTTTTTCGTGCGGGTCCCTTACTTAGCACCCATCTATAGTTCCTTTGCATTGAATCATTTTGAAATTGCGGTCCGCAGTGCGGCAACATTAGGGTTAGTCGGTGCTGGCGGGATCGGTGCACCATTGATTTTTGCTATTCAAACCAGAACCTGGAGCAAGGTAAGTATTATTTTGTTGGGCGTCGTTGTGACCGTCTTCTTATTAGACCAGTTGACTGGAATCATCAGAAAGAAATTGAGATAAACCTATGAATGTATTGCATATATCAGATATCCATTTTCGAGAAAGTTACCTGCCTTGTGAAGAAGGGTATCAAGGAATGCTGGCAGCCATGCAAAATCCTTTGATTCCTCTTGAAGAGTGTATCCAAGATGCCAAGGCGCGAGCAGCGATCGATTTGGTGGTGATCAGCGGCGATTTGACCGAAGATGGCGCGCCTGCCGATTATGCCTCTTTGAAGCAATATTTAGAAAAAGCCTTTGGCTCAGTGCCCATCGTAGTAACGCTAGGCAATCATGATATCAAACGGCATTTTCGCCAAGGCTGGCAAGGCAAGTCAGTAGAAACCGCCAGTGATACACCTTTTAATCAAGTCTATGAAACGGAGACATTGGCGATCGTGACTTTCGATAATTCCTGCTATGGCTATGCCGACGGTATCGTAGATGAGCGACAGTTTGAATGGCTGCAAGCCACGCTGGCACAGCTCAAAGAGAAAAAGATCGTTTTTGTGACACACCATCATTTGTTGCCCGACCAAGCAAGCACGCCGGCATGGGCCGGTGCCAATCGTTTGGTGGCATTATTGCAGCAGTATCAAATCTCTTGTATTCTCAGTGGACATACCCATCATGCGTTTACGGGAACGATCGCAGGGATTCCTTACTATACTGTGGCAAGTATGTCGTTTGTCGGGGAAGATGAAGGCGATGGGATGGTCCGTTTTGAAGAACGCTATGGATACAATTTGTATCGTTTCGAGGAAGGTGCATTGGTTCATCAATCCTCAGAAAACTATCGACCGAAACGTGTATTGATGCGGGTCAACATGCAAGGATAAAAAACAGACGTTCCGTCAACGCTGCCTTTAGCAGCAGGAAAGGAACGTCTGTTTTTGTGTGAAAAAGGCTTAACTTTGATTGCCAAAGGTTTTGACAACTTCAATCGTGCCGTCGATATGAAAAAACAAGGTATAATTTTCTTCGGTTTTGATGCCATCAAAACGGCGGGCATAATACGTGACCGCGTCTTTGAAGGTTTGTGGGGGAACCCCTAAAAAATCAGCGCATGCCGCCAATGTTTTGCAGCCTTCTTCAAAACAAGCGATGATATCATAGGGCGTGACCACGATCGCAGAACCAATGTCGCGGGCTTTGCGTTCTTGTTTGCGTTTTTCGTTGGTGTCTTGGGCGGTAATGTCGCCAGCACTGGTCAGATAATGACCGATTTCTTCACCGATGGTGCTCAAGAGGTCTTCTTGTGATTGGTCAGGGTTCAAGTAAATATGGTGATCGATGTACAATCCTTGCTGACCATCAGGCATATTTTTATCGAAAATAAAGTGCAAGTCTGGGTAGGCGGCCATCAGTTCTTCTACTTTATCCATTTCCATCATTCCTTTTGGGCGTGCCGCTGTTTTATAAATTCAATATAGCTGAGGATATCTTCCATCTGCTCATCGGTGACGTCATCATCAATATGGGCCGCAACGGTTTGAACTTTTGCAGAGGGCTGCGTAAAGCCTGACGGGACTTGTCTGCCTAATAAAAAATCGGTGGATACTTGAAAAATCTCCGCAAGTTTGACGATGGTCTCGCCATCGGGTTCGTTACGATCATTTTCGAAATGCGAATACGCTGCGCGGGTGATTCCCAGCTGATCTGCGATCTGCTGTTGGGTTTGATTGGTTCGTAGTCTGAGTGTTCTTAGCCGTTCGCCAAGCATGAGTGATCGCCTCCTTTTTTGTAGTATAGCACGTTAGATATAATTTGTATCTATTTTTGTGTTATTTGATATAAAAAATATCACATCAGTTGACGATACGAATCGTATCTTTTATACTGGAAACAGATGATATGAATCGTATCAAAAGAAGGGGGGAGGATCATGGATACATCGATCGTAACAGTTGTCTTGCCGTCACTCATTACTGGTGTACTTACCTATTTGGCTACCCGAGTATCCAGCAAAGCGAATTTGGAACAAACGAATATCGAAAATGCCCAGAAGCTTTACCTAAAATATGAACAGATCAATCAAGAATTGACCCATAAAATCGATCAGTTGGAAGAAGAAGTCCAAAAGACCGCCAAAACCTACCAAGAAGAAGTCTTAGTTTATCAAGGAAAGCTTGCTACTGCCCAAAGCGAAAGGGATTTTTTGCGGGCAGAAAACCAGGTGCTGAAAGAATTACAGCGAGGGAATCAAGTGCCTGTGGCGCGTGAAGAGAAGCAACATTCAGCCGTTGGCTAATAAAAAAAACTGCTTATCCGTCAATAAGCAGTTTTTTCGATTAGTTGATCATTTGTTCATTGACATAGGCAGCATAAAGCGGGTGGTTGTTGATTAATTGTGCATGGGTACCTTGACCGGTAATGGTGCCTTTTTCTATAAAGTAGATTTGGTCGGCATCCACGATGGTCGATAAGCGATGAGCGATCACTAATGTCGTACGTCCTTCCATCAGATGATCCAACGCCCGCTGGACTTTTTCTTCTGACTGAGAATCTAGGCTGGCAGTCGCTTCATCCAGCATCAGCAGCTTGGGATCCCGCAAGAATGCTCGAGCGATGGCGATCCGTTGTTTTTGACCACCAGATAGTTTGACGCCGCGTTCACCGATTTGTGTTTCTAGTTTTTCGGGGAACTCTTGGACGAACTGATCGGCATAAGCCAATGCCAGTCCTTGCCACAATTCCTCCTCTGACAGTGTTCGGTCCAATCCGTATTGCAAGTTTTCCCGAATCGTACCAGCAAAGACCGCACTGTCTTGGGAAACATAGCCGATCTGTGCCCGCCAGTTTTGCAGATCAATATCAGCTATCGGCTGATCTCCAATCAGCAAGCGCCCGCTGGTGGGCTCATAAAAGCGTTCCAGTAAAGCAAAAATCGTGGATTTTCCGCCGCCGCTTGGTCCTGCAAAAGCAATCACGGTGTTGGGTTTGGCTTCAAAAGAAATGTTTTGCAAAATCGGCCGTTTGGGAACGTAACTGAAATCGATTTGTTCTGCTCGTAAGACTGCTCCATCGATGGCGGCTTTGGGTGCTGCTTGAATTGGTTCTAGCGGCGTATCCAAAATTTCTTGGATCCGTTCCGTAGCACCCATCGCTTTTTGGACTTGTGAAAAGAACATTGCAAACGTTGTTACAGGCGCAATAATATTAAAGAGATACAGTAGAAAAGCGATCAATGCGCCGCTCGTCAAGGTGCCGGCTTGCACACGGATCGCGCCATAACCGAGAATTCCTACGAGTAAGCCCAGCATGGCCGTCGTCATGATTGGCTGCAAAATCGCACTGACTTTCGCATCCTTGACCCCGAGGGTAAAAATTGCCCCAATGTTGCGCCGACCGTTTTCTTGTTCACTGGCTTCTCCGTTGCTGGCTTTGATCAAACGGATCTCTGAGAGTTTTTCGCTGGCATCCGCATTGAAATCGGCGGTCGCTGCTTGCAACTGGCGTCCTAGTTTTGACATGATCTTGCCGATTGGCCACATGATCAAGGTGATCAAAGGCACCGCACTGAACATGATCGCAGCCATCTTCCAGTCCATCAAAAACAAGATGATCATCGAACCGACCAATTGGATCAAGCCAGTGACAAAGCTGGGAAATTGCGAGGTGACTAGCTCTTTGATCACGGAAGTATCATTGACGAGTCGCGAACTGCTTTCCCCCGACTTGTGGTCATCAAAATAGCTGACTGGCAAATGCAGCAGATGTTTCCAAAGACGTTCCCGCAACGTTTTCACAGCACTTTCTCCCACATAGCGCAAGAGAAAGCCGCCTAAAGTCCCTACGCCTAATTGCAGCACAAAGGCTAGGATCAAAACGACCAGCATGGAGGTGCTGAACGTGGGGGTGCCGCTGGCATCGACTAGCGTTTTCGTCAGCTGCGGCACGACCAAACTGGCGGCACTTGTGATCAGGCTAAAGAGCATCCCTAAAAGAAACAAGCCTTTCTTAGGATTGACACTGACGATCAGGTGGATAAAGTCTTTCATTTTAAATTTGTTTTTGTTCACTGTTGGTGTCGTTGTTTCCATTCGTTTTCCTCCGCAGCAAGCAAGATGGCTCACTGCTTTTTCTTTTTAATTAGGTGTTATTAGAAATCCTGCCAATCCTCCTCGGCTGCTTCGTCTTTAGAAGCGGAAGTCGGTCTTGCTTTGCGGTCTTGTCCAAACCCGTAGGCATCAAAAAAGTTGCCTTTTACCCATGTGTACCGTGGATCATTCGCCTCGCTATTATCAAACGGCCCAAACGGCCCAAACGGCTCAAATGGTCGATTGCCAACCATGCCGCGATGTCCAGGAAACGGCATTTGCCGCATGGCTTCCTCGATCTGTTTTTTCATTTTGCGTCGCTCATCAACGCCCATTTCTTGCCAAGTATCTTTCATTTGTTGCCTCATTTTTCGGCGCTCGTCATTCGACATTTCCTGCCAATTTCCGCCCCATTGCTTCACCATTTCTTCCCGAATCTCTTGCATGGCTTGCAAACGATCCATTGGGTCAATAAAGCGTTGTGCCTGCTGTTGGAAGTCCGTCTCCCACCCAGCGGCAATGTTTTCAAGCAGACGAGCAAATTCGGTTTGTTCCTCCTCTGAGAGCCCTGCAAAAAACGACTGACTGCTGGTGGCTTCTTTTTGTGCCAGTAATTTTTCTGCTTTTTTTCGGCCAGTTTCTGTCAGGTAGATTCGTTTGATCCGTTTGTCAGCAGCATCTTCTTTGCGCTGAATATCGCCACTATTTTCCATTTTCTTCAATAGTTCCGCTAGAGAGCTTGGCCGTAGGTCTAAGACTTCTGCAAGATAACTTTGCACCAAGCCGTCTTCTAAATTTAAAACGGCCAGGACACGTTGCTGTCCCGAAAGGCGCTGGTTGTTTTGACTCATAAAGGCATTGCTGGCTTCGCTGATAAAACGAAGCTGTTTCATTAAGTGGTCGGTCATTGTACTCATGGTGTACACTCCTTTTGGTTTATCGTTCGGTACCTAACGATATCGATGAGTTGATTATAGTTCGGTACCGAACGAATGTCAATAAGAAGCAGCTGAGAGTTTTTTCTAACAAAAAGTAAGCAGAATGATTGGCTTACTAAAAGTAAGTTTGGTATGCTGAGTCCATCGTTAAAGAAACCACAACAAAAGGAGTACAAAAGAATGGTCTTTGGATTTGGGAAAAAAGAACAAATAATTGAAAAAGAAGTAATTAAAGAGGTGTATCGCACCCCTGAAAAGAAAAAAGTGCAAAAAATCGGGATCATCGTTGGCAGTACGAGAGAAGGCCGCGTGAGTCCGCAAGTAGCCAATTATGTTTTACAAACAGCACGCGCGCATAGCGACCGCTCGTTTGAAATCATTGATATCAAAGACTATGACTTGCCATTTATGGGTACAGGTGAAGTGAACCAAGCGTGGAACGAAAAAATCGCTGAGTTAGACGGCTACCTCTTCATCGTACAAGAATACAATCATGGCATATCAGCTTCCTTGAAAAATGCGTTGGACAGCGCTCGAGAGGAATGGTTCAACAAAGCAGCAGCGATCGTCAGCTATGGTTCGGCAGGAGGGATTCGTGCCGCTGAGCAAGTTCGCTTGATTTTGGCGGAACAAAAAGTAGCCACGGTGCGCACCAATCCTGCCTTCAACTTATTTACTGATTTTGAAAACTTTGCCACCTTTACCCCTGGCGAGCATATGACTGCAGGAATGAACGACATGTTGACGGAATTATTGGACTGGGCAGACACATTTGCCAATCGTTAAAAAAACAAACGAAAACAATCTTAGGAGGAACCTATCATGAAATTTGGTATTATTTTAGGCAGTACAAGAGAAGGACGCGTAAGTCCGCAAGTCGGAGCATATATTCAAGAAATTGCTAATCAACGGTCAGAGCATCAGTTTGAGATCGTTGATGTAAAGGCATTTGATCTACCGTTTATGGGAACAGCTGAGCCAAACCTGGCATGGAACAAAAAAATTTCTGAATTAGATGGCTATATCTTCATCGTGCAAGAATACAACCACGGTTTTGCAGCTTCCTTGAAAAATGCCGTAGATTCTGCTCGGGAAGAATGGTTTGATAAAGCTGCTGGGATCGTCAGCTACGGTTCTGGCGGTGGGATTCGGGCCGCTGAACAATTGCGCAACGTATTAGCTGAACAAAAAGTTGCCACCGTGCGGACCAACCCAGCCTTCAACTTATTTACTGATTTTGAAAGTTTCAGTACCTTCAAACCCGGTGCGCACATGGCGGCGGGTGTCAATGATATGCTAGATGAATTGTTGTTGTGGTCAAAAGCTTTTGCAACGATCCGCTGATCTGTTTTTAAGACACAATCATTTATAAGCGATCCTTTGCTGTTTCATCCCATGGATGGAACAGCTTTTTTGGCGTCTGCCAAGCAAGGGTTCGATTGGCAAGGGTGTTTCACTGAAAGAAAGACCAAAAATCGGGTATACTAGAAGAACAGAAGCTGCGTGCAACAGCAATCGATTTTTTTCCAAAAACCTGCACGCTGCCAGTAACAGAGGAGTGAACAAGAGCATGAATCTACTTTTTGCGATTGATGATCGATTCAGTGAACAATTAAAAACAACGTTATATTCAATCAAACGTCATACGACAGCAGCATCCTTTGATGTCTATGTCTTACAAGAAAAAGAATTGAGCCATGCTGCAGAGCTGGAGGCTTTTTGTCAAAAGCTGGCGATGACCTATCATCCCATCATCATCGGTTCTGGCTCGATTTTTAAAACCGCGCCAGTCAGTGATCGCTACCCTGAGTCGATCTACTATCGATTATTGGCACAAAATTACTTGCCGCAGCAAGTGGAAAAAATCCTGTATCTGGATGCGGATATTTTGTGCATCAATGATTTGCGCCCCTTGTATGAGCTGACGTTAGGGGATTTTCTGTATGCCGCCGCCAGCCATTCTAAGCTGACAGAAGTAACAACAGTCATCAATAAAGTCCGTTTGCGCAATTATGAGTCGGAAGGCTACTATAATTCAGGCGTTTTGCTGATGAATGTGCACCAGCTGCGGCAAGAGGTCAAAGAAGCAGAGATCGCAGCGTTCATTGAGAAAAATCATTTGAACCTCTTTTTGCCAGATCAAGACATTTTGAATGGGTTGTACGGCGATCGGGTGCTGGCGATCCCTGATCAGCTCTACAACTATGACGTACGAAAAAACCGTACCTATGAAACGATCAGTTTAGGGGAATGGAGTTTGGATTGGGTCATCGAGCATACCGTTTTGTTACATTTTTGCGGCAAAGAGAAGCCATGGAAAAAAGGCTACCGCAGCCGCTACGGGGCGCTATACAAGTATGTGGAAAATGAACGACGGAAGTTTGAAGAAAAACAATCAAAGTAGCTGTCATTGAATATAATTATCTTGAAAGAAACGTCCACACGGGCGTTTCTTTTTTAAGCGTTCTATTCTGCTTTTTTTCGATTCGATGGTACGATGAAATGAGAGAGTCATGAAAAAAAGAAGGAGTGGAGAACATGAAATTTTTGATTTGGCTGGTCTGTGTGATCGGCATCGAAGCAACAGGAATCATCTCGAGTTTGTTTGCAGGAGACATCGCTGGAACGTATGCGCAAATGGAAAAACCCTTTTTAGCCCCTCCTGGTGGGATCATTGGGATCGTTTGGACGATTTTGTATGCCTTTATGGGAACAGCATTGTATCTGTTGATCGTAGCCAAAGTCAATCCAGCGCTTAAAAAGAATGCCTATATCTTCTTTGCGATCCAGCAAGTACTAAACTTCTTGTGGAGTATCGTTTTCTTTGGCTGGAATGCTTACTGGGCAGGAACGGTCATTATTGTCTTGTTAGTCCTATCAGTGATTATTTGTATGATCCTCTTTGCTCGCATCGACAAAAAAGCAATGTACTTGTTTATTCCTTATTTGATTTGGTGTCTGTACGCAGGCTACTTAACGATTGGCTTAACTTTATTGAATGCCTGATAGAAAAACCCTCTTCCAAGCGTCGTGTTGGAAGAGGGTTTTTTCTTTTAGATATAGTCTTCAGTCAATTCCATAAAGCTGGCAACATCTTTTAGGACCATGTCGATCCCTGCTTGCCAGAAGTCTGGTTTTGTTAAATCAACACCAAGGTGTTTTTGCGCCAGTTCTTCCGTCGTCATTGAAGCAGTATCTTGCAATAAAGCAATGTACTCTTCTTCAAAGCTAGACCCTTTTTCATTGGCATACGCATAGATCCCCATGCTAAAGAGGTAACCAAAGGTGTAAGGGAAGTTGTAAAACGGCACATCATCAATAAAGAAGTGCAATTTGGCTGCCCAGAAATGTGGATGATAAGTTGCTAACCCATCCGCATAGCTTTCTTTTTGCGCCGCTGTCATCATTTCCGTGATTTGCTCCGCTGAAACTAAGCCGTTTTGACGGGCTTGGTAGAAGCTGTTTTCAAAAATAAAGCGTGCATGGATGTTCATGAACATCGCGATCGCATTTTGCATTTTGGCATCCAATAGATTGATTTTTTCTTCCTTCGTTGTCGCTTCTTTGAGGGTTGCATCAGCAACGATCAATTCAGCAAAGGTACTTGCTGTTTCGGCGACGTTCATGGCATAGTTGCGGTTTAATTCTGGTAGCTCCCAAAGAACGCTGCTGTGAAACGCGTGACCTAACTCATGGGCAAGCGTCGCTACTTCGTTGACTGAATTGCTGTAGGTCATGAATATACGTGACTCTTTGGTTTCTGGCAAGCTGGTGCAATAGCCGCCAGGACGTTTGCCAGGACGATCTTCTGCTTCGATCCAGCTTTTTTCAAAAGCAACTTGGGCAAAGTCAGCCATTTTCGGACTGAACTTACGGAAGTTTGTCAAAATAAAGTCAGCTGCTTCATCAAAGGTGTAGGTTCTTTCTTCCATGTCCCCAAGGATGATCGGCGCATCTTGATCTTGCCATTCCATTTTTTCTTTGCCGAAAAGCTGGGCTTTGCGGGTCAAGAAATCAACGATCGGCTGTTTGTTCTTTTGGATCGTGCCCCACATAGCATCCAATGTCGCTTTTTGCAGACGATTGTATTCTAATGGTTCTTTCAAGTAATCAGTGACACCGTGAAGCTTGAAGGTAGAAAGGCGGAAGCCGTCTAAATGGTTCAAGGTATCTGCAAAGAGGTCTTCTTTTTCTGCCCAAGTCTTTTCCCAAGTGTCAAATAAACGTGCACGAACTTCTGGATCTGGATCACCCATCATTTTATTGAAGGCTTGACCAGCGGACAAGTTGATCGTCGTGCCGTCTTCTTGAAGGAAAGGAATTTCGATCGAGGCAACGATCGTATCGTAATGTTGGCTCCAAGCATTTAAGCCATCTAAATTTAACGTGTTGATGATGGTTTCTTCTGCTTCAGATAACAATTCTTTGCCGTCGCGACGAATCTCGCTTAGACGAAAAGCGATTGGTGCTAAGTTTTCCGCGGTAAGTAAAGCGGTCCAATCATCCTCAGAAATTTCTGTCAATTTTTTCGAGAAAACGGTTTGTGCTGCTTGCAATGCTGGCAGTTTTGCGTAGAGGTCGCCTGTCAGGATTTTGGCTTTGCTGTCGTTGACATTCGCTGAAAGCAAGGCATTGATAAAGCTGCCACATTGTGAAAATCCCTGATTGATTGTGCCAGAAAGTTCGATTAATTCCTCTAATTTTGTCGCATTGTCTGTAGCGTTTGGTGCCCAAGCGTCAACTTTTTCACGGTAAGTTTTGATTTCTTCTTCCAGCTGGCTCATGCGTTCTTTTAATTGAACAGAATCACTGCCTCCTGGAAAAATTGTTTCTAGATCCCAATTGATTGAATAGGTCATTCCTATCAAACCCCTTTCTTTTCCTACGATCTTATTAAGTATAGCATAGCCACATTTAGTCGCAACCATCGGATTTTTTTAATCGAAAAAGGAAAGCTGTTGGTTGAAAAAGTTCTTTTCTTTCGCAAGCTTTGCCTGCATTGGTCGGGGACGTCAAAATCAAAGAAAAGAACAAAATCGATCATTTTTTCATTCTCATCAAATTCTTATTTAAAAATTGCTGAATAAATATTACATAAAAAAAAATAACAACGAGTAAAAAAACGCTCGCAAGAAGATATTCACTCTTTATTGCATAATGACAAATGCTTTGCATAATGAAGGCGAAATACGTCGCTTGGTAAGCGCATACATTCTTGTACTATGTAGGCGTAATCAAAACAAAGGAGGATGTAAAGAAATGTCAAATGCTATTCATGTTTTTTCAGAAATCGGCCGCTTGAAGCAAGTCATGCTCCATCGCCCTGGTCGAGAATTAGAAAACCTCGTGCCCGATCATTTAAATCGCTTGTTATTTGATGATATTCCCTTTTTGGAACAAGCAAGGGCTGAACATGATCAATTTGCCGATGTATTGCGTAATAATAATGTGGAGGTGTTATATTTAGAAGATTTAGCAGCAGAAGCGTTAACTAGTCAAGAAATCAAAGAGCAGTTTATCAAGGAATATTTAGAAGAAACAACGTTACAAAGCCCAGAAATCATTGCTGAAATTACCGATTATTTCTTATCTTTTGAAGATAACCGTCAATTCATCGATAAAACGATGGCAGGTCTAGCGAAAAATGAATTGAAATTGCCCCATAGTCAAAGCTTAGCTGGTGCTGTGGATGACCAGTATCCGTTTTTGATCGATCCAATGCCGAATTTGTATTTCACTCGCGATCCGTTTGCGACGATCGGTAACGGGGTTTCCTTGAATCGTATGTATTCAGAAACAAGACGTCGTGAAACATTGTATGGCAAATACATTTTTGCTCATCATCCAATGTTCCAACAACAGCCACCGCACTTGCTTTATGACCGTGATCAGCCAACACGAATTGAAGGTGGCGATGAATTGGTTCTGTCAAAACGAGTGTTAGCGATCGGGATCTCCCAACGAACAGATGCCACTTCCATTGAACAGTTGGCTCGTAATGTGTTCCAACATGAACCAAGTTTTGAGTACGTCTTAGCTTTTGATATTGGTCAAGAACGCAAATTCATGCATTTAGATACGGTATTTACAATGGTTGATTATGACAAATTTACGATCCATCCAGAAATTGAAGGCGAACTGACCGTTTATTCAATCTCACGTGACGGGGATGGCGTAACCATCAAAGAAGAAAAAGATACGTTAGAAAACATTTTGTGCCGCTACTTAGAATTAGATGCAGTGGAATTGATTCGCTGTGGGGGGAACGATTTGGTCGCTGCAGCTCGGGAACAATGGAATGACGGTTCCAATACCTTGACGATCGCACCTGGTGAAGTCGTGGTCTATGACCGTAACACGATCACCAATCAAAAATTAACTGAAGCCGGCATCAAATTGCATAAAATCTCCGGCAGTGAATTGGTTCGCGGCCGTGGGGGCCCTCGCTGCATGAGCATGCCATTTATCAGAGAAGATATTTAATCTAGAGGAGGAATTACTAATGAAACAAGTATTTAAAGGAAGAAGCTTCTTAGCAGAAAAAGATTTTACGAAAGCCGAGTTAGAATACCTTATTGATTTTTCCATCTATTTGAAACAGTTGAAAAAGCAAAATATTTCTCATCGCTATTTGGAAGGCAAGAACATCGCCCTCTTATTTGAAAAAACGTCGACTCGGACACGGGCGGCATTTACGACGGCTGCCATCGATCTTGGTGCCCATCCAGAATTTTTAGGTGCGAATGATATCCAGCTAGGCAAAAAAGAATCCGTTGAAGATACCGCCAGAGTTTTAGGCAGTATGTTTGATGGCATTGAGTTCCGCGGGTTCAGCCAACAAGTCGTTGAAGATTTAGCCAAATTCTCTGGCGTTCCTGTTTGGAATGGCTTAACCGATGAATGGCATCCAACCCAAATGATCGCTGACTTCATGACGATCAAAGAAAACTTCGGTACATTAGAAAACATTACGTTAGTCTATGTGGGCGATGGCCGAAACAATATGGCGAATAGTTTGTTAGTGACGGGGGCGATTTTAGGTGTCAATGTTCGCATCTGTGCACCAAAAGAACTTTTCCCAGCTGAAGAAGTGACAGACTATGCCAACAAATTTGCCAAAGAATCTGGCAGTCAGCTGATGGTAACAGACGATATTCAAAAAGGCGTCAAAGATGCCGATGTTCTGTATACCGATGTTTGGGTTTCAATGGGGGAAGAAGACCAGTTTGAAGAACGGGTGAAGCTGTTGAAAGCTTACCAAATCAACCGCGAAATGGTAATGGCTACTGGAAAACAAGACGATGGCTTGATCGTGCTTCACTGCTTGCCAGCGTTCCATGATACGAATACGACGTATGGAAAAATGATTGAAGAAAAATTCGGCATTTCTGAAATGGAGATCACAGACGACATTTTCCGCAGTCAATGGGGCCGTCAATTTGAAGAGGCGGAAAACCGAATGCACTCGATCAAAGCAATCATGGCAGTAACCTTAGGCGATCTCTTTATTCCTAGAGTGTAAGAAGGAGCAGTGAGCAGATGAGTGAAAAGAAACCAACGATCGTTGTCGCCCTTGGCGGCAACGCTATCCTAGCAGATGATGCCAGTGCCAAAGGGCAAAAAGAACGGCTTAAACAGACCGTCGAGTATTTAATTCCCCTGATCCAAAAAGATGTTCATTTGATCATTACCCATGGGAATGGGCCTCAAGTGGGAAATTTGGTTTTGCAGCAACAAGCCAGTGATTCTAGCAAAAACCCAGCGATGCCTTTAGATACCTGTGTGGCAATGACGCAAGGCAGTATTGGCTATTGGTTACAAAATGAGCTGAGAATCCAGTTGAAAGAAGCCCAAATGGCTAAGCCGGTGGTGACAGTGGTGACGGAAATTACAGTCGATACCCAAGATTCAGCATTTGCCCATCCGACCAAACCGATCGGTCCTTTCTTAACGGAAACAGCTGCCAAAGAAGCCATGGCGGCAACAGATGCCATCTATCGTGAAGATGCTGGTCGTGGTTGGCGGAAAGTCGTTGCCAGTCCAGCACCACAAGCGATTCAAGAAGTTGCCAGCATCAAGGCGCTGATTGAACAAAACACGATCGTTATTTGCGCAGGCGGCGGGGGCATTCCCGTGTTAGATAATGGGCTGGGGGTTGAAGCCGTGATCGATAAAGATTTTGCTTCTGAAAAATTGGCTCGTTTAGTCGATGCGGATCAGCTGATCATTTTGACGGGCGTGGAAAAAATCGCTTTGAACTTTGGCAAGGAAAATGAGCAGTGGTTGGATCATGTGACCGCCGCTGAATTGGAAACCTATGTCGATGAAGGGCATTTTTCACCGGGAAGCATGTTACCGAAAGTACAAGCAGCTTTGAATTTTGTCAAAATGGGCACGGAAAAACGGGCAGTGATTACTTCCTTAGATAAGCTGGCAGAAATTGAAGACGCTGGTACACAGATCACCTGGAAATAAGCGAAGTAGCAAAGCAAGTCCAAAACATTGGAGTGAGAGAAATGATCGACTACCAAATAAAAGATCCATCAACAAGAGCGAATAGCTTTCAATGGCTGGAAGAAGAAAATCAACAGCGGTTGAAGGAGCATATTTACTGCCGTACGTACAAAAAAGGCCAAGTGCTTTTTTATGAAGGCGACGTAAGAGATCGGATATTCCATGTGATCGAAGGTCTCGTACGGATCGAAAAAACCGACGGAACTGATTCCTATTGTTATGTAGATTTTGTTGGGCCTGATCAGTTATTTCCTTTGATTGGCTTGTTTGAAAGAGACAACTATGATGTATCGGCATTCGCTGCAACAGACATTGTCGTGCAGTTTGCAGCGATGTCGCTGTTTGAACCGCTGGTTGTTTCATCTACAAGTCAGTTGCTGTGGCTGAATCAGCAAATGAGCCAGCAGTTGGAGAAGCAAAGACGCCGAGTGGAGTACTGTGTCACCTCTAGCGCGCAGACAAGAGTCGTCAATACGATCGGTCTCTTGATGATCGAGCACGGACAGTCACAAGGAGAGCAGATTCGCATTCCTTTTCCAGTTTTTATCAATGATATCGCTAAATACAGTGGAACGACGCGAGAGACGGTCAGTCAAACCATCAAGGCGCTCGTGCACAAAAGAAAGATTTATTATCGTTACAAAGAACTCATTATTTATGACAAAGATTATTTTTCCCATGTTGCGAATTGACCACAGACAGACTAGCTGTTGGCAATTTGCACCTAAGATTGATTCAATAGAGGAGGAACGAAGATGAAAAAAAAGCAAAAAGAAAAAAAGTCGCTGACATCGTTCAGTATCTTATTTCTGATCATTATTGCGTTGACGGTCGCTTCTTGGCTACTAGCTGGTCAGCCCTTTGCACCTTCATTACCAGCAGGCCAAGAAGAGATGGTCAGCCAAGTCGTCGGTGCCAAGTTTTCTGATTTCTTTATGGCGCCTTTTAACGGATTTCGTGATGCGATCGAGATCTGTGTGTTTATTCTTTGTTTGGGTGGCTTTTTGAATATTGTCACACGAACAGGCGCTTTAGAAGCTGGTATTCAGCATTTAGTCAAAAAACTCAAAGGCAACGAGTTGATTTTGATCCCGATTTTGATGGTGTTGTTTTCAATTGGTGGCTCAACTTATGGAATGGCGGAAGAAACGATTCCGTTCTATTCCTTATTAGCAATCACAATGGTGGCATCGGGCTTTGATACGATCGTCGCAGCAGGAACCGTCATGTTGGGGGCGGGTGCCGGTGTGATCGGCTCCACCGTTAACCCTTTCGCTACTGGGGTGGCAATGGATGCCTTACGAAGCATTGATATTGCTCCGAATAATGGCACGATCCTAGTAGTTGGCGCATTGCTTTGGTTAGTCACGACCGCGTATTGTATCTTTGTGGTGATGTCTTATGCAAAAAAAGTCAAAGCCGACAAAGGCTCCACGATCTTATCGCTGCAAGAGCAAAAAGAAATGGAAGAGCATTTTGTCAAAGACACGAACGAAGCCTTGGCGTTTACGCAAAAGCATCGCTTGATTTTGACGATTTTTGGCTTATCCTTTGTGATCATGGTGGTTTCCTTGATTCCTTGGGGCGACTTTGATATCCATGTGTTTGACGGTTGGACCGCCTTTTTGACCGGGAATAGCTTCGGTGAATGGTATTTTGGTGATTTGGCTATGTGGTTCTTCTACGTCAGTATCATCATTGCATTGATTCAAGGATTCTCAGAAAAAGAAATCGTGACCAACTTTATCGATGGGGTCAAAGACATTTTATCCGTTGTCTTGATCATCGTTGTGGCACGGGGGGCTTCCTACATTATGCAAACGACGTACTTGGATCTGTTTATTTTGGATCGGGCTTCCCATCTTTTAGAAGGGTTATCACCTGTCCTGTTCGTAATTGGCGCCTATATTTTGTATCTGCTCTTATCGTTCTTGATTCCATCGACTTCAGGACTGGCATATGTATCGATCCCTATCATGGGTGCCTTGGCGCAAAGCATCGGACTCAATCCGAACGTCATGGTCATGATCTTTACTGCTGGTTGCGGATTAGTGAATTTGATCACACCAACTTCTGGCGTCGTGATGGGCGGATTGGAGCTGGCGCGGGTCAACTATTCTACTTGGACTCGCTTTATGCGCAAACCGTTACTGGTTATCGGAATTTCCAATCTTGCCATTTTAATCTTCTCGATGTTGTTCTTGTAAGCTGCGTTTCAAGAAGTGAACGAGACGGATCAACTATTTCAGTAAGCGAGGCGACTTGAGAGGAGCGGATCAAGTAAATGAAAAAAAAAGAGCGACAAGCAATTATCAAAAAACTCTTTGTCCTACATCGGATTGAGTCTCAAGAAGAATTGATGAATTTATTAAAAAAAGAAAATGTTTCAGCTACCCAAGCCACGATTTCTAGAGACATGCGGGAAATGAACATCGCTAAAACGTATGCCAAAAATGGCCGACCGTATTATTCGATCTTTGAATCCAAAGAGCAGGATCTAGAAGACAGAATTGCGTTTTCGATGTATGAGTATCTAAAAAAGATTACGCAGATTGACTTTTTAGTTGTCGTTCATACGGCTGAAAACGGCGCCGATGTGATCGCCAATTATCTTGATGAAACGGAGCTGCCAGAAATTGTCGGCACGATTGCAGGGTTTGATATTTTATTGATCATCACGCCGTCACAAGAAGCGGCAGCAGAGGTCGTCGAGCGGTTGAATCATTATGTAGAAGGCTACGAGATGGGTTCGTCATTGTTTACTGGAGAAAAAAACGCAAAACAGCCCTGAGAATCGTTGAAGGAGCTGAACGTCACAAGCCCCAAGATCTCACAACCAAACGGGTGACGGCTTTTCATACCGATGGCTATTTTTAAAAAGAAAGAGTGCTTCTAATCTTGACGGAAGCACTCTTTTTTTGTGTGCAATGTCTCCATGGTTTGCTGGAAAAACAGTTGCATCACCAAATGAAAATGGTAAGATAGGAAAATGAGGAGTGAAAACTATGAAAAAATTACTGAAAGAACCGAATTTTTACTTTTGTATTGCAATTGCGGTAATGGTCATCCTCTTTATCAGCTCTTCACAAACCTATGAGCAGCAATCGCAAATTGGGTTGCTTTCACGAATCTTAAAAAACGAACCATTGAAAGAGTGGCTAGAGAAGATTTCTTTTTCCTATGCTGGTTCGGAGATCAGCATTGCGGAAAAAGGCTATTTCTCATTTGTGGAATTTTTCATTCGTAAAGGCGCGCATTTCTTTACCTATTTTGTCCTAGGTGGCAGTTTGTTCTTAACGCTTGTTTTTCGAAAACAGCCGTATTGGCTAGCCGCTTTTTTTGCTTGGTTGGCAGCCACCGGCTACGCTGGGATCGATGAATACCATCAAATGCTGACGGGAGGACGGACGCCGCTTTTTCAAGATGTCATGCTGGATTCAGCTGGAGCACTGACCGCCGTTCTTTTGGGCTGGTTGATTTGTCAGCTATCGAAAAAGTCACCTAAACGCCGCAAAAGATAACGAGTTTTCGGCGTTTTTAAGCGTTAAGTTGTCAGAAAGTATAAAAAACAAGAGGCGAAACCAATGGAAAAAAGTTTGAGTAGTGCCAAAAGAAAATCGGAGTTTGTCGTGCATGAAAGTTTACCGGTGGGGATTCTTCTTGCTATGGCGGGCGGTTTTTTAGATGCGTATACCTACTTGTTTCACGGGGAAGTGTTTGCAAGTATGCAGTCGGGGAATGTCATTTTGTTAGGGATCAATCTTTCAACGGGGCAGTTTGAACAAGCCTTTCGATATCTGCCACCAATCTTCATGTTTTTAGTGGGGATCGTAGTGACGAATTATCTGCAGCATCATTTTCCGACAGGGGGCTGGATCGTTTGGCAAAATGCCGCATTGATCTTTGAAGCAATCGGTATTTTTGTTCTGGGCTTTTTTGCTCGATCATTACCCAATGTCATGATCGATTCGGTGTTATCTTTTTTTGCGGCGATTCAATATGCCGCCTATCGTCGATTGGCAGGGATGCCCTATGCCACCACGATGACCACCGGCAACTTACGTTCACTGGCTGATTATGTGTACATGCGCTGGTTTAAAAAGGACCGATCAGTGACGCCCAAGATTATTTCTATTTCCTTGATCATCGGCGGCTTCTTTTTTGGTGCAGTCTTAAGCAGCTTGCTAGGGATTTTCTTATTCCACCGCACTATCTGGGTGGTTTCAGGGATTTTAGCCTTGGTGTTGGGGATCACAATCCATCATCAAAATAAACAATAGAAAAAAGACATTCGCTGGAATGTCTTTTTTGTCTTACTTTTTGGTGCTTGTGCGTGAATCTTTGAGATACAGTGCCGTTTCTACGAGTAGCGCTGCTAGAAGATAGCTGCCAAAAACGGCTACTTGGTAAAAAGCCTCTGCGATCAGCTCGTTGCGCTGCAATAAAACGACCCCGCCTAGAAAGAGCATCGCTAACAGGGAGAACCACTGCTGGGCAAAACGCCAATTGCTGACACTGGCTGTACTGCGCTTGGTGCGAAAGCCGAATACATAATTGGGTTCTTCTCGGTAAAAGCACCAGAAGACGATGAAAAAAATACCCGTAAAAATCAACAACAAAAGTCCAATATCGATCGAGATCACTACCTTTCACGTGCGATTTGTTGGATAAGTAAGTGAAGCCGCTAAAGATGAGTACATACTTATTGTATCCGCTATGAACGCTTCTATGAAGGGGAACAATCGAAAAATACGTGCTTCTAGCAAAAAAAACGGATGGCGATTTGCAGCGCCATCCGTTTTTTATCCCCGTTGAAAAGGGCCTTTTGGTGCAATCAATTCAAGATTGGTGCCGTCTGGATCTGTAAAGTAAGCGACGCCTGTCCCAAAGCCGCTTTTCAAACCGTCTTGTGCTTCAAAAACGATGGGGGTGCCGTCAGGCTCAACGCCAATGGCTTTTAGACGAGCAACGGCTTCATCAATATTTTCGACTTCAAAACAAAGATGCAGCGCGCTGATTTGCTCATTGGAATAGCTAGCTTTGTTGGATCTTGGTTCGACGTATTCTAAAAGATCGATGTTGAGATTGTCTAAATGAAGATTGGCATATTTGATCAGTGTATCTGCTAATCCTTGCGTTTGCGCCATGCGTTTGCCGCCGATCGTATCTTGATTGGCGATTTTCTTTCCCGTTAATGCTTCATAAAATTGGATGGAACGTTCGAGATTGCTGACGGTGATTCCAACGTGGTTGACCATTGAAAAGCCTGTGTTTGTGTTTGTCATTATACTTCCTCCTAAGGTTTTGTTTAGTATATCGTTTGGTTAATGAAAATCGAATGTGTCTGGATCTGGACCCACTCGTAAGTCTTCATTTAATGCGTTCAAGCGGTCCATGTCAGCTTCTGATAAATGGAAATCAAAAATCGCTGCATTAGCGATCATTCGCTCAGGGTGCGTCGATTTGACATTGACTAAGATCCCTTGTTGAATAGCCCAGCGTAAAAGCACTTGTGCCGCTGATTTTTGCTGTGCATCGGCGATCGCCAAGACGGTGTCATCTTTCAGCAGTTTGCCTTGCATCAATGGCGACCAAGCTTGGATCGCAATTGCTTTTTCGCCACAAAAAGCCCGCAGGTCTTGTTGCGTCAGTTTGGGGTGCAGCTCGATCTGATTGATAACAGGAACGACCTTAGCAATGGCCAATAATTGCTCCAGATGATGGATCTGGAAGTTGCTGACCCCGATCGCTTTGATTTTTCCAGCCGCATAGAGGTCTTCCAAGGCACGCCAGGACTCTTGAAATGCTTGATTTCCTGGCCAATGGATCAAGTACAAGTCGAGATACTCGAGGTTTAAGCGGGCCAGACTTTCATTGAAGGCGTGGATCGTTTCATCATAAGTTAAATGATCGTTCCAAAGTTTGGAAGTGACAAAGAGTTCTTCACGAGCCAACCCCGTTTCTTGTAAGCCTTGTTTGATTCCTGCCCCTGTTCCTGTTTCATTGCCGTAAATCGCTGCTGTATCAATCAGGCGATAGCCATTGATAATCGCTTGCTTCACGACCTCTGCTGTGTCAGCTTCAGGGATTTGAAAGACACCTAACCCCAACCCGGGGATTTCGCTGCCATTGTTCAGGGTAACGGTATCTGATAATTTTCCGATCATAAAAACATCTCCTTTATTTTTTTCTGGTATCATCATATAATGAGGAGGTAAGGTTGTATAGTACGTACTTTTTTGTTTGATACACACCTTTTGGTAACATTTATGTGTTTGCAGACTTGATGAGGTGGAAAAAATGGAAGAAAAAATTTATAATATCGGTGTTGAAGCAACCATGGATGTCATCGGCGGGAAGTGGAAACCCATCATTCTTTGTAATTTACGCCATGGGGCATTACGTCCCAGTGATTTACGGCGGAAGATCCCTGGCATCAGTCAAAAAATGTTGACCCAGCAATTGCGGGAATTAGAAGAATCTGACATCGTTACTCGCAAGTCCTATAATCAAGTACCACCTAAAGTTGAGTATTCCTTGAGTGAATATGGAGAAACCTTAGGCGGCTTATTGGATACTCTTTGCCAGTGGGGCACGATGCACGTTGCTGCACTGCAAGACAAAGGAGAGCAAGTTACTTTGTTAGAACAAGAAGAAGCGATTGTCTAGCAGAGGGCAATTGGCATGAGAAAAGGCGGCAGAAACCATTGGTTTCCGTCGGCCTTTTTAGGTTATGCTTGTTGGATCAATTCTAGAATGGCCTCAGTATTCATCCCGCTGTAATGATTGACGGGAAACGAAAGGCGCTTGATGCGTGGTGGGATGGCCTGCTTGATCATCGGATCTGTTAAAGAAAGCAAGGGATCGACCAAAACGAGTTTTTCTTGCGCAAAACGATAATTCGCCAGACGTTCTGGTGTCACAACAGTTACGCTGATTTGATCCTCTGACAGCAGTTGGATGTTGCGGGCGAAAATTTTAATCAGACTTCCAGCTAAAGTAGAACGATCAATAAAAACGACTTTTTCCAAAATGATTCTCCTTATTAATTAAAATGGTTAATTAAGTATATTAATTAAATCGTTCTTTGTAAATAGGAACATTTGGGAGACAACAAAAAAGCCGCAAAAGATTTTCTTTTGCAGCTTTTGGTTCGTCTATAAAAAGGTTTGATTCTTTTTCGATTAAATCACGATCACGGGTGTCCCGACTTCGGCTTTGCTGTACAATTCTTTCATCACGCCTGGCGGAGTATTGATACAGCCGTGAGAACCACGGGTTTTCCAAAGATCGCCACCGTATTCCGTCTGCCAATCAGAATCATGGATACCGACACCAGTCCAATCGATGGGCATCCAGTAATCAACAGGGGACGCATAATCTTCACCAGTCAAGGTTGCATCTTCTTCTTTGTTCCAGACATAGAAGACGCCAGTTGGTGTTGGTGTGGCTGGTTTTCCGGAAATTATGGCTGTTTCAAGAACAAGCTGTCCGTCTTTGTAATACCACATGTGTTGGTTTTTTAGATCAACTTCGATATAGGTGTTGCCAAACAGCGGACTGCCTGCATCGGTGCTTCCTTGAGCGATCGGTGTACGCGTGAAGTCTTCGCCAGCTTTTAACGCCTCGATCAATGCTTCTGTTTCTGCATCGGTTTGGATCGTCCAGCTAAGAGTACCGGCTGGGACTGTCACTTCGCCTTGCTTGGTACTTTTGAAGGTCGAAGAATTGGTGCTAGTATTGTATTGTTCGCCGATTGATGTGACATAGCTTCGTACTTTGTCTTCGTCGATCGTTGTGTTGCCGTCTTTATAAGAGAGCCAATCCATGATCGTTTCTCTTGGGATTTGAAACGTATTTCCGTTGATCGTATAATTGCCAGTTACTTTGGCGATTTTATTCAACGAATCCATTTCTTTCGTTAAGTCTGGATCATCGGCGGTCACACTTGGTTTTGTGACATAATCAACGAGATTCAGTTCCTTTTCGCCGCTGACGATGGCTTCTTGCAAGTCTGCCACTGCTTTGTCAACATCGATGGCATCGCCGTCAACTTCTGATTTGATAGAAAAGCCGTCTTCGCCTTTTTCCAACGTGGCATCAGCCGATTTGGTACGATCTTCATTTAAGGTTTCGAGTTCTTTTTGGATCGTGTTGGTCTCGCTAGTCAAGGTGTCTTGGTCTACTGAGAGATTGTCTAATGTTTTTTCTTCGGCAGCCGAAACGTAAGCCATTCCCCAGCTCCACTGGTTTTGTTCATCTTTTAATGATTGCAGCTCATCGGTGAAATCCGTCTGCAAACCAAATTGAGCAAGGTTGACTGTTTTCCATTCGCTATCACCATCTTTGATGGTAAAGTCTTCTTGTGAATAGCGATCATGCAGCAGGGCGTTGGCCTCGACAACGGTTTTGTTGCTGATGTCGATCCCATCGATTTCAGTCTTTGGTAGAAAACGGTTTGCATAATATGTACTTCGGTAGGTATAGCCGCCAGCGATCACTACGAGTAAAGCAGCCACAACGATCAGAACAATTTTCTTCGTATTATTCTTGGCGTCAGTATGTTTGTTTGAACGAGTCATTCAACTACTCCTTTTTTTCTAATGGCATAATAGATAATAACGCTTAAATCATACCATATTCCCACGGGAAAGCGAATATGGCAAATGAAACTTCCATGAAAAATAGAAAATTCTTAAACTATCTTTAGGCAAGCTGTAGAAACGCATTTCTTACGATAAAAAAACTGAACGAATCGGCAGCAAGCCATCTTGATCAAAGGATTCTGAAAAAGAGTGAGCTGGAGGATTCGTTCAGTCGCATAATTGACTAACTAAAATTGACTATTTAACACGAGGGAAAAGAAATTATTGATTGTCTTCCGCATCTAATTTTGCAAAAGCTTCATCAAGAATATCTTTTAATTGTTTTGCCGAAGCGGCCATCCGGTCTTTTTCACCATCTGTTAATGGGATCTCAATTACTTTTTGAATCCCTTGGGCATTGATGACTGCAGGCGCACCGATGTACAAGTCGTTTAAGCCGTATTCGCCGTTCATGTACACAGATAATGGGAGAACAGCATTTTCATCGTCTAAGATCGCACGAGTGATCCGTGCTAAGGCTACCGCGATCCCGTAGAAGGTCGCACCTTTTTTCTCGATGATGGTGTAGGCTGCATCACGAACACTGAAGAAAATGTTGACCATTGCTTCTTCATCGATGTCTGGGTTGTTTTTGACCCATTCATAGATTTGTAAGCCAGCTACGTTGGCATGAGACCAAACAGGGAATTCTGAATCGCCGTGTTCCCCTAAGATATAGGCATGGACGTTACGGGCATCGACATCGACCAATTCAGCCAATGCTTGACGGAAACGGGCAGAGTCTAATGAGGTACCTGAACCGATAACGCGTTCTTTCGGGAAGCCTGAGAATTTCCAAGTAGAATAAGTCAAAATATCGACTGGGTTTGCTGCAACTAAGAAAATTCCGTTAAAGCCTGAATCAACGATTTGGGTAACTACTTCACGGTTGATTTTCAAGTTTTTATGAACTAAGTCTAAACGGGTTTCGCCTGGTTTTTGAGGCGCA
Organism: Enterococcus sp. DIV1279b; assembly: GCF_050531515.1. Lineage (NCBI taxonomy): Bacteria > Bacillati > Bacillota > Bacilli > Lactobacillales > Enterococcaceae > Enterococcus > Enterococcus sp. DIV1279b. Next base: position 3,341,302 of record NZ_CP172891.1, on the reverse strand, counting down.
CCAGCAGTAATAACGACTAAATCAGCATCATGTGCATCTTCATAAGAAGCGGCATAGATTTTTTTAGGGGAAGTAAATGCCAAAGCATGGGACAAGTCAATTGCGTCGCCTTCTGTTTTTGCTGTATTTATATCAATGATTCCGACTTCTTGCGCAATGTTTTGGGTCACCAGCGCAAACGCGTAACTAGAACCAACCGCACCGTCTCCAACAAGAATTACCTTTTGGTGATCTTTTTTGTTCGTTTTTGCAGTCATCTGTGTATCATTCCTTCCGCATAATTGTTTTACTCGCTATCATCCTACCATTTTCAAGTATGTTTGTCATGTGATTTGCACAACAATATTACACAAAATATCGCTGTTTCAGTTGTAAATGCTTTCTTTGTTATTACGTCAAAAAGAAGATATATCAAGGTTTTATTAAGATTCGTTAAGAAAGATAAAAACTGAGCAAGAGGGTGCCACCATAACAGTCCATTTCGTGTTATAATTACCTAAGCAAAAGAACTGGGCGCATTTGTGTGCCCAGTATTTTGTGTTTGGATAAGAAAACCGATAAAATAGATGAAGAATCAGCTTGAAACTAGAAATAATGGAGCGTAAATAAAAAATGAAAATGATTGTGGGCTTGGGAAATCCTGGCAAAAAATATGAAAAAACCAAACATAATGTTGGCTTTATGGTAGTGGATGCGTTGGCACAAAAGTACCAAGCAACCTTTAAAAAGTCGGCTTTTGAAGCAGAGGTGGCAGAGTTTTTCTTGAATGGTGAAAAAATCCTTTTGGTCAAACCACAAACTTTCATGAATGAATCCGGTCGTGCGGTAGGCCCGTTGATGACCTATTTTGGCATCTACCAAGAAGAACTAGTGGTGGTCTATGATGACCTCGATTTAGCATTAGGGAAAATTCGTTTGCGCCAAAAAGGCAGTGCAGGTGGCCACAATGGGATCAAGAGTTTGATCGCTCATTTGGATTCAACAGTCTTTGACCGTATCAAAATCGGGATCGATCGTCCACGTCCAGGACAAACCGTGGTCAATCATGTCCTGAGTCCTTTTGCAAAAGACGACCTGCCCATCGTTTTACAAAGTATTGATAAAGCGGTCGAGGCAAGTAGTGATTACTTGACCAACGGCGACTTTCTTGCCACAATGAATCGATTTAACTAAGGAGGGCCGAGATGGATTTAATTGAATTAATAAATAAAGTGCCGACAGTGGCGGCTTGGCATACAGGTTTACGTGAACAGGCCCCCCGGCAATTACTGACCGGTCTAGCTGGATCGGCAAAAACATTAGCGATCACTGGTGTGTATCAGGCATTTCAAAAACAAGTGATCGTCGTGACCCCAAATCTCTATTATACAAATCAACTAGCCGAAGATCTGCGCAATGTGACGGAAGATGTCTATGTTTTTCCAGTGGATGAAGTGTTGTCAGCCGAAATGGCTTTTTCTTCACCAGAAGCCAGAGAAGAACGCGTGGCAGCGCTGAATGCTGTTTCTCAAGGGAAAACGGGGATCTATGTGTTGCCGGTAGCGGCTTTGCGAAAGTATTTGCCTGAAAAGAAAACCTGGTTAGCCAATCAATTTCAATGGCAGATCGGCGATGAGATCGATTTAGAGCGTTTGCCGCAACAATTGATCTTGATGGGTTACGAACGTCAGTCAATGATTGGCAAACCTGGCGAATTCAGTATTCGTGGGAGCATCCTCGATATTTATCCATTAAACGCCGAATATCCCGTACGGATCGAGTTATTCGATGTAGAAATCGACTCGATGCGTTCTTTCAACGTGGAAACGCAACGCTCAGTGGAAACGCTGCAGCAAGTGGCTATTTTACCCACTACCGAATTGGTTTTCTCAGCGGAAGATTTAGCTGCGGGGCAAAAGCAGCTGCAAGAATTATTGAACAAACGGTTGGCAGTCACCAAAGAAGCAACCGATCGCGCCTTTTTAGAAGATTATTTTGGCCAGTTGGCTTCTCAATGGCAAGCAGGGATTCCTGGTGAAAGTGCCCGTTATTACACGGATTTACTGTATCGTCAGCAAACGAGTGTCTTAGATTATTTTTCTGAAGATGCCTTTTTGATGATCGATGATTATGCTCGGATCATGGAGACCAATCGTGAGATCGAACGGGAAGAGGCGGAGTGGCATACCCAAAAATTAGCGGAGCTGCGAGTCTTTTCTGAACAGCAATTCGGGATCGATGTCCATCAGCTGCTGCAAAAAGAAACCTTTGTGACCAGCTTCTTTTCTTTATTCCAAAAAGGAATGGGGAACATTCGCTTCCAAGCGATCCATCAATTCCAATACCGGCCGATGCAGCAGTTTTTCAGCCAAATGGGTCTCTTGAAAGTTGAAATCGATCGCTGGGAGAAGCAGCAGCAGACGGTGATTTTTCTGGTCAGTGACCAAGAGCGGGCCAAGAAGTTAGAGCAAGATCTGCGAGATCATGATATCTATGCCGTGCAGACGCAACAAGATCGCCTGTTTACAGGACGCACCCAAATCGTGGTGGAACGTTTGCAAAGCGGCTTTGAAATGCCGCAAGACAAGCTAGTGGTGGTTACGGAAAAAGAAATTTTCCAAAAGATGAACAAAAAAAGAGCCCGCAGGCAAAATGTCACCAATGCGGAACGGCTCAAAAGCTACAATGAGTTAAAAGCGGGCGATTATGTCGTCCATGCGAATCATGGGATCGGGAAGTACATCGGCATGGAAACCTTAGAAGTCGATGGCGTCCACCAAGATTACATGACGATCTTGTACCAAAACGAAGACAAGCTCTTTATTCCAGTCACCCAACTGAATTTGATTCAAAAATATGTGGCTTCCGAATCGAAAACACCGAAAATCAATAAATTAGGTGGCAGCGAGTGGGCGAAGACCAAGCGCAAAGTGACGGCTAAAATTGAAGACATTGCAGATGATTTGATTTTATTGTATGCCAAACGCGAATCAGAAAAAGGCTATGCCTTTCAACCAGACGATGCCTATCAAAAAGAGTTTGAAGATGCCTTTCCGTATTCGGAAACCGATGATCAGCTGCGCAGTACGGCAGAGATCAAGCGGGATATGGAAAAAGAAAAGCCGATGGACCGCTTGTTAGTCGGGGATGTCGGTTTTGGGAAAACAGAAGTGGCGCTGCGGGCTGCTTTTAAAGCGATCAAAGAAAGCAAACAAGTGGCTTTCTTAGTACCGACAACGATCTTGGCGCAGCAGCACTATGAAACGATGGTCGATCGTTTTGAAGGATTCCCCGTCAATGTTGGGGTACTGAGTCGTTTTCGGACGAAAAAACAGCAGAATGAAACGATCGAGCAAGTGCGCAAAGGGCAAGTCGATATTTTGGTGGGGACCCACCGATTATTGTCAAAAGATGTCGAGTTTGCTGATTTGGGCTTATTGGTGATCGATGAAGAACAACGGTTTGGGGTCAAACACAAAGAGCGCTTGAAACAACTGCGTTCGCAAGTCGATGTGTTGACGTTGACGGCAACGCCGATCCCACGAACATTGCATATGTCGATGCTGGGGGTACGGGACCTATCTGTGATCGAAACACCACCAGAAAATCGTTACCCGATCCAAACCTATGTGATGGAGATGAATCCAGGAGCAGTGCGAGAAGCGATCCAACGGGAGATGGCACGGGGAGGTCAAGTGTTTTATCTCTATAATCGTGTCGATACGATCGAGCGAAAAGTCGAAGAACTGCAGGCGTTAGTGCCAGACGCACGAATCGCGTATGCCCACGGGCAAATGACCGAGATTCAATTGGAAAATACCCTGTTTGACTTTATTGAAGGGCAATACGATGTGTTGGTGACGACGACGATCATTGAAACCGGTGTGGATATTCCCAATGCCAATACGTTGTTTGTGGAAAATGCCGATTACATGGGGCTTTCGACGTTGTATCAGCTGCGCGGCCGTGTCGGTCGGAGCAATCGGGTCGCCTATGCGTATTTCATGTACGAACAGCAAAAAGTGTTGAATGAAGTCAGTGAAAAACGGCTGCAAGCCATTAAGGACTTTACCGAGTTGGGGTCAGGTTTCAAAATCGCGATGCGAGATCTTTCGATTCGTGGAGCGGGTAATCTATTGGGGGCGCAGCAGCACGGCTTTATCGATGCAGTCGGGTTTGACATGTACTCGCAAATGCTGTCTGAAGCAGTCACTCGGAAACAAGGGAAAAATACCCAAACAGAAAAAACGACCGTCGAGATCGATCTGGGGATCGATGCCTACTTACCGACTTCGTATATTGAAGACGAACGGCAAAAAATCGAGATCTACAAACGAATTCGTGAGCTGGAATCCCAAGAAGCAGTTGATGAACTTCAAGATGATCTGTTAGACCGTTTCGGTGAATACCCTGTAGAAGTGGCGCATCTCTTAACGGTGGGCGAGATCAAGATGAACGGCGATCGTGCCTTGTTAGAAACTATCCGTAAGCAGCAGCAGACGGTGTCGTTTATTTTGAGTAAAGTCGGCACGAAAAATTATTCGGTGGAGCAGCTGTTTGAAGCATTGAAAGCTACTAAATTAAAAGCCACGATGGGTGTCGATCATGAGCAAATGACCATCAAATTACAGATTCCGCCAGTGATGAAGGAAAGCACCTGGCTATTAGAAATCCAAGATTTTGTCAAAGCGTTACGGGAACAAAAATACGCCAGCCAAGGCTAGAAAGGAACCAGAGGGATGCCGAAATCACAATTGAAGCGTACGATGGAAGGGGCGTTTATTTTAACGATCGCTTCCTTTATCGCAAAAATCTTAAGTGCCGTTTATCGGGTCCCTTTTCAGAACCTGGTAGGGGACGAAGGGTTTTATGTGTATCAACAAGTCTATCCGATTTATGGATTGGCGATGACGTTAGCGTTGTCAGGGTTGCCACAGTTTATCTCCCGCATCGTCGCTGAAGAACCCGATCCTTTGAAAAGCAAGGAACGGCTGCAAGCGTTGACGCCTTTCGTGCTTTGGTCTGCGATCAGTTTATGGGCGGTGACCTTTTTATTTGCTGGTCCGATCGCGCAAGTGATGGGGGACCACCAACTGGCGGGCTTGATTCGAGTCGTTTCTTTTACCTTCTTATTTGTCCCGCCTTTGACCTTTTATCGAGGAATGTTTCAAGGAAATTTGCAAATGGTGCCGACAGCAGTTTCCCAAGTCGTAGAGCAGCTGCTTAGAGTTGGTGTGATTTTAGGTGCTGCGGCAGCTTTCCAGCAATTGGGCTGGACGATTTATCAAACGGGGACTGTCGCCATGATGGGTGCCTTAGTCGGGGGCCTTGCGGCGTGGTGGATCTTAAGTTATTATAGCCGACAAATCAACGGCAAACGCTTATCGCTATGGCATAAACCAGTCACCAGTACAGGAGAAAATCCCGCTGGTTTATCCGCCTCGTTGAAGAAACGGTTCTTCTTAGAAGGCGGTCTGTTGACGATTTATAGCGGCTATTTGATCTTGTTCCAGTTAGCGGATTCGTTTTTATTGACCAATGCGCTAGAAGCGGGGGGGATGACGGCACAAGCAGCCCGAATTTCAAAAGGGATCTATGATCGCGGACAACCCCTCGTCCAACTAGGTCTTGTGGTGGCGATGGCGTTAAGCTCGACGTTTTTGCCAACGTTGACCAAGTATTTGACGGTAAAAAATCAGCAGCTGTTTGAAAAGTCGGCAAAAATGTATTTGCGCCTAACGATCGGGATTGCTTCGGCTTCTGCCGTGGGCTTAGCGATTTTGCTGCCTTATATTAACTTTGCCTTATTCAAAGACGGTTCTGGCAATGCGGCGCTGGTATTGTTTGTCTTTTCTATCGCTCTGATGGCGACGATCCAAGCCTATCAAAGCATTCAACAAAGTCGCAATACCTATACCTTCGGCTTGCTCGCTGCGGGGATCGGTCTTTTGATCAAATGTCTATCGATGTGGCCGCTGACTGCTTCGTATGGGACTGCAGGAGCGAGTATCAGTACACTGTTGGGGTTAGGCGCGACCTTATGCTGTTTTGTGGTTTCCGAACAGCGTCGAGCACAAAGCAGCATCAATCACTTTTGGCATGAAGGAAATTATGGAAAAAAACTATTTATTTGTTTAGGGATCATGGCAAGCGTGCTATTCTTATATTATAGCTTCGTTGCGATCTTATTGAACGGTCCTTTGACCCATCGACTACAGGCACTGCTTTTTTGCCTAGGCGGTGTCGGTCTGGGAGGCGCAGCCTTTATCGGGGCAGCGATCAAAATCAAATTGTTAACGATTCGCGAATGGCTGTTAGTTCCATTTGGAAAGAAACTATTAAGAAGAGGTGAAAAACATGAGATTAGATAAATTTCTTAAAATCTCCCGTATCATCAAGCGTCGCTCTGTGGCCAAAGAAGTGGCAGACAAGGGACGCATTCAGATCAACGGCAAATTAGCCAAGTCAAGCAGTGACGTCAAAGTAGGCGATACCATGCGTATTCAATTCGGGAATAAGGTCTTGGAAGTAAAAGTCAATGAATTGCATGAATCGACGAAAAAAGAAGACGCTGCAAAAATGTATGAGATCGTTTCAGAGGAAAGAATCTCAGAAAATGCTTGATTTTTACGGCATTTTCAGTTAGACAAGCTTTGCGGATGTTGGTATAATGTAAAAAACAAAGACAGCGACGGGAGCGAGTTCAGGTGGCAAAAGAATCAAATAAAAAAATAGAACTATTGCAGACCGATTATGCGAAAGAGCAATTTGCCAAGTTTGAAAAAGAGCGGCGACAAGTCGTGTTTCGCCGACGTCGGCTGGTGGCGTTTTTCGTGGCGGCATTAGCGATATTTGCAATCGTAGGGATTCAAATGTTCAACGATCAAATGCGCCTGCAAAAGCTAAAGGAATATAAGGCGGAAACAGTCGCCGAACAAAAAGAGGCAGAACAAAAGGTGGCTTCACTGGAGCGAGACGTTGCCTTGCTGCAAGACGATGAGTATGTGGCAAAATTGGCCCGCAGCCGATTCTTCTACTCAAAAGATGGCGAAAAAATCTATCCAGTCTTGCCAGACGGGACGGATTCTCAAAACACCAATGAGCGTTCTTCGCAAAGCGGACAAGAATCATCATCCACAGAGTCACAAGATTAAGCAATGTCATACCTACTCAGCGCAGTAGTTTGAATTATTTTAAATGGGTAAAAATTAGGAGGAACATTTTTTATATGTCAATCGAAGTTGGAGCGAAACTAAAGGGCAAAGTGTCTGGTATTACAAATTTTGGTGCGTTCATTGATCTTGGTGAAGGGAAAACTGGTTTGGTGCATATCAGTGAAGTATCAAACGGATTCGTCAAAGACATTCACGACGTGTTGTCTGTTGGGGATGAAGTGACAGTACTTGTTACGGCAATCGGCAACGATGGAAAAATCGGCCTATCGATCCGCAAAGCAGAAGATAAACCGGAAGAAAAACGTGAATACCCGAAAAAAGAATTCAATCGACCAAATCCGAAAAAATCTTTTTCACGCAATCAAAATACGAATGTAAATAAACAAGACTTCGATTCATTGATGAGTTCTTTTCTAAAAGATAGTGATGATCGTCTTTCGTCATTACGTCGAAATACAGAAGGAAAACGCGGTGGCCGCGGCGGACGCCGTAACTAAACATGAATAGCAAGTTGGAAAAAGCTGGAACAAAACTGTTGGTTCGTTTTGTTTCAGCTTTCTTTCTTGTGGGTCTACCAAATGAAAAGGAGGTCAAACGATGGTCATTCAAACCGTTCGAGGGCAACTCACTGCCATCGATCCTGATAAAAACCGCCGCTTTTTGCTGGCGGTATCGACGGGCGTCGATTCGATGGTCTTGTTGCAGAGCTTTTGTCAGTTGTTTCCTGAAATGCAAAAAGAGCCATGTTTTGGTGTGGCACATGTGAACCATCAATTGCGTCCAGCATCTGCCAAGGAAGCGGCTTTTTTACGGCAGTACTGCCAAGAACGCGGCATTCCTTTTTATGAACGGTGTTGGGAAAATCCGCCAGAAACCGGCGTAGAAGCTAGCGCTCGAAACTTTCGCTATACATTTTTTGCCGACGTCATGTCTCAAGAAGGCTATGATGTTTTGCTGACTGCTCACCACAGTGATGACCAAGTAGAAACGATGTTGATGAAGATGATGCGAGAAGGGCGCTTGCGATCGGCTGGCGGGATGAAACAGCAGCAGCCTTTTCACACAGGGATCTTGTTGCGTCCACTGCTTACTGTCAGCAAGGCAGCGATTTACGACTATGCGCAAGCACAGCAGATTCCCTACTTTGAAGACGAAAGCAATCACGAACCGCTGTATTTGCGAAACCGACTACGCCAGCAAGTAGTGCCAGCCTTAAAAGCGGAAAATCCGCAGCTGCTGCCGCATTTTCAACAGCTTTCTGAAGAAGTACAGTTCGCCAATCAGCTGATCCAACAAGAGCAGCAGCAATGGTTGTCTGCATTCGTTCAACAGCAAGCTGCTCGCTTAGTGATCGATCTGCAACAGCTGCCGACGTTTTCGCCAGCGCAACGCTATTTTTTCTATGCGGGTTTTTTACAGCAAGCAGAGGCTTTCACGAAGCAGCCCCTCAATCAAAAACAGCTGCCGCAGTTATTGCGTCTGCTGGATGAAAAGAAAGGGCAATGGCAATTGGCGTTGCACAAACAGTGGCAGCTGCGGCGCAGTTATGACCAATTGTTATTGGAACCTGTTACTGTTCCCCAAAAGCCTGCAGCGCCGTTGACAGAAGTTAGTCAGCGACTGGTTTTAGGGGAGGGGATCTATCTTTCTGAAAAGGAATGGATTGGGTATTTTCCGATAAATGAACAGCATATTCCCAAAAAAATCACAAATTGGTCAGAGTTTTCCCAAGATTTACCGCTAAACTATTCCTCTGAGCTGGTGGTGCGTAAGCGCCAGCCGGGAGACCGAATCCGCTTGGCTCGTGGTCTGACCAAAAAGATCAGTCGTTTTTTTATCGATTCAAAAATTCCTAATGAAGTGCGAGAAAAAAGTTGGGTCGTCACAAACCTTGAAAAAGAGGTGATTGCCTTACTACCTCATACATTTTCCTATTTGAGTATTGCGCCAGAAACTGATAAAATACACTACATACTTCTTTATAAATATCAGAAGTAAGAGTTGGAAGGAGAACTTTATGCTAGATAAAGATATTGAGAAAATTTTGATTTCCCGTGACGAAATCAAAAATCGTTGTGTGGAACTTGGTCAAGAATTAACGGCGGCTTATGCGGATAAAAATCCTCTAGTCGTAGGTGTGCTGAAAGGTGCCGTTCCTTTCATGGCAGACATCGTCCGTGAGATGGATTGTTACTTGGAGTTAGACTTCATGGATGTCTCAAGTTATGGCAATGCCATGATTTCATCTGGAGAAGTCAAGATCATCAAAGATTTAGATACAAATGTTGAGGGCCGTGATCTCTTGATCGTTGAAGACATCATTGACAGCGGTCGCACATTGGCTTATCTGGTGGATCTATTCAAATACCGTAAAGCGAAATCAGTGAAAATCGTAACGTTATTAGATAAGCCAGAAGGTCGTGTCGTTGAGATCGATGCAGATTATGTCGGCTTCGATGTGCCAAATGAGTTTGTTGTTGGATATGGACTGGACTATGCAGAGCAATATCGAAACTTACCTTACGTTGGCGTCTTAAAACCTAGTGTTTATCAGTCAAATTAGTGACTGTTCTAAATCAATTGTGATACAATTAAATGGTCAGGATTGATAAAACAAAATAGCCAGGGAGGTACGCATGAATAAGAAAAATAACGGTATGGTAAAAAATACCTTATATTATGTACTTGTCTTGTTGGCGATGGTCATGGTCGTATATTTCATTTTTGGAAATGGCAATCAGCAGACCCCAACGATCGAGTACTCCACGTTTACAGAGCAACTGAAAGACGGGAAGATCAAACAGTTTACTGTTCAACCCGCTAACGGTGTGTATCGAATCGTGGGTGAATACAATGAAGAACAAACCGTCAGCAATGACAACAGCTTGTCTGTTTTAGGCAATACACAGGCGAGTTCGACCCGCTTTTCAACGATCATTTTACCAAATGATTCTACATTGAGCGAAGTCACTAGTTTGGCCTCGGCAGAAGGGGTCAAAACTACCATCGAAGAAGAATCCAACAGCGGCATTTGGTTATCGCTTTTGGTTAGTTTCTTACCACTTGTGATCATCATTTTCTTCTTCTACATGATGATGAGCCAACAAGGTGGCGGCGGTGGCGGTGGCGGCCGTGTGATGAACTTTGGCAAATCAAAAGCCAAAGAAGCGGATAAAAAAGCCAACCGCGTACGTTTTTCAGACGTAGCCGGCGCAGAAGAAGAAAAACAAGAGCTTGTCGAAGTCGTGGAATTCTTGAAAGATCCTCGACGTTTCGTTGAATTAGGTGCTCGTATCCCAGCAGGCGTCTTACTTGAGGGACCTCCGGGAACCGGGAAAACGTTACTAGCCAAAGCCGTTGCTGGTGAGGCTGGCGTACCGTTTTACTCGATCTCTGGTTCAGATTTCGTTGAAATGTTTGTCGGTGTCGGTGCAAGCCGGGTACGTGACTTATTTGAAACAGCGAAGAAAAATGCACCAGCCATCATCTTTATTGATGAAATCGATGCCGTCGGTCGCCAACGTGGTGCCGGTATGGGTGGCGGGCATGATGAACGGGAACAAACATTGAACCAATTATTGGTTGAGATGGATGGTTTTGATGGGAATGAAGGCGTGATCGTCATTGCCGCAACGAACCGTTCGGATGTTCTAGATCCAGCGTTGCTGCGTCCAGGTCGTTTTGACCGTCAGATTTTGGTTGGTCGTCCAGACGTGAAAGGTCGTGAAGCGATCCTCCGTGTCCATGCCCGCAACAAACCATTATCAGATGATGTTGATTTGAAAGTTGTTGCCCAACAAACACCAGGCTTTGCCGGTGCGGATCTGGAAAACGTCTTGAACGAAGCGGCATTAGTTGCTGCTCGTCGTAACAAGAAAAAAATCGATGCTTCAGATATCGATGAAGCAGAAGACCGCGTGATCGCTGGTCCTGCGAAGAAAGATCGGGTCATCAACAAACGCGAACGTGAAATGGTTGCTTACCATGAAGCAGGACATACCATTGTTGGGTTAGTCTTGAGTCGTGCCCGTGTGGTACACAAAGTAACGATCATTCCTCGGGGACGTGCGGGTGGTTACATGATCGCCTTGCCGAAAGAAGATCAATTCTTGATGACCAAAGAAGATATGTTTGAACAAATCGTTGGGTTGCTTGGTGGACGTACGGCTGAAGAAATCATCTTCGGGGTACAATCAACAGGTGCTTCCAATGACTTTGAACAAGCAACTGCGCTTGCAAGAAGCATGGTGACAGAATATGGAATGAGCGACAAATTAGGTCCAGTTCAATATGAAGGAAACCATCAAGTCTTTGTCGGTCGTGATTATGGTCAAACAAAAGCTTACTCTGAACAAGTTGCCTTTGAAATCGATCAAGAAGTTCGCAAGATTTTAATGGATGCTCATCAAAAAGCCCATGAAATCATTGAAGAACACCGTGCACAGCACAAATTGATCGCTGAAAAACTACTTGAACATGAAACATTAGATGCCAAAGCAATCAAATCCTTGTTTGAAGAAGGCAAAATGCCTGAAGGAACCGAAAGCTCTGAGTATCCTAGTGAAAAAGCTCAAACGTTTGAAGAAGCGAAACGTGCGCTGGAAGAAAAAGATGCAGAGAAGCAAGCTGCAGAAAAACACAGCGAAGATGCACCATCAAACGATTTTGATCAACAATTGGAAGATGTTCGCCGCAATAGCGAAAGCCAACCGACTGATCAAGAAAACAAAGATGATAACGCCTAAAATAAGACGTATCAAGGCACCGAGGAAACTCGGTGCCTTTTTGTTTCTATTTAAGAAGACTTTCCTTAAATTCAAACACATTCAGTTGAAAAAAGCGGCGCTTCCTAGTATGATTCATTAATGAATAAAAAGGAGAATCAAGATGAAGGATTATTTAGTAAAAGCACTAGCATATGACGGCTTCGTCCGAGCATACGCCGTATCGGCAACAGAAACGATCGCCGAAGCACAACGACGCCATGAAACATGGAATACGGCATCCGCTGCTTTAGGGCGAGCGATGGTGGGAAGTTTGTTATTAGGCAGTACCTTAAAAGGGGAAGACAAATTGACCGTCAAAATCCAAGGAAATGGTCCTGCTGGGGCAATCGTCGTAGACAGCAATGGTCGTGGGGACGTAAAAGGATACATAAAAAATCCGCAGATCAGTCTGCCGTTGAACCCTCAAGGAAAATTGGATGTTCAGGGCGCAGTGGGTGACCAAGGGATCTTTACCGTGATCAAAGACTTAGGGCTAAAAGAACCCTTTTCTGGACAAACACCGATCGTCTCTGGGGAGCTTGGGGAAGACTTTACTTATTATTTAGCAGTGTCAGAACAGATTCCTTCTGCTGTTGGTCTAAGTGTATTAGTAGAAACCGATGATTCGATTCGGGCAGCCGGCGGTTTTATGCTACAGATCATGCCTGGTGCCAGTGAAGAAATCATTGATGCCATCGAAAAACGTTTGGGAGAATTGCCTCGAGTATCAACCTTGATCGATGAAGGCCAATCACCAGAAGAGATCTTAGCGACATTGTTGCCAGATACGACGATCGAAGTACTAGAAAAAATGCCCGTCCAGTTCCATTGTGATTGCACGAAAGAAAAATTTGCGACAGCGATCATCACCTTAGGGGCTGACGAGATCCAAGCGATGATCGATGAAGACCACGGGGCAGAGGCAGTCTGCTCATTTTGTGGCAACAAGTATCATTTTGATGAAACGGAATTGGCGGCATTGAAGAAAGAGGCGGAAGCGTAAGTGAAAGATAGACAGACATGGCAGATCGGCTCGGTTGAGATTCCTAACCGCGTCGTCGTTGCGCCAATGGCAGGGATCACCAATTCTGCATTTCGTGTGACAGTCAAAGAATTTGGCGCGGGTTTAGTCGTCTGTGAAATGATTAGTGACCGAGGGATTCAACTGCGTAATAAGAAGACCCTTGAGATGCTGTTTATTGACGAGACGGAGCATCCTCTTAGTATTCAGATTTTTGGTGGGAATAAAGCATCTTTGGTAGAAGCAGCGCAATTTGTCGCAGAGAACACAACTGCCGATATCATTGATATCAACATGGGGTGTCCTGTAAACAAAATCATCAAAGCAGAAGCTGGTGCGAAGTGGCTTTTAGATCCCGACAAGGTTTATGAAATGGTCCATGCTGTTTCCAGTGCGATCGACAAGCCCGTTACCGTCAAAATGCGGATCGGTTGGGATGAGCAGCACGTCTTTGCGGTTGAGAATGCCCAAGCCGCAGAAGCAGCGGGTGCCGCAGCGATCGGTATGCATGGCAGAACCCGTGTACAGATGTATGAAGGATCGGCTGATTGGGACGTGTTGAAACAAGTGAAGCAAAGTATCACGATTCCCTTTATGGGCAACGGCGATGTCAAAACCCCTGAAGATGCCAAACGAATGTTGGAAGAAGTCGGTGCAGATGCAGTGATGATCGGACGGGCAGCGTTAGGCAATCCGTGGATGATCCACCGCACCAAGCAATACTTGGAGACAGGCGAGTTATTGCCGGAACCAACACCACGAGAAAAAATTTCGACAGCGAAACTTCATTTAGAACGGTTGGCTGATCTAAAAGGGGAAAAAATCGCTTCGCGAGAATTTCGTCAACATGCTGCGTACTACTTAAAAGGTATTTCGCGGGCAGCCAAAGTCAAAGCGGCAATCAACCAAGCGGAAGATAAGCAGACGATTTTTGATTTATTAGATGCATTTGTGGAAAAGACCGAAAAACAGCCGCTAGCAACTCTTAAGGAATAAGAAACAAATCAAGTCGATTCGAAAGTTCGGCTTGATTTTTTGTGTCATCATTGGCATTATAAGAAGGAAACCCAAGTTAAGAATGGAGGAAAACTCGTGACAGAGGAACGACAAACACAAGAAGAATTGAATGATCAAATGTTGGTTCGCCGTGAAAAGATGGAAAAACTACGGGAAGAAGGCATTGATCCTTTTGGCAAGCGATTCGAACGCACCCATAATTCTGCCGAGTTACATGAGTTATTTGATCAAAGAACCAAAGAAGAATTAGCCGAAATGAATCTTTCAGCAAGCATTGCAGGAAGAATCGTTACAAAACGTGGAAAAGGGAAGGCTGGTTTTGCGCATTTACAAGACCGCGAAGGCCGTATTCAAATATATGTACGTAAAGACCAAGTAGGGGATGAACCTTACGAAGTATTCAAACACGCAGACTTAGGTGATTTCTTCGGCGTATCTGGCGAGATCATGAAGACCGATACCGGCGAAGTGACCATCAAAGCCAAAGAAATCGTGATCTTATCAAAAGCATTGCGTCCATTGCCTGATAAATACCATGGCTTGACGAACGTAGAACAACGCTACCGTCAACGTTACTTGGATTTGATCAGTAATAAAGAAAGCTTTGATCGTTTCATGAAACGAAGCCAAATCATCAGCGAAATTCGTCGTTACCTTGACGGTCATGGGTATATCGAAGTCGAAACGCCAGTATTGCATAATCAAGCGGGTGGTGCAGCGGCTCGTCCCTTCATTACCCACCACAATGCCTTAGACATGGATCTGTATTTACGGATCGCTCTTGAGCTTCACTTAAAACGATTGATCGTGGGCGGCATGGAAAAAGTTTATGAGATCGGCCGCGTTTTCCGAAATGAAGGAATCGATACGACCCATAACCCTGAGTTTACGATGCTAGAAGCGTATACGGCATATACAGATTTTAAAGATGTGATGGATCTAACCGAAGGCATTATCCGTAATGCTGCTGAAAAAGTCTTGCATACAGCAACGATCCAATACGATGGACAAGAAGTCGATCTAGCTAGCGATTTTGCACGAATCCATATGGTCGATGCAATCAAAAATCAAACAGGTGTGGATTTCTGGCAACCAATGTCCGTTGAAGAAGCCCGCAGCTTAGCGAAAGAACATCATGTTGAAATCACTGATGCCATGACTGTTGGCCATATCATCAATGAATTCTTTGAGACATTTGTTGAAGAAACGTTACAGCAGCCAACCTTTGTCTTCGGTCATCCAGTGGAAGTTTCGCCATTAGCGAAAAAGAATCCAGAAGATGAACGCTTTACCGACCGCTTTGAATTATTTATCGTTGGTCGTGAATTTGCGAATGCCTTCACGGAACTAAATGATCCAATCGATCAAAGAGAACGTTTTGAAGGGCAAGAAAAAGAGCGCGAAGCAGGAAATGATGAAGCCCATGGGGTGGATGAAGATTTCTTAGAAGCACTTGAATACGGTATGCCGCCAACTGGTGGATTAGGGATCGGGATCGATCGCTTAGTGATGCTGTTGACAGATGCGCAATCGATTCGCGACGTTTTATTATTCCCAACAATGAGATAAAAAAACTCCGTCCACTCGCAAGAGATGGGCGGCTTTTTTTCTTGTCTGCTGGATCAGGGAGAAAAACAGCGAGGAATTAGAGGGGAAAACGCCACGATAGTTGCCAGAAAACGGATTAAATGCGAACGATAAAAGCTGGATCCAATGCGATTAGACGGGTTTGTAAAAATTGAAAAAAGCCATAGAAAATGATTGACCGCAAGGGATTTAGTTGGTATATTATTACATGTGCCAAATGACTAAATGAATTCCTAAAAAGAATTGAAAAAAGTAGTTGACGCACAGCTCGACAGATGATATTATAACGAAGTCGCAATTTTAAAATAGTTAATTGATGTTGATACATCAACAAAATTAATTGAAAAAAGTTGTTGACAAATAACAAATCATTTGTTATTCTAATTAAGTCGCTGAGACAGCCGCTACGAAGTTGAAAAACAACGAGCGAAAAAACTTTTAAAAAAGAGTTGACAATCAAATGCCACTCTGATATGATATAAAAGTTGCTAACACAGCACGGTAGACCTTTGAAAACTGAACAAAGCAAGCAAACGAACCAATGTGTAGGGCGTTTCAATTTATTGGAACAAATACATGCAAGCAATAGCTAGCAAAGTTAATTTTTATGAGCTTAATGACCGTATGGTCATTCAAACAAATCATTATGAGAGTTTGATCCTGGCTCAGGACGAACGCTGGCGGCGTGCCTAATACATGCAAGTCGAACGCTTTTTCTTTCACCGGAGCTTGCTCCACCGAAAGAAAAAGAGTGGCGAACGGGTGAGTAACACGTGGGTAACCTGCCCATCAGAAGGGGATAACACTTGGAAACAGGTGCTAATACCGTATAACACTATTTTCCGCATGGAAGAAAGTTGAAAGGCGCTTTTGCGTCACTGATGGATGGACCCGCGGTGCATTAGCTAGTTGGTGAGGTAACGGCTCACCAAGGCAACGATGCATAGCCGACCTGAGAGGGTGATCGGCCACACTGGGACTGAGACACGGCCCAGACTCCTACGGGAGGCAGCAGTAGGGAATCTTCGGCAATGGACGAAAGTCTGACCGAGCAACGCCGCGTGAGTGAAGAAGGTTTTCGGATCGTAAAACTCTGTTGTTAGAGAAGAACAAGGATGAGAGTAAAACGTTCATCCCTTGACGGTATCTAACCAGAAAGCCACGGCTAACTACGTGCCAGCAGCCGCGGTAATACGTAGGTGGCAAGCGTTGTCCGGATTTATTGGGCGTAAAGCGAGCGCAGGCGGTTTCTTAAGTCTGATGTGAAAGCCCCCGGCTCAACCGGGGAGGGTCATTGGAAACTGGGAGACTTGAGTGCAGAAGAGGAGAGTGGAATTCCATGTGTAGCGGTGAAATGCGTAGATATATGGAGGAACACCAGTGGCGAAGGCGGCTCTCTGGTCTGTAACTGACGCTGAGGCTCGAAAGCGTGGGGAGCGAACAGGATTAGATACCCTGGTAGTCCACGCCGTAAACGATGAGTGCTAAGTGTTGGAGGGTTTCCGCCCTTCAGTGCTGCAGCAAACGCATTAAGCACTCCGCCTGGGGAGTACGACCGCAAGGTTGAAACTCAAAGGAATTGACGGGGGCCCGCACAAGCGGTGGAGCATGTGGTTTAATTCGAAGCAACGCGAAGAACCTTACCAGGTCTTGACATCCTTTGACCACTCTAGAGATAGAGCTTCCCCTTCGGGGGCAAAGTGACAGGTGGTGCATGGTTGTCGTCAGCTCGTGTCGTGAGATGTTGGGTTAAGTCCCGCAACGAGCGCAACCCTTATTGTTAGTTGCCATCATTTAGTTGGGCACTCTAGCGAGACTGCCGGTGACAAACCGGAGGAAGGTGGGGATGACGTCAAATCATCATGCCCCTTATGACCTGGGCTACACACGTGCTACAATGGGAAGTACAACGAGTTGCGAAGTCGCGAGGCTAAGCTAATCTCTTAAAGCTTCTCTCAGTTCGGATTGTAGGCTGCAACTCGCCTACATGAAGCCGGAATCGCTAGTAATCGCGGATCAGCACGCCGCGGTGAATACGTTCCCGGGCCTTGTACACACCGCCCGTCACACCACGAGAGTTTGTAACACCCGAAGTCGGTGAGGTAACCTTTTGGAGCCAGCCGCCTAAGGTGGGATAGATGATTGGGGTGAAGTCGTAACAAGGTAGCCGTATCGGAAGGTGCGGCTGGATCACCTCCTTTCTAAGGAATATTTCGGAAGACTACACACCGTTTGCCTTTGTTCAGTTTTGAGAGGTCTACTCTCAAGTAAATACCCGGGGCCTTAGCTCAGCTGGGAGAGCGCCTGCTTTGCACGCAGGAGGTCAGCGGTTCGATCCCGCTAGGCTCCATTAACGACAATGGTCGTTAAGCTTTGTTCATTGAAAACTGGATATCGAAGAAATAATCAAAACAAGTAACACACACCGAGTTGAAATGTTAAAAGAGTTTTTTAATAAGTTCAACGCTTATTTTCTTGAGCAACCTTCTATCGCTAGAAGAAGTACTCAAAACCGACCGCAAGGTCAAAGGTTAAGTGAATAAGGGCGCACGGTGGATGCCTTGGCACTAGGAGCCGATGAAGGACGGGACTAACACCGATATGCTTTGGGGAGCTGTAAGTAAGCTATGATCCAGAGATTTCCGAATGGGGGAACCCAGCATCTTTTATAGGATGTTACGTCTGCGTGAATACATAGCGCAGTCGAGGTAGACGCAGAGAACTGAAACATCTAAGTACCTGCAGGAAGAGAAAGAAAATTCGATTCCCTGAGTAGCGGCGAGCGAAACGGGAAAAGCCCAAACCAACAAGCTTGCTTGTTGGGGTTGTAGGACTCCGATATGGTAGTCTATTCAGATAGTCGAAATACTTGGAAAAGTATGTCAAAGAGGGTAAAAACCCCGTAGGCGAAATTTGGATAACACCTAGGAGGATCCTGAGTACGGCGGAACACGAGGAATTCCGTCGGAATCCGGGAGGACCATCTCCCAAGGCTAAATACTCCCTAGTGACCGATAGTGAACCAGTACCGTGAGGGAAAGGTGAAAAGCACCCCGGAAGGGGAGTGAAATAGATCCTGAAACCGTGTGCCTACAACAAGTTAGAGCCCGTTAATGGGTGATAGCGTGCCTTTTGTAGAATGAACCGGCGAGTTACGATAGCATGCGAGGTTAAGTTGAAGAGACGGAGCCGTAGCGAAAGCGAGTCTGAATAGGGCGAATGAGTATGTTGTCGTAGACCCGAAACCATGTGATCTA
>NZ_CP172891.1:2515000-3320000 GCF_050531515.1 Enterococcus sp. DIV1279b | reverse complement strand
GCATCTGACTTTTAATCAGAGGGTCACAGGTTCGAGCCCTGTACGACTCATAGTAATAACCTATGCGGGTGTGGCGGAATTGGCAGACGCACTAGATTTAGGATCTAGCGCCTTCGGGCGTGGGGGTTCAAGTCCCTTCACCCGCACTTCATTGCCGGCTTAGCTCAGTTGGTAGAGCATCTGATTTGTAATCAGAGGGTCGAGGGTTCAAGTCCTTTAGCCGGCATCAGGAATATGCGGAAATAGCTCAGTGGTAGAGCACCACCTTGCCAAGGTGGGGGTCGCGGGTTCGAACCCCGTTTTCCGCTTTGCCTTAGCAATTTTCAGCCGGGGTGGCGGAACTGGCAGACGCACAGGACTTAAAATCCTGCGGTGAGTGATCACCGTACCGGTTCGATTCCGGTCCTCGGCATTTCTTAATATGCGCCCATAGCTCAATTGGATAGAGTGTTTGACTACGGATCAAAAGGTTAGGGGTTCGACTCCTCTTGGGCGCGCTTTTTAATAACGGGAAGTAGCTCAGCTTGGTAGAGCACTTGGTTTGGGACCAAGGGGTCGCAGGTTCGAATCCTGTCTTCCCGATACTTTTTCAAAAGGGGCCTTAGCTCAGCTGGGAGAGCGCCTGCTTTGCACGCAGGAGGTCAGCGGTTCGATCCCGCTAGGCTCCATATCATTTGAATAAATGATTCTTTTTTACGCGGTGTAGCTCAGCTGGCTAGAGCGTCCGGTTCATACCCGGGAGGTCGGGGGTTCGATCCCCTCCGCCGCGATTTTTAAGAGCCTGGACCTTTAGCTCAGTTGGTTAGAGCAGACGGCTCATAACCGTCCGGTCGTAGGTTCGAGTCCTACAAGGTCCATTGTGGCATTGTATCTGTTTTATTATGGAGGATTACCCAAGTCCGGCTGAAGGGAACGGTCTTGAAAACCGTCAGGCGGGTAAAACCGTGCAAGGGTTCGAATCCCTTATCCTCCTTAACTGTCTCTTTTGTTGCGAGCAAAAGAATCACAGTCCTTTAATTACTGTAAAGTAATTACTTATCGCGGGATGGAGCAGTCTGGTAGCTCGTCGGGCTCATAACCCGAAGGTCGTAGGTTCAAATCCTGCTCCCGCAATTGCTTTTGTTTTCAAAAGCGCAATAAAAGCTAAATATGGTTTGGTAGTTCAGTTGGTTAGAATGCCTGCCTGTCACGCAGGAGGTCGCGGGTTCGAGTCCCGTCCAGACCGCCATGCGGGTGTAGTTTAGTGGTAAAACCACAGCCTTCCAAGCTGTTGTCGCGAGTTCGATTCTCGTCACCCGCTTTAGCTTTTATTTTTTGGGGCCTATAGCTCAGCTGGTTAGAGCGCACGCCTGATAAGCGTGAGGTCGATGGTTCGAGTCCATTTAGGCCCATCAAAATGTAGTCATACATTTGGGGAAGTACTCAAGTGGCTGAAGAGGCGCCCCTGCTAAGGGTGTAGGTCGGGAAACCGGCGCGAGGGTTCAAATCCCTCCTTCTCCGTTTTTTATTGGTCCGTTGGTCAAGTGGTTAAGACACCGCCCTTTCACGGCGGTAACACGGGTTCGAATCCCGTACGGATCATTTGTTACTTTTGGAGGATTACCCAAGTCCGGCTGAAGGGAACGGTCTTGAAAACCGTCAGGCGGGTAAAACCGTGCAAGGGTTCGAATCCCTTATCCTCCTTAACTGTTTCTTTTGTTGCGAGCAAAAGAATTACAGTCCTTTAATTACTTTAAAGTAATTACTTATCGCGGGATGGAGCAGTCTGGTAGCTCGTCGGGCTCATAACCCGAAGGTCGTAGGTTCAAATCCTGCTCCCGCAATTGCTTTGTTTAACGGCAAAGCAGCAATACAAAGCTTCTGGTTTGGTAGTTCAGTTGGTTAGAATGCCTGCCTGTCACGCAGGAGGTCGCGGGTTCGAGTCCCGTCCAGACCGTTGTTTTTGGCTCGGTAGCTCAGTTGGTAGAGCAATGGATTGAAGCTCCATGTGTCGGCAGTTCGATTCTGTCCCGCGCCATAGGAATGCGGGTGTAGTTTAGTGGTAAAACTACAGCCTTCCAAGCTGTTGTCGCGAGTTCGATTCTCGTCACCCGCTTTGCATTTTTTTATTTGGGGCCTATAGCTCAGCTGGTTAGAGCGCACGCCTGATAAGCGTGAGGTCGATGGTTCGAGTCCATTTAGGCCCATTACATTTTTAAACTGGTCCGTTGGTCAAGCGGTTAAGACACCGCCCTTTCACGGCGGTAACACGGGTTCGAATCCCGTACGGATCATGCAAACACTCTTGAGAGTGTTTTTTTATTGCCCAAAAACGATCTTTTTATCATTTTCTCAAGCATGAGCAGTCAAAATTTGTTATAATCAGTCCGTTGCAAGTTCCCGAAAGGATTCGCAGCTGCGAAGATGCCTTGTAACCGAAACATATATTAGGGGGAATACAAAAATGACAGAGAAACACTTATTTACATCAGAGTCCGTTTCAGAAGGACACCCAGACAAAGTAGCCGACCAAATCAGTGATGCCATCTTAGATGCGTTGCTTGCCGAAGATCCAATGGCACGGGTCGCTTGCGAAACGTCAGTTACTACCGGATTGGTTTTAGTCTTTGGAGAAATTTCTACTTCTGCTTATGTAGATATTCAAAAAGTCGTCCGAGAAACCATCAAAGAAATCGGCTATACACGAGCAAAATTCGGCTTTGACGGCGATACGGTTGCTGTTTTGGTAGCGATCGATGAGCAATCACCAGATATCGCTCAAGGGGTCGACGATGCTTTAGAAAGTCGTGGAGAAACGGATAAAGAAGACATCGGTGCTGGTGACCAAGGCTTGATGTTTGGTTTTGCCGTTGATGAAACACCTGAATTAATGCCTTTACCAATCGCCTTGAGCCATCGGCTGGTACGTCGCTTAGCAGAGTTGCGGAAAAACAACGAACTAAGCTACTTGCGTCCAGATGCAAAATCACAAGTAACCGTTGAATATGATGATAACGATCAACCACAAAGAGTGGACACCGTCGTTATTAGTACCCAGCATGATGATGCGGCTGATAATGAAACGATCCACCGTGATGTCATCGAAAAAGTGATCAAAGAAGTGATCCCTGCCGATCTTTTAGACGAGCAGACAAAATATTATATCAATCCTACTGGTCGTTTTGTGATCGGCGGTCCTCAAGGGGATGCCGGTTTGACTGGCAGAAAAATCATCGTTGATACTTATGGCGGCTATGCACGTCATGGTGGCGGTGCGTTTTCTGGAAAAGACGCAACCAAAGTTGACCGTTCAGCCAGCTATGCGGCTCGCTACATTGCCAAAAACATCGTAGCAGCAAAGCTAGCCAAAAAAGTGGAAGTACAATTAGCCTATGCGATCGGTGTGGCACAGCCCGTTTCGATCAGCATCAACACTTTTGGTACAGGAACCGTCAGCAACGAGCGCTTGATCCAAGCGGTACGGGAAAACTTTGATTTGCGACCAGCAGGAATTATTGAAATGTTAGATTTGCGCCGTCCGATTTATCGTCAGACTGCCGCTTACGGACATTTCGGTCGTACAGATATCGATTTGCCATGGGAACGCACCGACAAGGTGGCGGCACTTTTGGCAAGTGTGAAGGATTAAAAGAGGCGACCTCTATTGATGACCATCAATAGAGGTTCTTTTTTTTGGAGTAAAAGGAGGAGTTATATGCGAACCAATGTAAAATTAGTCACCATTGCGGTCTTTGTCGCAACGTTTATGACCGCGATCGAAGGAACGATCATTACGACAGCGATGCCTACCATCGTCAGTTCATTGAAAGGGATCGAGATCATGAACTGGGTCTTCTCGATCTATCTTTTGACCAGTGCGATGTTGACCCCGATCTACGGCAAGTTTGCCGATAATATCGGCCGCAAACCAGTCTTTTTATTTGGGACGTTGCTGTTTATTATCGGGTCGGCGTTTTGTGGGATGGCCAACACGATGTTGACGTTGATCATTGCCAGAGCGTTGCAAGGATTAGGCGCAGGGGCCATGATGCCCGTTGCCCTAACGATCATTGCGGACCTGTATCCCGTTGAAAAGCGGGCGAAAGTCTTAGGGCTCAATAGTACGGCTTGGGGGATCGCCAGTGTCGTTGGTCCCTTAGCCGGTGGCTTGATCGTAGATACGATCGGGTGGCATTGGATCTTTTTTATCAACGTACCCATTGGATTAGGGCTGATTGCCTTGATTTGGTTTTATTTTCATGAAGAAAAGAAGGCCTTTGCTGCAGTCAACATTGATTATGCAGGCAGTCTCTTGTTGATGTTGACGCTAGTAGGGCTCCTGCTAGGCTTCCAGTTGCTGGGAGATTATGGTGTGAGTCTGCCTGTCCTCAGTCTGTTCGTTTTTTCTGTCCTTATGTTCATCGGCTTCGTTCGGGTGGAGAAAAAAGCAGCAGATCCGATTATTGATCTGAAGCTGTTTCATTCAAAATTATTTGTGGTGGTCAATATCGTAGCAGCTTTGGCTAGCGGCTTCTTGATGGGGATCGATGTTTATATCCCAATGTGGATGCAAGGGGTCTTAGGCATGAGTGCGGGGATTGGCGGGCTTGTGTTGGCACCGTTGTCGATTTTATGGATGATTGGTTCCTTCTTAGCCAGCCGTTGGTTGACACAGCACAGTGTCAGCTGGGTCTTGACGGTTAGCTTGTTGATCACGGCTACCGGTGCTTTGTGGCTGTTTTTGACACCTGCACAGACGTCATTCTGGTTGTTCTTAGTCATTTCTTCTATTACTGGCGTCGGGTTAGGGGCAACGATGGTGGTTTGTACGGTTACTGCCCAAACCAGCGTTGGTCCCACACAAGTCGGCGTGGCGACTTCTTTCAATACCCTGTTGCGAACGATCGGGCAAACCATCATGGTAGCGGTCTTCGGTATCGTTTTAAACACCAGTAATAGCGTAGGCTTAGCACAGGCACAAGTCAATGATAGCAGTGTCATGAACCAGCTAGTAGATCCAGCCGCTGCGCGCCAGCTGCCAACCGCATTATTAGGGCAATTACGGGAGATTCTTTATAGCGGTCTACACTGGGTTTTTGGGATCGGTGTTCTACTTATTGTGCTAGCGATTGGTTTGACCCGCACGATTTCGCGAGAATCTGGTACAATATAAAAAAAGGATCGCAGGTGATTGTATGGCTTTTTTACAAGCAAATATCTATTCAAATGTTCTTGAAATGGAGGTAATGATCGATGTGATCTTGCCTCAAAGTACCAAGAAAAAAATCGGCACGCAAAGCCAATCGACGGGCACAGATCTCCCGGTGCTTTATTTGTTGCATGGGATGAACGGAAATCATAGTGTCTGGCAGCGACGGACGTCGATCGAGCGGTATGCCGCAGAGTATCAACTAGCGGTCATCATGCCGTCTACTGATCTGGGTTGGTATACCGATACGACCTATGAGATGAAGTATTGGACTTTTATCGCCGAAGAATTACCACAGATTTGCCATGAGCTGTTTCCTCAGCTGACGCAAAAACGAGAAAAAACTTTTGCGGCTGGGCTTTCGATGGGGGGCTACGGGGCAGTAAAACTCGGGCTGAGAAAGCCTGACCAGTTTGCGGCGGTAGCGTCTTTGTCTGGGGCATTAGCGCTGGCTGAAAGCATGGATTCCTTGCTGCAGCTGCGAAGCCAAGCTTATTGGGAAGGAATTTTTGGACCATTAGAGCAATTCAAAGGGTCAGAAAATGATTTGATCCATCTGATTGAGACCATCGATCCAAGCACAGCGCCGCACTTTTTTATTAGCTGCGGAACCGAGGATCAGCTGTATCCGGCAAGTGAATATGCGGTGGATAAGCTGCAAAAACGCAAACTAGCCGTAACGTTTGAATCGGGAACTGGGGATCATGATTGGAATTTCTGGGATCAATGGATCCAACGAGTCCTGCAATGGCTTTTTAGTGAATAAAAAAAGGCTCTTTGTCAATAAGGACTGATGAGTTGTGCAAAATCAAATCTGGGTCAGAATGAACCACATTCTGGCTCAGATTTTTTGTTATCTTACATTGATTAATTGATTGATCAAAAAGATTCTAATTCTCATGTTCTCGAATGATTTAAATCCGTAGGATACTCGTTTCATTGTCTTTATGTGGGTATTCTTCGCTTCTATTTTTCCATTGGAATAAGGATAGATCATTGCGTTGGTGATGCCTTCTTCATGAGTAAGAAGGTTTTGAAGCTTTTCCCGAAAGCTGTCATCTAACGTTTCGGGAAGTTCTGCCAATAAGGAGAAAAATAAGTCAGGGTCTTTGTCTCGAAAGGCTTCAACTAATTCATGAAAAAAGGGATACGCCTCCTTTAGGGGCGGAGAAAACTCAAGCAATCGATCAATCATCATTGCTTCAGTAAGAAATGGGTATTTTGGTGCTCGGAAACTTTTCCATGTTTTGTATTCATAATGGTTGATGTTTGCACGATTTTTTAGCAAAAAGCGCCAGTTCTTTTTCAGTTTTTCTGCCTGGCTTTTCTGTCCGGCTTTACGAAGTTCATTCATTTCACGGATACGCAACTCATTGAACGCTTGATTCATGTGTTTGACAATATGAAACCGATCAATCACTACTTTCGCATTTGGCAGAACACGTTTGGTGAGCTGGAAGTAGGCGGCGTTCATGTCTGTCACCAAGAATTCTACTTCTTCCGGATTGGTACAACCTAAAAAATAACTTGTTAATCGGGGTAATTTACGCGTAGGCAAAACATCTATTAGTTTTCCTGTTTCGCCATCTGCGCAAATAAAGCTCATTTTATCTTCTATGGAAGCATGCGAACGAAATTCATCAACCATCAATACTCTTGGGAGAATCTTCTTAGATTGCTTTGGTAAATAGCTTTTAAACTCTTTCAATGTACGAATAACGGTGGTCAAAGATACCTGACAGCTTTTCGCAATAAAAGATAAAGATACTTTTTCAGTCAGTAAAGAAGCAATTTTATATCTAACATGATTTGCGATTGAATGTCTGGGTTGGACAAAATAACTTTGAGCAGTCCAATGGGTGCGACAGTTTTTACAGGTATAGCGCTGCTTTTTTAGGCGCATAATCAAAGGCATATGATTGTATTGTTCAAAACGGACAATCGTTTCCTTCTTCCCATTTTTCACTATAATTGCTTTCCCGTTTCCATCTACCACAGTAGAACCACAACTTCTACAAGCACGAGGAGTAGGCGAGAGAACAGCATCGACGACCAACGTCTTTTTCTTCTGAAGGGTCTCGTAAGAGACCTCTGTAATCATCAAATCTTTCTCTATTATTCTCAGCATTTTTTTGATAGAATCATTCATATAGCATATCGTCCTCTCAGTTGTTTATTTTGTGGTGATTTAATCATACTAGAGAACGATATGTTTTTTAATACCTAAAATGAAAATGGGGCTGAAGAATCAATTCTGATTCATCAGTCCCATAAATTATAGAGCCTAAAAAAACCATCAGTCGATCGACACCTTAACGTGCCGAGGACTGATGGTTTTTTCGTTCGATACAAAATAAGATCGGCGGGTGGTTGCGCTGATTGATAAATTGATAGGAAAGGACATTGAATGCCTCTTGCGGCAGCTGCTGACAAAAGGAATGTACTTCTTTCAGCTCTGCTTCGCCGCCAGCGTGTCCATAATAGCAGACGAGGATGATTCTACCTTTCGGGGCTAAACGTGTCAGTAAAGCTTCTAAAGCCGTTTTCGTTGTATCAGGCAGCGTGATGATCGCTTTGTCCCCTTTCGGCAAGTAGCCTAAATTGAAAATGGCGGCATGAACCGGACCACTCACAACATCTGCCAGCGTCTCATGGCCTTGATGGATCAGCTGGACTTGCGCCAACAGCTCTTTTTCAGCCAACCGCTTTTTGGTAGCTTGCAGGGCTTGTTCTTGAATATCAAACGCAAACACCTGACCAGTTGGGCCAACTAAGGAAGCCAGTAATTCCGTGTCAAAGCCGTTGCCCATCGTGGCATCAACGGCGGTTTGTCCCGGCTGCAGAACTTCTTTTAAAAGGGTGTGGCTATAGCGCATGGCGGTCGGCAGCATTGACAGGCTCCTTTCGCACATTGAATTTCCCTTGATAGGAGTTGCGGCGCAGCATTTCTTGATCGATCTCATTCAAGACTTCCCATTTTTTCAAACTCCACATGGGACCTACCAGAGAATCCCATGGTGCATCGCCTGTCAAGCGATGAATGATGATCTCTGGGGGGATCATTTCTAACTGATCGCAGATCAATGACACATAGGTATCGCGCCGCATCAATTGCAAACGTCCTTCATGATAATCCCGCAGCATCCGAGTATTGCGCATCAAATGCAGCAGGTGCAGTTTGATGCCTTGGATATCAGAATCTTGAATGGTGCGGCGGACATTTTCTTGCATCATCTCGATCGTCTCGCCTGGCAGGCCATTGATCAAATGGGTACAGACACGAATATTGTGTTTGCGCAGGCTGGCGACGCCGTCTAAGTAAGTTTGATAATCATGGGCGCGGTTGATGGCATTGCTCGTGGTTTCAAACGTCGTTTGCAGTCCTAATTCGACCCATAAATAAAAGCGTTGATTGAGCTCTGCTAGATAGTCAACGACATCTTCTGGTAAGCAGTCTGGTCGGGTCCCGATGGAGATCCCAACAACACCAGGTAGTGTCAGCACTTGCTCGAAGCGTTCGCGGATCAATGCCACCGGTGCGTGGGTGTTCGTAAAGTTTTGAAAATAGACAATGTATTTGTCCACTTGCGGCCACTTTTTGTGCATCATGGCGATCTCTTTTTCAAACTGCTCTGGCAGTGGGGCTTCAGGAGCTACGATCATATCGCCAGAACCGGACACACTGCAAAATGTACAGCCGCCTTTGGCAACGGTGCCGTCACGATTGGGGCAGTCGAAGCCCGCATCGATGGGGACTTTAAAGATTTTTTCGCCAAATTCTTGCCGCAAAGCAAAGTTCCACGAATGGTATCGTTTGTTTTTATCTTCTGCATAAGGAAATGGATTCATTTTTTTACCTTCTTTTATAATTGTTTACGCGTGAAGCGCCAGACAAAGCGTTTTTGCAAGTAGTACGGATAGGTCAACAGCAGCCAAGACAGGCCGACACAAAAACCGCCTAACACATCACTGGGGAAATGCACACCAACATAAATACGGCTGATGCCGATGCAGCCAATCAAAAGGCCCAGCAAAAGGCGGATACCCCATTGCCAAAAAGGCTGCTTGAAGAAAACTGGGACCAAGAAGAGCAAGGTTCCATAAAAAATCATACTGCCCGTCGAGTGTCCACTGGGGAAACTGAAACTTGATTCCGTGACTAAGTGTTCAAGAGTTGGGCGCTCCCGTAAAAAGACCAGTTTGATCAATGGATTAAAGAGCCCAGCAATCCCGATGGTACCAATACTGAGCCATATAGCTTCAGCATAATACTTGTTGATCACTAAGACAGCTAAAACAGCGAGAAAGAGCAAGATGATCGTGGTAGGATTCGCAAATTTTGTGACCCATAGAAAAAACGGTGTCCAAAACGGGTAGCCGCTGCGGATGATGCGAGTCAAGGTTTCGTCAAAGGAGACCAACCAAGTAGGGTAAAATTTCACGACATAGCCGAGAAAAACGAACAGCAGTAAAAAGCAACTGCCCGCAAATTGAAAATAAAGTTTTTTATGCATGGATAAGCCTCGTTTCTAGAGAATTTCTGTCAATTATTGTCATTAAGTCAAAGAGACATCTAGAAGGTATTATAGCATTTATCACAAGTCGGAAAAAGCAGGGAACGAGCAAGGGGTTACTCGTCTGAGCAAGCGATACGTTTATCGGGAGCAGGCCAATTGCTTCATTGCAATAAATGTTCGTTTGATTACAAAGAGTTTACAGTTTCTGAAATCGGCTCAAATACCTTTTATAAATTCTTAAGAAATTGTATACTAAACCTACGTTCACTATAAGGAAAAAACGGAGGAATAACGGACATGAACACGAGTCAATCAAGAAAAGTACATCGTCAAGCAGACCAATCGGGCGATAAGTATCGAGTGATCAAAAAAAGTGCAGTTGTTTTAGGAACAACACTGACTGCTTGCTCTGTTGTAGCTCCATTGGTGTCATCGGTTCAAGCAGAAGCCGTAGAGACCTCGATCGCCCAAGTTTCTACTAGCAATTTTGCCGCGCCGAATACTTCCGCGTTTATTGCTGAAATCGCTACGTACGCCCAACCTGTGGCAAACGCCAACGATCTATATGCTTCTGTGATGATCGCGCAAGCCATTTTAGAAAGTGGTTGGGGCCGAAGCAGCTTATCAAAAGCACCGAATTACAATCTTTTCGGAATCAAAGGCAGCTATAACGGTCAAACCGTTTATATGAGTACCTTAGAATATTTGAACAACCAATGGTTGACTATGAATGAACCCTTTAAGCGTTACCCATCTTACACGCAATCATTTGAAGATAACGCACGTACTTTACGCTCAACTTCTTTACAAAGCGGTGTCGCGTATTATTCTGGCGCTTGGAAAAGCAATACGACTTCATATCTTGATGCAACCGCATGGCTAGCAGGCCGTTATGCGACTGCACCAAACTATGCCTCTTCACTGAATGCCGTGATCCAGCAATTTGGGTTAACGAAATATGACACGCCAGCTTCTGGCAATGCCG
The DNA here is from genome assembly GCF_050531515.1 of Enterococcus sp. DIV1279b. Taxonomy (NCBI): domain Bacteria; kingdom Bacillati; phylum Bacillota; class Bacilli; order Lactobacillales; family Enterococcaceae; genus Enterococcus; species Enterococcus sp. DIV1279b. The sequence goes on along the minus strand of NZ_CP172891.1, from coordinate 3,309,310 downwards.
GTGGAGGCGCCACAGCCAGTGCTTCAACGAGTACGACGACCACGACATCAGCTGTCAGCACGAGCGGCAGTCAAACCTATACAGTCACTTCGGGGGACTCAGTCTGGTCGATCGCCAACAAACATGGCATCTCCATGGATCAGTTGCGCAGTTTGAACAATATCAAAAACGATTTTGTTTATCCAGGACAAACCTTGAAAGTCAACGGCAGCGCCCAAAGTACTTCGGCAACTTCAACGGTATCGATCGTCAATCGCAATGCTTCAGCAACTACATCAGGCAATACCTACACCGTAGTTTCTGGTGATTCCGTTTGGTCGATCGCCAATAAGCATGGCATTTCGATGGATCAATTTCGCAGTTTGAACAACATCAAAAATGATTTTGTCTATCCAGGGCAAAAAGTTGTCGTTAGCGGTGGTTCGTCTACGAATACCAGCAGTACTACGACCGTCAGCACAGCATCAACGGCTAGCCAAAGCAGTGGCGGCACCTACACGGTGGCAGCTGGCGATTCAGTCTGGTCGATCGCTAACAAGCATGGCATCTCGATGGATCAGTTCCGCAGCTTGAACAATATTAAAAACGACTATGTTTATCCAGGTCAAAAGGTGGTTGTCAGCGGTAGTTCTACCCGTACAAGTACAACGACGAGCACGACCGTCAGCAGCCAAACCAGCAGCAGTGCTGCAGGCAACACCTATACGGTGGCTTCTGGTGATTCAGTCTGGTCAGTTGCCAATAAACACGGTATTTCGATGGACCTATTCCGCAGCTGGAACAACATCAAAAATGATTTTATCTATCCAGGACAAAAGGTGGTCGTCAAGCAAGGCGGCACGGCAGCTACTACCAGCACTTCAGCGACAAATGGTACCTACAAGGTCGCATCGGGGGATTCTGTTTGGGGGATCGCAGATAAGTTCGGCATCACGACGGATCAATTTATCCAATGGAACAATATTCAAAATAACTTTATTTACCCAGGACAAACAGTTAGGGTAAAATAGATTGCTATTCCTAATGATTTTTGTTAGGATAAGTGCAAAGAAACTTTCACGTTTGAGAAGGAATAGTAGAAGTACGGTGGGACTTTTAGAGAGTGCATGGTTGGTGGAAATGCACAGCACACCTTTCGAACTCGTCTTCGAGTGATATCTGACTGAACCTGATTTGGCTAGGCAGATACGGCGATGGCCGTTAAAACATCGAGGTCTGCTTTTTTGAGGAGCAGATAAACTTAGGTGGTACCACGTTGATAACGTCCTATAAAAATCATAGCGATTTTTATAGGACTTTTTTTAAGTTTTGCTGGTTGATTTGACGAGCAAAACACCAATTTTTTAGGAGGAGTCCATCGTGAATTACAATCACAAAGAAATCGAAAAAAAATGGCAAAAATATTGGGCAAAGAAAAATGAGTTCAACACCCATGATGAGCCGGACAAACCAAAATTTTATGCGCTAGATATGTTCCCATATCCATCCGGACAAGGATTACATGTCGGACATCCAGAAGGCTATACGGCTACGGATATCTTGAGCCGCTTCAAACGCAGCCAAGGCTACAATGTACTGCACCCAATGGGCTGGGATGCCTTTGGTCTGCCTGCCGAACAATATGCACTAGACACAGGAAATGATCCAGCGGAATTCACGAAGAAAAATATTGAGACCTTCCGCCGTCAAATCAATGCGCTAGGGTTCAGCTATGACTGGAATCGTGAAATCAATACGACAGATCCCGAGTACTACAAGTGGACGCAATGGATCTTTACCAAGCTTTATGAAAAAGGGTTAGCTTATGAAGCCGAAGTTCCAGTAAACTGGGTACCAGAGCTTGGGACCGTGATCGCCAATGAAGAAGTCATTGACGGCAAAAGCGAACGGGGCGGCTACGATGTGATCCGCAAACCGATGCGCCAATGGATGCTGAAAATCACGGCGTATGCTGATCGTTTGTTGGACGATTTAGAAGAAGTTGATTGGCCAGAAAGCATCAAAGAAATGCAACGCAATTGGATCGGACGTTCTGTCGGAGCCAACGTTACGTTTAAAGTGGCAGGGATGGAAAAAGACTTTACCGTCTTTACGACTCGCCCAGATACCTTGTTTGGTGCGACCTACGCCGTATTGGCACCAGAACATGAGCTAGTGGCCCAAATCACTACACCAGAACAAAAAGCAGCCATTGATGCCTATGTAGAAGAAGCGTCGAAAAAATCTGATTTGAACCGAACAGATTTGGCCAAAGAAAAAACTGGTGTCTTCACAGGTGCCTATGCCATCAATCCCGTGAATGGTAAAGAGATCCCGATTTGGATCGCCGATTATGTTTTGGCTTCTTATGGAACAGGTGCGATCATGGCGGTTCCTGCCCATGACGAACGTGACCACGAATTTGCCAAAACATTTGGCTTAGAGATCATTCCTGTATTGGCAGGGGGCAACGTGGAAGAAGCTGCCTATACCGAAGATGGACTGCATATCAATTCAGACTTTTTGGATGGGCTAGACAAAGAGACAGCCATCGAAAAAATGGTCGCATGGTTGGAAGAAAACCACGTTGGGAAAAAAGAAGTCAGCTATCGTCTTCGCGATTGGTTGTTCTCTCGCCAACGGTATTGGGGAGAGCCAATCCCAATCATCCATTGGGAAGATGGGACGACTACGACGCTTCCTGAAGATCAGCTGCCGTTGCGTTTGCCAAAAACCGACAATATCAAACCAAGCGGTACTGGTGAATCGCCATTAGCCAATGTCACAGATTGGGTCAATGTCACCGACCCTGAAACTGGGAAAAAAGGACGTCGTGAAACCAATACGATGCCGCAATGGGCTGGAAGCTCCTGGTATTTCTTGCGCTTTATCGATCCTCATAATAAGTCTGTTTTGGCAGACTACGACAAATTGCAACGCTGGATGCCAGTCGATATTTATATCGGTGGCGCAGAGCACGCTGTCTTGCACTTGCTTTATGCTCGCTTCTGGCATAAATTCTTGTATGATATCGGTGTCGTGCCAACGAAAGAACCATTTGAAAAATTGTTCAACCAAGGGATGATCCTTGGGGAAAACAATGAAAAAATGTCAAAATCCCGCGGCAACGTCGTCAATCCAGATGATGTCATCAATCAATACGGTGCGGATACTTTGCGTCTATATGAAATGTTTATGGGACCATTGGATGCATCGATCGCTTGGAATGAGAATGGCCTTGAAGGCAGTCGTAAATTCTTGGATCGTGTGTGGCGCTTGATCGTCGATGAAAATGGCAAAATGCGTGACCGCATCACGACATTCAACGATGGCAAATTGTCGAAAGTTTACCATCAAACCGTTAAGAAAGTGACGGAAGATTTTGAGCAGCTGCACTTCAATACGGCGATTTCCCAATTGATGGTCTTTGTCAATGAAGCGTACAAAGCCGATGCCTTGCCTTACGAATATGTCGAAGGATTTGTGCAGCTATTGGCTCCGATCGCACCGCATATCGGGGAAGAGCTATGGTCGATCCTCGGGAATGACAATGGGATCTCTTATGTGCCATGGCCAACCTATGACGAAAGTGCCCTAGTAGAAGACGAGATCGAAGTCGTCTTTCAAGTCAACGGCAAAGTTCGGGCTAAAGCAATGGTGCCAGCGGATGCCGAAAAAGCAGTGCTTGAACAATTGGCGCAAGAAAACGAACTTGTCCAAGAACAGCTCCAAGGAAAAACGATCCGTAAAGTGATCGTCGTACCGAACAAATTGGTCAATATCGTTGCAAACTAAACGCTAAAAAATAGCTGCCTAGCAGATCGAGGGTCTGTTAGGCAGCTTTTTGGTGACGACAAAGAAAAAAAGTGTTACTGAGTAGTTCTCAGCAACACTTTTTTGTTATTTTTTGCGAATGATCCCATAGAACAAAGCGGCTGTTGCGACCAATGGAATCAAGATCACTAGTAGAAAGCCGTTTGGATACGTAGCGCGAGTGAAAATTTCTGATGAAGCATCACTTCCGCCAAATAGATGATTGGAAATCATGAACTGAGCCATCATAGCAACGATTGCGACAAAACCAATTGCAGCACCAGTACCGACGAAAATTTTTTTCTTTGCGTTGTTCATTACATTTGCCCCTTTTATAGTCTCTATGTATCATTATACAAAATTTGGATGCGTGTTCAATCTGATTTTGTCAAATAATTGATTCGTAATACACTTGAAATGTTTCTGACATATTTAAGCACCAGAAGAGTAAAAATTCCCCTGTAGACCGATCATATTATTCGCTGATCCTCACGGACTCTCGTATAATAAAGTAAGAGAAAAGAAAGAGGGGACTTACATGGAGTATCAATCATTTGAAGGCCAGTCGGCTTTTTTTGAAGATTATGCACGGATTGCCAAACCTGGCTATGAGGAAGAGGCAGTCACTGCCGATGTCTTGGAACAGTTGAATCAACAATTAACAGAAGAAGAGCTGTTTTACCGTTTAGCAGCCGAAGATGCCAAAGAAGGGCAAGTCTTTTTGTTTCCTTTCAGCAAACGAATGTTTACCGAAGACCTTGACGCCGCCATTTCAACAGAATTCCGTTATGATGGCGCACCCTATGTCTATGAGACTTACGAAGACGAACAACCTTAGTCACGCAGAAAAAAAGCTTTCAGATGATCTGTTAAATCATCTGAAAGTTTTTTTGTTGAGGCAACTTGTTGCTATTGGTGTTTGGCTTGCTGCTGCGCTAAGGTCAAGTCACCGATGTAAGGGACTTTTTTTCCAGCGACTTTCAAGTATTGTTCGGCGCCTTTGCCCGCAATAATCACGATATCCTTACTGTCTGCTTCAGCAATCGCTGATTTGACGGCTTGAGCCCGATCCATCTCATGAATGATGGCAACTTCAGGATTGGTGATCGCAGCTGCGATTTCTTTTGCGATTGAGGATGCTTCTTCAAAATCAGGATCATCGCTGGTCAGGTAGACTTTGTCCGCATATTCTCCTAGCGCTCGTCCCATATCTGCTCGGCGAGATTGGGCTTTGCCGCCAGCACTGCCAGTGACAAAAAGCAGGCGGCCTTCTGGGCGCAATTGGCGGGCAAGTTCACTTAATGATTGGAAGCTAAGGTAATTGTGGGCATAGTCAACGATCATGACTGCGCCATTTTCTTTTTCTAAAACGATCATTCGTCCAGGGATGATCACTGTCGGCAGGACTTTCTGAGCGTCCTCACGAGAGGCACCCGCTAAGCAGGCAGCTAAAATCGCCGCTGCGGCGTTCTCATGGTTGAAAGAACCTAAGATCCCCAGTTGATATTCACCAGAGACTTGCAAGACATCAGAAGCAGCTGACAGCGCAAAGCCTTTTAGATCTGTCCCTTCTTGGACGACATAATCGGCGTCTGAACGTCCGTAGGTGATATAAGGAACTTGATGGACTTCACAAGTTTCTCGCAGCAAGTGGTAGTGATCGCTTTGGCGATTCAAAATCATCTGTTTGCTGTTGCGGATCAGTTCCCGTTTGCAGTAAAGGTAATCATCATAAGTTGGATGTTCCACTGGTCCAATGTGATCAGGCGAAATATTCAAGAACGCGCCAATATCAAAGGTAATACCGGCGACCCGTTTGGTTTTATAGGCTTGGGAAGAAACCTCCATCACAAGATGGGTCATGCCGTTTGCGACAGCCTCGGCCATCATCTTATAAAGATCCAGTGTTTCGGGGGTCGTCAACACTGCTTCATTAAAGGTTTTTCCGTCGACTGAGTTTTCCTCAGATGAAAAGAATGCTACTTTTTGACCCGTCGATTCTGCTAAAATCGCCCGAGCAAAATAGGCGCAGCTGGTTTTGCCTTTTGTTCCCGTGATGCCGATGGTCACCAACTGTTCTTGCGGGTTGCCATAAAACGCTTGAGCGATCACTGCCATCGTTTCTCGAATGTCGGTGACGATGATTCCATAAGTTGCAAAGTTGTCATAGGGCGTTTCTGAAATGTAGCACTGAATCCCTTGGTCAATGGCGGCAGCCAGGTAGCTTTCTTTAAAAGAAGCCCCTTTACAGAAAAAAAGCGTCGCCGCATCGGCTGTTCGCGAGTCGTAGCTTAATGAGGTAAAGGCAAGATCAGTCATTTCTTGCGGCACGGTATAAACCCAATCAGTGGGGGTGATGATTTCTTTCAATAGGTTTTCCTGCAATAAGAGCTTGCGGATCTGTGGCACGGTAATGAGTTCCTTTTGCATCGTTGTTCTCCTTCATTCCTCTAAAGATTTCTCTTATTATAGCATAACTCCTAAAAACCGCCGTTTGGGAGGGAAAAGTTTTCTTTTTTTTCTCCTTATTTTGAAGAAACTTTAAGATGTTGCAAAAATAGATTGCGACCAACCCTTTTTCGAATTAAAATAGAAGGGATATGTTTGTAGAAAGTTGGAGATAATGGCGATGGATAATCACATGCGTTCAGTGTCAAAAGAATTAACTACACAAGAAAAAATGGCTCAAGGATCTGCTTGGATGACGATGGGAAATATCGGCTCACGCTTGCTTGGCGCCATTTACATTTTACCCTGGTATTATTGGATGGGCGCAAATGCGGATAAAGCAAATGCGTTATTTGGAATGGGCTATAATGTTTACGCCTTATTTTTAATGATCTCCACTGCGGGGATCCCATCGGCAATTGCCAAACAGATTTCTTTTTATAATTCTCGCCAAGAATACCGCACGAGCCAGAAGCTCTTTTTAAGAGCCTTCCAATTGATGGCAGGCTTTGGCGTGGTGACCGCCGGCATCATGTATTTGGCAGCCCCATGGTTGGCAACGGCTTCAGGTGGCGGGGAAGAATTGATTCCTGCAATGCGCTCATTGAGCATTGCACTATTGGTCTTTCCTTGTATGAGTGTCATGCGAGGGTATTTCCAAGGAAACCAAGACATGAAACCTTTTGCGATCTCGCAAGTGGTGGAACAAATTGCACGTGTCTGTTATATGCTTTTGGCGACCTTTATCATTATGCGGGTCATCGAAGGCGAGTACACGGCAGCCGTGACGCAATCGACTTTTGCCGCCTTTATCGGTGTCTTAGCCAGTATTTTGGTTTTAGGCTATTACTTCCAAAAGCAACGGGTGCGGATGGATGTCTTAGTCGATATGAGCAAAGAAGAAACCGTGCTGCAAACCAAAGAATTGGTTTTAGCGACCATCAAAGAAGCGATCCCTTTTATTATCGTTGGTTCTGGGATCACGATTTTAAAATTGGTGGATCAGTACACCTTTGTTCGAATGATGAGCAGTTTTACCGAATTTTCAAATGATCAGCTCTTAGAATTAATGGCGATTTTCGGTAGCAATCCTGATAAGTTGACGATGGTGGTTATCGGATTAGCTACTTCCATGGCTTCAACGGGCCTGCCTTTGATCAGTGAAGCAGTCGCCAAAAAAGACAAAAAGAACTTAGCCAAATTGATCAGCAACAACTTGCAATTGTATTCCTTTGTAATGTTTCCAGCGACCTTTGGGATGATCGTACTGTCTTATCCCCTATACACCTTGTTTTATCGTCCAGATGCGTTAGGGGCGAGCGTCTTAGTCGCTGCCTGTCTGTCTGGTCTGGTCTTGGGCTTGTTTATGCTTAGTTCGAGTATGCTGCAAGGGATGTACCACAACAAAGAAGCGGTTGTTTTCTTCTTTGTAGGATTACTGGTGAAAGTGATCTTGCAGTATCCAGCGATTCGTTTGTTCCAAGTCTACGGTCCATTGGTTTCTACCACGATTGCCTTATGGATCGTCTGCTGGTTAAATATTCGCAAAATGATTCGCAAAGGCCATTTCAATGTAAACTTAACGTTGCGACGGACATTATTGATTGGCGCGATGACGATCATTATGGTGATCGCAGCGTTGATCGCTCGCCAACTCTTTGGGCTTGTCTTGAGCTCTGAAAGAAAAGTCCAAGCCTTTATCTTGAGCTTGCTAGTAGCTGGAGTCGGCGGCAGTGTATACATCTACATTGCGCTGAAATTGCGTTTAGCTGAAAAATTACTCGGCTCATCAATGGTTCGTTTACGCCAGAAATTACACATCAAATAAAACTAGAAGCAGCCGCTGAGCCTCCTTTGTGAGACCTTGGCGGCTGTTTTATATGAAAGGAAGAAACCGATGCGTTTAGACAAATTTTTAGCGGATATGGGCTATGGCTCCCGCAAAGAAGTGAAACAGTTGATCAAAAAAGGGCTCGTGACCGTCAATGGACAAGTCATCAAAAGTGACAAAGCACAAGTACAAGAAACACAAGATACCGTTTGTTTTGAGGGGGAACCCATTGTTTATCAAAGCCAGTTTTATTATTTGCTGAATAAACCCGCCGGCGTGATTTCGGCAACCGTCGATTCCTATGAAGAGACGGTCTTAGATTTGTTTTCTGAAGAAGCATTTCGCGAAGATCTGTTTCCAGTAGGACGGTTGGATAAAGACACCGAAGGCTTTTTGCTGATTACGAACGATGGCGGATTGGCGCATCAATTATTGTCGCCTAAAAAGCATGTGGAAAAAGAATATTATGCCCAAGTTGAGGGAATCATGACAGCGGAGGATCAAAAAATCTTTGCCAAAGGCATCAAATTAGACGGCGAGTGGACTTTGCCGGCTGAGCTGCAGATCCTCAACGTCGATGAAGACGAAATGCGCAGCGAGATCAAACTGATCCTCCATGAAGGCAAGTTTCATCAAGTCAAACGGATGGTCCATGCAGTAGGAAAAGAAGTCGTTTATTTGAAACGGATTCGCATGGGAGGCCTGTCCTTGCCAGATGATTTGGCATTAGGCGAGTATCGGGAATTAACGTCTGAGGAATTGGCGAAGCTGCAAGAGCGAGGATAAGGCGATTGGCGAGCTAAAGAAATTCTTATAAAAGTTGTTATTCTGCTGCAATATTTGTAAAAAAAGCCCGTTTTATAGGTAATTTACATGAAAATTTGCAACAATAGACTTTAAACTGTTGGAAAAACCCTCTTTTTTTTCATGAATAAGCATGTTAAAGTAGCCAAGCTACTAAAAAAAAGAAGGAGTTGCCTCATTGAAGAAAAAGATTTTTTTATTGCTCGCCCTTACGTTGCCGCTTTTCCAGCCAGCTGTCAGTTATGCTGCTGAAACGAAGAGCACCGAGGAACTGACGGTTTTGACTGCAGAACTTGCCACGTATGAAGAGGAAGTCACCACTAGCCAACAGAAAGTCACAGCGCTGGAAAGTCAATTAGCGGATTATCAGGAAGAATTAACCCAATTAGCACAAGAAAGCCAGGAAGTTCAAACGCAGATCGCTGCTCTGAATGACCAAAAAGCCCAGCATCAAGAAAGCCAAGCGCCAAGCAGCCTGGTAGTCGACGGACCACAAGCCACGATCCAACAACTACGCAAGTTTAGTGAACAACAAGCGGCTTTACGGGAAGTGAACCAACAATTGGCGGAAAAAGAAGCCCAACAGCAACGAATCACTTCGTACCAAACCTTGACGCAAGCCCAATTAGTACATAGTAAAGAGCAACTAGCAACAGCAAAAGAAGAATTGCAGAGCCAACAAGAGCAGCTGCAGCAAACGCAAGCGCAAGTACAAGACTTGCAAGAAAAAGTGGACAAAGAAGCAAAAGCCGCTGAAGAAGCAAAACAAAAAGCCAAAGAAGCAGCAGAGAAAGCAGCAGCCAGTGAATTTTCACTGCCAATCACGGGCGCCGTGTCGATCTCCAGCGGTTTTGGTACTCGAGCTGACCCAACTGGTTTTTCTGGGACGCAGCATGATGGGATCGACTTTACAGGTCAAGCGGGGGAGAAGATCGTCGCCGCTCGTGATGGTCAGGTAGAAGATGCTGGTTATGGTCCAAGCACGGGGAATTACGTGATTTTGGCTCATGATAACGGCTTTTACTCGTATTATTTTCACTTAACAGCTATCAGTGTCTCGAAGGGGGCAACCGTTGCAGTCGGCGAGCAAGTCGGTACGATGGGGACGACTGGAAACTCGACTGGCGTCCATTTGCACTTTGGATTGAGTAAGACGTTGTGGTCAGATTTCGTTGATCCAGCAGCTTACTTACCGCTATAAGCCGAAGCACCGAGTAGAAACATTGAAAAAAACATCTGAAACCAAAAAGCATGACTGACAAGAGGGGTTCCTCAAGTCGTCATGCTTTTTTTGTTTACCACAAGCCCGGTTGAGCGATGATCACTAACTGTTCTTTGGTAAAGGGATGCTCCAGATGCAATTCATAGCCATGCAGCAGCAAACGCGGCGCTGGTTTGTTTTGGTAAAGCGGGTCACCGACGACTGGATGACCGATACTGGCAAGGTGGACGCGAATTTGGTGGGTCCTCCCCGTATCTAACACACAATACACATCGGTCGTCTTTTGTTGGGTGTGGGCGATGGTTACATGGGTGACGGCTGACTGACCGTTGCGGGGGTCAATGATCCGCTTGCGACGATCGTGACGGTCACGACCGATTTTTTTGGCGATCGTTTGATCTTGCGTAAGTTTGCCCCAAACTCTGGCTTGATAGCGGCGGAAAATCTGTTTGTTTTCCAACATTCGACCCAAGATCGGCAACACCAAAGGATTTTTTGCGAATAAAACGACACCGCTGGTTTCTTTGTCTAGACGATGGACCACATAAGGCTGCTGCTGTTTCGGCGCAAAGTAAGCAGCTGCATCATTCAATAGGGTATCTGCTTCTAATGGCTGATTGGGGTGCGTCTTGACCCCCGCAGGCTTGTTCAGCACCAATAAGTGCTCATCTTCAAAAAGTACGTCGACTTTGTCTGCTTGGCCTAACTGGATCGGCTGATAGCTGTAATCACTGTCTTCAATGATCAAAGTGATTTGATCGCCGCCACGAACTTCTTGATGAAACATCGCGGGCTGCTGATTGACGATTACATTTTTCCGTGTGCGCAGAAAATGGCGCACTTTTCGTGGGACGAGCCACTCCCGTTCTAACAAATCGCGAAGCGGCATGGGCGGGTGATTTTTGGGTAAAGTCATGGTGTATTCCATAAAAACGTCCTTTCTTTGCTGTTCGCTACCGACTATTATAGCATCTTTAAGCTTTTCTTATAAAAAAAACAATAAAAAACAGAGCATTCAATGCTAGAATAATAAAGCATTCTTTTCGAATGAAATTACGTCTAGAGCCGTATAACAAAGAAAGTCATTTATGCTACACTTAACCAAAGGAGCGTGAAGTAATGGATTGGAAACACATCCTTCACAAAATAAAGACCGGTTGGCTGACCTTTTGGCGCTGGTTAAAACCGTATTTGCAGCAATTTCATCAATGGCGCAAGCGGGTTTGGAAAAAATACCACGTAAATAAAATTTTTATTTTACTTAGTTTAGTTGCTATCTTAATCATGAGCGGGTATTTGTTTTATATCGCCAAAAATACGAAAGTCAGTGAATTAGAGTCAGGTCTGAAAGAATCGACGGTGATTTTTGATGCCAATGGCGATGAAGCAGGGCAGTTGTACTCGCAAAAAGGCACGTACGTTTCTCTTGATGCCATTTCCAGTGATGTGGTCAACGCCTTGATCTCAACCGAAGACCGCAACTTCTATAATCATCACGGGTTTGATATCAAGGGGATCGCTCGAGCAGCCCTGCGCATGCTGGTCAACCGCAGTGCCGAAGGCGGTGGGGGAAGTACCATCACCCAGCAGCTTGCCAAAAATGCCTATCTGTCCTTGGATCAAACCTTTAGTCGAAAAGCCAAGGAGCTTTTCTTAGCGATCGAGATCGAGAAGAAATATTCTAAAGATGAGATTTTGGAAATGTATTTGAACAGTTCCTATTTTGGTAACGGGGTTTGGGGCATTCAAGATGCCTCGCTAAAATATTTCGGTGTCAATGCTTCTGAACTAAGCGTGGGAGAAGCTGCGACGTTGGTGGGGATGCTCAAAGGTCCTTCGATCTATAACCCGATCGACAATCTGGAAAACGCCACGAACCGTCGCGATACCGTCTTGAGTTTGATGGTGGATAACGGCAAGTTGGACCAGTCCGTTGCTGACCAAGAATCACAAGTTGCCTTAGCTAATTTACTGTATGATGGATTTGGCAATTCAGAATCTGGCTATAAGTATCCTTATTATTTCGATGCGGTCATCGATGAAGCCGAATCCTATGGGTTGGACGCCGATGATGTCATGAATCGCGGCTACAAGATCTATACAGCACTGGATCAAAACTACCAAGCGCAAATGGAAGCTGCCTATAAAAACGATGCCTTGTTCCCTGAAAATGCCGCTGATGGCACGATGGTGCAATCAGGCTCTGTCGCACTTGATCCGAATACCGGTGGGGTGCAAGCGGTGGTGGGTCGTCGTGGCGAGCACGTCTTTAGAGGCTTTAATTTTGCCACGCAAATGAAACGTTCACCAGGCTCCACGATCAAACCGATCAGCGTCTTCGCCCCTGCCCTAGAAGCTGGGTTTGAACCCGACAGTATCCTGAAAGACGAGCCCCTCGATTTTTATGATGCTCAAAACTTTGATGGGACCTATGCTGGCGAAGCAGTCATGTATCAAGCCCTCGCCCAAAGCCTGAATCTGCCAGCAGTTTGGCTGTTGCATGAGATCGGCTTAGATCGTGGGTACAGCAAAGCACAAGAGTTTGGACTTTCCTTGACCGAATCCGACAAATATTATGGCTTAGCCTTAGGTGGTTTGGAAAAAGGGGAATCACCCATGACGATGGCAGCAGCGTATGGCGTTTTCGCAAATGACGGGTATTACTACAAACCGCATTTGATCACCAAAATCGTTGATTCAACTGGTGCCGTGATCGTTGACAATACGTCTGTGCAAGGCAAACGGGTGATTTCTAAAGAGACCGCTGATAAAATGACGAGCATGATGCTCGGCACCTTCTCTAACGGGACGGGTGTTAGTGCCAGTCCGTACGGCTTTACGATCGCCGGTAAGACGGGTACGACAGAGACCAACTTTGATGCTTCTAAGGTCAATGACCAATGGATCGTCGGCTATACTCCTGATATGGTTCTTTCAACTTGGTTAGGATTTGAGCATGTGAGTGAAGATCATTACTTAACAGGAACCAGTGGGCAAGTCGTTGGGAAAATATTCAAAGCAGAGGCCGAAAGCTTACTGCCTTATAGTCAAGGCACCCAATTCCAAGTTGCAGACGCTTATTGGACAGGTGGAAAATTGATGGCAGCCGATGAAGTACCAGATCCTGAGAGCAGTACGTCACAAAATGGCAATGATTGGCAGGAAACCATCGATGACTTTGCCGAAAGCGCCAAAGAAGGCATGAAGGAATTCGGCAGCAAGATCAAAGAAGGAACGAAAGAACTGTTTGGCGGCTTATGGAATTCCATAAGCGGAAATTAAAGGAATTAGGCAACTGCTAGTCTAGAACCTGAGAAGAATGGTATACTAGAAAAAAAGAGGAGGCGTCAAAATGGCAAATATTTATGATACAGCAAACCAATTAGAACGTGAATTACGCGAGTCAGAACAGTTTCAAGATTTGAAAGGTTCTTTCGACCGCTTGAAAGCAAATGAAGAAGCGTATGCGTTATTCAAAGAGTTTCAAGAGTTGCAACAAAGCCTGCAACAAAAAATGATGGCTGGCGAAGAAATGACAGAAGAAGAAGCGCAAAAAGCCCAAGAATTATCGCAAAAAATTCAACAAGACGGCATTGTTTCTGACTTGATGCAAAAAGAGCAAGCCTTCAGCTTAGTAGCCAATGACTTGAACCGCATCATCATGGGTCCTGTAAGAGATCTATACGAAGCGTAATCGCCAACCAACAAAGACCAAAGAAGCAAGTGAATCTTCAGAGCAATCGGCTGCAACTGCAAGAGCCTTTTCCAAAGAAGTTTCAAAATCGCTTCTTTGGTTTTTTTTATGAAAAAGGCGAACAAATTTTCGTATTTTGCTGACGAAATGCCTGAGAAATGTTATGATAGAAGCATTAAGGAGGGAGAAAGAAATGCGATTTTTACATAGTGCAGACCTGCATATCGACCGGTCATTTGAAGGGGTTCATTTGTTATCTGAAAAAGTGAAGACCCAACTCCCTGCCATCAATCAAAAAATCATCCGTAATTTGGTGGATGTTGCCTTAGAAAAAGCGGTCGATTTTGTTTTGCTGGCTGGGGATACATTCCATCAAGCACGGCCGAGTCTAAAAGTGCAGCATGACTTTTTTGCCCAACTGCAACGACTAGGGGAAGCACAGATCCCTGTCTATATGATTTTCGGCAACCATGATTATTATGATCCGCAACGGTATTGGTTTGCTTTTCCAGAAAACGTCATTCTCTTTTCATCAGAAGAAGTTCAAACGGTTCAAGGAACAACGAAAAACGGTGAAACCTATGCAATCAGTGGATTTAGCTACCAACATCTTTGGATTACTGAAAATAAAGTAACAGAATTTCCTGCAAGAGCAGCGGTGGATTACCATATCGGGCTTTACCACGGGGACCAAGCTGGTGAACGGTATGCCCCCTTTTCAATCAGTGAAATGAAGCAAAAAGGCTATGATTATTGGGGCTTGGGGCACATCCATGTACCTAAGACGCTCTCAGAGCAGCCACCGATTCTCTATCCAGGTACACCTCAAGGAAAGACCAAGAAAGAACAGGCGACTGGGGTGATTTTGGCAGACTTAACGCCGCAGGGACCAACGATCGAGCGCTTGGAGATCGCAGAGATCGCTTGGCAAAAGCAAGTGGTCTCCTTAGCGGATGTGACTGCCTCGAATGCCGTATTGCCAGCGATCATCGAGCGCTTAAAAAGTCCTCGTTCGCGCTTGCTGCATCTGGTGTTGACCGATGTGCAGCAGCTGCCGCCAGATTGGTTTCCAGCTGCGGAAAAAAATGAATGGCTGACCTACCTCAATGAACGGTTGGCACAAACAGAGCCGCTGCAAGTGATCTATGCCCTTGAAGTCGAGCAAGCCAATGAAGACAAGATCGCATTGGCGGTATCAGAAGATTATATGCTGCAGTTTTTAGCGATGTATGAGTCGCCAGAGATGTTTGCGGATCGATTGTCGGATCTATTGCAGCATCCACTGATCCAGCGGGGGATCACCCATGAATCATTTCAAGAAGAAGTCTTGCAGCAAGCCAAGCAATTGTTGAAAGACGACTTTCAATGGGAGGAGCAGTCATGAGAATTTTAAAAGCAGAGATTACCGGTTTTGGGAAATACCATGAACAAAGCTTTGCCTTTCATCCGCAAAATCAGCTGCTCTTTGGGCACAACGAGATCGGAAAATCGACGTTGTATCAATTTATTGCCGCCATTTTGTTTGGCTTTTCGAAAAAGACAGCCAAGAAAAAAGACTATACCCCCAAAAACGGTGCTGCTTACGGTGGCAAGTTATGGTTGGCGCTGGAACCCTTCGGCGAAGTGATCGTGGAACGCTATCGGCAAGTGGACCGTGGTCGTGCCAAAGTCCATGTCGCTGGCCAGACGGTCGATGAGCAATGGCTGACACAACACCTGCAGCCCCTCAATCGAGCATTGTTCTTCGATGTCTTTACTTTTCAGCAAGAGCAATTGACCCAGATCGATAAGCTAGAAGAAAATGAGCTGCACCAAGCGTTGATTTCTCTAGGGATCAGCGGCAGTCAAAAAATGCTGCAGCAAGTGGCGCAATATGAAACCATCAATCAGCAGCAATACAAGCCACGAGGGCAAAAGCTGCCTTTGAATCAAGCGTTAAAACAATTAGAAAAACTGCAAAAAACGATTGCGGAAAAAGAAAGCGAAGAAAGCCGCATCCAACAGCAGTATCAGCAGATCGCCCAGCTGCAAGAACAGATCCAAGACTTGCGGCACCAGTATCAAGCATTGAATGACGCTTATCAGGAAAATCAGCAACAGCTGAGTCACTGGGGCCTTTATGAAGAGTGGCAGCAAATGGCACCAGCAGATACGCTAGCCGATCCTCAGCAAGTCCAAGCCATCAAACAGTTTTATCAGCAGTATCAGCAGCTGACGGAAGAAATTCGCAAAAAAGAAGCCGAATTAGATCAGTTGGAGCAAGGAAAAGAATCAGACAAGTATTTCTTTTACCTTGATCACGAGCATCAGATCAATCACTTGCTGCAGCAGCAAGTGACGATGGCGCGTTTGGCAGATCGTGAAGCAGCAGCCAATCAACAAGAAACTGTCGCCATCACAGAGTTGAATCGCTTGATTGAAAAGCGCCAGTGGAGCAGAGAATCGCCGCCGCTAGTAACGGCTTCGATCCATGAACAAACCACACGTTTACTGCAAGAACGTGTGCAGTTAGAAGAGCTCGAAAAGCGCATGAGGCATTTAGAAGAAAAAGCGCAACCTTTGCAAGCCACCGCGGCCCGCTTAGAACAGCAGCATCCTCAATTGATTGGCCGCAAGCCCGTTTCTCGCCCACTATGGCCGCTGGGGATCGTCGGTGGGCTAGTCGCAGTGATCGGTATCTTTTTGCCAAGTCCCTGGCGCTGGCTTGCATTAGGTGCGGGGATCGCAGCGATCACCGGCAGTATTTTGCCGCTGATGAAAGCAGCACCAAACAAGCAGCAAGGCATCAAGCAAGAATGGCAGACGGTCCTCATGCAGTTGGATCTACTGGGCGAAGAGTTGGCACAGCTGGAAAATGAACAGCAGCAAAAGCAACAGCAGATCAGCCGTGCCCACCAAGCGTTGACACCCTTTTTTGGTGATTTGCCGGTGGAAAACTGGCAGTCGTATCTATTGGCCTATGATGAAGATGTTGCTAGCTATCAAGCCTACTCGCAGCAGCGCAAGCAAGCCTATCAAGAACGGCAAGCGGTCACGGAAGAATTGGCCCCCTTTGAGGAGCAATTCCGCCCGTATGCGGAGTGGCTGCCGCTGCAAAACAAAACCTTGTTAGAAAAAGCAGCGATCTTGCAGAGGTTTAATGAAGAGATGCAAACAATCAAGCTTTCACGACTGCAACAACCTAGCACGCTGCTGGCCCAACAGTTGACCCGCACCCGCAATGAACGCGACCAGCTGCTTTCCCAGGCCAGTGATCTCTTACAGCAACAAGGCTTAGATCACCCTGCAGAAATCAGCCTCTGGTTGAAGCAATGGGAAGCGGCGCAACGCACGCAGCAGCGAGCAGAAGAATTGGCGGTGATGTTAACACCGATTTATCCTAAACCAGTGACGCAAGCAGAATTGCTGCAGCAAAAAGACCAGATCAAGCAGCAGCAAACACAGCTTCAGGCACAAATACAGCAGTTGACGGAGCAAAAACAGCGTTTGGAATTAGAAGCAGCAGCTAGTCAAAAAAATGGCACCTTGAATCAGCTTTATCAAGAAGAAAGTGAGCTAAAGGCGGTCATTGAAGAACTTGCTGTGGCATGGGGGAGTCGTCAGTTGGCGGCTTCGATTTTAACGGATGTCACGACCGAGTTGTCAGAACAGCAATTGCCGCAGCTATTGTCGGCTGCTTCAACCTATTTTGAACAGCTTTCAAACGGACGTTATCAAAAGATTCTTTTGGAAAATGGCTTGTTGGTAGCGGCAAATGCCAGCGAGACGTTTTCGATCATCGACCTGTCCACAGGCACGAAGGATCAGTTGATCATGGCGTTACGCTTCGGTTATCTAGCGCTGCAAAAAAATCACCCATTGTGTCCAATCATTATTGATGATGGTTGGTTGCATTATGACAGTGTTCGTAAGGAACGCTTTGCCGCACTGTTAAAAGAGTTTGGGCAAAGTTATCAAGTAATTTGTTTGTCTTCTGACCAAGAAATGGTAAGCTATTATCAGAAGTACCAGCAGCCTATCCAGGATCTGAGTAAAGGAAGTGAAAGATTTGGCTGATCGGCCAAATAAGCCCATGAAAAAAATTCGTGAATTAACTGTTGATGAAACGTTTCAACTTTTCTTGCTGATCAAGAATGCCGATGTGCGGATCGCGAAAAACGGCAAAAAATTTATTGCCTTCACCTTTCAAGATACATCCGGCACGATCGACGGAAAGTTCTGGGATGCATCAGATGAAGAAATCGCCCGTTTTGAACCCGGGAAAGTAGTACTGCTAGATGGAAAACGGGAGGTCTACCAAGGCAATCCGCAAGTCAAAATCATGCATTTGCGTTTAGCGAAACCGGAAGAGCCCCATGAACCAAGCCAATACATGGAAAAAGCACCCTTGCGAAAAGAAGAGATGGAAGAAGAAATCAGTCAAACCTTGTTTGAGATCACGAATCCTCACTGGAATCGCATCGTCCGTTTCTTACTGAACAAGTATAAAAAGGAATTCTTTGACTTTCCAGCTGCGAAGCGCAATCACCATGCCTTCGCTAGTGGATTGGCGTATCATACGACCACTATGCTGCGGTTAGGAAAAGCAATCGTCAAAGAGTATCCTGAATTGAATGCTTCACTACTGTATGCGGGTATCATTTTGCATGATTTAGGAAAAGTGATCGAGTTGACAGGTCCGATGACGACAGAGTATACCTTGGCGGGGAATCTAGTAGGGCATTTGGTCTTAGTGGATGAAGAAATCACGCAAGCCTGTATGGCTTTGAAATTTGATGACAAAGAAGAAGATATCGTTGTTTTGCGGCATATGGTTTTAGCCCACCATGGCTTATTAGAATATGGGTCACCTGTTCGCCCCCGCATAATGGAAGCGGAGATCCTCCATCAGATCGATAATTTGGATGCTTCCATGCAAATGATGCTGACGTCGATTCGTTTAACGGAACCTGGTCAATACACAGACCGAATTTTTGGCATGGACAATCGGAGTTTTTATGTACCGAAAGAAGTGTAGCGGTGATGTTGTAGCTTGATCGATCAAAGTGAATGATAGAAAGAACAAAAACCACGTTAGGCTTGCTTAGCGTGGCTTTTTTAGCTGCTGGAAAAAGCAGTTGAATCGTAGATAGAAATCTAATCGGCACAAAAAAAGAAGCACCGCTATGACGGCACTTCTTTGTTCGTTTATTCAGCAGAAGAATCTGTAGCACTTTCACTTGTTGCAGTAGAATCATCGGTTGCCTCAGTAGCAGAAGAATCTGCCGCTGAGCTGTCCGTTGCATCGGTAGCAGAAGAGTCAGCAGTTGAATCTTCTGTTTCGGCCGCTGTGATGTAATCAGAAAGCAAGTCTGCTAAGTCAGAGTCTTTCATTTTCACATTAGCTGCTTGCAATTCTTGACCGATCGTTGCTGCCATAAAGGTTGAATCATTCAACAAAGTGTTTTGAGCAATTTCAGTCAATTCATCTTTGTATTTATCCATATCATTGCCTTTGTCTT
Source organism: Enterococcus sp. DIV1279b (assembly GCF_050531515.1). NCBI lineage: Bacteria > Bacillati > Bacillota > Bacilli > Lactobacillales > Enterococcaceae > Enterococcus > Enterococcus sp. DIV1279b. The sequence continues at coordinate 3,290,018 of NZ_CP172891.1, read as the reverse complement.
GGTTTTTCACCATTTTCACGATATAGTATTCTGTCGTGTAAGTTGACGTGTTGGTTGCAGAGATCACTTCAGAGATTTCACCATCTTTTAAATCAAAAGCGGCTGTTTTTACTTCACTTGGTACAGCTGATGAAGTAGAATCGAATTTGATCGTTCCGCCATCTTCTTTTGTTGCCGCATCCGTTGATTTTTCTTTAGCGATTTCGCCAAAGTCTGCATCATCTTTTTTCGCTTCTTCTAAGACGTCTTTGGCATCATCTTCACTTGCTACTTTGATGATTTGTGCTTCTACTTCAGGGTGGAAAGAATCCCAAGCAGTTTTCATGTCTTCATCAGTGATATCCATGTTGGCTTTTAAGCCTTCACGTAACGCAAGTTGTTGTTTTAATTCTGCACGGTAAGATTTCACCGTATAACCAGAGGCAGTCAATGTTGATTCAAAGGAATCACTGCCGCCGTATTGCTCAGCCACGTTGTTGAATTGTTCGTCGATCATTTCTTCCGTTACGTCATCGCCGTATTTTTCATTAAAGACTTTCAAGACGATCATTTCACGCAACGCTTGTTGATTTTCTGTACTTGTTTTTGCTTTGTCATAAAAATCTTGAACAGTGATTTTACCGCCCTTCATTGTTGCGATTTCCTCACTTGAGTTTCCACAAGCCGCTAATGCAAAAAGACTCATTGCACTGACTGCTACTAAAAGTAATTTTTTCTTCATTCGTTTAAGCACTCCTAATTCTAAAAAGTTTCATAATAATCACTGCACCTACTATACCACTTCTAGAAATGGTTGGAAAGAAAACAGCGGATGTTTCAAACAAAATTCATAAAAACTACAAATTTTCGATTTGTTTGTCGTCCTCTGCGCTTTGGGCTTGAATCGTCGTGATGTGCTGATTCAATTGTTCCATTTGGGTTTTTATCCGAGCAAGGCGCGGTTGTGCTTGGAATTTGAAGGCTTCCAAATCTTTCGTGAAAGATTCGGTCACAACTGGGATCGTTTCGTCGATCGTTTTGCGGGTTACCATCACAGCATCTTTGAGCTGTTTGACACTGTCATTGAATTCTAAGGTCGCTTCTGTCGTGTCATCTAAATAGCGAATCAATTCTTCACGGGTTTCATTGCCGCTTTTTGGTGCAAAAAGCAAACCGCCTAAGCCGCCGGCGATGGAACCGAACAAAAGTCCTTTAAGAAAATTACCGATCATTTAGTTCACCTGCTTTCCAATTTTTTCGGCGATTGCCGCCAGCTCTTCCCCCGTGTAATTCTCTGCATGATTGCCAAAATGAATCTTGAAATCATCGTCTTTGCTGTAGCGAGGAATCAAATGGACATGGGAATGGAAGACCGATTGGTACGCCAATTCTTTATTGTTGTTGATGATATTTAAGCCTTCGATCTCAGGGAATGCTTTTTCGATCGCCCGAGCAATCTTAGGGATACGGGCAAAAACCGCTGCTGCCAACGTTTCATCGTACTCGAAAATATCCGTCACATGCGTTTTGGGAATGACCAATGTATGACCAGGGGTGACTTGGGAAATATCTAAAAAGGCATAGACTTGCTCATCCTCGTAGACTTTGTAGCTAGGAATCTCACGATTATTGATTTTACAAAAAATACAATTTTCCATTGTAAAAAAACCTCCTTGATCTATTACCTCTACTTTACCATATTTTGCTTTTTTTCGTCTGGTTTCCTCTTTGAAAAAGTCGGAACAAGGCAACTGTTCCTTCAACAAAGGCGCTTTTTTAAAGAAATGCGAAAAGCGAGCGAGAAACGCTTGCATTTAGATTCCAACAACCCTAGACTTAATATCAGAAATCAATTGGAAAGAAGGAACCTATGAAACCGATCATCAAAGAAACCTTACAGAAAAAAAAAACGACTTCAGCGAAGCTCCGCTACTTGGCTTATGCCTATAAAGAATGGTTGATTGCGATCACGCTGTTCGTGGTGTTCGCAGGTTCGATCACCTATTCGCTAACGCGCCCAAAAGAAGAAGTAGTCAATGCCGCCATCGTCACTGAAACAGCGATGGACCCTACGGTGCAGAGTGAATTGGAGACAGCCGTTGAGACCTGGGCGATCGACCAAGGGTATCAAAAAGAAGAGCTGAGGATCAGTCTGGTTTCCTATGCTGAACCTGCTGCTGTTCAAGCCTTTACCACCCGTCTTGCCGCCGGTGCGATCCAAATGGTCATTTTTCCAGCGAGTGATGCACAACTGTGGCAAGAACGCTTTGGCAGCCAAGAATTGCCGCAAGAAACCATTACAGTGGGAGCAAACGAATTTATCTTACAAGTCACGAATAAAGAAAAATAAGCAACGGTTTTGCTAGCGGATTGAAAAAAAGAGCCTACGTTGACAGAAAGCCGTAATTAGGCGAATCGGAGGGAAAGAATGACTTTACAAGTAGCGAATGTGACAGGCGGTTATAACCAGCTGCCAGTCCTAAAAAATATTGATTTTACGATCGGCGATGGTGAGCTCGTTGGTCTGATTGGCTTGAATGGGGCGGGGAAGAGTACGACGATCAAAGAAATCATCGGGTTACTGCAACCTCACAGCGGGACGATCACGATCGACGGCTTGACCTTGAAGGAAAACCCAGAGCAATACCGCAAACAAATCGGGTATATTCCCGAAACCCCATCTTTATATGAAGAATTGACCTTAAGAGAGCACATTGAAGTGACAGCGATGGCCTATGATCTTCCGCAAGAAGAAGCCATGAAGCGAGCGGAGCGTTTGTTAAAAACCTTTCGCTTAGAAAACAAACTCGATTGGTTCCCAGCAAACTTCTCAAAAGGGATGAAACAAAAAGTCATGGTGCTGTGTGCCTTTTTGATTGAGCCGAGCGTCTACATCATTGATGAACCTTTTCTAGGATTAGATCCTTTAGCGATCAATGCGTTATTGGAACTGATGAATGAGATGAAACAAACTGGAGCATCGATTTTGATGTCCACCCACATTTTAGCAACCGCAGAGAAGTATTGTGACAAATTCATCCTACTGCATAACGGTGAGATCCGCGCACAAGGGACATTGGCGCAGCTAAGAAGCCAATTTCAAGCACCAGAAGCCTCCCTTGATGATCTGTACCTCGCACTGACAAAGGAGAGTCAAGCATGAAGCAGTTTTTCTCGCAACGCTTACAGCGGCATCAAAAACAGATGACACGCTATTTGCGCTATGTCTTCAATGATCATTTTGCTTTGATCAGCACCTTCTTAGTGGGAGGTCTGGGGCTCTATTATTCGGAATTGCTAAAAACATTGCCGCGGCCGTTTCCATTAGGCGGCATCATCGTGGTCACTGTTTGGCTCTTTGTTTTACCGCTGGGACGCTTAGCGACACTGACGAAACCGGCAGATTTGATTTTTCTGTTAGCGAAAGAAGGGCAAATGAGAAGTTACCTCAGTCAAGCCCTGCGTTATTCCCTCTGGCTGCCCTTTGGGGTCTTATTTTTAGCCGTAGGAGCAACGATGCCTTTAGTCGTGGTCACCGCAAACAGTACATTTGCTTCCTTTCCCTTCTTTTTAGGAATGATGTGGCTGTTAAAACTGGGGGATCTTTCACTGCAGCGGATTCGGTTGTATCAAGAAACACATCAGCAAGTCAAACAGCAGCGAGGAATCTGGTTCGCCAGTGCGTTAGCTGCCACACTTGCCAGTATTTATGTAGCACCTTGGCTAGGGTTGGTGATCAGCATCCTCCAAGCAATCTGGTTCCTCTTTGGCGTGAAATCTAATCGTCAGCTCTTGGATTGGGACTATATGATCCAAGCTGAGCAATCACGCTTATTACGGATCTATCGGTTTATCAACTTGTTTACAGATGTTCCCCAAATCACGACGGAAGCCAAACGGCGCAAATACCTCGACTGGTTGCTGGCAAAGATCAAACCAGCCCAAAGCAATACGTATCTTTATCTTTACTTGCGCCGAGTGATTCGTGGTGGGCAATACGGCGGTCTTTATGTTCGTTTATCCTTGATTGGTGGCTTCGTCTTATTCTTTGTCGATGAGCTTTGGATCAGTCTGCTGATTGGCTGCTTGTTTCTTTATCTGATCGGTTTCCAACTGATCCCTTTGATCAATGAATTTCAATACATGGTTTTGACCCATTTGTATCCCGTGCCAGAAAAACAAAAAGCCGCAGCAATCAAAAAAATTATCGGGTCACTTTTGCTTGTGACGACTGTTTTTTTCGGCGTGATCTGTTGCTTGCGCTTGCCCGTTGTTTGGCAAGGGGGCATCGCTTTTGTGGGCTTCTTCCTCTTTACGGGTCTTTTTTTAGGCATCTACTTGCCAGGGCGATTAAAGAAAATGCACGCCTGATCCTCAGGAAACCTCTCTTACAAAAAGCGAACGCATATGCGCTTGACGGCAACCCTTTAGGAAGCTAGAATAAGAGGTACTGCGAAATAAGGAGAGAAGCTAGGATGGATATTCGCTTGGATCAAGATTGGCGTATGCGGCCGATCAAAGGCGACACCGGGAAAGCCTATATCGGGCTCAAGGACAACGACAAAGTCTTTATCAAACGAAATACGACCCCGATGCTTGCGGCACTCTCTAAAGAGGGCATTGCACCCAAACTCGTCTGGACGAAACGGACGGGAAATGGGGATACGCTCTCCGCACAAGAATGGCTGGATGGACGGGTCTTAGATCCCGATGAGATCGGCCAAAGAAATGACGTCATTGATGTGTTGTATCACTTGCATCATTCAAAAACGCTGGCACAGATGCTAAGCAAAATCGGCGGACAAGTCAGATCGCCTGAACAAATGCTGATGGATTATCAAGATCAGCTGCCTTCTGCGGTGGCTCAAAACCGTTTTATTCATTTGGTCACCGAGTATTTAAAAGCCAATATTCCAGCTTTTGACGAGCAAAAAGCCGCGGTCGTCCATGGCGATGTCAATTATCGAAATTGGCTGGTTTGTCAAAACTATTTGTATTTAGTCGATTGGGATTCCGTGATGTTTGCAGATCCAGCAATCGATATCGGGACTATTTTAGGTCACTATGTGCCGCTATCCAGCTGGTCCCATTGGCTGGTGCGCTACGGTATCCATAGCAGCAGCGAAGTGATCGAAAAAATTTATTGGTATGCATTGTTGAGTATGCTGCAAGAGGTCAAAAAATATTATCTGCGGGGCGATTACAAAGCCATGAATGCAGAGATTTTACAATTAAAACGAATTTATAGTGAATGAAGAGAAGATGGAGCGAGGCAATTTGGTTCCATCTTGTTTTTTCGGAAAGGAAGAAACATGAGAGTAAGAAAACGTGCAGGTGCAAAAGAGCTGATTGAAGCTCATCCACAATACGTCGTTGCAGAGCCTACCGAATGGAAAGGGCGTTGGCATGAACGCTTTGGCAATGATCATCCGCTACACATCGAGATCGGCATGGGAAAAGGTCAATTTATTACGGAAATGGCGAAAGCTCATCCCGAAATCAATTATATTGGGGTAGAGATGCAGATCAGTGTCGTTTCGATCGCATTGGATAAAATGATCGAGCAGGAGATCCCAAACTTGCAGCTGCTGCATGTGGATGGTTCGGCTTTGACCAACTATTTTGAAGACAATGAAGTAGACCAGATCTATTTGAATTTTTCTGATCCATGGCCTAAGAAGAAGCATGAGAAGCGCCGTTTGACTTCTAAAGCCTTTTTAGCGGTGGACGAGCAAATTTTACGACCTAATGGCGAAATCCATTTCAAAACGGACAACCAAGGATTGTTTGAGTATTCCTTAGCGAGCTTTTCTCAATATGGCATGATCATCAAACAAGTTTGGTTGGACCTGCATAACAGTAGCTTTGAGAACAATATCATGACGGAATATGAAGAAAAATTCTCAAGCCGCGGGCAGCGAATCTATCGGGTGGAAGCCCAATTTGTGGCAAAAGACCCGCAGGAATAAAGAAGTGACGAAAGACGAAGCAAATTTGCTTCGTCTTTTTTTTCTATTCTCAAAAGGCTTGCGTATTTCTTTTTAGGAGGGATAAGTCGTGGATATTCAAGCATTCTCAGATGAGTTGATTCACTATGGCAGACAAGAACGCATGCAGGATCTGGCCATTTTGCCGAGCGGTACACAGATGGAGGTGATTTTCAGTAAAAGCTATCTCAGAAAGACCTATCAAGTACTGACCAACGAAGAAGCCCAGCAGCTGATCACTCGCTTCAAATTTTTAGGAGGAATGGAGGTGGGAGAACGACGCAAAGCTCAGTTAGGAGCAGTCAGTTATCCGTTAGGCGATCAGCTGCAGCGGCTGCGCATCTCCACAGTCGGTGATTACCAAGGGCGTGAAAGTCTCGTGATGCGGTTTCTTTATCCTTTGACTCAGGAGCACCTGCGCTATTTTTTTGCAGAAGACGTCCAGCAAATCCAACAGGCAACCAAACAAAGAGGGCTGTATTTGTTTTCTGGCCCCACTGGCTCAGGGAAATCGACCCTCATGTATCAATTAGCTCTGGCAACCAAGGGGCAAATCATTACCATCGAAGATCCTGTGGAGATCGAGGAGCCGCGCTTTTTACAGCTGCAAACCAATTTGAAGATCGAACAAGACTATGATGAATTGATTCGCTTGTCCTTGCGGCATCGTCCAGACCTGCTTTTGATCGGCGAGATTCGTAACAAAGAAACGGCGCAAGCCGCTGTACGAGCCGCTCTGACAGGTCACCGAGTATTTGCCACGATCCATGCCCGAGGTGTAGCAGAAACCAATACGCGGCTGCTGGAATTGCTCGGGACAGACGATCGTCTGGCACATGCGCTGCAAGGGATCATTTATCAGCGATTGTTGCCAAATGAAGCGAATGAACCTCATGGATTGCTGGCATATCACTTTTATGAGGGGCAAGTGGAAAAACAGTGGCAGCAGGTATTAAAACAAGTGAAAGAAAGTGGGTGGATCAGCGATGAAGTTTATGAAAAAGAAGCCCCAGCTACCACGCCGTGCAACTGAAGCCCTCTTAGTCACCTTCACGGTGTTATTGGAGAGTGGCTTTTCCCTACAAGAAAGCCTCCAAGTGCTGCTGCGCAGCCGCCAGTTTTCTGAACCTGTGATCGAACAGCTAATTGTCCATCTCGCCCAAGGGCAAAGCTTTGCAGCAGCGGTAACGCCGTTGTCGCTATCGGCTACTGAAAAAAGTCAGCTTCATTTAGCAGAAAATCATGGGGATCTCACGGCGACCTTGCGGCGGATGGTCGACTACCATAAATTGGTCAACAAGCAAAAACAGCTGCTGTACAAAGTAGCTGCCTATCCGCTTTTGTTACTGGTCTTTTTAATAGCTGCGCTTTTTGGGATGCACCGCTTTTTATTGCCCCAATTGCTAGCCTCTGGCATGATCGACGAAGGTCATTGGGGCATTCACGCCATCACTTGGGCACCAGCAGTACTTATCCTCTTCTTGTTGTTAAGTGTGCTGCTTTTTGTGATCAGCCGCTGGGTGTTTGCCCGCCGCACTGCCTTGCAAAAAGCTGTGTTTTTCAGCCACCTGCCATTGTTCGGAGCATTGTACACGAGTTATCACACGAGTTTTTTCGCATTGGAATGGGGCAAGTTGTTTCAGCAAGGGTTAGATATCCAACAGATCATCGAGTGTATGGAGCACACCAATAAAGCTACCTTGATCCAAGAATTAGCACGAGAACTGCGAGTGACCTTGACACTTGGGGGCGAACTCCCAGAAAAACTTCGTCATTTCTCGTTTCTCACACCCGAATTTTCTTTGATCGTCTTTCAAGGAGAAGTACGAGGAAAGTTAGGAGAAGAGCTTTTTTTATACAGTCAATTATTGATGGAACGCTTGTTTCAACGAATCGAAAAAGCCATTCACTGGGTTCAGCCTCTGATTTTTTTGTTGGTTGCTTTAATGATCGTTGGGATCTATGCCGCTATGTTTTTACCAATCTATGGAAATATCCAAGGAGTGATCGAATGATAGAAAAGAAAGTAGCATCTCCTCGCAAGCAGGGGATTTGGCGTGTCAAAAAAGGCTTTACATTGGTTGAAATGCTAGTCGTTTTATTAGTGATCAGTATTTTGGTTTTGTTGTTTGTCCCAAATCTTGCCAATCAAAGAGGAATCATTGATGAGAAAGGAAATGCGGCGATCGTGAAAGTAGTGGAAACCCAGATCGAACTCTTTCGTCTAAATGAAGATCGGGTGCCTTCGAAAGAAGAATTGATTGCAGAAGGGTATGTATCTGAGGAACAATATGCGATTTATGAGCAGAGAAAGTGAGAACAATGGCACTAGGGGATTTTCTGGGTTTACCTTGATGGAAAGTCTCTTGGTACTCTTGGTCAGTAGTCTCTTTCTCTTTTTCCCCGTCGTGGCTATCGAGTACTATCAACGATCGGCGGAAGTTTTCGGCTTTTGTGCTCGCTTAGAAAAAGGACTCTATACCTTGCAGCAATCGGCCATCATCGATAACACACAAACCCGAGCAATCTATCAAGCAGAGCCAACACCAACTGTTTCATTTTACGGCGCTGCAACTGAGCCAGTTACCAAGATCGACGTTCCTCCTCAACTAGCGATGCAGGCGTTTCCCGATATTCTTTTTAGTAGTCAATCCGGCAACAACAGCAGTCTGCGAAGGATCATTTTCTATTGGCAGGAGAAAAAGCAAACCATCAGCTATAAGTTTTTATTTGGGAGTGGCCGTTATGAAAAAATCGTTGAATAGTGGGTTCATCTTAGCAGAAAGCCTGATTGGCTTTGGGGTGTTGGCAACTTGTGTGTTACTGTTTTTAGAAATGCAGACCGCTTCACTGACGCAAAGTGCGGCATTGCAAGAAAAAGCCCAAATGCTGCGGGTGCTGTATGAAGAAGTCCAGAACCACTCCTTTGATGCGTCAACCATTACCTACACGACGCAGCGTCAGGCAGTCTATCAAGTTCGCTTTTGGCAAGCAGCGCAGCATCAACAGGCACGCATCCAAAGCTGCGAGCAGCTCTGGGAGATCGTGTATGAAGAGTAAAGGCTTTACTTTGTTGGAGTGTCTGTTTTCTTTATGGGTATTGGCGATCTGCTTATTGCTGATCAGCGGGATCGTTAAGCACCTCGCACCCGTCAATCAGCAGATCATGGCTCGCAAAGATCAAGAATGGCATGTGTTTTTGTTTCAGCTGGAACGGGAATTAAGTACCTGTACCTATCTATCGGTCAGTGAGACCACACTGTATTTGCGAAGCAGTCAAAACAATTCGGTCACCATCGATCGCATCAATCGCGTACTGCGAAAGCGGGACAACAATGGGTATCAACCACTATTGACAGAAGTAACGGATGTGTCTTTTGAGAAAATTGGCGCAGCGATCCGCTTTACCGTTTCCTTTGAGAATGGAGAGCAGAAAATTGGACAATGGAAAATTCACACACAAGAGGCGGCATAAAGGCGGTATTTTACTCACAGCATTGTTGTTTGTGCAGCTGTTGAGCTTGATGTTATTGCTAGTGTTAGAAAACAGCCGCACAACAGCCCTTTTTTATACAAAAACCATTGAAACCTATGAAGCCCGCATCATGAGCGAACTGTTTCATGCAGAATTCTTGCAAAACGAATTGGCAGATCAAGGGTCACGACTTTATAATGTAGGAAAGTTGACCTATGAACGGCAAGGACAACTCTTACAGATCGAGTGCCATGTCAAAAGCCGCCGCTTTACATTTACCTTTTTGTTACCCGAAGAAGAGCCTGAAATAGACACAGATGACCAAGAAGAATAGTACAGGAAAAGGATGGTTGTTTCGACCATCCTTTTTCATACAGAAATAGAAAAAGAATGTTTACAGCTTCACAAATTATTCTAAACGAAAGCGATTGATTATTTTGGATGAATCGGCTAAAATTAAACAGGTATATATGTTGTTATAGTTTTGAAAAGAGGTGCAAGATGTCCGCAGAAAAAATGGAAACGTCTTTTCATTTGACCGTTGAAGCGATCCAACTGCTTCAAAACGCATTGGAAACGTCTTTTTTTGATGCTTACGTAGAGACGATCGAAAATTTTGTTGATCAATACCAAGTTCGCGTGATCGATGGGGTACCAGATGAAGCAACTGCTGCTCGTTTAGAAACCATCTATCAAGAAATTCGAGCAATGGAACTATCGGCAGAAGAAAAACGCAAGCTTGCGCAGTTGGTTTTGTTGAAAGGCGGCCAAACGGAGCGCCTGCAGGCCAATCACCAACTGACACCAGATAGTCTTGGGTTTTTATTCGTCTATTTGATCGAGCAGTTGAGTAGTGCCGACCAACCAGTGAAACTTCTTGATTTATCGGTAGGCATGGGGAATCTCTTATTGACAGTCTTGCTGAATCTGCAATTAGCGAAGCGTCCAGTAGAAGGAACCGGTGTGGATATTGACGAAACCTTGTTGGCGATCGCAGCTGCGACTGGCGAATGGACCAAAGCGCCCTTGCATTTGTTCCATCAAGATGGCTTGCAAGAGCTTTTGATCGAACCGATGGATCTGGCGATCAGCGATCTACCGGTGGGCTATTACCCACAAGATGACAAAGCCCGCAGCTTCATTACGGCGGCTCCAGAAGGGCACAGTTACGCCCATCATTTGTTGATGGAACAAGCGATGAACTATGTCAAAGCTGGCGGTTACGGTTTGTTCTTAGTACCAAGCAACTTCTTGGAAACGGAACAGAGTGAATTTTTGAAAAAATGGCTGAAAGAAAAGGTTTATTTGCAAGGAATGATTCAGCTTCCTGAAGAACTCTTTAAAAATGAACATTCACGTAAAAGTATTTTGCTTTTACAAAACCATGGAGGGACAAGCAAACAAGCAGACGAAGTCTTGCTGGTCAAGCTAGCCTCACTGAAAGAACCAAAGAACATCACAAAACTTTTTGAACAATTTGCGGCTTGGAAAGCAGCAAATCTGTAATATAATTCGGATAAGGAGATCATCATGTCAAAAACAATCGCAATCAATGCTGGAAGTTCAAGTTTAAAATGGCAATTATATCAAATGCCAGAGGAAACAGTTGTCGCTAAAGGAATCGTTGAACGGATCGGTTTGAAAGATTCTATCTTTACCATCAAATATGGGGAAGATCAAAAATTCGAACAAATCATCGACATCAACGATCACGAAGTAGCTGTAAAAATGTTATTGGATCAACTGATCGAATTAAACATTTTAGGTGCCTATGATGAAATCACTGGCGTCGGTCACCGCGTCGTTCACGGCGGAGAAGATTTCCCTGACTCAGTTGTGATCACAGACGAAGTGATGGAACGCATCCAAGCATTGGCTGAATTTGCGCCATTACACAACCCAGCAAACTTGATGGGGATCACTGCTTTCAAAAAAATCTTGCCAGAAATCATCAGTGTCGCTGTTTTTGATACTTCTTTCCATGCAACGATGCCAAAACACAATTACCTATACAGCTTGCCATTAGAGTACTATAACGAGTTCAAAGTACGTAAATACGGCTTCCACGGTACAAGCCACCGTTATGTTTCTGAGCGTGCAGCAGAAATGTTAGGCAAACCAATCGAAGAACTAAAAATCATCACTTGCCATCTAGGAAACGGTGCGTCGATCACTGCGGTTGACGGCGGAAAATCAGTAGATACATCAATGGGCTTCACGCCATTAGCTGGTGTAACGATGGGCACACGTTCAGGTGACATCGATCCTGCTGTTTTGCCTTACTTAATGGAAAAATTAGATTTGAATATCGATGAAATGGTGGATGTTTTAAACAAAAAATCTGGTTTATTAGGTTTAACTGGTATTTCCAGCGACATGCGCGATCTAGAAGCAAACTACGACAAAGAAGAAGTCAAAGTTGCTTATGACGTCTTTACTGACCGCATCCGTAAATACATCGGTGGCTATGTCACAACCATGAACGGTGTTGATGCGATCGTCTTTACTGCTGGTATCGGTGAAAATGATGCCCACGTCCGCAGCGAAGTTATCAAAGGCATGACTTGGTTTGGTTGCGAATTAGATGCCGATCAAAATGCAAAACGCGGCGAAGAATTAGTGATCTCAACTGAAGAGTCAAAAGTCAAAGTACTTTTGATCCCAACAGATGAAGAATTAATGATCGCTCGCGATGTGGAACGTTTACGCGGCTAAGCGAAAACCTTCCTTAGAATAGAAGCTGAAACACATGCAAGAGAAATGCTTGCATGTGTTTTTTTGTAGGAAAGTCCGCAAAATGGGGCTAGAGAGAAAAATTGGTGAAGACCATTTTCTAATTTTTTAAACAGAAAATTTAATAATTATGCATATGAAAATTGGCTCATACTGCACCTAGGTGGAGGGCTTCTCATTTTGCTTTCATTTGAATTTAAATTTCCTCCCTTTTTTACAAGATGTTCTCAGGGAAATACCCTTGTAAAAGTTGCCAAATGGGAATAAACTGGCATTTGTGAATTTTCAGAAAAATTCCGCTATTTTATTTTCATTAATTTTTATAAGGGGCCATTACATATGGAAAAAGAAAAAACATTCTTAGGTCAGCCGCGAGGGCTGTCAACTTTATTCTTCACGGAAATGTGGGAACGATTCAGTTATTATGGTATGCGGGCGATTTTGGTGTACTTCATGTACGATGCAGTTGCCAACGGCGGCTTAGGGTTGCCAAAAGGAACGGCTGTGGCGATCATGTCGATTTACGGTTCCTTAGTGTATATGTCAAGTATTGTTGGCGGTTGGATCTCGGACCGTCTGTTAGGATCAAATAAATCCGTCTTTTATGGTGGGATCTTGATCATGTTAGGACATATCGTTTTGGCAACACCTTTAGGGATTCCAGCGTTGTTTGTGTCCATGATGCTGATCGTCATCGGAACCGGACTCTTGAAATCTAACGTGTCGGGTATGGTGGGGCATTTATACAGCAAAGACGATATCCGTCGGGATGCTGGTTTCTCGATTTTCTACATGGGGATCAATATTGGCGGCTTGTTAGCACCGATCATCGTCGGGATCTTAGGACAAGAGGTCAACTACCACTTAGGCTTTTCGATTGCTGCTATCGGGATGTTCATCGGTTTGATGCAGTATTATGTGCAAGGAAAAACCACGTTGAAAAGTGTAGCGATCGCGCCAACAAATCCCTTATCGGCAGCCGAAAAGAAAACCTTCTTCCGAGCAGTCGTTCTGGTTCTTCTCGCATTGGCAGTGTTGTTTGGCGCAGCAGCTGCAACTGGCCATCTGACGGTTGATTTCTTCATCAACTTTATCAGTGTTCTAGGTATTTTCTTACCGATCTACTACTTTACCAAAATGCTCCGTTCGAAAGATGTCACACCAGATGAAAAGAAAAAAGTGTTGGCCTACATTCCGCTGTTTTTGTCAGCGATCGTCTTTTGGTCATTGGAAGAACAAGGCTCATCGATCTTGGCATTGTTTGCCGCTGACCGTACGCAATCAACGTTATTCGGCATCAATATTCCAGCAAGTTTGTATCAAACCTTAAATCCACTTTTTGTCGTCTTATTGACACCTGTCTTTGTCTGGTTGTGGACCAAACTAGGCTCTCGTCAGCCACGGACAGAAGTGAAGTTTGCCATCGGTTTAGTCTTAGCCGGTTTGTCCTTTCTATTGCTAATGCTGCCAAGCCTCTTGTTTGGAGTAGAAGAACGGGTCAGCCCATTATGGTTGGTATTGAGCTTCTTCATTATGATTGCAGGGGAAATGTGTCTTTCACCGGTGGGCTTGTCGGTGACGACTAAACTAGCGCCGAAAGCCTTCGAAGCACAAACCTTGGCGATTTGGTTATTAGCAGACGCTTCTTCACAAGCCATCAATGCGCAAATCGCTCGGTTCTACACACCGCAAACAGAAGGGATGTACTATGGCATCGTCGGCGGAGTAGCCGTTGTTGTCGGCATCATCTTGTATTTAGCTAGAAAACCGATCCGCAATTTGATTGGCAACATTCATTGATCAAAAAATAAAAACTTGATTTTCCGCCTATGCATGGATTGAACAACCCATGCATACGGTAGAAAAATCAAGTTTTTTTGTTGCGAATCAATGTCTTAGTCAATCAAGGGGCTCAGTGGCTGGCGTGTGATCTGCTGCTGTGCAATGACCAGGGCCTCTTGGAAGTGCTGCTGTAAAAAGTAGCGGTCATGGCTGACTGCCAGCAGGGTCCCTTGATAATCTTGCAGCATTTCTTCAATTTCTTCTCGGGCATAGCTGTCGAGGTGATTGGTTGGTTCATCCAAAATCAGGACGTTGATTTTTTCTAAAAAGAGTTTCAGTAACGCCAAACGGATTTTTTCACCACCAGATAAATCTTTGATTCGTTTGGCCACATCACTTTGATAAAACCCACTTTTGGCTAATTGCCGACGAGCCGTTTCTTCGTTTCCTGTCAACGTGTGGACGTAGGCCAACAAGCGGCTCTCGGGGTCGGCAAACTGCAGCTGCTGGGGCAAATAGCCAATTTGTAAGCTGCTGCCGCGCTTGATAGTACCGCCGCTAGGAAGCTCCTGACCGAGAAGTAATTTGAGTAAGGTTGATTTTCCGGTACCATTGTCGCCGATGATGGCTAGATGCTCCCCACGGTAGATTGCAAAAGTGCTGTCTTTGAATAGGAGCTGATCGGCGTATTGCTGGTGCAAATCGTGAACCATGAACACCTCTTTGCCTGATTTTCCGCCATTTGTCAAGCCTTGCAGCCGATTTTTCGGGGGCGCTGGCGGTTTGACCAGCGTTAGTTTCGCTAGGCGGCGTTCCAATTCTTTGGCTTTTTTGAAGAAGGATTCATTGTCTCCTTCATGGGCCCACTGACGAAACCGACGAATCATGACTTTCAGCCGCTGGACTTCTTTCTGCTGCAGTTCGTAATTTTTGGTCAGTTCCGCCAAGCGAGCTTCTTTCAAGACACGAAATCGGCTGTAATTTCCAGGATACTCAACCAAGGCGCCTTCTTCCAGTTCCCAGGTCTTGGTGGTGACTTGATCGAGAAAGTGCCGATCGTGAGAAACGACTAGAACCGCTTTTTTCGTATTCTGTAAATAATTTTCCAACCAGCGGATACTTGAAAGATCCAAGTGATTGGTTGGTTCATCCAGTAACAGCAAGTCAGCATCGGCAACTAGCACTTTGGCTAAAGCGACTTTGACCCGTTCACCGCCGCTAAGCTCTGTTAAGCGTGCGTCCTGCCGATGGGGAATTCCTAAGCCTTGTAAGATCGTAGAAATACGGTCTTCCAATCCATAGCCGCCCAGCTCTTCAAAGCGCTGCTGCAGTTCGCCATAACGGATCAGACACTTCTCTAAACCAGTATCGGGTTCTGCCATCAAGGCTTCGTAATGGCTCATTTGCTGCTTGAGTTCTTGAATGGTAGCAGCAGAATGGAGCAGGTAGTGGGTAACGGTTGCTTCAGAAACTGTCAGCTCTTGCTCGACCGTCCCGATCCTCAAGCCTTTTTGGCGGCTGATAACGCCGCTATCGACGCCTTCACTGCCAGTCAAGATTTGTAAAAAGGTTGATTTGCCCGTTCCGTTGATGCCGACTAGGGCAATTTTTTCCCCAGCTTCGATTTGGCAGGATAACTCCTCAAATAACGGATTCCCGCCGATGGTTTTTTTAATAGCAATTGCTTGTATGATCATGATCTCTCTCCTTGAGACCACTCAAAAAGGCCATGGATATCCATGGCCAGTGTTATTTAAACTCAGATTCTCTTGAGAAAAATACCTTGAGATGGCCATTGATTTTACGTAAATGTAACTGTTTTGGACAGACTCGTCCCGTCAACAGCAACTGTAAAACCAATTGCATGGCTAAATGCGATATGGTATCGTTGGTAATTTTCATTACTTGTTATTTTAGTCATGCGCATCATGGTCGTTTTCCCTCCTTTGTGTCTTTGTCTTTTCAGTGTACCTGAAAGTATCAGAAAGTTCAACCAGTACTGGCGGTTTCTTAGCGTTCCTCGATGCGTAATTCTGTCAGAGAGCTTTCTTTCATCTGACCGATGACTAATGGAACGGTCTCATGAACCACATCGCTGTATTCTAAGCCGAACCAGCGTTCAGGTGAAATGGTATGGCGTTTGATAAAAAGCTTCGTCTGCATGACTTGCTTCTGCCATTTGCTTAATGCAGTTGCATTCGACAGCTCTTCTTCGATCATCACGAATTGGAAATCGCCCACATTGCGTCCAGGCGTTAAGGAGTAGCGTTGCGGCTGCAGCGGCAAGCGACCATCTTTCATCAATTCTTGAATGATTTGGCGAATGTAGAGATTGACTTCTTGCGGCACCCGAAAGCCGAGATAAAGCTTTAGTTTAACGATAAAATCGGTATCTGCCATCGAAACTTCATATTTTTTCGTATAGGGTTCGTCGGTGACTTCCACATTGACGAACCAATACACTTTGGCACGTTTTGGCCGTTTGTCTAAAATGGAATAGATGAACTGCTGACCGATCTGATCGTCTTGCAGTTTAGGAACCATGAAGACGACGTTCGTCTGAGATAACGGCAAAGAATCATCTTCCCGCAACTGTTTCAATTGAGGGATGTAGGTAGAAAGCGCAACTTCTTCGGCAGCATTTTCTTGAATACGATTGCCCCATTCCCAAATCAGCATCACGCCGATGATCACGCTGGCTAATAAGATGGCAACGTAACCGCCATGGAAAAATTTGGTCGCACTGGAGATAAAGAAAATCCCCTCGATCGCTGCAAAAAAGAGCGTGATGAACGGTGCCAAGAAACGGGTCTTCTTGTTTTGGTGCAAGTAGAAATACAGCAAAATAGTGGTCATCAACATCGTTACCGTAATGGCCAATCCATAAGCAGCTTCCATCCGAGTAGAGGTCTGGAAGAACAAGACCACGCCAGAACAGGCGATCCACAGCAAGGTGTTCAAGGCAGGAATATACATTTGCCCGATAGACGCCCCCGGATAGATGATTTGCATCCGAGGCAATAGTTTCAACTTGATGGCTTCAGAAACCAAGGTAAAGGAGCCAGACAGCAGGGCTTGCGAAGCAATGATGGCAGCGAGGGTGGCAAAGCTGACACCAAAGACTGTCCACCCTTGCGGCAACGCTTGGAAGAATGGATTCAAGTTTTCGATTTCTTGATAAGTCGGGTTTTGATAGACTTGCAGCAACCACGCCGCTTGACCAAAGTAATTTAGCATCAAGCAGATTTTGATATAGGGCCAGCTGGCATAAATGTTTTTCTTGCCCACGTGACCTAAGTCTGAGTAGAGGGCTTCCGCACCAGTCGTTGCCAAAAAGATATTGCCGAGAATAAAGAGACCGGCACTGTTATCGGGACTAAAGAGCAAATTGATCGCATAACGGGGATCAAGGGCGCGAATCACCGAAAGGTCACCAGCAAAGTTCATCACCCCGACGATCCCTAAGAAAGTGAACCAGCCTAGCATGATCGGTCCGAAGGCTTTGCCGACAAACTCAGTCCCAAAGCGCTGCAGGGCAAAGAGGACCAATAAGATTGCTAAGGTGATGCCGACGATGATCGATTGGTCATTGCCGAAGCGATCAAAAAAGACTGGAATCCCCCGTAATCCTTCGATGGCAGTGGTCACCGTCACGGCTGGCGTCAACACGCCATCTGCTAGCAGGGCTGCGCCCCCGATGATTGCTGGAATAATCAAATAGCGGCTGTTTTTACGAACTAGAGTATAAAGGGAGAAAATCCCGCCTTCTCCATGATTATCCGCGTTTAATGCGATCAAGACGTACTTGATCGTTGTTAACAGCGTTAGCGTCCAAAAGACGAGCGAGACGCTGCCTAAGATAAAATCGGGTGTTAAGGTGCGTAGTCCGCCATTGTCCTCCACCAGGGCTTTCATTACGTAAAGCGGGCTCGTACCGATATCACCGTAGACCACCCCCATGGCGACTAAAAGTCCGCCGGCGGTCACTTTTTTCATTTTACTTGAACTCATTGACTGTTTTCCCTCCATTTTAAACTGCAAAAAGACCTAAGCGGCCCCTTGCCACTTAGGTCTTGCAAGAAACATCTTAAACCAGCGGATTCCCGCTTGCTGTTGATCTAAGATCATGGAACGATCCATGTGCTACTCCCCTAAAGTGCTCTTATTATCTTTGTTTTTGCAGCTCCTGTCAATTGATTTGTTAAAAATGGCAATAAACATTTTTCATTTCCTGCTTTTCAGCGTAAGATAACAATAGGTATGGAATAAGGAGGCAGGAAAATGATTGAGATCAAGAATCTGACGAAACAGTATGGACCAAAAAAAGCGGTGTCTGATCTTTCCCTGACGATCCGTCAAGGGGAGATCTTTGGCTTTCTGGGACACAACGGAGCAGGGAAGTCGACCACGATCAAAAGCTTAGTGAGTATTTTGCAACCGACGAGTGGGGAAATCTATTTTGATGGCCAATCCCTCGTGGAACATCGCGAAGCGATAAAAAAACAAATTGCTTATGTGCCGGACACGCCAGATTTGTTTTTACAGCTAACGGCAGGGGAGTATTGGGACTTGATTGCCGCAGCGTATGAGGTGCCAGCAGCGGAAAAGGCCGAGCGTTTGCAAAAATTAGGGCGCTTGTTTGATATGCTGTCTCATGAAGAAGAGACCATCGCCAGCTTTTCCCATGGAATGCGGCAAAAAACGCTGCTGATTGGGGCATTGATCCCCGATCCAGACATTTGGATCTTGGATGAACCATTACAAGGCTTAGATCCCCAAGCGGCGTATGATTTAAAAGAAATGATGAAACAGCACGCTGCCAAGGGCAAGACCGTGATTTTTTCCACCCACGTCTTGGACACCGCCCAGCAGTTGTGCGATCAATTGGCGATTTTGAAAAAAGGTGAGCTGCTGTACAATGGCTCAGTGGCAGATTTGCTGGCACAGCATCCGTCGCTTTCTTTGGAAACGATCTATCTGCAAATGACTGGGAGAAGTCAAGAAGAAGCGATTCTTGCAGAAGCGGAGGAAGCGTAGATGCGAAAACAACAATTTCTGACTCTGACCTCCGTTAATTTGCGGTATGCCAATCCCCAACTGACAGATAAAGCCCGCAAAAAAGGCAAGGCTGGTTCGACTTTGACCAGTTATTTGTTGTTTCAATATGCGTTTTCTGGGGTAGTATTTCTGCTAGTCTATGGGTTGACGATGATTACATTGGATTTTAGTCAGATGCCAGGCTTTTTTACCTATTATGTCGCTTTGTTCGGGATCTTAGGCTTTTCCCAAGGGATTTCGTCCATTTACAATGTCTTTTTCGAGAGTCAAGATCTGCCAGCGTATTTGCCGCTGCCTTTTCGACAGAGTGAAATTTTTCTGGCAAAGATCGTGGTGGTGTTTCTCACCGTTGCGCCGTTTATTTTTCCTCTGTTGGTCTTATTTCTCCTGACAGGGATTCGGGCAAACGTCTTTTTCTTGTTGACGATCTTATGGGCGTTCTTGCTGTTCGGCTTGTTTTTAGTCCTGATCTTCAGCATTTGTAGCTTGATCGTCTTCAGTCTGACACGAACGAAGTTTTTCTTGAAGCATAAAAAATTGGTCACTAGTTTATTGCTAGGCGTGACGATGCTGGTTGTTGTGATCGGGGTCTTAATGATGAATCAGGTGAATACTTATGAGACAGACGTGGTAGATCGGGGAGCGATCAGCTTTTTATTGCCCTTTTATTATGTGATGGTGGCACCGTTTCAAACGACTGGTTTGCTTAGCTTGCTAGGGATCATCGCCACAGCAGGCGTGTTGCTTTTTGCCCTCTATCGATTGATCTTGCCGAAGTTTTATGAGCAAGTGGCAGCCGCGGCGCCCAACCAAGGGAGTGTTCGTCGGAAGCATAAACCCAATCAAGGCTTGGGCCAGCTGTTGTTTAATTACAATTCGCAGTTGATCAGAGATCCGAATTTGATCATGCAAGTCTTTTCTTCTTCGTTGCTGATGCCCATTATTTTCTTAGTGTCCTTTGTGTTGACAGGAGCGATTCAGTTAAGTGAATTGGATGAGCGGTTTATCGGTGTCGTTTTTGTGGCGGGGATCGCCTTGGCAGCATTGATGGTCAACCCGACTTCTTTTATCAGTAATTTGATCTCACTGGATCAGGAGAATTTCTTGTTTGTCCGCTCCTTGCCGCTATCAATGAAGCGCTACTTGCGGGAAAAATTCCGCTTTGGGGTCGTTTTGCAGCTGAGCTTAACGGCAGTCATCGTACTGGCAGCAGTCCTTCTGTTCAGAATGCCGCTGATTTTGGCTGTCTCTTTTCTAATCGGGGCACTTTGGAGCAGTTTTCTTTTGTGCTTGAAATATTTTGCTCGTGATTATCGGCTGCTGCTTTTGGATTGGACCAACATCAGTCAATTGTTTACGAGAGGGGCGGGGAGTCTTGGGTTAGCCATTGGAACGATCGCAACGCTGTTTCTTTCCATCATTGTTATCATCCTTTACGGCTTTGCTGCGACTTCGGTTGATTTTTGGTTATTGAATGGTCCCGTTTTCTTTGTGATCCTCTTGACCAGCGTCCTTTGGATAGCCCATTATCACCATAGATTTTGGCGTCGTTTTTCCTAAGGGAAGCGACGCTTTGCTTTTTTTATTTAAGGATGGGTAAATTAACTATTTATTCAGAAAATTCAGAAAAACTATTTACAATCAAGCGGAAACATGGTTAGATAGGAGTACCTATTACTTTGCTTTCATTTTTTGCTGTACAAGTTTGGATAACCGACTTGTCAAAGAGCTGTGACCAAAGTCAAAAAGACCAATGAGACCTGAGCGCTCGTTGCCTCTTTTGCTTTTGTCACGGTTTTTTTTGTACAAAAAAACCTGCCCAGCAGCGGCAGGTCGTCTCACTATTAAGCGTTCGTGTGGTCTTTTGCTGGAACTTTGTTTTCTAGGTCTGTCCGTACAACTAACACATCACAGCCGGCATGGCGAATGACATACTCAGAAACGGAACCGATAAAGATTCGTTCCACGGCATTTAAACCAGTGGCACCGATCATAATCAAATCGATGTCGTGATCTTCGGGCAATTGTTTGGCAATGATCGGTTTTGGCGAGCCGTATTCGATCACCGTTTTGACCGCAGTTACTTGATGCTTGCGGGCATAATCCTCATAGTCTTTCAAGGTTTGTTTGGCCATTTCGGTTGCTTGTTCAGCAAGCATGCCGTCAAAAGAAGAAACGGTTTGAAAGGCACGAGTGTCGATCACATGTGCTAAAACCAATTCAGAATCATTCCGCTGTGCCACGTTCACGGCTTTTTTGAAGGCTAATTCTGACTCGCTAGACCCATCGACGGCTACCATGATTCGTTGATATTGTTGTAACATAAGAAACACTCCCATCTGTTATCTTCTACTTTTATTGTAATGCTTTTTTCTGGAAAAAGAAAACCTAATCTTCCTTTTTTTTCATTTTTTGTGCCAGCAAGATGCTGAAAGATGCGGAAGAGAGCAGCAACAAAGCCAAATAAAACAAGGCAATCAGCTCCTTATCGACAAAGCTCACAACCAATGCCACCACGCCTAAAAGGAAATGAATGAGACTATAGGTTTTTAAGAAGACCTTATTCGCCTCGGTGGTAGGGATCAAAGTGAAAAAAATCGCTTGTTTGGCATAAAGCAAATAACTGGTGCCGAATAATACGAGTGCCACGATCGTAAATAATAGAAGAATCATAAACATACGCCATCCTGTCCTAAGTTGATAGGTTTAGTATAGCGAACCCTAGAAAGAATAGCAAAAGCCACCCTTACTCTGATGTCAGGCAAGGACGTTTCACTGTTGCTATCAGTTAGAGAACGCAAAAAAGCCATCTGTTAAAAACAGATGGCACATTCTAAAAAGAATGGGTAATATCCGTTGATGCCGTTCTTTTTCCCATAGTATTGATCCCGCAAATTCTAGCAGGTGGGTTCCACGGTCTAAGCTTCGAACTACCAAAGGAAAAGGCATGTTACCAGCATTGACACAAGACGGATCCCAAGATATCAATAAAAATGTTCGGTCAACACACAAAAGGGACAACTCGTACATCACAGAATTCCCACCCTTATAGTAGCATAGGAATGACGAAGGTGCAATAAAGTTGTTTGAAAACGATACCAAAAAGTCACTATTTTTTTAAGTACCTAGTTTTTTTTCTTTCGCTGCTGCAATTGCTGGTACCGTTGACCTAAGGCTTGCTCATATTTCCCGGTGGCTTTGGGTTGGTAATAATGAGTATTTTTCAGCTTATCAGGTAAGTATTGCTGATCGACCCAGGCATCATCAAAATTATGCGGGTATTGATAGCCGACACCCCGATTCAAGCTTTCTGCACCCTTGTAATGACTGTCTCGTAAATGATCCGGGACATCGCCAGCTTTACCGCTGCGAATATCTGCGATCGCTGCATCCAATGCCATGTAGGCAGAGTTGGATTTTGGTGACAGACATAGATCGACCACTGTATCGGCCAAAGGGATCCGAGCTTCTGGCAAGCCCAAACGTTCAGCGGCTAACACAGCATTGACGGTTCGAGCAGCGGCTGCTGGGTTAGCTAAACCAATGTCTTCATAGCCGATGACCATCAAGCGCCGACAAATGATTGCCAGATCGCCTGCCTCTACTAAACGACCTAAGTAATGCAGCGCACCATCCACATCGCTGCCGCGAATCGATTTTTGAAAAGCAGAGATCACATCATAGTGCGCATCCCCATCTTTATCGTGGGTCAATGCTTTACGCTGGACGCACTCTTCGATGATCGCTAAGGTCAAATGAATAATGCCGTCTGGTCCTTTTGGGGTGGAACGAGCAGCGAGCTCTAAGCCGTTTAGCGCACTTCGTAAATCACCGTTGGTCGCTCGCGAGAGATGCAAGCGGGCATCATCGGTCAATACGATGGTTTCTGATCCAAGTCCGCGAGTTTCATCTGCTAAGGCTTGATCAATGGCGGTCAAAATATCTTCTTCTTGGAGCGGTTTGACTTCAAAAATCTGTGTCCGACTGCGAATCGCTGGATTGATCGTAATGTAGGGATTTTCCGTCGTGGCACCGATCATAATGATCTTGCCGCTTTCTAAATGGGGCAGTAAAAAGTCTTGTTTTGTCTTGTCTAGTCGATGGACTTCATCAAGCAATAAAATGACAGTACCGCTCATTTTGGCTTCCTCTGCCACGATCTGCAGGTCTTTTTTTGTATCTGTGGCGGCGTTCAGCATGCGAAACGCATAGCGTGTCGAGCCGGCGATCGCACTGGCAATGCTGGTTTTTCCGGTTCCCGGCGGTCCGTATAGGATCATCGAAGAAAGCATTTTGGCTTCGACCATTCGGCGAATGATTTTCCCCGGGCCAACCAAATGCTGCTGTCCGACGACTTCATCTAAGTTCCGTGGCCGCATTCGATAAGCAAGTGGCTGCTGCATAAAACGATCCTCTCCTTTTCCTGTAAGTATAACATAAGAACGTATATTCTCATAAACAAGCTGATTTGCGTCTTTGCAGAAACAAAAGGGCGCTTATTTTCCACTCAGTCAGCAAAAATCAGGTTCGTTGAAAAGAAATCGTTGAGATCGTCGTAACTCTGTAGTCAAAGATAGTAAGTTCGCCGAGAATTGTGTAGAATAAAGAGGGTGATGAGAATGGATGAATTAATGGCACTTTTTGCGACACAGCCGACAACGACCATCGCACGTGCCTTATTAGGAATGTATTTGGAACATGAGACCCCAGAAGGAACTGTAGGTGGGTATATCGTGGATTGTGAAGCGTATCTAGGTCCCGATGATTTGGCGGCTCATAGTGTGGGCATGCGAAACACACCAAGGGTTCGGGCGATGTATCAGGAACCAGGTACGATTTATTTATATACGATGCATACGCATCGAATCGTCAACTTTATTACGCAGCCAAAAGGCATCCCGCAAGGAATCATGATTCGCGGGCTAGAACCGGTGGATGGGATCGCCTTGATGGAACAACAACGACAAAAAACAGGACCGGATGTAGCCAACGGCCCCGGGAAACTGGTACAGGCACTGCAGATCCCCGCTGAGCTTTATGGAGAATCGATTTTTACAAGCCCACTGCATTTGGTTCCTGAGCGACGACGTACCCCAAAAGAAATTTTGACATTGCCTCGAATCGGTATCCCAAATAAAGGGGAATGGACCCAGATGCCGCTTCGTTTTGCGGTGGCTGGCAATCCGTATTTGACAAATATACGAAAAACCGCTGTTCAGCAAGACCATGGATGGTGTTAAGAAAGAAGGAATAGTGATGGCGAAAGAAACGATATTGACTTACTTAGATCAGCGATTAACGAAAAAAATCACCGACTATGATGTGGCGATCGATTGGGATGCCAAAAATCATACGATCGAA
This sequence comes from Enterococcus sp. DIV1279b, assembly GCF_050531515.1. Classification (NCBI taxonomy): domain Bacteria; kingdom Bacillati; phylum Bacillota; class Bacilli; order Lactobacillales; family Enterococcaceae; genus Enterococcus; species Enterococcus sp. DIV1279b. The sequence continues at coordinate 3,265,643 of NZ_CP172891.1, read as the reverse complement.
TTGGTGCTGCGCTTGTTTGCTGAAAATCCTCACCACGTGCAGATCGACGATGCACAAGGTGTGGCATCAGAAGAAGCGATCATTGAATTTGAAGATGGGATTTTGCTGTATGATCCACAAAAATCAACGTTTGATGAAGAAGATTATTTAGCGACGATCCCTTATGCAGGGAAAAAAGGGATCCAAAAAGCCTTGTTAGACGGATTGGTTGATTACATTCAAGAAATTTTAGAAGAAGGCCAAAGCGATCTGCTTGATTTCTTGAACGATGACAGTGAAGAAGCGATCTTTGAATTGCGATTCAACGAAGAAGAATTTGTGGAGAAAATGACGAACTATCAAGCGGGAGCTGGGGAAACCATGATCCCGTACCCTAGTTACTAAGGAGAACGAACATGAAATGGAATGAAGTAACCGTAGCGACAGCTAGCGAAGCAGTGGAAGCAGTCGCCAATATTTTAATGGAACACGGAGCAAGTGGGGTAGCGATCGAGGACGTTTTAGATATCGAAAATTTTAAAAGCGATGCGTATGGCGAAATTTTGGATAAAGAAACCTATACGACCTTAGAAGAAGGCGCCCAAGTCAGTGCCTATTTCCCAGAGACGATCTTTTTACCAGAAGTGCTGCCGACGATCAAAGCAGCCATCGACCGTCTGCCAGAATATGGTTTGGCGATCGGCAAAAACACCATCACAACGAGCGAGGTCGTGGAAGAAGCATGGGCGACGGCCTGGAAAAAATATTACCATCCAGTCCGTATCTCCCGCTATCTGACGATCGTGCCGAGCTGGGAAAACTATCAACCGCTGCAAGAAGATGAAAAGATCATCACCCTTGATCCGGGGATGGCTTTTGGAACCGGCACGCATCCTACGACACGCTTGACATTACAAGCCCTAGAAGTCTACTTGCGAGGCGGTGAAACCGTCTTAGATGTCGGGACGGGCTCAGGCGTGTTGAGTATCGCCAGTAAATATTTAGGTGCCAAAGACGTGTTCGCTTATGATCTAGATGAAGTCGCTGTGAGGTCCGCCCAAGAAAATATGGCGATGAACCCTATTGCTCACGATGTGACCGTGCAGGCCAATGATCTCTTGCAAGGAGTGACGGTCCCTGCTGATCTTATCGTTGCCAATATTTTAGCGGACATCATTCTATTGATGATCCCTGATGCGTGGCGTCTATTGAAGCAAGAAGGGACCTTGATCGTTTCTGGGATCATTGAGACGAAAAAACAATTAGTGATCGATGCCATGATCGCACAAGGCTTTGAGATCGATCAATTGTTCAATCAAAAAGACTGGTATGCGATCGCCTTTAAAAAACCAGAGGTGGAGTAAGATGCAGCGATATTTTTTACAGGAGCCTTATGAAGCAAAAGCGGTGTTTGCCGTTTCGGGAGAACCCTTCCACCATATGATCCGAGTGATGCGCATGACTCCCGGGGCAAAAGTCGGTTTAGTGTTTGAGGATCATTTGGCGATCATTGCCAAGATCAAAGAAGCCGATGAAGAAACGGTGTACTTAGAGGAAGTCGAAAAAGAACAGCAGGACAAGGAATTGCCGCTGCAGGTCACGATCGCTAGCGGCTACCCGAAAGGCGACAAGCTGGAATTGATCGTTCAAAAAGGAACGGAGCTGGGGGCGGCAGCCTTTATCGGTTTTCCTGCACAAACTTCGGTCGTGAAATGGGATCAAAAGAAATTACAGAAAAAGCAGCAACGGCTGCAAAAAATCGCCCAAGAAGCGGCGGAGCAGTCCCAACGGCAGATCGTACCAGCCATCACGCTGCTGGATAACGCCAAAGCATTTTGGCAAAGCCTCAGTCAGTATGATGCGGTCCTAGTGGCTTATGAAGAATCAGCCAAGCAAGGAGAAGCGGCGATGCTGCTGCAAGTGATCACCGCATTGCCTGTTGGCAGCAAAGTTTTAGCGATCTTTGGTCCAGAAGGCGGTCTGACCCCCTCCGAAATCGAAGAAGCCCAGCAAAACAATGCCAAATTATGCGGGTTAGGCCCTCGAATTTTACGAACAGAAACAGCCCCGTTTTATTTTTTAAGTGCTGTCAGTGTGCTAACGGAATTAAAGAGGATGTGAGTTGATGAATAAGAACCAAGAAGCAATCAGTGTCCGTTTGTTGACGGCCGATCTGACCGACTGGGTCTTGAAGGATTTTATCAATCAATATAAGACGACCTTAAAGGAAGTCGTCGTTTTGCCTAGTGCCATTCGGCGAGCGAAAATCTTGGCACAAGGCTCTTCCCTACAAATCGGCGCAGTGATCGATTACCCCCTTGCCCAAGGAACACTGGCAAAGGTGGCGTTTGAAATTGGTCGGGCGTTTATGGAAGGCGCCGATTTTTTGGAAGTCTGGCTGCCAGCTTCTTCCTTCATGGAAAATGATCGTGGCTTTGCGGAGTTGACTGAAACGATCCGCTCCTTGACCTTGACAGGAGGAGAGATCCGCTTAGCTGTGCAAACCGAGATCATGAATGAATTGACGAAGATCCAAGTAGCACAACGCTTGAAAGAAGAAGCTTGGCCAAAGATCGTGTTAGGGCAAAAACAACCGCTAGCAGAAGCATTGCATGACGTGAGCTTGTTTTCCTTAGATGGTGGCAGTCAACTGTCGATCCAGATCAATCCTGACACAGTCGATGAACAAGCGCTGCAATCACTACAGGCTGCTGGCGCTGAGAAAATCGGGCTCTCGTATCATGTTTTTGAAGAATTGCTTAAGGACAAGCCAGCACCCGATGTGCTTTGAACAACAGCGATTGAAAAATAGCTGAAAAATTTGTATAATAATACTACTAAATAAGAACTGCAGGTTAGACAGGAGTCCCATGCTTAGAACGTTTGTCCGCAAGGCTTTGGGTGCGTGACGAAACGTTAACAGCGACTTCTGTCTGCCTTTTTGATAGCACAAAAAAGAAAAGCAGGAGGCGGAATGAATGGCAAAAGAAGTTATATTGACCGGGCCCAATGTCATCAAATTGGTCGCTCATTATATGAGTGAAGAGCATGTTGCCTTTGTCCAAAAAGCATTAGACTACGCGACAGAAGCCCACAAAGAACAATTCCGTAAATCCGGCGAGCCTTACATTATTCATCCAATCCAAGTTGCGGGGATCTTGGCAGAATTGCAGATGGATCCTCATACCGTTGCAACTGGTTTTTTGCATGATGTCGTCGAAGATACCGATGTGACGTTAGCCGATCTGAAAGAAGAATTCGGTGCCGATGTAGCGATGCTAGTGGATGGCGTGACCAAGCTGGGTAAGATCAAGTACAAATCTCATGAAGAACAATTAGCAGAAAATCATCGAAAAATGTTGATCGCCATGGCGCAAGATTTACGGGTCATCATGGTCAAACTGGCTGACCGTTTACATAATATGCGTACGTTGAAACATCTGCGGGAAGACAAACAACGCCGCATCGCCCAAGAAACGATGGAAATCTATGCCCCATTGGCTCATCGTTTAGGGATCAGCCGCATCAAATGGGAATTAGAAGATATTTCTTTGCGTTATTTGAATCCACAGCAATATTACCGAATCGTGCATTTGATGCAGACAAAGCGAGAAGAACGGGAATCCTACGTTTCTGAAACCGTAGAAGAGATTCGGATCGCCACCGAGGAACTAGATATCTATGCTGAGATCTATGGCCGACCAAAGCATATTTACTCGATCTATCGCAAGATGAAAGACCAAAAGAAACAGTTCAATGAAATCTATGATTTGTTGGCGATCCGAGTGATCGTTGACTCCATCAAAGATTGTTATGCGGTTTTGGGAACGATCCATACAAAATGGAAACCAATGCCTGGGCGGTTCAAGGATTATATCGCGATGCCAAAAGCCAACATGTACCAATCGCTGCATACGACGGTCATTGGTCCCAAAGGCAATCCTGTCGAGATCCAAATTCGGACCCATGAAATGCATGAGATCGCTGAATTTGGGGTTGCTGCGCACTGGGCCTATAAAGAAGGCAAGACCGAAAAAGTCAGAGCCGACAAGATGACCCAACAAGTTGGCTGGTTCCGCGAAATCTTGGAACTACAAGATGAAAGCTATGATGCTTCTGAATTTATGGAAGGTGTCAAAGGCGATATTTTCAGCGACAAAGTCTATGTATTTACGCCAAAAGGTGATGTGACGGAGTTGCCTCAAGGCTCCAGTCCCCTGGATTTTGCCTATAGCATCCATACCGACATCGGTAACAAAACCACCGGCGCCAAGGTCAACGGCAAGATGGTCCAATTGGACTACAAGCTAAAAAATGGGGACATTATCGAGATCTTGACCTCACCAAATTCCTTTGGCCCAAGCCGCGACTGGGTCAAACTAGTGGCTACCAGCAAAGCGAAGAACAAAATCAAACGATTTTTTAAAGCCCAAGATCGTGATGAAAACATCATCAAAGGGCATGAGGCAGTGGTTCGTACCTTACAAGATATGGGCTTTGTGCCGAAAGAATTTTTGACGAAAAGCAAAATGGCGGAAGCTTGCGAACGGTTCAACTACCAAACAGAAGATGATCTATTTGCCTCTGTCGGCTATGGGGAAGTTAGTCCCACGACTTTAGCCAACCGTTTGACCGAAGAAGAACGGCGCGAGAAACAAATCGAGAAGCAAAAGCAGCAAGTCCAAGAGATGATCAATCAACCGACGAAAAAAGAACCAGAAAAAATGAAGGTTCGTCACGAAGGCGGCATTGTCATTGAAGGGGTCGATAACTTGTTGATCCGTATCTCCCGCTGCTGCAATCCGGTCCCTGGAGATTCGATCGTCGGCTACATTACCAAAGGCCGAGGAATCTCGATCCACCGCAGCGATTGTCCCAATGTTCAAAACAAAGACGCCGCGAACCGTTTGATCGATGTTGAGTGGGAAGATGCCACCGACATCAACAAAGAATACGATGCCGATCTTGAGATCTACGGCTATGATCGTTCTGGGTTGCTCAATGATGTCTTACAGACAGTCAACACTGTCACGAAGCGCTTAGTGAGTGTCGAAGCCAAAACCAACAAAGACAAAATGGCAACGATCCGCATCACGGTGGCGATTCAGAATTTGACCCATTTGAAATCGATCGTTGATAAGATCAAGCAGATTCCAGATGTTTACAGTGTCAGACGTACGAAGGGATGAGAAAGAATGCGGGCAGTGATCCAGCGAGTCAGTCAAGCAAGCGTGTCGATTGAGGACAATATCGTCGGTGTGATCCAACAAGGGTTCATGGTTTTGTTGGGGATCACCCATGAGGATACAGGCGACGATGTGGCTTATCTCGTAAGAAAAATCAAAAATCTGCGGGTTTTTGAAGACGAAGAGGGCAAAATGAATCGGTCACTGGAAAGCATAAACGGTGCCGTCTTGAGTATTTCACAGTTCACCCTTTATGGGGAGACCAAGAAAGGCAATCGCCCTAGTTTCATTCAAGCGGCACCGCCAAGTATTGCGATCCCGCTTTACGAAGCCTTTAATGAAGGTTTACAAGCCGAAGGGATCACTGTTGCTACTGGAAAATTTGGCGCAGATATGCAAGTCGCCTTGGTCAATGATGGCCCGGTGACGATCGTGATCGATACGAAAGAAAAATAGGGGATACAAAACGAAGGATTTTCTCGCTGGAAAAGAGTGGGAGAATTCCTTCGTTTTTTTTATACTCTCGAAAGCGTTAAGCATTTTTGATGGAATCCAAGTGAAATCTAAGTTTAAATCGGGAAATCTTACAAAACTGTTAGCAAAAATTCCATTCTTTTATTTGTTATTTAACATCTTTTTCTTGTTCTTTTATAAGGGTTCTTAAATGGAAATATCTTTTTCACCCGTTTTTTAATATTTTAAATTCGAAAAACGATCCTTTATTGCGATTGTTCTTGAGGGAGAAGTATGGAATAATTGTTAAAAAATAATGTCACTGGAGGAAATAACAATGAACTTTTGGCAGCGTGCATTAAAGAGTATCACCAGAAGAAAAGGGAAATCATTTATTTTATTTTTAGTTCTATTTATTTTAGGCAATGTGATCGCTGGTGCTGTAGCAATTCAACAATCCACTGCCAACGTGGAGCGAGAGACGAAACGCAAGATGGGGAACGTAGCTACGGTGGAAATGGATTGGGAAGGTTTTGAAAAAGATCATGCGGATGCTTCGGACGAAGAGCGGTCTCAAGAAGATTTTTATCCGAAACCACCAGCACTGGATGTTTATGAGCAAATCGGTCAATTAAGCTATGTCAAACATTATGACTATCAAATGATGGGCAGTTTAGAAACGAAAGAACTGAAAGCGTATGTACCAGAAGATGGTTCAATGGAGATGGGCGGTCAATACTTCACATTGAAAGGCGGCAATTTGACACAGCCAATAGATATGCAAGAAGGGTTGATTCGTCTGGATGAAGGCGAAGGCCTAACGGAAAAAGATTTAAATGAACTGACGAATGCGGTATTAATCAGTAAAGAAGTTGCTGAACTGAACAACTTGAGTGTCGGTGATCAGCTCGTTTGGGATATCCGGACAAATTCCATGATGGGTGGTGGAAGCGAGATCGTGGATGACGAAGAAAACGATGGCACAGAAGAAACTAGTGATGACAGCAACAGCGCCAGCTTTGATTATCCTGTGACGATCGCTGGGATTTTTTCGGTAGTTAAAAAAGATCAGAGTAATCAAAATGATTCATCGGATCAAAGTGGTAGTCAAAACTCCGATACGATATGGCAAGTGATGGATCAAATCAATACGTTTTATGCCAGTAATAATTTAGTCCTCGATTTTACCAAGATCCAAGCAGAGAAGCTTTGGGGTGAAGAAATCGATGAAGATGCAGATACCTATTATCAACCGATCTTTGTCCTAAATTCAACGGATGACGTCGAAGCCTTTAAACAAGAAGCCGGTGCGTTATTGCCCCAATATTATCGTATCATTGCTAATACGGATCAATACGAGCAGATCGCCGGTGGCTTTACTCGGTTAGGGGTGATCGCAAATTACATCGTGATCATTGCGTCGATCGCAACCATCTTTATTATTTCCTTAGTGGTCTTGCTTTTCTTACGAGATCGGAAACAAGAATTGGGCATCTATCTCTCCTTAGGGGAAAGCCGTGGGAAAGTCATTGGACAGATCGTGATTGAAGTCTTGCTGGTTAGTTTAGCCGCACTGCTATTGTCCTTAGTGACCGGGAACTTATTAGGTGGTGCCGTTTCAAATACCTTGATGCAAAACGATTGGATGAGCAATCAAAATGATATGGGCGGTGTTTATTCTGGCGGTTTGATGGCAGCTGATATTGATTACATGGATATCAAGAATGCCTATCAAGTGTCCTTCTCAGCAGGCTACATCATTACGTATCTGCTGTTAGGTTTAGGAACCGTCTTGTTCTCAGCTATTTTACCGCTGTTGTATATTTTACGCTTGAATCCAAAGAAAATCATGATGTAGGAGGAACCAACGATGACTTTATTAGAAACCAAAGCAGTCGATTACTATTACCAAGACGGCGATCAGCGCCGCTATATACTGAAAGAGACCTCTGTTTCTTTTGAAAAAGGGACTTTCTATGCCATCTTAGGGCAATCTGGTTCGGGAAAAACGACGTTTTTATCCTTGATCAGTGCGTTGGATAGTCCGAAAAGCGGTCAAGTACTTTATGAAGGCACCGATATCGAAAAAATTGGGCATGAAAATTATCGCCGCGACGACATCAGTATCATTTTCCAAAGCTATAATCTGATTCCCTATTTAAGTGCAGTTGAAAATGTCTTAGTGCCGATGGCGATCACGAAAAATCAGCTGCCAGACAATCAGCGAGAAGTGGCATACAATTTACTGGATTATATAGGCATCACCAAAGAAAAAGCCGATCGGCTCGTCAATCAATTATCTGGTGGAGAACAACAGCGGGTAGCGATCGCCCGGGCGTTAGCCACCAATGTCGATATCATTTTAGCGGACGAACCAACCGGGAATTTGGATGAAGAAATGGAACAAGAGATCATCGATATCTTTAAGGAGCTGGCACACGTCCACAACAAATGTGTGATCGTCGTGACCCACGCCAACGAGATCGCTCAACAAGCGGATGAAGTCTTGTATTTACGTAAAGGTGTGTTGAGCAAACATGAGTGATTTTTTATCAAATTTTAGCCCGGACAACTATGATGGCAAAAAGAAACCCACGCCCGATCGCGAGAAAAAAACCAGCGAACCTGTCGGAGATCAAAACGCAAGTGGCGCGGAGCAAGCGGGCAAACCAGCAGAGCCGACGACGGTTCACCAATCAGAAGAGTCGACCGCTAGTGAGCCACTGAGTCGTTCGGCAGCCCGTCAACAAACACAGACGACTGAAGCAAAAGCGGCGAGTTCTTCGACGGAGAAGGTAGCATCAAAGGAACCAGTCAGCCGGTTTGGGAAAGAAGAAACGGAATTTGATCCGACCTACAAAAAGCGTAGGCAGAAAAAAATCTTGCTGATTGCCCTACTGACCGCCTTGGCGGTTGCCGTGATTGGGATCGTCTACTATCAAATGACCCATGTGAAGGTGCCAGATTTCACTGCCCAAGATCTGTCAGAAGCGCGGACGTGGGGCATGGAAGAAGGCGTCGCTATCAAAGTAGAGCAAGAATATGATTTTGACAAAGACGTCAACCAAGTGATTGACCAAAGTGTTGACCCTGACAAAAAGATCAAGAAGGGTGCCACATTGACACTGACGGCGAGTCTCGGGCCTGATCCTGAAGAACGCTTAGAGCTGCCAGATTTTTCAGCGATGCAAGTGACCGAAGCAAAAGAATGGATCGCCAGCAATAAAGCCGAGAACCTCTCTTTGATCGAACAATTTGACGACAATGTAGCAGCAGAAGCCTTTATTAAACAAGAGGCGGCCAACAAAGAGCTTGATTTGGCGGAATACAAACGCAAAGACCGTTTGAGTGTCTATTATTCAAAAGGGAAAGAAGTCTTTGAAAAAAATATTGAAGTACCTGATTTTACGGGCAAAGCCAAGAGTGAAGCTTCTGAATGGGCGAAAAAGAATGACTTGAAATACAAAGAAGAAACCGTCTTTTCTGACAGTGTCGCCCTGGATCTGGTGGTTTCACAAGAACCAGTCAAAGGCAGCAAACTCGCGAAAAAAGATGAATTTGTGGTGAAGGTCTCAAAAGGCCAAGCATTGACCGTTCCAGATTTTTCACAATACACGATCGAAGAAGCCCAAGGACTAGAATCGAAAATCCCGCTGCAAGTCAGCACAGTCTATTCCGATCAAGTGGCGTATGGTAGTTTCTTGAGCCAGTCGGAAGAAGCAGGCAAAGAATACAGCGAAAGCGATACTTTGCCAACCGTCAAAGTCGTCTACTCAATAGGCCGACCATATTTAAAAGACATCCGTTTTCAAGCAACGGAAGGCGACTTGCCAAAACTATTCTTTGATGAATACAAATCAAAAGGCGCCAACGTCTATTATGAAATCTACTATATCGATTCGGCGGAACCAAAAGGAACCGTTGTTGAAATGAGCCGCTACGGCGAGTTTATTCCCCTAGAAACGTGGATCACCATCGGGATCAGCCGCGGCAATCTGCAAGGCAGTACCCAAACACCGCCGGCAGATGATGGCGGTGACGATGTCGATGAACCGATCAGTACCGCTGGTTCAAACGCTACCGAATAATCCTTACTAAGTGCTTTTTCAAACCGCATCAAAAAAGCAAGCACCCTTCTTTTTGGAAGGGTGCTTTTTACTTACTAATTGTAAAAAAAACACAAGCGAGCCGCTTGAAATCGCTGGGTCGATAAAGTAAACTTGATGGTAACGATAAAAAATGGCTCCGCAGTGCCATCTATAGAAGGGACGAAACAAATGATAAAAAAATTACTCGCGAATGTTGGCAGCTATAAGAAGGACAGCTTGCTGACCCCTGTGTATGTAGCAGGAGAGGTTGCCTTAGATGTCATTATGCCCCTGATCATGGCCATGATGATCGACCAAGGGATCGAAAAAGGAGACGCCGGTGTGATTCTAAGAGATGGCGGCTTGCTTTTTTTATGTTCCTTGATCGCATTACTTTTAGGAACGCTTGGCGGACGAACGGCAGCGATCGCTTCGGCTGGTTTTGCCCGCAACCTGCGGCACAATCTGTTTCGCCGAATCCAAGATTTTTCCTTTTCAAACATTGACCGCTTTTCTTCCTCCAGTTTGATCACCCGCTTGACCACTGACGTGACCAACGTCCAAAATGCTTACCAAATGATTATTCGTATTCTGGTCCGTAGTCCGTTAGTTCTGATTTTTTCACTTGCAATGGTTAGCACCATCAGTCCAGAACTTATGACGATCTATCTGGTTGTTTTACCGATCTTAGCGATTGGTCTGGCTTTAGTTATACGTTTTGCCCACCCGCTGTTTCTAAAAGTATTCCGCATTTATGACCGCCTGAATAATGTGGTGCAAGAAAATTTACAAGGGGTTCGCGTCGTGAAATCGTATGTTCGGGAAGAACAGCAAGAAGAACTGTTTGGCGAAGTGTCCACCGATGTTTATCGGAATTTCACGCTGGCGCAACGAATCGTCTCTTTCAACATGCCATTGATGCAATTTTCTGTCTATACGTGTATGCTGCTCCTGTCATGGTTTGGTGCTCAGCTGATCGTGGAACAAAGCAGCCTGACCACTGGGGAGTTAGTCAGCATGTTCAACTACACGATGCAGATTTTGATGAGCTTGATGATGATGTCGATGGCTTTCGTGCAGATTTTGATCGCACGAACGTCGGCAGAACGGGTCGTAGAAGTATTAGATGAAGAAAGTGACTTGAAAAATCCCGCCGATCCAGTCAAAGAGATCAAAGACGGCTCCATCGTTTTTGAGAATGTCGGCTTTAGTTACGCCAATGACAAAAACAAGCTGGCGCTGACGGATGCAAATCTGCGTATCGAATCCGGGGAAGTCATTGGAGTCATTGGCGGGACCGGGAGCGGAAAATCCACCCTTGTCCAGCTGATCCCCCGCTTATATGATGTGATCGAAGGGCGTGTCATCGTCGGCGGTCATGATGTTCGCGACTATGATTTAGAAGCATTGCGGGACCAAGTAAGTATGGTCTTGCAAAACAATGTCCTTTTTAGTGGCACCATCAACGACAATTTACGTTGGGGCAATGAAGAGGCGTCGGATGAAGAGATCCAGCGCGTGGCAACGATCGCACAAGCCGATCCCTTCATTCAAGAATTTCCTGATAAATATGAAACGCAGATCTCACAAGGAGGAAACAATGTTTCTGGTGGACAAAAACAACGGTTGACGATTGCTCGTGCCTTGTTGAAGAAACCGAAAATCTTGATCCTCGATGATTCTACCAGTGCCGTCGATACCAAAACCGACCGCAGTATTCGTGAAGGCTTGAAACGAGAAATCCCGGGAACGACGACGATCATTATTTCCCAACGGATCAATTCGATCGAAGACGCAGATCGGATCATCGTAATGGATGATGGCAAAATCAACGGCATCGGTACCCATGAAGAATTATTGGCAAACAATGCCATCTATCAAGAAGTGTACCATTCGCAGCAGAAAGGATTTGGTGAAGGTGAAGAATAGACAAGCAGCAAATCCCAAGCGCACATTGAAACGTTTATTGCGAACGATGTTTGGCGACTACAAAGGACAACTCCTATTCGTCGTTGTTATGATCTTGCTAAGTGCCTTTGCCAACGTTCGCGGTTCGTTGTTTTTACAAGTAGTGATCGACGATCATATCACACCGCTTTTAGGGCAAGCCAATCCTGATTTTGGCGGCTTGTTGCGGGCGATCGTCCAAATGGCGATCATCTACCTGATTGGGATCTTGGCCGCACTGATCTATAACTTTATGATGGTCAAGATCAGTGAAGGGACGCAGAAAAAAATCCGTGACCAAATGTTTACACATATGCAGTCTCTACCAGTCGGCTACTTTGATGCCCGCTCAGATGGCGACATCATGAGTCACTTTACCAACGACATGGATACGTTGCGTCAAATGATCTCCCAAAGTATTCCAAACTTGATGATGGCGGCGGTAACCTTTTGTTCTGTCTTTATCGCCATGTTCTCCATCAGTGTTCCATTGACTCTGTTCGTGATGCTGTCGGTTATTTTGATGCTGAATGTGATCCGCATCATTTCTCGCCGCAGCGGTCGCTTCTTTGGCGCACAGCAACGAGATTTAGGCGCTGTCAACGGGTATATCGAAGAAATGATGCACGGACAAAAAGTCGTCAAGATCTTCAATCATGAAAAAATCGTCATGGAAGAATTTGATGCCTTAAATGACCAACTGCAAGAAAGTGCCACTAAAGCCAATGTCAATGCCAATACCTTGATGCCGATCATGATGAACTTACTGAATGTCCAATATGTCTTGATCGCCATCATTGGGGGCCTGTTTGCCATCAATGGTGTTTCTGGCCTAACGGTCGGGATGATCGCTTCTTTCTTGCAACTGAGCCGTTCATTGAATGGCCCTATCAGCCAAGTATCACAACAAATCAACTTTGTGATCATGGCATTAGCCGGTGCTGAGCGGATCTTCCATCTATTAGATGAAACGCCAGAAATCGATCATGGCTACGTCACACTGGTCAATGCCAAATGGTCGCAAGGTCAGCTAGTTGAAACCAAAGAACGAACAGGCACGTGGGCGTGGAAACATCCCCACGAGGATGGGACCATTACCTATACGGAAGTGACGGGAGACGTGCGATTTGAAGATGTTGATTTCGGCTATGTCGACAATCAACTGGTCTTACATGATATCAATCTGTATGCAGAGCCTGGGCAAAAAGTTGCTTTTGTCGGTGCCACAGGTGCTGGTAAGACAACGATCACCAATTTGATCAATCGGTTCTACAACATCCAAGATGGGAAGATTCGTTATGATGGCATCAATATTGAAAAAATCCATCTTGAATCCCTGCGCCGCTCCTTAGGGATCGTGTTGCAAGACACCCATTTGTTTACTGGAACGATTCGCGAGAATATTCGCTTCGGAAAACTGGATGCTAGTGATGAAGAAGTGCTGGCAGCGGCGAAATTAGCCAATGCCGACATGTTTATCAACCACTTGCCAGAAAAATACGACACCGTGATCACGGGCGATGGCGAAGGGCTTTCCCAAGGGCAACGTCAGCTGTTGGCAATTGCGCGGGCAGCGATCGCTGATCCGCCAGTGATGATCTTAGACGAAGCCACCTCAAGCATCGATACCCGTACAGAGCGGATCGTCCAAACAGGGATGGACCGTTTGATGTCTGGACGGACCGTGTTTGTGATTGCCCATCGATTGTCTACGATCCAAAACTCAGATGCCATCATGGTGATGGATCATGGCCGTATCATTGAGCGGGGGACTCATGAAACGCTATTGGCGGAAAAAGGCACCTATTATCAGCTCTATACTGGAAAAATCGAATTGGATTGATCCTGCCATGGCTACGGCTTGAAGCTGCAGCGACTGGCGATCTACCTATTTTTCCCTTGTTTGCAACGACCGATTGGCAGTAAGCCAGTCGGTTTTTTTGCGCAGCTCGAAAAAATGGTATACTGTCACTGAGACAGCCGCACAACGGCGGCAGCACATAAGCAGTTGTGCTGCGAAAATGGATTCCATGAGGTGAAAACATGAAACTAGCATTGGCAAAGATCGTTTTAGATGATGAGTGGTATGAAGTGGTCCAATCGGAAAAAGGGTTAGTTTATTTTGGTCGGCAGCAGGATCATCATGAATTACTCAAGTTCTTTCCATTGGCTGAAATCAGTGATACAGCTGACCTTGATCCAGTAATTGAAGCGCAGCTGCAAGCTTATTTTGCAGGGGAACCAGTGACATTTACTTTTGCGTTTGATTTTGTCGGGACACCGTTTCAACAAACTGTTTGGCAAGCACTGACCCAAATTCCTTATGGACAAACCACTACGTATAGTGACTTGGCGCTGCGCATTCAACGGCCGACTGCTGTCCGCGCTGTCGCAAATGCAGTGGGGCGTAATCCGATGATGATCGTGGTTCCTTGTCATCGTGTGTTAGGAAAAAACGGCCGCTTGACGGGGTATCGGGGCGGGTTAGCGACCAAACGCCGACTACTGCAACTGGAAGGGATTCCGTTTAAAGAGTAAGGGAAGCAAACTATTTATAGTAAAAAATACTAAAAAGCAATTTCATTTCCTTTTTTCTCTGGTATAATTAAATTGATTCCGGTTACAAGAAGGGGTGGAGGAAATGAACATCGTTGATTTGCAAAATGGTTCTGATATTCGAGGAATTGCGATCGCAACAGAGAAAGAGCAGGTGACACTGACAGAGCAAGCGGTTCGGCAAGTTGCTTCGGGCTTGCGCAACTGGTTGGCAACAAAGGGCAGCGGGCCTTTTCGTGTGGCAGTCGGTCGTGACAGTCGCTTGAGTGGCGAAGCACTTCAAGAAGTGTTGATGGCACAGCTGCAGCAAGAAGGCGTGGCAGTGATCGATTGCGGCTTGGCAACGACACCTGCCATGTTTATGAGTACACAGTTTGCGGATTTCGACTGTGATGCTGGTGTGATGCTGACAGCGAGTCATTTGCCTTATTACTTTAATGGAATAAAAATTTTCAGCCGCCAAGGCGGTGCCGAAAAAACGGATATCCACTATATTTTGACCCACACTACCGTTCATGAGGCAGCGGAAAAAGGGCGCTATCAGCAAAAAGACCTGCTGACGCCTTATGCCCAAGATCTACTGCAAAAAATTCGCCAAGGGATGGGAACCAATGAGGAAAAACCTTTGGCTGGATTAAAGATCATTGTTGATGCAGGCAATGGTGCCGGTGGCTTTTTTGCTGAAAAAGTGTTGCTACCGCTGGGAGCAGATACGAATGGCTCGCAATTTTTAGAACCGGATGGGCATTTTCCCAATCATATCCCGAATCCAGACAATAAAGAGGCAATGGCAAGTATTCGCGAAGCCGTCTTGCGGGAACAAGCTGATTTAGGCATTATTTTCGATACCGATGTCGACCGCTCGGCGGTCGTGACCAAAAGCGGTGAGCCCTTGAACCGCAACAATATGATCGCTGTATTAAGCAAGATCATCTTAGCGGAACACCCTGGCACGCGTATCGTCACCAATTCGCCAACCTCTAATCATTTAAAAACCTTTATCGAAGCACTGGGAGGGCAGCAAGTACGCTATATTTCTGGCTACCGCAATGTGATCAACAAAGCGATCGAATTGAATGAAGCAGGACTGGACACACAGTTAGCCATCGAAACCAGCGGGCATGCCGCGTTTAAAGAAAATTTCTTTTTAGATGACGGGGCGTACGTGATCGCCAAGCTCTTGATGATGCTGCCTCAATTGCAACAGCAAGGCACGACACTGGATGAGCTGATCGCGGCGTTGCAACAACCCGCCGAGACCCAAGAATTGCGCTTTGCGATCCAACAAGCCGACTATCAAGACTATGGTCGCCAAGTAATCGCGGATTTAGCCGATCATTTGCTGCCAGGCTGGCAGATCGATCCAGAAAATGAGGAAGGCATTCGCATCAACTTGACAGCGCCCTATGGCCAAGGCTGGTTCTTGCTGCGAATGAGCCTGCACGAACCACTGCTGGTGCTGCAGATCGAAAATGATGAAGCGGGTCATCTACCGGCAGTCGTTCAAGCGATCGGTCGCTTCCTATCGCAGTATGAAGCCATCGATCAAAGCAAACTGACACAGTTTTTAGCACAGCAACCAAAAATTTGAAGAAAAGCAGGGAACTAAAATGGTGATCTTGATGCTGCTGATCATGGCAGTGACGTATGGTGTGAATTTTTTCTTGTTTCGTTACTTGAACAAACGACCAAAAATCGATGTCGTTGAACGGTTATCGATGTTATTAGGTGTCAACATGAGTGTGCTTTTTTTCGATGGAATCTTATTGTTTATCGGTAAATTACTGATCGAGACGGTAGAGATCATCGAATAACCCAATAGACATTTTTGCTTTGCCTCGCCACTGGCTTCTACCGTCAGTGGCGAGGTTTTTTAGGGTTTGCTAAAAACGGCGATTAATGTTCGCATTCGTTTTTGATATTTGATAAAGTAAAGAGGAGAAAATTACACAAAGTGAGGGAATTCACGGATATGGCAAAAATAATGGTAGTAGAAGATGAAGCGGTGATTCGCCAACTGATTATCGAAGAACTAGAAAAATGGCAGTTTGAGACCTTTGGCACGACGGATTTCCATCAAGTGTTGACTGACTTTGAAGAACAAGAGCCCCAACTGATTTTACTGGATATCAACTTGCCGGTTTTTGATGGCTACTATTGGTGTCAAAAAATCCGCGAAGCTTCCAAAGTACCAATCATTTTTATTTCTAGCCGCAATACCAATATGGATATGATCATGGCCATGAATATGGGAGCGGACGATTTTGTGACAAAACCTTTTGAGATTGACGTTCTGATTGCAAAAATCAATGCGCTGCTGCGCCGTTCCTACAACTATGTAGAAAGTAGCAGTGAAACGTTAGTGCATAACGGTTTGACCCTCAATATCGACAACAGCAGCATGTATATCAATGGCGAAAGCATCGATCTTAGCAAAAACGAATACCGCCTGCTGTATATTTTGATGAAAAATCACGGCAAGATTTTAAGTCGGGAAAAACTCTTGCGGGCCTTATGGGATGACGAGCGATTTGTAGACGACAATACCTTGACGGTCAATATCAATCGTTTGCGACGAAAAATCGAACAAGCGGGGATGAACGGCTACATTGAGACCAAGGTTGGTCAAGGGTATATCGTACCATGACAAAGTGGCGAGTTTTGCGCAGTTTTTTGAAAGATCGTTGGCTGCTGTTTATCGGTTGGCTAGTCTTTTTCGTGTTGACGGTCTTAGTTTTTTGGCTGACTCCTCATTCCCCGATGGATTGGGGCACAGTCGGCTATCTCTTTTTGATGCAAAGTGTCTTGATGGTGTTCTTTTTAGCAGTCAGCTACTTATCTAAGCGGCGTTTTTGGCAAAAAATCACCCCCAAGCCTGGAGACAGCTTGCTGCAAAACTACTTGCAAGGAGCACGCTCGGCGGAAGAAGAACGGATCGAATCCTACATCAATCAGTTGATCCGAGAGCACCAAGAATTGATGCAGCAAGTCGTCAGCAATCAAGAAGAACAAAAGGAATACATCGATTCGTGGGTCCATGAGATCAAAGTCCCTTTAGCTGCATCACGATTGCTTTTGCATTCGATCGAATTTGATATTCCCGATGAAAAATTCATCTTACTAGAAAATGAATTGAACCGCATGAACGAATACGTCGAGCAAGTCTTATACGTCGCCCGCTTAGACAGCTTTTCAAAAGATTATCTGGTGCAAGAAATTTCATTGAAAGCCGTCATCCAGCCAGTTTTACGCAGTCAGGCCAATTATTTTATCCAAAAGAACCTGCACTATGCCGTTGAAGGCGAGGATCAGCAAGTGTTGACCGATGAAAAATGGCTCGGCTTTATCTTTCGACAGCTGGTCAGCAATGCCGTGAAGTACACACCACAAAATGGGCAGCTGACGATTCGGATCGAAAAAGATGCCCAAGGGACCTATCTCCACTTGCAAGATAGTGGGATCGGCATTCCTAAAGAAGACATGCGGCGCATCTTTGATAAAGGCTTTACGGGCGAAAATGGGCGCCAAACGGACACCCACTCGACGGGATTGGGGCTCTTTTTAGCGAAAAGTTTAGCGAAGGAATTAGGCATCGAGCTAACGGCTTCGTCGACAGTTGGAAAAGGAACCACCATGACGCTGTTCTTTCCGTTGTTGAGTTATTATGAGGAAAAACGCTAATCTGCTTTTTTTCGAGTATCTTTTTGTGTTTTTTGACAAAAATCACTTGTCCCTAGAACGTTTTCACTGATACACTAAAGCCTGTGTTTAAAATTGAATGGTAAGGATGAATGAAATGGAGATACTCGTTGCATTAGTACCAATGTTTGCGTGGGGCAGCATTGGTTTAGTAAGTGCCAAACTTGGCGGGGATGCGAACCAGCAAACGCTAGGAATGACGATTGGTGCCTTTTTCTTTTCGCTGGTCGTATTTTTTGTGACGATGCCAGTGATTGATGGAAAGGTGATTTTGATCGGTCTTTTGTCTGGTCTTTTTTGGTCCGTCGGTCAAAACGGTCAATTCCATGGCATGAAATATTTAGGTGTGTCTGTTGGACTGCCGCTTTCAACCGGCATGCAGCTGATTTTAAATACAGTCGCAGGTGCATTGTTTTTTGCAGAATGGACACAGACCCGCGATTATGCACTAGGTGTTAGCGCATTGATCTTGTTGGTGATCGGGGCGTATCTGACCGCTCGTCAAGATGGCGAAAGTCCGGTAGAAGCTGGCAGCAAGATGCTTGATTTTCCTAAAGGATTTCGGGCATTGATCTCATCAACGATCGGTTACGGCGCCTATACGATTTTGATTACTTGGGCAGGATTGGACCCCTTGGCGATCATTTTGCCACAAAGTGTCGGGATGCTGATCGGTGCCAGCCTATTTGCTTTAAGGAAGACGAAGGTCGACCGTTTTGTAGGGAAAAATACTTTGTCAGGGTTGTTATGGGGCATCGGAAATGTCTGCATGCTGATCACGGTTCAGCAAGTCGGACTCGCGGTGGGCTTCTCATTGTCGCAGATGGGGATCATCATTTCAACGCTAGGCGGGATTTTTATTCTCGGCGAAAAGAAAACCAAGAAAGAACTGCGTTATGTGGTGATTGGTTGTCTGCTGGTGATTATCGGTGGTGTTTTGCTGGGGTATATGAAAGCAACATAAACTTATATTTTTGAGGAGGAGTTATGGATTTATTTCGAAAAAAAGTCATACAACGGGAAAGTGTGACGAATTTAAAAAAAGAGTTGAAGTTAAAAGATTTGATTATGTTGGGGATCGGCGCCATTATCGGCACAGGTATCTTTGTTGTTACAGGGACTGCTTCTGCTGAGTATGCCGGACCGGCATTGATTCTTTCCTTTGTTGTAGCTGGTATCGTTGTTGTGTTATCAGGGCTTTCTTTTGCGGAATTTGCTTCTCGGATCCCTGTTTTAGGGGGCGCCTATTCGTATCTGTATGTCGTTTTTGGTGAATTTACCGCGTGGCTGGCAGGCTGGTTTTTGATTTGCGAGTTCTTATTGGCCGTTTCTTCGGTGGCATCTGGCTGGTCGGGCTATGTACAAGGCTTCTTGGCCAGTGCGGATATCCATTTACCAACCGCTTTGACGGGCGGTTATGATCCAAGCAAGGGGACCTACATTGATCTGATTGCTGGTTTAGTCATTATTTTTGTAACCTTGTGGGTCAGCCAAGAAGCGAAAAAAGCGTTGCGTTTGAATAATGCCATGGTATGGGTGAAATTCGGCGTGATCCTCTTGTTTATCGTCTTTGGTGCCTTTTTCGTGGAACCAGACAACTGGCAGCCCTTTATGCCCTTTGGTTTTTCAGGCGTCTTTAATGGTGCAGCGTTAGTCTTCTTTGCTTTTCTTGGCTTTGATGCCGTCGCAATGGCGGCGGAAGAAGTTGAAGATGCAAAGAAAAATGTCCCTCGGGGGATCATTGGTTCCATTGCGATCGCAACAGTCCTTTATATCATTGTCACACTGATCATGACGGGAATCGTGCCGTTTGCTGAATTAGGAGTCAATGATCCGGTGGCTTTTGCGATGCGTTATGTCGGTCATGGAGTGGTCGGATCAATCATTTCCGTAGGGGCGATCTTGACCTTATTAACAGTGACGATCGCTATGATGTACTCTTTGGCGCGTCTGTTATATGCCATCAGTAAAGATGGGTTATTGCCAAAAGCCATGCAAGCCATCGATCCTAAGCATAAAACACCAAAGAAAGCGACCTACATCGCTGGTGTTTTTGCTTTCTTCTTTGCGGCAGCTTTCCCGTTGAATATCTTGGCAGAATTGACCAACATTGCGGCATTGTCTTATATGATCTTAATGTCCTTAGGGATCATCAAGCTGCGGAAGATGATGGGGCCACCTGCTAAAGGTGAATTTAAAGTACCCCTGGTACCGTTATTGCCTTTGCTGTCTGTTGCCAGCTGTCTCTTCTTGATGACCCGTCTGCAAACGGCGACCTGGATCGTTTTTGGGATCTCCTTAGTGATCGGAATCGCGATCTATTTTGTATATGGCTATCGTAACAGTGAATTAAATGAGAAAATCGAAGAATAAGATAGCGAAAAGACAAAGACCCAGATGTGCTGGGCTCCCCGTCAAGTGGACAATGAAATAGAATAAAATTATTTTGACGACTGTCTACCGAAATTCGGTAGGCAGTTTTTATGTTTTTTACTTTGTTTAACCTCAACTTTGCTCGACTGGCCTCCTTCTTGGTTAAGCGGATTTATTCTATTCGCTTGTCCAAGAGGGGGAGTGATTAAGCTGCCATTAATAATTCTTGATGAACTTGGATCGGTGTTTTGCTCTTCAAACATCGTTGATAGCGACCATTGTTGTAATAGTTCATGTATTTCTCGATCATTTCAACGAGACTTTCTCTACTGATAAACTTTCGCCGATAATATTTTTCTCGCTTAAGCATTCCCCAAAAGCCTTCCATTGGACCATTATCGGTACAACGGGCGACACGAGACATACTCTGCTTCATTTTCGCTTTCTTTAGCTTTGTGCAAAAAACTTTACTTGTATATTGAAATCCGCGATCGCTATGAAATAGTGGATGAGCGGTTGGTTCGGCGGCGACTGCTTGATCGAAGGTATCAAAGACTAATTTATTGTCATTTTTGTCGCTGATGACAAATGAAACAATGCGACGATCGGCGAGATCGAGAATAGCGCTCAAATAGATTTTCTTCACTTCGGCCCCTTCATAATACTTGAATTCACGCACATCTGTTAGCCATTTTTGATTCGGTTGATCCGCATAGAACTTTCGATTCAAATAATTTTTCGCAATATGATACGGAGTCTTGGATGCCTTAGTGATACTATTGCCTGAATGCTTGATGGTTGATTGGATTTGAAGTTTGCGACAGATTCGAAGAATACGCTTGTCATTCACTTGAAAGCCATAATCATTCACGAGATCTTCACAGATTCTGCGATATCCTTTATCGTTGTCTGCTTCATAAATATAGCGAACAAGGTCTGCCAACTGTTCATTCAATACCACTTCCGGCAGTTTGGGATTTTTTACCCAACGATAATAGGCCGATCTTGTGACATGGAGCAGGGTACACATGGTGTTAATTGGATAGCTTTTTGTCTCGTGCAGCTCTTTGATCGATTGGTATTCAAACGTATGACGAACTAATTCAAATCCCGCCTCCTTTCTAACTCGCTGACTTTTTTTAACAGGTCATTTTCCATTTCAAGCAACTTGATCCGTCGTTCTTGTTGAGCCAGTTTATCGCGCATTTCTTCTTCGGGTGTTCTGGCAGGTTTACTTCCCGCTCGTTGCCCTCGACGGTCTTCTAAGCCTTTTTCTCCCATCTCGTCGTATTTCAACACCCAGTTCCGAACTTGTTGGTAAGAGACTTGGTACTGAATCGCGGTTTTCCCATAGTCTCGACCGTTGATAATACAGTCATGCACAATTTTAATTCGTTCATTCAATGTTGTTTTTCTGGATTTACTCATTCTACTTCCACCACTTTCTGATTTGAAGTTTCTATGAGTATTATATATCTTTAACCAGTCTTCTAATTGTTTTTTGTTACGAAGCCCGTATTTCTTGGCGACAGCTCTTAAGCTACCATGTGTTCCAGCTAAATAATCATGGACCGCATTCAGTTTCAACTCTGTTGAGTATGATTGATTCCTTTTTGTAGGGAGTAAACCTGTGGGTCCTTCATTCTCATAAAGAGTGATCCACCTTTCTATCGTACTGAAACTTACTTGTGCTTCTTTGGCCAGGCTGTTTATGCTAGCTTCATTTTTTAAAGCTCTTTCTACAAAAGCTAGCCGTTCTTCTGAACTTAATTTCATTTTTCCTCTAGACATACAAACTCCCCCTATATAAGCCACTTTATATTTCAGTGTCCTATATAGGGGGAGCATATCAATGTGGTCTTTGTCTTTTTTTGTTAACTATAGCAAAGCCTCCCAAAGAAATCTTTTGGGAGGTATGTTCTTTTGTCATTCACATTCTGATGATTGCTGGAGTCGATCATTGAAACAACAGTCTTTTTTATCAAACGTTCCCTAGGATTCTACTTTTTTTGAAAAAATTTGCAAATGACAGATTCACTAAAGGTTCATCCAGTATGCTTTTGTTAGAGAAAAAAAGAGAGGATGTTGGCAAGTGAATTATATGAAACGAGCATGGTTGAGTGTGACGAGAAAGCGAGGGAAATCTGCGATATTGTTTGCTGTTATTCTGATATTAGGAAATGTGATCGCTGGCGCAATTGCTGTCAATCAATCGACTCAAAATGTCGAAAAGCAGATCAAAAATCAATTAGGCTCGCTGGCAACGATTGAAGTCGATCATGAAGCGATGATGGCAAATAGTGACGGCAGTGCAAGTATGGAGGAGATTCAGCCGTTGCCAGAGGAGCTGATCAAACAGATCGGTGAGCGCTCCGAGGTCAAGCAGTACGATTATTTGCGAGAAGCAACGATTGCTGTTGAAAACTTCAAACCTTATCGTTTTAGTCCTGAAGAGGACGACGACAATGTCATGATTTTCGGAGGAATATCTCCTTGGGTTTATTTAACAGGAACCAATCTCTTAAAGCCGTTGGATTTTGAAGAAGATACGGTGGATTTAACACAGGGACGCTTTTTTACTGAAGAGGAACAGCGTACCGGAAAACGTGTGGGCTTGATATCGGAAGAGATGGCTCAGGAAAACGGCTTGACCGTGGGAGACACTATGATCTTAGATGGTCAGTTTGTCGATTATTCGTCAGGGATGGACCCTGAAAAGCAAAAAGGCAATGATTACTCCATCGAAATCGTCGGGATATTTAAAAATACCAGCTTAGAAAAAGCAAATAATCAAGGACAAGATGGCATGGCCAGCTCGTTTGCATTTGATGATCGGCCCTTCAATCGTATCTATATGCCGAATGATGCCGTGAAAACGATTGTTGAAGAGGAACGTGCGGGACAGCAAGCGGCGTTTCCAGCGACAGATTTCGGTTCTGATGAGGAGTTCTTCACTCCACAATTCATTTTGAACCAACCAGAAGATGCAGAGCAATTCAAACAAGAGGTGACACCGCTCTTGCCAAATGGCTATAAGGTCAATGCCTCTACGGATGAGTATGACCGTGTGGGGACCAGCATGAATCGCTTATCACAGATTTCATCATATGTCGTAGTGATTGCGGTGATTGCTTCCTTGATTATTATCTCCTTGATCATTGTGCT
Organism: Enterococcus sp. DIV1279b; assembly: GCF_050531515.1. NCBI lineage: Bacteria > Bacillati > Bacillota > Bacilli > Lactobacillales > Enterococcaceae > Enterococcus > Enterococcus sp. DIV1279b. The sequence goes on along the minus strand of NZ_CP172891.1, from coordinate 3,242,197 downwards.
GTTTACCCGCGATCGTAAATATGAGTTAGGTATCTACCTTTCGTTAGGAGAACGACGGAAATACGTGTTTGCACAGATCGTGCTCGAACTCCTGTTGATTGGTGTCAGTGCAATGTTGATCTCCTTGGTCACAGGGAATATGCTGGGCAAGATGGTTTCTGAATCTTTGTTATCCAGTAATATGCTAGAGGCAAATCAAGCAGGGGTGGAGCAATTCTTTGTGGGTGTACCGAAAATCGATCAAGCAACGATCAACGAAGCGTTTCGCGTTCAATACACCCTGTCTTATATCATTGCCTTTTTAGCGACCGGGATCTTGACGATCTTGCTTTCGGCAGTGGTGCCGCTGTTGTATATTTTACGTTTGAATCCGAAAAAAATCATGCTGTAAGGAGCGAAGAACATGGCAATTTTAGAAACCAAAGAGATGACGTATTACTACCAAGATGGTGAGAATCGTCGGAAGATTTTAGATAAAACCAATATCTCCTTTGAAAAAGGTAAATTTTACACGATTTTAGGGAAATCAGGCTCTGGAAAGACCACCTTTCTTTCCTTGATCAGTGCATTGGATCAACCAACCGATGGGGAAGTATTTTTTGAAGGAAAAAATATCAAAACGATCGGCTATGAAGAGTATCGCCGCAACAAGATCAGTTTGATTTTTCAAAGTTACAACTTGATCCCTTATTTGACGGCATTAGAAAATGTCCTTGTTTCGATGGCGATCTCAGACAACAAGCTCCCCGATCAACACGATCAAATTGCGTATCGCTTGCTGGATTATATCGGAATCACCTCCACGAAAGCCGATCGTTTCGTCAATCAGCTATCCGGTGGGGAACAACAGCGGGTCGCCATCGCTCGTGCCTTGGCGACCAATGTTGATATCATTTTAGCTGATGAGCCGACGGGAAATTTGGATGAAGGCATGGAGCAAGAAATCGTGGATATTTTTAAAGATTTAGCTACTTTACACAACAAGTGCATCATCGTAGTGACCCATTCGACTGAAATTGCCAAGCAGTCGGATCAGACATTTTATTTGAAAAAAGGTGAGTTGACGGCCTATGAGTGATTTTTTATCGAAGTTTGAAGAAGAACCGAAAGAGCCAGACAAGGAATCAGCTACAGCTAAAGCACCTTCTTCCCGGGCTTCCCGCAAAGAAAAAGGTTCAGCTTCTTTAGAAGAGGGGATCGAATACGATCCCTCCTTCAAAAAGAAACGGCGGAAAAAACGACTGCTGGGGATGGGTGCGTTACTCGGGTTACTTATACTCAGCGGCTTTTTATTTTTCCAATTGGCGTACGTCCGACTGGATAACTTTGTGGACAAAGAGATCTCAGAAGTCAGGGAATGGGCGGCGGAACATGATCTTGCGATCGATGTGACGCCTGCCTATGATGAAGCCCCAGCCAATCAAGTGATCGCCCAAGAAGAAGCCGCCAGAAGTCGAGTCAGAAAAAGAAGCACCCTGCATCTAACGGTGAGCCAAGGCCCAGATCCAGAAGAGAAATTGGCATTGCCAGACTTTATGGAAATGACGAGGGACGAGGCAGCAGAGTGGATCGAAAAAAATCAAGCCAGCAATTTGACGATCGTCGATGAATACCACGATGAGATCGAGGAAAAAGCACCGATTCGAGTAGAATTTACTAATAAAGAAGTCTCGCAAGAAAACTATCATCGTCGAGATGTCGGACGAGTCTTTTATTCCAAAGGCGAAGAAACCTTTGAAAAAGATATTGAAGTACCAGACTTTCGTGATAAAACCCGTGCAGAGGTAGAAACATGGGGGAAAGCCCATGAGCTGGAGCTTGAAATCAAAGAACAGGCTTCGGATACTGTGGAAGAAGGCAAAGTCATTGAACAAAGCGTGGCACCAAAAGAAAAAATCGCGAAACGGGATGCGTTTCAAGTAACGATTTCTCTAGGGAAAGGGGTCACCGTACCAGACTTTTCAACGATTTTACCAGATGATGCCCAGGCCGCTGTTGAGGGGGTCACTGTGCGGATGCGGATGCAGTTTACTCAGAGTCTGCCTTACGGACAATTGATCTCGCAAAGTGAGACCGCCGGGACCGTTTTAACCAGCAAAGATGACCAAGGCATTGAAGTCGTCTATTCAGCAGGTCAACCGTATATCAAAGATTACCGTCGAAGCGAGCTCCTTGAAGGGGATCTGCAAAAACTCTTCTTTGATGAATTCCGTTCAAAAGGGGCGAACATCAGCTATCAAGTCCGTTATGTCAATTCAGCAGAACCCTACGGGACAATCGTGGGGATGAGCAAGTTCAATCAGTTTTTACCGTTAGAAGATACGATCACCTTCGATATCAGCTTAGGCAATCAGACAGCCCCAGCGGCTACTGATCCAGAATAGCCGAGCGGATTTATCGATGACCTGCAAAAAGGAGGAAACCCATGCGTCATCAAGAGAATTTTCAAGACCTTAGGAAAAAGCTGTTTGTCTTTTTGTTAAGCGGTATGGTAGCATTGTTGCTACACATGTGGATTCATCAATCCAGCGAACACTTGCGGATCGTTTCAACAGAACGGTTTATTGGAGAACAATTGGAATGATCCTACAGGAATGATTGTGCTTACCGAAAAGTGATTGAAAAAAGAAATGATGAGTGTAAAAGGGGGACTGACCGATGCGGATCTTATTCGTAGAAGATGAGCCATCGATCGCAGAAGCGGTTGCCAGCTTATTGAAAAAACGGGAGCGTCAATAATTTTGTGTAAATGATTCTTCCCTACTGCAGATTGTTTCTAATTCTCAATCAGTTGGCTTAGCATTTGTTCAAGTTCGCCTTCGGCCTGTTGAAAGCCTTTATGACTGCGACCTAGGAATTTTTGGTTGTAAGTATCAAAAGACGAGACTAAGAAACGTTCCATCGACTCTTCGTTTTGGAACTGTTCCTTGCGGTGGCTGTATTTCTTGATTTGCTTATTAAAGGATTCAATCAAGTTCGTAGAATAAATACTCTTGCGTATGGCCAAGGGGAAATCATAGAAAGTGAGCAAGTGAGCGTTCGAAAGAATCGATTCAACCACTTTTGGATAGCTGGTTTTCCATTTTTCCGCAAAAGCACCACGTGCTTCCAACGCCACCTCTTTAGATGAGGCTTGATACACCATTTTAAAATCATCACAGACTTCCTTACGATCATCGACACGCACTTTGTGACTGATATTACGGGAAACGTGTACACAACAATGTTGAAAACGAGCTTTGGGATAGAACCGACTAATCGCTCCTACCATCCCCTTTAAGCCATCCGTGATGAACAGGAGGACATTTTTCAAACCGCGCTCTTGAAGGTCCAATAAAATTTCCTCCCAAATCGTGATGGATTCAGTCGGTGCAATCGCATAGCTCAATACTTCCTTTGATCCGTCCGGGCGAATGCCAACTGCGATATGAATAGCTTCCTTGGCGACGGTTTTCCGCTTTAACGGAATATACGTTGCGTCCATATAAATAGCAGCATAACGGTCATGAAGCTCCCGCCCTTTAAACGCCGTTACCTCTTCTGTAAATGATTTTGTTATATTGGACATGGTTTGGGGCGTGTAGTGATGCCCATACATTTTCTCAATCAAGTCTGCGATTTCCGACATGGTAATACCTTTTCGGAAGAGGTGAATGACGGTCTCCTCTAACGTGTCATTCGTCCGTCTATAAGCAGGAACAGTCTGTTGCTTGAACTCACCATTGCGGTCGCGCGGAATCTGGAGATGAAGTTCCCCATACTCGGTCTTGACCGTACGGTCATAGGAGCCGTTACGAGAATTACCCGTGTTAAAACCAATGCGATCATACTTTTCGTAATCTAGGAAAGCCGTTAACTCCGTTTTGAGAAGCGTATTGACTGCTTTCTCCAAATGGACACGGAATAATTCATTCAAATCGCCTTTGTTCGCTAGAGTCTTTAGAATTTCTGTAGTAAAATCGTTCATAGGGAAGTCCTCTCTTCTGTGAATGTGTTGTGGTAACTCTATTCTACAGAAGGGACTTCCTTTTTTCTATTTACACAAAATATTTTACACTCTCGAAAAAACAGCATTATTCCGTTGATTTGGCATATAATGGCGAGACTGGGTTGGACTACGCAGCAAGTGGGGTGTATGACCTTCTCGTTTTGGATATCATGCTGCCAAAAATCGATGGGATCACATTACTAAAGACGTTACGCAAGCAAAATATTCGCACGCCGATCATTATGTTGACGGCCAAAAGCGAAGTTGATGACAAAGTGCTCGGCTTGGATGCAGGGGCAGATGATTACTTGACGAAACCCTTTCAAATGAAAGAGCTGCTGGCACGGATTCGTTCATTAAGTAGAAGAAAAGACTTGGATTATCAAGAAGACCAGTTAGCATTTGGCAATGTGGTCTTGGCGCGTAATGAGCTGCAGTTGGCTACGACGACCAATCAAGTGGTGCTGTCACCCAAAGAAATGAAACTGATGGAGCTATTTTTATCCAGACCTAAAGTGATTTTATCAAAAGAAACCATCATCAATAAGATTTGGGGCTTTGATCCCGATGTGGAAGAAAACCGCGTTGAGATCTATGTGTCTTTGCTGCGGAAAAAACTGACGCTGCTTGAAGCGGATATCGGCATTCGCACGATCCGCAATGCGGGGTATATTTTGCAGAGCAAGGAGCCGCCATGTTAAAAAAATTACGGAATAAAATGCTGTGGTTTAATATGGCGTTGATCTCAATCATTGTCTTAGGTGCCTTTACCTTTATCTATATTTTGAATGCCACCCAAATTGAAAACGAGATCCAATCATTGATCTCGCAAGAAGCCAACACCTTAGCTGCGGTACCTATGGATGAGGAGGAAGTACGGCAATCACTGACAGAACCTGAGTATCCAATGATGTTGACCATCACGAATAGTACCAGTGAGTTCAGAGAAATCGCTCTAGTCGACGTGGATCAAATGGATGTCGTGATTCAAAGTATTGATGAGAGCGTCGATCAAAACGAGCTTTATGAAGCATTGGTCGATGCAGCGGCGAAACAAGGGGAGATCCCTAACGAAGTGAAGGTGAATGGCCGAAATTGGCGGTATGCGCTCTTTTTGGTGACTTCCTTTAGTCATTATTCGATCAATCATGATTCGACGGGGGAATATTCCACTAGTATCAATAATTACGAGCCATTTTATCAAGTGCTGTTCTTTGACGTCACCGACTACAAAACCAGTCTAAGCAACTTAAGAACCACGCTTTTGATCATCGGGGTCTTAGCCTTAGTCAGTATTTATATCGCTAGCTTTTATGTCGCCAATCGAGCCTTACGACCAGTGGAACTGGCTTGGCGCAAACAAAAAGAGTTTGTCTCTAACGCTTCCCATGAGTTGAAAACACCATTGGCGATCATTCAAGTCAATGCTGAGGTATTAGCTGGCAGTCCAGAAGAAACCTTGGAAAGCCAAATGAAATGGCTGGAAAACATCCAGTTAGGTTCCGAACGGATGGATGAGCTAGTAAATAGCTTATTGATGCTGACCAAATTCGAAAGTGCCGAGCAAGAAGTCGTGCGTTCGGTGATTGATGCCAGTCAAGTCGTGCAAAGTGTTTATCAAAGCATGGAGGCCATTGCACTGGAAAAAGGGATCCACTATCAGGAACAGATCGCTAAACAGGTGCGCCTTGAAAGCAATGAGCAAGCCTTACGGCAATTGACCATGATTTTGGTAGACAATGCCTTGAAATATACACCTACTGGAGAAACCGTCACAGTGGCACTCGTTGAACGCCAACGAAAAACGGTGCTGCAAGTGTCCAACAGTGGTTGCCCGATCCCTGAAGAAAAAATTCCCTATGTCTTTGATCGCTTCTACCGCGGGGATCCTTCTCGCAACCATCAAGACGGTGGCTATGGGTTAGGTTTAGCCATCGCCAAAGCCATCACAGAAATGCTGCAGGCACAAATCAGTTTGACGGTGGATCAAGACGGCGTCAATCACTTTGAAGTTTCATTTCATTGAAAAATGAGCTTTACCGTTAGGAAATAAAAGATATGTCGCTGCGCTCATCAAATCTTTTGCCGCATTTCGAGAAAGTCTCGCTTTCTCGAAATGCGGCTATTTATGCAGCAAAAACGCATTTTTAGGAGAAGGGGACACCAAGGGAAAAAAGTTTTTTTATTTCTCCTTGCAATTTTCACAAAGTTCGGCTATGATATGTGTGTAATCGGTTACACAGGAGGGGAGCAACATGACAACAATTAAAGATGTCGCCAATTTAGCTGGACTTTCCGTGGCGACAGTTTCAAGAGCCATGAATGGGACTGGCTATGTGAGCGAAAAAGCCCGTGAGAAAATCCATCAGGCGATCAATGAATTGAATTATTCCCCCAATGAAGTCGCACGTTCACTGTATCAGAAAAAGTCAAAATTGATTGGTTTGCTACTTCCTGATATATCCAACCCGTTTTTTCCGCTAGTAGCCAAAGGCGTCGAAGACTTTCTACAAAAAAAAGGCTATCAAGTCATCCTTGGCAACATTCAAGAAGACAATGAGAAAGCCAATGAATATTTACGTGCGTTTGAGCAAAACAATGTGGCGGGGATTCTTTCCGCTGTCGAAAATAAAAATCGTACCCAAAGCAATATTCCGACGGTCGTCTTGGATCGGATCGATCAAGATGTCGAATATGGGGTTTATTCGGATGACCTTCAAGGTGGCGAACTTGCTGCTGAAGCGATCTTAAAAGGTGACCCCAAAAAGGTAGTCGTGATTGCTGGGCCTGAATCTGTCACCCGTGCTCGGGATCGTTTATTGAGTGTTGAATACACATTGAAAAAAGCACAAGTTCCTTATGCACTAGTGAAATCCACATCCTTTCTCTTAGAGGATGCGACCTTGACAGCGAAACAAGTTTTTTTAGAACATCCCACTGTCGATAGTGTGATTGCCCCAAGCGATACCCATGCGATTGCCATCATGCAAGAGGCTTATCATCATGGCGTAAAGATCCCAGAACAACTTCAAGTGATCGGCTATGACGATATTCCCATCAGTAAATTGGTGGTGCCACGCTTGACGACGATCCATCAGCCTGCTTATCAAGTAGGTTACAAAGGAGCAGAAATGCTCTTTGCATTGATCAACGATCAATTTATTGAACAGAAAAAAATCATCCTTCCTGTTCATTTAGAAGAAAGAGAGACAGTAAGAAATGGAGGAACGCCAATTGAATAAGATCATCGTCATTGGTAGTATGGCAACAGATTTTGTAGTCACTACGAAGGTGAAACCCAATCAAGGAGAAACGGTTTTTGGGGAAAAATTTGACACGAATTTTGGCGGCAAAGGAGCAAACCAAGCCATCGCCGCTAGCCGTTTAGGCGCAGAAGTAGCAATGCTAGGCCATGTAGGAACCGATCGTTTCGGAAATGAAATCGTCGAAAACTTAAACGTGAACGGCGTTTCTACGGAGAATGTGGAACCCGTTACACATTTTCCATCTGGTGCCGCGCATATCATTTTGCATGAAAATGACAATAGCATCATTGTCATACCCGGTGCCAATAATGCGCTTGATTTAGCTCGCTTTTCCGAAATAAAAGCAAACATCACAGAGGCTGATTTAGTGATTTTGCAAAACGAGATTCCCCAAGAAGCCAATGAAGCCATCATCGACTGGTGTTGGGAAGCAAAAATCCCTGTTTTATATAATCCAGCACCTGCGAGAAAGCTCAATCCGCGTATGTTATCTAAGGTGGGGTATCTGACCCCTAATGAACATGAGTTTAAGTTGCTTTTCCCCAATCAAAAGCTTGCTGACGTTTTAGCAGCCTACCCTAATCGATTGATCGTTACCCTAGGTGCCAAAGGAGCGATTTTCCATAATGGGAAGTCGGAGGTCTTAGTTCCTGCCTTTCCAGTTGCTGCGGTCGATACTACGGGAGCTGGTGATACCTTCAATGGTGCATTAGCAGTAGGGATTTTAGCAGGTGTTCCCTTAGAAAACGCCATTGCCTTTGCCAACTTAGCAGCAGCAATCTCCGTCAAAGGATATGGTGCTCAAGGCGGAATGCCTACATTAAAGGAAATGAAGGAGAGTCCATTGTATGAAGAAGCATGGGGCATTAAATAGTGAGATCGACAAATTATTGGCGGATTTAGGCCACACCGATCAGCTTACGATCGGGGACTTGGGGTTGCCAGTACCCACAGGGGTGAAAAAAATCGATCTGGCATTAAAACTAGGTAGTCCGAGTTTTGAAGAGGTGTTATTAGTAATGCAACAAGAGATGGCAATCGAGGCGATCGTTTTAGCAGAGGAAATAAAAACGGAGAATGCGGAGCAGTGGCAATTGATTCAAAAAACGTTCCCGAATGTTCCGATTCGTTTTGTTCCACATGAGGCATTCAAAGGAGAAACAAAGGAAAGCAAAGCCATTATTCGAACAGGGGAAGCGACACCCTATTCAAACATTATTTTACAAGCAGCCGTTATCTTCTAAAGAGACAGGAGGAAATCATGTGCAAGTCGAGATGAGCAATATTGAGAAATCCTTTGGGAAGAATCAAGTGTTAAGAGATGTCTCACTAACATTGTACCCTGGAGAAATCCATGCCCTAATGGGAGAAAATGGGGCAGGCAAGTCAACGTTGATGAACATTTTAACTGGGTTACATGCCAAAGATGCAGGGACGATTTTGATCGATGGCAAAGAAACGAACTACGCCGATCCGAAGGAAGCCGAACAAGCCGGTGTGAGCTTTATCCATCAAGAAATGAATAACTGGGAACAGATGACTGTATTGGATAACTTATTCTTGAATCGGGAATTGAAAACCACCTTTGGGCTACTAGATACGAAGAAAATGGCAAGCAAAGCGCAGGCAGTCTTTGAACAGTTAGGGATTCAGATCCCCCTTCAAAAAGAAGTGGATGAACTATCAGTCGGGCAACAGCAAATGATCGAGATCACGAAAGCGCTGATGACTGATGCCAAGGTGTTGATCATGGATGAACCGACTGCTGCCTTGTCGGATAAGGAAATTAATAATTTGTTTCAAATCATTCGTCGCTTGAAAGAAAACGGCGTAGCGATCGTTTATATCTCTCACCGAATGGAGGAGATTTTCAAAATAAGTGACAAGATCACTGTGATGCGGGATGGTCTATCGATCGATACGAAAAAGACGCAGGATACAACGATGGATGAGGTCGTGAAGAAAATGGTCGGTAGAGAGTTAGCTGATTATTATCCAGAAAAACAAGCGCAGATCGGTGAAGTCGTTTTTGAAGTAAAAAATTTAACAGCAGCTTCTAAAGTTTACCAAGGCATCAATTTTCAAGTCAGAGCAGGTGAGATCCTTGGGTTCTCAGGTTTAATGGGTGCTGGACGCACAGAAGTCATGCGAGGAATATTTGGTTTAGATGAAATTGAAAGCGGTACCTTAATCGTCGAAGGGCAAGAAGTGAAAAACTCTTCGCCTTCAAAGGCAATCGCCAATGGCTTTGGCTTTCTAACAGAAAATCGGAAAACGGAAGGCTTGGTCTTAGACTTTTCCCTGACCGATAATATCAGTTTGCCCAGCATTGATAATTTTGTCAAAACAGGCATGGTCGATAGCAAGACTGAAGCCAGTTTCGTTGCGTTAATGATCGAGCGCTTACGCATCAAAACGATGAGTGCCCAGAATTTAGCCAGCGAGCTTTCTGGTGGAAATCAGCAAAAAGTGGTTTTGGCGAAGTGGATCGGTGTCGGACCAAAAGTATTGATTTTAGATGAACCGACACGCGGAGTAGACGTAGGTGCCAAACGAGAGATTTATCAGCTGATGAATGAGTTAGCGGAACGTGGTATTGCGATTTTGATGGTTTCTAGTGATCTACCAGAAGTGCTAGGTGTCAGCGATCGCATCATTGTTTTACACGAAGGAAAAATATCAGGGGAACTCTCTCGGCAAGAAGCCACACAAGAGAAGATCATGACGTATGCGACAGGAGGAAACTAATATGGAAAAAAGTGGTATGAAAACAAAACAACTCTCGGAATCAATTAGTAAATTGGGACCTTTACTCGCTTTGATTGCTCTAGTGGCTGCTGTCACTGCCTTAAATCCAAGCTTTTTATCACCCAGTAATTTGTTGAATCTTTTGCGGCAAGTCGCAGCGAATGGCTTTATTGCATTTGGAATGACCTTTGTCATTTTGACTGGGGGCATTGATTTGTCTGTAGGGTCCACCTTGGCACTTTCCAGTGCCTTGACAGCAGGAATGATGGCCAATGGGGTGTCACCTTTAGTCGCTATTTTGATTGGGTTACTAAGCGGAGCGATCCTTGGTGCGTTGAATGGACTACTGATCTCAAAAGGAAAAATGGCGCCGTTTATCGCAACCTTAGCAACGATGACGATCTATCGGGGCGCTACCTTAGTGTACACCAATGGAAATCCAATCACTGGACTAGGTGACAGCTTTCTATTCAGCTTTATTGGTCGTGGGTATCTTTTCGGGATTCCTTTTCCAGTCGTATTGATGTTTCTCGTGTTCTTTCTTTTGTTCTTGTTGCTTCATCGCACCGCCTTCGGACGAAAAACCTATGCCATCGGTGGCAATGAAAAGGCCGCTTTTATTGCTGGTGTGAAAATCGATAAGATAAAACTGATCATTTATTCGATCTCTGGATTGATGGCTTCAATCAGTGGCATGATCATCACTTCTAGGTTGAATTCTGCGCAACCAACAGCAGGGCAAGCCTATGAGATGGATGCGATTGCAGCAGTCGTTTTAGGTGGTACGAGCTTATCTGGTGGAAGAGGCAGAATTTTTGGCACGTTGATCGGGGCATTGATCATTGGTACGTTGAACAATGGTCTAAATCTATTGGGTGTCTCAAGTTTTTATCAACAAATCGTTAAAGGGATCGTGATCGTAATTGCAGTGTTACTGGATCGGAAAAGGAAATAAAAAATAGGAGGATCTATTATGAAAAAAATGTTTTTATTGGCAGCAGGCGTATTGGTACTTTCTGGATGTGGAGCGGCAACATTGGACAACGGTGGCAGTAGTGAGACACAAAGTGAGGAAAAAGCAGCTTCAGAATTGACAGTTGGTGTATCGATCTCCACCCTCAATAACCCGTTTTTTGTTTCCATGCAAGAGGGGATCAATCAATTGGCTGAGGAAAATGACACCGATGTACGCTTTGTTGATGCCCAAGATGATACTGCCAAGCAAAGCAATGATATTGATGATTTGATCCAACAAGGCGTGGATGTGCTTTTGATCAATCCCGTTGATTCTGCTGCTATCGTCCCAGCTGTTGAAGCCGCTAATAATGCCAATATCCCAGTTATCGCCATCGACCGTAGTAGCGATGGGGGAACGCTTTTGACGACGGTTGCCTCCAATAACGAAGAAGGTGGGAAAATGGCAGCAGAATTTATTCTCGAACAATTAGGGGAAAACGCAAAAGTGGTAGAACTTGAAGGCGTCCCTGGCGCTTCTGCAACCAGAGAGCGAGGAAAAGGCTTTGATGATTATGCCAAAGACAAACTGGATGTTGTTGAAAAGCAATCCGCAAACTTCAATCGAGCAGAAGGATTAACGGTTATGGAAAATATCCTCCAAGCCAACAATGACATTCAAGGCGTCTTTGCTCAAAACGATGAAATGGCTTTAGGGGCAGCCGAAGCGATGGGAAACCGAGAAGGCGTAGTGATTGTCGGGTTTGACGGTACTGAAGACGGACTCAAAGCCATCGAAGAAGGTAGAATGACGGCAACGATCGCTCAAAAACCAGAAGAAATGGGCCGCCTTGCATTGCAGGCAGCGTTTGACCATTTCCAAGGAAAAACAGTCGCTGAACAAATCGATTCACCATTAGAGTTGGTGAAAAAATAGGTAGACGCTCAATGCATTTCCTACTTTCAACATAGAAAGCCCCTCTTTGGCTGACCATTTAGGTCACCAAAGAGGGGCTTTCTTTAATACGTGGCGTTTCGTTTACTTGTTGCTGGTTAAATCCAATAAGCGGTCTTTCAAGTCTTCTTCTAGATGACCCAATTCCACTTCGGCAGCACGACGTTTTTCTTTTCCTTCTTTTTGGATCCGTAATGTTTCTTGGATCGTTTCCACAAGGTCGTTTTGTGTTTTTTGCAAGGTTTCGATATCGACGATACCGCGCTCGTTTTCTTTCGCTGTTTCAATAGCAGAAACTTTCAACATTTCTGAGTTTTTCTTCAATAGATCATTGGTGGTCTCAGAAACTTGGCGTTGTGCCGTAACTGCATCTTTTTGACGCAATAAAGTCAAGGCAATCACCACTTGGTTTTTCCATAGTGGGATCGCTGTATTGACAGAAGCTTGGATTTTTTCTGCTAGCGCTTGGTTCGTATTTTGGATCAGGCGAATTTGCGGTGCCTGTTGGATCGTGATTTGACGTGCCAAGCGCAAGTCATGAGTTCGTTTGTCTAAACGATCAAGAAATTGCGTGTAATCGTTGGCGATCTGTACGTCCATTTGATCATTCGTTTCTTCTGCTTTTTTCATGGCTTCAGGAATGATTTTGGTTTGCAATTCTTGCATCTTCAACTCGCCAGCGGCAATGTAGATGTTCAATGCATCAAAGTAATCTTTGTTCTTTTGATACAACTGTTCCAACATCATGTTGTCTTTTAGCAATCCGTCTTTTTCTTTATCCAATTTGACGGCGATCTTGTCGATTTGGGCACCGATTTTTTGGTATTTAGCGGTGATTTCAAAAATGGATTGTTTTACTTTACCAAACATTCGCTTGAATAAGTTGCCTTCCCCTGCACGCAGTTCGTCTGGATTGGCTTCTTGCAAGCGATACATCAACTCCGTCAATGAGTCGCCCACAGGGCCGATATCAGCTGCTTGGACATGGTTCAACATGGATTGGGAAAACTCTCCAAGTTTGGTTTGGGCAGCTGCACCATAGGTGATGACCGCTTGCTGGTCGGTCGCATCGATTTTGCTGGCTAATTCTTGGGCCTGTGCTTGACGCTCTGGCGGTAATTTATCAATCAAACGCGGTGCCGTTTGTTGTTCTTTCAGCTGACTGATTTCCGCTTGTTGAGTGGTGGTCAAAGTGTCGACAGGGGTTGAAAATGGGTTGTTCAATAAATCGTCAAGCGTATCCGTTACGGGTTTTGCTTGATTTGGTGTTTCACTCATAATAACTCCTCCTAATAATTGTCTGCTTTCGAAAAAAATCTAGCCTGGGCTAGATTTTTTTTTTAGATTCTTTTCTTGTTGCCAATCAGAATCTATCCCTATTCATTATCTCGTTTTATGCTTTGTTTGGCAATGGATAACTCAACATCCATGTCATCAAGATCGTCTGCTACAAATTGGGAGTAGTCTTTGGCGATCAAGGAAGCCATTTGCTCGATGATTTGGGTGCTTTCCTCGATTTTATCATAGGTCTCACGACTTTTGATCTCATGGCTATTGATTTCAATGAACTTATCGGTCAAATCGACCATGTTGGGCAAGTGTGTATAAAGGAAATGACTTGCCAAAGGCAGTTTGGTCGGTTCTTTCACGAGTTCTTTGAAAAGAGCTTTTGAGGCACGCAAGGCATCGTGACGCAAGTCAATGGCTTTTAACTTGTTATTGCTAGTGATATTTTTTTGGTATTTATCGATTTGGTGTTTCGTCTGATTCATCGTTTCACGGAACAATTCGATCTCACGAGCAGTCATTCCGCTTTTCAAGTAATGGGCTTCTCGTTCTCTCGTTAAAGAAGGCAAAACTTGTGGATCGGCTGCTGGAACTTTACGCCCTCTAATACCGACGTAGACTAAAATCGCACCGACGATTAATAATAGGCTCGCAAATGAATCGCCTACTACGTTAAAAATAATACTGATGAGGACGATCGCACCAACGATCAGCCAGATGTTTTTTTTCATTTTTCCTCCTCCTAAAAATCTCTTGGACAAGTAGATTGGGTTATTCGACATCTTTATTTTAGCATGTTCACTAAAAGAAAAATATCAGACTTGGGGTGGATTTTCCGATTTTTAGTAAATTCATAAGCTTTCTTGCTATTTCTTAAGAAGATATTTTTTCTAAATTATGCTAAAGTGTTTGATAGATAAGACGTATGAGGAAAGTTAGGTGTCGATAGATGTTAGAATTTAAAGATTTTGAAGAAAAAACGATCCAACGGAATGAAATTTTTCATGGCAAGATCATTGATGTGGTCGTTGATGATGTCTCCTTGCCAAATGGCGGGACCAGTAAACGCGAACTAGTCTTTCACCCTGGTGGTGTTGCCGTGATCGCCTTGACAAGTGAGAACAAAATGCTGTTTGTTCGCCAATTCAGAAAACCGTTAGAGCGAGTGATTTTAGAAATACCAGCAGGAAAAATCGATCCAGGAGAAGGCGCTCGTCCAGATTTGACTGGCGCCCGGGAATTAGAAGAAGAGACTGGCTATCGTGCAAAAACGCTGGAGCACGTTTCTTCTATGTACCTTTCACCAGGCTTTGCTAATGAGCTCTTGCACGTCTATTATGCCAAAGAGCTGGAAAAAGTGACAAATCCCTTACCGCAAGACGAAGATGAAGTGCTGGAAGTCTATGAATTGACCTTAGAGCAAGCACAAGCCGCTATCGCTGATGGAACGATCTGTGATGCGAAGACCGTGTTTGCGATCCAATTTTGGGAGTTGCTGGAATTGAAACGGAGGAACGGACTTGCCTAAAGAACCATTGATCACCCGCAGTGAGCTTCGACGCAGACGCGAAGAAGAACAAGCGGCAGCTGAACGCAATCAGCAAATCGTAGAAAAGCAAAGCAAGAAAGAATGGAAACAAAAAGAAAAACAAATTGATAACCACTACCGAAAAGTGCGCAAGAAAAACAAAGAAATCACGAAGACCCGTGCCGGTGAGAACCAGAAATCTCGGGATCTGAACCGTTTTTTAATGAAAGCCATTGTGATCGTCACTTTATTGTTAGTCGTCGTTGGTTTGGCGATCTTTTTGTTGTGATTCTTCTAGTACTAAGAAAAAGCCGCCCCTGCATCTTCTGCAAGTGCGGCTTTTTTTGTTATTCGGTCGGCTTTTTCAAAATAGCTAAAAACATGGCCGCTGGCTGATTCATGAACAAATGATCCGCTTCATGAAAAACGGTAAAGGAAGTGGCAGTAAACCCAGTCGTCTCTGCCAGTTGAGTCAATGCGGAAGGATCAAACCCATTATGAACCAGCGGGTGAGATACGGCGGGATTTTTGAGGAAATCCACTAGATAAAGGGTTCCTCCTGGCTGCAGCAAGGCGTATAGTTTTTCTATCATAGCGGCTGTGTCAGGAATATGCAGCAAGACGAGGGATAGCAGCACAGCGTCTGCTTTTGCTTGTAAGGATTCTTGCAGCAGATCGTGGACAGTTGCAGAAGCATTGGCCAGCTGCAGTTGGTTGATTTTTTTTTCAGAAACCTCGATCATGTTAGGGGCAGTATCCCAGATGGCTAAGTGCTGGATATAAGCTGCTAAGGGCAGACTTACTAGGCCGGTACCGCCGCCGATATCGATCAGAGTGTGGTGCTGGTTGTCTTTAAAATAAGGTTCAAGGGTTTGGGTGACTAATTGTGCTAACGCGATCCGTTCAGGGGTATCGTATTTTGCTGCCATGGCGTTGAAAATTTCAGACATAAGTGCCTCCTTTTATAATGACAAAAAACTGTTCGTTTCGTCAAAACTAGTTTATCATGAAAGGAGAAAAACACGTCAGTAGATACGTGGGAATTTCTGTTGTTTTTCATTTTAAAGGGTGAAAAATAAACGAGAAGCAGGAGGCAAACACATGAAAATTGGTATTATTGGTGCAATGGAGGAAGAAATCAAGGCGTTGCGGGAACAGTTGATTTCACCGCTTTCTTGGGAACGCGGCGGCGCACTATTTATTTCAGGAAGTATCGGCAATCATGAAGTGATCGTCGTTCGTTCAGGTATCGGCAAAGTTCTGGCATCGATCACCACTAGTTTATTGATCCAACAATACGGGGTCAATATGGTGATCAATACTGGATCAGCTGGTGGGATCGGTGCCGGCTTACAAGTAGGGGATTTAGTGATTTCAGATAAAGTGGCCTATTTTGATGTCGATGTGACGGGCTTTGGTTATGAATATGGCCAGCTGCCTGGTGGGATGCCTTTGTATTATGAAGCCAGCCGCTATTTGATCAGTGAGATGACGAAAGCCGCAGAAGCGACCCATCATACCGTGAAAAAGGGACTTATCGTTACCGGCGATAGTTTTATCAATGACCCGCAAAAAGTACAGGAGATTTTAGGACATTTTCCAGATGCCTTGGCTTGTGAGATGGAAGGAGCCGCGATCGCACAGACCGCGCAGCAATTCAATATTCCTTTCTTGATCGTGCGCGCGATCAGCGACACCGCCGACCACGCAGCAACCGTCTCTTTTGATGAGTTTATCTTAGAAGCTGGCAAGCGTTCCGCTGAAATGGTCTTGGCATTCGTTGAAACATTAAAGTAACTTAAAAAACAAGAGAGCCGATTCGTAAGAGGAGGAAGGAAGCATGAGAGCATTACTATCCATTGATTATACGTTTGATTTTGTTGCAGATGAGGGACGATTGACCACGGGTGCTGCTGGGCAAGCGATTGAAGCTGCCTTAGTGGCTCGGACGCAAGCCTTTATCGAAGCCGGTGAATTTGTCGTTTTTGCCATCGATCGTCATGAGGAAACAGACAACTATCATCCTGAAAACCGCTTGTTCCCACCTCACAATCTTGCGGGCAGTGCGGGGCGACATCTTTATGGTCGTTTAGCCCCGCTTTATGAAAACTATCAGGAAGCGCCAAATGTCTATTGGATCGACAAGCGCCATTACTCAGCCTTTAGCGGTACCGACTTGGACATCCGACTGCGGGAAAGAGGGATCACGGAATTGTACCTGACCGGTGTTTGTACCGACATCTGTGTCTTGCATACAGCAGTGGATGCCTATAATTTAGGCTACAAACTGGTGATCGATGCAAATACCGTTGCCAGCTTTGACGCGGTCGGACATGAATGGGCACTACGCCATTTTGAAAATACCCTTGGTGCGAAAATCATTTCTGCGAAGGAGGAAGCATAAATGGGATGGATGGATCAATTAAAAGCAAATTTCAGTTTCAGTGAACTGACTAGCCTTTATCAAGCGTATCAAAAAGGGGATCTTGATGTGAAGGCGTTGTTGAACAATGACTTCTTACAAAAGTATACGGATTTTCAGAACTTGGATGAGTTTATGGCTAAATTAGGCATCCAGAATGAAAACCAAATCTTCGACTTTCTAAAAGACCGCCCCAATCGGCAAAAAGCCGATCAAGTCGTCAATGAGCATTCCCAATTCGATTCTGTGATCAGTATGATGAAAAAAGCTTTACAGAAATAAACAACGATAGAAGAAGGAGCCTTCGAAAATCAATTGATTTCCGAAGGCTCCTTCTTTATATATTAATGGGTGGGTTATGTAACAAATTGATTTTTATTTGCTACCACATACCCCAATTATTAAGCTGTCTAAAGTTTAGCCGGCTGTTTCGTGTACCCGCTAAAGTATTGATGGCAGCAAGATCAATAATAGATACGTACATTGTCGCCATAGCGGTAACATACATGGTAGCAATTCCCGCTATCCCAATTGGATTTGCACCCAGGAGTAAAAGAAAGACAGAGTCTAAAACGGTGTCATACATCCCTTTTAAAGCCTTTTTCGAAGCTTGATCAATGGTTTCTTGTGTATCGATCATCTTGGAAATTTCTTCCATGAATTTTTCTGGGGAGTTTATGGATTCTAATGAAGATTTTTCTTCAGTGAAATATTCAAAGAGGTCCTCGGCAATAGACTTCAATTCATCAGCGTTCTTATATCCCGCAATGGATTTTTTTACGTTAGAGACATGATTTTTAAAGTTGTAGATATCTAGATTTGAAAAATAATCTTTAAGACTAGTTACCGCATTATAAGATGATAACGCAAAATTCAAGTACTTGGTTCCCATAGTGGTTCTAAGAAAGGCATTGTAAGCATTGGTGTCATTGAAGGTGTAATATTCAGGGTAGTAACGAAGGGGAAGTCTGTCACCCACCAGCCCAGCATTGCGCTCATAATCATGCACATCAAAATAATAAAGCATAAATGTGTGCATAAGTTGATCATTGGTGGGATTGTTCCCGTAAATTCTAGTGGCAAATTGTTTGACTTTAGGAAACTCAAAAGGAACGACCGGCGTAACAGCTGGTAAATTTCTTTCTGAACGCTCCTCTGTTGGCATTAGTGACTGGTACTGTAAATTTTCAAAATCGATACTCGTATTAGCAAGGATTTCCAAAGATAAACCGATTTCTACTAGCTCTTCTTCAAGGGCGACCAATAGATTCGCTTTTTCGTAATGGTCATCAGGAACATCTGCAAAATTGCCACTCTCACTGACAGCATATGCCGTGATTGGTGAGAAAAAACCACTCAGTAAAACGACAAGTAGCAATATAACTGAATATTTTTGCTTCAATTTTTGCTTCATTTCAATTCCTCCTCATAATTAAAGTTTGACAACACGTGTTATACAAGTTAAATTTATCATATAAAAAGAGAAAGATGAATTATTTTATTTAAAATTGATTAATTTGTTTAAAAAATGTAGGATTAGTTATTTCGCCTTAATTTTTGAAGGTATCCCTAAGCAGATAACCTTGCTTGCTAAAAGAGGAGGGAAGTGAAAAAATTCAAGATATTCGACGATGATACACCTAAAGGAAAATTGTATGCTTTGATTGATTATCTAGTGATCACCTCAGCCCTTTGTTTTAGTGCATATCATTCTTTTCCGCTTACGATTCCTAAGTATTTACATATTCCGGGGACGAACGAGTATATGGTGGGTGGCTTATTTAGCGTATTAATGTCCTACTCTCTTTATAAGACCTATTTGTTGAATGTGCATAAAAACATTCCTAAAGAAAAAAACATAGTATAGAAATCAGTTTTTTTCTCGGCTTACTCGTCTCTTTTATTTTGCTTTTATTCAGATCAGAAAGCTTAATTAATCATTTGCTTTTTCGAAACCAATTACCTTTGGAACAGATTATGTATCACTTAGATCGATTGTATTTTCTCAATCTACTTATGTTACTGTTCGCTTTGATACGGTGTTTATTCGCTTTTGACTACTATCAAGCCTTTTATTACAAAAAAAGAAAATGCTACATGGGCTATATTTATGTATACAGCTTTTTATTTCTAGTAGGAGGTGCACTCTTCTATATGTGGATCATGTCCATAAACTTTTTATTTCGCAAATAGTGTCTTCGGAGTTTACGTCCATACCTCAGTGCCATAGGAAAATTTTCTTCAAAAATATACTCAGTTATGAATAGAATAGGGGGCTTTGTATTGGGGGAAACGGATCAAGTGACGTTATACAAGCGAAAAGGAAAAATCTATTCCATCATTGATCATATAATTATGGGGGCTGCAATATTATTTGAAACATATCATAGCTCCCCAATTAGACCTATAATTCGTGGGAGATCAGATATTCGTGGGATTGGGTTGTCGGCTGTGAGCGCAATGGTGTTTTTGCTAGCTTGGGAGACAACTTCAAGTTTAAACCGTCATGAGCTTGTTCCTGAATACAAAAAGCATATCGCTGGAATTGAGCACGTTTTCTTCTTCTTGGTTGGTTTTTTTATCTTGATTTTCACTGCCGATCCCTTGATTGGTTTACTATCTCGAACGATACCGGTAGAGAAAATCACCTATCATCTGGAACGGCTCTACTTTCTTCATTTTTTTATGATGTTCTATATTTTGTTGCGGTGTGTATTGGCATTCGATTATTATCAAGCCTTATATTATGAAGATAGAAAATGCAGGATGTATTATGTCTTGCTTTGTTTTTTCGTGGGCGTAGGTGTCATTCGTATTCTTCGTGCCGCTCTTACTTAATTTGTCTCATTTATTCATCCTTTCTAAAAGAATCCATTAGCAAAAGACAAGCTTTAGGTGATTAAAAGATTGTCTTTCAATCGAATAAGTTTGTTACAGGATTGCTTTATTTAAATTGTGAGGAGGTTTTTAATGTGTTGAAAAAAAGGTATCAACCCCTTGATAGTTATCAGCGAAAAGGGAAGATCTATTCCATCATTGATTATGTAATCTTTGGGAGCGCAATAATTTTTGAGAAATATCATAGATTCCCACTCAGGCCTTATAGACCCCCAATCAGACCTATTGGAACTCTTGGAACTTCAGATATTCGAGAGATTGGGTTAACGGCTGTGAGTGCAATGATTATGATACTAGCCTGGAATACAACTTCAAGTTTAAACCGTCATGAGCTTGTTCCTGAATACAAAAAGCATCTCGCTGGAATTGAGCACTTTTTCTTCTTCTTGGCTGGTTTTTTTATCTTGATTTTCACTGCCGATCCCTTGATTGGTTTACTATCCCGAACGATACCCTTAGAGAAAATCACCTACCATCTGGAACGGCTCTACTTTCTTCATTTTTTTATGATGTTCTATGTTTTACTGCGGTGTGTATTGGCATTCGACTATTATAAAGCCTTTTATTATGAAGATAGAAAATGCAGGATGTACCATGTCTTGCTTTGTTTTTTCGTAGGCATAGGTATCATTCATATTCTTCTGGGGGTTCTTTCGTTAGTTGTCTCGTTCATCTATCACTTCTAAAAAATCCATAGCAAAAAGACAAACCCTAGCTATGCTGGGCTCCCCGTCAAGTGGACAATGAAATAGAATAAAATTATTTTGACGACTGTCTACCGAAATTCGGTAGGCAGTTTTTATGTTTTTTACTTTGTTTAACCTCAACTTTGCTCGACTGGCCTCCTTCTTGGTTAAGCGGATTTATTCTATTCGCTTGTCCAAGAGGGGGAGTGATTAAGCTGCCATTAATAATTCTTGATGAACTTGGATCGGTGTTTTGCTCTTCAAACATCGTTGATAGCGACCATTGTTGTAATAGTTCATGTATTTCTCGATCATTTCAACGAGACTTTCTCTACTGATAAACTTTCGCCGATAATATTTTTCTCGCTTAAGCATTCCCCAGAAGCCTTCCATTGGACCATTATCGGTACAACGGGCGACACGAGACATACTCTGCTTCATTTTCGCTTTCTTTAGCTTTGTGCAAAAAACTTTACTTGTATATTGAAATCCGCGATCGCTATGAAATAGCGGATGAGCGGTTGGCTCGGCGGCGACTGCTTGATCGAAGGTATCAAAGACTAATTTATTGTCATTTTTGTCGCTGATGACAAATGAAACAATGCGACGATCGGCGAGATCGAGAATAGCGCTCAAATAGATTTTCTTCACTTCGGCCCCTTCATAATACTTGAATTCACGCACATCTGTTAGCCATTTTTGATTCGGTTGATCCGCATAGAACTTTCGATTCAAATAATTTTTCGCAATATGATACGGAGTCTTGGATGCCTTAGTGATACTATTGCCTGAATGCTTGATGGTTGATTGGATTTGAAGTTTGCGACAGATTCGAAGAATACGCTTGTCATTCACTTGAAAGCCATAATCATTCACGAGATCTTCACAGATTCTGCGATATCCTTTATCGTTGTCTGCTTCATAAATATAACGAACAAGGTCAGCCAACTGTTCATTCAATACCACTTCAGGCAGTTTGGGATTTTTTACCCAACGATAATAGGCCGATCTTGTGACATGGAGCAGGGTACACATGGTGTTAATTGGATAGCTTTTTGTCTCGTGCAGCTCTTTGATCGATTGGTATTCAAACGTATGACGAACTAATTCAAATCCCGCCTCCTTTCTAACTCGCTGACTTTTTTTAACAGGTCATTTTCCATTTCAAGCAACTTGATCCGTCGTTCTTGTTGAGCCAGTTTATCGCGCATTTCTTCTTCGGGTGTTCTGGCAGGTTTACTTCCCGCTCGTTGCCCTCGACGGTCTTCTAAGCCTTTTTCTCCCATCTCGTCGTATTTCAACACCCAGTTCCGAACTTGTTGGTAAGAGACTTGGTACTGAATTGCGGTTTTCCCATAGTCTCGACCGTTGATAATACAGTCATGCACAATTTTAATTCGTTCATTCAATGTTGTTTTTCTGGATTTACTCATTCTACTTCCACCACTTTCTGATTTGAAGTTTCTATGAGTATTATATATCTTTAACCAGTCTTCTAATTGTTTTTTGTTACGAAGCCCGTATTTCTTGGCGACAGCTCTTAAGCTACCATGTGTTCCAGCTAAATAATCATGGACCGCATTCAGTTTCAACTCTGTTGAGTATGATTGATTCCTTTTTGTAGGGAGTAAACCTGTGGGTCCTTCATTCTCATAAAGAGTGATCCACCTTTCTATCGTACTGAAACTTACTTGTGCTTCTTTGGCCAGGCTGTTTATGCTAGCTTCATTTTTTAAAGCTCTTTCTACAAAAGCTAGCCGTTCTTCTGAACTTAATTTCATTTTTCCTCTAGACATACAAACTCCCCCTATATAAGCCACTTTATATTTCAGTGTCCTATATAGGGGGAGCATATCAGCTATCTATGGTTTGTCTTTTTCTTACGCTATTGTTTACCAGATCTGCACACGATCTTCTGGTGCACGATACATAGGGTCACCAGGTTTGATATCAAAGGTTGTATAGAATTCATCGATGTTTTGGACTTGGATATTGGCCCGTAGTTTCGCTGGTCCGTGGACATCGATCGACAGTAAGAGCTGTTGGTATTGTTCTTTGGCTTTTGTACGCCAGATCTTCGCCCAATTGGTGAAGAAGTCTGCTAAAGAAACATCGCTTTCTTTTTGCGCTGCTTCTAGCGCACAGCTTAGTCCGCCTGCATCGGCGATGTTTTCAGAAACAGTCAACGTTCCATTTACGGTACCGCCGGCAAAGGGCAGGCCATCAAACTCGTCGATCATCGCTTGAGCTAAGCGTTCAAAGTGGGCCAAATCTTCTTCTGTCCACCAGTTGTTTAAATTACCATATTCATCAAATTTTGCCCCGTTGTTGTCAAAGGCGTGGGAGATCTCATGAGCAATGACCGCGCCGATCCCCCCATAATTTGCGCTGGTGGATTGCTCCAAACTATAAAAGGGCGCTTGTAAGATTGCTGCTGGGAAAACGATCACGTTTTTAAATGGGTGATAGTAGGCATTCACGGTAGCGGCGGACATTTCCCATTCCTCGCGATCCACGGGCTGCTGCCATTTTTTGAAGGCATCTTCTCGGAACAAACGATTGAAATGCAGGGCATTTGCTAGCAGACTTTTCTCTTCATCGGTATGCAATTGGTCATAAATAGCAGGAACTTGATCAGGGTACCCGACATGGATGCCTAAACGATTCAATTTGATGATCGCTTTTTGGCGAGTTTCTTCACTTAACCACGTGTTGTTGCGCAAACGATCTTGGTAGACAGCAATCATTGTTTCCACCATGTGTTTGACGTCTTTTTTCGCCGTTTCCCCAAAGTACTTGCGTCCATAATAATCACCGATCACTTGACTAAAATGACCCATCGTTAAGTAATAAGCCGCTTTTTGTTGGGGAGCCGCTTCATCGATCCCTGATAAGTAGCGACTGTAGGTTCCGCCTAACTGACGCAATTCTTCACTCAGATAGCTAGTATAGCGCAAGCTTTGGTTGACGATCATCCAGCCTTTCAAGAGTTCAAAATGGCTATCAGAAACAATAATGTCAAAGGCTTCAAAGTAAGCGGGTTCCGTTACGATCAGCTCTTCTGGTGTACCTGGTAAAAGGGCTGTCAAGAGTTGTCTAAAATCGATCTTGCTGGCTTGCTTTGCAAATTCTTCCAAGGAGCGAGGATTGTAATTTTTGCTATAATCCGCACTTTCTTCCGCACTGCGCACATGAGGGGCGATCAATTTATCAAAAGCGATCGCTTGCTCTACCAACGATTCCGCTTCTGCTTGGTCTTTTCCATAAGCAACTAAAACGTTGACGGCCATCTCAAAGTAGACTTGCAGCATTTCGCTTGCTTGGGGATTTTCTGTGTAATAGGTTTTATCCGGCAAAATAGTAGCAGGCGGATAGACAGACAAAGTCTTCATTTGCGCATTTTTCATGTCTGCATCGACATCTAGTTGGAAAGGCAAGGCAATGCCATCTAAAACGAAACTTGCCAGTTGCTGATTCAATTCCTCATAAGAACGCAACGCTTCGATTTTTGCTAATAGTGCATTTGCTTCAGTAGCGCCAGCTGCCTCTCGTTGGGCAAAATCGCTGGCTAAGCGGTAAAAAGCCACAGCATCCTTCATGCGGCCTTTTGGCGTAGCATGGGGATCGTGTGCCATATTTTCAAATTCTGCGATCATTAAGGAATCGATTCCGTCAACGAGATCTTGGAATCCACCCGTAGCGGGTTTATCTGCTGGAATAACAGCGGTCTCCAGCCACTCGCCATTTACATAGTCATAAAAATCATCTTTTAACAAGGTTGTCATGTCTTTCGCTCCTCTCGCTTTCTACTATTATGAAACAAAATCTGTAAGGACGCAAAGAAAAGTTTTCTAGACGAAAAAGGGTTTTGATCCAAGTAGGAGGAGAATCTAAGGTATAATAAGAAAAAAGGCAGGTGAACGAGATGGAACAAGTAGAGTGGAAAGGGATCGCCGAAGAGCGGTTTCGTCCGTATAAGCAGTGGGTCACTCCTTCAGGGTATTTATGCGGCACCTATGCGGCAGCCGTCTTTTTGGCCTACTATCAAGATTACATCGATGAAACGATCATCCCGAAAGCGTTTCGTAGAAAAAAACAGCGAGATCTGACAGTAGTGACGGAAATGCTGCGGGTGCTGATTCAGCCTCATGGGTTGCCGACGATCGCTTGGCAAGTCAGTCATGGATTGACTCGGTTTTTCGATCAATTCCAATTGCCTTACCGCGGACGTGCGACTGTTGTTGGCGGCTGGCATCGAGCGTGCAAACGAATCGATGAAGGCAAACCGGTGATCATCGGTATTTTGAAGCCTTTAGGCAGCACGTATGGCAATCATTGGGTCGTGGCTTACGCCTACGCTGAAACCGCCAGCGGAGAACGCTATTTTAAAGTTCATGACAACTGGGGCAACTACAAAAAAGTGATTCCCGCCAGTTGGGTAAACGGTACCGTCACACTTCCTTGAACGAGACGGTTAAAAAAACAGTCACTTTGTGCTAGAATAGAAGAAAACAACCACATTCATTGGAGGCAATCATGGGCGAAAGTTATAAAGATAGTTCGTTGAAAATTTTTAGTTTAAATGGAAATTTACCATTAGCAGAAAACATTGCGAAAGTTTTCGGTACAGAACTAGGGAAGTCAAAAGTGACACAGTTTAGTGATGGAGAGATTGCCATCAATATCGAAGAAAGTGTGCGGGGCGACCATATTTATATCATTCAATCGACGAATGAACCCGTCAATGATCACTATTTAGAGCTATTGATCATGATCGATGCGATGAAACGGGCTAGTGCGAAGACCATCAATGTCGTTTTGCCTTATTACGCATATGCACGGCAAGACCGAACCGCCAACCCGCATGAGCCGATCACTGCAAAATTGATTGCCAATATGCTGGTGGAAGCAGGGGCTTCTCGAATCTTGACGCTTGATCTGCATGCCGTCCAAGTTCAAGGATTTTTCGACATCCCAGTGGATAATCTCTTTACGATCCCATTGTTTGCCCATTACTATCGCGAACAAAAAATGACGGGTGACGACTATGTCGTGGTTTCACCAAAAAACAGCGGTGTCCAACGGACCCGTAGTTTGGCAGAATACTTAGATACAGCGATCGCGATCGTCGATCAAGATGAAGCCGATGGCGGCTATGTGATCGGTGATGTCGTTGGGAAAAAATGTATTTTGGTTGATGACATTTTAAATACCGGCCATACATTGGCAAAAGCGGCAGACTTGTTGAAGGAAGCTGGTGCCAGCGAAGTGTATGCTTGTGTCTCTCACGCCTTGCTTTCACCGCCTGCTAAAGAAATTTTGGATCAATCAGCGATTGAAAGTATTTGTGTCACCGATTCTTGCTGGACTAGCGAAGAACGCCATCCGCAAAAACTGCACTACATTTCTTGTGCTGAATTGATGGGGGAAGCCGTTCGCCGTATCCACGAAAATACACCAATGAGTCCATTGTTCCGCCTGGAAAGCAAAGAGTATAAATAAAAATATGAAAAGCACCCGCTATCCTTAGGGACAGCGGGTGCTTTTGCATGTAAGGGGAAGTGGATCAGACCCAGCGGATCAGTTCAACTGGTTGCGGTTTAAGACCGTTTCTCGTTTGATCAGCTTATGTGGTACGACCAGCTGTACGCCGTTTGAATCTTCATGATTCAATTGCGCCATCAGCCGTTCGGTAGCGATTTTTCCTAAGGACAGCACGTTGATATCGATACTAGTCAAATACGGATGGGTCAAAGTAGCAAAGATCGAATTGTTGAAACTGATGATGGATAAATCGTCGGGGACTTTGTAGCCATACATCGTTGCTAATTGAATGATCCGCACAGCGAACAGATCATCGATCACGACGATGGCCGTTGCTTGGGATTCTTTGATCGTTTCTTCAAACGTGACGTAATCTTCCGCTTTTTCAAAGGTCAATGCTGGATAAAAGGGGAGATTTGCCAGCATCATGGCTTTTTGGTAGCCGAAGAAACGCTCGAAATACAGGTTTTCATGGGTCGTATTGGTAGCAAATAATATCTTCGTATGCCCTTGGGCGATCAGATGCTCGGTTGCTTGCTTGCCTAACAACTGGTTGTCATTATCGACAAAAACGATTTTGTCTTCATTGCTGTATGGTTGACCAATCAAAGTAAAAGGGACTTCTTTTTCGACCAGATAGTCGATGATGGGGTCTTTTTCATCGGAATAGACCAAGATAAAGCCATCTACTTGTTTTTGCAGGTGCATCCGTTCCACGTTTTTTAGTAATGTAGCAAAGTCACGGGCGGAGGCAACGGCAACCGTCATTTGATGATGGCGGGCCTCTTCATTGATGGCTTCGATCGTTTCTAAATAAAAGGGGTTTCCTAGTCGTTCTTTCGAATCAAGAGGCGGCAAGATCACGCCGATGGCACTGGATATCTGTTTGCCGAGATTTCGAGCCGCAAGATTGGGGACATAGCCCATTTCTGCCATTACTTTGCGCACTTTCTTCTTGGTATCTTCAGAAATGCTGGGATGATCGTTTACGACACGAGAAACCGTGGATGTAGCGACGCCAGCCTTTTTGGCGACATCTTTGACCGTAATGCTCACTGATTTCCCTCCTTTTTTAGCTTATAGTATCACAAAGTGTCGGCACAAGGGTAGAGCCAATCAAAAGAAAGAAGAAATGCAGACATTTCTTCTTTCAGAAGGCTTGTTTAGTTGATCGCTGTACTGATTTCGTCTTCTAAAACATAGTCTTTGCCATACAACTTGATTGGCAATGCCTCACCGCTGATTTTCTTCAATGTCACCGTCGAGTCATTGACGGAAACAAAGAGCAGACGTCCACGATAGTTGATGTGGAAGGCATAGCGGCTCCAAGTTTTAGGTAAGAATGGCGCAAACCCTAAGTGGTCGTGATCGGTTTTCATTTGAGCAAAACCTTGAACGATCGCTAACCAGCTGCCGGTCATAGAAGTGATGTGCAAGCCATCATCGGTATCATTGTTGTAATTGTCCAAATCAAGACGAGCAGTCCGCTCATACATTTCCAACGCTTTTTCTTCCATGCCTAATTCCGCTGCTAAAATCGCATGGATACTTGGAGAAAGGGAAGATTCATGCACTGTCATCGGCTCATAGAAATCAAAGTTCCGTTGTTTTTCTTCTTTGCTGAATTGATCGCCTAAGAAGTAGATACCTTGCAAAACATCGGCTTGCTTGATAAAGCAAGAGCGCAAGATATGATCCCACGACCAATTTTGGTTCAACGGCAAATGTTTTGGATCAAGATCGGAAACGGGCATCAAGTCTTTGTCTAAGAAGGTATCATGCTGGACGAACACACCAAGATCTTGGTCTTCTGGGAAGTACATATTGTCGATGATGTCTTGCCATTTGGCTTGTTCTTCGTCAGAGATCGTGACAGTCGCTTCGTCTTTGAAGGCTTCATAGCTGGCTAAGGTATAAGCTAAGACCCAAGTAGCCATTTTATTGGTGTACCAGTTGTTATTGATATTGTTTTCGTATTCGTTTGGTCCTGTAACGCCATGGATCATGTATTTTTGCTGGCGTTTCGAATAGTGGACACGATCTGCCCAGAAACGTGAGATCGCACTTAACACTTCTAATCCTTCTTTTTTCAGGTAACTTGTATCGCCAGTATAATTCGTATAGTTGTAGATGGCATAAGCGATGGCACCATTTCGGTGGATTTCTTCGAAAGTGATCTCCCACTCATTGTGGCATTCGATCCCAGTGAAGGTCACCATTGGGTAAAGGGCACCTGCTAAGCCTTGTTTTTGCGCATTGATATGGGCTTGCGGCAATTGGTTATGACGGTATTTCAACAAGTTACGGGTCACTTCTGGTTTTGCTAATGCCAAATACAATGGAACTGCATAGGCTTCGGTATCCCAGTAAGTCGCACCGCCATATTTTTCACCAGTAAAGCCTTTCGGTCCAATGTTCAGGCGCTCGTCTTCGCCATAATAGGTTGAAAACAATTGGAACAGGTTGAAACGAATTCCTTGTTGCGCCGCAGCATCGCCTTCAATGATCACATCAGCTAAATCCCAGCGGGCTTTCCAAGCAGCAACTTGTTCTGCACGCAACGCATCATAATCTGCTTTGTATAAAGTGCCTAATTCGGTGACTTTTGCTGGATGATCATGAGCGGGAACATCACGACTCGTAACGATCAAGACTTCTTTGATCAATGAGAAGGTGTCACCGGCTGTTCCAGAAAAGGCAAAGGTATCAGCAACGCAAAGCTCGCTTTTCACGGAATCGATCGGTGTTTGGCTATGACGCATAGCAGAAGTGACAGTAAAGCGTTCAATGTCAAAATTATTTTCTACAGTCCGAGTGGTCAAGTAATGGAAGGTTTCGGTTTGGCCATGAGCCAATTCTTCCCAGAAACGTTCGTCGTAGTTGCTGTCTTCGTTATGGACATTGTTATCTAGTTTAGAAACGACTTTGATCTCAGCGTCGCCTTCAATGATCTCAGCGTCCATCTTAATGAGGGCAAGTTCACGTTTTACGATGCTCAAGAAGCGTTCAAAAGAGAATTTTACGGTGGCGCCTGCCAAAGTGACAGTAAAGTTGCGGCGTAAAATCCCGGTTTCCATGTCTAGTTCTAAACGGAAGTCACTTGGGCTGATTTTTGCTAAGTCGACTAATTGGTCATTGACAAATAGGTCCATTGCAATAAAGTTGACCGCGTTGATCACTTTGCCAAAATAGTCAGGGTAGCCGTTTTTCCACCAGCCGACACGGGTTTTGTCTGGGTACCAGACACCAGCGATATAAGTACCTAAGTGATGATCGCCGCTGTATTGTTCTTCAAAGTTGCCGCGCATTCCCATGTAGCCATTCCCGATACTTGTTAGCGACTCTTGCAGTCGACGATTTTCTTTATCTAAGGTAGATGTCGCGATTTTCCATGGATCGATCTCGAACAATCGTTGGATTTTTTTCATGAAAGTCCCTCCAGAATCTTTTTGATATCTCTATCATAAGCGCAAACGATTGCATCGTCAAGTGAAAGTTGTTGCGTTTAAAGAATTTCCTATTAGGAAACATCGAGAAAGAGAGATTCAGTTATATAAAGGTGAAAAGCGAATAGAATCCCTTTTGATATTTCTGGGTTTACAAAATCTTTTTTCTCCGTTAGAATGAAATCATTAAGAAACCGATTGCGTAAATCGATTCAGGGAAGGAAGAAGGAAGATGAAAAAATTATTGAGCTTCGAATTTTGGCAAAAATTCGGAAAAGCGCTAATGGTGGTTGTCGCTGTTATGCCAGCTGCTGGTTTGATGATCAGTATTGGGAAAACGATCCCAATGATCAATGCCGACTGGGCATTTTTGATCACTACAGGAGGCGTCATTGAAAACATTGGTTGGGCAATTATTGGTAACTTGCATTTATTATTTGCATTAGCTATTGGTGGTAGTTGGGCAAAAGAGCGAGCTGGTGGGGCATTTGCTGCTGGGATCGCCTTTATTTTGATCAACCGAATCACTGGTTCGATCTTTGGCGTGACGAGCGCGATGTTAACCGAAGAAGGCGCCTTTACCCATACGTTATTTGGGACGAAGATCATGATCGACGGCTTCTTTACTAGTGTATTAGAAGCACCTGCTTTGAACATGGGTGTCTTTGTTGGGATCATCGCCGGTTTTGTGGGAGCAACAGCTTACAACAAATACTATAATTTCCGCAAATTACCGGATGCGCTTTCCTTCTTTAACGGCAAACGCTTCGTACCTTTCGTAGTGATCGCCCGTTCAGTAGTCGTCGCATTAGTGTTATCGATCGTTTGGCCCTACATTCAGGCAGGCATCAACAACTTCGGTTTATGGATCGCGCAATCACAAGAAAGTGCGCCCGTTTTAGCACCGTTCTTGTTTGGAACCTTGGAGCGGCTGCTCTTACCATTCGGGCTGCATCACATGTTGACGATCCCGATCAATTACACCGAATTAGGTGGAACTTACACGATTCTTTCTGGCGCACAAGCCGGCACCCAAGTCTTTGGACAAGACCCATTATGGCTTGCTTGGGCAACGGATCTAGTGAACATGCGCAATGCTGGCGATACGTCACAATATCAATTTTTATTGGAAAACTTTGTTCCTGCCCGCTTTAAAGTTGGACAAATGATTGGTTCATCTGGGATCTTGATGGGCTTGTCTTATGCCATGTATCGCAATGTCGATGCGGACAAACGGCACAAATATACCTCTATGTATTTATCAGCTGCTATCGCTGTCTTCTTGACAGGGGTAACGGAACCGTTGGAGTTCATGTTTATGTTTGCTGCCGTACCGCTTTACATCGTTTATGCAGTCGTACAAGGGGCGGCGTTTGCGATGGCGGATATCGTCAACTTACGGGTCCACTCTTTTGGGAATATCGAGTTGTTGACCCGTACCCCAATGGCGATCAATGCCGGCTTAGGACAAGATTTGATCAACTTTGTGTTAGTGACCATCGTCTTTGGTGTTGGGATGTATTTCTTGGCCAACTTCTTGATCAAAAAATTCAACTTTGCAACACCAGGTAGAAACGGCAACTACGAAACAGAAGGAGCCAGCGATGCGCCAGCAACAGCTTCGGCGGATGGAAATTTGAACCCAGATTCGCAAGTCGTGAAAATCATTCATTTATTAGGCGGACGTGAAAATATCGCCGACGTTGATGCATGTATGACCCGTTTACGGGTCTCTGTGAAAAATCGAGAAGCGGTCGGCGATGAAAAAGCATGGAAAGCCGCAGGGGCTTTAGGCTTGATCGTAAAAGACAACGGTGTGCAAGCAGTGTATGGACCGAAAGCAGATGTCTTAAAATCAGACATTCAAGATATCTTAGATTCTGGTGTCACGATTCCCGAACCGACGGCTAGTCAAGCACCAGTAGAAACCACTACCCACCAAAGCCAAGGCGTGACAGCTGAACTAGCTGCCGTTGCCACTGGAGAAGTGATGCCGATCACCTCTGTCAAAGACCAAGTGTTTGCGGAAAAAATGATGGGTGACGGTTATGGCGTGCGTCCAGAGCAGACGACAGTTGTCGCACCAATCAGCGGGAAAGTCACCAACATCTTCCCAACGAAACATGCTATTGGCTTGCTTTCTGATGAAGGCATCGAAGTATTGGTTCACATGGGCTTAGATACCGTTGACTTAAACGGTGCCCCCTTTACGGTAGCTGTCACTGAAGGACAACAAGTGGCGGCGGGTGACAAGTTAGCGGAGATGGATCTCGCTGCAGTAAGTGCTGCTGGCAAAGACACCACCATCGTTGTAGTGTTGACCAACAGCAATCAAATCGATTCCTTTGAATTGACCCAAATCGGCAAGCAACAAGCAGCCGCAGTTGTTGGAATCGTAAAACTATAATAAAATGACAAGCGGGTCGACTCTTTTGTTGACCCGCTCTCTTTTATTTTTAAAAGGAATCGTACAAGCAAACCGAGAGAAGGAGCCTTATTCATGAAGGTATTAACATTGAACACCCATAGCTGGTTAGAAGAAAATCAGCTAGAAAAATGCAAAATGATCGCACAAGAGATTGCAACAGGCGACTATGACATCATCGCCTTGCAAGAAGTCAACCAAACGATCGCTGCTCAAGCCATCGTTCCTGATGGGCTATATTGCCCCACAGATACGCTGGTGGAAATCAAGGAGGGCAATTTTGCTTTACGCCTAGTGGAAGAACTGCAACTGTTAGACTGTGATTACTACTGGTCATGGACCTACAGTCACGTAGGCTATGACATTTACCACGAAGGCAATGCCTTATTGTCCAAACAGCCCATCATTGCCAAAGAATATCTTGCTTCACAAGCCACGGATGTCTGGGATCATACCACGCGCAAAAACCTGAGCGGCGTGACTGAAGCCGATGGACAGATCGTACAAGTCGTTAGCTGTCACTTTTCTTGGTGGCAAGACGGTAAATTTGCCTACGAGTGGCAACAGACAGAAGCATTTTTAGCAGAACGGGCAGATACCTTATTGATTCTAGGAGATTTCAACAACGATGCGGCCAGTTCTGGTCATCAACTCGTCCTTGACAGCTCCTTACAGCTGCAAGACAGCTTTTTAACGGCTGCCGAAACGATCGGTGAAGCCTCTGTCGTTAAAGCCATTGATGGTTGGCAAGACAATCGAGAAGCATTGCGGATCGATTATGTTTTTGCATCCAATGACCTGCAAGCAACGGAATATGAAGTCGTTTTTGACGGAACGCGTACTCCGATCGTCAGCGATCACTTTGGAATCAAAGTGGTTTTTGCTTCAAAAACAGAGCCAAACTAGCAGAAGCGACAGCAAAAAAGCAGTGCCAACCGGCACTGCTTTTCTTTTTGGGGAAGTTAAATCGCTGATCGAACAAGGAGGAAAAAGAATAAACTCAATAAAAGAATGAATGCTAATGCCCCATAGGTAAAACTCTTTTCGCCCCAGGTTGCGTTTTCCTCCTGACTTGAAAGACTTCTTCTTGTAAAAAAGACGAGTCCTGCGCCGATGACATTCGCTGTCAGCAACTGCTGGAAGAAGATCAGGAATAAATACTGACCCAAAAGGCCTTTTTTACTCATGGAAAACCGTTGAATAAAGTACAGGCAAGCCCCTTGCAGCAAAAGGAGACTACTTAACAAGACCCCTAAAGCGGCTAACGGTTGCGAGCTGAGGTACTGGGCAAAGGTCATCCCATGGTTGAAGGCAGTCAAGGAAAGATAAAGATAGTAAGCACCGGCGATCAAAAGCCAATAACTCAGTAAAATCAATGGAAACGCCCATTTTCGTTTAGTCATGGTTGCCCTCCTGTAAAGTGAATAGTCCGTAGGAACGGATCAAATAATCAATCAAGCAGCTTAGTCCGATCAAAGACTGGCTAGGGATTTTCTTGCGACCGATTTGAAAAAAATCGCAATAATAGGTCAGGTGAAACGTTGAATGGCGAGCAAAATAATTATCTCCTGGCGCACTCAATGTCAAAACGGGAATCTGACGAATCGCAAAAGTCGTCAGATTCTCTTTGACGTTTTCTGTTTCGCCGCTCAGTGAGGCGATGATCACACAATCTTCGGCAGTGATCATCGGCATGACCATATCAAATTCCGTTTTGTTCGGCAATACGATCACTCGTTTTTCCATAGAAAGCATCATTTTGGAAAACTCCTCCAGTGCTTTCTTTTGGGAAAAACCAGTTGGGTAGCAGTAGATGGTTTTGCTGCGGTCAAACAAGCAGTTGAGGGCAGCTAAGTCTACCGTTTTTAAATAGTTGAGGGTGGCGAAAATATCCTCTTGTTGCTTTTCAAAAATCGTTTTTTGTTGCGAAATCGTTGTTGCCTGTTCTTGCTGATGCCGTAGAAAATATTTGAACTCGGAATAGCCAGAAAAACCAAGTTTTTTCGTCAACCGTAAAATAGAAGACTTGGAGACGTGAACCTGCTCGGATAGCTCGACGATCCCCATAGATAGAACGGTGTCGCCGTTGGAAAGAATGTAGTTTAGAATGCCACGATCAAGTTCACTTAACTCTGATTGGTGCTGTTGAATCAAATACTGTAATTTCACAAAAACCCCTCCTTATTGATTAAGTATAGCTGAAAAGCCAGGAGGGGAGGCGAAGAACGCTGGCTAGTGTAATTCTGGCCAAAAGGCTTGATTTGCTTCAATCAATTCATCGAGTAATTCTTTGGCTACACGGGCATTTGGAACCACTTTTGAAAGAATCAGTGCTTGCCATAATTTCTGGTAAGAACCCTCTGCCCAAGCTTCCACGACTAATTTTTCTACGGCGACTTGTTGTTCCATCAATCCTTTTTGGAAGCGAGGGATCTTGCCTTGTGTGATTGGTTCTGCCCCGTTACTGCCGACGATACAAGGCACTTCCACCATTGCCTGTTCATCAAAGTTGACGATCGCTCCTTCGTTAGGCACGATCAACAGCATCCGTTCTTGCGTGTTATAAGCAATCGCTCGTGCAAGGTCCACGATGTAGCTGGCGTGTTCATCCACTTCAAGCGTGGTGTCAGTCGCTGTTTGGTTTTCTACGATGCGTTGGCATTCACCAAAGACGTGTTTTTCGCGGCCAGCCATGACTTCATTTGCCCGTGTAAAAGATGGGTTGGTGTGCGCCACTTCATCTTGAGGGAAAAAGTAATATTTCAAGTAGGTATTTGGCAAAGTGGGTGGATCAACTTCGTACACTTCTTTTGCTTTGGCAAAGGTGTGCATCCAGCTGGCATCAGCATGTTGGCTCGCTTCGATTTCTTCTGGCAATGAATAGCCGTATTTTGCCACATGCGCCTGGATCTGCGGCAGCAAATCATTGCCAGCTTTGTCTCGTATATCTGTCCACCAGCCAAAGTGATTCAATCCATAATAGCGAACCACCAACTCTTTGCGAGAAGCTAAACCGATCGCTTGCGCCATCCGTTCTTCGATTCCCACTGGCATATCACAAATATTAATGATCTTGGCATCAGGGCGCAATTTACGAGTCGCTTCTGCGACGATCGCTGCAGGATTGGAATAATTCAACATCCATGCATCAGGGGAATATTTTTCCATGTAATCGACTAACTCCAATACACCGCCGATAGAACGCATCCCATAAGCGATCCCGCCAGGACCACAAGTTTCTTGGCCGACCACACCATATTTCAAAGGGATTTTTTCATCCTTTTCGCGCATCGCATACAAGCCAACTCGGATATGCGCCATCACAAAATCGACATCCTGAAATGCGGTTTCGGGATCAGTGGTTGCTAAAAAGCTGATTTCTGGTGCGCGTTCTTTCAATAAAATCTCGCAAGCTTGTGCAACTTTTTCTTGTCGTTCTTCCAAATTGTCGTAAAACTTGATTTGGCGAATCGGGAAACGATCCAAGTGTTCCAAAAGCATCAAGACGATTCCTGGGGTAAAGGTACTGCCGCCTCCGGCGATCACGATTGAAAATTTTTTCATTTTTGTTTCCTCCTTAGTCTGATACAGCTAATAATTTTTCGAATTGTTCTCTCACTTGTGGCACATCCAGACCAACGATCACTTGGAAGGCGTTGCCGTTGCGAACAACACCATGGGCACCAGCGCCTTTAAAGATGTCATCTGGCAGCACTTGGTCTTGATCTTTGACGGTGATTCTTAGGCGAGTGGCACAATTAGTGACTTTATCAATGTTGTCGCGACCGCCAAACCCTTCTAAGTAGACTGCGGCTTGTTCGGTGTAGCGATTGGCACCAGCAATCACTGGCGTTCCAGTGTTGGCTTGTTTTTCTTTATAATCTTTTTTGGTGTACAGTTTGACTTCGCTATTGTTTTCTTCCCGTCCTGGTGTGGCTAACTTAAATTTGAGGATCAAGAAGCGGAAAACAAGGAAATAAAGGGCAGTAAAGGCTAACCCGATCACCAGCTGCGTGAAGATCATACTGCGATGATTTTGAAATAGCGGAATCCAGACCTTCGCCAACAGATCGATCAAGCCGCCTCCCATATCTCCAACGACCCCGAAGGCAAACATCGTTGCCGCCATGGTCGCTGCTAAAACAGCGTGCACCGCAAAGAGGGGTGGTGAGATAAAGAGGAAGGTGAATTCCAATGGCTCAGTGATACCAGCTAAAACGGCAGTTAAAGTGGCAGGGATCAAAATCGCTAAGACCTTCTTTTTGTTCTCAGGCTTGGCTGTGAAATAAAAAGCAGCAGCGATCCCTGGTGCAGCAAAGATCTTAGAATTGCCATGTAAAGCAAAGCCCCCTTCAGGGAAAAGCTCTTTCAATGGTCTGGTGGATTGGGCAAATTCTTGTAAATGTGCCATCCAGTATTTGGAGATTCCTTCTTCGACGACAGCGGGACCAAAAACAAAGGGGGTATACACGAAATGATGGAGACCTGTGGGAATCAATATTCGCTCTAAGAAAGTATAGAGCCAGACCCCAAAGACCCCAGCACTTGCTAGAAACCCTTGCATGGACCCAATGCCAGCTTGGACTTTCGGCCAAATCAATGCGATCAAGAAAGCAACTGGCAGCATTAAAAAGAAACCGAGGATCACGACAAAGGAAGAGCCTTGGAAGATTCCGAGAAAATCAGGCAGCTTCGTATCGAAAAACTTGTTGTGAAGATAGACGACGATCGCCGAAATAAAAATTGCTCCGATAATACCAGTATCTAATGTTTTGATGCCAGCGATCATTTTCAAACCACTCTCACCGCCGGGATCAGCTGCAAAGTTGACACCGAAGAAGTTACCAAAGTATTCGATCATGCCAGAAATAAAATAATTACAAGTAATATAGACGACAAAGGCTTCCATTGCCGCTCGCGCATTGGCTTTTTTTGCGAGACCGATCGGTAATCCAATGACAAATAATAATTCCATTTGGTTGAAGACCGTCCACGCACCGTTTTCAATGATCGTCCAAATGTTGTACCAAGTAGAGCCTTCAGTGGCGATGCTCCCCACAAGCATCGGATTTTTAAAGATAATACACAGCGCGACCATGATCCCTGAAAAGGAAAACAAGAGGACCGGGGTAAACATCGCACCGCCAAACCGCTGAACTTTTTCCATCATAATTTCTTAACATCTCCTTTCAATTTTTACTACAACCCCAGTATAGAAAAGAAAGATAGCGGTTACAATAAAGCGAGGCAGCATAGGAACGTAGAAGCAAACAAAGAGAAGAAGTTGCAACGGCGGGGAAATTTCCCATAAAAAAACAAACCTGCGAAACACAGGTTTGTTTGCTACGTACGTGTATTTAAATTTCGACGTTGCCATAACGATTGGCAAGGGCGGTGCGGATCAAGCGCTCTGCCAAATGCTCATTTCTTGCAAGGAGCGGTCCGTGGAAGTAAGAGCCGAACACATTGCGGTAAACCACGCCTTCGGTTTGGTCTTCGCCATTGTTTCCTTGTCCTTGGATGACTTTCCCCAATGGTTTTTCCCCTCTACCTAAGAAAGTACGGCCATTATGGTTTTCAAAGCCATAATAGGTCTCATCGAATTCTTCATTGTGGATCACGATGTCACCGATGAACCGGTTGTTTTCTTGGCTTAAGGTGTAATGATCCAAGGCACCGATCCCCTTGATTTTTTCGCCGTTGGCACCGATGTAGTAATGACCCAGTAATTGATAGCCGCCGCAGATCGCCAGCATGACGCCATCATTTTCGATATAGCTGGTCAGGGCTTCTTTTTTTGATTGGATATCTTGTGAAACGATCACTTGTTCAAAATCTTGCCCGCCACCGAAGAAGACGAGATCATATTTTTCAGGATCGAAGGGCTCGTGAATGCTGACGACTTCTGCGTTGAAGGTCACGCCTAGTTTTTCGGCCACGTAGCGCAGCATCAAGAGATTGCCGTTGTCGCCGTAAGTATTCAAAAGATTTCCATACAAGTGGGCAACATTCAGTTGATACTTAGTCACGACTCATTCCTCCTTTGATATAGCCTTTTTCCGCAAGCTTTTTGCGTAGCTGCAGGACTGCAGTGTAAGTCGCTAAAATATAGACTTTTTCTGTTGGTAAGTCTGCAATTTGCTTGATGACGTCATCAAGTTCAGGGGTTTCAATGATTTTCTCTTCAGGGATCCCCGCAACTTTTAACCGCAACGCCATATCTTTGTGACGATCACCACCAGCGATCACTTGAGGAATCCCCATATCGGCAAACGCTTCATGGTCGCCATCCCAAATCCAGCTGACGTCGATCCCATCTGCGTAGTTGGCATTCAACAAGCTGACTAGTGAGAAAGGATAGGGCGACAGGCCGATCATATCGATGACTTGGTTCAAACCAACAGGGTTTTTAACTAAAACTAACGTACATTCTTTGTCCCCGATGCGGATCACTTCTTGGCGGCCAAAGACTTTTTCGTCATAGGCCAAACCAGATTTGATTTTTTCAGGTGCTACGCCATAATATTCCGCAACCGCAGTTGCCGCCAGCGCATTGTAGACATTGTACATCCCACCAACTTCGATGCGATAGTCATTGCCATCGATCACAAAATCAGCAGAGGTGTTGTCCATTGCACTCATTTCCGTCAGTTTATAATCCAATTCTGGTCGATGGAAGCCGCAATTTGGGCAGTAGTATTTCCCAAGATTGGCATAGGTGATCATTTTATAATGCAAAATGTGATGACACTCAGGACACAACACGCCATCCGTATTGTAATGGGCCATCTGCTCTTCATCTGGCAAATGATCAAATCCATAGTATTTCCGCGGATTGACAGTTGCTACCGAATTGAACAGTGGCGAATCCCCATTGCAGAGGATCGTAGCTTCTGGTGAGTTTGCGGCACCTTCAACGATCATTTTATAGGTCGTATAGATCTCGCCATAACGGTCCATTTGATCGCGGAAAATATTAGTGAAAACGAACAATTCCGGTTTGATGTACTTCGTTACTTTGCTGAGACTGGCTTCATCGATTTCTAAAACCGCGAATTTTTTGCCTTTTTTAGGGCGTGCCGATAGAAAGGTTGAAACGATCCCTTGGACCATATTGGCGCCGGTGGGGTTCGTCAATACTTCATCAAATTCTTGGCGCAAAATATTGACAGTCAAGGCAGTCGTCAATGTTTTGCCGTTGGTGCCTGTGATCACGACGACTTGGTAATCTTTCGCCAAATGATCTAATATATGTGGATCAACTTTTAATGCCAATTTACCAGGCAGGCTTGAGCCGCCTTTGAAAAAGTTCTTTAATACCCATTGAGAGGTCTTACCGACTGAAACAGCCAGATGACTTCGTATTCCCATAATGTAACCCTCCATTAGAGCGAATGCTTTCATTGTGCAAATTCAATTTATCATACCATATACCAAGAAAAAGGTTAAATTGCTTTTGCGATTCTTTAAATTTCTGCAAAGACCATTCTGATAAATGGCTCTTTTACTTGCGATGATCAAAGGCTTGAAAAGCAAAACAGCAAACCTTCTGCCAGGTTTGCTGCTGCTTTAACCGATAATGATTTTTTCCGTTGGGTACTCGTAGCCTAAGTCACGTGTTTCTTTTGGTACGAATAACATCAAGGTGTACAGCATACCGACACGGCCGATAAACATCAAAAGAGCAATCACGAGTTTGCCGATAGTTGATAAATCACCCGTGATTCCTAAAGAAAGCCCTGTGGTTCCAAATGCCGAGGAAACTTCAACAATGATGGCGATCAAAGGGATATCCTCGATGGCGGTCAAGAATAAGACACAAAAGAAGCACATGCCCATCGAAAGCATAAAGACCACCACTGATTTGCGGACGTCATCTTGATCGATCCGGCGACCGAAGATATTGATATTGTCCTCACTTTTCAAGAAGGCATAGAGGTACAGCCCAATGATGGCAATGGTCGTCGTCCGAATCCCCCCACCAACAGAGCTGGGACTACAACCAATAAACATCAGCAAGGAGAAAACGATCAACGTCGTGGTTTGAAAGTTGCCTAAGTCATGGATCTGCAGGCCAGCATTCCGCGTTGTCATGGAATAAAACATGCTGTTCATCCACATACCGCTAAAGCTGTAATCTTTGAACAAATAATCTTTCTCAAGGAAAAAGATCGCTAATGTACCGCCGACAAAGAGGATCACGAAAGCCAAAACAGCAATTTTTGTGAATAAAGAAAAGCGAAACGGCAAGCGGCGGCGTTGTTTTTTCATTTTAAAAAGGACCCATTCCCGAAAGTCCATGATCACTGGAAATCCGATCCCCCCGATAAAAATCAAAATCATGATACACGTCAGGAAGAAATAATCATGGGAAAACGGCAAGATGGAATTGCCCGTCACATCAAACCCTGAGTTGGTCACAGCAGAGATCGCTT
The DNA here is from genome assembly GCF_050531515.1 of Enterococcus sp. DIV1279b. Taxonomy (NCBI): domain Bacteria; kingdom Bacillati; phylum Bacillota; class Bacilli; order Lactobacillales; family Enterococcaceae; genus Enterococcus; species Enterococcus sp. DIV1279b. The sequence continues at coordinate 3,201,615 of NZ_CP172891.1, read as the reverse complement.
GATAAAATCCATAAAAGATCGCATCTCGCCAATTGTCATAATAGCCGTAAAGATGAAAATACACAGCGAAGATCGTGCCTGCTACCACCTGACAAAGCAAGATAATGGTAAACGTCGTTCGAATCATCCGAACGATCCCACTAAGCTTTGGCTGATTCATATCCGTCATGATCAACTGGCGCTGCTTTAAACTGATTTTGCGCCGTGAGACGATCGCAAAAAAGGTCGAGATCATCATGATCCCTAAACCGCCGACTTGAAAGAGGACTTCCAATAAGATGACCCCGTGGTCGTTAAACACGTCATTGATCGGAAAAGTAGTCAGCCCAGTGACACTGACCGTGCTGACCGCCATAAAGAACAGATCGATAAACGCGACATGAGAGCCGGGTTCTCGAAAGAAGGGGAGTGAAAAAAGCCCCAAAGAGACCACCGTCATCACGATATAATAAAAAACAATCACTTGGATTGAAGACACGTTCTGGGAAATAAACGTCTTGCTCCTGCGCTGCGTCAAGCGGGCAAAGCGGGTAAAGTTCATTACAAAAAACCCCTCACTAAATAAACTATCCCCAGTATACCAAAGAACCAAGTAGATTTGAAAGAAAGCAGGATAGAATTCATGAGCAGCAGAAATTGTGCAAGGAAAAGCTTTTGGAAAGTGTCGTTGGGTTAGAGGACACGATCAGGCTGTGGTTCTTGCGGCAGCTTGATTGCTTAAGAAACTTAAAAACTCGAAGCAAATCAGTAAGGATTTCACGATTTCAGAAGAAAACGCTGGCAATTTATGAGAAGATAAAAGAAATAAAAGATAACGGCGACGATCCGCACGGAACAATAGCGAGAAAGCGGACAAAAAAAGCGCATCAAATTTTTTGAAAATCGAGACGGAAATGGGGAGTATCATGAAAGACGTAAAAATTATTTTTTTCGATGTTGATGGCACACTGATCGACATGAGCAAAAAGCAAATCTCTAAAAGAATGTTAGCCACATTAAAAGCCTTGAAGAAGCAAGGAATCCTGTTGTGCATTGCGACTGGCAGAAGTCCCATCGCGTTGCCGCAATTTGAAGGCGTGACCTTCGATGCGTTTTTGACCTTTAACGGATCGTATTGTTTTAATCAAGCCGAGGGGATCCACCAAAACCCCATTCCTAAAAATGATGTTCAGCAAATCATTGAAAATGCCACGGTCCTCAAGCGTCCAGTAGCGATCGCAACGAAGGACCGAACGGTTGCCAATGGCAAAGATGCTGACTTAGTTGAGTATTTTTCCTTTGCCCACCAAGAAGTGATCGTGGCAGAAGATTTTGATGAGGTGATCCAGCAGCAAGACATTTTCCAAGTGATGCTTGGCTCAGGGAAAGAAGACTACGCCAAAGTGATGGCAAATACCACGGAGGCGAAAATCACCGCCTGGTGGGATCGCGCAGTCGATATTATTCCAGCCAGCAGTGGGAAAGGAAGCGGCATTGCCAAAATGCTGGCTTACTATGGCTTGGATAAATCTGAAGCCATTGCCTTTGGCGATGGCAACAATGACATTGAGATGCTAGAGGCAGTCGGCTGGGGTCTCGCAATGGCCAATGCTTCGGATGAGTTAAAAGCAATCGCCGATGAAGTGATCGGTCACGTAGCCGAGGAAGGCATTTATCATTACTGCTTAGAAAACGGGCTGCTGGGTGAAGTCGTGCAGTGATGGGCAATGCGCCAGTTGCTGTCGCCCGCTAAGAATATGCGCAGCTAGGATCGCTACTGCGTGTCTATTGGATCAAATAAAAAAACTGTTTCCGAAATGTATTAGGGAAACAGTTTTTTTGATATAAAGTTGTTTAGCAATGTGTACGGTTTACAGCGCCTCCACCGCTTCGATCGCCTGATAGACTTTTTCAGGTGTGATCGCAGGATCGATCAAAATAAAGGTTTCTTCTTCTTTGACAGCATAGGTCAGAACCGAGGCGAAGTAATCCCGATCAAGGCGCGTCACGTGGAGATCCTTCAACTTCATTGGCAAGTGCAAAGCTTCGTAAAATGGCCGTAATTCTTCAATCACATCAAAATCATTGGTATAGGCAAGCTGGACCCAAATGCAGTAGGCGACTTTGTTGCCGTGCAAGACGCTATGGGTCTCACTCAAATAAGACAAGCCGTCATGCAGCGCATGCGCACCAGACGTGCGGCCAAATTCGACTGCAAAACCACCAACTTCGCCTGCCAAAGCAATGATCGCATCGGTGATACGGGCAAACGCGGGGGTCAGCTGCCCGACTTCTAGGTCTTTGACGGCTTGGATCGCATCGGCAATCAACAAGTTTTTGATCAAAAGAGCGCTTTGGAAACCTAGCCGTACTAAGGCAGTCTTGTCGTCTTCTGCCATGTTGCGGACGATGGCTTCCATTTCATAATATTTGGCTAACGTATCAGCGATCCCTGCGATAAAGTAATCAACGGGTGTGGCTAGTAAAAAACGGGTGTCGACGATCGTCATGTAGGCACCTTTTTTGGCATAGTCGATTTTACAAATCGTATGATTGGGGTAATAGGCGACGATCACCGGGGTGAAGGGTGCACAGTTGGAAACCAATGTAGGGATCACGATCAATTCTGCGCCAAGGGTTTGGGCGGTGATTTTTGCTGTATCAGCGACCTTGCCGCCGCCGATTGCCACCACGGCATCCGCTTGCTGGATTGCTTCAGCTAAGGCTTGTGCATTTTCATAACTCGATGATCCATCGTAGCGGTAGATCGGGTAGTCAAATGAATGAGGGTAATAGTTCGAAAACACATCGAATGACTGCTCCCCAGTGATCACAGCAACTTCTTGGAACTCACTTAAATACTCTGGCAAATCAGCTAAGACCCCATCGCCAGTAATATACCGATTAGGACCTGGACGGACTTCATTGGCTAACATCAAACAAACACTCCTTTATAATCGTCAGAATTTTCTAATCAGTGTATCGCGAAAATGCCCTGACTGTCAATTTCCTTTTGGCAAAAGAAACAGAAAACAGCCGATCTGCCTTGAGAGCAAATCGGCTGTTAATGATGAATCGGGAGGCATGCTCCAAAAATGTTAGGCCCAGTTTTGGCGAATAAAGCCAGCTCGACCGGAGCCTTCGCTATAAGCATTGTAATGGGCTGCATTTTTCTTGTAAAAATCTTGATGGTAGTCTTCTGCAGGATAAAAAGGTTCTGCTGGTTCGATCTTCGTTACGATCGGACGGTCAAAGCGGCCGCTAGCTTGCAACTGCGCCTTTGATTTTTCTGCAATCGCTTTTTGTTCTTCACTATTGTAAAAAATCACTGGACGATAGGAATCACCACGGTCGGCAAACTGACCAAACGCATCCGTGGGGTCTGTCTGCTGCCAATAGATGGCAACCAATTCTTCATAAGAGATGACCTCAGGATCAAAGGTGATCTCAACTGCTTCGGTGTGACCGGTGGTTCCTGTCGTTACTTGTTGGTAGGTTGGGTTAGGCACATGGCCGCCAGTAAAGCCAGAAACCACTTTGAGGATGCCTGGCTGCGAGTCAAAAGGTTTCACCATGCACCAAAAACAACCGCCAGCAAAAATTGCCGTATCTTTCATAGGTATTCCTCCTTTGCTTCTATGGTATGCTTCTAGTAGAGAAAAACAAGAGATATGCTTGTAAGAAGGAAAAAAGCAGAAAATGAGTTCTTTACGAGAAAACAAAATGAGAAAGAGAGGCACAACCAATGTTAGATAAATCAATTCCATATGCAGAAATCTGGATGAAACGAGCGCACAAAAGCACACCGATCCAGCCCCTTCAATCCGATAACTATTCGCTACGCAGCTACCAAACAGGAGACGAAGGGCACTGGGCACGGATCGAAACATCCGTCGGAGAGTTTGACAATGAGGCAGAGGCATTGGCGTATTTTGAAAAGGAATTTATGCCCGAGCAAGCACAGCTAGGCCAACGAATGTTTTTTGCCCTTGATCAATCAGGTACACCGGTCGGTACGGCTACCGCTTGGAAAAAAGCCAAGCAAGACGGCACACCGGTTCCACTAGTCCATTGGGTAGCAGTAATGCCGCAAGCTCAACGTCAAGGGATTGCTCGCGGCTTGGTCACGCAAGTCGTTTCTGTCTTGGAGGCAGCCAACGAGCCGATGTATCTTCATACGCAAACCTGGAGCCACGCAGCAATCACGCTCTATCAGCAGCTCGGATTTGTGATCATTGCAACGGATATCAATAGGAATGAAAATCCAGAATATCCGCTGGCTTGTCAAGTATTGGCAGAAGTTGCTCAAAAAGCCAGAAACGAGTAAGAGATGGCGGCGGCAAAAAATCCGTTAATTTTTCGTAAAACTCTTGCGTAAAAGGCGGCAGGTGTCGAATTTAAGTCTGTAAAAATTCTCCTTTTTCAAGTATAATACCAAAGGAGTATGAGGAAGGATGGGCGAGATGGCACAGCTTTTTTTTAAATATGGCGCAATGAATAGTGGGAAAACGATCGAGATATTGAAAGTTGCTCACAACTATGAAGAACAAGACAAACCAGTCGTGATCATGACAAGTGGATTGGACACCAGAAGCGGTGTGGGAAATGTTTCAAGCCGCATCGGCTTAGAACGAGACGCGATCCCGATTTTTGATGAAACGGATCTGTTCCATTTGATCAAAGACCTCGGTTACAAACCTTATTGTATTTTGATCGACGAAGCACAGTTCCTAAAGAAGCATCACGTGCTGGCTTTCACCAAAATCGTGGATGAGCTAGGTATCCCTGTGATGGCCTTTGGTTTGAAAAATGATTTCCGTAATGAATTATTTGAAGGCTCAAAATACTTGCTGCTTTACGCAGATAAAATCGAAGAGATGAAAACCATCTGCTGGTTCTGTCATAAAAAAGCAACCATGAACTTGCACTATATCGACGGAAAACCCGTTTACGAGGGCGATCAAGTACAAATCGGCGGTAACGAAGCGTATTATCCTGTTTGCCGCAAACATTACTTTCACCCGGGAATGAAAAAAGAAGGAGAATAATCAATGTACGATCAGTTACAAGCAATCGAAGACCGTTACGAAGAATTAGGCGAATTACTAAGTGATCCAGCCGTGATCTCTGACACCAAACGCTTCATGCAGCTTTCAAAAGAAGAAGCCAATACACGGGAAACGGTGGAAGTCTACCGCCGTTACAAAGAAGTCGTTGAAGGAATCAAGGATACCGAAGAAATGCTTGGGGAAAACCTTGATGCGGAAATGGCAGAGATGGCCAAAGAAGAACTCTCTGACTTGAAAAAAGAAAAAGACGTTTTAGAAGAACGCATCAAAATTTTGTTATTGCCCAAAGATCCGAATGATGACAAAAACATCATCATGGAGATCCGTGGTGCAGCGGGCGGCGATGAAGCAGCCTTATTTGCTGGCGATCTTTTCAATATGTATCAAAAATATGCGGAAAACCAAGGCTGGAAAGTCGAAGTCATGGATGCCAACGTCACTGGGATCGGCGGCTACAAAGAAGTCATCATGATGATCACTGGCGACAACGTCTTTTCAAAATTGAAATATGAGAGTGGCGCCCACCGAGTGCAGCGGGTACCGTCTACCGAATCACAAGGCCGAATCCATACGTCTACGGCAACGGTCGTGGTTATGCCTGAAGCTGAAGAAGTCGAAATCGATATCGCAGACAAAGATATTCGGACCGATATTTACCATGCCTCTGGTGCTGGTGGTCAGCACGTCAACAAAACAGCTTCTGCTGTTCGTCTGACTCACTTGCCAACAGGGATCGCTGTTGCGATGCAAGATGAGCGTTCACAGCTGAAAAACCGTGAGAAAGCGATGAAAGTCTTGCGGGCACGGGTCTATGACCAAATGCAGCAAGAAGCACAAAGCGAATACGATGCAAACCGTAAATCAGCAGTGGGTACTGGCGATCGTTCTGAACGGATTCGCACCTATAACTTCCCGCAAAACCGCGTAACAGATCACCGCATCGGGTTGACTATTCAAAAATTGGATCAAATTTTAGCTGGAAAACTCGATGAAATTGTTGATGCACTGATCGTTTACGATCAAACATCAAAATTAGATGAGATGCAAAATGGCTAAAACCTATCGAGAAGTCCTTTCACGGGCTTCTTCTTTTTTAGAAACGAAAGGGCTGGACGGGTATGCGATCCAATACCTGTTTTTACAGCGAAAAAAGTGGCAGCAACTCGATTGGCTGCTGCAGATGGACCAACCCATCTTAAGGGAAGATGAGGCACAGATCGCAGCAGATCTTGAGCAGCTGCTGCAGCATGAACCACCGCAATATTTATTAGGGTATGAAGAATTTTATGGGCATCGCTTAAAAGTGACCCCTGCAACCTTGATCCCGCGTCCAGAAACCGAAGAGCTGGTGGAAAACTGTCTGACAAAACTACCAGCAGATCAGCCGCTGCAAGTCGTAGACATCGGCACAGGTACTGGAGCGATCGCCATTGCCTTGAAATTAGCACGTCCCCAGTGGGCCGTAAGTGCCGTGGATCTTTCAGCAGAGGCATTAGCCGTTGCTAAAGAAAATGCGGCAGCCTTAGGCGCGGAGATCCGCTTTTTCCAAGGAGATACCTTAGAGCCTGTGGCAGATCAGCAATGGGATCTGATCGTTTCCAACCCGCCGTATATCAGCGCTGAAGAGTGGCCGCTGATGGATATCAGCGTAAGAGAAAAAGAGCCTAAAATGGCGCTTTTTGCTCAAGAACAAGGATTGGCGATCTATAAGCAATTGGCACAGCAAGCACCGAATTGTTTGGCGCCTAACGGGCAAATGGCGCTAGAAATCGGCTTTCAGCAAGGACTAGCTGTTCAACAGCTTTTTGCAGCCGCTTTTCCCAACAAAGAAGTTACCGTAGCAAAAGATCTTGCGGGTCAAGACCGGATGGTGTTCGTCAGTCATCCACAAGATGTGGATAAATAAATTTTTTTTCTACAGAAAAATTGTAAAAACCTTATGAAATAAACGACTTCTAAATAAACCGAGTTATAAACAGGGTTATCCACACTTGACAAACGACTTATCCACAAAATGTGGAAAAGAAACGAGAAAATGTTGATAAGTGTGGAAACTTCTCAAAAAAGGATGTGGATAAATTGTGGAAACAAAAATTTTTGATCAAACACAGTTGAACGAAGCCGCAGCTATTTTAGCTGAGGGGGGATTGGTGGCGTTCCCGACGGAAACCGTCTATGGACTTGGGGCTAGCGCGCTTTTGCCCACGGCTGTTGCGCAAGTATATCAAGTCAAAGGGCGACCTAGTGACAACCCTTTGATCGTTCATATTGCCGAGCCAGAGCAGTTGGAACCGTTTGTGGATAACAAGCATCCTTTTGCTGATAAATTGATGGAAACTTTCTGGCCTGGGCCCTTAACCTTGATCTTTTCGATCAAAAAAGACAGTTTACCTAGCATTGTTACTGGCGGCTTATCCACAGCGGCTTTTCGGATGCCAAACAACACCAAGACGTTAGCGTTGATCAAACAAGCCCAACAACCATTGGTTGGCCCTAGCGCGAATACTTCTGGTAAACCAAGCCCAACATCAGCTGCGCATGTTCAGCATGATCTGGCAGGCAAAATCGCTGGCATCTTGGATGATGGGGTGACGCAGATCGGTGTCGAATCAACGGTCTTAGATTTGAGTGACCCAACGGCGCCGCCGATCATCTTACGTCCTGGTGCGATCTCTAAAGAACAGCTTGAAGCAGTTTTACAAACAAAAGTCCTCGTCGATCAGCACTTAGTAACAGAAAGTGAAGCACCCAAAGCGCCTGGCATGAAATACAAGCACTATGCACCGAATACCAACGTCATGATGGTCAATGATCAAGATTGGCCGGCAGCCATGGCTTGGGCAAAAGAACAGCAGTTTAAGGTAGGGGTTTTAGCTGGACCAACGATCGCCGAGCAAGTCCGCTTTGAAGCTGCAGCCATCTATTTATTTTTTGATGACAGTGTGGAAGCCGCGACAAAAGGGCTGTTTGCTGGTTTACGGGCGTTAGATGAATCGATTGCTGAGTTAGATGTCTTATTTGCACCCACGTTTCCAGAAAGCGGCTTAGGGGCTGCTTATATGAATCGGTTGAAAAAAGCTGCAAATCAAAGTTTCTTTCAAGAAAATTAGCAAAAAACCAGAATTCATTATAGGTAGCTTATGAAGAAATGTGATACAATGCTACCATTAAGGTAAAGGGGTGTTGTAAGCATGGATTATCAAAAGTTTGATCCCGAATTGTGGCAAGCGATCGAAAAAGAAACGAATCGTCAACAAAACAATTTGGAATTGATTGCGTCTGAAAATATCGTTTCAGAAGGTGTAATGGCTGCGCAAGGTAGTATTTTGACAAATAAATACGCTGAGGGTTATCCAGGTCGTCGTTACTATGGCGGTTGTGAATTTGTTGATGTGGTAGAAAACTTAGCAATTGAACGGGCGAAAAGTATTTTCGGTGCGGCATATGCCAATGTTCAACCGCATTCTGGTTCTCAAGCCAACACAGCAGCTTATTTAGCGTTGATCGAAACAGGCGATACAGTATTAGGGATGGATCTTTCCGCAGGCGGTCATTTGACTCATGGCTCACCAGTGAATTTCAGCGGCAAGACCTATAATTTTGTTAGTTATGGTGTTGATCCTGCAACAGAAGTCATCGACTACAATGTCGTTCGTATTTTGGCGCGTAAGCATCAACCGAAACTGATCGTTGCTGGTGCCAGTGCTTACTCACGTACGATCGATTTTGCGAAGTTCCGTGAAATCGCTGATGAAGTTGGCGCAAAATTGATGGTGGATATGGCGCATATCGCTGGTTTAGTAGCGGCTGGTCTTCATCCAAACCCAGTTCCTTATGCGGACATCACGACTTCTACGACCCATAAAACATTACGCGGCCCTCGAGGCGGCTTGATTTTAACAAATGATGAAGACTTAGCGAAAAAAATCAATAGTGCCGTTTTCCCTGGTATCCAAGGCGGCCCATTAGAGCACGTTATCGCAGCGAAAGCTGTTGCTTTTAAAGAAGCACAAGATGAGTCGTTCAAAGAGTACTCTGAGCAAGTCATCCGCAATGCACAAGCAATGGCGAAAGTCTTCAACCAAGCACCACAAGCCCGCTTGGTCTCTGGTGCAACAGACAATCACCTATTATTGATCGATGTGCGCGGCTTTGATTTGAACGGCAAAGAAGCAGAAGCTTTGCTGGATCAAGTCAATATCACCGTCAATAAAAACTCGATTCCTTTCGAATCACTAAGTCCTTTCAAAACGAGTGGGATTCGCGTGGGGACACCAGCGATCACTAGTCGTGGCTTTAAAGAAGAAGATTGTGTCGAAGTGGCGAAATTGATCGTCAAAGTTTTAGAAAAACCAAATGATGAAGCCGTTTTGGCAGAAGTCACGGCGCAAGTCAAAGAATTGACGGACAACTATCCACTTTATAAAAATAAATAAAAGGGGACTGTGACAGAAGTTAAGGTCAGACAAGACGTCTCACGCGTTTTTCCTGCGCTATAGCTCTTTGATCACCGAAAGTGAGAAAGGGGCTAGAATGAACGCAGAGGCGTGTTACATGCCGTCTTGTCTCCTTCCTTCTAACACAATCCTTTTTTTGAGGAAAAGCAGTATTGCCTGTGGCAGATGGTTGTAACAAGAGCCGATTTGCTTTAAAATAAGAGAAAAACCAAAGGAGATTTTTTTAAATGGGTAAATTTCAAGTAATCGATCACCCGCTGATCCAACACAAATTAACAATGATCCGCGACAAGAACTGTGGAACAAAGGTTTTCCGTGAAGTTGTTAATGAAATCGCAATGTTGATGGCGTATGAAGTGTCTCGCGACATGCCGCTTGAAGATCTAGTGATTGAAACACCAATTGAAGAATCAACACAAAAAACACTATCTGGTAAAAAGGTAGCGATCATTCCGATCCTGCGTGCAGGTCTAGGCATGGTTGATGGTATCCTTGAATTGATCCCAGCCGCAAAAGTTGGTCATATCGGGATGTACCGTGATGAAGAAACGCTAGAACCACACGAATACTTCGTAAAATTACCTGAAGACATCGATGAACGTCAATTATTTATCGTTGACCCAATGTTAGCTACGGGCGGTTCAGCGATCATGGCGATCGATGCACTGAAAAAACGCGGCGCTTCAAACATGAAATTCGTCTGCTTAGTTGCTGCACCAGAAGGCGTGAAAGCATTGCAAGATGCCCATCCAGATGTTGACATCTACACTGCAAATCTTGATGAACGCCTAAATGAACACGGCTATATCGTTCCTGGTTTGGGCGATGCCGGTGACCGTCTATTCGGTACAAAATAAATCAATACAAATAAGACAAAGGCAACTGAAGTTTTGCCTCGTCAATGATGCCATGGAAGAAGATCGACAGCCAAAACGGTTCGATCGGTTATCCATGGCTTTTTTTGAGCTTTTCATAAAATCAGACAATGAAAAAAGGAGAAAATCAACTGATTTTCTCCTTGCATTAAACGGGTTATAGTTTGGTTAATTGTTTGTAATTGATGATCAATACACCATTACTTTGCGAAACTAATTTCTGGTTTTCTGGGGTTTCGTTCAGCTCGACCACCGCAGAGTTTTTCAACTGCTTTGTGATGGTACCAGTTTGTTTCTTCCCATGGAACGTGAACATGACAGGAGTAGCGACCTCAAACGTTGAACCTTCTTGTGACGGGACAATTGTTGTTTCGAATTTACCAAATGTTGCCATGTAAAAACCTCCTTGATACTTCTATTATATCACAATTTTCGGAAAATTTCAGTAAGTAGATTTTTTTCAGCAGACCTCTTTACAAAACAACCGTTTTTGCATATAATTTTCTTTGTGCCATACAACGCCAGCTTAGCTCAGTTGGTAGAGCAACGCACTCGTAACGCGTAGGTCACAGGTTCGAATCCTGCAGCTGGCATAACCAAAACCATCACCTCATAGACAACCTATGACGTGGTGGTTTTTTGTTTTATTTGAAAACAGAGAGTGTGTTTTTAGGAGAAAAATCAATCAGAAAGTATATGGTTCTAAAAGATAGCCAGATATTATTATGACATAATGTTCTATGGCATTTATTTCATAATTTTAAGAAGCAGAAAAACGAATTGCACTTCATTTTTAACCCTCTTTTCCCGAAAATCATTAAAGTTTCTAAATTTTTTGTGAATGCTCATGGACAATCCTTTCTTTTCTCCTCAATTATCACTATAATGGATAAAGATTCTACAGAAGAGAGTGTGGACATGGAAAATTCACGAATAAAAACGAACGATAATCGAATTGACTACGGTGTGATTCTACCCGTATTTTTATTATGTCTGATTGGTTTGGCGTCCCTGTATGTGGCGCTGACACACGATCCAAATAATCCGAATATGCTGCGAACGTTAGGGTTTCAAGCTTTATGGTATGTGTTAGGCATTGTAGCCGTGATCATTATCATGCAGATCAAATCAAAATGGCTCTGGAAATTGACGCCCTATATTTATGGAGCTGGGCTTGTCGTTATGTTGGCGCTGCTGAAATTTTATGATCGGACAATGGCTGACTCGACAGGGTCGAAAAACTGGTTCCGTTTTGGTCCTTTTACCTTGCAGCCTTCAGAATTGATGAAGATCGCCTATATCATGATGTTGGCGTTAGTCGTCACGCAGCACAATGTCAAGCATCGGGAACGGGATCTGAAAACAGATGGGTTACTGATTGCAAAAATGTTAGCCGTCACGATCCCAGTCCTGATCCTGATCACCTTACAAAACGACTTTGGTACGATGTTGGTCTTTCTGGCGATTTTCGGTGGGGTCTTCTTGATGTCAGGAATCTCATGGCGAATCATCGTGCCAGTGATTGCGGCATTTGTGATTCTCGGCGGTGGAACGATTTTCTTAGTGACTACCGATGTTGGTCGCGAGTTTCTGTACAATACAGGAATCTTTAAAGAATACCAATTCGCCCGTATCGATTCGTGGCTAGATCCTTTTCATGATACCCAAGGGCAATCCTTCCAATTGGCGTATGCTCTGATGGCGATCGCCTCTGGCGGGATGTTCGGGAAAGGATTTAATGTCAGCGATGTGTATGTACCAGTCCGAGAATCCGATATGATTTTTTCGGTGATCGGTGAGAATTTTGGGTTTATTGGCAGCGCGTTTGTCATTTTATTGTATTTTATTTTGATTTACCGAATGATCCGCGTATGTTTCGATACCAACAATGAATTTTATGCCTACTTGGCAACTGGGATCATTATGATGATTCTCTTCCATGTGTTTGAAAACATTGGCGCAAACATCGGTCTCTTACCGTTGACGGGGATTCCACTGCCGTTTATCAGCCAAGGAGGATCTGCCCTATTAAGCAATATGATTGGGATCGGTTTGATTTTATCGATGCGCTATCAAGCTGAGACCGCACCAAAAACACTTTAAGGAGTTCACATGATTACATTTTATTGGTACCCAAAATGCAGTACATGCCGAAATGCGAAGCGTTGGTTAGAAGAGCACGAGATTCCCTTTGAAGCGATCGATATGGTAGCTACACCGCCTCAACCGGAACAATTGCTGGCTTGGATCCAATCAAGCGAAGCACCGTTAACCCGTTTCTTTAACACAAGCGGCATGAAATACCGTGAATTGCAATTAAAAGAAAAAGTGCCGACCATGACTGCCCAAGACGCAGCCGATGTGCTGGCAACCGATGGTATGTTGATCAAGCGCCCACTGCTGGTTAGCGGCGACCGCTTTTTGATTAATGGATTTAAAGAAAATGAATATGAAGGAGTCTTACTAGAATCATGGAAAAGAAATGCTTAAGAAAAAAAGATAATTTGTGGGTTTTGTTTAACGGGAAAGAATATTGTGTCGGTTTAACAAAAGAAGCGCAAGAAGAACTTGGTGCGGTCACGTTTGCTTCGATTCAAAAAGCAGGAACTGCTTTAAAACAAGGAGAGACCCTTGTTGAGCTGGAAGCGGAAAAAGCAGTCAGTGAATTTCCAAGTCCATTGACGGGCGTGATTTCTTCCGTAAATGAAAAAATCGATCAATCGATTGATACCTTAAATGATGAAGACGAAATGAACGCTTGGCTGGTCAGCTTCAAAGAGGTTGACCCAAGCCAATTTGAAGCCTTGTAAGTCAAATCTGTAAAAACGACTATTTTTTCAAAAAGAATTGACAGTCGGATAAGACGTTGCTATAATTTGCTCAATAAATGAATGCTTTGAAAAGAAGAGTACATGTTCTTAACGTACACAGAGAGCCCTGTTTGGTGCAAATGGGCAACGGAGAGAGGATGGAAGATGGTCTTTGAGCATGATAGGTGAGTGGAAACAAGCCTATCACGGGAGGCACCCGTTACAGTGCAGCAGTATGCGAAGTAATTCAAGTACTGAGCGAGGCTGTTGATGCGAATCGACAGTAAATCAAGGTGGTAACGCGGAAGTTGTGCTTTCGTCCTTTGTAACAGTATAATGTACAGAGGATGAGAGCTTTTTTTGTGTTTAACCAACCAAAGAGGAAAGATGGGAATAACATGGCATTAATCGAATTGTCGCATGTGAAAAAGTCATTCGGCAAAAAGCAAACGGCTGTCCACGCCGTCAATGATGTTTCATTGCAAGTGGAAAAAGGCGATATCTATGGAATCGTCGGCTACTCTGGTGCTGGGAAAAGTACATTAGTTCGTTTGTTGAACGGCTTAGAATTGCCGACAGCAGGAGATGTAGTCATTAACGGTCAAAATATTTTGGCATTGAAAAACAAAGAATTGAGAAACTTCCGCAAAAAAATCGGCATGATTTTTCAGCACTTTAATCTATTATGGTCTCGAACGGTGGCGGAGAACATCGAATTGCCATTGGAGTTGGCTGGCGTTGAAAAAGCAAAACGACGTCAACGAGCGCAAGAGCTGATTAAATTAGTTGGGTTGGAAGGACGGGAAACTGCCTATCCGGCACAATTGTCTGGCGGGCAAAAGCAAAGAGTCGGGATTGCTCGTGCATTAGCGAATGAACCAGAAATTTTGCTGTGTGATGAAGCAACGAGTGCGTTAGATCCACAAACAACAGAAGAAGTGCTAGATCTCTTGCTTTCCATCAATAAAAAATTGCATTTGACGATCGTGCTGATTACCCATGAAATGAACGTCATTCGCAAAATCTGCAACAAGGTCGCGGTGATGGAGCATGGGCAGATCGTTGAAGAAGGATCAGTACAATCGGTTTTCCGTAACCCGCAGCAAGAAGTGACCAAACGTTTTGTTCAGCAAGATTTGGAACCAGAAGAAGATGTTGAAGAACTACGGCAAGCCTTCTTACGAGAAAATCCGCAAGGGCATTTAGTGACCTTGACCTTTACACAAGACAACGCCAATGAACCAGTCATTTCACAAGCGATCCGCCGCTTTCAGATCGATGTCAATGTCGTTTACGGAAAGATCCAACAAACCAATGAAGGATCCTTTGGCGGCTTGACGGTCTTATTGACAGGTGAAGCAAGTGAGGTCGAAAAAGCGATCGCCTTTTTCAAAGAGCAGCAAGTGGGCGTGGAGGTGATTGAGCTTGGATAAGTCATTTGTAGAAACCTATTTTAATTTTGAAAAAGTCGACTGGACCAATATGCAGCAAGCAACCCTAGACACCTTGTTTATGACTTTCTTCTCCATGGTTTTAGTGGTCGTGATCGGTTTGCTTCTAGGATTGGCGCTTTATTCACTAGGGCGTAAACAAACAGCGGGAGCCAACATTTTCTATAACGTGGTTTCCATCATCAGTAACGCCTTTCGTTCAACGCCATTCATGATTTTGATGGTCTTGATCATTCCGTTTACAACATTATTAGTCGGTTCATTCCTAGGGGCAAAAGCAGCGATCCCAGCATTAGTTTTATCGGCGGCACCGTTTTATGCTCGGATGGTGGAAATTGCTTTTCGTGAAGTCAATCCTGGTGTGATTGAAGCAGCGGAAGCGATGGGTGCTAGTTACTGGGAGATCATCTACAAGATCGTGATTCCCGAAAGTGTTCCAGCATTGATTTCAGGACTGACGGTCACAACGATTTCAATGATTGGTTATACTGCCATGGCAGGCGCGATCGGTGCCGGCGGGCTAGGCGCTTTGGCTTGGCAAGAAGGATTTCAACGTGGAAATTACACTGTTACGCTTGTTGCAACAGTGATTATTTTAATTATCGTTTTCATTATCCAAGGAATCGGCGATTTCCTTGCGAAAGCCACCGATAAACGGTAAATGAAACGAAGAACAAAAAGTGGAAAATATGGGAGGAAATGGATATGAAAAAGATTTTTGGTATTGCAACAACCTTATTGTTAACTGCCGCTTTAGCTGCTTGTGGCACAGGCTCAAATTCAGGAAGCTCTGACTCATCTGCGGCTGAGGGAGAATCAACAAAATTAGTGATCGGTGCATCAGTTACGCCTCATGCGGAAATTTTAGAACAAGCCAAACCTTTACTAGCAGAAGAAGGCATTGATCTTGAAATCAAAACCTTCGATGATTATGTGTTGCCAAACAAAGCATTGGAAAATGGGGATATCGATGCCAATTACTTCCAACACATTCCTTACTTGAACAAACAAATCGCAGACAATGGCTATGATTTTGTCAATGCTGGTGCGATCCATATCGAGCCAATGGGGCTTTACTCAAAACGAATCTCTGATATTTCAGAACTAGAAGATGGTGCAACGGTTCTTACTTCCACTTCTGAATCTGACTGGGGTCGTATCCTAACGATTTTACAAGATGCTGACTTGATCACTTTAAAAGACGGCGTTGATACAGAAACGGCAACCTTTGATGATATTGCTGAAAATCCGAAAAACTTAGAATTTAAACATGACGTCGATCCATCTCTTTTGGCGACTGCTTATCAAAACGACGAAGCAGACCTAATTGCCATCAATGCGAACTTCGCATTCGGGATCGATTTGAACCCAGCGGATGATTCTGTTTTATTAGAAGCCGATAATTCGCCTTATGTCAACGTGATCGCTGTCCGCAGTGGTGACGAAGATAGCGACAAAATCAAGAAATTGATCGAAGTGCTGCATTCAGACGAAATCAAAGACTTTGTGGAAGAACAATGGCAAGGTTCAGTGAAAATCGTTGATGCTGACGCAAAATAATTCACTGCCAATTAAATGAACTTCAAAAGAGCGTGTCGCTACTTAAGCGGACGCTCTTTTTTTTGCGGAAAGGCAATGATTGGTTGGAAAAAAGAGAGCTCTTGCCAAATGCATTCATAGAGTAAGGGCAACTCGGGATGCTTTTTTAAGAGTTTTTCGTAATGGGGAAGCTGAGTCAAAAAAGCCTGGACCAAGCGTTGGGAACGTTCAGATAGGCAAGGATTTAGTGGCGGATAGACAAATAAATTGCCTTCCAGTAAGGCGCCCAAAAGATGGGCTTGGAAAATTTTCGACAAAAGCACTTCTAATGGTTGCTGGAGCGGATGCTCCGACAAAATCGGCGTGATGATTCGTCGCAAAAGGAAGGCTTCTTCTGTTGGCACATAAAAAGGCTCCAGTGTTAGCAGCTGTTGCCACAAAAATAAATAGCTGCGTTCACCAACTAAATAAAAACGCGGCACAAAACATGTTGGATAAACTTGCTGAGTAAACGTGGCGGGGGTGTTGGGATAAAAAGCGTTTGCCCGCAACTGATGAATCTGCTTCAGTTCTTGAAACGCTTGATTAGAAGAAAGCGTCGGGCTTGCTAAGAGGGTGAGTCGAAAAATCACATAGCGCAGTTGCCGTTCATTGCCAGTAATCAAAGGAAAACTGCGACGGTCGATCCTTAGATGATAAGGTGCCAAAAAAAAGGAAAAGGACAAAAAGCGCCGATGCAAACTGGAGGGGCTCAGGTAATACCGCTTGTGGAGGTCTGCAAAGGAAATGGTCGGCATTTTTAACAGTAACAAGAGCAACTGATAGTTTGTACTTTTATTAAACAATGCAGCAAGCATTTCTGTATGGGAGAAGTTTTTGCTGGCTAGGGGCTGCTGCAAATCATGAAAGGCACGAATGTGTCCTTGCTGCACATCATAATGGAAGGAAGGGTCCTCGTTTAAACAACTGGACAGTAGCCGACGGATCGTTTTGACGGAAAGATTTTGGTCGGCAGCAGCTTTATTCAAAGGAAGGGGATTTTCGCTCAAGAGCATCGTGGACAGACGCAGCATTTGCATAATATCTTTTTCAAGGATATTTTTCAAAACTAGGCACCTCTTTCAGCTGAATTTTGCAACTGTCCTTATTATAAGGGAACTTCACACGTTATTTTAACATGCAAAAAATAGTCAATAAAACGTAATAAAAAACGGGGGATTCATTGGTTGCTTGCTCGAACCCTTTATAATATGGAATTAAATGAGAGGAAGGAATCAAAAAAAACCACCTTTTAAAATAAAAAGGGTGGTTTTTTTTGTAAGTATCGTTATAAAAAGAGAAACACGAAGCGCTGTTAACGAGTCTCGCTAGGCAATAAAATCGTTTGCCGCTGCCCATCGTCATACACATAGACTTTTTGGGGATAGAGGTCGGAATAACGGTAAGGCAGATCAACGCCGAGTTCGATTTGACTTTGTGCTTGAGAAAAAAGCAGTGTGACACGACCGTGATTGTTTTGGACTTCAAAGGTGAGCAGATTTGTCAACGGAATAAACCCTTTTAAATCGAGATCGATGATTAACCAAATACTATCGATCAGTTCGCCAGGCAGTGTTTGAACAATCCCGCCAGAAGCGTAGCGGCTGCGGTGATCATCAAATGTTTCAAACATAAAAATCCCTCCTTCAAGTAGGCTTGCCAATAACATCAAATTTGTCTATTTATCATAATGAAGAACCGTCAAAAATGCAACTACTTCTGCTTTTCTTTTTGGTCAGCGACGCATTTTAACTATTTTCTTAAAAATTTGATGGGTTGGCTGGACCAAGCTTTCCCATGACGTCTTTCAGTGGAAAATAGTCAGTTGCAGCTCACCAGCCCTTCGTAAGAATGAAAAAGACTCTTAAAGGAAAAGCCCTTCAAGAGTCTTGTATTTCTTAGAAGTGTCTGTTGATTGAAGACGCGATCTTAAGAACGATGTTCTATGATTATTCTTCGTCTTCACCGATAACTGCTGGTTCAGCAGCTTCGCCAGCTTCTTCATCTTCAGTGATTTCTTGTGGTTCAGTAACCGCAACGATTTGTTCTTCTGGATCGGTCACGATCGTGTACTCGTCGTTCTTAGGCAGATCAGCCACTGTTAATGAATCGCCGATCTCTAATGACGTTACATCGATCTCAACACGTTCAGGCAATTTGTCTGGTGTTGCTGATACAACGACTGTATACAAGTTTTGTGCTAGAACACCACCAGCTTTGACACCAGCAGATTCGCCAATTAAGGTTACTTCTGCTTCTACTTCTGTTTCTTCATTCATATCGACAGATAGGAATTCAACGTGGGTTAAATTGCGTGTGAAGGTATCTGATTGATACTCTTTGATCAGTGTATTGACTTTTTTGCCTTCTAAATTGATCGTGATTACGGTATTCAATCCATTTTCACGCAAGATTTTTTCTAATTCTGCTGCATTGACAGCAATCGGTGTGCTTTCTACTTTGTACCCATTGACAATTGCAGGTACTTTTCCTTCGTGGCGCAACTTGTTCCGTAAAGAACGTGGGCGAACTTCTCTTTTCGTAACTTCTAATGATACTGACATAACTCAATTCCTCCTAAAATTTTCTCGTTAATAACGAGATTTTTTAAGCAAATTTTGTTAACTCTGCACATTAAGTGGTACGTGAGTGAAAACACGCAAAAGGGCAGTTGTGTACACAACTGCCCCAGAAAGTTTTGGTTCAACTTTTCTCCACCAGGTCATAACGCTGTGTATGAGAAACTATATTTACTTTACTCTTTAACCTTACGCAAAAAGACAAAGAAAGTCAAATCATTTGAAATCCTGGCAGTTTCCTTTCGCTAGATCCTGAGCTATAATAGCCACTATGGAGAAAAATTTATGCGTTTAGATAAAGTGATCGAGCAACAATTGAATACTTCTCGTAAAGAGATGAAACGGTTGTTTCAGCAAGGAAAAGTCCTCGTGGATCAAAGGATTGAAGGGCGACCTGAGCGCAATGTCGATAGCGCCATCCATCAAATCATGGTTGCGGGTCGTCAGTTGGAGACGCAGGAACGCTATTATATCGTCAACAAGCCCAATGGTGTCGTTACAGCGAATGTTGATCAACAGCACCAGACAGTGATCGATTTGATTGCACCAAAGGACCAGCACCCAGATCTTTATGCCGTCGGTCGATTGGATCGGGACACGGAAGGGTTGGTATTAGTTACGACGAATGGTCAGTTAGGCTATGACTTGCTACATCCCACCAAAAAGGTGACCAAGCGATATGAAGTGGTGGTCAATGACTTGGTGACTCCTGAAGATGTGGCGGCATTTGCCACAGGGATCACCTTTCATGGTGGTGTCACTTGCAAACCAGCTGCCCTAACGATCATCGATGCCCGAGCGGCTCGTTCCTTTGTTTCGTTAGAAATTGCTGAAGGCAAGTTCCATCAAGTGAAAAAGATGTTTTTAGCCCGAGGGAAAAAAGTCATTCAGCTGAAACGAACAGCGATGGGTTCGCTGGTTCTACCAGATGATTTAGCAGTGGGGAGTTATCGCTCGCTGACGCAAGAAGAATTAAAAGGACTGGCGGCGCATTTCCGCTGAGAAAGAGGGAGAAAATGAAGTATAAAACATTATTATTTGATGTCGATGACACGATCCTCGACTTTCAAGATACCGAAGATCAAGCCTTAAAAGCACTATTTGAAGCTCATGGCTTGGAAATGACCCCAGAGCGCAAACAAAGCTATCAAACGATCAATCATGATTTGTGGCAGCAGTTTGAGCAAGGGAAAATCACGAGAGACCAAGTCATCAATGAGCGTTTCGGTTTGTTTTTTGAAACGCAAGGCATTCAGGTCGATAGTCCAGCAGTTGAATTGGCCTATCGGGAATTTCTAAATAAAGGACATAAACTGTTAGACAACAGTGATGAGATCTTAGCGGAGTTGGCGCAGCATTTTGACCTATACGTGGTGACGAACGGGGTTTCTGAAACCCAATATCGCCGCTTGGAAGATGCCAAATTAAAGCCGTATTTCCTTGATATTTTTGTTTCAGAAGATACAGGGTATCAAAAACCAATGAAAGAATATTTTGACTATGTGTTTGCTCGCATACCAAACGTTAAAAAACAAGAAACAGTCATCATTGGCGATTCACTGACTTCAGATATCTTAGGCGGACAACTGGCAGGGATCGATACGATTTGGTTCAATCCAAAGAAAAAAAACAGTGGTGAGATTCAGCCTACTTATGTGATCGAACGTTTGCAGCAATTACTTCCTTTATTGCAGCACTGATTCTACAGAAACAGTAGTAATTTGCCGAATTTTCGCTATAATAGAACCAGTGTGAATTTTTTAAGATGAAAGAGGTTAATTGAATGACGAATGGCAAGCCCATTATTATTGGTGTGACAGGTGGATCAGGTAGTGGAAAAACAAGCGTGAGTCGGGCGATCTTTAATCATTTCCCCAATCATTCTATTATGATGCTTGAACAAGACTCCTACTATAAAGACCAAAGTGATCTGAGCTTTGAAGAACGGTTGAACACCAACTATGACCATCCTTTTGCATTTGATACTGATTTGTTGATCGATCACTTGCAACAGCTGCTTGCATATCAAACGATCGAAAAACCCGTCTATGATTATGTCGCGCATACCCGCAGCGAAGCAACGATCATTCAAGAACCCAAAGAAGTCATTATCTTGGAAGGGATCTTGATTCTAGAAGATGAGCGATTGCGTAATTTAATGGATATTAAACTTTATGTTGATACAGACGATGATATTCGAATCATTCGCCGAATCAAACGTGACATGGAAGAACGTGGCCGGACATTGGATTCTGTGATCGAAC
This sequence comes from Enterococcus sp. DIV1279b, assembly GCF_050531515.1. Taxonomy (NCBI): domain Bacteria; kingdom Bacillati; phylum Bacillota; class Bacilli; order Lactobacillales; family Enterococcaceae; genus Enterococcus; species Enterococcus sp. DIV1279b. Next base: position 3,180,553 of record NZ_CP172891.1, on the reverse strand, counting down.
AATACTTGACGGTGGTAAAACCGATGTATCATCAATTCATCGAACCGACCAAACGGTATGCCGATGTCATCGTACCAGAAGGCGGCGAAAACCACGTAGCCATCGATTTGATTACGACCAAAGTAGCGACCTTCTTATCCTAAGTTTTTTTATCCATCAATTGGAATGTTTCTATTTGAAAAGTAACAATTGATTCATGAAAAACTGCTGATAGGCACTCTTTCTTGAGAAATGCTTATCAGCAGTTTTAATTTTATAAAAAACAGTAGTATTCCGACTAGTTTTATGGTAAAGTAATCCTCATGCGACGAGTCGAGAAGGTCTAGCATTAGCTGACCAGATTGATAGCAGAGGCACACCGCGTAAGCAACCTACCGGATTTGTAGGGTGTCGGAATATTCCTTTTGTGGAGATAGGGTATTCTACTAGCAATAGTACTGTGAGTAAAGAAAGCTGTGAACATTTTTGTTCACAGCTTTTTTTTGTTCATTTAGGTGAGAGAACAGCGATAGATGGTGGAAGACTCTCCCCAAGGATGGTAGCCCGTCCCGATCGGTTCAAAAGCAAATTTCTCATAAAAAGTAGAAAGATCCGTACATAGATACAAAGAATCAAAACCAGCTCCAGCAGCACGTTGCTTGGCTGTTTCGATCAAAAGGCGGGCACCGCCTTGGCCACGCCACAAAGGGTCCACATACAAGGCGCAAAGCCAAGGGGTCAAATCCATCCGACTGATGAAGTCGTTGGGGATCAAGCCGCCGCAGCCGATGATTTGATAACGTCCGTCTGCTGCGATTTCTTCGTTGACCAGCAGCAGCCATTGCGGCAAAGGATTTGCTGAAAAACTATGGGTCAGGCTATCCTCATAAACCATGAGGGAGTCGGGACCAGCCCACTGTTTTTGGAAGTAACGAATGGCTTCTGCTAAGTAGTCAGGGTGTTCTTTAAGGGTGATGACCTGCATTTGTTTTTCTCCTTTATCCTTCTTTAGGTAAACGAATCTGAAAAATAACCCCTCGTGGCTGCAAATCTTTGACCTGGATTTGTCCCTTGTGCTCTTCAACGATTTGCTTGGCGATCGCTAAGCCTAAACCATAGCCGCCGGTCTCTTTGGAGCGGGAACGATCCTCGCGGTAGAAGCGGTCAAAGATACGGGCTTTTTCTTCATCGGAAATGGCTGGTCCTGTGTTTTTGACCTCGATCAGCCATTGCTTGTTAGAAATCTCCGATAAGAGGGTGATTTTATCACCACTGCTGGTATATTTTAAGGCATTATCTAGGAGGATCACGAGGACTTGATGGATTTTCTTTTGGTCAAAGCAAGCGGTCGTTTTGGCAAAGTTTTCGACAACAAAGTGTTTTTGATCCAATTCGGCAATTTCTTTGAAAGGTTTGACTAAGTCATCGATAAAAGGAGCTAGCTCGATGGTTTCTTTTGTCAAAAGCAATTGATTGGAATCACTGCGGGCGATCGTCAGCAAATCCGCCGTTAATCCAGTCAGCCGCCGAGTTTCCGCTAACGCTTGCGCGATGCTTTCAGATTCTTCAATGATCGTATGATTGGGCTTGGTAAACAGGCGTTCCAGACTGTTTTGAATGATCGTCAATGGTGTGCGCAGCTCATGGGATGCATTTTCGACAAATTCCTGCTGTTTTTTCCAGGAGGCTAAAATGGGGCGCATGTTCAAGCTGGAAAGCAAATAGCTGATCCCGATCGAAAGAATCCAGAAAAAGATCATCGATAAAATCAAAATCGTTTGGAAATTGTTCATCGCATTTTTGATTTGGTTAGTGTTCGCCAAGACTTGGATATAGCCGACACCAGCATCATTTGTTGGTGCTTTGGTGGTGATCGAACGAAACAAAAGGGTCTCTTCTTCCTCTGACAAGGACTGATCCACCACTGAAAAAGATGTGATACTGTCTAAGTGGCTTGTATCTAAAGATAAACTTGCCAGTTGTGAAAAGCGGCCGCCCAAGGTCTGCTTGTTTAATATCTCACCGTCTTCAGACCAGAGAATCAACTGGGTATTGAAGCGATTGGTCCCAGGGATCTTTGGCATGGCACTATCTGGTGGCAATACCTCTAGATTGGATTGCGAAGCGTTGATCTCTGCTTGGATCAAGCGGGTATCTTTGACTGCTTGTTCCAAAGAAATGTCGGTTTGCCGATAAGCCGATTGGTTGAACAATTGGAGGACGATGGTTCCTAAAAGTAAGAAAACCAACGCAAAGGCACTGACATTTAGGAGAAAGGAGTGCAGTCGTTGTCTCTTAGAGCGTTCTTTATTCATAGACTAGGCTCCTTGCATAATATAGCCGACATTTCGCAACGTACGGATCTCTTTGTCGATCCCTGTCTGGCGCAAGTGTTTCCGCAGATTGCTCATATAGACTTCGACGACAGTCAAGGTCGTTTCTGAATCAAATCCCCAGATGCGATCAAAAATCTGTTCCTTAGTCAAAATAATGTTTCTATTTTGTAGAAAATAAAGCAGCAGCTCAAATTCTTTCCCTTGGATCGGCAAAAGCTGCCCTTGGTAACTGACCTCATTGGTGCCAAGGTTGCACAGCAATCCGTTATATTCCAGGGTATTTTCATTGAACAAACCTAAGGAGCGTTTTAGCAACGCTTTGATCCGCATCAATAATTCTTCCCGATAAAAAGGCTTGGTCAAATAATCATCTGCCCCTTTTTGAAAACCGGTCACTTTGTCTTCTAAGCCGTCTTTGGCTGTTAAAATCAGGACGGGTGTTTGGAGTCCTTTTTTTCTTAGGGCAGAAAGCACCTCATAACCGTTCATCTCTGGCATCATCAAGTCGAGAATAATCAAATCATAGATCCCCGTTTCTGCCTCGTATAAGCCTTCACTGCCATCATAGGCTTGTGTGACGTCACCGATCTCGCTGACGATTTCTTTCATATTATCAGATAATGTTTTGTCATCTTCGATCACTAATAGTTTAATCATGTTCCCACCTCTTTAAGGATAAGAATAGCACGAATAGCATAAAAAATGCTTAAAAAAACTGTTTTGCCTTAAGCTGCATTTAAGATAGCTGCCGTAAATTCAGTGCATGGATTTCAAGGGAGGAACATTTTTATGAAATTGAAAAAAGTCTTTCAAAGAAAAGAGACAAAATATTTAATAGCCAAGGAGCAATTTCCTGCATTTCTTGCTGAGCTTCAGCAAAGAATGGCGATCGATGAATATGGGCAGCACACGATTATGTCCTTGTATTACGATACCCACGATTACCGCTTTATTCGTCATTCGATGGACAAACCGAAATACAAAGAAAAATTTCGGGTCCGCAGCTATGGCATACCGACAGAGCAGCAGTTGATTTTTTTAGAGATCAAAAAGAAAGTCAATGGCGTGGTCTACAAACGCCGAATCCCGCTGCCCTATGCTGACTATTGCGGCTGGTTGCAAACAGGGGTCTTGCCGTCAATGGCAGAAGCACCGCAAATCGCTGCAGAGATCCACTGGCTATTTAAGCAAAACCCAGACTTGCTGCCGAAAGTGTTGATTGCCTATGATCGCTTGTCGCTGTTTATTGATGATGATAGTGAATTTCGCGTGACATTCGACCAAAACATTCGCTTTCGCACCTATGATCTTATGTTCGGTTCTGGCAGTGAGGGGGCGCTGGTAGCACCTGAAATCGGGGTGTTGATGGAAGTGAAAGCCCTCGGTGCTTATCCGTTATGGTTTGTGGAGCTGTTGAACAAATACAGCGTGCGCAAAGGTAGCTTTTCGAAATATGCCCAAACGTATCAACGGCATTTGTTCAAGAAGGAGGAATGGTTACATGTTATCTAGTCTGTTTTCTGGCGATACGAGCACCCTTGAATGGCGTAGCTTATTGATCTGTATCGCCGCCTCATTGCTTTTAGGAATATTGGTAGCTGCGATCCATATGATCCGCAATGTCTACACAAAAAACTTCGTCATTACCTTGGCTGTTTTACCGATCCTCGTTCAATCCGTGATCATGCTAGTCAACGGCAATCTTGGCACAGGTGTGGCGATCTTAGGCGCCTTCAGTTTGATTCGTTTCCGCTCGGTTCCAGGAGGGTCTAGAGAGATCACCAGCGTCTTTTGGTCGATGGGGATCGGTCTGGCAACTGGGATGGGCTATGTCGGCTATGTCGTGATTTTTTCCATCATCGTGGCGCTTTTCTTGACCCTTTTATACACGGTGCCCTTTGGCGATCGACAAGCCACGAGTGAACGAGAACTGAAAGTCACGATTCCAGAAGATTTGGATTATCCGCAACTATTCGATGATCTCTTTGAAAAATATACGCATTCTGCCAAACTGACATCGGTTCGAACGACCACGATGGGGAGCTTATATGAGTTGCGTTATCAGTTGCTGTTAAAAGACCAAGCGCAAGAAAAACAAATCATTGATGAAGTTCGGGTTCGTAATGGCAATTTACCCGTTGTTTTAGGCAAGCTCACCGCTAACCGCGATGAGCTGTAGAAGGAGGAACCTCTTATGAAAAAACTCATTTATCCGCTCTTACTCTCATCGCTGCTCCTAGGCGCTTGTGGGCAAACCGATAGTAGTAGCACGAGCAGCAGCTCCAGTTCTGCAGCGGCTGTTTCAGGTTCTGCCGCAGTGACCAACGTTGCAACGACTCTTGATGATGCTACGGACTATTATGGCAGTTACGAAGAAGAAGACGTGGATGCCTCCTACGATGAGGCGACCGCCACGCAACTTGAATTGAATGACGGCGATACGACGGCTGTTGATGGCGTTGCAGTGGAAGACCAAACGGTGACGATCACGCAAGCTGGTACCTATGTCGTCAGCGGTTCCTTAAGTAATGGTCAACTGGTTGTCAACGTCAATAAAGAAGAAAAAGTCCATCTGATCTTTGCGGGTGTCACGATCACCAATGAAGATGGGGCGGCAGTCGTCATCGAACAAGCAGAAAAAGTCATCACGACCTTAGCCAGTGATACGACAAATACTCTGATAGATGGCAGCAGCTACACCTTGGCGGAAGGTGAGACGGAACCAGATGCCGCTTTTTATAGTAAAGAAGATTTGTCCATCAACGGTGATGGAACGTTGGTGATCACAGGAAATTACAGCAACGGGCTGCGCAGCAAAGATGATTTGGTTTTAGCTGGTGGCACGATTGAGATCACAGCGAAAAACAATGCCATCAAAGGAAAAGATTCCGTGTCGATCTTGGCAGGGAACTACACGCTGAACACCACTGAAGGAGATGGCATCCAAGCGAATAATTCGGAAGATGCGGAAAAAGGCTACGTTGCGATCGATGGCGGTACCTTTACGATCCAAAGTGGGCGTGATGGCATCCAAGCAGAAACAAATTTAAGCATCCAATCAGCCGATCTCACGATCAAAACGGCTGACGGGGCACAAAGTCAGTCGCTAGTGACGGATGAAAGCTACAAAGGATTGAAAGCTGGCGGTGTGATGACCATCAGCAGCGGTACCTTTGCGATCGATAGTGCAGATGATAGCCTGCATGCCAATGATACCATCAACATCACAGGTGGTACGATCACTGCCAACAGTGGTGACGACGGCATACATGCGGACAATGAATTGACGATCTCCGATGGGACGATTGCTATCGAAGAATCCTATGAAGGACTAGAAGCAAGTGTGATCACGATTGCTGGTGGTACGACACACGTCGTGGCTAGCGATGACGGGATCAATGCCGGTGGCGGCAGTGATACAGAGGAAACCACTGGCCAATTTGGGCAAGACAGCTTTGGTGGCGGTCCTGGCGGTGGCGATACCGCAGATGACAGCAAACAAATCACAATCACTGGCGGGACGTTGGTGGTCGATGCCGAAGGTGATGGCCTGGACAGTAACGGCAATGTCACTATGAGTGATGGGGTCGTCATCGTAAATGGTCCAACGACCGGTGGCAATGGCGCTTTGGATTATAACGGGACGTTTGAAATCACTGGCGGTGTCTTGTTAGCTGCTGGTACGACCGATATGGCCATGAATGTCAGTGGGGGAAGTCAACAGTCGATCGGGATCAGTTTCGATCAAACCCAAGCAGCAGAGACCCTTATGACCTTAAAGGATAGTCAAGGACAGACGATCTTGTCCTATGCACCAAGTAAAAGCTACCAACATGTGGTTCTTTCTAGCCCAGATTTGACGGATAGCAGCTATACATTGGTCAGTGGGGGAACGAATGATGCGCAAGCTGTTTCTGGTTATTATGCTGGTGGGACCCTTAGTGATGGGACGGAATTAGGAACGTTGCCCGTCACGGAAACGATCGCCAACTTGACCCAATCAGGAGCTACAGCGACAACCAATCAAATGGGCGGCGGCTTTGGCCGTTAGTTGAAGGTTCCTCGATCATTCCCTTGGGGTCATCAATAAAACGTGCAGATCGCAGAAGACAGCTGCGGTCTGTTCCAACGTTTTGAAAAATCAGGGGAAGATTTAAGTTCAATTTAAGCTAAGGTTCTTATAGTCGAAATACAATAATTTGCCATTCAGGAGGAACAAAGATGAATTTTTTGAAACGAGGTCTCCAAAGTTTATGGGCGAAAAAAGGCCGGAGCCTGTTGCTGATCGCCGTGTTTTCTGCAATCTTGATTTTTGTATTGGCGGGTCTGACGATTCGCAGTGCGGCACTAGTAGCGACTGAAAATGCCCAGAAAAGTGTTGGCGCAACTGTGACGTTGCAAGCAAACCGCGAGCAGGCTTTTCAGCAAAGGAGCTCTTCTTCTGACAGCGATGACCAAAGCACCCGACCAGATCCAGGGAGTTTTCAATCGACACCAGTAGCGATTACTGATGCCCAAGCGATCGCCGATTTAGACGGGGTTGCCTCATATAGTTTTGAAGTCAGCACCTCTGCTGATGCCGTCAGCGGGATCGAACCGATCTCCAGCAGTGACTCATCGACAGAGTCAGAAGCAACCGATAGCAGCGAGACGGGGCAAATGGACGGTATGCCAGGAGGAATGCCTGGCGGGAATATGAGTACGGGTGATTTCCAAATCACTGGTGTATCAAGCAGTGCGGCGTATACGACTTTTTCGGAAGGAACAGCGACAATCACGGATGGAGAAGGCATTACTTCTGAGGATGAAGGTACGAACCAAGTCCTGATCGAATCCTCACTAGCCGAAGCAAATGATTTGGCAGTCGGAGATACGTTTTCGATTACTGATGCAGAGGACAATGAAGTCGAAGTGACGATCAAGGGAATCTATGAAACGAGTGAAGTAGGCAACAGCATGAGCCAAATGTTCAACTTTCTCAATCCAGCCAACACGATCTTTGCTTCTTATACCCTTGCCAATACGTTGAGCGGCAATGAGGACACCATTGACTCGGCAACCTATACCTTGAGTGATCCGTCTGAGATGACAGCATTCGTGGAAGAAGCGGAAGGGTTGATCGATACAGAAACCTACAGCATTCAAACCAACGATCAAATGTATCAGTCGATGCTGACACCATTAAATAATGTCGCTAGCTTTGCAAAAAATATTATTGTGTTAGTTGCTGCTGCCGGTATCATTATTTTGACGTTGATCGTGATGATGTCGATTCGGGAACGTCGTTATGAGATTGGTGTATTGCTCTCTTTAGGCGAGTCACGGGCTAAAGTGATCCTACAGTTTTTCACAGAGATTTTTGTCTGTATGGTATTTGCTTTAGGGATCGCGGCCGCTAGCGGCAATCTTGTCGGGAATGCCGTCGGAGAGCAATTATTGGCACAACAAACAGAGACAACGACTGATCAAGCAGCCACTGAAAACGCTGGTCCTGGAGGCGGGGAGATGCCGCAAATGGGCGGAAATCGTGGTGGTTCTTTCCCATCCTTCACCCAATCAGCAGAAGTGGAGTCCTTAGAAATCACCGTTTCCCCTCAACAAATTGGTTTATTGGCATTACTCGGTCTAGGGATCAGTTTTGGCTCGATCTTACTCTCTTCCGCGGGCATTTTGCGGTTGAATCCGAAAAAAATCTTGGTTTCTTAGGAGGAACGACATGACATTACGAACAGAACAATTAGGATATTGGTATCAAAGCGAAGCAGAAGCGCTGTTTCGTGACGTTGATTTGACCTTTGAACCTGGCAAGATGTATGCGATCTTAGGTTCTAGCGGATCGGGGAAAACAACTTTCCTGTCACTGATCACGGGCCTAGATACACCGAAAGAAGGAAAGATTTTCTACAATGAAGAAACGTTAGCAAAAATCGGATTGCGAGAATACCGCCGCAAAGATGTTTCCATCGTGTTCCAAGCGTATAATCTATTGCCTTATATGTCGGCACTGGACAATGTGATCACAGCGATGGCGATCGCGAAGTCGCAGCAAGCCGATAAAAAGGCCTATGCTTTAGCCAACTTAGCCAAAGTTGGCATCACGGAAGAGCTGGCACTGAAAAAAGTGACCCAATTATCGGGTGGGCAACAGCAGCGGGTGGCGATCGTTCGCGCATTGTGCTGTGAGCATGAGCTGATCGTAGCCGATGAACCGACTGGAAACTTGGATGAAACGACGTCCAAAGAGATCGTCAAACTATTTCAAGAAATTGCTCATGAGCAAAAAAAATGTATTATCTTAGTGACCCATGAGCAAGAAGTAGCCAAGGCTTGCGATGTCGTTTATGAGCTAAAAGAGCGAGCATTTTCTAAAGTTGAAGGATAAGCTTTGCTTAGGGTAGCTGCTAGTTATTAGGGCGGAGGCAGTTGCTCTTCTTGAGGCTTTAAATACATCCTCAAGGAAACGGCTGTAAAGTCTGCTTGCATCTTCGCCTTGCTCCTCTTACAATAGAAGTAATTGTAAACGAAGAAACTTGTGAGGGGAGTGTAAAGATGCGACTTTTTATTGACGGCGATGGATCGCCAGTGAAAAACGAAGTGATCGAGCTGGCTCAGCAATATCAGCTGCCGGTGGTGATCGTCACCAGTGTCGATCATTACACGACCAAAGATTATCCTGCCCATGTTCACTTTGTCTATGTCGACAAAGGCTCGGATCGTGCGGATTATGAAATCGTGAAGGAAATAGAGCCCGGTGATTTTCTCGTTACCCAAGATTATGGGTTAGCCTCTTTGGTCTTGCCGAAAAAAGCGCGGGTTTTTCACCATAACGGCACAGAGTATTTGCCAGAAACGATCGATTTTTTACTTGGACAACGCTACTTAGGTGCGCAGATGCGTAAAGCAGGCAAGCGTACAAAAGGACCGAAGCCCTTTACGAAAGAGGATCGGGAAGCCTTCAAACGAATCTTTGAAAACGAATTGCGACAGACTCTTGCAAAATAAGCACCCTCAAGACCCAGCTTCTGCATGAACCACGGGAATTGAAGGTGCTTATTTATTTCTTGCGAAAACGATCATAGAAGTATTTGCTGACTAAAGCCACGATCGCGAAAAATGCTAAGGTATATCCGAAGATTCCCATCTGATGGACGAAGGCTCCTTGTTGCGGGCTGGCGACCACCAATAAGGAAGAGCCAAGGATGACCGCAGCTAGAATAATACCGATCACCAGTCGATTGACCATCTGATCAAAGCGGTCCAATAGCTGCTTTTGTTCGCGGATCTCTAGATTCAGTCGGTGTTTACCAGTCGCAAAAGTGTCTAAGACAGCCAAGGTCCGATCGGGAAGATGGCTAAGTGCCCGCAAGCTTTTTGCGGTTGCCAAGGCGCTTTTTTTCACCTCGTCTTCAATACTCAGCTGCTGCAGGAAATATTTTTGTGCAAAAGGCTGAGTGACTTCCATCATTGATAATTCGGGATCTAAGGCTTTGATCACACCTTCCAAGGTACCAAAAGCCTTGATCAGCAAGGTGATGTCTCGATGCATCTGCAGTTGGTTATCATGGCAGATCGTGATGACTTCCGCCATCACTTTTTGCAAGTCGATATCCTTTAGCGGCATATTATAGTAGTTTTCAACAAATTTTTGCAGATCTTGGTAGAAGGCGACTTCGTCAAAGGAACTGCCGCTGCTGTTGCACAACCGCAAGACGGCTTTGCCGACTTCTTGGGTGTCTTGGGTATAAAGAGCAATCAACGCATCGGCTAAACGGCTGCGTAAAGACTGATCCAAATGACCCATCATCCCAAAGTCCAAGAAAATCACTTGGTAAGGCGGCATGACAGCTTCTTCTTGCCATTTCAACGAATAATCGACCCCGCCGAGGACACCGACGCGCTGCTTGACTTGAAATGGTTGTGGGCGGTTGGCTTGATCCGTGAAGACATGCAAGAAAAGATTGCCAGGATGTGGATCAGCGTGAAAGAAGCCATCTTCAAAGACTTGTTTCATAAAGTTTTCGACTAATAGCGTCCCCACTTGTTTTTTCACTGCTTTAACGGACTGATTGTCATAAACGATGTCTTGATTTTTGCGGGTCAGTAAGCAATTCAAGCTTTCACCTGCCATGTAATCCATGACTAATACTTTTTGGGTACACCATTCGGGATAAACTTTTGGCAATGCCAACTGCGGGTCTTGGTGATTGTTGCGGTAGAATTCCTGTGCGTTTTTCATCTCTTGTAAAAAATTTGTTTCATTGGCAAGTGATCGTCGGACTTCGCTTAGCACGCTTTTTAAATCCACCACATTGGCTTCTGGAATTGCGCGAACCAACGGCAGGGCTTTTTCAAAAAGATCGAGATCCACTTGAATTGCCGCAATGATCCCTGGATGCTGCACTTTGACGATCACTTCTTTGCCGCTGAGCAAGTTTGCTCGATGGGCTTGTCCGATGGAAGCTGAGGCGACCGGAATTTCATCAAAAGCGGAAAAAACTTCCGTTAGCGGCTGCTGCAGTTCTGTTTCCAGCAGTGCTTTGACCTTGGGAAATGGATCGCTTTTGACATTGTCCTGCAGCTGCTTGAATTCATCGACAAAGGTGCTGGAAAGCAGATCATTGCGGACCGAAAGCATCTGCCCGATTTTGATAAATGTTGGTCCTAATTCTTCAAACGCTTGACGCACCATTTCGGGGTGCTGCTGTTTGCTGATATTTTGAACGACTTTGTATTTCAAAAAGACTTGAACGATTTGTTTTAATCGTCCTTTTCTAGAAGGAGCGGTTTGTTCTGTCATAGGTCCCACCTCTTTAAACGTGCCGTGATATATTCATAGTACTGACAAAATGAAAAACATTCAACTAACGACTGTGTAAGCTTAAAGAAATTTCTGCAAGATTTAATGCCGGTTGGTCGATTTTGTGCTAAAATGTGGAAGACTTAGTTTGGTAGAATCAATGAATACAGGAGGAAATTCTTTTGAAAATCATTTTATTATACGGGGGACGCAGTGCAGAACATGAGGTATCACTGTTATCCGCTTTTTCAGTTGTTAATGCTGTATATTATAATTACTACCAAGTTCAATTAGTAATGATCACCAAAGAAGGACGCTGGTTAAAAGGCCCATTATTGACTGAGGCGCCAACGTCTCCAGTTACTTTGGCATTGACCAATGAAGAAACCAAAGGGGAAGAAATTTCACCTGGGGCAATCTACGAAGAAGACGCGATCGTCTTTCCTTTACTTCACGGACCAAATGGCGAAGACGGCACGATCCAAGGGTTTTTAGAAACCATCGGAATGCCTTATGTCGGAGCCGGTGTCTTGACTAGTGCCTGTGGGATGGACAAAATCATGACCAAGTATATCTTGCAAGCTGCGGGGATTCCGCAAGTTCCCTATGTACCAGTCTTGAAAAATGCGTGGAAAGAAAATCCGAAAAAGATTTTCGATCAATGTGAAGGTAGTCTGCTTTATCCAATGTTTGTCAAACCTGCCAACATGGGCTCAAGTGTCGGTATCTCGAAAGCCGAGAACCGTGAAGAACTGCAAAATGCGCTACAAGAAGCGTATCGCTACGATACCCGAGCGATCGTTGAACAAGGAATCGAAGCCCGTGAGATCGAAGTAGCCGTTCTTGGAAACGAAGACGTTCGGACCACAATGCCGGGAGAAATCGTAAAAGATGTTGCCTTTTATGATTACAATTCCAAATACATTGACAACCGAATCGAGATGCAGATTCCTGCACAAATTCCAGAAGAAACACAAGCCAAAGCTCAAGAGTTTGCGAAAAAAGCCTATACGATGTTAGGCGGCAGCGGATTGAGCCGTTGTGATTTCTTTTTGACCAATAAAAATGAGCTCTTTTTAAATGAGCTGAACACGATGCCAGGGTTCACTGAATTCAGCATGTACCCACTGCTATGGGAGAAGACCGGCTTGCCTTATGGGGATTTGATCGAAGAATTGATCCAATTAGGGATGAATCGTTTCAATCAAAGACGTTCGTTCTTGACCAATGTAGAAGCAACAGAAAACGAAGCAGAATAAATAGCAGGAAGAAAGCCAGCTCAACTCAAGGAAAATACTTGAAGCGATCTTGTGCTTTCTTTTTTTAGGAAAAAGGAGCGAACCTGATGAATTTTACTGTAAAAGAAGCCGCTGCCGTATTTGGTCAGCAAATTGAAAATGAAACGCCACTTGCCTCTGTGGAATTCGACAGCCGTCTGATCAAAGAAAACAGTCTCTTTGTTCCCTTAGCGGGTACCCGTGACGGACATGAATTTGCCCAACAAGCCAAAGACAATGGGGCGATCGCCACACTGTGGAGCCACCCTACGATCGAACCGCCGCAAGACATCCTTGTGATTCCTGTCACGGATAACGTCAAAGCGTTCCAACAATTGGCACGAGCGTATAAAGAAAAGCTTGCACCGAAAATCATCGGTATTACTGGAAGTAACGGGAAAACGACCACCAAAGATATGGTGGAAGCGGTCATGGCCCAAAAGTACCAGACCTATAAAACCCAAGGCAACCACAACAATGAACTAGGCGTGCCTTTGACTATCTTGCATGCGCCAGAAGATACCCAAGTATTGATTTTAGAAATGGGAATGGATCATGCAGGTGAAATCGAAGTCCTTTCACGCTTAGCAGAACCTGACGCTGCCGCTATCACGTTGATTGGCGAAGCCCACATTGAAAACTTAGGGTCCAGAGAAGGGATCGCCAAAGCCAAAATGGAGATCACCGCAGGATTGAAAAAAGACGGCTTCTTTATGCTGCCAGCTGATGAACCATTGTTAGAGCCCTTTGTTCCCAATTTAATGCAGACCATTGAAACTTTTGGCTTAACTGAGGGAGATCTACAAGGAGATATCGTGGAGGAATCGCAAGATCAGACGATTTTTACGGTTGCAGGTACCACCTTTACCTTACCGGTCTTAGGCGGCTATAATGTCAAAAATGCCTTGATCGCGATTGGGATAGGACGTCATTTTGGTGTAGCAGATGAAGCGATCAAGGAAGGCTTGGCGCATTTTCAATTGACGAAAAATCGGACCCAATGGGTGACTGCTGGTAATGGGGCAGCGATTTTGAGCGATATTTACAATGCCAATCCGACGGCCATGGGTCTTGTATTGGATAGCTTCCGCAAATTGCCTTTAGCAGGACGACGGATCGCCGTATTGGCAGATATGCTTGAATTAGGACCAGATTCTGCACAAATGCATGAGCAGATGGCCGCACACTTGGATGACTCGTTCCAGCTAGTTTTCCTTTATGGCAAAGAAATGCAGGCATTGCAAAAACGACTAGCGAACACTGCCCTTGCTGACAAGGTGCGCTATTTTGCGATTGATGAAAAACCACAGCTGATCGCCTCCTTAATAGAAACTTTAGAACCTTCCGATAGCCTAGTGATCAAAGGCAGCAATGGCATGGGCCTGAGTGAAGTCGTTGATGCACTAAAAGGAATGTAAAGCGGAGTTGAAATCTTGCTGAAACTTTCAAAACGTGTTATACTTATCTAACGCCGAAAGATGAAGCACAGAATGATTACTGTAAAAAACATTGACGTTTTGAGATAAAATGATGGCTGAGACAAACAACACTTGTTTTAGCCTTTTATAATGCCTTCGTGAAGCGGTTTTTCGGTACCGAGAGAAAGATAAGAGTAAATGGGACTACTCTTGTGTTTCTGAAGAACTAACCTACGCTTCGATGATAGAAAAACAGGCATCGAAAAGATGACCAGCCTAGGAGGATCCATTTGAAATTTAAAGATCTAGAATTATCCAACGAATTATTGACTTCTGTTGAGCGTGCCGGCTTTGAAGAAGCAACACCCATCCAAGAAGCAACGATTCCATTAGCCTTAGCAGGCAAAGACGTGATCGGTCAAGCACAGACCGGTACTGGTAAAACCGCCGCATTTGGTTTGCCAATGTTAGAAAAAATCGACCCAGCGAACCATCAACTACAAGGATTAGTGATTGCCCCAACCCGTGAATTAGCGATCCAAACCCAAGAAGAATTGTATCGTCTTGGTAAAGACAAAAAAATTCGCGTTCAAGCAGTTTACGGTGGAGCCGATATCGGCCGTCAAATCCGTCAATTAAAAGATCGTCCCCATATCGTAGTTGGTACGCCAGGACGTATGTTAGACCATATCAACCGCCACACCTTAAAATTAGGTACGGTTGAAACGCTTGTATTAGATGAAGCAGACGAAATGTTGAACATGGGCTTCTTGGAAGATATTGAAAAAATCATCAGCCAAGTGCCAGATGTTCGTCAAACGTTGCTATTTTCAGCAACAATGCCGCCAGCAATCAAAAATATCGGCGTGAAATTCATGAAAGAGCCTGAACATGTTCAAATCAAAGCCAAAGAAATGACCGCTGATTTGATTGATCAATACTATGTTCGCTCAAAAGATTACGAAAAATTCGATGTCATGACTCGTTTGTTGGATGTGCAATCACCTGAATTGACGATCGTTTTCGGTCGTACGAAACGTCGCGTTGATGAATTGGCACGTGGTTTAGAAGCCCGTGGCTACAAAGCTGAAGGCATTCACGGGGACCTTTCTCAACAAAAACGGATGAGCGTTTTGCGTTCATTTAAGAGTGGTCAATTAGATATCTTAGTTGCCACAGACGTAGCAGCTCGCGGATTAGATATTTCTGGTGTTACACACGTTTACAACTACGATATCCCTCAAGATCCTGAAAGCTATGTTCACCGGATCGGACGTACAGGTCGTGCCGGAAAAGGCGGAATGTCAGTGACTTTCGTTACACCAAACGAAATGAGCTACTTGCATGTCATTGAAAACTTAACGAAAAAACGGATGACACCAATGCGCCCACCAACCGAAAAAGAAGCATTTAAAGGTCAATTAGGTGCCGCAATCGAAGCCGTTGAAACAAAATTGGATGAAAATGGTTTGGATAAATACTTGCAAGCAGCCGACGATCTTTTGGAACGTTATTCTGCACAAGATTTAGCAGCACTGCTTCTAAAAACAATGGCGAAAGATCCAGCTGATTTAGAACCAGTCAAAATCACACCAGAACGCCCATTACCTCAAGGAAAAAAATCATTCAATAAAAACGGACGTCGCAGCAATAACAGCAATGGCGGCAATCGTAACCGTAAAGAAAACGGTGGGAACCGTGGCGGCGGCAACGGCAATAAAGCCCGTGGTAACTATTCAAAAGATGGTGCCCGTAAAAACAATCGCCGTAGCAACGACAAAAAACGCGGTTTCGTAATCAGAAATAACCAAGACTAATTAAGTTTGTGGACCTTGTAAGGAAACTTGCAAGGTCTTTTTTATATAAAAAACAAATATGAGCGATTGAAAATCTTAATCTCCGTATAAACTCGTCAGATTTGAATGGTAATTCGCCATTTTTTTGGTAGAATGGTAACTAGCTGAACAAGGGGTATTTCCAATTTGGAAAACCCTATCTTAGGTGAAGGTAGAGAAAAGAATGATCAAAGGAATCGGGATCGATGCAGTCGAGCTGCCTCGAATGAAAGAATTAATTGAAAAAAAACCTCAGTTTATAACGCGTATTTTAACAGAGAAGGAAGCAAAATTATTTGCACGTTTGCCTCTGAAACGTCAGGTAGAGTTCCTTGGTGGGCGCTATGCCTGCAAAGAAGCGTTCTCGAAAGCTTGGGGGACAGGGATCGGCAAAGTTTCTTTTCATGATATTGAAGTCTTGACCAATGAATTCGGTGCACCGATCGTTACTAAAGCACCGCATCCTTTAGAAAAAACGTTTGTCAGTATCACCCATACAAATGATACTGCTTTTGCACAAATTATTTTAGAAGTACTAGATAGTGAATAAACCAAGTTGAAGTAGTCTGTCAGTCAAGAAGACTTTGATACTTCATGGACGAACAGCCGACTACATAAAACCAACTTAATTTGTTCATCTGATCAAGCACTAGTAGAAAGAAGGAACTGGAAATGGTGGTTGCTTACCATAGACCAACGAAAGCGATAATTGATACAACTGCGATTACCGAAAACATCAAACATGAGATTGCTCACTTACCAAGCGAGACATTTCTTTTTGCGGTGGTCAAAGCGAATGGTTACGGACACGGAGCGGTTCAAACCGCTCTTGCAGCCAAAGAAGGCGGCGCAGATGGTTTTTGCGTTGCGACGATCGATGAAGCGATCGAATTGAGAGAAGCAGGGATCACTGACCCGATTTTGATCTTAGGTGTCGTGAACGTGTGTGATATTTCCTTGCTGACGACCTATGATTTGTCATTTCCAGTCGCTTCGATGGACTGGTTGATAGAAGCAGGCGCTTATTTAGAGGAGAACCCTCTAAATAAGCCGCTTAAAGTGCATATCAAGGTGGATACTGGTATGGGGAGAATCGGCTTTTTGACTGCCGAAGAAGTGCGCCAAGCCGTTCTTTGGTTAGAAGATCACCCCTCTTTTGATTGGGAAGGAATCTTTACCCATTTCTCCACAGCCGATCAAGCTGATACAACTTATTGGGAAACACAGCACCAGCGGTTTAAAGAAGTCTTAACTGTTTTGCCTTATTTGCCGACATATATACATACAGGCAATAGCGCGACCTCCTTGTGGCACAAAGAGGCCGTTGGGAATATGGTCCGTTTTGGGATCGCGATGTATGGATTGAATCCGTCAGGTCATGCATTGAAGGAACCATTTTCCTTAAAACCAGCCCTTTCACTTGTTTCTGAACTGATCCAAGTGAAATTACTTGAAAAAGGAGCGGGGATTGGCTATGGTGAGACATATATCACGCCCCGTCAGGAATGGATCGGCACTGTGCCTATCGGTTATGCGGATGGCTGGTTACGAAAAATGCAAGGCTTCTCACTCTTAGTAGAAGGCGAACCTTGTGAAATCGTCGGTCGGGTGTGTATGGATCAACTGATGATTCGTTTGCCGCGAGCATTTGCTGTCGGTACAACGGTCACGTTGATTGGTGAGAATCATGGGAAACGAATTACGATGCAGGATGTTGCAGACCAGTTAGAAACGATTCACTATGAAGTAGCGTGCACCCTCTCAGCAAGGGTTCCGCGAGAATATAAAAGTTAGGGTGGTCCTATGGTAAAAAGGGGAGATATTTATTTTGCCGATCTTTCACCAGTCGTTGGATCGGAGCAAGGCGGAATACGACCGGTCTTGATCATTCAAAATGACTTGGGCAATCACTTCAGTCCCACCGTGATCATTGCGGCGATCACGGCAAAAATGGCGAAGCCGAAATTACCAACCCACATTGGAATTTCCGCTTCTTGCACAGGGATTGGCAAAGACTCCGTCATTTTGATGGAACAGATCCGCACGATCGACAAAAGTCGGTTGAAAGAAAAAGTTTGTCATTTAGACGATAAAGTGATGTGTGAAGTCGATGCTGCTTTGATGATCAGTATTGGTGTGGAGCCGACCTTTGCTACATCAACGATCGAGGTGTAAAACAAGCAATGGGGTATGTAGTATTAATAGTAGTTGTCATTTTATTGATTCTCTTTACTTATAAACATATTCGCCGTTTTCTTTCAGAAACCAAAAAGCGCAACGAAACCATGGAACAAGGGTATTACCTTGTCAGTCATACATATGAAGAAAAGCGGGAACAGACACATTATTACGGCGTTTTTCAGCAGGGAGACAAAGAGCTGATACTAGAAATGTCGTTACAACTTTATTTGCAACTGCAGCCGCCGCAACGGGGCATGTTGACTGCCAAAGAAGGCAAAGTACTTTCTTTTGAAATGTGATCATGTAATGAAAGTAACGCGCACCAGGAAACAGCCCCCTCATGAAAACAAGCAGGAAAGAGCCGCTCCGTTTCGTACATCGGAGCAGGTTCTGCCACTGCTTGTTTTTTTCATGCAGGTCTTTGTGAGAGGTTTCCTATGGATTCAGATTCAATGAATGGAAGAAAGAGCATCTTCAAAAAAGAGGAATACCACAAAAGCGTGCGGCTAGAATGCTTTGAAGATCAGGTAATGTACGGTTGCTTTTCACAAAGAATTCAGTTATAGTATGTAGCGACTAGTTTGAAAAGAGGGAAAAAAGTGAACCCATCGATTTATGGACTTACCAAATCAGATCTATCTTTGTGGATAACTGAACAAAATGAAAAGAAATTCCGTGCCAACCAAGTGTGGGAGTGGCTCTATGAAAAACGAGTAACCAGCTTTGAAGAAATGACCAACCTACCGAAACCTTTGATTGAGAAACTGTCGGCAGCCTTTGTGATCAATCCTCTGAAACAGATGGTGGTACAAGAAGCCAGTGACGGAACCGTCAAGTATTTATTCCAATTGCCAGACAATCACATGATTGAAACGGTCTTGATGCGTCAAGAATATGGCATGTCCGTTTGTGTGACGACCCAAGTCGGCTGCAACATCGGCTGTACGTTTTGTGCCAGTGGGTTATTAAAGAAGCAACGAGACTTAACGGCAGGCGAGATCGTGGCTCAAATCATGTTAGTACAACACTATTTTGATGAACGCAATGAGGGGGAACGAGTCTCTCACGTGGTGGTCATGGGGATCGGCGAACCCTTTGATAACTATGACAATGTGATGCATTTCTTACAGATCATCAATGACCCGAAAGGCTTAGCGATCGGCGCGCGGCATATTACTGTGTCAACCAGCGGCTTAGCGCATAAAATTAGAGAGTTTGCGGAGAACGGCTTGCAAGTGAACCTAGCGATTTCGCTGCATGCCCCAAATAACGAAGTCAGAACCTCCATGATGCGGATCAATCGGAGTTTCCCGATTGAAAAGCTGATGGCAGCAGTCGATTATTATTTAGAAAAAACCAATCGTCGGATCACGTTTGAGTACATCATGCTGGATCATGTCAATGACCGGCCAGAACATGCCCGTCAGTTGGCAGCTTTATTGAAGGATAAAAAGAAATTGTCCTACGTCAACTTGATCCCATATAACCCAGTGAATGAACATGACCAATACGCTCGAAGTAAAAAAGCGGATGTGTTAGCCTTTTATGACATTTTAAAGAAAAACGGCATCAATTGCGTGATTCGTAAAGAACATGGGACAGATATCGACGCAGCTTGCGGACAGCTGCGAAGCAAACAAATGAAAAAAGAAGCCTCCGCTTCTTAAACGTAAAAAGCAAAAGAAGGACTGCACAAGCGCAGTTCTTCTTTTTGTTATTTACTATCAAAGTAATTAAAAAACACATTAAAGAAAGCGTATTCCTCGAAAGAAAATTCAAAAAACATTGTTTTACAAGAAAAAAATAGATTATACTAAAAGCTGGTATCCATTAAAAATAACTTATCGTGAAAGGATGATTTGATGGAATGGATTAAATTAATTGGTATTCTAGTTATTTTAGTCGGCTTTTTGCTGAAGCTAGATACTATTGCTGTCGTAATCGTTGCTGGTTTTGTCACCGCGCTTGTGTCGGGGATTTCTGTTGTTGATTTTTTAACAATGTTAGGAGAAGCGTTTGTCAATAATCGACTCGTTACATTGTTCTTACTGACACTACCGATGGTCGGCTTGTCAGAACGTTTTGGCTTGAAGCAGCAGGCAGTCATATTGATTGAAAAGATCAAAGGCTTAACACCAGGGAAGTTCTTGAGCTTGTACTTGTTTATTCGAGAACTTGCTGGCTTTTTCTCTATTCGGATCCAAGGACATACACAATTTATCCGCCCGATCGTTAACCCGATGGCGCAAGCTGCTGGGGAAAACAAATTTGGGGAACTGGATGAAAAAGATCAGGAAAAAATCAAAGCTCGGGCTGCCGCTAACGAAAACTTCGGGAATTTCTTTGCGCAAAATACCTTCGTGGCTGCTTCTGGTGTGCTATTGATCGTAGGAACATTGCAATCTCTTGGCTACGATGTGGCAGCTAGTTCGATCGCGCAAGCCTCATTGCCGATCGCATTGATCGTCTTAGTCATTGCTACATTGTCGAACCTGCTCTTTGATCGTAAATTAGCAAAAAAATATGGCAAGAAGGAGGACAAATAGATGGAAGGAATCGTTAACGGATTACTGGAATTCTTTTATATCTTGATCGGATTGCTGTCGATCATGACGGCTGTACGGGTTTTTCGTGAAGCGGATCATCCCACCCGATTAGGCACTTCTGCCTTTTGGTTACTGCTAGGGGTCGTCTTTGCTTTCGGGAATTTCTTGCCGTATCTTGTGGACGGGATTTTGATCGTTTTGATGGGCTGTTTGACCTTCTTCAAACAAGTACAGATCGGTAAAATCGTGGACGTGGATGATGAAAAAGCAGAAGCATCGGCTAAACGGATCGGTAGTACGATCTTCGTGCCATGTATCAGTTTAGCATTGATCGCTGTAGTGATTTCTTATACGCCATTAGGGGGCCAAGTTGGGATCGGGATCGCATCGATCTTAGCACTCTTGTTGGCAGTCGTGTTGACTTCCGCTAAACCAAAAACAGTGCTAGACGATTCCGATCGAATGCTTCGTCAAGTCGGAACTGCCGGTATCTTGCCGCAGTTATTAGCAGCATTAGGTGTCATTTTTAACGCTGCTGGTGTCGGTGATGTGATTTCTCAAGGAATCTCTGGTGTCGTGCCAGAAGGCAATCGTTTTATCGGTGTCGTGGCTTACTGTTTAGGAATGATGATCTTTACTATGATTATGGGAAATGGTTTTGCGGCATTTACCGTTATTACTGCAGGCATCGGTGTACCTTTTGTGATGGCGCAAGGCGGCGACCCAGTCGTTGCTGGTGCATTGGCAATGACCGCTGGTTTTTGTGGCACATTGCTGACTCCGATGGCAGCCAATTTCAATGCACTGCCAGTGGCCTTGTTAGAGATGAAAGACCCCAATGGTGTCATTAAAGCACAAGCCCCAATTGCTTTATTATTGTTAGTGATCCACATCGCTTTAATGTACTTTTGGGCATTTTAGTGGTAAAACAAAGAGGGAAGGATGATGGAAATGAAACTATTAATTACTGGATTTGATCCATTTGGCGGAGAAGCAATCAATCCTGCCTTAGAAGCAGTGAAATTACTGCCAGATACAATTCATGGTGCACAGATCGTGAAAGCAGAGATCCCCACTGTATTTGGGAAATCAGCAGCGATCGTCGCAGAGAAAATTGAAGAGATCCACCCAGATGTCGTTTTAAACATTGGCCAAGCGGGTGGACGGTTTGCCATCTCACCAGAACGAGTGGCGATCAATGTGGATGATGCCCGGATTCCTGATAACGAAGGCAATCAACCCGTCGATGAAGCGATCCAAACAGAAGGGAAGCCTGCTTACTTCACACAACTGCCGATCAAAGCAATGGTAGAAAACATGAAAAAAGCAGGAATACCTGCAGCCGTTTCTAATACTGCTGGAACCTTCGTCTGCAACCACATCATGTATCAAGTACAATACATGATCGATACAAAATACCCTGAAATGAAGGGTGGTTTTATCCACGTACCGTTTATTCCTCAGCAAGTCGTCGATAAAGCAGGACAGCCTGCAATGAGCATCGAAGACATCGCCAAAGGATTGACTGCAGCGGTGGAAGCCATCGTTGATTATGCCGACAAAGAAGATCTAAAAGCAATTGGCGGCGCGATCCATTAATCATTAAAGAGGACATCCTTTCGGGGATGAAACAAATGTCTTTAAGGCGAGAAGACCTGATCAGCAAGCATGCGATCAGGTCTTTTTTTGGCCTGTTTTGATAAAAATCATTGGCGATTTCTGTATGTTTACCCTTCTATCAGACATTTCTCATTTTGACGGATCAAATGAAAAAGAAAGACAGAAAACGAATGTAATTTACATTTAACCATGTTTTTTTATTATTTTTTTTGCTTTGTTTCTTATAAATAAAGAAAGGAAAAATAGCATTTAACGAATGTTTGATGAGAGTAAGGTAAGTAAATACCAAGAAAACTTTCTGCCAGAGGTGTTTTTTATCGAAAAAAGGATTGCTTTTTTAATAATTATTAATTAAAATCTTATCTAACTTCAGAAATCGCATGATTATTCTGAAAATTAATTCAATTAAGGGGTAGGACAGGATGAAGAATAAATGGGCCTATGGTTTAGTGGCTGTGTGTGGCGTGGCGTTAGCCGGTTGTACAACGGGCGGAACAAGTAGTTCAAGCAATGACACAGCAGCAAGCGGCGACAGCAGTGCAGAACAAGTGTTTAACGTAGTGGTTTCACAAGAAATGCCAAGTGCGGATCTCTCATTAGCAACCGATACGATCAGCTTCAGTGCATTGAACAATGTATATGAAGGACTGTATCGTTTGGATGCTGACAGTACACCACAACCTGCTGGTGCAGCTGAAGCAGCTGAAGTCAGCGAGGATGGACTGACTTACAAGATCAAATTACGTGAAGATGCGAAATGGTCAAATGGTGACCCTGTTACAGCAGCAGATTACGTCTATGGTTGGCAACGGACAGTCAAACCTGAAACAGCATCAGAATACGCGTATCTATTTTCACCAGTTAAGAACGCAGATGCCATCACAGCAGGCGATACGGATCCATCAGAGCTAGGCATCAAAGCAGTGGGGGATTATGAATTAGAAATCACCCTAGCAAAAGCAACACCTTACTTTGACTACTTATTAGCATTCCCATCCTTCTTCCCACAAAATCAAAAAGTGGTAGAAGAAAATGGTGATCAATATGCGTCAACTAGCGACAATGCTGTCTATAATGGACCGTTTGTCTTGACTGGGTTTGATGGACCAGGAACGGATACGGAATGGGCTTATGAAAAGAACGACCAATATTGGGACAAAGATACTGTTAAATTACAAACGATCAACGTAAGCGTCGTGAAAGAATCCTCAACTGCCTTGAACCTTTTCCAAGATGGTCAAGCAGATGATGTCATCCTAACAGGTGAATTAGCGCAACAAATGGCTAACGATGAAGCCTTCGTTTCTCAACCAGAAGCAACGACTTCTTACCTAGAATTGAACCAACGTGATGAAGATTCACCTTTCCGTAACGAAAACTTACGTAAAGCGATCTCTTATGCGATCGACCGTGATGCCTTAGTGACATCGATCTTAGGGGATGGTTCGATTGCTTCAACTGGGTTGGTACCAGAAGGTATGACCTTCAGCCCTGGCGATCATACGGACTTCACGGAAGCAGCTGGCAGCGTCATTGAATACAATGAAGAGCAAGCCAAAGAACATTGGGAAAAAGCAAAAGAAGCATTAGGGATCGATTCATTAGAATTTGATATCTTAGCTTCTGATACAGACTCAACGAAGAAAATCATTGAGTACTTGCAAGATACGATCGAAAAAACATTGGACGGTGTGAAAGTCACGTTAAGTCCAGTACCATTCTCTGTTCGTTTGGATCGTTCAAACGCTGGTGATTTTGATACAGTAATGGGCGGTTGGGGTGCTGACTATGCCGATGCAAGTAGCTTTACTGACTTGTTTACGACAGGCAACTCATACAACCGTGGGCAATGGAGCAACGAAGAATACGATGCAGCAGTTGAAGCAGCGGGTACGACCAATGCCAATGACCCTGACAAACGTTGGGAAGATCTAGTCAATGCAGAAAAAATCATTATGAATGAACAAGGTGTCATTCCAGTTTATCAAAAAGCGGAAGCACACTTACGTGCAACAAAAGTCAAAGGTGTTGTTGCTCACGCAGCGGGCGCACAATACGACTACAAGTGGACATCAATCGAATAATCACGAGTAGTTGACTTGAAATGCCGAAGAAAAGGCTGGGACAATTTCTTGTCTCAGCCTTTTGCTTCTCATTTCAATGAGTAAAACTATAAGAATGAAATTAACTAGTAGCAATCATTAAAAAGAGCAATGAAAGGAATAACAAGAAGACACCAGGCCATAACCAAAAGGCGTAGCTCTGTTTGCCGACTTGGGATAATTTCAGATAATCTGTTTTATTTTTGGAAAAAGCTTTCTTCATGGAGTATTGAAAATGGTCAAAGAAACCAGAAGCAAATACCCATAAAAAACCGCCAATGATCAAAAAGAACAGCGCCCACAAGAAAAGGGCATCTGAAAGAGCTGCTATGGAAAATTCATTTTTTATGGCTAACCATCCGCCAGAAATTGCGAGGCATAGGAGGGGTATGAGCCCACTACTTTTTTTTATTTTCATGATCTGACTCCTTTTTAATGATTCGTACTATGTTAATTTACATAATTATTGAATAGAAGTCAAAATACTTAAGGGGGAAACTGCGTGAACAGCTTTTTGAAATATTTATTGAAACGAGTGTTCTACATGGTCTTAACATTATGGCTGATTGCCACGATCACCTTTTTCTTGATGCAATTTTTGCCAGGAACACCATATACGAATGCTGAAAAATTAAGTCCAGAACAAATTGCCTTGCTAAATGAGCAAGCAGGATTGGACAAACCGATCATTACCCAATATTGGCTTTATTTGACCAATTTACTAAAAGGTGACTTTGGGATCTCTTTCCAATTTAAAAACCAGCCAGTAGCGAATTTATTATCAGGAAGAATCGGACCTTCACTGCAACTAGGGCTACAAGCGATCATCTTTGGTACGTTCTTTGGGATCATTTTAGGAACGATCTCTGCGATGAAACAAAATACTTGGATCGATACAACGTCTACCTTAGTGGCGATCTTAGGACGTTCGATCCCTAACTTTGTCTTTGCCGTGTTGCTGCAATACATTTTTGCCATCAAACTAGGGATCTTACCGATTGCTAAGTGGGAGACTTTTGCCAGCACGATCCTACCGACCGTCGCCTTGGCGATGTCGCCATTAGCGGATTCCGCCAGGTTTATTCGAACCGAGATGGTGGAAGTGCTGCATAGTGATTATGTCGAGTTGGCACGAGCAAAAGGGTTAAGCCGCTGGGAAATTGCCTTCAAGCATGGTTTGCGGAATAGTTTGATTCCGTTATTAACGCTGTTAGGGCCGCTAGCTGTCGGTTTGATGACGGGTTCTCTTGTCGTAGAAAATATTTTTGCGATCCCAGGTATCGGTGAACAGTTCGTAAAATCAATCATGACCAATGACTATCCAACGATCATGGCGGTAACAATTCTTTATTCCGCAATGTTGGTCTTTGTTATTCTTGTTGTTGATATTTTATATGGAATCGTTGATCCGCGGATCCGAGTTTCAGAAGGGAGTCGTGGCTAATGGCAGAGAAACCTTACACAGCAAATGATGTTGCTGCCATCGATGCAGCCAAATTTCAACCGTTACAAAAAAATACCAATGAAGAGCGTGAAGCGATCGCAACCCCTTCATTAACGTTTTTCCAAGATTCATGGCGTCGTTTGAAAAAGAACAAAGCCGCGGTCTTCTCAATCATTTTGTTGCTGATCATTATCGCGATCTCAATCATTACGATTTTTGTCTCGCCACATGATCCAACTGCGCAAAATGTGACCTTTACAAATCTGCCGCCGAAAATTCCTGGTATCAACATCAATGGCTTAAACGGCTATGCGATGGTGGGAGGCGAGCTAGTAGATAAGTATGCAGCTGCCAATGTTCCTGACGGGACGTATTTCCTTTTAGGAACGGATGGCTTGGGGCGTGACCTATTGAGTCGTCTATTTGTAGGAACACGTATTTCCTTGTTGATCGCGTTTATCGCGGCAATGCTTGACATTATCTTTGGTGTAACCTATGGCCTGATCTCTGGTCTTTTAGGTGGACGGATCGATAATGTGATGCAACGTTTTCTAGAAATCTTATCTGGTATTCCCAACTTAGTGGTAATGATCTTGATGTTGGTGGTTTTTGAACCTGGGATCTTCTCGATCGTGGCAGCAATGGCGATCACTAACTGGATTCCAATGGCGCGGATCGTACGGGCCCAAACGATGAAACTAAAAGATCAAGAATTCGTTTTAGCCGCAACGACGCTGGGGGAAAGTCGCCTCAAGATTGCGATGAAACACGTATTACCGAATATTTCCAGCGTGATCATCGTACAAATGATGTTCAGTATCCCCTCGGCGATTTTCTTCGAGGCCTTCCTAAGCTTTATTGGGCTAGGATTAAAACCACCTTCAGCATCTTTAGGGATGTTACTAAGCGATGGCTACAAAACCTTCTTGTTCCTGCCTTACCAAATGTGGGTACCAGCTGTGACCTTGTCTGTGATTATGATTGGGTTCAACTTGCTGGCAGACGGTTTGCGTGATGCCTTTGATCCGAAAATGAAAGAGTGATTGCTATGAAAAAAGTCTTAGAAGTGAAAAACTTAGAAATTTCTTTTGACACCTTTGCTGGGAAAGTCCAAGCGATCCGCGATGTCAGTTTCGATCTATACAAAGGAGAAACCTTGGCGATCGTGGGCGAATCTGGGAGCGGCAAGTCCGTGACGACCCGCAGTATCATGGGGTTGTTAGCCAGCAATGCCAATGTCGATAATGGCCAGATCCTCTTCAATGGGACGGACATTTTGAAAAAATCCGAAAAAGAACTGCAAAAAATCCGTGGCAAGGAAATCGCCATGATTTTCCAAGATCCAATGACTTCATTGGACCCAACGATGCCGATTGGCAAGCAAGTAGCAGAATCATTGATGAAGCACAACAAAATCAGTAAAAAAGAAGGCTTGCGACAAGCGTTGGAACTATTGAACCTTGTCGGCATCCCGAATGCTGAGAAACGCTTGAAAAATTATCCGCATCAATTTTCTGGTGGTCAGCGGCAGCGGATCGTCATTGCGATCGCGTTGATCTGTTACCCGCAGATCTTGATTGCAGATGAACCAACGACTGCATTGGATGTAACGATCCAAGCACAAATCTTAGAGTTATTAAAAGATATCCAGAAGAAAATCAATTCGTCCATCGTCTTCATTACCCATGACTTAGGGGTCGTTGCCAATGTGGCGGATCGGGTGGCCGTGATGTACGGTGGGAAAATCGTCGAAGTGGGGACCGCAGAAGAGATCTTCTATAACCCACAACATCCATACACTTGGGGCTTGTTAGGTTCGATGCCGACGTTAGAAGGAACAGGCGATCGCTTGTACGCGATTCCTGGTTCACCTCCAGATTTGTTAGATCCGCCAACAGGTGATGCTTTTTATCCACGGAACGAGTTTGCCTTGCAGATCGATGCTGAACAGCAACCGCCATTCTTTGACGTCTCACCGACGCACAAAGCGGCCACTTGGCTGTTAGCGCCACAAGCACCGAAAGTGACTCCGCCGGATGAGATCTTGATTCGCTGGAAAAAATTCCAAGAAAAAAATACTCAGGCATCTGTCTAAAGGAGGAGAAACGGTTGGAAAAAGTTTTACTTGAAGTAAAGAATCTCAAACAATATTTTAACGTTGGCCGCAAAGACGAAGTCAAAGCCGTCGATGATATCTCCTTCCAAATCTATGAAGGGGAAACCTTTGGTCTAGTCGGTGAATCCGGAAGCGGAAAATCGACTACTGGACGGACAGTGATTCGTTTGAATAACCCTACCGGAGGCGAAGTTCTTTTTGATGGACAAGATGTTATGAAAATCAAAGGCAAGAAACCACTGGCTGATTTTCGTCGAGAAGTTCAAATGGTCTTCCAAGATCCTTATGCTTCCTTGAATCCACGGATGAAAGTTCGGGACATTATTGCCGAAGGGATCGATATCAACGGACTAGCCAAAAATGAAAAAGAACGCAATGATCGGGTGGATGAACTTTTGCGAACCGTCGGACTAAACCCAAGTCACGGGACCCGTTATCCTCATGAATTTTCAGGTGGACAACGTCAGCGGATCGGGATCGCCCGCGCGTTAGCTGTCGATCCAAAATTCATCATCTGTGATGAACCGATCTCGGCATTGGATGTTTCGATCCAAGCCCAAGTCGTCAACTTGTTGCAAGATCTGCAAGAAGAACATAAATTGACGTACTTGTTTATCGCCCATGATTTATCGATGGTCAAACACATCAGCGATCGGATCGGCGTGATGCACAACGGCAAACTGCTAGAAGTAGGCACCAGCGATGAAATCTATCATTACGGGGTCCATCCGTATACTGAAAGTCTTTTATCAGCGATTCCGCTGCCAGATCCTGACCATGAGCGTCAACGCAAACGGATCAAATACGTCAGCGAACCAAACGATAACCAAGAGCGAGCAATGGAAGAGATCGCACCAGGACATTTCGTTTATGCCACGAAAAAAGAAGCCAAGATCTATCAAGAAAAGTTAGCACAAAAAAAGGGGAACTAGCGTCAAAGGTATAGGGAGTGTTAGGAGGAGATGAAACTGGGTGTTTTAAAAGCATACAAATTTCGGATCTATCCTAATGGACAGCAAAGACAGTTTTTCATCGAAACCTTCGGCTGTGTACGTTTTACGTACAATCAACTGCTGGAGGCAAAGATGGAGGAGCTGGCCAACAATGAAGCAAAGCAAGGGTTGACGCCAGCCAAACTAAAAAAGGAGTATCCTTTTTTGAAGGAGACCGATAGTTTGGCATTGGCGAATGCACAACGGAATCTGGACCGAGCGTTTCGAAATTACTTTCAAAAGCGGGCTGGCTTTCCAAAAATGAAAACCAAAAAAAGTATCTGGCAATCGTATACCACCAATAATCAGCAGCACA
Source organism: Enterococcus sp. DIV1279b (assembly GCF_050531515.1). Taxonomy (NCBI): domain Bacteria; kingdom Bacillati; phylum Bacillota; class Bacilli; order Lactobacillales; family Enterococcaceae; genus Enterococcus; species Enterococcus sp. DIV1279b. The sequence goes on along the minus strand of NZ_CP172891.1, from coordinate 3,151,594 downwards.
CCATTTATTTTGAAGACGATCAAATCAAGCTGCCAAAGCTTAAAACATTGGTTCCCGTAAAAAAGCATCGGGCGATCAAAGGGAAGATCAAATCGGCAACGATCTCAGCAAAAAACAACGAAGAGTTTTACATCTCGATCCTTTGCTTGGAAGAGATCCCGCCATTGCCGAAGCAGCAAGCCTCTGTCGCTGTTGTTTATGATCCGCAGCAGTTGGTCAAAGCCAACCAGCCGATACCCATCACCTGTGAACATGCCATCCAAACGAAGCAAAAGCTGACGCGAGCAGAACGCAAGCTTCAGGTGAAAGCGACGGCGGTCAAACGGAAAAAAATCCTTTTGACCCAGGCGCGAAATTATCAGAAGCTAAAAGGAAAGGTCGCTCGCCTTTATCGTTTTCACTGCTGTCAAAAGCGGGAATTCATCGATCAAGTCAGCTACCATCTCGTAAAACAGTACGATACGATCTATTTGGAACAAATCGCAGAAGATACGGTTTTAAAAGCTGGTCATTACAGCATCAGTGATTGGCATCAATTCGTTCGCAAAATCCAGTACAAAGCGCAGTGGTACGGCAAAGAACTGCAGTTTGTCACGTTGGATACGCAGGACCAACAGAAGCTAGAACGGCTCTCAGGCGAAATGAGCAGCTGAGCCGCTTGAACTGGAAGGAACGCCAGGGATCGCCTAGGGTATAGAAAAAATCTTTCTGATTTTTGTTTCTAGGAACCACGTTCACTAATTATGATTAACCAGCAACCCCCTGCCAAACTATGGTCTGACAGGGGGTTGTATTTTTTTACATTTTGTCACCTAAAAATGCGTCATTTAAGCGATAGATCTTTGAGGGACGCCCGATGCCGACGGGCTTTTCGCCAACTTCCGTAAAATATTGGAGCATGGATTTTTTAAAGTTGGAATGATCGATCATTTTAAAATCGATCCCTAAAAACTTGGCGAATACTTTACGGGCTTCCGTGATCGTAAAGTCTTTGCCTAACACGAGCAGCACTTGTGGCTCGTGTTCCATCTTGTTGGCAACCCGTTTGAAAGCTTTGAGGATGATCGCGCTGTGGTCAAAAGCCAACGTATCTTTTCCAACAGAGGCGCCAGTCACTAGGTCAAGAATGATCTCGATCTCGCCGCTGGTCAAATAAATTTGATTGGCTTTTCTTTCTAAAGAGAACCAGCGTACTTGGTTCGCATCGTCACCGGCACTTAAGGGTTCTTCACCGATAAAAGCCAAATAGCTGACGGTGATCACCCAACCGCGAGGATCGCGATCTGGGGTGCTGAAGGTATGCAGCTGTTCGATGTTTTGTTTGGAGATGGTGACCCCGATCTCTTCTTGCGTCTCACGGATCACACTTTGCCCCGTCGATTCATTGGGATTGACGAAGCCTCCCGGCAATGCCCAAGAATTACGGAAAGGGTGGCCTTTTCTTTGGATCAGCGCAATTTTTAATTGTTCTTCTTCTTTGTTGTAACACATCAAAACCATATCGACGGTTACGGAAGGTTTCTCGTATTTCGGCTGATCTTGCGCCTGATACCATGTAAGAAACTCTGCTTCTGACGCTTCTTTTTCATAGTAGTGTTTTTCAGCTGATTTTGAGGTAAATTCTTTCATTGGTTTCTCCTGCCTTAGATAAAGTAAGTAGCTGAACGCGACGGTTTTCCTTAACGGAAAAAATAAGGAACGATCAAATTAAGGAAAAATAATACGAGATAAAGCCAAGAAGACGGCGGGTGTTCCTTGAGTGCTGAATAGCCCCAAAGAGCGATCCAGAGCAAAAAAAGCACACGGAGGACTGCCATCGCTGTTGCAAAGAGCGCAGCATAATCATGGCTATTGAAGTACGCAAACAAAAAGGGGTAACTTGTGGTTGAAAAAAGCAAGTGTCCCACAGAAAGCACAGTTAAAAGCAAAAAATGCTGTTTGTTTTTTCGAGTCATAGCGTTCCTTTCTATAAGTGAAGTCTTCCTCATTATAGCAAAAGAAGCACCTGTTAATCAAAGCCCGTCTGCAAGAAGCTTTTTCAGATCCTTTTTCTCAAAAAAAGCAATAAATGACTAGAAATGCTGCTGAAAAGGCACGAAATAGGTATACTAGAGGAAAGAAGGCGAGCCGCAGAGAATTCTTTCGAGAGGGGGAAAAGAGGTGAAGACGATCAAGTTTCTCGTTTTTCTATTGCTGTTGTTGATCATTAGTGGCTGTACCCGTTTCCGTCAGCTGCAAGAGCAGCCGACGGATTTGATGGTTGGGCAAAGTGTCAATCGAGTCCCTGCCGATACGTTTATGGGGCCCCCATTCCCTCAACAAGCAACCCTTCGTCTGGAAGTGGAAACCAGCACAGCAACATCCGGACGCTTCAAACTGTACAATCATTCCGATCAGAGGGTGATCTACGACAACTATTTTGCAGTGGATGTTTTCGAGGGGGATGAATGGCGGGAACTCCTTTTTAAAGAAGACGTGGTTTTTCAAGACATCGGTCTTTATGCCTCTGTCCACAGTCAAACAACTTTACTAATCAATTGGCCGGAGTATTTTGGCACCTTGCCGAAAGGAACCTATCGCTTGATCAAAGAAGTGACCATTGAAGAAGAGGGACCACAAACGCTGATGATAGAATTTATGATCGAATAATCGCTAGTTGCCGCTTGGAAGACACAAAACGATCAGAAAAAAGAAGCAACTCCCTCACTAGCACTCTTTGTATCTAAGCAAGATTCTTCCCCTAGAACATTGAAGTGAACGGCTATCTGCGCTATGATAACTAGTAGAAAAGAAATGCTCAAATCTGCTGGTTTATTTGCTGCGTGTTAAGGACCAAAACGATTCCTTTGTTCCTTGTAGACCATGGAAAAAGGTCTTAGGTTATCCGCTTTTTTGATTAAAATTATAGCATTTTTGGGTTGCGAACTGTATACTACCTAAGTATACACTTTACTAGTGAAAAGGAGGACTTGCGTCCATGGCTGAAAAAGAAACATTCTATATTACGACGCCAATTTATTATCCAAGCGGCAAACTGCATATCGGGAATTCTTACACGACGATCGCTTGTGATGCGGTAGCACGATACAAACGATTGATGGGCTTTGATGTCTTTTATTTGACGGGTGTCGATGAGCACGGTCAAAAAATTGAGAAAAAAGCAGAAGAACTTGGCGTAGATCCGCAAGAATACGTCGATAAAATGGCAGCTGACGTCAAGAAACTATGGAACACACTAGACATCAGTTACGATAAATTTATCCGCACAACGGATGATTACCATAAAAAAGCCGTTCAAAAAATCTTCCAGCAATTGCTTGATCAAGGAGATATCTATCTTGGTGAATATGAAGGGTGGTATTCCGTTTCTGATGAAGAATACTTTACTGAAACGCAATTAGCAGAAGTTTACCGAGATGAAGAGGGCAAAGTCATCGGCGGTAAAGCGCCAAGCGGTCATGAGGTAGAATTGGTGAAGGAATCTTCTTATTTCTTCCGCATGAGCAAATATGCCGATCGTTTGGTTGAATACTATGATGAGCACCCCGAGTTCATTCAACCAGAATCACGTAAAAATGAAATGCTGAATAATTTCATCAAACCAGGCTTAGAAGACCTGGCTGTTTCCAGAACGACCTTTAAATGGGGCATCCCAGTCACTGCTAGTCCTGAACACGTGGTGTATGTGTGGATCGATGCGTTATCCAACTATATTACGGCATTAGGCTATGGCTCAGACGACGATTCCTTGTTCCAAAAATACTGGCCAGCTGACGTGCATATGGTTGGGAAAGAAATCGTGCGTTTCCATACAATCTATTGGCCAATCATGCTGATGGCATTAGACTTGCCATTGCCGAAAAAAATCTTTGGTCATGGCTGGTTGATGATGAAAGACGGCAAGATGTCGAAATCTAAAGGCAATGTCGTTTATCCAGAAATGTTAGTGGAGCGCTACAGTTTAGATGCGTTGCGTTATTATCTATTACGGGCGGTTCCTTTTGGTAGCGATGGTGTATTTACACCAGAAGATTTCGTTTCTCGTTTGAACTACGATCTAGCCAATGACTTAGGCAACCTGTTGAATCGGACGATCGCTATGATCAATAAATATTGTGATGGCTTAGTCCCAGATTATGCCTCAAAAGTGACGCCTTTTGATAGCGAGCTGTCAACGACTGCGGCCAATGTGGTTGGTCGTTACCATGAAGCCATGGATAAAATGGAATTCAGTACGGCATTGTCAGAAGTTTGGACATTGATCTCCCGTGCCAACAAATACATTGACGAAACTCAACCATGGGTATTAGCCAAAGAAGAAGAAAAGCGTGCTGAATTAAACAGTGTAATGGTTCATTTAGCGGAAAGCTTACGCATCGTTGCGATCTTATTGCAACCGGTGATGACAGAAACACCAGCCAATATTTTCCAACAATTAGGATTGGCTTCTGTTGCCATGGATCTGAAAGATTTACGCTTTGGTGAATTTCCAAGCGGTACGAAAGTCGTTGCCAAAGGCACACCGATTTTCCCTCGTTTGGAACTTGAAACAGAAGTAGCCTACATCCAAAAGAAAATGGCTGAAGGGACGCAAAGTCCAGAAGAAACAGTCAAATGGAATCCAGAAGAAACCACATTGCAATCCGAAAAAGCCGAGATCAAATACGAAGACTTTGACAAGATCGAATTAAAAGTGGCAGAAGTCGTTGACTGTCAAAAAGTCAAAGGCGCCGACAAGTTGCTGCAATTCCGCTTAGCTGCGGGAGATGATCAAGATCGTCAAATTTTATCGGGGATCGCTGAATTTTATCCAGAACCGCAAGATTTGATCGGTAAAAAAGTCGTGATCGTTGCTAACTTGAAACCGCGGAAAATGCGGGGACAAGTCAGCCAAGGAATGATCCTTTCAGCAGAAGACAATGACGGTCGTCTGCAAATCGTGGAAGCACCAAAAGGCATGCCAAACGGCTCGATCATCGCCTGATTCATAGGAGAAATCCTTCTGCTAGTTTCAGCAAAAATAAAATTGCCAGACCTGAAAAGTTTTTGTATAATGTAGGTTATTGACATGAACATGAGGGAGTAATTGGCGGATTTTATCTGCGGCAGTATCACCATCCTGAAAGAAATTTCTGGTGCTGTCTTAAACAGTGAGACTTATGTATGCTTAGACAGTGCATACATAAGTCTATTTTTTTTCATATCATGTACAATAAAGGAAGAGTAAATATAAAAGGAGGAGAAACATGTCAGAAGAAAACAAAAAGGAACAGCTATCGCAGGCGTTTTATGCGCAAGAAGCGCAGCATGTTCTGGAAGAAATGCAAACAGATGCCAATGGATTAACGAACGATGAAGCACAAAAACGCTTATCTGAGTACGGTCCCAACGAATTAGAAGAAGGCAAAAAGAAATCGATGGTACAAAAATTCTTTGAACAATTCAAAGATTTGATGATCATTGTTTTGCTAGCGGCGGCGATTATCTCAGCAGTCGTTTCCCATGAAGTCGTGGACTCAATTATTATTTTAGCAGTTGTCATTATCAACGCGATCATGGGTGTCGTTCAAGAGGCGAAGGCGGAGCAGGCGATCGAAGCACTAAGAGAAATGTCTACACCAAATGCCAATGTGTTGCGTAATGGTCATACCGTCACCATCAAGAGCGATGAATTGGTGCCGGGGGATATTGTCCTATTAGAAGCTGGCGATGTCGTACCGGCAGATTTACGCCTTTTAGAAGCAAGTTCTTTAAAAATTGAAGAAGCTGCTTTGACCGGTGAGTCCGTACCAGTCGAAAAAGAATTGACCGTCATCGAAGGGACGGATGTCGGGATCGGCGATCGCGTCAATATGGCATATTCAAACAGTAATGTGACCTATGGACGCGGCAAAGGGGTCGTGGTCAATACAGGGATGGGAACTGAAGTTGGGAAAATCGCTGGCATGCTGGCTAGCGCCCAAGAAACCGAAACACCATTGAAGCGTAACTTAAATGAATTAGGAAAATTCCTGACGATCGCCATCATTATCATTGCAGTGATCATGTTCTTTGTTGGAACGATCTTTAACAATACGTCATGGGTCGACATGCTATTGACGTCGATCTCATTAGCAGTAGCGGCGATCCCAGAAGGGCTACCAGCGATCGTAACGATCATCTTAGCCTTAGGTACGCAAGTAATGGCGAAACGAAATGCAGTGATCCGTAAATTGCCAGCGGTTGAAACCCTTGGGGCAACCGATATTATCGCTTCTGATAAAACTGGTACGTTGACGTTGAATCAAATGACCGTGGAAAAATTGTATGTCAATGACAAGCAACATGCTGCTTCAGAAGATATTCCGTTAGACAACATGGCATTAAAAGTCATGAACTTTGCCAATGATACAAAATTTGGTGAAGAAGGCAACTTGATCGGTGATCCGACTGAGACCGCATTGGTGCAATTCGGGATGGATCAAGGATTCCATGTGCGAGATCTTGTCAATCAAGAACCACGGGTAGCAGATCTGCCATTTGATTCTGACCGAAAACTTATGAGTACGATCCACCAACAAGAAGACGGTCGCTATTTAGTTGCTGTCAAAGGCGCACCAGATGTCTTGCTAGGCAGAACCTCAAAAGTACTACTGGACGGCCAAGAGCTGCCGATGACCAATGAAGAAAAAGAAAAAATCTTATTCAACAATACCGATATGGCAAAACAAGCACTGCGGGTATTGGGGATGGCCTACAAATATGTAGACCAAGTACCAGAAAACTTAGAATCAGAAATCGTCGAAAATGATTTGGTCTTTGCTGGCTTAGTCGGAATGATCGACCCAGAACGGGCAGAAGCAGCCGATGCGGTACGTTTAGCCAAAGAAGCTGGGATTCGTCCAATCATGATCACCGGAGACCACCGCGATACAGCTGAAGCCATTGCGGGACGTTTAGGGATCATCAAACCGGGCGATGATGATGCCGTCTTGACTGGCGCTGAACTCAATAAAATGAGCGAAGAAGAGTTTGCCCAAAAGGTAGCGAACTACTCAGTCTATGCACGGGTATCACCTGAACATAAAGTTCGGATCGTCAAAGCTTGGCAACAAGAAGGCAAAGTCGTTGCCATGACTGGTGACGGGGTCAACGATGCACCGTCACTGAAGCAAGCCGATATTGGTGTCGGCATGGGGATCACAGGTACCGAAGTTTCTAAAGGTGCTTCCGATATGGTCCTAGCAGATGACAACTTCGCTACGATCGTCGTAGCAGTGGAAGAAGGACGAAAAGTCTTCTCCAATATTCAAAAAGCGATTCAATACTTGCTAGCCGCTAACCTAGGGGAAGTTTTGACCTTGTTCTTAGCAACCTTGTGGGGTTGGGACTCGCTATTGCCGATCCACTTGCTTTGGATCAACCTAGTAACGGATACATTCCCAGCAATTGCTTTAGGAATGGAGCCTGCTGAAAAAGATCTAATGAAACATGCACCGCGGGGACGCAGTTCCAACTTCTTCTCTGGTGGTGTGATGAGCAGTATCATCTACCAAGGGATCTTAGAAGCGGCAACCGTGCTGTTCGTTTATTGGTCAGCGATCCAATGGCCCGTTCACAATACGTACGATGCGATCCATGCCGATGCCTTAACGATGGCCTTTGCCACGTTAGGATTGATGCAGTTGTTCCATGCCTTCAACGTCAAATCGATCCATCAGTCGCTCTTTAAAGTAGGGGCATTTAGAAACAAAGCCTTCAACTGGGCGATCCTGTTGTCCTTTGCGTTGATGCTGGTGATCTTCATCGTGCCAGGATTAAATGATATCTTCCGTGTTGCACACCTTGACTTGTATCAATGGGGCATCGTTTTAGGCGCCTCCTTTGCGATCATTCCAGTCGTTGAGATCGTCAAAGCGATCCAACGAGCAATGGGACGCAAATAAGCCAAAAATAAACGGAAAATCAATCAATGGTCTGCTGTCCTTCTCCCTGGGCAGCAGGCCTTTTTTTGCTGGCTTATTTTCGATAAACCCTGCGGCTGTTACTTGACCTTTTCATTTGCAGTAAGAAACGGTAAAATAGGAGATAATAACAAAGAAAGTAGGGGACCCACTGTGCGACCAAACTTAGGTTTTTATGTACAAACAATCAACGATCTTGTCAAAGAAACAGAAGCGATCGGGGAGAAAATGAATCCCAATTATGAAGAGATCCGCAAAGCGATCGACGAGAAGAAAGAAGCCGAGGTAACACCTGAGCGGCTAGCTGAGATTACTAGAATTTTTAAAGAAGGCACGGACAAATACCGCTTGATGCTGGAAAAAATCAGCAAATTGCGTCCCCCAGCGAATGTAATGGGGATCCATAAAAAATTTGAACGGGCGTATATGAAATATGTTGCTGGCTGTGATGAGATGATTTTGAGTCTCGATAACAAAATCGACCAAGAGGCCTTTGATGCGGCAGAAGCCAAACAAGATGAAGCAACCGACGAAATTTCTTTTGCCATTCAACGGATGACGGCTTTATTGTTAAAAAAATGATAAACATTCAAGTTAAACAAGAGTTATTTAATTTAACTGTTATGTTTTTCACATGTAAAGTTTTTTTATCGGAGGTATAATGAATTCACAACCAACAACCTTTTTATTTTTCATTTTACTCCTTTTGCCATCAGGACTAACCAACCTGATGGTTTTTTTGTGTTTCAAGTGTTTTTTTATGAAACGTTTCCAGCGATAACGGGTTTAGTTTGTGAATAAAATATAAAGGAAAAGCAGCAGGGGGTACTGAACTTGCGCTTTTTTGCCGATCAATGCTATACTTAGGGCACTATTAAACGAAATGAGGGATCCTCCATTGAAAAATTAACCAATTTGTTGAAAGCTGCATGAAACTGTTCCTCCAAGGGGATAGTCTGCAGATTTTCAGGATTGGTTGACTTTTTCGATGGGGGATCTTTTTGTGTACCTCTAAAAACTGATTCTGAAAATAGCTTTAGGTCTACTCTATTCCGTGAATAGAGACGAGGTATATTTATGTCGAATATCAGTATTAATCATTTAACTTTTGGCTTTGACAGCCAAGAACGGTTGCTTTTTGAGGATGCCAACTTGAACCTTGATACACAATGGAAATTAGGGTTGATTGGCAGAAATGGTCGCGGCAAAACGACCTTGCTGCGTCTGCTGCTCAATGAATTGCCTTATAGCGGCTCGATCACCCATGAGCAGCAATTCGTTTATTTTCCCTTAACCGTCGCTGACGATCAGCAACTGACGCTTTTTGTTTTACAGGAATCTGGCGAATTTGAGCAGTGGCGTTTGGAACGGGAATTGAACCTGCTGCAGCTTGATCCAGAAGTTCTTTGGCGGCCCTTTGCCACTTTATCTGGCGGCGAGCAAACGAAAGTCCTGTTGGCGCGGTTGTTCGTTGATGAAGAGAATTTTCCTTTGATCGATGAACCAACCAACCATTTGGATGTGACCGCTCGCGAACATGTTGCCCGCTATTTGCAGCAAAAAACCGGGTTTATCGTTGTGAGCCATGATCGACAGTTTGTCGATGACGTCGTCGATCATGTATTGGCGATCGAAAAAAGCCGCTTGGTGCTGTACAAAGGGAATTATTCAGTCTATGAGCTGCAAAAGCAGCAAAAAGATGCGTATGAGCAAGAACAAAACAGCAAGTTGAAAAAAGAAATCGGTCGTTTGAAGCAGACGGCAGCCGAGAAAGCGGAGTGGTCCCGAGGACGCGAACGGGACAAATTAGGGTCGCCGACCAAAAAAGGCAGCGGGGCAATCTATGATACGGGGGCGATCGGTGCCCGAGCGGCACGGACCATGAAGCGCTCGAAAGCGATCGTTAAACGGATGGAAGATCAAATTCAAGACAAGTCTGCGTTGTTAAAAGACATTGAGTGGATTGATCCTCTGAAAATGACTCCGCTTGTTAGCCATCATGATGTGTTGCTGGAAGCAGAGCATTTTCAGCTCGGCTATGAGCAGCCTTTGTTTAAACCGCTGACGTTTGCGATCCGTCAAAAAGAGCGCTTGGGGATTCAAGGGGCCAACGGATCTGGCAAGTCCAGTTTGATTGCGAGTATTTTAGGTACTTTCGATGGACAGCAGACAGGGACGATCAAAACAGCCCATGGGATCACCATCAGTTATGTCCGACAAAACTACGAGGACAACTGTGGGATGCTGACAGAATTTGCCCAAGAGCATGGCTTGAATTATCAAGATCTGCTAAATAATTTAAAAAAGCTTGGCTTGGAAAGAGCTGTCTTTCAAACGCCGATCCAGCAAATGAGCATGGGGCAGCGTAAACGCGTGGAACTAGCCAAATCATTAGCGACACCAGCAGAATTGTTTATCTGGGATGAACCGCTAAATTATTTGGACGTCTTCAATCAGAAGCAATTAGAGGAAGTGATCCATTTGGTGGAGCCTTCTATGCTGATCATTGAACACGACCGTTATTTTCTTGAGCAAGTTTCAACGAAATTGCTGACGCTGACGGGTGACTGAGGCGAAGGAGAGAATGAAAAAGGATGATTGTTTTTTTAATAATCATCCTTTTTTTGTTATTTTAAAAGAAGAAATACTGATGGTCTTAGTAAACAATTACTAAAGGTGCTTTTGGACAAAAAGTCGCGTAAAAATAGTGTTAACATCAATGGATACTAAAGGATTGAAAATTTTTACCCGTTTTTCATGAAAATTTTCTAAAAACAGTAAAATGTTCGTGTTTACTGGCTAGAAACTGCGTTGTTTGGCTCATTGTTTTCTCATTAAAAGGTAAATTAATTAAAAATTCTTTCATAATTCCCAATGATTTTTACAAAACATTTACAATAATGGTATCGAATAAAAACATTCGTTTGTTATGATTAAAATCGAATTTCTTTGAGCGTTTGACCGAAACATCAAGAGTTCGTTTTTTTTGTGACTTGAAATGCCAGTCAACTATTCGGAGGAAAAAGAGAAAATGGAGGGGCAGTTTTGATAGAAGTAGTCGGGTTGAAGAAGGTTTTCGATAATAAGTTTGAAGCCTTGAAAGCAGTAGATTTTACAATAGAAAAAGGCGATTTGGTTTGTTTGTTGGGACCAAGTGGTTGTGGGAAATCGACGATATTGAATTTGATCGCGGGGTTGTTGAGTCCCACCGATGGCGATATCCGCTTTAATGGTTCTTCCGTTGTTAAGACCGAGCCAAAAGACCGCAATATCGGGTTTGTTTTTCAGAATTATGCCCTTTATCCCCATATGACTGTTTTAGAAAATGTCATGTTTCCACTGACAGTCGGAGAGAAAAAGATCAAGAAAAACGAAGCACAGAAAATTGCTGAAAAGTTCATGAAACTGACCAATATTGAAGAGTTAAGTCAGAAAAAACCAGGAACCCTTTCTGGCGGACAGCAGCAACGGGTAGCGATCACGCGTGCCTTGGTGCAAAGTCCAGAAGTCTTACTACTGGATGAACCATTGAGTAACTTAGATGCCCGTTTGCGCTTGAAGATCCGTGAAGAGATCCGTCGGTTAGTCAAAGAAGTGGGCATCACCACGATCTTCGTGACTCATGACCAAGAAGAAGCTCTTTCTATCAGTGATAAGATCATCTTGATGAACGAGGGGATCATTCAACAAAATGATGATCCGCAAAACCTTTACTTAGAACCAAACAATCTTTTTGTAGCGAAATTCATCGGTAATCCAATCATCAACATCTTGCCAGTAGAAGTCAAAGATGGCCAAATGATCCATCCTGCCTTCACTGTACCAGTTGACCGTTTTACTGACCTTCGCTTCAAGAAACCATTAACAGACGGCCAATACACGTTAGGCATTCGTCCAGAAGATGTGCTGACCACCTTGCAAGCAGGTTTGTTCCAAACGGAAGTCAAGAGTGTGGAGCTGATCGGACGAGAACGAATCTTGAACTTTGATCTGGCTGACAAACATATGAAATCGATCGTTAGTATTGAAGAAATCATTGAAGAAGGCGCGCAAGTGTCATTTGATTTTCATTACAAAAAAGCCTTTATCTTTGATGAAAAAGGAGAGCGGGTCTACTAATGTTCAAAAAAAATTATAACCCTGAGAACCAACCGAAAGCATGGCTGTTTTTACTGCCTTCACTGGTCATTATTTTCTTATTCAGTGTATATCCGCTGTTTCGTTCCTTCATCATGAGTTTCCAAAAAGGAACCTTGATTAACCAACAGTATGCTGGGCTTGAGAACTATCAAAGGGTTTTAACGGACCCAGTCTTCTTTCGAGCACTGCAAAATACGGCGCTCTTTGCTTTTGCGGTCGTACCGATCGCGTTGATCCTTTCTTTAGCGATTGCGTGGATCATTTTTGAAAAAGTCAAATATAAAAGTTTTTTTGAAACGATCTTCTTTATGCCTTATGTCACGAGTACGATTGCCATCGGGATCGTGTTTCGCTACTTTTTCAATGGCTCTTACGGGATCATCAACTATTTGTTGAGTCTTGTCGGCATTCCACCAGTCAACTGGCTGGATAATGTCAATATGAGTATGACGACCTTGATCATCTTTGGCGTTTGGACGAGCCTTGCCTTCAACATTATTATCTTGTTGGCAGGAATGCGCAACATCGACAAAGAACACTACAAAATCGCAAAAATGTTTGGCGCCACCGATGGCGAGATTTTTCGGAAAATCACCTTTCCGCAGTTGATCCCGACTTTTGCCTTCTTGTTAACGGTCAATCTGATCAGTGCCTTTAAAGTCTATACTCAAGTATATGCCTTGTTTGGCGGACAGCCAGGGATCGCCCGCAGTGCAACCACGGCAGTCTTTTATATTTATGACAAATTCCATATCGCCGGACGTCCGGGGATTGCAATGGCGGCAACCGTGATCTTGTTCATCATTATTTTGCTCGTCACCTTTATCCAAAATAAACTTTTGAAGAAAGTGGGCGAATAAACGAATGAAAAAAATTGTCACGATTGTTTCGATGCTGTTTTTAGCAATTTTAGCAGTGATCACGCTGTTTCCCTTTGTCTATATGATTTTAGCTGGTCTAATGACCTACAGTGAAGCAACCAGTATTCCACCGACGATCATGCCAGAGTCTTTCCAGTGGAGCAACTACGGGGAAGTTTTTACCCGAGCACCGTTTTTACGCTACTTCTTTAATACGGTCTTCGTTTCCGCGGTGACGACTATCGCGACGCTGATCACTGCGATTCTAGCTGCCTTTGCATTGACTAGTCTTGAATTCAAATACAAACGGTTAGTTATCGGATTGATGATCTCGTTATTGATGGTTCCTTATGAATCGATCATTTTCACCAATTACAATACGATTGCGCGAATGGGCTTATTGAATACGTATAGTGCGTTGATCATTCCCTTTCTGACCAGTATTTTTTACATCTATTATTTAAATGGTTATTTGCAAAGTATTTCCAATACCTTTTACAAAGCGGCCAAAATCGACGGTGCTAGCGATTTGGCTTACATTCGGCGGATTTTGATCCCCATGTCAAAACCAGCCTTAGTGACAGTCGGGATCTTGACTTTCATCTCTAGCTGGAATTCCTTCTTATGGCCGTTGCTAGTAACCAATGAGAAAAAATACCGCCTCTTAAATAATGGGTTGGCTGCCTTTACCACAGAAAGCGGCAGCGATGTTCATTTACAGATGGCGGCAGCGACCTTGACCGTCATTCCAATTCTGATCATTTACTTGATCTTTAGAAAAGAAATTATCAAAGGAGTGGCTAAAGATGGCATCAAAGGATAAAACGACGATTACCTTTCATAGCGGGATCTTAACGATTGGAGGGACCGTCATCGAAGTTGCGTACAAAGATGCCCATATCTTTTTTGACTTCGGTTCGGAGTATCATCCAGAAACACCCTTACCAGATGAAGAATTACAAACGTTAGTTGCGCATCGCTGGATACCAGAACTGAAAAATGTCTACGATCCACGCTTAGACTACACGTACCAAGGAAGCGAAACGAAAGAATACCAAGAAACAGCAGTTTTTCTTTCCCACGCCCATCTGGATCATTCCAAGATGATCAACTTTTTAGACCCAAATATTCCTATGTACACCTTGAAGGAAACCAAAGCGATCCTCGAAGTGTTGAATCAAAAAGGGGACTTCTTGCTGCCCGTTCCTCATGAAGAAAAAAGCTTTGTCCGTGAATTGATCGGCTTAGAACCCCATGATGTGATTCGGGTCGGGGAAATCAAAGTCGAGATCATTCCAGTCGATCATGATGCGTACGGTGCGGCAGCTTTGTTGATTCGCACGCCAGATCATTTTATCGCTTATACCGGTGATTTGCGTTTGCATGGCTATCATCCAGAGCGTACCAAAGAATTCTGTCAGTTAGCCAAACACACGGATCTATTGATGATGGAAGGGGTCAGCATCAGCTTTCCAGAAAGAGAACCGGACCCCAAAGCGATCACAGTGGAAAGTGAAACAGAATTGATCGAGACCTTCGTGCGTCTGGTCAAAGAAAATCCCCAACGACAAATTACTTTCAATGGCTATCCAGCCAATGTCGAGCGCTTTATGGCGCTTGTTGAAGCCGCGCCGCGGACGGTTGTTTTAGAGGCGACGCAAGCTGCTTTGTTGAAAGAAATTTTCAATAAAGATGTACCGTTCTATACGATCGATGATCAAGTACCAGCGACGCTCGATCCAGCCTTCGCCATTTCTTATCAGGCATTATGTGCCGACACGAGCCAGTACCTTTGGCAAGCAGTCGCGCATTTTGAAAACTTGCAGACGGGTGGTTTGTATATTCACAGTGATGCGCAGCCGTTAGGCGATTTTGATCCAGCTTATCAAGTCTTTTTGGATCAATTGGCAGCACTGGACATCGAATTTGTCCGTTTGCCAAACTCGGGACATGCGAAACCAGCTGATTTAGATCAGATCATTGCATGGATCGAGCCCCAACGATTGGTTCCAATCCATACGCTGAAACCAGAAAATCTGGTGAATCCGTATGGTGAAAGAATATTGCCGCAACGCGGTGAAAAAATTATTTTAGAGTGATAGAGGAGAGGAAAAAATGAAAACAAAGAAACTTGCATTTGCAGCAGCTGCAGCCGCGACATTGGTATTAGGGGCTTGTGGAAACAACAACGATTCATCTGGTTCTACGGAAAGTGATGAAATCGTTACAGAGCTAAGCGAAGATACGACTGTCACCTTTTGGCATGCAATGAATGGTGCGCAAGAAGAATCATTGACGAAATTGACCGAGCAATTCATGGACGAAAATCCAAACATCAAGATCGAATTGCAAAACCAATCAAGCTATCCTGATTTGCAAGCAAAGGTGAATTCAACCTTGCCTTCACCAAAAGATCTGCCAACTATCACCCAAGCATATCCTGGTTGGTTATGGAATGCTGCCCAAGATGACATGCTAGTTGACCTTGGCGAATACATCAACGATGATACTATCGGTTGGGGTGACCAAGAAGAGATCCGCAGTGCCCTTTTAGATGGTGCACAAATCGACGGCGTGCAATACGGGATTCCTTTCAACAAATCTACAGAAATGCTGTTTTACAATGCAGACATGTTAGACGAGTATGGTATTGACGTACCAACAAACCTGGAAGAATTAAAAGAAGCTTCTCAAGAAATCTATGAAAAATCAAACGGTGAAGTCGTAGGTGCTGGTTTTGACTCATTAAACAACTACTATGCCATCGCAATGAAAAATCAAGGCGTTGATTTTGACAAAGACTTGCAATTAGACAGCGATGAATCAAAAGAAGTCATCAACTACTACCTAGATGGTGTTAAAGACGGCTACTTCCGAATCGCTGGTTCTGACAAATACTTGTCTGGTCCATTTGCCAACGAGCAAATCGCAATGTATGTCGGCTCAATCGCAGGGGAAGGCTTTGTTAAAAAAGATACCGAAGGCAAATTTGAATATGACGTAGCAGCTCGTCCAGAACCAATCAACTTGCAACAAGGAACTGACTTGTATATGTTCAACAGCGCAACACCAGAGCAACGCACCGCTGCTTTTGAATACATGAAATACCTAACTTCGCCAGAAGCGCAAAAAACATGGGCGATCGATACCGGCTACATGCCAGTTGTTGAATCTGTTTTGGAAAGCGATGAATACAAAAACAATCCTGAAACAAAAGTCGCTGCCAAATTAGAAGATGCAACCAAAGAATTGTTCTCGATCCCAGTGATTGAAAATGCTGATCCTGCTTACAATGAAATGCGTTCAATCATGGAAAACATTTTGTCTAATACAGATCAAGATGTCGATCAATTGATTGAAAACGCGAAACCACAATTAGAAGATGCTTGGAACCAATAATTCTGAATTTCTTCGTCAAAATAGGGTATAATCAGGGAAACACCTGAGAATGAAAGACAAAAGGGTTTGTGCCATAAGGTTTGAAGACACAAGGAAGCAGAAAATGCTGGCTTTCGAGGGTTTTCGACTTATGCGCATGCCCTTTTGGTCTATTGAGGGGAAAAGGAGTCTTTTGAATGAAAATCACGTTTTTAGAAACGAGCGATATGCATGGCTATGTCTATCCAACCAATTTTGCCGATGATACGGAACAAGGATTCGGCGTGGCAAAAGTTGCCACCAAAATGAAAGAGCTACGTCAAGCAGCCTCCGGGCCGGTCGTAACGATCGAAAATGGCGACTTTATCCAAGGCTCGCCCTTAAGCTATTACATCGCCAAAAGCCAGCACTCCGTTGCCGCATTGACCGCTGTCGTCAACCACCTAGACGTTGATGTCCATGTCTTAGGCAATCATGAGTTCAACTACGGTCTGCCTTATTTGCAAGAAGCGATCGCCAGCTACCAAACACCAGTACTCGCAGCGAATATTTTAAATGAAGCGGGAGAACCATTCTTTGGCCAAGCTTACACCATCATTGAAAAAGAAGGGGTAAAGATCGCGATCTTAGGAATGGTGACGCCATATATTCCTCATTGGGAACAGCCTGCGACGATTCGCGGGATGCAGTTTGTCAGCATCGTTGAGACAGCGAAAAACTATGTGCCTTACTTAAGAGAAAAAGCCGATATCGTTGTCGTCAGCTACCATGGCGGCTTCGAGCGTGATTTAGTCACTGGAGAACCGACCGAATTATTGACTGGTGAAAATGAGGGCTATCAATTATTGCAGGAAGTCTCAGGAATCGATGCGTTCTTCACAGGACACCAGCACCGTGAGATCGCCACAAAAATCAATGGTGTCCCCGTTGTACAGCCCGGTTATCGTGGAAGCTTTATCGGCGCCATCGAATTGACGGTTGAAAAAAATCAGACAGGGGTTCATGTCACAAACAGTACGGCTGCGTTGATCCCTGTTGCAGATGCTGTCCCAGATCAAGAGACGTTGGCTTTGTTAGCACCCATCGAAGAAGAATTACAAACCTGGCTAGATCAGCCGTTAGGCAAAGTCAGTGGGGATATGCGAATCACCGATCCGATGGGGGCACGCTTGAAAGAGCATCCTTATATTGAATTCATCAATCGTGTTCAGATGGCTGCCAGCGGCGCCAAAATTTCTGGTACTGCTCTTTTCAACAATGAGGGCAAAGGCTTTGGCGCAACCATCACGATGCGAGATGTGATCACTAATTATATTTACCCAAATACGTTAGCTGTAGTCAAAATAACAGGTGCCGAATTAAAAGCCGCTTTAGAACAAACGGCGGATTATTTAGCCGTTGTTGACGGTCAGATCGTCTTCAATCCTGCTTTTATTGAGCCAAAACCGCAATATTATAACTACGATATGTATGAAGGCATCGAGTATACGATCGATCTTAGTCAACCCGTCGGTCAGCGAATCACCCGCTTGGACTTTGAAGAAAAAGCCATTGCGATGGATCAAGAATTAGAGATCGTCATTAACCAATACCGTGCAGTAGGTGGCGGCAACTACGCCATGTTTTCTGCCGAAAAAATCGTTCGTGAGATTCAAGTCGATATGACGGAACTGATTGCTGACTATTTAAAACAGCATCCTCAAATCGAAGCTACGACGAATCAAAACTTTCTAGTGACGTTATAACAGTAAAACAGCCTGCGATGAAGGAATCATCGCAGGCTGTTTCTTAATTTTCTACATTGCGTACATAGTCATCAAAGTATTTTACCAAATCCGCTTTGACTTGTTGATAGTCTTCTTCGGAATACTCTTTGTCTTCTAGTTTTGCTTCGAAAAACGGCATGGCCAATTCTTCTCGTAAACGATCCAACACTTGTTCTTGGTTCATAACGTCACCTTTTTCACATTTGATTTGATTTCATCATAACAAATGAAATGAGGCTGTCAATGCTTCGTAAGTGTCTTTCATTTTTTCTAAACGATTTTTTAAAGAAACAAAATCATCGTCATCATGAAAAAGGACTTGTTTTAATTCAAAATAATAGATCTCAAAAGCATCAAAGAAAGCAATGACTTCCGCTGTTTGCAGCTCTTTGGCAGTATCGCAGCGAATATAGGCTTTTTCAGCGATCGCATACGTTTCTGCAGTCGTTAATAGGACCAATGATTCATTGTATTTGCGGCTCGTCACTAGTTCAAAGGTTGATTGACATTTATTGTAGATATTAGAAAAATCTTTGAGCACAAGTTCCTTTGGTGTTTTATCAAACATGGGGGAATCCTCCAAAACTTTATTTTTTGAATAAGACGCAGACACATTCTGGTGCGTAGATGTCTTTTTCTAAGACAGTCAATTTGCCAGTGGCTTCATCGCGTTTGTATAACGTTAGGTTATCAGAATTTTGGTTGGCACAAACGAGATAATCGTTTGTCGGGTCCAAATCGAAATCGCGAGGGAAGTCGCCTTCAGTCGAGATTGATTGAACAAAAGTCAGGCCAGCGCCTTCATCGGTTACTTCAAAAACAGCGATTGAATTATGGCCGCGATTTGAGCTGTAAACAAAACGGCCATCGTTCGAGATACGTACCGCAGCGCCACTGTTGAAATCCGTAAAGTCCGCAGGGATCGTTGGCACCTTTTGGATTTTCTCAAAACTGCCATCTGCTTCATTGTAGCGTAAAACAGTCAATGAGCTGTCTAATTCGCCCACTAAGTAAGCGTATTGGTTATTTGGATGGAAGACCAAATGACGTGGACCAGTTCCGTCTTCTGCCACGTAAACGGCAACTTCTGTCAGTTTGCCATCTTCTGAAATATCATAAGTATAGACCCGGTCTGTTCCAAGGTCACAAACTGCTAAACGTTGGTCTGGTGTTAAGTCAGTATAGTGGACATGAGGTTTGTCTTGGTTTTCATGAGAGCCGACGGGTTCATCATGGTAGATGCTGTCCGTTGCTTCGATGCTGCCATCCTCTAGAATTTTATAAACATTCACTTCACCTTTATGGTAGTTGGCACCATATAAAAGCTGACGGGTTTCATCAACTGCTACATAGCAAAGTGGTGCGCCTTCTTCCGTTGCGGTATTCAGCAAGGTAAAGTCTGGGGTATAAGCAGCTGCGCCGCCGTTGCCATCTACTTCTGTGACGCTGTAAACTGCTTCTTTTTTACTGCGGGCAAGATAAGTCGGACTTTTTTCTTCCGCGCATAAGGTCAAATCGGTCAGTGTTCCTTTTTCCGTATCTAAAGCGATCGAATAGATCCCTTTACTTTCGCGACGAGTGTACGTACCTAAATAAATCGTTTGCAACATAAAAAAACCTCCTAATAGTTTCATTCCTATTTAATTCTACCATAGAATGCGGTTTTGGGCGGGTAGAAAAACTCTTTATGTTATAATAAACAAGAAGATAGAAAGGGGAGTTTGTCATATGAAAAAAGGGACGATCAAAGAAATCGGTCCACAAGCGATCGATTCGCAAGAAAGAATGATCATCTTTTTTGGGGAAGAAGCGACCGACACACTGCGAGAATATTCAGTCATCCAAACGATTCCTGATTCGCAAGCGTTAGTCGTCACAAAAGGGGACCAGATCACTTTTGGTGATCAGACCTATCAAGTCCAATATGTAGGGACGGTCGTAAACCAAATCCTGCAAACGATCCAGCATGTGACCTTTGTCTTTGACGAAGTGCCGGCTGAAGATCAGCTTTCAAGTGCGATTTATTTAACGCCAACTGTTCTGCCGAAACTAGAAGTCGGCATGCAGGTGACGTACGACTAGGAGGCAAAGAATGTCATGAAAGAAACGCAGAAAAAGCCGCATTCCTGGTTTTGGAAATGGTTTTTAAACAATCAAGCAGTGACCAGCTTGCTGGTCATTTTATTGATTCTCTTGATTTTGCTGCTCTTTACGAAAGTGTCGTATTTGTTTGAACCCGTCTGGCAATTTTTAGCCATCGTCGGATTGCCAATCATTTTGGCGGGGATCTTGTATTACTTGATGAACCCCACCGTCGACTACTTAGAACGCAAGGGAATCAAACGAATCTACAGTATTTTCGGTCTCTTTATTTTAGTGGTTGGTCTGATCGTCTGGGGTGTGGTGGTGATCATCCCTAAGATCCAAGAGCAATCCATGAGCTTTGCGGATAATTTGCCAGGCTACTTGACGATCATCGAGAATAAGGTGAATGAGATCCTCTCTGATCCAATCTTCTCACAAGTCCAAGAGCAGATCGAAGCCTCCAATGAGAAGTTGATTTCTTCTTTGACGGATATCGTCCAAAACCTTTCCCGCAGCACGATTCAAAATCTAGGCAGTTTCTTCGGCGCCGTTGCAACGATCGTTTTAGCGGTCATTACCATGCCATTTATTTTGTTCTACCTACTGAAAGATGGCCGTAAACTAGCCCCTTATTTTGTTAAATTTCTGCCAACCAAAATGCGCCAGCCATCACTGGTCGTCTTAAAAGAGATGAACGATCAAGTATCCTCCTATATTCGGGGACAACTGACGGTGGCGTTTGCGGTCGCAGTGATGTTTATGATCGGGTTTAGTATCATTGGCTTAGATTATGCCATCACACTGGGGATTGCAGCGGGATTTCTAAATTTGATCCCTTATTTAGGATCTTTTTTGGCCATGATCCCTGCGGTCTTTTTAGGAATCGTCGGTGGACCCGTGTTACTGATCCAAGTGCTGATCGTCTTTGTCATTGAGCAGACCATTGAAGGCCGCTTGATTTCGCCATTAGTTCTAGGAAACGAGTTGTCGATTCATCCTGTCACGATCCTGTTAGTCCTCTTGACTTCAGGAAAACTGTTTGGCCTTGTTGGGGTCATTTTAGGGATTCCTGTGTATGCGGCAGCTAAAGTGGTCATTACCCATGTGTTTGAATGGTATACGCGGGTTTCCTCCTTGTATGAAGAGGAAGAACCGATCCCCGAAGCGCCACCAGAGGACACCCCAGAAGTGTAGCAGCTTCGAGTGTAAAAGAGCCCATACGTATTATCTACGGTACAGCCTTTTTCTGTGGGCTGTACCTTTTTTATGCGGATAAAAGAGCCAGCAATCATTGGAAAGTAACGGAAGATTTACAACCTATGAACGATGATTTTTGAGAAATAGACAGCTCTTTATTCAATAGAAAGAGCGAGGGATAGTGGCTTGGATCCAATTGACTTCGAAGGAACAAAAGAATATAATCGATTTATATAAAGAGTTTATATAACGAAACTTGTGCTTAAGGAGGACAATGAATGCCGAAACAACGAATAACAAAGGAAATGGTGGTTGATGCCGCCTTTGAGATTGCTCGAAAAGGCGGTATGGAGCACGTGATCGTCAAGAACATTGCCGAGAAGTTAGGCTGTTCAGTCCAGCCCATCTATAGTTACTGCACCAATATGGAGGGCCTGCGAACAGAAGTAGAGCAGAAAGCACGGCAATTTTTACAAGCGTATCTAGAAGCCCATAGCGACCCCCAGGATCTGTTTCGCAGTACCGGACACGCGTATTTGCAATTGGCGAAAGAAGAACCCCATATTTTGAGTATTTTTGTCTTACAAAAAAGAGCGAATGTTTCGTCATTAGAAGATCTGTATCAGTTGGAGACGAATCCTCAAGTAGCCCAAAGGATTGCCGCCGATTTGACTATCAGTATAGAAACCGCCAAACAGCTACACATGCATATGCTCATTTACACGATCGGAATCGGTACGATTTTCTCAGTAACGACACCTGGTATTCCACTAGATGAAATCTATGCACAACAGGAAAAAGCGTACGAAACGTTTTTAGAACAAGCAATAGCTGGCACAAAACCATAAGGTGCAGTCCTAACTGCAGAGAGGAGTTCCCCCATGAAAAACGGCATGATTGTTTATCAATCGAAATACGGCGCTGTCAAAAAGTATGTCCACTGGCTTCAAGATGCAACAGGTTTTTCCAGCCTAGAAACCCCAAAAGCGAAAATAGCTGAAGTAATGGATTATGACACAATTATCTTCTGTGGGGGAATCTATGCATCGGGTATTGCTGGACTGTCCTTTTTAAAAAAGAATACCAACCAGCTAAAAGACAAAGAGATACTTATCTTTTGTGTGGGAGCCTCTGCTCCTGAAGAAGATGTTGTGAAAAAACTCAGAGAACAGAATCTCACGGGTCCAATAAAGGACATCCCCCTTTTTTACGGCAGAGGACAATGGCAGGAAAGCAAAATGAATTTCTTTGATCGAAACTTAGTGAAAATGTTAAGAAAAGCTGCGGCTAAGAAAGCGCCGCACACCTATGACCCACAGACGAAGGCACTCATGGAAGCCAACGGACAAGATTGTGATTGGACAGATAAAAAGTACTTGGGTCCGTTGGTGGATTATTTGGAGCAGGGACTGTATTGAACGAGCACAAGCGTTTATTGAGGTTTTATGACTCAAATGAGCAATGAGTGACCAGAGTGTAAGAACAGAACAAAGTTAGCTTATTGCTAATAGATTTTCTGTTGTGACACCCAGAGTCAGCAACTAAGTTCTAAAAAATCGTTCGATCTATTTCTAAAAAGCAATGACTAAGTAGAATGCCGATCACGCATGAGAGGATGTCTTATGCGTGACGGTTTTTTGTTTTATAAACTAGATAGCTTATCTCAAAAAATGGGTAGCTGTTTCCTTTGCTGACAAAATTCTCAGGCACCGTATCTAATGGATTTCTTTTTTGCTTTGCAGGATGAACAGTTTTGTGAAGCTGAGCGTTAAACCTGATCTTTTTAGTGTTTTAAAAATAAGCAGATAAGCTATCACTTTCTGTACAACGTATATTCTTTCTAAATGCAAGATATCTTTCGTTGCGGGGTTTTTTATGGCTTGGGCGGATTTGACACACTGTTGCAAGAAATACATATGGTCGCCGAAAACATTGGTTGCGTATACTAAATGCAAGATAAAAGAAAGCCTTGTGAGGTCAAGAAAATGTGGATTTTAGCAATTGATATTGGCGGTACTGCTATTAAATGTGGGTTAGTGAATAGTCAAGGGGAACGCAGACAATTGACTCAATTTCCTATGAACAAGGAATATGCCACAGTCACGCAACGCATATGTCGACACATCGATGCATTCTATGCTGCAACATTTGATGGTATTGCTATTAGCTCAACGGGACTGGTTGATCCACGAAGCCAAGAAATCGGGATGACATCACCTTTGTATGAAGGATTTGGCAAAAGACTGGTTAGGCATTTGCGAAGCACATACCAATGTCCAGTGGCTGCCGAAAATGATGGCAACTGTGCGTTATTGGCAGAAAAGTGGTTAGGTCACGCTCAAAATTGTGCGTCCTTTGCGACAATTGTCCTAGGTACATCCGTTGGCGGTGGCTTAATGATTAACCATCAATTGGTTCGCGGCAAACACTTACTAGCAGGAGAGTTTGGCTATATGCTTTTTCCGACCGAAACGAAGGATTGGGAACTTTGGAGCATCGCAGGGTCAACCAGAACTCTTGTGGAAGAAACAGCAGAGCGTATCGGAGATCCCACAATCAATGGGCAGCGCATTGATACACTGGTTCAAGAACAAGATCCGCGATGTCTGCCAATGGTCGCTGATTTTGTCGATAAGCTGGCGGCAGCTTGCTATAGCCTACAGTACATGATTGATCCGGAAATTATCTTGATTGGTGGTGGAATCAGTGCTAGCCGTTTCTTGATCCCTCAAGTAAACGCACGATTGGCTGTGATTGCTGAACAGATTCCAAGTACTGTTATCGTGCCAAACATTTGTGCCTGTCGTTTTGGCAATGAATCAAATTTATTAGGCGCTTGTTATAACTGGTTAAGAAAATACAAGCCTGATAGCTAACTTGTAAAAAAGCATTGTTTTTTATTAAAATAAAGCGTATTTTATTAGAGTATCATACATTCTTTTCTCCTAAATAAGTACCGATAAATGAAAGCGTTTTTGAGCTTTTGAAATAACAGAGAATAGGTGATGCAAGTGAGAAAGTACACGGAACAGAATCGTCAAAAACTATTTAGGGGAATCATTCGTGCCATCAGCTCTTATTTAATCGTGTTTTTAGTGCCTTTTTTAGCCGTGTCATGGATTTGGTATGATACCTCTGTCAAAAGTATCAATGAACAAGTACTGCTGACGGCCAGAAATCAATTGATCCAATTGAAATATTCATTAGAAAATACATTTATTCAATTGAATTATCTGACCCAAAAAATGACCAATGATCATGTTGTTTCATTGAAATACCTACAGCATCCTTACTTGACTAAAGAAGCAAAAGAAGCGATGCAGACATATAAAATCACTAACGATCTAGTCGAAGAAGTCTATTTATATTATAAAGAAGCTCCGGCGACCCTTTATTCAACCGTTGGCTCACTGTCAGTCGACACATTCTTGAATAAGGTACTGCCAAAAAACGATATGGACCAAGTTCAATTGGTCGCACAATTGGACTCTCCAGCGCCGACGTTACTGACATTGGAAGGTGCTGGTGGAGAACAGCGATATTCGCGTTTCTTTTATATCGTTCCAATTCAAAGTGAAGAAATGACCGTTTACGGCGCAGCAATCTACGAAATCAAAGAAAACAATTTGAAGAGAATCCTTGATTTAAGCAATAGTGATGGGCTCAGCAATACCTATATCATCAATGGTGAGTATCAGTTATTAGCCAGTACCACCAATGATGAGTTAGCACGCTTTTTAAATCATCCTGAGCGAATAAAAAAGGCATTCAAACAGGACGAATGCGGTTTGAACAATCGACGTATTTTGTTCAAGCAATTGCCAACAAAGAATTGAATATTTCGGTCGTAGCTGTCGCCAATCCGAATCAAGCATTGGCTTCAGTCAACCGTGTGCAAGAACAGTTCGTCCTAGTATTTATCGCCATATTGTTTACGGGTATCACCGCAGTCGTGATGCTTGGTTTACGCAGTTATCGGCCGATTCGCAAAATAGAAAATCTGGTTCAGGAGTTTCATCGTGATCCAAAAATGACTCTTCATTCGATGGATGATGTCCATAATACGCTAGCGGCATTTTTGGTAGAGCACCAAGAACTGCATCAGGAAGTCCGCCTGCAAACACCTCATGCCAGAGAGCAAGTGTTGCGCAAATTAATGAGTGGACGTTTCCGATCAGAACAAGAATTGGCTCTGCTTTTGGAAGCTGTCCATGTTTGTTTTCCTAACTCGAATTACTTTGTGATCGCCATTGATACGAAAACTGTTGATACCAAAGCCAAGCAAGGGGATAAGAAATTTTTAATTGATTATATCGAAGAAATCAAAGAAGCTGATTATACGGCATATGCCACTGAAATTTTGTCCACAGAAATGCTGGCATTGACCGTTGGCTTTGTTGATGGCAAAGAACAAAAAGAAATTGTAGATGCTATCGCGGAAAAAATTACCCAAGCGATCTCCCTAACACCCGCAATGGGTGTCGGGATGACGGTCGATCAACTAACGGCTATTAATGAATCGTATATCGAAGGATTGGCGGCACTGGAAAATCAAGGAAGTCAAGGGAAGCAAATCAGCTACTATGCGGAGCTTTCCCAAGAGACCAAACATTTACCGATCAATTATCCAGACAATCAAAAATTAAAATTGATCCAAGCCTTGAATCAAGGAAATATTGAGATTGCCAGTGAAACGATCCAACGTTTGATTGAAGAAGGCGAAAGCAAGCAGACTTCGCCTCGTGTCCAAAAAATGTACGGCTACTACTTGTTGAATACGATCGCGCAAGTCGGCGGTGAATTGGTGGGGGCAGAGGTACTGCATACTGCTTCTGAAAGTGCCGATTTCAACAACTTGAACCAATTGCAGACGGCCTTGTTAACGATTGCCCAGCAGATTTGTACAAAGGTGCAGAAACAGCCGCTGGATGACGAGTCGGAAATGAATGAGAAAATCTTCAGTTTTATTCAAGAAAATTATCATTCCTCTCAGCTATCGCTAGAATCGGTGGCAGAGGAAGTGGGTGTATCTGTCTCTTATGTCAGCCGTTTTGTAAAAAAAGAAAGCGGCAAAACCTTCTCCAAATATATTCAAGAATTACGGCTGAAAAAAATCAAAGAAGAACTGATTGAAACAGATTTGCCGATCAAAGAAATTATTCGTAACAATGGGTATTATGATGTTTCCAACTATACGAGAAAGTTCCGAAAAATAGTGGGTGTGACCCCAGGGCAATACCGTGAAATGAACCAAAAAATGAGAAATTATTGAAAGTAAGAGGAAGAATGAGATGAATAAACCAGTTGATTTGAAAGAAGCTCAGCAACGAGCTGCCGTCTTTTTTGAGGAGATAGGTTGGCAGTCGGCGAAGGATCCGCTCCCGCAAATAGTGGTTGATCCGCAGCTGGATGCTGATTTTCGATTTGAAAACCAAACAATCAGTGTGTCCTCGCCAGAACACGTCTTTTACGCGTTAACCAAATATGGCCGAGATCAAGCGACAGGTCAATTAGCACAGAAAAGCTATCTAGCAGCGCTTAAAGAACGCTGTCTGATGATCGATATCGGGCGTAAATTTTATTCTCTAACTGATTTGAAAGTAATCGTCCGCAGTATGGCTTGCTTCCAATTTACGCATCTGCAGCTTCATTTTTCGGAAAACGAAGGCTTTCGGATTGAATCCCAGCAATTTCCAGAAATCGTTTCGGAAGAATATTTGACCAAGCAGGAAATTCGTGAATTGATTGCGTATGCTCGAAATCATGCAATTGCCATTATCCCTGATTTTGATTCTCCTGGTCATTTGCGGCAAGTGTTGGCTCAAAAGCCCGAGTGGCAATTACCGACAGCCGATGGCACGCGTGATGATCGAGCACTGAACATTTTGGATTCAGAAGCGGTAGCTTTTATTCAGGAAGTTTATCGGGAATATGCGCAACTGTTTGAAGACAGCACCTATTTTCATATTGGTGCCGATGAGTTTATTGATTTTGATCATTTAGAAAATTTTCCACAAATGATTGAAGCAGCCCGCGAGCGCTATGGGGAAAAAGCTAGCGGAATCGAAGTCTTTATTGATTATGTCAATGAACTGGCGGCCTTTGTTGAAAGTCTCGGCTTTGTTGTGCGGGTCTGGAATGATGGGTTTTACCGCTTGAATCGCCAAGAGCAGACAACGTTGACGGAGAATTGCCAAATCTCCTATTGGACCCGTTGGAACCAGAATATGGCGCCGGCAGATGTCTTTTTTGAAAAAGGCTATACCATGATCAATCACAATGATAATTTTTTCTATTATGTCTTAGGAGAAGCGGCAGGCTATACTTATCCAACCTACGAAAAAATCAGCAATGAATTCCAGTTGACGACGTTTGCCAATGGACAACAAGTTGCACAGGAACAGCTTGCCCAAACACAGGCGATCGCTTTATCCGTCTGGGCGGATGTGCCTGAGGCTCAGACTAGTCGTGAAGTGATCCAAGCGATTTTTTGGCTCCAAGCGGCTATTAGCCAAAAAGTTTATAATGAACCCAATCGGCCAAAAGAGACAGTACAAAAGCTCTATGATGGGTGGGAAGCGGCATTCAGCTGATTGCTAGAGGAATTGGGTGAAGCAGCAATCGCTGATAATCCCTATTATTTTTTTATGATGAATAAGTTTAACGATAAGGCAAATCAATGCCAGCGACACACTGTATAGAATGAACATAGCCCCGAGTGAGGGGGAGAAATGGAGCAAATAAGTGGTCATAGACATTCAACCGTTGAAGAGAAAAGATATCCTTGAAATGGATCAAATGTTTTTAAAGCAAGGGTGGCCTTCTCGCCAGCAGCTCTTGATTGATTATTTAAACGAGCAAGAAGCGGGGGAGAGATGCGTTTTGCTTGCCAAAATAAACAACAAAACTGCCGGGTATTTGACCTTGGTTCCTCTAGCAAAGCATGGACCATTTAAAGGCTTGTATCCAGAAATTGTGGATTTTAATGTTTTTGAATCCTATCAAAAACAAGGGGTAGGCAGTCAGCTTTTAAAAGCAGCCGAAGGAAAGGCACGAGAAATAGCTGCCGTGATGACATTGGGGGTAGGCTTGCATAATGGTTATGGATCGGCCCAGAGACTGTATGTAAAACAAGGCTATATTCCAGATGGATCTGGTGTTTGGTTCAATAATCAGAATTGTGCGATGAATGCGCCTTGCTGCAACAATGACGATCTTGTTCTTTATTTGTCTAAGGAACTTTGAACCTCCTGTGGTAAGTACCGTTAAGAATGGATTAAGCACGCAACTCGTTTGGATGTTCTCATCACCTGTTCAACAAGCTGGTTGGCTACTTTCGTATAGGCAAATTTGTAGGAGTTCTTGAACAAATAGCCATAAAAAATGACTAAAAGCGATCCGCTTCTAGTCATTTTTTTGTAAAGAAAGTAAGGGCAACGTCTTTATATAAATAAATTCTTCATTTAGGACAGTGCAACGGGTGCTTACATTTCTCTTAAAGTGATCTCGACCACTGGTACCAACACATCTGGTGGGCAGACGGGTAAGCTGAGAACAAGGTCCTCTTTGTTGATGATGGCTTCCGTTGAAGTGAGAACTTCTTCGGGATCAAATCCTCGATAAAACAATTCGGAGCCATCATGTAAGAAACGGATATGCTTTACGCGTCCTGCAAGCCCTGGAAGATGCAAGGATTTGTATGGATAAGAAAAGAGGTGCAAGTAAAGTTTATTCCCGTTTTGGGTGTAGCGGCTGTCAATAGGCGGTTGAAAAGAGCTGGTACCACAGCCGATAATCGCTTGTTGATGATAATGCATCCATGAACCGATGGCTTCTAAATGGCTGCGAGTTGGTAAGCTGATTTCTCCACGAGCATTTGGGCCGATATTTAAAAGAAAGTTCCCATCTTTTGCCACTGTGTCAATCAGCATTTTGGTCATCATTTCACTGGATTTCCAGTGCTGAGCATCACGATCATAGCCCCACGTTTCGTACATCGTTTGGCACGCTTCCCATATCAAAGGCAATCCATCCGCTTCTAATGGTTTGTCTGGTTGGAATTGCTCAGGGGTGGTAATCCCTCGGCCCAAATCCAGACGGTCATTCAGCAGCATGTTCGGCTGCAGGTTTCGACAAATTTCTTCGATCCGCTTACTATCCCAATCGGCGGCACCTTTGCCTTTAGACCATCCCCAATCTCGATGACTATATGGAAAATCAAACCACATATAATCGATGGTTCCATAGTTAGTCAATAGTTCAGTGACTTGACCAGCTAAAAAATCTTGATAGCGGCGCATGTCACGCTGGTTATTCGTCTGACGGGCTTGAATAGTCTCTCGTTGCGGATGCAGCCCATCGAGCGTGAAATCTGGATGATACCAATCGATCAGCGAATGATACAGCCCAATCTTAATGCCGACCTTACGAAATGCCGGCAGCAGTTCTGCTAAGAGGTCACGCTTGAAGGGGGTATTGGTCACTTTGTATTCGCTGAGAGCGGTATCCCAAAGGGCAAAGCCTTCATGATGTTTCGTCGTGAAGACCATGTATTGAAAACCGGCCTTCTTTGCGGTTTGAGCCCATTCCTCTGCATTGAAAAGATCAGGATCAAACTGAGAAAAATAGTTCTCGCGATAGGTGGTGGGTTCAATTTTTTCTGTCGTCATAAACCATTCGTGTCGAGCGCCAATACTGAAAAGGCCGAAATGGATGAATAAGCCAAACCGATCATGGAGGAACCAGTTTGGGTCAGGGTAGTCGGCAGGCCAATTTTTATACGTTCTCATTAAAAATAACTCCTTTTTCAATCACTTAAAGAAATTCTGTATTCGTCATGACTGTTTCTTGAATTTTCCAGCCATCTGCTTCCTTGACAAAGGTATGGTAAGCCTCTGTGATGTGGTCACGGTAAGAAGAGTCTTTTGGGCTGATCGTTTTCTGTTGAGCCGCGACCAGCATGGATCCTGTCTCTTGTTTAACAACTTCAAAAGAAAGCAGCGTGTGCTGCAGCTGTTCTTCTGCAAAAAAATCAGCTAATTCTTGGGTCGTCTCTGCTCGTGCCGCTGCCACTAGCGTTGCGGCATAGGCTGTCGCGTCTTGGTCAGAGGCTGCTTGTAAATTTTCTTTCAGCACTGCCAAACAAGCCTCCGCCGCTGCTTGATTTGTAATATTGCCTGTCATCTCCAGTTTTTCTGAAGGTTGGGCATGAACTGGAGCAGAAGAATCGGTTGTTAGAAAATAGAGAAAGAATAGGCTAACAATAGCCAGCAGACTCACGATGACGGTTCGGCGCAGCAAGGATGTTTTCATAAGTTCTCACTCCTTCTTTTAAACATCAGAAATTTTCCCCGCACTATAGATTCCATGAAATAAATTGCGACCCACAGAAGTACTGCCGCTGAAAGGGGTCACCATTGGTAAGGACGGTTGAGTCAATTCTTCCAACGTATCGAGCTCCCCGTCCAAGAAGGCAGTAAGCCGCCAGAGTGTCGTATCGCAGCGCATCAGCAAGGCGCCGTATCGCAGATCGATAATTTCAAAACCGAAAGGTCGATTCCAGTCAAACCAGACTTGACGATGGGCTTCATAAAGGGATTGCAAGGTGGATTTATAGACACTGAGCTTATCTACTGCTTGGTGCAGTCCGGTGCGATCTTTGCTTTTATAGGCACTAGTGATCTGGTTGGTAATACAGGCTTTTTGTGCCAAAACATCAGCCAGCTGCTGATAAAAGGCAAACATCGTTTGTGTGTCCCGTGTTGTTTTCACAGCAGCCAACTCTTGAGCCAATGTTTGATAGTGGGATGCTAAAGAAAGATCAGTTAAATTTTCTTGATACAAGCCATACAGCAAGTCTTGGTAGAGCAACAGCTTGCTGGGGTTTTCTCCGTGAGGATTGTTTTTTGGCACACCTGTAGTTTGATCAAAGCGATCAAGCAGTAAAAAGTCGTTGGCTATTGATTGATGAAAAAGCTGAAATTTTTTAGTTAAATTCTCTAACGAAAGGTCGTTTCCAAACTGCGCTTCACTGAAATATTGCAAACCTAGTAGCGCAGCAATCAATGGTGTTTCAGCTCCGTCGTCGCCCCAAAGTGTGGCATAGACTTCTTGGACATCGTTTTCTTTGGCGGCTTGCAAGGCGTGACGCATGGTGGCGAAACTTTTGCCGTAGTTCGGCGCCAAACCGTTCCACGTCCAGATACCTCCAGCAAAGACGATCGGCTGTTTTAATTCCCGATGTTTCGCAAACATTCGCTGATAAGAGGCATGATCATGGTGATAATAATCCCAGTAAACCATTTTGACCGCAGGAAGGTCAGAAAATAATTCTGTCGGAAAACACACGTCTGAATCGTAGTAATCACCCGTAGGCGCACCGATTCTAAAAAACATATCGCTCCACATCATCGGCTCAAAACCTATGTTTTGACAAAGCGCAGCTACCTGCTTTAGGTGTGCGGCCATAATCGTGAAACGGTCTTTTAACCCGTGTATTTCTAAATACTTTCCTTTCCCCAATTGGTGTGCTTCATCCATACCGATGTGCAGTTGATCAGTTGCAAAACACGAACGGATCGAACGGATCGCTGCTTCCAAAAAAGTATACGTTTCTTCTTCTCCCACCAGTAGAATATCTTCTGTGTCCCGAATATTTCCAGCGAACTGCCACTTTAAAGGATTCGTCAAATGTGCCAATGTTTGAATCGCTGGAATCAAAGTTACTCCTACGGCTTGGGCATAGGTATCTAGAGCCTTTAACTCTACTTGGGTATAACGACCGCGCAAATGTCCGAAATAAGGGTACTCTGGAATTTCATAAGTATCTTCCATATAGAGCATGAGGCGATTGAGACCCATCTTACTTGTTAATAAAATGAACCGTTCCAGCTTTTTGACGGTCATCACCGCATTGCGGGACAGATCGATCATTGGTCCAATTGCTTCAAAATGCGGCTGTTCTTCTAAGACATAGACTGGGCGGTCTTCATGCACCCATAAAGTTAATGCCCGAAACAAATGCGCTTTTTCTTGATAGTAAATGATCGTTTCTAGTGGGCCGTGGCAAATTTTCAGGGAACCGGGTCGATGAATCAAGCGCAAGGGATGGCCATTCGGCGTTTCCCTCAATTCTAGTTCTTGCAGTGCGTGACTAAAAAAATCATCGAGGTTTTCATTACTTTGGATAAAAATGTCCTTCATCACGAGCGTCCTTCTTTCATCAGTGATTCCGAGCGCTGAATCGCTTGAAAAGAGAACCAGCTACTGGGGAATAGGAAAAAGGGAACAAAGCCGATGACTAATAAGATTGGCAAAAAAGTCAAAATGATAGTAGTCACTAAGATTCCCAAAATCATCGCAATTGTTTGGGGAACACTGATAACCATTAGTAATATTGCTTGTTTAAAATAGTGAAGAAGCGTCAAATCATAACGCAAATAGACCGGCAGAAGGTACAAGCTGATCAAAAGGGCACTGATAAATAGCAGCAGCAAAAAAAAGTGAATCAAGCTATTTTGGATAAAAGTACTAGAGATACGTAATTCCAACCATAAGAACAACAACAAACCCGCTTGCATGGCGCCTAATTGATTGGCACGACGGAAATTTTTTTTCACGATAGTTTTGAACCAAGTCTTCAAAGACGCTGGTCGTTCCTTTTTTTGGAAGCTATCGAAAAAAGCTTGGATAATCGTAGCGGTGGCAGGAAAAATACCTAAAAATATCCCGTATCGAAATACCCAATAAAACCAGAGTAACTGCAACTTCAGGCAATGAAGTAACCAATCGCCGACTTGATAGGAAACATGATAAATACCATTCGTTTGTTTCATAAGCCCCTCACTTTCTTACGGATACAAGTTTTGTTGTATCCGCTTTATTTGTTGTTCTAATCGTATCATTGATATATAGCGAGTGGGAGTAAATGGAAAAATCACACATCGAAAACAAGAAAAACACAGCAAATGTATTTGAAACGCTACATTTTTCCAAAAACGTTCATCGAAATCAAGCTTTATTCCTTGCACCTTTTATAGACGAAGTTGCTCGTTTTAACATAGCGAAAAAACTTACATATTGTTATAGGACATTTTTTTCGCTTACATTTAGAACAAAGAAAGGAGTGCAAATGAATGACAAAGATTCGCGGTGATATTGAAGAAGCCAAAGGGAACGTTCAAGAAGAACTAGTCCCAGAAACAGAAATGCTCAAGCAACGTCTGGAATGGTTTCAAGACTTGAAATTCGGAGTGATCTTCCATTATGGGCTGTATGCCGAAGCGGGGATCGTTGAGTCTTGGCAATTATCTGAAAAAGATGAATGGGCTAGAGAAAACCACCCTTATCGAGAAACCATCGAAGCACTGCGTTTGGATTATTGGCAGTTGATCAATCAGTTTGAACCGAAGAAGCTGGATACCCGCAAATGGGCAAAAATCTGTAAGGATGCAGGGTTTAAATACTGTTTATTCACAACAAAGCATCATGATGGGTTTTCGATGTTCAATACAATGGAATCAGAGTTTAAAATCGGCGGGAAATTAAGTCCCTTTAAACGCGACATATTGCAAGAAGTGTTTACGGCATTTCGAGAAGCAGGGATCGCCACAGGAGCCTATTATTCTAAAGCTGACTGGTATTCTCCTTTTTACTGGTTGGATGATGATACCGTCAAAGGCCGTCATGCCAGTTACGATACCCATCTTCATCCAGAAATTTGGGCACGCTATGTGTCGTTTGTGCATCGCCAGATTGCGGAGATTACCTCCAATTACGGAAAAGTCGATTTTCTTTGGTTAGATGCCGGTTGGTGCGGACAAGGCAAAGAAGACCTACAAATGGATCGTTTAGCTGAGATTGCGCGTAAGAAACAGCCGGAATTGATCATCGTTGATCGGATGATGGGGGGCCGTCATGAAAATTATGTGACACCAGAACGCAAAATTCCTGCATTAGCGGAAATTCCTAAAAAAGTTTGGGAAAGCAATATCCCGATTGGAAATGATTGGGGCTATGTGCCGAATGATACTTTTAAGAGCAGCCAAGAACTGCTGGAAACCTTGATTGATGTAGTCAGTAAAGGGGGGAATTTGATTTTAGGCGTCGGACCAACACCTGATGGCGAATTTACATTCGAAGAGACCCAACGCTTAGAAGAAATCGGCCATTGGTTGGCGCTATATGGTGAAGGCATCTATGAAACGCGGGCAAGACCAACAGCTTGGAAAAATGAATGGTATTTGACCTATCAAAAAGACGGCAAGGCTCATTTTGCATTTCGCAGTATCGCTGCAGTCGCTTGCGAACAGATTCCTTTAACAGAGATCGGAGCAACTGAAGAAGACGAGCTAATTGATCTAGCCACTAAAAAACCGTTACCAGTCTATAAAAATGCGGATGAACCGTATCTCTTATGGTCGGATATCAGTCACCCGAACGTTGGGGCAGTTGGGATTCGCGTTTCGACACATAGGGAAAAAAATACACATTGATTTGAAAGCGAATACAATTCATGATAAGGCTAACACCAAGCAAGGAGGAGGAAGAATGGAAACAGCGCCAATCAGACAAACCGTTTCAGTACCTAAAACAAAGAAACAAGATATAAAAATGAAGATCAAGAAAAATCGGCAATTGTACTTGTTTGTGTTGCCAGCGTTTTTGATTATTTTGATTTTCTCGTATGGACCGATGTATGGAATCATTATTGCATTCAAGGATTATATGCCTTCATTAGGGATTATGGGCAGTCCTTGGGTTGGGTTTAAACATTTTCAACGTTTCTTCGATTCCTATTATTTTTGGGAACTCATCAAAAATACTTTAGGAATCAGTATCTATTCATTGGTTGTCGGTTTTCCGCTGCCGATCATCCTGGCATTGGCTTTGAATGAGATCAAAGACGGCCCGTTTAAAAAAATTACCCAAACAGTCACGTATGCTCCAAACTTTATTGCTGTGGTGGTCATGGTAGGTATGGTCATTGCTTTCTTATCTCCCTCAACAGGGATCATCAATCACCTATTAGAATTTTTGGGTTTCGAGCGGATCAGCTTTATGACCAATCCCCGCTGGTTTAAAACGATTTATGTACTGTCGGGCGTTTGGCAAGGAACGGGATGGGGGTCTGTGATTTATCTGGCAGCCCTATCTGGAGTTGATACGCAACTGCACGAAGCGGCAACGATCGATGGCGCTTCTCGTCTGCAACGCGTTTGGTATATCAATATTCCAACGATCATGCCCACGATGGTGATCTTATTGATCATGAGCTTCGGCAGCTTGATGTCAGTTGGGTTTGAAAAAATCATCTTGATGCAGAATCCTTTGAATATGCAATCCTCGAATGTGATTGCGACCTTTGTTTACCAGCAAGGGCTGTTAGATGCGCAGTACAGTTTTGCTGCGGCAGTCGGCCTATTTAACTCATTGATCAATTCAGTCTTGTTGATCGTAGTCAATCATATCGCCAAACGTTTAAGCAACTCTAGTTTATTGTAGAAGGGAGGACCAAAAGTGAAAACAACGTCTTTAATAAAAGATACCCGTGCTGATAAAATCTTTTTGATCTTTGTTTATGTGTTTTTAGCAATTTCTTTGCTGATCGTTTTGTATCCACTGATTTATATCATCAGTGCTTCAATCTCAAATCCGCATCTGGTAAACTCTGGTGAAATGTGGCTTTTGCCAAAAGGAATCACCTTTGAAGGCTATCGAACACTACTAGGCAATAGCAGTATCTGGCGTGGCTATTTGAACACGATTTATTATACGGTTTTAGGGACATCGATCAATCTCTTAGTGACCTTACCTTGCGCTTACGCCTTATCACGAGAGGATTTTTATGGGCGACGCGCCTTCACCAATTTTATGTTGGTCACCATGTTCTTGTCCGGTGGCTTGATTCCCAGCTACTTGTTGATTCGCAGCTTAGGCATGCTGAATACTGTCTGGGCACTAGTGATTCCAGGAGCCGTCTCGGTTTACAATGTCGTTGTCACGCGAACATTTTTTCAATCCACGATTCCACGGGAGATGGAAGAAGCAGCAATTGTGGATGGTTGTTCTGATTTTCGGCTATTCATGCAGATCGTTTTACCACTATCAACGCCGATCATTGCGGTAATGGCTTTGTTCTATGGCGTCGGACATTGGAACAGCTTTTTTAGCGCATTGATCTATCTTTCTGATCGATCAATGTATCCGTTACAAATGATTTTAAGAGAAATATTGATTCTTCAAGATATGTCATCAAATACCGTCAATAATGTGACTTCAGAAATGGCGAATATGCTATATAGCAAACAACAACTTGCTCAAGTCATCAAGTACGGCGTCATGATCGTTTCTTCATTACCGGTAATTATCGTCTATCCGTTCTTACAAAAGTATTTTGTCAAGGGCATGATGGTTGGTTCAATTAAAGGATAAAAAACTTAAAGGAGGAAGAAAATGAGAGTAAAAAAGAAACTTTTAGGAATAGCAGGTGTTGCTTTGTGCAGTATGCTCGTCTTAGGTGCGTGCGGTAATTCTTCAGATGAAGGTACTGGGGAAAAGAAAGAAGTGGCCATCAATCATGACAGTCAGTTTCCGATCATCAAAGAAGGGGAAGAACTGACACTGAATATCATGGCACCTGGTGTAGGGTTGGCGGAATGGGAAGACATGCCGACATTACAGGATTATCAGGAAAAAACTGGCATCAAACTGACCTATACGACACCGCCATCCGCTGACTTTAGTACGAAACTGAACTTAGCCTTTGCTTCTGGAGATTTACCGGATATCGTTTACGGTGCTGGTTCGCAAGCATTGACTGCTTCGATGGAGATCGATTACGGTTCACAAGGGATCTTGCTTCCCTTAGAGGAGTATATCACGCCGGAAATCATGCCAAACTTGTATGCACTGACGCAAGAAGATCCCTCAATCTTGAAGTCGATCACAACACCGGATGGGCACATCTACTCTCTGCCGATGATCTCACGGAATGCGACATCGATCTGGTGGCAAGGTCCGATGTGGTACAACGGCACGTGGCTCGATAATTTAGGTGTATCAGAGCTGCCAAAAACCACAGACGAATTGCAAGAGCTTCTGACACGTTTTAAAAACGAAGACCCTAACGGCAATGGTCAAGCAGACGAGATCCCATTGACGGATGTTGATATGAACTCGACACGAGTTTGGTTGATGGCTGCCTTTGGCTTACGGACCCGCGGCATCCAAGTGGATGATGATGTGGTCTCCTACACACCGACTTCAGAAAACTACAAAGCATTCTTGGAATATATGAATACATTGTACGATGAAGGCTTGCTGGATAAAGAAGTTTATGGACAGTCAGATGAACAGAAAAAAGCGAAGGGTGAAAACAATCAACTTGGGCTTTTTGCCGACTATTTCAGCTTCTTTACTACTGGTCGCAGTGAGGAAGAGGCTATGAATGATCCAATGTTCCAACCAGTGACTTCTGAATGGGCTCCAGAAGCTAAGATTCCCGGTAGTCCAAGAATTTCACGAGGGACCTTTGCTTTGACCAATGTCAATCCTTCTCCAGAAGCTTCTATGCGCTGGGTGGATTACTTCTATTCAGAAGAAGGCTCAAAATATATCGAACAAGGACCAGAAGGGTTTTTATGGGAGTACCAAGAAAATGCGGACGGTGAAAAAGTTCGTGTCTATGCAGACGGCATCGATACCAACAATACCGAAGACGAACGTGGCAAGATCACACCAGCATACGGATTGACAACGCCAAACCTTGTTATCGATACAACCGGCGAATACCATATCCGTAAAACGGCGAATGAAGAACCGGATACTCGTTTCAACGATTGGGTTGCCAAAGAAACAGCTGAGAAGATGGAAGACATCGCTGAAGTACCATTTCCGCTACTGTATTTAACGATTGAAGAAAACGATAAGGTAGCAGCAACTGCCACTGATTTGACAACTTATGTAGAACAAATGGAAGCCAAGTTTATCACAGGTGTCGAACCGTTAGATAATTGGGACGACTATGTGAAAACGATCGAAGCAATGGGCATTGACGAATACGTCGAAGTCTACCAAGCGGCTTATGACCGTTGGAAAGCAAACTAAATAAAGTGATAAGTGGAAAACGGGCCGAGATGATCAATCTCAACCCGTTTTTTTCAAAAATCTGCTAGAGGAGTCCAAAGAAAAATGAGAGTTATGCAGCCTTATGAGTTTGAACGCATTCGAAAAATTTTATACAAATTAAAACAATACCGCGTACGCCATCAGCAACCGGTAACCCCACTTTTTTTAAAACGAGAGACTTGGGTACCGTATGAGCAAGGGACCTATTTTGGAGAAAAAAATTCCTATTACCAATTGCAAGGTAGCCTTCAAGTTCCCGCTGACTGGGTGGAAAATCTTTGTGTCCTGCAAGTGTACTCAAGCCTTTCAGAGTGGGACAATACCACCAATCCCCAAATAAAAATCTATTTGGACGATACCTATGTCCAAGCCATCGATGTCAATCATCGAGAAATTACATTGACAAAACAATTTCTACAAAAAGAAGTCAAACTGAAGATCGATTTGTTCTCCGGCCGATCCGAAAAACCATTCCCGCTGCAGGTCAATTTATTGGCGTTGGATCCTGCAGTTAATGATGTCTGGTATGATTTTTATACGCTGTTTGATAGTTGGCGTGCCATTCGTGCGTTTGGCGGTGACGAAGCATTTTATCAACAAGTCCTTGGTCAAGTCGCCAATGTCTTGGATTTTCGTACCCCCTACTCAACGGCATTCTATGAAAGTCTCACAAAAGCAAAGCAGCTGCTTTCATCGTGTTACCTACCAGCGCATACACCAAAACAAAAGGTGACGGCTGTCGGCCATACCCACATCGATCTGGCGTGGCTTTGGACGGCGCAGCAAGCAATTGAAAAAGGCGAGCGCAGTTTCCAGACGGTCTTGAAATTGATGGAGGAGTATCCAGATTACACGTTTTTTCAAAGCCAACCACAACTGTATCTCTCCATGAAAACCCATTATCCTGAACTTTACGCTGCAATCAAAGCAAAAATTCGAGAAGGAAGATGGGAAGTTGACGGGGCGATGTGGGTAGAAGCCGATTGCAATTTGACTTCAGGGGAATCGCTGGTTCGTCAGATCCTTTATGGCAAACGGTTTATGAAAGAGGAATTTCAAGTCGATAGCCGCATCTTATGGCTACCGGATGTCTTTGGTTATTCAGCCGCCTTGCCGCAAATTTTACGCAAAACAAATACGCCCTACTTTATGACGACGAAGCTGTCATGGAACCAGTTCAATCAAATTCCTTATGATTCCTTCTATTGGCAAGGAATTGATGGCAGCCGCGTTTTGACGCATTTTATTACCACCATCAGTGAAGGATACAGTCCAAGAGATTATTATACGACGTATAATGGATTGCTAGATCCGTATACGATTAAGGGGAGTTTTGAACGTTATCAGCAAAAAGATCAGCACGACGAAATTTTGATTGCCTATGGGTACGGTGACGGTGGCGGAGGCCCGACGAAAGAGATGCTAGAAGTCCAGAAACGGCTGCAAAAGACACTGCCAGATATGCCGACGATTACTGGCAATCATGTGGGGGGCTTTTTTGATCGACTGGCAGATTCTTTTAAGGAAAAACCTGGCCCGGTCTGGTACGGCGAATTGTACTTTGAATACCATCGTGGAACACTGACTTCGATTGGCAAAAACAAGAAGGCCAATCGCCAAGGAGAATTTTTCTTACAGACGATCGAAAAACTTTATAGTATCTGTGGGATGAATCGCTATCCACAAGCTGAATTAGAACAACTTTGGAAACAGCTGCTGTTCAATCAATTCCACGATATTCTGCCGGGAAGCTCGATCAAAGAAGTCTATGATCAGACGGATCAAGAGTATCGGCAGCTCTTTGAAAAAGGCTGCGAGCTGATCCAAGCTTTGCTTCCAGAAACACAAGCACCCAAAGCTACTCCATGGCATGTCTTTAATCCGCTGGGACAAGAGCGGACGGGTCTGGTCTATTTAGACGATCAAACAGGGGTCAAAGAAGCTTACTCGACTCAGCGGACCCATGATGACCGGCTTTTAGTCAAAATTCCCGCCATGGCTGGCTTGAGCTGCAAAACACTGACCCCTGTCTCAGCTGTGCCTCAATCAAAGCAAGTGGCAATGCGGCTGACGGAATCGTTTGAAACGGTTGATTTTAAAGTGATTTTTGACGAACACTTTGACATCATCTCTTTATTTGACAAACGGTATCAACGAGAGATCGTACCAAAAGGCGAGCGGTTGAATCAGTTAGTGGCTTATGAAGATCTGCCGATGGATTATGATGCGTGGGATATTGATATTTATTACCAGAAGAAGCCTTATCCTTTGAAGCAAGTTCTCTCAACTGAGGTCGTTGAGCAAGGTGAGATTCGTGATACCTTGAAAATCAAACGTCAGTTTGAAGATTCTTTTATTACCCAATGGCTACATTTTTATCATGGCACCGGAAGAATCGATTTTGAAACAGCGGTTGATTGGCAACAGCATCAATTGCTGCTGAAGGCATTGCTGCCGATTGATGTCAACACATTGGAAGCGACATTTGATATTCAGTTTGGGCAGGTAAAACGACCTGTGCATCAAAACACGACATGGGACCAAGCACGTTTTGAGAGCTGTGGTCAAAAATGGGTTGATCTCTCAGAAGGAAATTATGGGGTTAGTATTTTGACAGATTCGAAATATGGGTTCAATACGGATTATCAAAAGATCGGGCTTTCTTTGATCAAATCGCCGATCGATCCGTATCCAGAAGCGGATCAAGACTTTCATGAGTTTACCTACTCCTTGTACGCCCACGAAGGGACTTGGCAAGAAGCGCAAACG
Organism: Enterococcus sp. DIV1279b; assembly: GCF_050531515.1. Lineage (NCBI taxonomy): Bacteria > Bacillati > Bacillota > Bacilli > Lactobacillales > Enterococcaceae > Enterococcus > Enterococcus sp. DIV1279b. The sequence goes on along the minus strand of NZ_CP172891.1, from coordinate 3,110,329 downwards.
ATGGAAGAAGCTTTGGCATTGAATGTTCCCGTTCTAACCGTTCCAGGTGTGCCACAACTATCAACAGAAGCTTTTCTAGCAGTCGATCAAAAGAATGTCTTGCTGGATACGGTGAAAAAAGCCGAAGATGAAGAGGCACTGATCGTGCGGTTGTACGAATATCACAATCAAACCACCGCCTGTCAATTGCGTTGCCAAAAAAGAATCAAAAAAGCGGTTTTAACGAATCTTTTGGAAGAAACCGTCGCTGAACTGCCGATCGAGCCGCTGGATGCCCAAAGCATCACAATCCATTTCCAGCCATTTGAAATCCAGACCATCATGCTTTATTTAGAAGACTAAATAGAAATGGAGAAGCATATGATTGAGACACTTTTACGGCAAATGACGTTGAAAGAAAAAATCGGCCAGCTGAATCAGCGTCTGTATGGTTGGGAAGTTTATGAAAAAACTAACGGAAAAATTATGTTGACTGAAACCTTTAAAAAAGAAGTAGCTCGTTTTGGCAGTCTTGGCTGGATCTACGGCGTGTTTCGGGCTGATCCTTGGTCAGGTAGAAATCAGCAAACAGGCCTGACGACCGCGGAGTCCTATGAGCTATCCCTTATGATTCAAACTTATTTGCAGGAGCACACTCGGTTGGGGATTCCAGCCTTTCTCAGTGAAGAGTGTCCCCACGGGCACCAAGGTTTGGAAGCCACGACATTTCCGGTCAATTTTAGTGTCGGTTCTAGTTGGAATCCCGACCTGTATCAAGCGGCCCAAACTATCACTGCTCAAGAGATTCGAGCAAAAGGGGCCCATGTCGGCTTAGTTTCCGCATTGGACATTACTAGAGATCCGCGTTGGGGACGAACTGAAGAATGTTTCAGTGAAGATCCATTTTTAACCAGCAGCTTTACCAAAGCGGCCGTCAGAGGATTGCAAGGATCAAAAACAACGATAGAAAAACAGAACGTTTTAGCGGTGTTGAAGCATTTTGCTGCCCAAGGTGCAGGAATGGGGGGGCACAATGCAGGACCAGTGGCGATCGGTGATCGGGAATTCCGTGAAATTCATCTGCCACCAATGAAAGCGGGGATTGCTGCTGGGGCTTTGGGGTGTATGGCTGCATACAATGATCTAGATGGCGTTCCTTGCCATGCCAATGCGTATTTGCTGCAAGATGTTTTAAGAGAAGAAAGTGGCTTTGCGGGAATCGTTATGGCTGATGGGTGTGGGTTGGATCGGATTGCTGACTGGCTGGGAAGTCGCTCGCAAGCAGCCGCCAAATCCTTGACCAGCGGTGTAGATGTTAGTTTATGGGACGAAGTTTTCCCTGTATTGGAAGAAGCTGTCCTTGACGGATTGATTGCGGAAACGGTTATCGACGAGGCGGTCCGGCGTGTGCTTCTTTTGAAAGAAAAACTTGGCTTGTTTAAAGAAGCAACGCCCCACGTTTCATTGCCAGACAAAGAAAAGGCCCGACAAGCTTCCTTAAAATTAGCAGAAGAATCCGTCGTCTTACTAGAAAACAATGGCATTTTGCCTTTGAAGAAAACGCGACAAAAAATTGCTGTCATTGGTCCTCACGTTAAACAGCTGTATCATCAGCTGGGGGATTATACCCCATTTAAGGAGGAAGCAATGTGTATGACTCTTTGGGAAGGGTTGACCAAATTAAATACGCATCAAGTGGATTTCGCCTACGAAAAAGGCTGCGAAATCGCCAATGGAACAACGGCGCAACGACGGCAGGCTTGTCAGATCGCAGAAGACGCTGATGTCATCTTAGTGACGATTGGTGGCTCCAGTGCCCGTGATTTCACAACGGATTTTGACAAGAACGGCGCCGCCTTAAGGGGATCTCAGGAAATGACCAGCGGAGAAAACATCGACTTAGCTACCCTCGATTTGCCGCAATGCCAGTTGGATTTACTGTTTGCGTTGAAGAAGAGGAAAAAGCCGCTGATTGGGATCGTGATTTCTGGACGACCGCATTGCTTAGCTCCGTTGAAAGAAGTATTCGATGGACTGCTTTACGCTGGCTATCCCGGCCAATATGGAGGGGAAGCGATTGCTCGGATTCTTTTTGGCGAAACGGTTCCTAGTGGGAAATTAGCAGTTTCTATTCCTGATACGGTTGGACAGCTGCCAGTCTGTTATAATTATCGCAACACAGCGTTTCAAAAAGACTACCTCGATCAAAACGGCGCACCAGTATATTCTTTTGGTTATGGTCTTAGTTATGCCTCTTTTACTTGCAGCGCGGTTTCGGCTGAATATGCAGGTGAAGGCATTATCGTTAGCGGCACACTCGAAAATCATTCTGCAGTTTCTGGCAAAGAAGTCATTCAATGTTATCTAAAAGAGTACACAAAAGCATATGTGCCGAGAAAAAAAGTCCTGTGTGGCTTTCAAAAAGTATGGGTGCCTAATCAAGGGCAAGTAGCTTTTCAACTCGTGATCGATGAAGCATCATTGCAGCAGCTGGCAATTTCTTTGAAAGATACTGCATCGTTTTGTCTGGAAGTCGAAACAGCAGGTCAGCAGTATCGATTTTTATTTCAACGATCCAACCCTGACCGTACGTGGCAGGTAACTCAGAAAGGAGCAAAAGAATGATTCACTTTCCAAAAAACTTTTTATGGGGAGCGGCCGCGTCAGCACCGCAAACCGAGGGGGCTGCGGCTGTTGACGGCAAAAGTCCCTCTACATGGGACAAATGGTTTGAGTTAGAGCCGTCACGCTTTTACGATGGTGTCGGACCAAGCGACACTTCAAATACCTACTATCAATACCGTGAAGACGTGGCAAACATGAAGGCCATGAACTTAAATTCCTATCGGACATCGATTGCATGGACCCGCTTATTACCAGACGGAAAAACATTGAATCAGACGGCAGTAAAGTTTTATCGGGCATATTTTCAGGAAATGCTGGATCAAGGCATCGAACCGATCATTAATTTGTTTCATTTTGACATGCCTTGGTGGCTGATGGAGAAAGGAGGCTGGGAAGCCAGGGAATCCGTTGACCATTTTGCATTTTATGCAAAAACTGCTTTTGAACAATTCGGCGATTTAGTGAAAAAATGGGCGACCTTTAATGAACCATTGGTGCATATTGAATGTGGGTATTACGGAGATGCTCATTGGCCGCAAGTGCGTGATTTCAAGCGGGCGATCCAAGTGGGGTATCATACTTTGCTAGCTCATGCGAAGGCAGTTGCTGAGTTTCGTAAACTCGCACTTCCTGATGGAGAAATCTGTATCATCTTGAATTTGTCACCTGTTTATCCAAAAAGCCAAGAAGCGGCTGATCGAGAAGCCGCTGAATGGGCGGACCTCTTGTATATTCGCAGTTTTTTGGACTGTGTCGTTTATGGACAATTTCCTGAAAAACTAACGAGCTTGTTCAAGGAGCATCAATTGACCCCTGAATATGAGGCAGCAGATGCGGAAATTTTTCGTGAAAATACCGTAGATTTTATCGGTTGCAATTATTATCAACCGTTGCGGATCCAAGCGCCCCTTCCGCAGAATGCAGCATCCCATCCCTTTGAGCCGCGTCAGTTGTTTCGTGGGTACGATTGGCCAGAGAAAAAAATCAATCCTCATCGTGGCTGGGAAATCTATCCAGAAGGGATCTACGATATTGCGATGCGTCTGAAGAATGACTATCAAAACATGCCATGGTTTATTTCCGAAAATGGCATGGGGGTGTCAGAGGAAGAACGGTTCATGGACGCCACGGGACAGGTCAATGATACGTACCGGATTACCTTTGTTGAAGACCATTTGCGTCAGCTGCATCGCGCGATCGAAGATGGGTCACCTTGTTTCGGCTACCATATGTGGACCTTTATGGATTGCTGGAGCTGGTTGAACGCTTATAAAAACCGCTATGGTTTTTATCGAGTAGATTTGAAGAATAACTTCGAGCGTTATCCCAAAGCATCCAGTTTTTGGTTGGCAGAAGTAGCTGCTAAAAATGCCATTGATTGATCAAAGTGTCCGATTAGAAGCAAAAATACCGCAGGAACATGTTCCTGCGGATTTCTTTTGGGTATGAACATTTTACAAATACTTCTCACGAAAATCAGCGATGGCTTGGCGTGACGCATAGATATTTCGTGCCAACTTTTCATTTTTACTTAAAAAGACATAGAAAAGGACATCGACCGCCAATAGGTGGGCGATGATTGAATTGGTAGCGGCACTCCGCTGGTTGGCTTCTTTGGAACGGGACACTTGTAGGGGAACATCCGCCAACTTCGTCAACGGGTTGCTGCCAAAGCGGGTGAGTGACAGGATCGGAACGCCAAGATTTTTAGCGATTTCGGCTAAGTGAACCATCTCAGGCGTGTGTCCACTGTTGGAAATGACCCAGACCAGACTTTTTTTCTCGTTTTTGACAAGTTGCGGCAACAAGAGATTGTAGTCATTTTCAAACACGACGATCTTGCCTAAACGAGTCCATTTTTGTTGGATATCTTGTGCGATCAATGAGGAAGCACCGATCCCGCAGACAAAGATGCGTTCACGAGTCGCGATCAGTTCAGCGGCAGCCAACATCAGCTGTTCTTCTAATAATTGAGCCGTCTCATTCATAGTCACCTGGGCATTGTGGCTCAATTTTGAGGTGATGGCATGAAAGGGCTCGTTTAATTCAACATCGGCATAGCCTAAATGCTCATTGGCATTGTGGCGCAAGCCGGATTCGGCAGATAATTGTATTTTTAAATCTGTCAAACTAGCAAAGCCGGTTTTTTTCGCAAAACGGACAACGGTTGGTGCACTGATCCCAGTGGCTTCTGCTAATTGACTCGCAGTCATCGACGGCACTTTTTCAGGATTGGCCTCCATGAATGCGAAGAGTTTCTTCTCAGAAAGCGATAATTCATTTTTCATGCTCTCGATTCGGGAAAGAACGCTCATCCTTACACTTCCTTTAGATAGAGTAGTATCCTAAGTATAACATAAGTTTTGGAGGAGCTTTCAAAAGAAACGAAAAGAATAGGTAGATAAACTTGCTTTTTTACTTAGAATCAAGTAAAGTAATTACGTGTGAAAAGCACAGTACCTGTTACTTGGTTTAACGAATCACCAACGTTTTACTCAGTCGCAGGGGAAAAAGAAAAAGAGGTGAAAAACATGGCAATTTCAAAAGAACGCAAAAACGAAATCATCAACAAATTTGCACGTCATGAAGGAGATACTGGTTCTCCAGAAGTTCAAATCGCTGTTTTAACAGAAGAAATCAACCATTTGAACGAACATGCACGTATGCACAAAAAAGACCACCATTCATACCGTGGGTTGATGAAAAAAGTTGGACATCGTCGTAACTTATTGGCTTACCTACGTCAAAAAGACGTACAACGTTACCGCGAATTAATCCAAGCTTTAGGATTACGTCGTTAATCAAACAAAGAAAAGTGAGGTTCAACCCGAATCTCACTTTTTTGCTATGAATCACTGCGACTGGGCGGCGCAAGCCGCACAGAGCAGATGATGAATAGTACTAGGCGAGAGCAGCGAGCGTAGTGACCAAGCAGCGGAATCACTGCGACTGGGCGGCGTAAGCCGCACAGAGCAGATGATGAAACCTACTAGGCGAGAGCAGCGAGCGTAGTAACCAAGCAGCGGAATCACTGCGACTGCATTGTCGGCTAAAACAGCTGATGCAGTCTGACAGGTGATCTCGAGCCATCTAAAAAGTGAAACACCGAAATAGCGGCCTTTTGACTGGTGAATCAAAAAGCGCAGCCAAAAAGAATTTTGGGTCCTTGTAAGCAGCATCCTACTAACCAAATGAAAGCAGCGGAACGACATTCCGATTTTTTCATTTGTTTAGTAGTGACTTGCTGGGATCCGATGAAAAGGAGCAGAACATGACAGAAAAACAAGTATTCAAAACAACTTGGGGCGGCCGCCCATTAGAAGTAGAAGTTGGCCAATTAGCCAAGCAAGCAAACGGAGCTGTATTGGTTCGTTATGGCGACACGGTTGTCCTAAGTGCAGCGGTTGCATCTAAGGAAGCAAAAGATACCGACTTTTTCCCATTAACGATCAATTACGAAGAAAAAATGTATGCCGTAGGGAAAGTACCTGGTGGCTTTATCAAACGTGAAGGACGTCCAAGTACGGAAGCAACATTGACTGCCCGCTTGATCGACCGTCCGATCCGTCCAATGTTTGCGGAAGGCTTCCGTAACGAAGTACAAGTTACAAACATCGTAATGAGTGTTGAACAAGATTGTACGCCAGCAATGGCAGCAATGTTAGGTTCTTCTTTAGCGTTATCTATTTCAGATATCCCGTTTGACGGACCGATCGCTGGTGTCGATGTCGGTCGGGTCAATGGCGAATATGTCTTGAATCCAACAGTAGAACAAGCAGAACAAACTGATATCGAATTGACAGTAGCTGGAACGAAAAAAGCCATCAACATGGTTGAATCAGGAGCGAAAGAAGTTTCTGAAGAAGACATGTTAGGTGCGTTATTATTCGGTTTTGATGCTATCAAAGAATTGGTTGCCTTCCAAGAAGAAGTTGTCGCAGCTGTGGGCAAACCAAAAATGGAAGTCAAATTGTTACAAGTAGATGCTGACTTGAAAAAAGAAATTTTCGACGGCTACTACCAAACAATGAAAACTGCTGTTATGACGGAAGAAAAATTGGCTCGTGAAGACGAGATCGATAAAGTCAAAGACACAGTGAAAGAAGTATATGCAGAAAAATTTGCTGGACATGAAGAGGAAGCACAATTCTTGAAAGAAGTGAAACAAATCGCAGAAGATCTTGAAAAAGATGTGGTACGCGAATTGATCACCATCGACAAGATTCGTCCGGATGGCCGTCAATTAGACGAAATCCGTCCATTGGCATCAGAAGTTGGCTTATTGCCACGTGTTCATGGTTCTGGTCTATTTACTCGGGGACAAACTCAAGCATTGTCTGCTTGTACGTTGGCACCTTTAGGTGAACACCAAATCATTGATGGATTAGGGGTTGAAGAATCAAAACGATTCATCCACCATTACAACTTCCCTCAATTTTCTGTTGGTTCGACTGGTCGTGCTGGCTCACCAGGGCGTCGTGAAATCGGTCATGGTGCATTAGGCGAACGTGCCTTAGCACAAGTGATTCCTGATGAAACAGACTTCCCTTACACAATCCGTCTTGTTGCAGAAGTATTAGAATCAAATGGTTCTTCTTCTCAAGCAAGTATTTGTGCAGGAACCTTAGCATTGATGGATGCAGGGGTGCCAATCAAAGCACCAGTTGCAGGTATCGCAATGGGACTTGTATCTGATGGTGAAAACTACACGATCTTAACGGATATCCAAGGCTTAGAAGATCACCTTGGCGATATGGACTTTAAAGTTGCTGGAACCAAAGATGGGATCACTGCGTTACAAATGGATATCAAGATCCAAGGAATCACTGAACAAATCTTGACAGAAGCATTAGATCAAGCGAAAAAAGCACGGATGGAAATCTTAAATGAATTGACATCAACATTGGCTGCTCCTCGTGAAGAGTTAAGCCAATACGCACCGAAGATCGAAATGATCCAAATCGATCCTGCGAAGATCAAAGATGTAATCGGTAAAGGCGGCGACACCATCAATGGCATCATTGATGAAACTGGCGTGAAAATCGATATCGATCAAGACGGAAAAGTTTCGATTGCTTCTGCTGATGCAGAAATGATCCAAAAAGCCATCAAGATCATTGAAGAATTGACGAAAGAAGTAAAAGTTGGCGAAGTGTACCTTGGGAAAGTTGTCCGTATTGAAAAATTCGGTGCGTTTGTCAACTTGATCAAAGGCAAAGACGGCTTAGTTCATATTTCACAACTTGCGAACGAACGGGTCAACAAAGTGGAAGACGTTGTCAAAGAAGGCGACGAAATCTTAGTGAAGGTTACAGAAATCGACAAACAAGGTCGTGTGAACCTTTCAAGAAAAGCACTATTGAACGAAGACAAAGCAGAGAAAAAATAAGCTGCTACTTCTAAATCATAAGCAAAGTCTAGGAAACTGGACTTTGCTTTTTTTGTGTCTAAGTAGCAGCTCTTCAAGAGGGTCTTACTTGACAGGAGTTATTTTTTGCGTTACCGCGAAAAATAAGAGATAATTCAGAATATTGTCTTTGCTATGCAAGCAATAATTCTAAGATGTCAAACGCATCTTATTTAGGATAAGGAGTACGATATGAAACAAACATTTCCAACCGATTTTTTGTGGGGAGCATCGATTTCCGCGCACCAAACCGAAGGGGCGTATCAAACCGACGGTAAGGGGCTGAGTGTCCAAGATACTCGTCCAAGAGACAACCATGAGATCGCAGATTTTACAGTGGCTGTCGACCATTACCACCAGTACAAAGAGGATATCGCCTTGTTAGCAGAAATGGGGATCAAAATTTTCCGCTTTTCGATCGCTTGGTCGCGAATTTTTCCAGAAGGGCGCGGTACCGTCAATCAAAAAGGATTGGATCATTACAGCGATCTCATTGATGAATTGCTGAAACACGGGATTCAGCCCTTTGTGACGTTGAACCATTTTGACTTGCCGCAAGCATTGGAAGACGAAGGCGGCTGGACAAAACGCAGCACCGTTGAGGCATTTGCCGCATATGCCAAAACGCTGTTTACGGCCTATGGGGATCGAGTGACGCACTGGCTGACGATCAATGAACCAAATATCATGCTGCTGGTGGATCAAAAAATATTAGGGAAAAAGATTCCATTATCAGAAAAATACCAGCAATTTCATCACCTGATGATCGCTGAAAAATATGCCTTCGAAGCGTGTCATGAAATCGTTCCAAATGGCAAAATCGGACCGGTGCCAAATATTTCGTTGGTCTATGCGGCGACTAGTCGACCAGAAGACAACCAATCAGCGTTGTACTTCAACAGTGTCCGGAACTGGGCTTACCTTGATTTTGCCTGCTTCGGTCGTTACAACACGGTCTTTCAAGATTATTTGAACCAAAACGGGCTCACGATTGACTTTGGTCCGGAGGATGAGGCGTTGATGAAACGGGCTTTGCCTGACTTTGTCGCGATGAACTTCTACACCACGGTGACAGTGGAGCAGCCGACGGAAGCTGGGGACATGAAAAACGGCATCAGCGATCAGCAAAGTGAAGACATTATGGAACGTGGTTTTTACAAAGGGTTCACCAATACGTTCTTGAAGAAAAATGCCTTCAATTGGACCATCGATCCCTTGGGACTGAAAACGACGTTGCAGACTCTTTATGATCGTTACCACTTGCCGATCATCATTACCGAAAACGGCTTAGGGGCAGAAGATCATCTAGAAGCAGATGGCACGGTTCATGATCCGTACCGTATCGATTATTTGTCGCAGCATATCAGCCAATGCTTAGCCGCGATCAATGCTGGGGTGGATCTGATCGGATACAGTCCGTGGTCTGCCATTGATTTGATCAGTGTACATGAGGGGATTCGAAAACGGTATGGTTTTATTTACGTGGATCGCAATGATGCACAGGAAAAAGAACAAAAACGAGTGAGAAAAGACAGCTTTTATTGGTATCAAAAGCTGATTGAAGAAGGGGCGATCCCTTCGTTGGAGGAGTAACGATGACAAGTGTTTTTACCTTTTTAGAAACGCGTTTGATGCCGCCTTTGAATAAGTTGGCGAATTTACGCTTTATTCGCGCAATCATGCAAGCAGGGATTATTACGGTCCCTTTTACGATCGTCGGATCGATCTTTTTGATCATCAATAATTTACCGCAGATCATTCCACCACTGGCTGGCTTTTTCGAACAAACGATTTTACGATTTTCACCGCTTTATAGTGTCGTGACCACGATGTCTGTCGGCTCGATTGCTGTTTTTTATTGTTTAGCAACAGGGTATTATTTAACTGAGATTTATCATAAAGAAGATCATTTGACTATGAGCAGTTTTGTAGGGGCGTTATTAAGTTTGTTTGCCTTTTTAATGACGATCGTCCAAGTCGACATTACCGATGGGGCAGCTCAATTGCTGCAGTCAGACAGCGAAACTGCCATTGTTTACAATGGAATCGCCATAGGCGGTTGGATCACACGCTTTAGCGGGGTAGGCATCTTTATTGGGATTATCACCGCAGTGCTTGCTACGTCGGTCTATCGTTTTTGTGTAAGAAGAAAGATCACCATCCAGATGCCTGAAGGGGTTCCTGATGGAGTCAGCAAAGCATTTGCGTCATTGATCCCAGCGATTTTGATCGCCTTTTTGATGGTGGCGATCAACGGGGTACTGGCGGTTTTCCACACGGATCTTCACGGATTGCTGTCCAAACCATTTGAATTCGTGAAAGAGTTGACGGGTTCTTGGTTAGGAATCATCGTGATTATGCTCCTTATCCATCTCTTATGGGCAGTGGGGGTTCATGGGACGGCTGTTATTAAAAATAGTTTCATCAATCCCATCCTTTTGGTGGCTCTAACGGAAAATATCGATGGTGCCAATAATATTTTTGCTGGGGATTTCGTGAACATGTATATTTTTATGGGCGGCGCAGGCAGTACGCTTGGATTGGTTTTATTGATGCTGTTTGTGGCAAAATCACAACAGCTCAAAGTCTTAGGAAAAGCAGCGATCTTACCAGGGCTTTTTAATATCAATGAACCAGTGATCTTCGGGGCACCGATCGTCTACAATCCGTATTTGATCATCCCCTTTATCATAACCCCTTTGATCAACGTCACGATTGCTTACTTTGCTAGCTCATTTGGCTTTGTCGATAAAGTCATTACTGGCATTCCCTGGATCTCGCCAGTCGGAATTGGGGCGTTTTTAGGAACTGGCGGTGATTTCCGAGCCATCCTGATCGCTTTGATCAACTTAGGGGTTTCCATTCTCTGCTATTATCCATTCTTTAAGATGTACGATGGCAAACTCTACACGGAACAACTTGCCAATCACGCATAAATAGGAAAAAACAGCAAAACGCCCGTTGATGGACTTCTAGTGAAGTGCCAACAACGGGCGTTTTTTCTAATGCAAGTAGTGATCACGTATGCAAAGACTGTTGATACAAAACGCAATCATCACAATCTTTGCGAGTTGGTTTGGCTTGCTGGGGTGTTTCTTTGTGTAATGGCAAAAGCATACGCAACCCGTTTAAGATGACTAAGATCGTGCTTCCTTCATGACCCACGACCCCTAGAGGCAGCGTGAGAAATTCAAGGAAGTTTGAAGCAATCAGCAACAAGATGACACTGATAGAAAAGACGATGTTTTGTTTGATGATCCGCTGTAATTTTTTAGCCAAACGGTGACTGTCGACCAAGCGCAGCAAATCATTTTTCATCAAGACGATGTCCGCCACATCCATTGCGACGTCAGTTCCTTCGCCCATCGCGATTCCTACACTTGCGGTCGCTAAGGCGGGGGCATCATTGATCCCATCACCGACCATCGCATTGATTTTGTAGGTTTCTTTCATTTCTTTGATCCGAGTGGTTTTCTCATCAGGCAGGCAATCACTTTCGTAGTCAGACAAGCCGATTTCTGCTGCGATCACTTTAGCAGTACCTAAATGATCACCCGTCAGCATCGTCGTGTGAATCCCCTGCTCATTGAAGTAGGCAAGACTCTCACGAGCTTCAGGACGGGGCTGATCCAATAGCGCTAAATACCCTGCTAACACACGGTCACGATTGATATAAATCAAGGTTTTTCCAGCTGCTTTCAATTCGTGGATGCGAGTTTGCTCATTGGCAGCAACAGATGTTAGATCGACTTCTTTTCCAATCGTCCAATGGGCAGCTTGGTAAGTGGCGGCTAGACCGACCCCCGCTTGTTCTTCCACGGCTAATTCCAATGGCTTTTCATCGTGAAAATACGCCAAGATCGCTTCAGCCAATGGGTGATTTGATTGTTTTTCCATCCCGACGATCAGTTGGGGAATAAAGGGTTCATCCAGCAACAGATGGACATCAGTGACAGCAGGTTTGCCACGAGTCAGCGTTCCGGTTTTGTCAAAAGCGATCGCTTTGACATTGGCAAAGGCATCCAAGGCTTGTCCGCCTTTGCATAAAACGCCCAAACGAGCAGCGTGAGAAATGGCTGCTAAGGTCGCAGGAGTAGCAGAGGCGACTAAGGCACAAGGAGATGCCACCACCAGTAAGACCATGCCGCGATAAAAGCTTTCTTGGAACCCCCAATTCGTGAAAAACGTACACAAAACGATCATTAGCGGGACGGCGATCAAGACGATCGGCACATAGATCCGTTCGATTTTTTCAATCAGGGTCGCCGTTTGACTTGGCATTTGCTGTGCTTCTTCCACCAATTGAATGATTTTTGCAAAGCGGGTGTTTTCACTCGTTTGGGTAACTTCAATGTACAATGGCTGACCGAGGTTGATGGTTCCGCCAAATACTTCACTGCCCAAACGTTTCTCGACAGGAATGGATTCGCCACTGATGGCCGCCTCATCAACGCTGCTGTTTCCTTGGATCACGATACCGTCGATCGGGATCGCACTGCCTTTTGCCACCATAATCGTATCTTTTAACTGAAGGGCTTCCACTGGTACTTCGACGAGCTCTCCACTTTCAATCATTTTTAAGGCAGTCGTTGGTTGCAGTGCCATTAATGAACTAATTTCTCGCGTACTTTTGTTGGTCGTATATTCCTCAAGGGCACCGCTCAAACAAAAGATAAAGGTCAACATCGCCCCTTCAAACCAATGACCAATGATACAGGCACCAATGGCGGCTAATGCCATCAATAGATCGACGTTTAACCGTTTGTCGTGCACCAATTCTTGCGTGCCTTCCCAGGTTTGTTTCCAACCACCAGCAAGAATCGCTAACAGATAAGGGACAAAGCTATAAGGAATGGAAAAAGATGCCATAAGAAAGCCAGTTGCCATCAATAGCAAACAAGCGATCGTTGAAAAAACAGCCGACGATTCTGATTTACTCATAAGAAACGCCTCCTTTTGAATGTAGTCTAGGAATGAAAAACCGATCCTTTTCTCAAGAAATAATCGATTGTTCCTCCCTCAACTTGAGCATAGCACATTCGAAAACAAGATGGTAAAAAAACAACGTACCTGATAATGAAAGTGATTATCAAGTAGCGATTAAATAACGCTACTATCCAAATGATAAATGGAAACTTACTATTATAGAAAAAAGAACACAAAAAAAGCAGCACAATAAAAAACGAATTGTACTGCTTTTACTTATTTGATGTGGTAGTCAGCGATTGGATCTCTCAACGCAAACTATACTTTGCTAAGGGAATTTGACGTGCTTCACACCACTCTTTGACAGCGCCAGAAAAAATCAGCTGAACCTTGGTGAGGTCTTTAGTGCTTGTCTGTCCTGCCATTGTGTAGAGCAGCTGCAGCTGTTCCTTCCATGATTGTAAGGTGGCGATGGTTTCTTCTTTGCCTTTTGACAAAAGCAGCACGAGGATCGTGGCGGATAGTCCTACGCTATCCGCACCAAGGCAAAGTGCTTTGAAGATATCGTAAGCATCCCGAACGCCGCCTGAAGCGATGCGGGTAAAGGGCTGTTGGATCTCATTTGCTTCCAGCAAGGAAATCACGGTGGATTGGCCGAAGGTATCAAGATACGCCAATTCACGTTTTTTTCGACGAGCATTTTCGATTTGCGTAAAACTTGTGCCGCCGCTACCAGCAACATCAATCGTTTGTACGCCGATCGCCAGTAACTGCTGGATCGTTTCACGGGACATCCCAAAGCCGACTTCTTTGATGACAACCGGAACGGCAACGGAAGCAATCGTTTTTTCCAATAAGGACAGCCATTGGCTAAATTGACGATCGCCTTCGGGCATCACTAATTCTTGTGGTGCATTAAGATGGATCTGCAAGGCGTCGGCGCCAAACAGTTCTACTGCCCGTTGTGCATTTTCAACGGGACTGCCCGCACCAATATTGGCTAATAAGAAGCCGTCAGGATTGGCTTTGCGGACGATGCGGAAAGAATCGGCGACACTTGGGTCTTTTAAGGCAGCCGAAACGGAGCCGGTTGCCATCATCAAATCACAGGCTTGCGCGATCTCTGCTAACTCTTGATTGATTTTTAAGGTTTTTTCACTGCCGCCTGTCATGGCATTGATGAAAAAAGGGCTGGAAAATGAGCGGTCAAAGACAGTCGTCGTAATTGCCACATCAGCCACGTCAATTTGCGGAAAGGACTGGTGGACCAAGCGAACTGCATCAAAATCGTTGCTGTGTTCTTTATGAAACGCTTTTGCTAAGGAAACATGTTCATCTTTTCGATTCATGATAGGTCCTCCCGGTAATGGTAAACATGCAGCGGCAATGGGGTGATCTCGGCTTTTTCCCACGCACTCATCAATGGTAAAATACCGGTTTTCTGGTCAACGATCACGATGCCGCAATCGCCACCGCCGGCACCAGAAGATTTGGCTGCGCCACAATAATTTTCTGCTAGATCACAAAGCTTTTTAAGTGCGGGGGTTTCAATCGGTACACCAGTTAGTGCAGACAACTCTCGCAGGAGCTTTCGATTTTCCGTGATCATTTTTTTGATCGTGCGACTGTCTTCATTTAAGAAGCCGTCGATCAATCGATTGACGCAGTCTTTGCTGGCTGCTAAAAAGGCAGCATAGGCGTTTTCTTTTTCTTCTTTGGATTGATAGACTTGATCCACTAAATCAGAGGTGGAGGCAGGAGAGCCTGTCCAGCCAATCAGCAGTCGAAGAGATTTCGGAACCGTCAAGGGACGGATCGATAATCCTGGCCAATCGAAAGCGATCAATTCTGTTAAGGTATGGTCTTTTTGTTTGGCTAAGACCCAGTCGTGATCGAAGGTTGAAAAAGCGATCCAGCCGCCATAGCAAGAGGCCGCAATATCACCGCACGACCCATTGCCTTGAACAGCGAGATGGGCAAGAGCCGCAATTTTGAATTGGGTCAACCGATCCATTTCCATTTGATAGTACAGATTCAATGCTTTGACCGTGGCAACAGTCACGGCACCGCTGGAACCGAGGCCATATTTGCGACCATTCGAGTTATCCAGTTCACTGGTCACTTTTAAATCGTAAAAGGAAAGGGGGATGCCTTTTTCTTGGGCATATTTTTCCGTCAGACGAATGGCTGCCAAAATATAGTGGAACGGGTTATCCCGGTGGTCTAAGACTAATTCGCCTTTGCGACGCGTCCAGCGAATCGGCAGGTCGCTGTATTGGGCAGACTGGATGCTGCCGTTTTTACGGGCCTCTTCAACAGTGACCGTGATAAATTGGTCAACGGCAACGATGATTGCAGGATGACCAGGTTCGACAACGGCGTATTCACCAGCAATAAATAGTTTTCCAGGAACGGATAGTTCAATCATTTCGACACTCCTAATCGATGGCTTCTTAATGGCTTCTTAGTTGATAGGGGAAGATTCTTCCACCGGTAAAAAGGCTAATCCTTTGCCCGCATGAGCAGTTACTAATTGTTCTGAGGCAAAGTGAGCACTTAATTCACGTAAAATCGTTTGTTCTTCTTGTTTTTGGCATAAAACTTTGACATTGGGACCAGCATCCATCGTGAAATAGCAAGCCAATCCTTTTTTTCGCAGCATTCGGACACATTCCATGGCTCGCAAAGATTCAGAAGACCAATAAGTAAAAGGTGGTTCGGCGGCTAAGGTCGTTCCATGCATTTTCAAGGCGTTGGCCTCGGTCGTTTCACCTAAAGCAGTAAAGTCTTTTTCGGCAATCGCTTGTTTCATTTTCACGAGATCGCTCGCAGTGGCAGAAAGCCAGCCTGGATAAAAGCTAGAGGTTTCAACGGTTCGGCGCATCCCCTCACGACTGGAGACTTCTTTGGCTTGTGCGTTGATCAAAATAAAAATCATACTCAATTCTTCTTCCCAGCCATTCGACGGCACTTGGGTGGCAAAAGAAGTCTCATCGGTGCCTTGATGCCATTCAGCAAAACCGCCGTAGATACTCCGACAAGCCGAACCAGAACCGCGACGGGCCAAACGGGATAACTCTTGCTCCGACAAGTTTAAGTCCAGTGCTTCACTACAGGCACCCGCCAATGCCGCTAATCCGCTGGCAGAAGAGGCAAGTCCAGCAGCGGTTGGGACGAAGTTTTGACTTTCCACCGTGGCATACCACGGGCAGTCCGCTTTTTTTCGTACCAGATCCAAAAAGTCCGCAACTTTTTTTGTGGCAGCGTCTGTTTGCACCACACCATCCAATGTAAAGCGATCCTGTGTAAAATCGGGTGAAAAAGCCACCGTTGTTTCTGTGTAAAAAGCATCGAGGGTCAGGGACAAACTATTGTTCATCGGTAAAATGAAAGTTTCGTCTTGTTTTCCCCAATACTTGATCAATGCGATATTCGTGTAGGCGCGAGCCTTTCCCTTATACATGTTCATAAACTCCTAATCCTTGTATCCATGCCGCACGAGCGCCATCGGACAATAAAATACGGCTGATATTCTCAGCCTGTTCCTTCGTTTTGGTTAGTGCGATCATACAGCCGCCTCGGCCCCCGCCGGTCAGCTTCGCCCCATAAGCCCCGTGTGCCAATGCTGAGGAAACCAACTGATCCAGTTGCTGATTGCTGACTCCTAACTGCTGCAGTGCCTGATGGGCATTGTTCATGCTTTCGCCTAATACTTCTAATTGATTGGCTATGATGGCCTCTTTGGCTCTTTTGGTTTCGATCCCTAAACGCTGGATCGCTTGACTAGCCAGCTGCTTGCTGGTTTCAAAAAGATGGGCGACACTTTTGACAGCTTCTCTCGTTTGCCCTTTGATGCCAGTATCAGCGACGAGCAAATAACCGTCGATCGTGAGGGGAAACGAAGTGATGGGATGCCCTTTGATGAAGTAAATGGCATCCGTCCCACTGGTTGCCGCAGCATCGATCCCGCTAGGATTGCCGTGAGCGATTTTTTCAGAAAAGTTGACATAGGTCATCAATTCTTCTTTTGTAAAATCTTTTTTGATCCAATCAAAAAAAGCGCGAGTCAGTGCAACAGCGACCGCCGCGCTAGAACCCATTCCCCGTTCAGAAGGGATGGTGCTGACGATGGAGGTTGCAAAAGGACCCGTGTGGAAATCTTGTTGCAGACGATGCAGCAAGTCTTTGACATTTTTTAAGTGGCTGGGGACTTCTTCAAGCAGACCGTGATAGTAACTTGAAATCAAGGTGTTTGTTTCATTTGCTGTGATCTCGACTTGTACTTTTGCTCCCGCAAAAGGGAAAGCAATTGCTGGTTCACCGTAAACAACTGAATGTTCACCCATTAAGATGATTTTTCCTGTAGCTATGCCAGTACCAATTGACATTATTTTCCTCATTTCTCTAGGGAGCTTACCCCACATGATTCATTTATCGTTTGTCAGTCAATTGTAACTATCTCCTGACAAAAACACAATTTAATTAAAGATCCTTTCCTATTTTACTAGAAGAAGGCTCTTTCGTTAAGCATTCCGTATGAGATTTCAAAAAAAAGCAAAAATCTTTAAACTTTTATTGAAAAACTTCTTGATCTGTGCTTCAAAAGTTTCAGTTGACGGCACAAGATATAGTATTGTATAGTTGATATCGCAAATGCAACATACAATATTTAGTGATGAGTGAGTTGGGGGATATGAGCGTGATCGTATTAGCAGGAACGATTGGTGCCGGTAAATCAAGTTTGACCGCATTGATCGCCAATCATTTTGGCAGTCAAGCCTTTTATGAATCGATCGATGACAATGAAGTGTTACCATTATTTTATGCAGATCCAAATAAATATGCGTTTTTACTGCAAATCTATTTCTTAAATAAACGATTTGAAAGTATCAAGCAAGCTATGAAAGACGACAATAACGTCTTGGACCGTTCCATTTATGAGGATTCACTGTTGTTCCATTTAAATGCGGACCTTGGGCGAGCAACCGATACCGAGGTCAAAGTCTATGATGAATTGTTAGCCAATATGTTGGAAGAGCTGCCGTATGCAGCCCACAAAAAGCATCCAGATCTTTTGGTGCATATTCGCGTTTCTTTTGAAACGATGTTGGAGCGTATTGAAAAACGCGGGCGGGAATACGAACAATTGACCTTTGATCCTTCGTTATACGACTACTACAAAGAGTTGAACAAACGCTACGATCAATGGTACGAAGAGTACAATGAGAGTCCAAAGATTCAGATCGATGGCGATCAATTCAATTTTGTCGAAGACCCGCAAGCGGCACAGGCCGTTTTAACAATGGTGGAAGATGCTTTGAAAGACGCCCGCAAATAGCAATAGCCGATACAGCCAGAAAAGTCCTTTGATTGGGCTTCTGGCTGTTTTCTTTTATAATAGAAGAAAGCAAGAGTGGAGGATGGACTGTGGAAAACAAACATGTCTTTTATGATGGAAACTATGAATGGATTCAAGTCGACCAGCAAGACGCAAAAAGCGTGATGGCACTACAAAAACAATATCATCTTTCGGATGAGATGCTTACGTATTCTCTAGATAAAAACGAACGCGCACGAGTCGAATACGATGCCGAAGAAGAAGCATTGCTGCTGGTTTTCAACGTACCTCAGCAAGAAAAGCGAGACAATCATTTTGAGACCAGCCCAATGACGTTTATTTTAAAAAAGAAGCAGATCTTTACTTTTGCCTCCCATGATACCCGTTATGTGATTCCGATGATGGAGCGCTTGATCCTGCAAAAGCCGCAGCAAACACCGCTGCACTTTTTGTTTCAAAGCTTATTCTTGATTTCAGGCACGTTTTTTCCGCTAGTCGAAGAAGTCAATAGTGAACGGATTCGCTTGAATCAGCGACTACGGGAAAAAACCACCAATAAAAACCTGCTGCAAATGTCCGATTTGGAAGTTGGTTTAGTCTTTTTAGTGTCTGCTACGAAACAAAATGCGGTCCTCTTGGAGCAGATCAAAGCGTTATCCATTTATCGCTTGATGGATGATGACGAGCGGGAACAGCTGGATGATGCCCTGATCGAAGCCAAACAGGCAGTGGAAATGACGTTGCTGGCTTTTCAAATTTTAGAGCAACTATCTGGAACCTATAATAATCTGTTAAACAATAACTTGAATGATACCATGAAGTTTTTGACCGTTTGGTCTCTCTTATTGACTGTGCCTTCCATCGTCACCAGTTTCTTTGGCATGAATGTTCCACTGCCTTTTACCAATAGTATTTTCGGTTGGGGGATTGCCTTATTGATCAGTTTAGTGTTATCCATCTGGATGTTGATTGCTTTATGGCGCAGAATTCGTTAATCGATCACCAAACCTAGACCGGCGGCGATGACCAAGGCTTGTTCTTGATCGACCGTTAGTCCCCGCAATTGTTCAAAGGACAACGCGATCTTTTGAAATTGATTGGTCCGAAAATCTAAAGTTGCTAATTTTGTGTGAAACCAGTTGCTATTGTTCAACTGGTTTTCTTGTAGCGTCAAGTGTTTCCAATCCATCTCATAAAACTCACTGTCGTTTAGTTGACACTGACGAAACAGCATCGTCCGTAAATTGGTGTTGCTAAAAGAAGCGAAGTTCGCCACGCAATCTTCAAAGGTGCAGTCACGGAAATAGCTTTCCGCAAAATTGGTGCCAGTCAATTTGCATTGTTTAAAGTGAACCCGATGAAAGCTGGCGCCAAAACATTCCAGATTAGAAAAATCGCAATTCTCAAAAAGAACGTTTTGGCATTCCCATTGACTCAAGCGTGTTTTTTGCATCGTCACTTTCTTGAAATGACATTGCTTCAAGATGAGATTTTTGCAAGCATCATAGCTATAGTCACCGCCTTCGAAGAAAGCACCTTCGAAAAGCAGTTCTTCTTCTAAATAAAAATCCTGTGGCTCTAATGCCGACAATAAGGGCGGTAGTGGCAATACGATTTTTTTCTTCATCAAGATCCCATCCTATCTGTTTTTCTCTTCAGTATAACACGGCGAATCGCTGCCGCAACAGGTACGAAAAAGCGGTAGAATATTGTGAAATTTATTCAATCGGTTTGCAGAATGCTTTTATAACAAGGAAAATCCTTAGGTTTAAATACATAATTTTTCACAATCTTTTTGCTTGCAAGACGAAAATAATTTTGATATAGAAACTTAACCCGCTGAAAGTGACGTATATCAACGAAAAACTGTCATAAATTTTTAAAATCGCGAAAAAGTTGATAGTTTTCAAATTCACAAGCGAGCTATAATGACAATGTAAACAAAAGGAGGAAATTTTCCATGACAAAAACAGTTATTATCGGTGCAAACCACGCGGGGATTGCTGCTGCCAATACACTATTAGATAACTACAAAGACCAAGAGGTCGTAATGATCGACCGTAATACAAACTTAAGCTACCTAGGTTGTGGGACTGCTTTATGGGTTGGACGTCAAATCGATTCATACGAAGGCTTGTTCTATACAAAACGTGAAGATTTTGAAGCAAAAGGTGCAAAAATCCATATGGAAACAGTTGTTGACCATATCGATTTTGAGAAAAAAGAAGTGCACGCTGTAACCAATGACGGTGAAACGATCGTTGAATCTTATGATAAAGTTGTCATCGCAACTGGTTCGGTACCGATTTCACCAAAAGTACCTGGACGTGACTTGAAAAACATCCATTTCTTGAAAAAATTCCAAGACGGACAAACGGTTGATAAAGAGTTAGCATCAGAAGACGTGAAAAACGTTGCCGTTATCGGTGCTGGTTACATCGGTGTTGAAATTGCTGAAGCAGCAAAACGCCGTGGTAAAAATGTGTTGCTTTTTGATGCAGCGACACGGGCATTGCCAAACTACTATGACAAATGGTTTACAGAAGATATGGACAAAAACTTAGCTGACAATGGCATTGAATTGCATTTCGGTGAATTAGCACGTGAATACAAAGGAACAGAGAAAGTAGAAGCAGTTGTAACAGACAACGGCGAATACCCAGTTGATCTAGTGATCAACGCGATCGGTTTCTTACCAAATAACGAGTTAGGCAAAGATCATTTGGAATTGTTTGCTAACGGCGCGTACTTAGTGGATCGCCATCAACGGACAAGCGATGCAGATGTTTACGCAGTCGGTGACTGTGCAACGGTGTACTCAAATGCTTTGCAACAAACAACGTATATCGCATTAGCAACGAATGCCGTACGTTCAGGGATCGTCGCTGCCCATAATATCGGCGGAACGTCTCTAGAATCAACAGGTGTTCAAGGATCAAACGGGATTTCGATCTTCGGCTACAACATGGTTTCAACTGGCTTGTCAGTCGAAGCTGCCGAACGTAATGGCATGAAAGTGAAATACTCTGATTACGAAGATACCCAAAAACCAGGCTTCATGAAAGAAAATGCGACGGTTAAAATCCGCATCGTCTATGAAGAAGAATCACGCCGCATCGTTGGTGCACAAATGGCATCACGAACATCTGAAATCGCAATGGGCATCCACATGTTCTCACTAGCGATCGAAGAAGGCGTAACGATCGACAAGATGAAGCTATTAGATATCTTCTTCTTGCCTCACTTCAACCAACCATACAACTACATCACGATGGCTGCATTGAAAGCAGAATAAGAAACACGAAAGTCGGAGCGTATGCTCCGGCTTTTTTTTGAAACAATCATGAAAACTGTTGACAATAAGAGAAAAAAGCAGTATACTATAAAAGTTGAGAAATAAAAGCAGAAGCACCCGCTTCTCGCCTGAGTGAAGATATCGCTGGGCAGAATAGGATTCCTACCATTTATTTGTGTGGAGTACGTGCGGGTTCGTGAAGAACTCGTTTTTTTATTGTCTGATTTCGAATCGACAAGCTTTTCTTTCTCTCAAAAAACTCGGAGGTGAATGACCATAGCAAAGGATATGATGGTAAACGACGGCATTCGTGCACGTGAATTGCGTTTGATTGATCAAAACGGCGAACAACTTGGTGTAAAAAGTAAAGCTGAAGCATTGCAAATTGCAGAACGAGCAAACCTTGATGTGGTATTGGTGGCACCAAATGCTAAGCCGCCAGTAGCAAGAATTATGGATTACGGGAAATTCCGCTTTGAGCAACAGAAAAAAGACCGTGAAGCTCGTAAGAAACAAAAAGTAATCAACATTAAAGAGGTTCGTTTAAGTCCAACGATCGACGTCAATGATTTCAACACAAAATTGCGTAATGCACGTAAATTCCTTGAAAAAGGGGACAAAGTGAAAGCTTCGATCCGTTTCAAAGGCCGTGCCATTACCCATAAAGAAATTGGTCAGAAAGTGTTAGATCGTTTGGCGGAAGAAACTGCTGATTTGGCAACTGTTGAGCAAAAGCCAAAAATGGATGGCCGCAGTATGTTCTTAGTATTAGCACCAAAAAACGATAAATAATGACTCACTGAGTTTCAGTTTAAAGTCAGATAACGAAAGATTTTGAGGAGGAAATTAGTTATGCCAAAACAAAAAACACACCGCGGATTAGCAAAACGCGTAAAACGCACTGGCGGCGGCGGATTGAAACGCTTCCGTGCCTTTACCAGTCACCGTTTCCACGGCAAAACAAAAAAACAACGTCGTCAATTGCGTAAAGCTTCAATGGTTTCAGCTGGCGATTACAAACGTATCCGTCAACAACTAGCACGCATGAAATAATTGCGTAACCCAAGCTTCACGTATACAAACAATTATCGATTTTCATATTAGGAGGAATTATACATGGCACGTGTTAAAGGTGGAACAGTAACTCGTAAACGTCGTAAAAAAGTGCTTAAATTAGCAAAAGGTTACTACGGTTCTAAACACACTCTATTTAAAACAGCAAAAGAACAAGTAATGAATTCATACAACTACGCATACCGCGATCGTCGTCAAAAGAAACGCGACTTCCGCAAATTGTGGATCGCTCGTATCAACGCAGCGGCTCGTATGAATGGCTTAAGCTACTCAAAATTGATGCACGGCTTGAAATTAGCTGAAATCGACATCAACCGCAAAATGTTAGCTGACTTGGCTGTAAACGATGCAACAGCATTTACTGCATTAGCTGACCAAGCAAAAGACGCTTTAAACAAATAATCCATCGTTGGCAACAACGTTAGCCCCGCTCTTGAGCGGGGTTTTTTGTTTTTTCTCGATGACCGAAGAATGGTTTCTCACTATCTTTCATATGTTTCTTTCCATTAAGCGAAAAATAGATTATACTTTTGAAAACGTTTGTTTTATTTATCTTACGATTTTTCCACGAACACCGCAGCAAAAGGAGCATACGATGGCAATTGATTTATGGCGGCATTTTAAAAAAGGATTGACGGTATATGTTGGGATTGGAATTGCGGTCTCATTTTTGAGTGCCGCGAATGTTTTTTATTTTCAAAAACTACTCGATTCATTTGGCAAGACACTTGATTGGCCAGTTGTTTTTATCTATGGGTTAACGCTAGTACTGGTACCGCTTTTGTCCTATCTCGAGCAGAAACCAAAAACAACATTGTACAACAGCATGTATTTCTATCTCAAAGAACAAGCTTTAGTAAAAATCAGCAAGATTGCCTATTCCGAGTACTTGCAGATCGGCTCTGGAGCACTCTTACAGAAAACCGAAGCGGGAGCAGCGGCTGGCAGAAATATCCATTTGAATTTTTATGGACGCTTGTTTAAAGAATTGCTTCCCGAAACACTGTTTAACTTAGCTTTTATTGCTATGATCGATAAAAGATTGATTCCAGCGATCCTTGTGGGCTATCTAGTGGTGTTTATCGTGACCAATCTGCTTTTGAAAGTTTTACGCTCTCTCAAAGAACGTGCGCTAGTTTCAGAAGAAACCATGAATAGCACCTTTATTCGCGGACTAACGGAAATGGTTACGTTTCGAATCAATAAACGGTTTGAAAAAGAGATCGCACAATATAAAAACATGGCTGCTGACACAACAGAACGTTTGACGAAAATGACGATGATCCATGAGTTTTTCTTTGGTTTTTTTGCAGTCTTAGTCGCATTGATCAAAGTCGCAATTGTGGTATTGGCATTTACAAATCAGATTACGGTCAGCTTGGGCGGTTTAGCAGCATTGATTATTTATGTGGATCGAATCTACACGCCTGTTGCAATATTTAACGTGATTTTTGTTCAATACAACTTAGATAAAGTTGCCTTTGCACGGTTAAACGAATTTTTCTATCTGTCAGAGGACAAAGCATTAACACAAGGCGATGCATTGTCTGAGACCATCAACTGCATCACAGTTAAGGATCTATCCGTCACACTTCAAGAAAAGCAAATCTTAACCAATAGCACACTGGAGCTGAAGCGGGGAGCAATTTATGGGTTAGTAGGAGAAAGCGGCGCGGGAAAATCAACGCTGGTCAAAACGATTTTAGGCTTGTATCAGCCGACGACCGGTGCGATCCTGATCAATCACAAAAATTTAGCTGCTTATAACTTAAATGATTTCTATGAGCATATCTTTTATCTATCGCAAGATGCCCCAATCTTCCAAGGAACGCTGAAAGAGAATATTATTTTTGATAAGGAAATCGCAGACGAGGAAATCATAGCGGTATTAGAAAAATGTCAATTAGGCGCATTCTATCAGGTACTCAAGGGAGGACTATCTGCTGAAATTGGAGAAAAAGGAGCCAACCTTTCTGGTGGGGAAAAACAGCGAATCGCTTTTGCCCGATTGTTTTTCTCAGACGCAGAAGTCATTGTTCTTGATGAAGCCACATCTGCTTTAGACGTAACAACAGAAGAAAAGCTTTTTGCAGCGATCAAAGACCAATTGAAAAATAAACTAGTCATTATGATCACCCATCGCCCGAAAAATTTGATTTATGTAGATGAGATCATTGAATTGAAAAAAACACAGGTTGTAGCGGCTTCATCATAAAAGCAGCTTCAACCTGTGTTTTGATCAGCGCATCAGTAAATGCGGCAGTGTACTAAGCCATGCGATGATGCCGACGATCAAGGTAAAGACCACGACGATGAATGCTGTTGAAAGGAAATCTTTTTTGACGTCGCGCTTTTTTCTAATGGCATCGAGGTCTTGATTTTCCATGAAGGCAACGATCTCTTTATACGTTTTGATATTTTGGGTTTTCTTGATTTTTTCGATCTTTAATGCGGCATACATGGAGACGAGCCAAAAACATAGAGGCGGGACAATCCACCAGTATCCGGGTAAATAAAGAGCAGGCCCAACAGAGAGTGCGGTCAATAGTATAAAAAGCAGCATCATTTTTGTGTAACGATCCATTTCTGTTTTCTCAATCGTTTCTTTCATTTGTTCAACATCCCCTTTGACTAATTCATCTAAAGAAACATCAAATAGAACACTGAGCAATAATAAATTGTGAACATCAGGATAGCTTTTTTCATTCTCCCAATTGGAGATCGTTTGTCGGGAGACATAGAGTTTTTCTGCCAGCCCTTCCTGAGAGAGACTTAATCGTTCCCGATGTTTTTTTATTTGTTTGCTTAAGTTCATTTTATCCGCTCCTTCTACCATTAGTTTAGGCCAATGTCTGCATTCTAACGATCAAATGTCTTTGACAATGCCTTGAAATCAAGTGTCAAAATGTTTTTACAGTTGGGTTTATGCTGTTTACACAGCAGTACAGCGTTGATTTTCTTCAACGAATAAGCGACAGTCAGCTTTCTTATTGTTTTTTTATAGAAGCACCTGCTGGTTTCTTAATAAAGAAAATGATGAAGAGTCTGTGCTGATTTTTAATGTTTGTCTTTATCTATTATTCATTAATTTCGCAAAGATGGGAAGAGGAGAAAACAACTAAGCGTGTGAAAGCATCATTTTTCCATTAGTGGATTTTTAAAGGTCCCTGTGTGTTGAAATGGAGCCATTCAGAAGTGACGTCTGTTTGTTGGTTCTGTTCTAGAAGAAAATCGACTGTTGATAAGCATATCACCCCATAAAAACGTCTGCTTTGTGCTATACTGAGGCTTTGTAAAAATAAGTTTGTACAAGCAAGCAGCAACGGTTTTTTCATTGATTGCTTGCAAGAAGGAGCGTATACGCAGTGAAAAAACTAAAGGTTCAAGATTTAATTGCAGTGGGGATCTATACAGCGATCTATTTTCTTTTAATGAGCGTCTGTCTATTGATTTTGCGTTTTGTGATCCCAGGTTTTCATAATTTATTTATTCCAGCAGTCACCGCTTTGTTTTCTGGCATTATCTATCTGATTTTATTGAATAAAGTACCGAAATTTGGCGCAATCACCATTATGGGTACCGTGGTAGGGCTCTTTTTTTTGATTTCAGGACATTTTCCATTGGCCTTTTTGCCCAATATGCTTTGTGCCTTAGCAGCTGATTTGATCCAATACAAAACAAAGCTCAAAGAGAACGTTCGCGTACTGGCGAGTTATATCGTCTTTAGTTTTGGCTTGATGGGTCCGATCTTACCCCTATGGTTTATGAAAAATGCCTACATCGATTCATTAGTGGCTCGCGGAAAAGATGAAACCTACATTGCCGGCGTGTTTGCTCATACCTCCAATTTGATGTTAGGGCTTTGTGCACTGGCGGTTTTGATTGGTGCGGTGGCTGGTTTAGGTATCGGCAGTCGCTTGATGGAAAAACATTTTCAACCAACGATCCAATCGCATAAAGGGTGAGGAATGTGTCGAAAACAAGGTTTGATCCCCGCAGCAAATTAGCGGTGATTCTCTTTGCTAGTTTTACTATGATGGTGACCATCAGCTGGATCGATGAGTTTGCCTTTGTCACTTTCTTACTGCTGCTATTTATAGTCAGCGGCTTTTGGAAAAAAGGCTTGCTGCTCTATGGCGTGTTTGTCTTGCTGACACTGGCAGATAGTTTTTTGTTTCGCCAAGGCAACCACATACTAATCGTGTTGCTGGATTTCTTTTCCGTCGGTTATCGCCGCTTATTGCCAACGATCATGGCGGCGGCTTTTGCCATTAGCGGAACGAAAAACAGTGAATGGATGGCTGCGCTGCAAAAAATGCACATGCCCAACGTATTATTAGTCCCGCTGGCAGTCTTATTTCGTTTTTTTCCCACATTGGTACAAGATTTCAAAAGTATTCGCCAAGCGATGCGCTTTCGCGGCATCTCGCTGTCGGCAGGATCGATCTTGCTTCATCCACTGCAAAGTGCGGAGTATTTTTTGATCCCATTACTGATGTCGGCTGAAAAGACCGCAACCGAACTGTCGGCTACGGCCCTCGTTCGCGGGCTAGCATCAGAAACTCCCCATACCACCGTCCACGAACTGAAGCTGCGCTGGTGGGATGGCTTGGTCTTTTTAGCATTAGGCGGCTTTATCGTGAAAAGGATGTGGCTTGGATGATCACACTAGAACAAGTGTCAGTGAAACGAGAAAATCGAACCGTATTATCTGAGCTTTCTTTGACAGTCGCAGCTGGGGAAGTTATCGTTTTGTGCGGCGCTAGCGGCAGCGGAAAATCGACCTTGCTCAATGTTTTGAATGGCTTGATCCCTGAGCTGTATCCCGCCGAAGTGCAAGGAAAGATCCGTGTCGGAGAAACAGACTTGCCAGTTGCCGATTTCTCCCATTATGCCCAGACGATTGGCGTCGTCTTTCAAAACCCCAAGACTCAATTTTTCACCACGGATGTCTATTCGGAGTTAGCTTTTTCGATGGAAAATGCGGGCGTCGCACCAGAAAACATTCGGCAGCGAATCACCGAAGTAGCACAGCAGTTTTCCCTGACCCCGTTGCTTGATGCTAGTGTCTTTGATCTATCTGGTGGGGAGAAGCAGCTGATTGCTCTCGCTGCAGCCACGATGCTGCCCCATGATGTGTTCTTATTGGATGAGCCTTCCAGTAATTTGGATCAAGAAGCGATCCAAAAGTTGACTCAAGGATTGGCTTCTTTAAAACAACAAGGGAAAACCATTGTGATCGCCGAACACCGCTTGGCGTATTTGGCGCCACTGGCAGATCGCTTCTGTCTATTAGAAGCAGGACGATTGCGGGCGTCTTATCCAGCAGCTCAGCTTTTGTCACTGCCCGAGGAGGCAATTCACGAGTTGGGATTGCGAAAAGTAGGCGAGGCGGCATTGGAAAATCAGCACTGCCGAGAATCTTTGCCAGAAAAGTCTGGATTAAGGGCAACGCATCTGCAGATCAAGCAATCGAAACGCTCAGCAAACAGCAGAAATTGGGCGCTTAACTTGCCTGAACTACAATTGCCGACGAAGCAAGCTGTGGGGATCGTTGGACCAAATGGTGCTGGCAAAAGTACGTTGGTGCAAGTCCTGTCAGGATTGAAAAAATGCCCAGAAGCAGTATTTGCCATCAATGGACAAAAGCGGACCCAAAAGCAGCTGCTGCAGGAAAGCTTTCTTGTGATGCAGGATGTTAACTTGCAGCTGTTTTTTGAAACGGTGGAAAAAGAGCTGCTGATCAAAGCCCAAAACCCAGCTCGTTTTGAAGAAATTGTCTCATTGTTGCACTTAAAACCACTCCTTGCCCGACATCCGCAAAGCTTGTCGGGTGGGGAAAAACAACGAGTTGCGATTGGCAGTGCCTTGCTTTCTGGCAAACGTTTGTTGTTTTTCGATGAACCAACGAGTGGATTAGATTTGCAGCAAATGGAAGAAGTCGCAAAACTGTTGCGAACAGTTGCTAAAGAAGTTGATTTATTAGCGGTGATCAGTCATGATCGCGAGTTTTTGGCTGAAACATGTCCTTACGTGCTTCAACTCCAACAAGGGGAACTCGTTGGCACGTATCAGCTAGCAAAAAATATGGAATAAATGAAAGACGGAGTGGACCTTGGTTCATGCCGTCTTTTTTGTTCGAACATGAAAAAATCTTCATGATTTTTTTCTTTCAATCAGTTAGGAAGTTTCGAAAAAATCCGTTATGATAGAAGCAAAACAGGAGGAGGAGCGCATATGGCCTTGAAGATCTTGCTAGTAGAAGACGAAGAAAGTTTAGCCAGTTTTATTCAGACCGAATTGACTTTTGAGGGATATGACACGGTCTGGGCCAAAGATGGGCAAGAGGCATTGACCTTGTTCAATCAGCAAGCAAATGCTTTTGATCTGATTTTATTGGATTGGATGCTGCCAATCTATGACGGCATCACAGTGGCGCGGCGGATACGTAAAGAAAGCGACATCCCGATTTTGATGATGACCGCCAGAAATCAAACCGCCGATGTGGTGACGGGGCTTGATGTCGGATTAGATGATTATTTAACGAAACCTTTTGAAATCGAAGAACTGTTTGCCAGAATTCGGGTGATCGAGCGGCGGTTGCAACGAGAAGCCAAACAACAAAAGAACCAGCAAAACCAATTAGTGGCGGGGGAGCTGATGATGGACATCGCCAAGCACTTAGTTCAGGTTGCCGGTGAAACCATTGAGTTGACGCCCAAAGAGTTTGGCATTTTATATGAATTGATGAAAGAACCTGAGGTCGTCAAAACGAGAGATGACCTATTGAATGAGATTTGGGGCTATGAATACGACGGCCAAACGAATGTTGTAGATGTCTATATCCGCACACTGCGGAACAAGCT
Source organism: Enterococcus sp. DIV1279b (assembly GCF_050531515.1). Lineage (NCBI taxonomy): Bacteria > Bacillati > Bacillota > Bacilli > Lactobacillales > Enterococcaceae > Enterococcus > Enterococcus sp. DIV1279b. The sequence continues at coordinate 3,080,819 of NZ_CP172891.1, read as the reverse complement.
GGATGTTTGCGGCAAAGGCAAAATGATCGCAACCGTTCGTGGATTAGGCTATGTCTTGAGGACCGATCATGAAGAATAAATCAGCCAACCAACGTAGAAAAACAGCCCAATTTCAATTGACGAGCCGCTTTTCCTTGATACTCTTTGGTCTGCTGATTCTCTTCAATCTGCTGTTTATTTTATTATCCGTAGGTTATTTGTTTGAACATATCGAAAATCGTGCCAGCAACATCCTTGAAGCCATCGAAAAAGGTGAGGCATCAGGGGATGCCTGGGACTTTCTCGTCAATGCCTATGTCTCGGCAGATGAAGAAGACGCCCTGCAAGTGATCTTAGCCGATGGCAGTGTCGTTTCATCAGAAGATGCGGAAGAGATTTTTGCCGATATCAATCAAGGGCGAGTGATTCCTTTTCTCGAAGACATCGTTTTTACAGAGGAGGGCATCTATTACACGAAAACCCAAGAAGTCGATGGGGATCAGGTGACGATCGCTATCAATGGGGAGGATAGTGTGGAATTAGCCTATGGCCTCTTTATGATCAGCAGTTTCTTGAATCTGATCGCTGTTGTCGTGGGCAGTCTGCTGATTTATTGGAGTGTCGGGAAATGGAGTCAGAAGCTTACTGGTATGGCGCAAGAAATTACTGCCATTGAACAAAGTCGAACAGGAGAACTGACGGTTTCTGAAGAGCCCATCGAGATTCGTTCGGTGGCATTGGCCTTTAATAAATTATTGAAAGAACAGCGAGAGACGATCGAACGGGAAAAACGGTTCGTTGCCGATGCTTCCCATGAGCTGCGAACACCTTTAGCTGCGATTCGCGGACATGTCCAATTGATCCAGCGGCGTGGAACCAAACATCCCGAAGTCATTCCTTCCTCAATGGCGTTTATCGACAAAGAGTCGAAGCGTTTGGAAACATTGAGCAATCAATTGTTGGACCTAGAAAAAAATCAATCCCAAGATGAAATGACCCTTGTTGATGTTTCCCAGATCGTCCGAGAAGAGTGTGAAAAACAAGCGACGATCGTTCCGCAATCGATTGAATATTTTGTGGAGAACCAATGTATGAAACGTGGGCATAAACGTGACTTCCAGCAAATCATCCAAAACCTGTTAGAAAATGCCGCGAAGTATTCGCCTGTTGATCAGCCGATTCATGTGACCTTGACACAAGAGCAAAGGCAGTTGTCTTTAACCGTCGCCGATTTTGGCATTGGGATTCCCGATGATAAGAAAGCCTTGATTTTTGAACGGTTCTATCGGGTAGAAGATTCTCGTTCTAGCCAGATTGCCGGTTCAGGCATTGGGCTTTCACTGGTAAAACAGCTGGCAGACAAATATCATGCCAAAATCACCGTGACAGACAATCAACCGCAAGGCAGTATCTTTAAGCTGGCCTTTCCAAATGAAAGAGAAAGATGAAGATTTTTTTAGATTTTCTTCAAGCAATTTTGATTCTTTTTCTTTGGGAACTTGTTATTCTAAATATATAGAAAAAAGGAATACACAAACAATTGGAGGAATGAAACATGAAAAAAACAACTATTTTATTCGGAATTGCCGCTTTAGGATTATTGGCAGGATGTACACAAAACAACACTGGAAATTCAGAACCTGCGCAAAACAGCAGCTCAAGCACAGCAGTTGCCTCATCAAGTGAAACAACGTCGTCACAAGCAACAGACAGCTCTTCAAGCAGTGCAGCGATCGCCAATGGCGGCTTACCTACGGTGACCGTAGAAGAAGCGATCCAAATATTCCAAGACAAATACCCAGATGCAGCGATCACTTCGATTGATTTGGATACTTCTTTTGGCAATTACTTCTACCAAGTAGATGGCGTGGATGACACGAATGAGTTTGAATTAAAGATCGATGCAGAAACCAAAGAAACTTCTGAAGAAAGAACGGAAAAATTGGATGCCGATGAACAAAACGGTGTCAAAAAAGATGCCGATCAATTGGACCTAACCAACTTGCTTTCATTGGAAGAAATTTCTGATATCGCCGTGAAAGAAGCTGGCGGTGGTCAAGCAACAGATTGGTCATTAGACAAAGAAATGAATGTAACCTATTGGGAAGTAAAAGTAGAAGATGGCAACAAACAAACAGATGTGAAAATCAATGCCCAAACAGGTGAAGTACTAGAAACCGAATTGGATGACTAATCCTGTTTCGCAGTAAAAAAGATAAGCCGCTATCGTCTATGCGCAAAAGACGATAACGGCTTATTTTTTTACGTATGCTGTTTGACTTCAGTTAACGGTTTGACGCGACCACCAATTTTATCTGCAAATGCTTCGGACTGCTTCCGATCTTCAAAGACCCATAACTTGTCTGGAACTTTTTCACGAGTGCGACGACCATCTTTGCCAATGTAACCATGCAAAACTTTAATCACGTACATCGCCATCATCCTTCCCTGAAATTACTTTTGATTATACGAAAGCCGTTTCAAAAAGCAAGGATTTTGACTTAAATGAGTGATCAGAATTGATTATTCCCCTGACAGGGCAGCATAATCAGCAAATCGTTGATGGATTTCAGGAAAACTACGCTTCAGCTGCACGATGCGATTGGTCTCTTTTGCTAAAAAACAATGCTTTGAAGTCCCCGTCGTTGCCAACTGACCATCACTAGTTTTGTAGATCTCATAGCGAAAATCCAAACGCGTGCCCGTATATTTGTCGACCAAAACATCGATTCGCACCTCATCTTCGTAACGAATCATCGTTTTGTATTGCGCACTGACTTCCAGCACGGGAACGATCAAGCCCGCTTCTTCGATGGTATGATACGGTAAATCCAAAAACGCGAGTAATTCCACGCGGGCCTCTTCAAACCAGCGGATATAATTGGCGTGATGAATGATCGCCATTTGATCGGTCTCATAGTAGTGTGGTTGACGGATATAGCCTGAATATAAAGACATAAAAACAGCTCCTTTCATAGAAACAAAACCTTCGTTATTCAGCATAACGCAAAAAGGAAGAAAAGCAAACAGAAGGAGAGCTTCTTTGTGTTGAACACTTGAGAAAATGCTACTAGAGAGCAGCGGAGTGAAAAAGACAGTGAAACACCTTGACTTTTTCATAGCTTTCTTGTAGTTTATAGATAATATCAAAAATCAGTGAAGGATCGAGTACTTTATTCTATTCCTTAAAAGAGAAAACTGCCCCGGCTGAAAGCAGTTTAGGACGTGTAAAGGAAAGACAATCTGGAGATGAACAGAAGAAAAGCTGTTCCGTGACCGAGCGTTAATCGAGCGAAGGAGAAGAACATTTCTCGAATTTAGGTGGTACCGCGTGTAATCAAAACTCGTCCTTGTATAAAAAAACAAGGGCGAGTTTTTTGCTGTGAATCACTGCGACTGGTCCGCAAAGCGGAACAGAGCAGATGATGAACAGTACTAGGCGACCATAGGGAGCGTAGTAACCGAACTAGGAATCACTATGATTGACGCAGGAAGTGAGACATGAAAGCTGTACTTGGCATTTTTTGCTTCGTTCAATTGCAGTCGAAGCCAACGAAATGATGACCAGCAATCAACGGCAAATAGCGCAATAACCCAAAAGTCAAACACGAGAACAACCCACCCACATCAATGAGCAACAAACAATAGGTGAATAAGCAAACAAGCAATGAAAGCAAAGAACATGGGCAACCATGAAACAAATAGGAGGATGCATACGATGAGTTACCAACGTCCAAAAGGAACCAACGATATTTTGCCAGGAGAATCCGAAAAATGGCAATTTGTGGAAGAAACAGCACGTTTAGTGTTTCGCGATTACCAATTCAACGAAATTCGGACACCGATTTTTGAGCACTTTGAAGTGATCGCCCGCAGTGTCGGGGACACAACGGATATCGTTTCAAAAGAAATGTATGATTTCTACGATAAAGGAGAGCGTCATGTGACGTTGCGTCCAGAAGGCACTGCACCGATTGCTCGTTCTTATGTCGAAAACAAACTATTCGGACCAGAACATACGAAGCCGTATAAAGTGTTTTACATGGGCCCTATGTTCCGCTATGAACGTCCGCAAAAAGGCCGTTTGCGTCAATTCCACCAAATCGGTGTCGAAGTTTTCGGTTCAGCAAATCCAGCGACCGATGTTGAGACAATGGCGATGGCAATGGATTTTTATCGTCAATTAGGACTGAGTCAATTGCGCTTGGTCATCAATTCATTAGGCGATAAAGAAACACGCCAAAACTATCGGCAAGCGTTGATCGATTATCTAGCGCCCCATGAAGCGGAGCTTAGTGAGGATTCAAAACGCCGCTTGCATGAAAATCCTTTGCGGGTCCTTGACAGTAAAGATAAGCGTGACCAAAAATTCGTGGCGGATGCACCATCGATCCTAGACTACTTAACACCAGATGCCAAGGCACATTTTGAAACCGTAACGAGTATGCTGGATGCGTTGGAGATCCCTTATGAGATCGATTCAAATATGGTGCGCGGTTTGGATTATTATACCCACACGATTTTTGAGATCATGAGTGAGGCACCAAAAATGGGGGCGCAAGCCACCATCTGTGCCGGCGGTCGTTACAATCATTTAGTGGAAGAGCTAGGCGGACCAGAAACACCTGGTTTTGGTTTTGCTTTAGGGATCGAACGTTTATTGATCACTATGGAAGCCGAAGAAGTTGTGATTCCTGCTTTGAATGAGTTAGATGCGTATGTGGTTGGTTTGGGACAAGAAACCAATTTAGAAGCGTTGAAAGTCGTGCAAGCGATTCGTAATTTCGGTTTTTCTGCCGATCGTGATTTCATGGATCGTAAAGCCAAAGCCCAGTTTAAATCTGCTGATAAACAAGGAGCACGGTTGGTTCTGACTCTAGGCGAAACAGAATTAGCAGAACAAGTGATCAATATCAAATCCATGGCAAGCCGTGAAGAAAAACAATTTCCGTTAGCGGATCTTTATGCCCGCTTCGATGAGATCTACGATGAAATGACAACCAAAATGTTTGAGTGAGGAGAAAAAGAATGACAAAACGTACAGTATATTGCGGGTTAGTAAATGAGACCCATTTAAACCAGACAGTAACTCTAAAAGGCTGGGTGCAAAAGCGCCGTGACTTAGGGGGCGTGATCTTTATTGACTTGCGCGACCGAGAAGGGATCGTGCAAATCGTCTTCAATCCTGAGGTTTCGAAAGAGGCCTGGGAAATCGCGGACAAATGCCGCAGCGAATATGTATTAGAAGTAACGGGTCAAGTCATCAATCGTGCACCAGAAGCCATCAATCCGAAAATGGTGACAGGTGCCTATGAAGTGATGATCAGCGAAATCACGATTTTAAACACTGCAAAAACACCAGCCTTTTTGATTGAAGATGATCAAACCGTTGGCGACGAGATTCGCATGAAATACCGTTATTTAGACTTGCGACGTCCAAAAATGACGAACAACATCGTGATGCGGGCGAAAACGACGCAAGCGATCCGCAATTTCTTAGACACGAACGACTTCTTAGATATTGAAACACCTTATCTAGGAAAATCAACACCAGAGGGCGCGCGGGATTATTTGGTTCCTTCACGGATCTATCCAGGTCATTTCTATGCGTTGCCGCAATCACCACAAATTTTTAAACAGTTATTGATGGGTGCTGGCTTCGATCGCTACTATCAAATCGTACGTTGCTTCCGTGACGAAGATTTGCGGGGCGACCGTCAACCTGAATTTACCCAAGTCGATATCGAAACCTCTTTCTTGACGGCAGAAGAAATTCAAACCTATACGGAAGAGCTATTGGCAAAAGTGATGCGAGAAGTCAAAGGCATCGAAGTTACCTTGCCATTCCCACGGATGACCTATGATGAGGCAATGGGACGCTACGGCAGTGACAAACCAGATACACGGTTTGACATGGAGCTTATCGACTTATCAGAAGTTGTGAAAGACGTTGATTTTAAAGTCTTCCAAATGGCTCTTGAAAAAGGCGGCGTTGTGAAAGTCTTAAACGCCAAAGGGGCTGCAGACAAATACTCCAGAAAAGACATGGACAATCTAGGTCATTACGCTGGCCAATTTGGTGCCAAAGGATTGGCATGGGTCAAAGTTGAAGAAGATGGATTGAAAGGACCGATCGCTAAATTCTTGACGGAAGCGACCGACGCGATCATTGCAGCAGCCAATGCGGAAGTTGGTGATATTCTGATGTTTGGTGCCGATTCCTTTGAGATCGTTTCAGCAACGTTAGGTGCGATCCGTAATAAATTAGGAAAAGAATTAGGCTTGATCGACGAGAGCAAATTCAACTTTCTATGGGTCACTGATTGGCCGCAATTTGAATACGATGAAGAAGCAGGCCGCTACGTTTCTGCTCACCATCCATTCACATTGCCAAAAGAAAGCGATCTGCCGTTGTTAACGACAGACCCTTCAAAAGTCTATGCGCAAGCCTACGATATCGTGCTAAACGGTTACGAGCTAGGTGGCGGATCATTGCGTATCCATACACGGGAAGTGCAAGAGCAAATGTTTGAAGCGCTAGGCTTCTCACGTCGCGAGATGCAAAATCAATTTGGCTTCTTATTGGATGCTTTGGATTATGGGTTCCCACCACATGGCGGCATCGCCCTTGGGTTAGACCGGTTAGTGATGCTCTTGGCTGGTGAAGAAAACATTCGCGAAGTCATTGCTTTCCCTAAAAATGGGAAAGCAGCTGATCCAATGTCTCAAGCGCCAAGTACCGTTTCGCCAATGCAATTGTTTGACTTGAACATCGATGTAACAACGGTTGAAGAAAACGAATAAGCGTTAAACCATGATGAAATGAGTGATGAAATAGAAATTGGTGAATGAATGAAAAAAGTTCATGAGAATTCACCCATTTCTTTCATTGCTCGTTTCTTTTTTTATGAGCTGAAGTATAATAAAGGCAAATCAAAAAAGTGAGGCTATGAAATGCAATGACTCCTCTGTTTAAATGGCTCCCTCATCCAGAATACGCCAACAAACTTTCGTTTTCGATCGTCTATGCGCTGCTGGCATCGATTGCGGTCAATTTCTTCTATCAACCAGGTAATATTTATTCCAGCGGCATTACGGGTGTCGCTCAGATCATCACCACGATCTCAAGAGAAGGGCTCGGGTTTTATATCCCCTTATCCCTTGCGCTATTATTGTTGAATGTGCCATTATTTTTTCTAGGTTGGTTTAAGATCGGCCACAAGTTTACGATTTTTACTGGAATTACTGTTTTACTCACCTCCTTATTCGTGCAAATTTTACCCGAAGAAACCGTTACGACGGACCCGATGATCTGTGCGATTTTCGGTGGTGCCATCAACGGGGTGGGGATCGGCTATGCTTTGAAGAATGGTCTTTCTTCAGGAGGGCTGGATTTTGTCAGCATTGCCATCCGCAAACGGACAGGGAAGACGATCGGCTCGATATCGATTTTCTTTAACATTGTTATTTTGTTCGCCGCAGGGATCTTGTTTGGCTGGCAATATGCGTTGTATAGTGCGATCGCGATTTTTGTCAGTGGAAAAGTGACGGATGCGGTCTTTACGAAGCAAAAGAAAATGCAGGTGACGATCATCACCCGCAACCCAGAAGAAGTCATTCAAACGATCCAAAAACATATGCGGCGAGGGATTACCATCATCAATGAAGCCGAAGGGGCGTACAAGCATGACAAACAAACGGTTTTGCTGACGGTAGTGACACGCTTTGAACTGCCGATGCTGCGCAGTGCCATGAAAGAAGCCGATCCAAAAGCCTTTGTCAGTATTGCAGAAAATGTCCAGATTTTGGGTCGCTTTTATGAAGAAGAACTGTGAAAAAGGAGTTGAAAAAAGTATTTCTTTATAGAAGTACTTTTTTTTCGCCAAAAATTAATTTTTTTGAAATATAGCAGATGTTGCTAGCTTTATATGGGGGATTTCTGGTAAATTATGAGAGTATGGAATCAATAGCGTTCATGCTGAAATTGTTTTTTTATGAAACAATTGGATCAATTAGAGAAAAGTGGTTGAAAAATGAATAAACGTTTAAGCACAAGCCGCTATATTACCGGGTTTGACGGAATTCGAACCTTGGCAGTCATCGGCGTTATTTTATATCATTTACTACCTACTCATATGCGAGGCGGGTATTTAGGAGTTCCAGTATTCTTTGTCGTATCAGGTTATTTAATCACTGACTTGCTGAGGCAAGAGTGGGATCAAAACGGCAAAATCAAAGTCAAAGATTTTTATGTTCGGCGAATGAAACGGCTCTATCCAGGAATGGTGGTGATGCTGCTTATCTCAGCAGCGTATATCACGTTGTTCCAGCGAAATCTGCTGAATAATTTGCGCGGGGTTTTTGTTAGCTCGTTGCTGTATTACAACAACTGGTGGCAGATCAATCATGGGTTATCCTATTTTGATCGGTTCGGTAATGAATCCCCCTTTACCCATCTGTGGTCGCTGGCTGTGGAGGGACAGAACTATCTGATTTGGCCTTTAGTGTTTATTTTGCTGATGAAAATCGGCAAGCAGAGGCATCGCGCCTTTAAATTTACTGCCGCAGTCACGATTTTGTCGGCAATTCTGTTAGCAGTCCTTTACACACCTGGCGCTGATCCGACACGGGTCTATTATGGAACGGATACGCGGCTCTTTTCGATCTGGATGGGGAGTGCCTTAGCATTCATTTGGCCAAGTACCCATTTGAAGAAAGAGATACCGCAAAAAGCCAAACGGGTCTTGAATATCTCTGGCTTTGCTTCCTTGGCTGGTCTGATCGCAGCGTTCTTTTTCTTAGATGATCATTTGACCTTTGTCTATTATGGCGGCATGTTCTTGATCAGTATCCTATGTACGATTCTTGTGGCAGTCACCGCTCATCCCGGAGCCAGCTTGAACCGGGTATTGAGTAATCCGATTTTCAGTTATATCGGCAAGCGTAGTTATGGGATCTATTTGTATCAATTTCCAGTGATGATTTTTTACGAAGCAAAAGTGGGAAATATCGGGGAGAACGTGCTGATGCACACGTTAGTGGAGCTATTCTTGATCTTGTTTATCAGTGAATTGTCCTATCGATTTATCGAAAACCCAATGCGTAAATTCCAGTACAAAGATACATTCAGAACGGTCCGCGGCTGGTTCAGCAAACCGATTTTTAGTTGGAAAAAACCGTGGTTAGTGCCCAGCTTACTGATTACCCTCGTTGCTTTGTTTGGCGTCGTGACTGCACCGACGAATTATGTCGATGCCCAGCAGCAGCAGTTGAAAGACAACATTGCGGCCAATAAAAAAGCGGCAGAGCAATCGCAGAAGAATGCGAATGCTGAAGGTAATGAAGCAGACGATGAGGCGAGCACGAGTGAAGATGAAAAAAATATCATGGAAAAGTATGATCTAACAGCAGCCCAAGTGAAAAAAGCAGAATCTCTTGAAATCACGGCTTTTGGTGATTCTGTGATGCTGGATGCAACGGCTGACTTGAAAGAAGTCTTTACCCAAGCGGTAGTTGATGGGGATGTTGGGCGCCAGCTGTATGCGAGTCCTGAATTGATCAAAGGCTTGAAAGAAAAAAATCTTTTGCGGGATACCGTCCTTGTGGGGCTAGGGACGAATGGTTCCTTTACAGAAGCCCAATTTGACAGCTTTATGAATGAGATCGGTGATCGCAAAGTCTACTGGATCAATGTGCGAGTACCGACACAGCGTTGGCAAAATGAAGTCAATCGGATGTTGGAGCGCATGGCGGAAAAATACGACAATATGACCTTGATCGATTGGTATGATTTGAGTAATGACCAAGAGTCATGGTTCTATGAAGATCGGGTCCATCCAAATCCAGATGGCATGGATCAATACGTGAAGCTAGTTGCCCAAACGATTTTACAAGAGGAATAAACAAGAAAAAGACAAACCTTATGCAATCATAAGGTTTGTCTTTTGTCTTAAACGGTATTTTGTAAGAGCATCGTTTTTTTAATCCTTTTCTATCACCGTTAACAAAGACTCAAATAAAATCGCACTAGAAGCCGATCCGGGATCGATATGACCGATGGCACGTTCACCAACATAAGAGGCACGGCCTTTTTTAGCCACTAGTTCTTTGGTATGCTCTTTCGCTGCTTCGATCGTGTCTTTGGTCAATTCACCTTTTTTCAAGGCTTCTGCGACAGGTTGCCACACATCGACCATCGTTTTGTCTTCAAACTCAGCTTTTCCCCGCATTTTGATGCCGGTCAAGCCTTCTTCAACGATCGTACCTAATTGTTCAAAGGAGTCGATTGTTTCTAGTTCCTTCGTTGCTTTGGTCATATTCATAAACGCCGAACCATAAAGGGGACCCGAAGCGCCGCCGACTTTTGAGATCATTGCCATCGAGAAGACTTTAAAGGTATCACTGATCGTCGTTGGCTGTTGTTTGGCATAAGCTTCTTGATAAGCGGCTACGCCGCGTGCCATATTGTTGCCATGGTCACCGTCGCCGATCGGTGTATCTAAATCGCTTAAATAGGCCTTGTTTGCTTCGATTTCTTTCGTGAAGGTATCTAACCATGCTTGCACCGTTTCTGTTGTCAATTGCATCTCTATTCGCTCCTTTACCAGGCTATTGTTGTGACGGCTTCATTTAACGCATCGGTGTGATCCGTTTCGCTGAAGTCGATCAAGGTCAGTGAAAGTCCCTGCATATCGATGGAAGTCATGAAATTGCCGACTTTATGGAAGGAGACAGGGATGTCTTTTTCTGCGAGTAATTTCGCGACATCATTGGCAAAAACGAATAACTCCATTTGCGGCGTACCACCCATACCGTTGATCAAGACACCGACTTTTTCTGGGGTCTTTTCATAATCCGCCAAGATTTTTTCCACCAACTCTTTTGCTAGTTCACGTGAGGGTTTCAGTTTTTCTCGACGGTAACCAGGTTCGCCGTGGATACCCACGCCATACTCGATCTCATCATCGGCTAAGTCAAAACCTGGTTTCCCAACTTCAGGAACTGTTGCCGCTTTTAATGCGACCCCAATGGTTTTGATCGATGCAACCAAGGCATCGCCCAGTGTTTTTAATTCACTTAAGCTGGCACCATTACGAGCAGCTGCGCCTAAAATCTTGTGGACTAAGACCGTACCGGCAACTCCTCGTTTCCCAGCAGTATAGGTGCTATTTTCAACAGCGATATCATCATCAACGACCACGATCTCCGTTGTGATCTCTTCCATTTCTGCCATATCTTTGGCCATCTCAAAGTTCAAGATATCGCCAGTATAGTTTTTGACGATCAACAAGACGCCTTGTCCTTGATCAGAATCTTGGATAGCCGTCAAAATCTGGTCGGGGGTAGGGGAGGTGAAGACATCGCCTAAAACGGCGGCGCTAAGCATCCCATCACCGACAAAGCCAGCATGGGCCGGCTCATGTCCGCTCCCACCGCCAGAAACAAGACCGACTTGTTCTTTTTGATTATTCTTAGCGATCACCCGTGAGTCTGCGACTTGATGGACCAGTTCAGGATAACTGCCTACGATACCAGCCAACATTTCTTCTACGATCATTGAGGGATCATTAATGATTTTTTTCATGCTTCATGCCATCCTTTCTCGGCTGCTTTTTTTGCTTCTGCAACGATTTGTGCCAAATCATCACTGAAACCAGCGGTGATCGCTGCAGCAAAGGCACCTTCCACCAGCGGCGCGTCGATCAGGTGATAGCGTTCTTGTTGCTGAGGTTCCAGCATGTCGTATGCAAGTTCGGCATTCAAAACGGCACTGCCTAGATCGGCAAAGACTAAGATCAGTTCAGCGTCTGCGGATTCGTTGACGGCATCCACGATTTTCGTGGCGTCAGAACCCAGCTCTCCTTCTGCTGTCCCGCCTAAAGAATAGATCGTGACTGACTCGCCGTCAGCCATTTCTTCGATCATCTGTTTTAATCCTTCGGTGAGTTGCTGACTGTGAGAAACGAGTAAAATACTTTTTTTCATCCAATTTCACCAACACTTTCTGATTAAATTTGGCTGTTTGACAAGGGGGTTGCCTTTTCCAAAGAAACACCGTCCTTGTTGAAACCGCCTACAGGTTCAGTATACCAAATTTCTTTCTTCTTGTATGGTTGCACCTATGGAGAGGACAAAAAAACAGCATCGTCTTTCTGGACAAAGCAAGAAAGAGCGATGCTGCAAAATCAATTAGGATTGTTTAACGAGCACTTTGGCTGAAAAGCGCTTCGTTAGGAAAGAAAGCCCCACGTACAGGCAGATGTTCAATGCCATCATGCCAAGGAAATAAGGCAAGGTCACAGCGGTCAAGAAACCGACTTCCAGCAGACCGTGGAAGAGCATTGCTGCAACATAGATCCCCACGGTAGTGGTAATCGCTAAGAACAATCGCAATGGATTTAATGGCAAGCAAGCGCGAATCACAGCGATACAGCTGATCCCGATCAACAAATAGTACAACAAGGTCGTCGTATCAAATTGCGACCAACCGTAGTCGGTTTGTAAAAAGCGGATCGCAAAGTAATTGACTAACACCAACAAGGCATTTGGCAACGCATTGAGCAAGACTGTCGGCAAGTAACGACCTTTGATCGGTGCTTTGTTTTCTTCAAAGGAAAGGAAGAAAGATGGATAACCTTCAATTGCTAAGTCGATCAATGTGATTTGGATCGGCAAGAACGGAAAGGCGCTGGATGTCAGGATACAAACCAAAGAGAGCAAGAAGCTGTAAATCGTCTTGATAAAGAAGATTCCCGACGCTTTGGTCACGTTATTGACGACGCGGCGTCCTTCAAATAAAACATCTGGCAACGTAGTAAAGTCAGAATCCAATAAGACAAAGTTAGCGATTTGACGAGCCGCACTGTCGCCAGCAGCCATTGCAATGCTGACGTCGGCTTCCCGTAGTGCCAACACATCGTTGACGCCATCACCCGTCATGGCAACGGTCCGTTGATTGGCTTTTAATTCTTGAACGAGTAGTTTCTTTTGTTCAGGAGTCACACGACCAAAGACCGTATAGCGTGTCGCAGCTTCTCGGACTTCTGCTTCGGTCGTTAAGGTAGAAAGATCGATGGCTTGATCGGCATTCGCTAGGCCTGCACGATGGGCGATCGCTGCGACAGCTATTGGATTATCGCCAGAGATCACTTTTAGATCGATGCCTTGATCCGCTAAGTAAGCCAAGGTTTCTTCTGCGTTTTGGCGGATGATATCGGATAAAATCAAGACAGCCACCGCTTGTGCGTTGGTTGGGTCAAAGGATGTCGGCGTTTTTGGATCAGTTTCTACGGCTAAAATCAACACCCGTAGACCAGCTTCTTGCGCTTCTATGACTTGCGGCAAGGCAGCAGAGCCGGCGACTTTTTCAGGTGCACCAAGATAGACATTTCCTAGATGTTCAAAAGCCACAGCACCCCATTTGCGCTGTGAAGAAAAGGCAGCGACGTCGATCGGCTGATGATCCGTTAGCTCAGGACAGCCTTGACGCAATGCTTGCATCGTCAAATTGTTATCCGTACTGGCTGCCAAATAATTCCCTAAGAGCATGTTAGGGTCGCTGTCGGCTTGGAGAGGAACGATCGATTCGAGAACCATATGGCCTTCCGTCAACGTCCCCGTCTTATCCAGACAAAGGGTATCGACATGCGCTAAGGTTTCAACGGCATACATGTCTTGGACCAAAATCCGTTTTTTTGCCAATTTAATGACACCTGTCGTCAAGGCGATACTGATCAGCAGGACAAGTCCTTTTGGTAACATTCCTAATAAGGCAGCGGCAGAAACGACGACGGATTCCTTGATCCCAGCATCTCGCATCATAAAGGCTTGGAAGAACAAAATCACCCCTAAAGGAACGATTACATAGCTGGTGAATTTGGATACACTACGGATCGAAGCAAGCAGCTCAGAGCGGATCGGTTTGTGGACCTTTGCCTCATTGCTTAGTTTCGCTGCGTAGTTTTCTGCACCGACATGAAGGACTGTTCCTGTCATTTCACCGCTGACGATGAAACTCCCTGAGAGTAAGGAAGCACCTGCTTCTTTGACAACCAGATCGGCTTCACCAGTCAGCATCGCTTCATTGACTTCGACTAGTCCAGAAAGCACCGTCATATCAGCGGGGATTTGGTCCCCAGCACCAAGAATAACTACGTCCTCTAAGACCAATTCTTTGGCTGAAATCTCATGGATTTGGTCATCTCGAATCACTCGTACCGTTTGCGGTGAAACAAGTGAGAGTTTTTTTACTAAATTACGCGCGTGCAATTCTTGGCTGATCCCAATGGTGATATTCACAAAAATAATCGCTAAGTAGAACATGTTGGAATAGGCGCCTACGGCAAATAAAAAAACGCCAATCAATAGATTGAGAAAATTGAATAATGTCAGTAAATTGTCTTTGATGATCGCAGCAGTTGATTTACTGCTTTTTGTTTCATAATCATTGTGCAACCCCTCTTGGGTTTTCTTGGCGACTTCTCCTGCAGTCAAGCCGGTGGGTAATTGAGTCATAAGCATCTCCATTTCATTTGTTCATTTCTTTCTAATTCCTTTATCTAGTCTAGCATTCGAAAAAGGCAATGCAATCGTTGCGAGGAAAATAACGATAAAATTAATTAAAATCTTAAACAATCAACACGTGTTCTTTTAAAGAAAGAAAAAAACTGGGGGAACAAACCGCACCATCGACTTTTTTCAGGTGCTTACGTATAATAGGGGAAGAGAAAAAGCCGAGAAGCAGATGCTTAGCGGACAAAAGAGGGTAGCGAGCATGTCTTTAAAAGAAAAAATTATTGCAGAAAGCAAGCGGCTTGGCATTGACAAGATCGGGTTTGCTTCAGCGGAGCCGTTTTTGGCATTGGAGCCTTCCTTGCGGGAACAAAAAGCCAAAGGCCATACCTCTGGTTTTGAGCATCCCGTGATCGAAGAGCGTATCTATCCTGAACGGACATTTGAAAATCCGCAAACGATCATTGCGATCGCTTTAGCTTATCCGACAAAAATCAAAGAGAAAGTCCCGCGGGATGAAAAACGCGGCATGTTTGCCCGTGCCTCGTGGGGCATCGATTACCATGATATTTTGCGAGAACGATTGGATCGCTTGATCGCCTTTATCAAAGAACAAGCGCAAACGATGGAAGAACAAGTCGAATGGCGTTTCGCACCGCAAGTCGATACAGGGGAATTGGTGGATGTGGCGGCAGCGCAGCGGGCGGGTCTTGGCTTTATCGGTCGTAATGGCTTGCTGATTACGGAAGAATTTGGTTCGTTTGTTTATCTAGGGGAGATCGTCACTAATATCTCTCTTGAACCAGATGAAGAAGTCCCGTTTGGTTGTGGGGATTGCATGCGTTGTGTGACGGCTTGCCCCACCAAAGCGTTATTGGGCGATGGTCGAATGAATGCCCAGCGCTGTTTGTCCTATCAAACCCAGACGAAGGGCATGATGCCAGAAGAGTACCGCAAAAAGATGCATAACGTGATTTACGGCTGCGATATTTGTCAGCTGGTCTGCCCTTATAATCGGGGGAAAGACTTCCATTTTCATCAAGAGATGGAGCCTGAAGTCGATACCGTTTATCCAAAACTGCAACCGATGCTGTCTTTATCAAACAAAGCCTTCAAGGCACAATTTGGCCATCTATCTGGCTCTTGGCGGGGGAAAAAACCGTTGCAGCGTAATGCCATCATCGCCTTAGCCAATGTAGGGGATCGCAGTGCCTTGCCAGCGATTTGGCGCTGTGCGACAGAAGACGTGCGCCCAGTGATTCGAGGAACGGCTTATTGGGCCATTGGCCAGTTGGGCGTCAAAGAACCAGAAATGTGGTTAGAGCGACTGCAACGGTGTGCAGAGTTAGAACCCGAAGAAGAGGCGCTACAAGAATTGCAGCCTGCCATCGAACGATTGCAAGCAGTCATTACCAAAAGGCAAGAAAAAGAGCTATAAAAAAAGCAAAACGAGCCCGGGGCCGTTTTGCTTTTTTATTTAATCTAGTACGTCATCACTTTCAACGATTTCTTCTGAATCCAGTTCAAAATCAGGTGCTGGATGCACACGCTCAGGCAGCTCCATTTCTAACTCGCCTTCTTCGGTGTATTGGTTGTCGGTATCGGCAACGTCAACTAAAATTTCTTCAGGAAGCTCTTGTTCTAACCGATAGCCTTCTGCATGACGCGCATCGAGTAATTCCAAAAGATGTTGCCACTCGTCTTTCGAGATCACTACAACGTCAATGCCGTCTTTGTTTTGTACCTCCACAACAGAGGAAAGATCGGTGCCGACCGTTTTAATGATCGATTCCAACGACCATTTACTCGTTTCTAAGTCAATTTTTTGTGCCATAAGAATTACCCCTTTTTTGAGAAAAATTTTGTCCTACCTTAATTGTAACGGGAAAGTTGCAGAAAACAAAATAGCTTGATTGGGAATCGTCGCTGATATGCGCAAGAACATTTGCACAGCGGCTTTAACCAAGGTAAGATAAGAGCAAGAAGGGAAGGAATAAAAATGACAGAAAAACAGACATTTCATGTGAATGGGTATTTAGCACTGGTTGTGCTGATCGGGTTATTGGTTGGCGGCGGTTATTGTTTTATCATGGGTTCGTAAATGAGAGCGTTCTCGAAATCGTTCTCAGCATTCTTTTATGGATCGTTTCGTTTCTTTTCCTTAGTTCGTTAACGATCGTACAACCCAATCAAGCCAAAGCGATCCTCTTTTTTGGGCAATATTTAGGGACCATTAAAGACAACGGCTTGTTCGTGACAACCCCATTAACCCAAAAAATCAATGTTTCATTGAAAGTCCGCAACTTTAACAGTTCGCTGTTGAAGGTCAATGATTCAGACGGAAACCCGATCGAGATCTCGGCGGTGGTGGTTTTTAAAGTCGTAGATACGGCGAAAGCATTGTTTGATGTCGATTATTACCAAGATTTCATTGAGATCCAAAGTGAAACAGCGATTCGTCATATTGCGACGCAATACCCGTATGACACGTTCAATGACGATGATCTGACGTTGCGAGGCAATACAAGTGAAGTCTCGGAGGAGCTGGCAAAAGAATTGCAAGAACGATTGGCTGTTGCTGGGGTCGAAGTCTTGGAGACTCGCTTAAACCATTTGGCGTATGCGACTGAGATCGCTAGTGCGATGCTGCAGCGCCAACAAGCCAAAGCGATTTTATCTGCACGGCAAATCATTGTTGAAGGGGCCGTCTCCATGACACAAATGGCGTTAGAACAAATCGAAGACGGACAGGACATCAATTTCACAGATGACCGCAAAGTCCAACTGATCAATAATTTATTGGTGTCGATCATTACCGATAAAGGCACGCAGCCGGTGATCAATACGGGCGATGTTAAAGAGAAAGGAGTGTAGCATTTGAAGAAACTTTACATCAAACAGAAGGTTTTCAGCATCGGCGAAAAATTTACCGTGACCGATGACTTACAAAACCCTCGCTATTATGTCGAAGGCAGTTTTTTTAAGATCCCGAAAAGTTTTACGATCTTCAATGAGCAGCAGCGACCGATCGCGGAGATCACCAAAAAAGTGTTCAGTTTATTACCAAAATTTTTTGTGGAAGTCCACGGCCAAGAAGCGATCGTTTTAGAAAAACATTTCACATTTTTTAAAGCCCGCTATTCCATCAGTGCAGAAGGAATCGATGTGGACGGCAATTGGTGGGATATGGATTTTGTGGTCAACCGCAACGGTAAGCGAATCGCAGAGATCCACAAAAAATGGATCTCTTGGGGCGATACCTATGAAGTCGTGATCTATGAAGAAGATCTAGATGACCTGATCATTGCATTAGTGGTAGCCATCGATCGCGTCAAAGCAGATGATGCCGCAGCGTCAAGTTCAGCAAGTAGTTAGAAAAAAAAGGAGCGATGTGCATGTTATACGGTTCGATTGAAGCAGGCGGCACAAAATTTGTGTGTGCCATTGGCGATGAAGAAATGACGATCAAGGAAAGAGTGAGCTTTCCGACAACGACACCTGAGGAAACAATGCCTTTAGTCATTGATTTCTTCAAACAATACCAAGCAGATTTAGCAGGGATTGGGATTGGCTCATTTGGGCCCATCGATATCCATCGCGATTCTGCCACTTATGGGTACATTACCTCAACCCCGAAATTGGCATGGCAAAATTTTGATTTCATCGGTACCATGAAAAAAGAATTTCCGATCCCTATTTCTTGGACAACAGATGTCAATGCGGCTGCCTATGGTGAGTATGTCTTCGGCAGTGGCAAAGGATTGAGTAGTGTCGTTTACTACACGATCGGTACAGGTGTTGGCGGCGGTGCCTTACAAGAAGGGCGCTTTATCGAAGGATTTAGTCATCCAGAAATGGGGCATATGCTGGTCGTCCCTCATCCAAAAGATGACTTTGCTGGCAGCTGTCCATTTCATGGCAACTGTTTAGAAGGGATGGCCGCTGGACCAGCCATCGAAAAACGCTTAGGGAAAAAAGGACAAGAGGTTGCAGAAGATGATCCTTATTGGGAGATCGAAGCCTCCTATATTGCTCAATGTGCCTACAATACAACCTTGATGTTTTCTCCAGATGTGATCATTTTTGGCGGTGGAGTGATGAAACAGCGCCATATGCTGCAAAACGTCCACGACGCATTTGCAAAATTGGTCAATGGGTATGTCGAAACGCCTGAGTTAAGCAAATATATCGTGACCCCAGCATTGGAAGACAACGCTGGAACCCTCGGTTGTTTGGCATTGGCTCGAGAAGCGGTCTTACATTCATAAATAAAAAAGATCATACTCTTTGGGTATGGTCTTTTTTTGCAGCGTATCAGTGGCGCTTTTGGCGACTTTTTGTATACTTAAGCTGAGGTGGAAAAGAATGAAATTAGCTGTTCGAAAAAGAAAAATCGGGAATATTCCGGTCTTAGAAGTCGTACCAGAAGAAATGATTTATGAGCCGCTGCCATTGATTATTTACTATCATGGCTGGCAGACGAGTAAAGAATTAGTGTTGACACAAGGCAGAAAGTTGGCTAGAGAAGGTTTTCGGGTGGTCTTGCCAGATGCAGCCAATCATGGGGAGCGCAAGACCCAGCTATCGGAGATTCCTTCTTTAACTTTTTGGCAAAGTATCCAAACCAATCTATTTGAGTTTTCTTACTTAGTCGATTTTTTTGAAAACCTTGGTTTGGTCAACGGTCAGATCGCAGTTGGCGGTGTCTCCATGGGAGGGATGACCACGTGTGGTTTATTATGCCAGCATCCAGAAATCACAGCGGCAGCTTGTATCATGGGTTCTCCTTCCATGTTGAAATACCGTGACCGCATCCAAATGCACGCCGGCGCTGCTGGGTTCTTTGTACCCGAGGATTATGGTCAGCTTTTAAGCTGGATGGATGCTTACGATCTGTCTTCTCAACCAGAGAAATTAGGACAGCGTCCCCTTTTATTTTGGCATGGTACCCAAGATGAGAAAATTCCTTATGCTGATGTGGAAGCCTTTGTGGCAGAAAATCCAGAAGCAAATCTGCAGTTTATCTCGCGAGAAGAACGCCATCTGGTGCGTGGAGAAACGATGGATCAAGTCACAGCTTTTTTCGTGGCAGAGCTCAATAAAACCAATCCATGACACGGTTTGCTCAAAGAAAAAGATTGTGTGAAAAGGTACAAGCATAAAACTCGTTTTTTGTCACGCGATAACCTATACTGTAGGGTGCAAAAAAAGGAGGAATTGGTTTGACATACCGCGTTTTATTATTTTATAAATATACAACAATTGAAGATCCGGAAAGCTTCGCCAAGGAGCATTTAGCATTTGGAAAAGAAATTGGCATCAAGGGCCGTATTTTAGTAGCCAATGAAGGGATCAATGGCACGCTTTCTGGAACGGTTGAAGCAACAAATCGCTATATGGAAAAAATGGAAGCTGATCCCCGTTTTAAAGGGATTTTTTATAAAATCGATGAAGTAGAAGAACATGCGTTTAAAAAGCTATTCGTTCGTCCGCGCAAAGAATTGGTTTCATTGAACCTGGAAGATGACATCGATCCATTAGAAATGACTGGAAAATATTTAGATCCTAAAGCGTTCAAAGAAGCTTTGTTAGATGAAGATACCGTAGTGATCGATGCCCGTAACGATTATGAATATGACTTAGGCCATTTCCGGGGAGCCGTTCGTCCCGATATCCGCAGCTTCCGTGAGTTGCCGCAATGGATCATCGATAATAAAGAAAAATTTATGGATAAAAAAGTCGTTACTTATTGTACTGGTGGTATCCGTTGTGAAAAATTCTCAGGCTGGTTGCTGCGAGAAGGCTTTGATGATGTGGCCCAACTTCATGGTGGTATCTTTGCTTATGGGAATGACCCAGAAGTTCAAGGCGAGCTTTGGGATGGCAAAATGTACGTCTTTGATGAACGCATTAGTGTGGAAATCAATCATGTGGATAAAAAAGTTATCGGTCGCGACTGGTTTGATGGCACACCTTGCGAGCGCTATGTAAACTGTGCCAACCCAGAATGCAATCGCCAATTCTTAACTTCTGAGGAAAATCAGGCTGCCCATTTAGGTGCCTGCAGCTATGATTGTGCCATCCACGAACACAACCGTTACGTGGAGCAACATGGAATCACAGAAGCAGAAAAAGCTGAACGGTTAAAAAACTTTGCAACAAAAAATGAAACAGTCACTGCCTAAACCGACAACTGTTTCACAGGAAATGAAGGATTAAAAGAGTTGCACGTGAGTCCGAAAACTGGCTTAGCTCAGTCAGTTTTTCCACCTTCCGTGCGGCTTTTTTGAATGGACAGAATTGGAAACGATTGTTTTTTAATTATCTGAAAAATCTAACTATTCCAATTGTTCTTTTTTCTTTCCTATCGAGAAAAAACGCAAGGCTCTCGCATATTTCACGATTTTAGAGTAAACTATACCTAATTGTGGAAGAGGAAAGAGGAATTCAGATGAAAATTGTTATTGCTGGTGCAGGTGCTATGGGCAGCCGTTTTGCTATTATGCTAAAAAGAGGCGGAAATGACGTCACGTTAATCGACGGCTGGCCTGCGCATATCGAAGCGATCCGTGAACACGGATTACGAGCGAACTTAAACGGTGAAGAGATCGCAGTCCCTTTTTCGATCTATTCGCAAAATGAGATCCCAACGACTGTACAAGCAGACTTGATCCTGGTCTTTACTAAAGCGATGCAACTGGATCAAATGATGCAAACGATCAAACCGATGATCGGAGAGCAAACGAAAGTCTTATGCTTATTAAACGGGATCGGTCATGAGGACACGATTGAAAAATATGTCAGCACGGATAAAATCTTTTTAGGAAATACCATTTGGACGGCGGACTTGATTGGTCCTGGTAATGTTCGCTTGTTTGGGGATGGTTCTGTAGAACTGCAAAACATCGAACCGGGGAAAGAAGAAGATGCCCGTCAATTGGCGGCAGTCTTGGCTGATGCTGGGTTGAATGCGTCTTATTCTGAGAACATCCGTTACTCCATCTATCGCAAAGCCTGTGTCAACGGCACCCTAAATGGCTTGTGTTCGATTTTAAATGTGAATATTGCCCAATTCGGACAAACCTCAACGGCGCGTGCGATGGTCCAAACGATCGTGGAAGAATTTGCGGCAGTTGCTGCCCATGAATCTGTTGAACTGGATGTATCCGAAGTAGTCCACCATATTGAAGAAACCTATGATCCAGAAGGCATCGGAATGCACTATCCATCCATGTATCAAGATTTGATCAATAATCATCGCAAAACCGAGATCGATTATATCAATGGCGCAATCTCGCGAAAAGGCCGCAAGTACCAAGTGCCAACGCCTTATTGTGACTTTTTGACTCAAATGATCCATGCTAAGGAAGATATTTTAGCAGCGGAATAACACTTCTGCGAAGGTAATAACTCGTAAAATCGCTAGCAGTCAGTAGCGATATCAAGAGACTGCATCCAAATCATTCAGCAAAAAAGTCTTTTCGCTCACTCATAGAAGAAACACTATGAGGGCGAAAAGACTTTTTTTATTGATTTCGAGTGAGTCTGCTTATTTTTTCTTGATGCGAATCGCATAAGAATCCAGCAAGATTCGAGCAATGACCGATAAGGGCAGTCGTGAGCGGACTTCATAATCTGGGAAAAAGGAAATTTCTGATTTGAAGCCAATCAAAGAAAGCTCGACTAATTCCAGCAAGCGGCTTTCTTTTGAGGCGGTGATCAAAAGCGATCCGATTTCTTTATCGTAACAATTTTGAGCCGCGATGACTAATTCTTCGGTCTCCCCATTTAATGAAACAAAAATCACAGTATCTTCTTTGCGTAAACGCTTACTGATCGTAGTGATAATATTGGGATCAGTGTACAACTCACAATATTTATCCACCAGCTGAAATTTTGTCTTCATTTCTTCCCCAATCAATTCTGAAAAGCCCCGTGCAAAAATAACGATTCGTTTCGCGTTGTATATTTTTTGGATCGCATCTTCAATAGTGCCCGTATCTAGCATATTTAAGGTACGAATGACTTCTTGTTCATTTTTAATAATGGAGCGACGGATCTCTTCATCCACCATTTCCACGTTTGAAAAATTCAAGGTCATATTCGATTGCTCTTTTAAATGATGTTTAAAAGAGGTGTAGCCCTCATAGCCCTTTTTCTTCATGGTTCGGACGATCGTTGTCGTTGAAACATTTGCCAGTTCACTTAGTTTGATAATCGAAAGGCTCGGAATTTCTGAAAGGTTTTGCGTAATGTAATTCCATAAAAATAGTTCTGCTTCACTTAATTTGTTGTCCATCTTGCCACCTCTTAACGCTATTTTAGTGTGATTGTATCTGAAAATCAAATGGAATCAAACAAGATTGAAAATGTTTTCAACAGAATGGATCGTTTTAGAAAACATGTACATTCAGAAACAGTGCATACTTAAGGTACAGCAAGGAGGAACAATTATGGGAACGATTTACACATGCACGATGAATTTAGCGATTGACTTATTTATCGAAACAGAACAGCTTTTGCCTCAAGTTGTCAATCGTACACTAGATGATGAGATCCAAGCCAATGGCAAAGGGGTGAACGTTTCTCTTATTTTGAAGATGCTAGGCATTCCCAGCACTGCTTTAGGATTTAGCGGTGGCTTTACAGGAAAATATATTGAAGATTTTTTAAGCGAAAAGCACATCAAGACCGATTTTGTAGCGGTTAATGGAATGACCAGAATAAATGTCTTTACACAAGTCAACGAAGAAAACAAAGAATATAAATTGGTCAATCAAGGGCCAGCGATCAGTCCAGAAAATGTGGAGCGATTGTTAGCAAAAATCAAGACTCTTGTTCCAGGTGATTTTCTTTGTGTTTCTGGGAGTTTACCAAAAGGTGTTCAACCGACGGTTTTGATTGAGATCAGTAAAATCTGTCAGGAACGAGAAGTCAAGCTGATTATTGATAGTAGTTATAAGGAAGTTCGGGAGTGTTTGCAGTATCGTCCTTACTTGATCAAACCAAATGAAGATGAGTTAGCGACACTGTTTGATGTCGCCACGATCGCACCCGAAGATTATCAGAAATACGGTCAAATGTTAATTGCAGAAGGAGCGCAAAATGTGTTGCTGTCTTTAGGAAGTGAGGGGGGGATTTTTTTAAATGAAGCAACTTGTCTGATCGCTAATGCCCCAAAAGGTAAAGTGGTAAATACAGCCTGTGCGGGAGATAGCTTATTAGGGACCTTTATTGCTGGGATGGTTCGCAAGGAGGAGGTTTCTCATACATTGAAAAGAAGTATTGCTGCGGGAAGTTCAACTGCTTTTAAAAAGGGATTGACTGACTTTTTAGATATCCCTGAATTGGAAGCGCAAATACATGTTCATAGAAAGGAAGTCCATAAATGACAAAATTTCAGATAGTAGCTGCGACGGGATGTCCGACGGGGATCGCGCATACGTATATGGCACAAGAAGCATTAGAGCAAGCCGCTAAGAAGCGAGGCATTTCGATCAAAGTAGAAACTCATGGACAGATTGGGATCGAAAATGCGTTGACTGCTGAAGAGATCGAAGCTGCCGACGCAGTCATTATCGCGGCTGATAAAGATGTTCAAGCCGAACGTTTTGTAGGCAAAAAAATCATTGATGTCCCAGTAGCCTCAGGAATTCGAAATGCGGATCAATTGATCGCTGATGCCTTAGATGGTGCAGGGAGAATCAAACAGTCGAAGCAATCTGTTCCGACTGATAAAGAAGAAGTAGCCGTCAGTGGGATTGGACATACGATCTACAAAAACTTAATGAATGGTGTCTCTCATATGTTACCGTTTGTGGTCAGTGGGGGAGTCTTGATTGCTATTTCATTTCTTTGGGGGATTTATTCGGCGGATCCAACTAACGCTCAGTACAACGAATTTGCTGCACGACTCAATGGAATCGGTGGTTTTGCTATGAGTATGATGGTCCCGATCCTATCAGCATTTATTGCGGAGAGTATCGCGAAACGACCAGGACTAGTGGTTGGGTTTGTTGGGGGCTTGATCGCGGCAGATGGCGGAACTGGCTTCTTAGGTGGGATCGTTTCAGGTTTCTTAGCCGGTTATGTCGTGCTAGGGCTGATGAAGGCATTGGTTCTTTTACCTAAATCATTAGATGGTTTGAAAGCAATTTTTCTTTATCCTGTTTTAGGAGTCTTGATTACAGGACTGATTATGGACTTTGTGTCAGGACCGATGGCAACGATCAACGAAGCAATGATGTCCTTCTTAGCTGGTTTCGAAAATTCTAGTCCCTTTGTATTAGGCATTATTGTTGGCTGTATGTGCGCATTCGATATGGGAGGACCAATCAATAAAGCAGCTTATGTAACAGGTACTGCTTTATTGGCACAAGGAAATACTAGTTTCATGGCAGGAGTATCCGCAGCGTGCATTGCCCCACCGTTGATCACAGGTTTTGCCGTTTTATTCTTTGGGAAGTATTTTGATGCAAATGAAAAAAATGCTGGATTAGTCAATTTTATCTTAGGCTCAACACATATTACAGAAGGAGCGATTCCTTTTGCGGCGAAAGACCCGCTGAGGGTGTTACCGATCATGATGTTAGGTTCTTCGATTGCTGCTGTACTGACCTATCTCTTCAAAGTGCAAGTTCCTGCACCCCATGGTGGCTTTCTAGTATTACCCGTTGTTACTCATGGTCTTTTATGGGTAAGTGCGATTTTGGCAGGATCGATCGCAGGTGGGTTGTTGCTAGGATTGGTTCAAAAAAGAAAAGTTGCCAAACAGAGAATGGACGTGAAAGCATGATTACGGAAGAATATATTTTTGTCGATTCCCTCCTAAAGAATAAAGCAGAAGCTCTATCTTTTCTAGCAAAAGAAAGTAAGAGGCAAGGCGATGCTACGAATGTTTCAGAAGTGGAAGCAGCATTTATCCTTCGAGAAGAACAAGGCTCTACAGGCATGATGGATGGCTTTGCCATTCCTCATGCGAAGAGCAGTGTTATTAGACGACCATTTATTAGTGTAATCAAACTTAGAGAAGCAATCGATTGGGACAGTTTAGACGGACAAAAAATCCATACGATCATCGCTATGTTTATACCAGAGAATGAAGCTGGGACCACCCACCTTACGATTTTGTCTCAAGTGGCAAGGATGCTGATGAAAGAAGGGTTTAAAAAAGCGATCCAAGCAGCTACTTCTAAAACAGCTTTACTACAAGTAATGAATCAGTATCTAGAAGGGAATTGAAAAAATGACTACGACAATGAAGCAAACGATATCAGTAACAAAACTTTGTAATTCAAAAGGAATCATCAGTGCATTGGCGATCGATCAAAGAGGCGCATTAAAGCGGATGCTAAGTCAATATAAAAAAGATGTGTCGGATGCAGCGATCGAGCAATTTAAAACCATCGTCTCTGAAGAACTAACACCCTATGCATCGGCTATTTTATTGGATCCAGAATACGGACTTCCGGCAGCAAAACAACGTGCTCAGCATACTGGTCTATTGATGGCTTATGAAAAAACGGGGTATGACGCAACGACGCCAGGGAGACTCCCAGACTCGTTAAATTATTGGTCAGTCAAAAAGCTCAAAGAGGAAGGAGCAGATGCCTGTAAGTTTTTACTCTACTATGATGTAGACGAAAGCGATGCGATCAACGATCAAAAGAAAGCTTATATAGAACGAATCGGTTCTGAATGTCTGGCGGAAGGGCTGCCCTTTTTCTTAGAGCTAGTCTCCTATGATGCGACCATTTCGGATAACACATCGAAAGAATACGCAACGGTCAAACCACATAAAGTCAATCAAATGATGAAGGTTTTTGCAGAGTCGCGCTATAACGTAGCTGTTTTGAAAGTAGAAGTTCCTGTCAATATGAAGTTTGTTGAAGGGTTAGGGAATGAGGTTGTCTATACACAAAAAGAGGCTGCAGCATTCTTTAAAGAACAAAGCCAGATGGCTACTTGTCCATTTATTTTTCTTAGCGGAGGCGTCAGTGCAGAGCTTTTTCAAGAAACCCTCCGCTTTGCCAAAGCAGCTGGTTCAACCTTCAATGGTGTATTATGCGGGCGAGCAACTTGGGCAGATGGTGTTAAGGTATTTGCCACTAAAGGAGAAGCTGCTGCAAGACAATGGATGCAAACAGACGGTAGAAAAAACATCGAAACATTGAATGAGGTGCTAATGGAAACAGCTTCTTCTTGTCAGGCAACAACTGAATGATTTCTTTCAATGGGAATATCTGAACTTAGGGAAATAAGGTGTCAACATGTGCTGGCTTCCAGACGGTTAAACGGATATCTGAGATTGACTTTCGCCGAAGTCTTTATTTGGAAAAGTCAACGAGTTGGGTCATTCTTAAGGAGCGTACCAACCAATCTCTGCCTTTTTAATACACTCTAATTTAATCGTTTCAAAAAGCTTAGGGAATCTTTCCTAAGCTTTTTTTGTGGAAGAAAAAGGTGGGAGTTTTTCTTTCTTTTACTGCATGTTATTAGAAGTGGCTTTGTTGTGGAAAAATCGAGAGCAATTAATTAAGTCGCATTCACAAACCGTCCTTTAAAAAAAGAGCGGATGACTCCATCTAAGGAGAAGATAGGATAGAATAGAAGTCGCTTCAACATGATTCTTTCGGTTGCAAAATAAAATTGCATTGTTTTTTAAGGCAAACGGTCTGAAGATTATTCAGTGAAATTCGTACACTTTTTTTCCAGATCTTTGAAAAAATCCTGTCTTAATTATTATTGGTCAACGCTTATACTGAAAGCGTAATCAAATTGTAGGAGGGAACGTATGAAAGACTGGTTAAATATAGCTGGAAAAACCGTGATCGTAACAGGGGGTTCTTCAGGAATCGGAAAGAGGATCGTTGAAAGTTTATTAGAGCAAGGGGTGAATGTGGCAAATTTTGACCTTACAGAAGCTACGCAACAACATGACAATTTGTTGTTTGTTGAAACGGATATTTCAGTAAGGGAAGAGGTGGAGTCAGGTGTAGAAAAAGTCATTGAGCGGTTTGGAACTGTCGATGGTTTAGTGAACAATGCAGGGATCAATATTCCACGTCTTTTAGTAGATAAGAAAGACCCTCATGGGAAATATGAATTATCAGATCCTATTTTTGACAAGATGAGTGCAATCAATCAAAAGGGCGTTTTCCTAATGACGCAAACAGTAGCCCGAGAATTGGTCAATAAAAAATCTGGAGTCATCATCAATATGTCATCAGAATCAGGGCTTGAAGGATCTGAAGGGCAAAGTGCATATGCTGCTACCAAAGCGGCACTCAATAGCTATACAAGATCCTGGGCAAAAGAATTAGGAAAATCAAATGTTCGAGTGGTGGGTATTGCACCGGGCATCATGGAAGAAACGGGCTTGAGAACGTCTGCCTATGAGGAGGCACTGGCTTACACAAGAGGGACGACAGTTGAAAAACTGCGAGAAGGATACACAAAAACGAGTACAATTCCTCTAGGTCGGAGTGGCAAATTGACAGAAGTAGCTGACTTGGTCTGCTATTACCTGTCTGACCGATCCAGTTATATTACAGGAGTGACAACAAATGTAGCGGGAGGAAAAACTAGGGGATAGAAATAGGGGGATAAAATGGCATTCGTAAATCGATGGTATCAAATCTTAGACTTGTTAATAACCCATAAGGATATTTCAATCATTGATTTACAGAAAAAGTTGAGCAGTAGTTCAAAAACAGTAAAGAGTAGTATTGATCTGCTTAATGAAGAACTAATTGGTATTGCGAAAATCGTGCAAAGGAAAAAGAGCTATTCGATTGAGGTAGAAGATGCTGAAGAATTTGAACTCATTTTGGCTGGAAAGTTAAAAAAAGAAACCGATTTTAACTCAGCAAGTAAGCGGGTAGCATTTATCCTAAAACAATTGATCGAGGAAAAGTCATTTATTTTAATTGACGATCTGTCTGAAGCGCTAGGGATCAGTAGGAGTACTGTCTATAATGATTTTCGGATGCTAAAAAAGCTACTCAAGCCTTTTGATACAGAAGTAGTTGGAACGCCAAATAGAGGGATTCAGATTAAAGGAAGTGAATTTAATCTGCGTTTGCTTTACATCTATTATGTACAAGATTATTTTTATGAAAATTATTTAGAAAACGATACACGAGCAATGATCCAAAAAATCATTTCTCTCTCAGGGATTCCGCAGTATTATGGTCGTTTACTGTATAAAGTGATTTCTATTTCCATGAAAAGGATCATTGAAGGGAATTATTTAGAGACGATACCGAATTGTTATACAAATTTCATCAAAGAAGAAGAACAAATCGAGCAGTTGATCTATCATCTAGAGACCAAATACCGAGTGACTTTAAGTCAAACAGAACAGGACTTTCTCTGGTTCCCGTTAAATTTATCTGCAAATTCCTTAATTGAGCGTACGGTTGTCCCGACAGCAGTCGAACAGTACTTTAAAGCGATGCTAAAGCGAATCCATCGCACGCTCGTTTTGGATATCAATGAGAAAGTTTTGTTTTTAGAAATGAAAGAACACTTAAAGTATATGATCAACCGAATCGTGGTCCAAGCAAAATTAAGCGATTTGTTTTACGGCGAAATCGAGCGACAATATCCCTTTGCCTATGAATTAGCCAAAGTCGGTCTACAAGAGATTGAAGAAGTGGTTGGTCGAACCATACCCACAGTCGAAATCAGTTATCTAGCACTTTATTTTGAACTTGCTTTGAAAAGCCAACAAAACGAACCAGCCAAAAAGCAAATTGCTGTAGTTTGTCACAGTGGCAGAGGTACGGCGATGATCATACGTCGTCAATTGGAACGAGTCTTAGGCAATGATATTCGCATCACCCATTTATCAGAGGAAGCCTATCATCAGGAAAATCTGACCGATTACTTCGCCATTTTTACGACGATTCCATTAAAACATTTAGAGCAAGTGAAAAGTCCAATCATTAAATTGACCAACTTATTTGACGATCATTGGTTGCGCAATGAGTGGGAAAAAGCCGAACGCTTGCAGTCAGTAGGGAAGCAGTCGATCCTCTTACACTTTAACCACTTAGATCCTGACTTGACCTATCAAAAGAATGTCGAGTCAATGATCGCCGAATTAACAAAGGAGCATATGGTAGATGAGTGCTTTTTGGAACGAATCAGACAAAGAGAGGAAAAACATGCCACGATTTTTGATTCTGAGATTGGCTTTCCCCATGCGATCAATGATCAAACAGATAAAATCGTTCTGTCGATAGGTGTGTTCAAAAGGAAATTGGTTACTCCTGAGGGTAATATCAAACTGATTTTTTTGTTAGGGATTCCAAGTGAATTGACAGGGAAAAACGAACAAGACTTGTTGCGTATTTATGATGAATTATTTGCGATTGCTGGCAATGCGGATTTCAGAGAAGAAATCAGTGCCCAAGAAAATCTATTGGCATTGAAAGAATGGCTTTATCAGAAGGAGTTGATTATATGAGTTTTGTTTATCTATTTGGTATTTTTGCCTTAGGCGCCTATTTGTTACAAATTCTTTTTGGGTTGAAACAGATCAAACACTTTAATCAAAACTATCAGCAACTGCGCAAAAAAGGCAAGGTAGCGATTGGACGCAGAGCTGGGAAAATAAAAGCAGGAACGATCGTTTTACTTGCGGTCGATCCAGCAGGAATCATTCTTGATGCCAGAAAGATGCAAGGGGTAACCGTGTTGGCGAAGTTTAAAGAGCTGTCGGTCTATCTAGGAGAAGATATTCATTATATCGATAAGTACCATCCCAAAGTGCAAAAAGAAAACAAGTTGACGATTCAAGCAATGGAAAATGCCAGAGAAATCTATTTGCGCACAGAAGCCGGGAACTATACCGAAAGTCAGGGAGTGTCGCCTGTAACACTGTTGAAAATACAAATACAAACATGGAAAGAAAAAATATATATGAAAGAAAAAAGGAGTGCAAAATAATGGAGTATATTACAAAATTTGCTGAAGGTTTTATGAGCCTTTTTCAAACCGGAGCAGAGACATTTATCTCATGGATGACAGGTATCGTTCCAGTGGTGCTAATGCTGATGGTCGCCATGAATACGTTGATTGCTTTCTTAGGAGAAGAACGCGTGACCAAAGTGGCACGTTTATCTTCAAAAAATCCTTTCACTCGCTATTTGCTTTTACCTTTCCTATCGGCCTTTATGTTAGGAAACCCAATGTCGTTTACTATGGCTCGCTTTTTACCTGAATACTATAAGCCTAGCTATTATGCCTCACAAGCGCAATTTTGTCACACCAGTAATGGGGTATTTCCTCATATCAATCCTGGAGAACTCTTTGTATGGTTAGGTATTGCCCAAGGAATCACAACATTAGGCTTAAACTCGATGGAGCTGGCGATTCGTTATCTATTGGTCGGTATGATCATGAACTTTATTGGCGGTTGGGTCACCGACTTTACGACTGCTTACGTGTGTAAGCAGCAAGGCATCACTTTGAGTAAAACAGTCAAACTAGCGGCAGAATAAGGAGGAATCAAGATGACGTACAAAAGTATACGAGTAGTCAAAGGCAGTGGCGGTTATGGCGGTCCCTTAGTGATCACGCCGACAGAAGAAAGACATAAATTTATTTACATTACTGGTGGTGGTGAGCGACCTGCAATCGTTGATAAAATTGTTGAATTAACGGGAATGGAAGCAGTCAATGGCTTTAAAACATCGATTCCCGATGATGAAATTGCATTAGCGATCATTGACTGTGGTGGCACGCTACGTTGCGGTATTTATCCCAAAAAAGGGATTCCGACGATCAATGTCGTCGCAACGGGGAAAAGTGGGCCATTAGCACAATATATCAATGAACAGATCTATGTTTCGGCGGTTGGGGTCGACCAAATTTCATTAAGTGAAGAGCAAGAAGCAACCACCGCCGCCAATGAAGCAACAGCTCCTAAGCGGGAATTCACCTACGATACTTCGAAAAAAATCACAGAGCAAAAAGCCGAGCAGCAAAATTTTATTGCCAAGATCGGGATGGGCGCCGGGAAAGTCGTTGCGACCTTTAACCAATCTGCACGAGACGGGGTTCAGACGATGATCAATACCGTCATTCCCTTCATGGCATTTGTTTCCCTGTTGATTGGAATCATTCAAGGGTCAGGCGTTGGAAATTTCTTTGCGAATGTGATGGCGCCATTGGCTGGCAATATTTGGGGATTGATGATCATCGGCTTTATTTGTTCCTTGCCATTTCTCTCCCCGTTACTTGGACCAGGGGCAGTGATCAGTCAAGTGATCGGGACACTGATTGGGGTCGAGATCGGCAAAGGAACGATTCCACCACAACTTGCTCTACCTGCATTATTTGCGATCAATACTCAAAATGCCTGTGATTTTATTCCAGTTGGGTTAGGATTAGAAGAGGCAGAAGCGGAAACGGTTGAGGTTGGGGTACCTTCTGTTCTTTATTCTCGTTTCTTAAATGGTGTACCACGGGTCTTCGTAGCATGGCTTGCAAGTTTTGGACTTTATAGTTAAATCAGTATAGGAGGAAGCAGAAATGGCAGTTTTTACTACGACAGTTCTTTCAATCGGTGTGGAGGCGGAATTATTTCGCCAAGAAAATATGATCATTCTTTTTGGCAAAGATGCACCGGCAGCGTTAGCTGACTATTGTTACAATATTGAAGTACAGCCAATGAATGGCACGATTACATCTGAACAAAAATTATGGATCGATGATCAAAGCTATCAAATTACCTCGGTAGGCGATGTGGTATCAAGAAATTTACAAGAATTAGGACACATCACGATTAAATTTGACGGCAGTTCGACCTCTGAATTACCAGGCACACTTTATGTAGAAGCAAAAACGATCCCTGTGATTGATAAAGGAACGAAAATCAGCATTAAGTAAGGAAACTGTCTAGTAAAACGTAAGATTGAAGGAGTGTAAGCAATGGAATTCTTTTTGGATACAGTAAATCTTGAGGAAATCACCCACTATCAAAAGGTACTCCCGCTGGCAGGAGTAACCTCAAACCCCACGATTTTGAAAGCTGCGGGGAACATCGACTTTTTTACTCATTTGCAAGCAGTGAAAGAACGAATCGGAGAAGCATCCTTACATGTTCAAGTGGTTGGGGAAACCGTCGATGAGATGATCCTAGATGCAGAAACGATTATCAATAAGCTGGGAAAAGAAGTCTATGTCAAAATCCCTGTCAATGAAAATGGGTTAGAAGCCATCAAACGCTTAAAAGAGCGTGAATTCAACTTAACAGCTACAGCCATTTATACCGAATTGCAGGGGTTCTTAGCGATTGGTGCTGGAGTCGATTATTTGGCGCCATACTATAACCGTATGGAAAATATTAATGTTGATGCACCAACAGTCATTGAATCATTGGCACAAGCGATTCGTACCACTCAAGCACAAAGTAAGATCCTTGCCGCAAGCTTTAAGAACACTACGCAAATGAATCGCGCGATTCGTGCAGGGGCACATGCGCTCACTGCTGATCCAGACATCTATCGACAAGGATTAGCCATGCCTTCCATTCAAAAAGCAGTAACGGACTTTCACAATGACTGGGTCGAGACGTTTAAGTCGCCATCGATTCAGGGGTTATGCCAATGACGACAACGGTAATTTTTGATATGGATGGGGTTATCGTAGATTCTGAGTATACGTTTTTAGAATCAAAAACAGCGATGCTTCATAGTGAAGGACACCTTGTAGATGAGTCATATCACTATCAGTTCATGGGGACCACTGCAGAATTTATGTGGGAAAAAATGAAGGAAGAATTACAGTTACAAAAATCTGTTTCAGCGTACATTGAAGAAATGAATCGCAGAAGAAAAGCGTTGATAACACGTGATGGCGTCAAAGCGATTCCTCATGTGCAAACATTGATTCGGCAGTTAGCAGAAGCGAACTTTCAGCTTGGTGTTGCTTCCTCTTCTCCTAAAAAAGAGATTGAGGAGAACCTGGATCAATTGCAGTTGCGAAACTATTTTACTGAGATCGTCAGTAGTGAAGAGGTAGCACGCTCGAAGCCTTTTCCTGACGTATTCTTGAAAGCAGCGTCGTTGTTGAGCGCGAACCCTCAGCAATGTATCGTCATTGAAGATACGATCAATGGCTGTAAAGCTGCCAAAGCTGCGGGTATGTACTGTATTGGCTTTGCGAATCCAGCATTCCCTGTGCAAGGTCTGCCAGCGGATCAAACGATTATTGATTTTCGTGACCTGAATGTGCAAGAATTGAAAACCATCAAATAATACGCACAACTAAAATGACCAACCTAGGAAAGGATAACTGCTAATGAAGCTGGAATCCTCCTTTCCTTGGCTGGTCATTTTTAATTTTTTTGCATGATAGTCAAAGAATAAGCTTATTCTGTCGGCAGATCCGCCATAAACCGTTCGCTACCTTGAAAGACTGCTAATTGATTGACACCAAAGGAACGCAATAGATCGCTCATCGCTGCAAAATCTAACCGATAGTCACTGGCTTTATGGGCATCAGAGCCGAGGGTGAACAATTTACCACCGACACTTTGATACAGCGGGATTGCATATTGATAAAGGTGGGCATTTTGATAGGGGCCAAAGCTCTTCGCGTTGATTTCCATCGCTAAGTCACGGGCAACGATTTTTTTGAAGATCGTCGTTAACTCTGTTTCAAAATGGGCGGCCAATTCCTCAGCTGTAAATTGGAAACGACGCAAGCCATAATCAAAGTGGGTCACGATGTGCCCGTCAGAAAACGAGTCCAACACGTGGGCCATTTGGTCAAAGTATTGTTTGGCGACTGCAAATTTGTCCTTGTTCAACACGGCATCGTCCATATAATCAAAGGTACCGTTTTGATGGATACTGATCAATTTCAAGTCATAGGGATGGCTTTCAAGATAGCGCAAGATTTCTTGTTCTTGACCAGGCACGACACCAATCTCAATGCCTTTTAAGAGTTTCGTCGCTGTGGTCTCTTGCAGCTTCTGGTGGGTATTTACTAGTAATTCATAGTCAGGAATATCATCACGGAATCCCGAATAGGGGTTCTTCAAATCGAAATGATCTGTCGCAACGAAGTAGGCAGGCTGGTAAGCAAGATAATTCTCAAACTGTTCATCTGAATCAAAAGACAAAAATGTATGCAGATGTTGATCATAATAATTCATAAACAAGACTCCTTTTCTTGAATACGATACCACAAAAAAGCAGAAGAAACTATGATTGGCTGAGAAAAGGTTTTCTCTTGGACAATTTTTCGCTTATAATAAATAAGAATAGAGCGAAGGAGTCGGTCAGCCATGAGTATGTACCTTGAAATTCCTGAATTTGAAAGTGAATTTCGTTTTCGAACGTTTCTAAATGATGGGTTGACCATCGTTTACCCCCATGTCCATAAAGAAATCGAGATCATTTACGCTAAGCGCGGCACGGTCAATATTGGTGTTGACGATATGATCATTGAGTTGGAGGAAGGGGATCTGTATCTTTTTTCCAGCGGGCAACCCCACTATTTTCTAGCATCGCCTGAGAGTGAACGCTATGTCTATCAATTTGATATGAAGCTTTTTGAAGAGCCGTTGCTTCGAGAAAATGAAGTATCCTTGATGACACTCTTTGAAGAAGGGGAGCCTCACAGCAAAAATTGGCCAACGAGTTTTACGGAAAAAATAACAGGTCTCTTGATCGAGTTGTATCAGTTGGAAGAGGAAAATGTTGTTGGGAAGCGTTATTTGACTCTCGGGCTGCTTTACCAGTTGATTGGGGAGTGCTATCAAAGTTTGCCTAAGCGCAAACAAGCCGTCAATCCGCTAAAACGAACGGCCGCACAATACAAAGAAACCTTGCAGCGTCTGAATGATGTCTTTGAGTACATCGAATCTCATTACCAAGAAGTCTTGACGATGGAGGACACCGCAAGACATGTAGGGTTTAGTCCACATTATTTCACGCGTTTCTTTAAAACCAATACTGGCAAGACCTTCATGCAGTTTTTGACGGAATATCGCATCAATCAAGCCAAATTTATCTTGGCCAATGAAAAGATCCCCATGGCAGAAGTCGCTGAAAAAGCAGGTTTTGCCAGTGTCAAAACATTTCACCATGTCTTTAAGGAAGCCGTTGGTCAATCACCGTTGCAGTACCAGAAACAACTGAATCAAAATTGATAGAAACAGCCGATGAGCCTTTGCTTGTCGACTGTTTTTTTGTCAATTTGGCACTATTTTTTTCTCGATAGTGTTTTTTTAAGCGCTTTTCATAAATTGTGGAGTGGTTCTTTTTGTTAAAGTTTCATAAGATAATTTTCGGGAATTTTTTCAATGGAAACTGGGAAGAACTGCTTTCGATGTTTCGCTATAATGAGGAGGTAGAAAATAATAAGCGTTTTCAGGAGGAAAGATATGACAGTTAAAGTTGGAATCATTGGGTGCGGTGGGATCGCAAACGGCAAGCACATGCCTGCCTTGTCTCAAGTAGAAGAAGTAGAAATGGTTGCCTTTTGTGATCTGCTAGTTGAACGTGCAGTTGAAGCGAAATCAGCATTTGGGACCGAAGATGCCCAAGTATTCAGCGATTATCAAGAAATGTTAGCACAAGCTGATCTAGATGTGATCCATGTGTGTACACCAAACGCCTCACATGCTGAGTTGACGATTGCCGCACTAGAAGCGGATTGTCATGTCATGTGTGAAAAACCAATGGCAAAAACAGCGGCAGAAGCCAAAGCAATGATCGAAGCAGCCAATAGAACAGGGAAAAAACTCACGATCGGCTACCAAAACCGTTTTAGAAAAGATTCTCGTTATCTTCATGAAGTGTGCGCCGAAGGACAATTAGGAAACATTTATTTTGGGAAAGCTCATGCGATCCGTCGTCGGGCTGTGCCAACTTGGGGTGTTTTCCTTGATGAAGAAGCGCAAGGCGGCGGTCCGTTGATCGATATCGGTACCCACGCATTGGATCTGACCTTATGGATGATGAACAATTACAAACCAAAATTTGTTGTCGGAAAAGCGTATCATGAGTTGTCGCAAACCAAAAATGCCGCAAATGCTTGGGGCCCTTGGGATCCAGAGAAATTCTCAGTAGAAGATTCGGCCTTTGGTTTTGTGGTCATGGAAGATGGGGCAACGATTTTCTTAGAAGCTAGCTGGGCGCTCAACAGCTTGGATGTGAAAGAAGCCAAAACGACACTGATGGGCAGCAAAGCGGGTGCGGATATGAACAACGGTTTGACCATCAACGGAGAAGACCACAGCTTGCTGTATGAAAAAAATATCGAACTTGAAACAGGCGGCGTTGATTTTTATGAAGGAAACGGCGAGACGCCAGAAATTTTAGAAGCACAATCGTGGATCCATGCGATCATCAACGATACCGAACCAGTGGTCAAACCTGAAGAAGCAATGGTCGTGACGGAGATTTTAGAAGCGATCTACAAATCATCGCAAACCGGTGAGCCAGTCTACCTATAAGAACTGCTGGAAGAAAAGGAGCGAGCATAAATGACAAAACCGAAAATCGCTTTACAGCTTTGGAGTATTCAAGAGGATTGCAAGACAGATCTTTTTGAAGCGTTGAAAACAGTTAAACAAAACGGCTATGACGGTGTTGAATTTGCCGGTTATCATGGACACAGTGCTGCTCAGATCAAAGAAATGCTGGAGCAATTGGATTTGGCGGTCGCGGCTTCCCATATCCCGTTTGAAGCATTGCAAGATCGTTTTGAAGAAACCGTCACTTTTGAAAAAACGATTGGCAATCAACGGATCGTCATTCCGTATGCCAGTTTTGATTCTTTGGAAAAATGGCAAGCCTTTGCTGCGGAGCTGACCCAGATCACCCAAAAGTTGCAAGCAGAAGGGCTGACTTGCTACTACCACAACCATGCCCATGAATTTACTGAAGTTGCTGGAGAATCTATGATCGATGAACTGATCAAAGACAATCCGCAACTGCGTTTGGAAGCCGACCTTTACTGGTTAGCCTTTGCAAACGTGGCTGTTTTACCTTGGCTAAAGGAACGCGAAACGAAGGTCGGCTTGGTTCATATCAAAGATATGCAAGAGCAGTCGCAGGAAAGCACCGAGATCGGCAATGGGATTTTACCAATCAAGTCGTATGTAGAAGCAGCTAAAGCATTAGAACTACCATGGTTGATCGTCGAGCAGGAAGCGTTTCAAAAATTCGCTTCTTTAGAAGCCAGCGGGATTGATTATCTGCAATTAAAAAACATCGTAGAGGAGGTCTACCAATGATCCACGTTACGGTATGGAACGAGTTTCGTCATGAAAAAACGAATGAGACCGTCCAAAAAATGTATCCAGAAGGAATCCATGGTCAAATTGCCAAGTTTTTAGAAGAGGATGATTTCCAAGTGCGAACGGCGACCCTTGATGAACCAGAACACGGGTTGACGGAGCAAGTATTGGCTGACACGGATGTGTTGGTTTGGTGGGGCCATATGGCGCACGAAGAAGTCGATGATGCTATCGTTGCTCGTGTGCAGCAGCGTGTATGGGAAGGAATGGGACTGATCGTCTTGCATTCTGGCCACTTTTCGAAAATCTTTAAAACCTTGATGGGAACGTCGTGCGATTTAAAATGGCGAGTAGACGATCAGCATGCGCGGATCTGGAATGTTAATCCAAGCCACCCAATCGTTGAAGGAGTCGGCGAATGGATCGAACTAGAGCAAGAGGAAATGTATGGCGAGCACTTTGATATTCCAGCGCCGGATGAATTGATCTTTGTCAGCTGGTTCCCCGGTGGTGAAGTTTTCCGCAGCGGCTGTACATTCCGCCGTGGGAATGGCAAGATCTTCTATTTCCAGCCTGGTCATGAGACATTCCCAAGCTATTACAATCCCAAAGTGCAAAAAGTGATCCAAAATGCGGCTCGCTGGTGTGCACCAACAGAAAATCGTTACCCAACATATGGGCATTTTCAAGCAATTGAGGAGGAAAGAAAATGAAATTAGGTGTTTTTACCCCGTTATTCAATCAACTTAGCTTTGAAGAAATGATCGATGAAGTAGCGAAAAAAGGGCTGCAAACCGTCGAGATCGGTACCGGTGGTTCTCCAGGCAATGCCCACTTAGACATTGACCGTTTACTAGCAAGTGAAGCAGAGCGAAAAGAATACTTAGCGAAATTAGCTGATAAAGGATTGGAAATCTCAGCTTTGAGCTGTCACAACAACCCAATCTCTCCATTAAAAGCAGAAGCGCAAGAAGCCGATGAACTTTTGCGCAAAACCATCAAATTAGCCAGCTTAATGAATGTACCTGTTGTGAATGGATTTTCAGGCGTTTCAGGCGGAAATGCAACAGATACGCAAGTCAACTGGCCAGTATTGCCATGGCCAACGGAATACGATGACAATTATAATTATCAATGGGAACAAAAACTGATTCCTTATTGGAAAGGCATCAACACGGAAGCGGAAGCGGCTGGTGTGAAAATCGGGATCGAACTTCATGGCGGCTTTTTGGCACATACCCCTTATACGATGTTGAAACTGCGGGATGCTGCGGGGAAAGCCATCGGCTGTAACTTGGATCCAAGTCATTTATGGTGGCAAGGGATCGACCCAGTGGCAGCGGTCAAAATCTTAGGGGAAGCCGATGCGATCCATCACTTCCATGCCAAAGATACGTATTTGGACCAAGACAATATCAACATGCATGGCTTGACGGACATGCAGCCATATAGCAATGTCAAAACCCGAGCTTGGACCTTCCGTTCAGTCGGTTGCGGCCACAGCTTACAAGTCTGGTCAGATATTATTTCTGCGCTTAGAATTTATGGGTATGATTATGTCTTGAGTATTGAACATGAAGATCCAATCATGTCCATTGATGAAGGACTGACTCGTGCCATCAGCAACTTGAAGACGATTATGATCCGTGAAGAAGCTTCATCCATGTGGTGGGCATAAGAAGAAAACCGAGGAGTGTCAGACATGAGTGCAATCAATTTTGCAGTAATCGGATATGGCGGCATGGGTGCGTACCATGTCCACAATATCTTACCAAATGAAAACGAACGAATCCACATCGTAGGAACTTACGATATCA
This sequence comes from Enterococcus sp. DIV1279b, assembly GCF_050531515.1. NCBI lineage: Bacteria > Bacillati > Bacillota > Bacilli > Lactobacillales > Enterococcaceae > Enterococcus > Enterococcus sp. DIV1279b. The sequence continues at coordinate 3,041,249 of NZ_CP172891.1, read as the reverse complement.
ATGAAGAACGTCAAGCGATCTCCCAAGAAAAAGGCCATAAGATCTTTAAAAGCTATGATGAAGTCTTAGCCGATGAGACGATCGAAGCAGTATTGATCGCCACACCTAATGACTTGCACAAAGAGTTATCGATCGCTGCGTTGAAAGCAGGCAAACATGTTGTTTGCGAGAAGCCTGTTGCGCTGAATACTGCGGAACTAGATGAGATCGTGGCGGTTGCCCAAGAAACTGGCAATACCTTTATGGTTCACCAAAACCGCCGTTGGGATCCTGATTTTCTACTTGTACGCGAACTGTACCGTAATGGACAGATCGGTGATTTGTTCCAATTAGAGTCACGGGTCCAAGGGGCAAACGGCATCCCAGGAGACTGGCGCCATGTGAAAAAACAAGGTGGGGGAATGCTTTTAGACTGGGGCGTTCACTTGCTGGATCAAATGCTATGGCTGATCGACAGTCCAGTGAAAGATGTTAAAGCGGATCTTAGTTTTGTGTTGGGGGAAGAAGTCGATGATGGGTTCTTCGCTTTGATTACCTTTGAAAATGGGGTCAAAGCAATCGTGGAAGTTGGAACCTCCAATTACACGCAATTGCCTCGCTGGTACATCAAAGGAACAGAAGGAACAGCCACCATCACCGATTGGGATTTAAATGGGGAAATGGTGCAAGCAACAGGTCGCGAAGATGTGGCAGCACCAAAACCAGTCCAAGCAGGCGTCGGCTTGACGAAAACGATGGCACCCCCATCGGAATTGGCAGCCAAAGAAATTCCTTTCCCGAAAGCCGAAGCGGATTTTGAACCTTTCTACAAGAATTTTTACAACGTTGTACGCAACGGTGCCGAACCTATCGTTAAAAACGAAGAAGTCCGAGCAGTGATGCAGTTGATCGAACGCATTTTTGCCACAGCGTAAGAGAATAGAAAAAAAGCACTAGCTGAGGGAGTGATCTCTTTTCGCTACGTGCTTTTTTTGTGTAATGAAACGATAACAGTTACTCCGATACGTAAAAATTGAACAATAAATCTTGAGGATAATTTCCCCATCGATCGCCGAAGATGGTCAAACCACCAGCATTTTCGGCAGTTGCAGGTGCAGCAATTTTAAAGGTGAAAAAATCACTGTGGTCTAAGTCGATTTCATTCAGGTTGTGATCGGTTAATTTTTCTCCATCGAGGGAAGTATCATAGCGATTGATGCGTAAATGCTTAAGTAATCCATATTGACTGAACTCATCGATCCACCATTGCGGAGTCAGAGAACCTCTGACATCCGAAAAGTTTCCTGGTACGGTATAGCTACCGATGCAGTGATTGTTTAAGTAAAAGGAAAGATCGCTGGGCCAATAGTTATTCGAAATGGGGAACTCTGAAGCGATCTCCATACTAATTTCTAGTAATTCGATTTTTTCACCATTTTTCAAGGGATTTGGGATTTTGTATTCTAAAAAACCGTTATTTAGCCAGATGATACTTGCATCAACACGTTCTTGATCCAGAAAAGATTTTGGATCATCTAAGGCGCCAATCAAGCGGTCTTTGGTCGCCATTCCACAAGAAGGCTCAGCTTTAAAATCGGTGAAGTGGCCAATTTTCACGGATTGGGAGGTTAGATTCATTTCTGGAAACACTTTTGCTGGGAAATTGATATTGATGAAATCAGTTTTTAGAGATAAATATTTTTTCTTCCAGTCTTGCCCCGATCCTTTTTCTGTTTTGATCAACTGAGCTTCTTCGAGTTTACGGATATGTTTGGTCATCAAAGCATTGCTGATTGCTAATTTTTGTCCAATTTCACTGATGCTTTTCTTCTTATCGCCTAATTCTCTTAAAATCGCTAAGCGAGTTTCATTTGCCAGTGCTTCGTAGATCGGTAAAGATGCGTTTGTTAGATCCAATTCCATAGCAATCACCTCGTTATACTAAAATGTTTAATGAAAAGATGGTTTAATTATAACACAACCTTGTGAATTTACCAAATAGTAAAATGATGATTTTTTTAGCTATCCCTTGTTAAAATAATGTTGACAGCGCTTTATATTTATAGTAACTTTACGGTGTAAACATTATTCGACGATAGTCTAACGATTATGTTTATTGATAACTGGATGTCATTTTACTTTTTAGTTAAATTAAAAGGAGTGTAAAAAATGAAAGTAAGTAAATCAATTGTTTTAGTAGGGACAAGCTTATTATGTACAGTGTTGTTAGCTGCTTGTGGCGGAAGTGGTAGCTCAAGTAATAATTCAGAAATTTTGCTTTGGTCTTCGACAACAGGACCGGACGGTGAAAAAATCAAAAAAACGATTGATCAATACAATGAAACAGACCCAGACTTTAAAGTGAAGTTAGTAAGCATGCAAGGTGACACCTTTACTTCAAAGTTGACGACTGCGGGGAAATCGGGGAAAGGTGTCCCTGATTTGGCTTTGATCGCCTCAGAAGCTTTGCCTACGTATAAACACCAAGACATGCTTGAAACTTGGGATGACATGATCGATGGGACAGAATTGGCACGGGAAAACTACGTAGAAGCTGCTTGGGACACTGGTGTAGTGGATGATAGTCAATATGGGATTCCGGCAACCATGGGTTCGTGGGTGATGTATTACAACCAAGATTTGGTGGATAAATATGTTCCAGGAGCGTTGGATGATGGCCTAGTGACGTATGAAGAAATCAGACAAGCTGGGGAAAAAGCAAAAGCAGATGGTATCTATAGTTTTGGCTATACATGGGGCATGCAGAATTATTCGAATCTCTACCAACAAATGGGTGGGGAATGGCAAGATGCACAAGGAAACATCAATATCGATAATGAGTTTTCTTACAATGCCGTTCAAGAGTTTAAGGATCTATACGATGCCGGCTACATGGTCCCAGATGGTGAAGATGCAAATAAACTTTTTGCAAACCAGCAGCTGATTTTTCTTCCAGAAGGAACATGGATGCTAAGTAATATGGAAGAAATCAGTGACTTCACTTGGGGTCAAACATTTACTCCTCAATGGAATGCGGAACATATCATTCAGGGTTCAGGCGTCGATCAGTTTGCGATGTTCAAAACGAACGAGGAACGTTCCGATGAAAAGAAAAGTGGCATGGTCGACTTTCTGACTTGGTTACAAGCAAACCAATTAGAGTGGGTCAAATCAGGTGCAAATCCTACTTCCTTAGCAATGCTAGACAATGAAGAATATGTTGAGATGCCACAATCCTTCTTATTGAAGACAGAAAAAGGACAAGCGGCAATTTCTGTTAACGCAGTTGATGGCTTATCGTATATCTTTGGTGAATATGATAATCGTTCATGGGACATGATCACAGGAAAAGCAGATATTCAAACGACTTTTGGTGAGATCCAAAAAGTTGTAGAAGAAAAGATGAAATAATCTTCTCACGTGGAGGCTGTGGCAGAAGGAAGAGCGACCATAAAAGAATTCAGTCCATTTTTTGATAGGGTAGGAATTCTGATGGGGAGGCTTAAAGGGCTGTCACAGTCGTTTCTTGTTGATAGCTGCACTAGAAATACAAGGAAGGATGGGTATTGATGAAAAAAAGGTTAAATGGCTGGCCAATCGTTTTTATTGGTCCGCATATGCTCCTTTTTCTTTTATTCTTTTTAGTTCCTGCAGTGATTGGGATCTATGTTTCTTTTACTGAATGGGATCTGTTCAGTACACCGATTTTTGTCGGGTTTGATAATTTTAAAACGATTTTGTTTGATCAAGACTCGTTGTATCATACGCAATTTTTTAATGGAATGAAAAATACGCTGTTTTTTGCGGCAATCTCCGTTCCGTTATGTATTGTAATTCCCTTGTTGCTAGCGGTTGCATTATCTGCTAAACCAAAAATGATGCGTTTTTTTCAATCGATTCTCTACCTGCCAACATTATTTGCAATCTCTGCCGTCATGATTATTTGGGGGTTCCTTTTGAGCAAATCTTTTGGACCGATCAAAGAAGTATTCGGTATCGACATCAATTTTGTAGGCACGCAACCATGGGCATGGATCGCTATTTTGATCGTGACGATTTGGTGGACATTAGGTGGGAATCTAATTATTTATGTTGCTGCATTAAATGGCGTCTCCAAAGAGCAGTTAGAAGCAGCAGAATTAGATGGTGCGAATAGTATCACGAAATTTTTTCGTATTTCTTTGCCGAGTATTCGCAACCAGCTTGTTTTTACCACGGTCATGACGACCATCGCTCAGTTTAATATTTATGGTCAGCCACTAATGCTGACGGGAGGCGGACCCAACAATTCTACTCGCGTGTTGATGATGTACATCCAAGAAAATGCCTTTGGTAGTAGTACCTCGGTTGCAGGAATTTCTTCAGCGATGGCCATTCTACTAGGTTTTGTAATCATGGCAGTTTCGATTGTGCAATTTATGGTCATCAAAAAAATGGAAAGATAGGAGGGATGAAGATGCGAGAAAACAAACTAGGGAAAAGAATTGCCTTTATTTTGCTAGCGATCGTCTGTGTGATTTGGATCTTTCCTTTGATATGGGCAATTTTTACCTCGTTTAAATCGGAGGCAGAGATTCAAAAGGTTGGGTTCAGTTTGATTCCGCAAGATTGGACGCTGGCTAACTTTTTGGGCTTGTTACAAGGCAATGATTCTTCTCCTGTGTTCCGCTGGTTTGTGAATTCAATGATTATTTCAACTTCACATACGCTGTTAGTTATGGTGATCGTCTCGTTTGCGGCTTATGGCTATACACGACTCACCTTTAAGGGGAGAGATTTGATTTTTGCCTTATTGTTAGGAACGATGATGTTTCCCGGGGTGGTCAATTTGATCCCGAATTTTAAAATCGTTGATACGTTAGGTTGGACCAATACATTTCTGGCAGTCATCGTTCCTGGAGCAGCAGGTGTTTATAACATTTTTCTCGTTCGGCAGTTCATTTTAGGGATTCCTAAAGAATTGGATGAATCGGCTGTGATCGATGGGGCCAACGAGTTTCAAATCTTTTATCATATCATTTTACCGTTGATCAAACCTGTATTGACGGTGGTTGCGTTATTTAGTTTTACTGGCTCATGGAATGACTTCTTGTGGCCATCGATCGTGATAAACGATATTGATAAATTGCCAATTACACCGGGGCTGCAATTGCTACAAGGGCAATACATGACCTATCCGGGAATTGGAACTGCTGGAGCAATCTTAGCCTTGATCCCTACCTTTTTATTGTATTTGGTGGCGCAAAAAAGCTTTATGGCGTCAATGTCGTTGCAAAGTGGCATAAAATAATTTGTTTTTGGAGGAAATATGAGTAGAGAAGAATACCCGAGACCGCAATTTGAGAGAGAGAATTGGTTAAGCTTAAATGGTGAATGGCAATTTGCCTTTGATGACCAAAATCTTGGTTTAAAAGAAAAGTGGTACACAAACGAAGCAAACTATCCGTACAAGATCAATGTTCCCTTTGTCTATCAAAGTGCATTGAGCGGCATTGATCATCGAGAAGTGCACGACGTTGTATGGTATTATCGGACCTTCGATGTGCAAGTCCCTGAAAAAAGTCGTGTGCTTTTGCATTTTGGGGCGGTGGACTATGAAGCAGATGTGTTTGTCAATGGAAATCATGTGAAAAATCATTGCGGAGGGCATACCTCGTTTGCTATAGACATCACGGATGCTCTAGTATCTGGACAAGAGCAAATACTAAGTGTGCGAGCATTTGACCCGCATTTTGATGAAAGCATTCCACGGGGGAAACAATTTTGGGAAGAAGAATCAGCAGGAATCTGGTACACAAACTCAACAGGGATCTGGCAGCCAGTCTGGCTTGAAGTAGTTGCTGAAACCCATCTGCAACAGGTGAAATTTACGAGTGATTTTGATGCTGGTGCCGTGAAGATCGATGTAGAACTGAACCAGTTACAGCCGCAAGTAGTCTTAGAATATCAAATCTATTTTAAAGATGCTTTAGTTACCAGCGGAAAGGCAGACTTTATCACTTCTAAGTTGAGTTTTGCAGTTGATATTTTCCAGCAAGAAATTTTTCGGACGAATTTTCACCACGAAGGCTGGTCTTGGACACCTGAAAAGCCGCAATTATTTGATGTTGAATTGACGCTTAGAGAAGCAGGGAATGCCATCGATCAGCTAAAAAGTTATTTTGGTATGCGTAAAATACATACAGAAAACGGTATGATTTACTTAAATAACAAGCCTTACTACCAGAAGTTGGTTCTCGATCAAGGCTATTGGCCGAGCGGCTTGTTAACTGCACCAACAGATGAGGACTTTAAACAAGACATCTTATTGGCCAAAGAAATGGGATTTAATGGTTGCCGAAAACACCAAAAAACAGAAGACCCACGCTTTTTATACTGGGCAGATAAATTAGGATTTCTTGTTTGGGGAGAGTGTGCGGCGCCGGCAATCTATACCGATCGTTCTGTGATGCGTTTGATGCAAGAGTGGGCAGAGATCATCACTCGGGACTATAGTCACCCTTCGATCGTTACTTGGGTACCAATCAATGAGAGCTGGGGTGTGCCAAAAATATCATTTGATCGTCAGCAACAGCATTTTTCTCAAGCAATGTATCACTTTATCCATTCGCTAGACCAGCAACGGTTGGTTATTTCAAATGATGGTTGGGCGATGACGGAGACAGATATTTGTGCGATTCATAATTATGCGCATGGGCAAGAATCTGAACGGCAAAAATATCTATACTTCAAAGACAGTCTCAGCACGAGAGAAAAATTGGTGAATCGAGTATCGACCCCATGGCCGATTTTCGCTGGAGGATTTTCTTATCAGGATCAGCCTATTTTATTGACCGAGTTTGGCGGTATTGGCTTCGATGTTTCGGGGCAACCCGGTTGGGGCTATACCTCAGTGGAAAATCAACAAGATTTCTTGAAGGATTATCAGCGAATCATGACAGCTGTTTATGATTCTGTCGGACTCTGGGGCTATTGCTACACTCAGTTGACAGATGTTGAACAAGAAATCAATGGATTGCTGACCTATGACCGCCAACCAAAAGTTGATTTGGCAGCGATTAAAGAGATCAATGAGCAGTTTCATCCACCACAGATAGAATAAAATGATTGGTAAGGAAAGGGGCGATGTCCGATGGGGAAATCAGCAGCTTGGCTCAGTGGAGTAAGTATCTTGATTGCTGCGCTTATGATAACCGGTTGTAGCACTGGAACTGATCCAGGGGAAGAAGTGTCCGATTTTACTTCAATTATCGATAATGATGGGGCAGATCCTTGGATCTTGCAAACGGAAGCGTTCTTTTATTATACCAAAACGACTGGGAATAATTTAACGCTTTGGCGTGCTGAAAACCTCTCTCACGTTGCTGCTGGTGAAAAAAAGGTCATCTGGGAAATGCCAGCAGAATTTGAAAGTATCTGGGCACCCGAGCTTCATTACTTAGATGATCGCTGGGTGATGTATTTCGCGGCTAATCGTCCTTCAGAAACGCATCGTATGTACGCATTAGTCAATCATCAAAAAGATCCTTACATGGGTGAGTGGCAATTGGAAGAGATCAAAGGGATGGATGATAAATTTGCGATTGATGGAACAGTTTTAGAGATCAATGACAAACGCTATTTCCTTTGGTCGGGCTGGGAAGGGTATGAAAATGTTGCGCAAAATCTTTATGTAGCGGAAATGGTCTCCCCTACGGAAGTGATTGGGGAGAAACGGCTTATCTCAGAACCAGAATATGAATGGGAAATGCGGCAAACACCATTGATCAATGAAGCCCCTCAAGTGATTATCAAAGACGAAACAGTCAATTTGGTATACTCTGCCAGTGGAAGCTGGGACAATGATTACGCTCTTGGTCTTATGACCCTAGATGTAGCTGATGATCCCCTAGAAAGAGCGAATTGGCAAAAGGAACCAGAGCCGATTTTCCAACAGACAAACACTGTCTATGGACCTGGTCATAATGGATTTGCCAAATCAAAAGATGGTTCTGAAGACTGGTTGATTTATCACGCTGCTCGGTGGGATCATTCGGGCTGGGACCGTTCGATCCGCTTGCAAAAGTTTGGTTGGGATCAAGAGGATAAAGTCCTACTGGAAGCTCCTTTGGATGAGTGGCATGTTCAAGCGTTGCCAAAAGCTGAGCCGAATCGACTGCGATTAACTGCTAGCCGTGCTTTGTTGGAAGGCGATTTAGCGCTTGTCGAAGATGAGGCAGCACTCTCTAAGAAAGTCGTCCAAGGCTTTGAATCAACGACTGACAAAATTATCTTTACCCCTCAGATTGAAGAATCAGATGAATTTCTGGTGATTGCCTATGTCAAAACCACTGATTATCTCTCCTTAAATGACCCAATTCAGGTCAAGATTGAAACGAAACAAGCAAGTCACGTGGTGGATGTCTATCCTTCCGAATATTATCAACCGCTACAAGTCCGCATGAAGTTACCGAAAGGATCGCAGGAAATCACCCTTTCGTCTGAGATTGGGGTTGACACGCTAAGTATTGATCGTTTAGAAATCGTCAAATTCCAATAAAGAATAATGAGGAAGTTTTTTTAATCCAAGCGATGGGTGATGATCGTTTGACTCCTGCTACTTTGTCTTTAGACAATGTGGCAGGATTTTTTTATCCTTGAAAATTCCCAACTCCTACCGCCATAGCCTAAAATTCCATGTATAATAAAGAAAACGACCGTTTTATTTGGCGAAGGGAAAAGAAAAAGCAAAAGAGGTGCGAACTATGAGGATGAATCAAGAAAAGCTGACTTCATCAAATGGGAAGGATCAGCTTTTTGTCAAAACGTGGCTGCCAGAAGAACAGCCGAAAGCAGTCGTGCAAATCGTTCACGGAATGATCGAACACATTGAACGTTACCACGAGTTTGCGGAATGTTTGACTGCGCAAGGCTATGCGGTGGTCGGTCATGATCACTTAGGGCATGGGCAATCCGTGAAAGAAACACAGACCTATGGGCATTTTGGTGAAAAAGAGGGCGCCAACTATTTAGTGGCAGATGTGGGAGTGGTCCATCAGTACGCAGCTGCTTGCTACCCAGACCGACCATACTTTATCTTAGGGCACAGTATGGGGTCGCTGGTGTTGCGAAATTATTTGTTTAGTCAGCCACATCCATTGTCAGGAGCAATCATCATGGGCACCACGATGGAAAAAGCCGTGCTGATGCAAGGAGGCAAACTTGTCACGAACTTGTTGCGCCCGTTTGCCGCTCAGCAATGGCCTTATCACGTAATGGAACAGCTGGTTTTTGGCCAGCACAACCGGCGTTTTCGTCCCAATCGGACCGCCAAGGATTGGTTGACCAGTGATCCGCAACAAGTGGATCGCTACTTGAAGGACCCTTACACGCAATTTCATTTTTCCTTAGCGGCTTACAAGGATCTCTTTACATTGACGCAAGCTGCCAGTGATCCGGATCAACTGCGCAGGATTGACCCAGAATTGCCGCTGCTCTTGATTTCAGGTGCAGACGATCCTGTGGGGCACTATGGCAAAAGCGTCCGCCAATTGGCTCAGCAACTGAAGCAAAATGCTGACGTGACGATGTATTTGCTTGAACAGGGCCGGCATGAGATTTTGAATGAGCGCAACCGCGAGATCGTTTACAATGAAATTTCTCGCTGGCTGTTTGAAAAAATGCCGAAATGACGAACGTTAAGAAATTGGTAGTCTTTTCTGAAAATTCAAAATTATTTTCTCTTTTAAGGCTTTTTTCATTTTCGGCTATCTGTTATAATGATTTTCACATCTAACATAAAGGAGAGATTTTTTGTATGACAGTTTATAACTTTTCAGCTGGTCCTGCCGTATTGCCCCGTCCCGTATTGGAGAAAGCACAATCCGAACTTTTGAATTACCGCGGAAGTGGGATGTCCGTTATGGAGCTGAGTCATCGGTCCTCCTTGTTTGAAGAGATCATTAAAGATGCAGAAGCACTTTTACGAAAATTAATGGGAATTCCTGAAAACTATCAGGTACTGTTTTTACAAGGCGGCGCGAGTCTCCAATTCAGTATGATCCCTTTAAATCTTGCACAAAACAAAAAAGCCTTATACGTAAATACCGGTTCTTGGTCGAAAAAAGCTATTGAAGCAGCAAAAGCGCTTGGAAACGTGACGGTGGAAGTTGTTGCCTCTAGTGAGGATCAAAACTTTACCTATATTCCAGAAATTTCAGAAGATGCGATCGATCAAGAAGCGGCTTATTTGCATATCACCACGAACAACACCATTGAAGGGACGGCCTTTCAAACGATTCCGCAGGCTGGCGACGTGCCGATCGTAGCGGATATGTCCTCAAATATTTTAGCCAATGACTATCGCGTAGAAGACTTTGGTGTGATTTATGCTGGGGCCCAAAAGAATATTGGTCCTGCAGGGTTGACGGTAGTGATCATCCGAGAAGATTTACTCAATGATGATGCTGTCTTCGCTCCAATGCTGGATTATCGTCTCCAGGCTAAAAATGACTCATTGTACAATACACCACCAACGTATGCTATCTATATTGCTAAATTGGTGTTTGAATGGTTGGAAGAATTAGGCGGCATTCCTGCCATTTTAGAACAAGACCGCCAAAAAGCGGCGCTTTTATACGAAACGATCGACGCCTCTGCTCTTTACAGTAGTCCTGTGGCTGTTGACAGCCGCTCACTAACGAATATTCCTTTTGTGACAGGGGATAAAGCATTAGATCAGCGCTTCAATGAAGAAGCTGTCAAAGCTGGCTTTGAGAACTTGAAAGGGCATCGTTCCGTTGGAGGAATGCGAGCAAGCTTGTACAATGCCTTTCCATTAGCTGGCGTTCAAGCGCTAGTCGACTTTATGAAATCATTTGAAGCGGAGGTCAAATAAATGTTCCAAATTAAAACATTCAATGCGATCGCACCAGAAGGATTACAGCGTTTAGAAAAAGAAAAGTATGCCATCAACGAAAGCGACCAACCGCAAGGAATTTTGCTGCGCAGCCAGAAATTGCACGATTACGCTTTTCCTGAAAGTGTCTTAGGTATTGCCCGTGCAGGGGCTGGGACCAACAACATTCCCGTCAAAGCATGTACTGAAAAAGGGATCGTCGTCTTTAATACGCCAGGCGCCAATGCCAATGCGGTCAAAGAATTAGTGATCGCTAGTCTGCTCTTAAGTGTCCGTCCGATTTTACGAGGTGCCCAATGGGTCCAAACCTTGAGCGGTGATAATGTGGAAGAACAAGCAGAAGCGCAAAAAAGTCAATTTGCTGGAACAGAGTTAGAAGGCAAAAAGTTAGGAATCATCGGCCTTGGTTCTATTGGAGCGATGGTCGCCAACGATGCTTATCGTCTAGGGATGGAAGTAGTCGGTTATGATCCTTACGTGTCAGTGGATACTGCTTGGACGATCTCTCGTCGGGTCAAGCGTGCCAATGATATTGCGGAAGTCTTTTCAACCTGTGATTTTATTACGGTTCATGTGCCGCTAATGGAAAACACGCATCATCTCGTCGGGGAAGCCGAACTTGCGAAAATGAAACCAACAACGAAGCTATTCAACTTTTCTCGTAAAGAAATCGTCGATACAGATGCCGTTTTACGTGCGTTAAAAGCCGACCGTTTAGCGGGCTATACGACTGATTTTGCGGATGAACAATTGCTGCACAATGAAAAAGTCCTCGTCTTGCCGCATTTAGGTGCATCAACAGAAGAAGCCGAAGTCAACTGTGCCAAGATGGCAGCCCGAACATTGAAAAAATTCTTGGAATTTGGAACCATCAAGCGCTCAGTGAATTTTCCAACTGTTGAGATGGCTTTTCATTCGCCTTATCGTCTGACGATCATCAATCGCAATGTACCGAATATGTTAGGTCAGATTTCATCGATCATTGCGGAATCTGGGATCAATATCGACAATATGCTGAATCGTGGACGGGAAGACTTTGCTTACACCCTAGCCGATGTCGCTTCTGAAGATGAAGCCTTATTGAATCAATTAGCCGATAAATTACGGGAGAACGAAAATATCGTTCGTGTACGGGTCATCAAGAATCAGGAGGTTGGGTATTAATGGTTCAAGTATTTCCGTTTAAAGCCATTCGTCCAGAAGCCTCATTGGCAGAAAAAGTGGCCGAGCTACCGTATGACGTGGTCAATTCACAAGAAGCCGCAGCGTTTGCGCAAGGCAATCCTTACAGCTATTTCCACATCGACCGTTCGGAGATCGACTTGCCAGGAATCGATCCTTATGATCCACAGGTGTATCAAAAAGCGGCGGAAAATCTTGCATCTTTTCAAGAAGAAGGCTGGTTGATTCAAGAAACGGCGCCCGCATATTATTTGTATGAATTGACGATGGCTGGTAGAAGCCAAACGGGGCTTGTCGCCTGTACCTCGATCGATGATTATGTCGCTGGGAAAATCAAGAAACACGAGTTTACCCGTCCAGAAAAAGAAATCGACCGGATCAATCATATTCTGGCATGTGATGCCAATACAAGTCCGATTTTCTTGAGCTATCGCCAACCAGCAGCAGTCAAAGAAGCGATCGATGCGTGGCAAGCAGAGCATGCGCCAATCTATGATTTTGTCAGCTATCATGAGGTGCAACATCGTGTTTGGCTGATCGATGATCCAGCGCTAGTCGCCTCTTTTGCCCAGCAGTTTCAAGCTGTAGATGCCCTTTATATTGCGGATGGGCATCACCGCACAGAGTCAGCAGTCAAAGTCGGCTTGCAAAAGCGAGCCGATGGCCAAAGCAGTCAAGAAAGCGACCGCTTTTTAGCGATCTTATTCCCAGAAAATGAATTGGCGATTTGGGAATACAATCGGGTTTTGCGGGTACCAGTGCCAGATACCTTTTTTGAGCAGGCAGCCCAACATTTTACGATTCGAGAAACTACAAGGAAGAAACCAGCGCAACGTGGTTCGATTCATCTGTACCTAAACCATGCGTGGTGGGAGTTGACCATCAAACCGGAAGCTGTGTCGCAAGATGCGGTAGGACAGCTGGATGTGTCGCTTTTACAACAATACGTGCTGGCTGATATTTTCGCGATCCAAGATGTGCGGACAGACAAACGCATTGATTTTGTCGGCGGAATTCGTGGTCCAGAAGAATTGGAACGTTTGGTAGATAGCGGAGAATGGACATTGGCCTTTTCCATGTATCCAACGCAAATGGCCGATCTTTTGGCAGTAGCTGATGCGGGAGAAATTATGCCGCCAAAATCAACTTGGTTTGAACCAAAACTGTTGAGCGGTCTGTTTTTACATGATTTAGAAACGAATTAACCAAAAAAAGCTTACGAGGCTAGCTCGTAAGCTTTTTTGGCTCTTTGTCAATAAGGACTGATGAGTTGTGCAAAATCAAATCTGGGTCAGAATGAACCACATTCTGGCTCAGATTTTTTGTTATCTTACATTGATTAATTGATTGATCAAAAAGATTCTAATTCTCATGTTCTCGAATGATTTAAATCCGTAGGATACTCGTTTCATTGTCTTTATGTGGGTATTCTTCGCTTCTATTTTTCCATTGGAATAAGGATAGATCATTGCGTTGGTGATGCCTTCTTCATGAGTAAGAAGGTTTTGAAGCTTTTCCCGAAAGCTGTCATCTAACGTTTCGGGAAGTTCTGCCAATAAGGAGAAAAATAAGTCAGGGTCTTTGTCTCGAAAGGCTTCAACTAATTCATGAAAAAAGGGATACGCCTCCTTTAGGGGCGGAGAAAACTCAAGCAATCGATCAATCATCATTGCTTCAGTAAGAAATGGGTATTTTGGTGCTCGGAAACTTTTCCATGTTTTGTATTCATAATGGTTGATGTTTGCACGATTTTTTAGCAAAAAGCGCCAGTTCTTTTTCAGTTTTTCTGCCTGGCTTTTCTGTCCGGCTTTACGAAGTTCATTCATTTCACGGATACGCAACTCATTGAACGCTTGATTCATGTGTTTGACAATATGAAACCGATCAATCACTACTTTCGCATTTGGCAGAACACGTTTGGTGAGCTGGAAGTAGGCGGCGTTCATGTCTGTCACCAAGAATTCTACTTCTTCCGGATTGGTACAACCTAAAAAATAACTTGTTAATCGGGGTAATTTACGCGTAGGCAAAACATCTATTAGTTTTCCTGTTTCGCCATCTGCGCAAATAAAGCTCATTTTATCTTCTATGGAAGCATGCGAACGAAATTCATCAACCATCAATACTCTTGGGAGAATCTTCTTAGATTGCTTTGGTAAATAGCTTTTAAACTCTTTCAATGTACGAATAACGGTGGTCAAAGATACCTGACAGCTTTTCGCAATAAAAGATAAAGATACTTTTTCAGTCAGTAAAGAAGCAATTTTATATCTAACATGATTTGCGATTGAATGTCTGGGTTGGACAAAATAACTTTGAGCAGTCCAATGGGTGCGACAGTTTTTACAGGTATAGCGCTGCTTTTTTAGGCGCATAATCAAAGGCATATGATTGTATTGTTCAAAACGGACAATCGTTTCCTTCTTCCCATTTTTCACTATAATTGCTTTCCCGTTTCCATCTACCACAGTAGAACCACAACTTCTACAAGCACGAGGAGTAGGCGAGAGAACAGCATCGACGACCAACGTCTTTTTCTTCTGAAGGGTCTCGTAAGAGACCTCTGTAATCATCAAATCTTTCTCTATTATTCTCAGCATTTTTTTGATAGAATCATTCATATAGCATATCGTCCTCTCAGTTGTTTATTTTGTGGTGATTTAATCATACTAGAGAACGATATGTTTTTTAATACCTAAAATGAAAATGGGGCTGAAGAATCAATTCTGATTCATCAGTCCCATAAATTATAGAGCCGCTTTTTTCGCTATTAGAAGTTGCCGAGTGTTTCGATGATCAAGCGGACATTCAAGACCGTCAGTGCAATGGCACAGATCCAGCCTAAGGTAGAGACCCATAGCGGATTCTTGAAGCGTTCCCCCATGATTTTTTTTGAGCTGGTAAAAAGAACCAACGGAATCATCGAAACGGGTAAGGCGATGCTTAAAAAGACTTGCGAATAAATCAGCAAATCGTCCAAGGCTTGTTCGTTGCCGCCAAAGTAAATCGTACAAAGCAAGACGGGGATCACCGATAAGCCACGGGTGATCAGACGTCGCGCCCAAGTAGGGATCTTCATATGGATAAATCCTTCCATCACGACTTGCCCCGTCAGTGTCCCAGTGATCGTTGAATTTTGACCAGATGCCAAGAGCGCCACGGCAAACAGAACGCTCAAGACTGGACTGGCGACAGCACCAGCAATGGAGGAATCTTGCAAAGCATCAAACAGCGCGGAGAAGGTGCCGACTTCTTCACTATGACCAAAGAACAAGGCGCTTCCTAAGATCAAAAGCAGGCAATTGACCAAAAACGCAGCGGATAACTGGATGTTGGAATCCCAAGTAGCGAACCGCACGGCCGTTGCCACTTCTTGGGTATCGCTGCGATCGATTTTTCGTGACTGGGAGATCGAAGAATGCAGATAGAGATTATGCGGCATCACAGTCGCACCAACGATCCCCAACGCCATTGTCAGCTGCCCATGGTTCAAGACTTGCTTTTGGGGAATAAAGCCTTGCAAGACAGCAGGCAAATTTGGTTGAGCAATAATGACTTCGTAACAAAAGACCAGCATAATGACCAAAATCAGTGTCATGACGATCGCTTCGATTTTTCGGAAACCCAATTTCATTAAAAAGAGCAGAAGCAGTACATCGAAAATCGTTAAGATGACCCCAACTAATAAAGGTAAGCCAAATAGTAGATTGAGAGCGATCGCTCCTCCGATCACTTCCGCGATATCCGTTGCCATGATAGCCAATTCGGTGACGATCCACAAGACAAAGCCTAAGCCTTTGCTGGTGTGTTTACGAGTTGCTTGCGCAAGGTCCATCTGGGTCACGATCCCTAGCTTGGCTGCCATGTATTGCAGCAGCATAGCGATCAAACTGGAAATCAAGATCACAGAAAGTAAGAGATAGCCATATTCAGCACCGCCACCGATCGAGGTGATCCAGTTTCCTGGGTCCATATAGCCCACGGCTACCAATGCCCCAGGACCAGAAAACGTTAAGAGATTGCGCCAAAAGCTGCCGTTTTTTGGAATGGCAACTGTATTATTTATTTCTTCCAAGCTAGGACCGTTGGCCGCTTGGATCAATTTTTTTTCTTCATTCATCGTTTCACGTCCCATCTTTTTAGGTATACCTAAAAACAAATCTATTGTATTCCTCATTTATGGATTTTTCAAGAGAAACCTTTTGGAAGTCGGAAGGAAAGGACAAAAAAAACAGCAGCCAAAGGAATGGCTGCTGTCTGTTGGGTTTTCTTATAAAATTAGTCGGCGCGTAAAGCGATCGCTGCATCTTTTTTCGCTGCCATTCGAGCTGGAATGTGGCCGCCGATCATCGTTAGGACGGTGCTGACAGCAATCAAGATCAGGCCGTGGACCGGATTTAATTGAGCAACATTTTCGAGATCAGTCATACTATATAAGATTGCGTTGATCGGGAATGTGGCTAACCAAGCAATCAGGACACCTAAAGCTCCTGAAGCGATCCCTAAAATACAGGTTTCGGCATCAAAGACGCGGGTGATGTCTTTCTTGCGAGCACCTAATGCTTTTAAGACCCCAATTTCTTTCGTACGTTCAAGTACAGAGGTATAAGTGATGATACCGATCATGATCATGCTAGTTACCAAGGAGATCCCTGCAAAAGCGATCAAGACGTAAGTGATGGCATCCATCAAGCCACCAGTCAATTGAGTCATCGTACCCGCTAAATCGGAATAAACGATTTGGTCTTCTTTGTCTTTGCCTTTGTTGAAGTCATCCAAGTAATCAAGGATTTTTTCTTTGGCACTGAAATCATTCGGATAGATCATAATGCTGTTTGGTAAATCACTGCCGCCAAGATAAGCGATCAATGAATCTTTAGCACTTTCGTCAACGGGTTCATTCGTCATCACGTTGGTGTCGCTGTCTTTTTGGGCTTGGACGATCACTGAGTCTTGGTTTTCTTTGATGACTTCTTGCGCGAGGGCATCACTGTAGGCAATGCCAGTTGACAGCAAGTTCATCGTAGAGTTTTGCTTGATACGTAAGATTCCGCTGATCGTTAATTCTTTGTTGTTACTGTTATCGAAAACGTCATTTAAATCTTGATTTGGAATGAAGTTTCCAGTTGGTAATTCGGTGTAAAAGGCATCATTAGACGCCAATGTGATTTTTGTTCCCACGATATCGTCGAAGGACACCTTGTCGCCATCTTCAATGTCAAAACCGAGATTGATCAATGCATTGACATTCGTTACGTTGTTTTCATCGACGATCAAAACGACATCTGTGCTAGCACTTGGGTAGCTGCCTTCTAAAAGGTCATAGTTGTCTTTTAAGAAATTGCCGTTATCCTCTGATAACTGCTCGGGGAAAGTCGAAACCCCAATCCCGGTGGAGGCACTCATGGCAGACATCATGGCATTGGTCTGTTCATTGTCAGGTGATGCATTGGAGAAGCTGACTTGTTCCACAGTATCATCGATCTTACGGAAAAGGTTCAAGGAAGTGGAACGAGTGTAGCCGATATTGTTGCTTAATTCAGGATCAATGTCGTTGATGTAATCGAGAAACTCTTGATCGATTTTGTTGATATGGGTTGCACGATCCGCATCACTTAATTTAGCAGTGACCTCTTTATCTGAAGGGAAATCTTCCGATTTATCCCGCGTCCCCATCGCTGATGGATCTTGTTCAGTGGCTACTTGCGAGATCGTAATCGGAAAACGAGCTAATGTTTCTGACTGGGTATTGTCGATTTGTTTTTGGAATCCCGTTGACAGTGACAAAACAATGGCGATTCCGATGATCCCGATACTAGAAGCAAAGGCTGTCAAGAAGGTGCGCCCTTTTTTGGTGCGGATATTGTTAAACGACAAACGTAAGGCAGTCATGAAACTCATTTTTGTGTGCTTTAATTCGAATTGGTCTTTCTTTTGTCCTTCGACATGAGGGTTCGAATCTTTAATGATTCGTCCGTCTTTGAACTCAATGATCCGTCCAGCGTATTTGTGCGCCAATTCAGGATTATGGGTAACCATGATGACCAATTTTTCTTTTGATAGTTCTTGGATCAGTTCCATGATTTGGACACTGGTCTCTGAATCCAAGGCACCTGTTGGTTCATCACAAAGAAGGATATCAGGATCATTTGCTAAGGCACGAGCGATCGCTACCCGCTGCATTTGACCACCAGAAAGCTGATTTGGTTTTTTGTGCATATGCTCAGCTAAGCCCACACGCGTCAAAGCATCGGTTGCTTTTGCGCGTTTTTCTTCTTTTGACACACCGCTCAAGGTCATCCCAAGCTCGACGTTGTCGATGATGCCTAAATGACTGATCAAATTGTAGCTTTGGAAGACAAAGCCGATCGAATTGTTCCGATACGCATCCCAGTCACGATCTTTAAAGGATTTCGTTGATTTGCCGTTGATGATCATATCACCAGAATCGTAATTGTCTAAGCCGCCGATCACGTTCAACATGGTTGTTTTCCCAGAGCCGCTTGGCCCTAAAATGGCAACAAACTCTTGTTTACGAAAGGCGACGGAGACACCATCGAGGGCTTTTGTAGTACTGGCGCCAACCGTATAATACTTCTTGATATCTTTTAATTCTAACATGCTGTCACTCTTTTCTTGCCGTTTTCACGATTATTTTCATTATGTAACCACGCTATCATAATGGTTAACAAAAATCAACGATTATCATTGTTTAAACAAATAATTTATACTAAACTAAAGACAGAAAAGAGGGAGAGTATGGAAAAAGCGTTAGGAACATTCAATATGGCGGTATTTGCGGAAATCTTTTCGCTGATGGGAAACATATTGTTTGAAGAAATCGGTCTGGAAGATTTAAAATTGACCAAAATGGAAATCTTGGAACTCGTGGTGATCTCTAGTAATGAAGGAATCACGATGTCCGAGTTGGCCCAGCAAATCGGTACGTCAAAAGTCCAAATCAGTCGTTCGATCTCGGGGTTAGAAAAGGCTGGCTTTGTGGTCCGCAAAACCAACGGCGTCAATCGCCGCAACGTCAATGTTTATTTGGAAGAAGCTGGGAAGCAGTTGTTTGTCCAAAAGAAAAAACAAGTGGAAGACCGCTTGAATGCCAAAACCGCTCAAATGGCTGCAGAAGATATCCAGCAGTTGAGTCAGTCGTTGACGGAAGCAGTGGGGATCTTGCGGAAATATGACATTTTACGGACTGGCAATCAATGTGAGAAAAATACGCCGTTTGATTAAAAAAGGGCGAAGCAATCGTTTGCTTTTTAATTACTGAATTAATTTCATATTAACTTATATTATCGACTTTTTAGATAAAGCAACCGATTGCGTTTTTCTCTTGTTTTGACTTCTGATTTGTGCGACAATGAGTATATCAAACAAGTTAAAGGAGTCTGCTATGAATACTACTGCCATTTATCATCGTCCCGAAAGTGAATTTGCGTATTTGTACGAGAAGGATAAAATGCATATCCGTTTACGTACCGCCCGTCAAGACGTCCGCCATGTCCAGCTGCTTTGCGGCGATCCTTACACACTGTATAAAGAAGCTTGGTACCAGCAAAGAATTGAAATGAAAAAAATTCTTTCCACGGACTTGCATGATTATTGGCAAGTATCGGTCGGAGCAGAATTCCGCCGTTTGTCTTACGGCTTTTCCATCGAAAGTTACGATGGGTTGCATGTCTTTTATGGAGACCACGGGGTCTATCCTTTTGAGCAGCAATATTTAGAAATGAACAACAATTATTTTCGGATGCCTTACTTCCAAGAAGCCGATCGTTTCAAAATTCCTGAGTGGGCAAAAGAAACCGTTTGGTATCAAATCTTCCCTGAACGCTTTGCAAATGGGGACCCATCAAATGATCCAGAAGGTGTATTGCCTTGGGGCTCAAAAAATCCCGATCGCCAAGACTTTTTCGGCGGGGATCTGCAAGGGGTCATCGATCATTTGGATTACCTCGTCGATTTAGGCATCAATGGGATATACTTCTGTCCGATTTTTGAGGCCTATTCGAATCACAAGTATGATACCATCGATTATTTAGCCATCGATCCAGCGTTTGGGGATAACGACACCTTTAAACGCTTAGTGGAGGAATGCCACAAACGCGGCATCAAAGTCATGCTAGATGCTGTGTTCAATCATATGGGGGATACTTCGCATCAATGGCTAGATGTCATCAAAAACGGCAAAGATTCGCCCTTTGCTGATTGGTTCCACATCAATGAGTTTCCTGTCAACTACAAAGAAGGGGAAAACTTTGAAGATGCCTATGACATCACCTATGATGTGTTTGCCTTTACGCCGCATATGCCAAAACTCAATACAGAAAATCCCGACGTGCAAGATTATTTGTTGAAGATCGCTCGTTATTGGATCGAAGAGTTTGATATCGATGCTTGGCGCTTGGACGTTGCAAATGAAGTCAGTCACCACTTCTGGAAAAAATTCCGCCAAGTGTGTGATGATGCCAAAGATGATTTTTATATCCTTGGGGAAATTTGGCACTCTTCTCAACGGTGGTTACAAGGCGACGAGTTTCATGCAGTAATGAATTACGCCTTTACGGATGCAATCATTGAATATTTTGTCAAAGACGAGATCTCCATGACGAAAATGGTCTCGGAATTAAATAACCAGCTGATGTTGTATCGGGAGCAAACCAATCAAGTGCAGTTCAATATCTTGGATTCTCATGATACCCCGCGCTTGTTAACTTTGGCTCGAGGAGACAAAGACTTGATGCGCCAAGTGATGGCCTTTACGTATCTGCAACAAGGCGTCCCTTGCCTGTATTACGGTGATGAGATCGGTTTGACCGGCGATATGGACCCGGATTGCCGTAAATGTATGATTTGGGAAGAAGAAAAGCAAGATCGTGATCTCCTGCATTTCACTCGCTCATTGATCAGCATTCGCAAAGACAACCAGAAAGTCTTATCAGAAGGTTCCTTGAGTTGGAACTGGGTTTCGGAAGAGGATGGACTGATCATTTTCGAACGAGAGTTAGGGGCACAGCGGATCATCGGTATTTTCAATACGGGCGATGACCAAATCACTCTTTCTCGTCCTGATTCGATCCTGATGGAACAGTTTGTCCAACTGGAAGATGAAACGATGATTATTGATAACAAAGGCTTTGCTATCGTGAAAGTAAACAACGAAGAATCGAATGAAGCATAAAAATGAGGCAAGAATTGCATATGCAATTCTTGCCTCATTCAATGTTTTGGGTATTTTTAATTTCCCCATGCACGTTGGAAAGAATCTTCCCCAAAATTCCTTCTGTCGGTATTATATCCTATAACACCTGAATGTGACAAATGATAACCCTTAAATATAGGTAGAATTTTTCTACAAAGGGGAAAAAGATTGAAAATTTAGACAGTATTGCCTTCTTTTTGCGCTTCTTTCCACGAAAGGTCTTTTCTTTTTTACAAGATATGATAAACTAGTAAAAATGTATTTTTATTCGAGGAGTGATTTGATGAGTACGGGGTATCACGTAGCAGTTGTCGGGGCTACCGGCGCAGTAGGAACAAAAATGATTGAGATGTTGGAGAAGACCACGTTGCCGATCAAAAAAATAACGTTGTTGGCATCCAAACGTTCTGCTGGGAAGACCCTTGTGTTCAAAAATGAACCGCTCGTTATTCAAGAGCTGACCGCAGATTCCTTTGCAGGCGTCGATATTGCATTGTTCAGTGCCGGTGGCGGCATTTCAAAACAATTTGCTCCAGAAGCAGTCAAACACGGTGCAGTCGTGATCGACAATACCAGTCATTTTCGGATGGACCCGAATGTTCCTCTAGTCGTTCCTGAGGTGAATCCTCATGTATTAGCGCAACATAAAGGAATCATTGCCAATCCGAATTGTTCAACGATTCAAATGATGGTGGCGTTAGAACCAATTCGTCAAAAAGTCGGTTTATCGAGGGTCTTGGTTTCGACGTATCAAGCAGTTTCAGGTGCTGGCGCCCAAGCCTTGGCTGAATTGACTCGTGAATCTCAAGAATTATTAGCTGGCAAAGCCGCTGATGAACTAAACCCTGAGATTTTACCAGCAGGCAGCGACAAGAAGCACTACCCGATCGCGTTTAATGCCTTGCCGCAAATCGATGTTTTTGCCGAAGAGGATTATACTTACGAAGAGTGGAAAATGATCAATGAAACGAAGAAGATCATGGAAGATACGCAGATCAAAGTAGCAGCTACGTGTGTGCGGATCCCTGTGTTTAGCGGTCATTCGGAGTCGATTTATATCGAGACCAAAGACCATGCTAGTGTTGAGGAAGTCAGACAGTGGATCAGCGAAGCGCCAGGAGCTGTCTTGCAAGATGATCCGAGTCAACAAGTGTACCCGCAAGCTTTGACCAGTGTGGACAAAACAGAAACCTTTGTTGGTCGGATTCGCAAAGATTTGGATGTCGAAAACGGCTTGCATTTATGGGTCGTTTCTGATAATTTGCTGAAAGGGGCGGCATGGAACTCCGTTCAAATCGCCGAAAGCCTGCATCAGCAAGGATTAGTTCATGTGTAAACCATAAGTTTTTCAGAAAAGTGTGGTGAATGCCACGCTTTTCTTTTTTTTGTTGTATAATAATAGGGACGGCTTATGCTTGGGAAATAATACAGTAGAAAAAAATTAAGAGGTGAATAAAAGTGGAAACGATAAAAATCATTCCTCTTGGCGGTGTACGCGAAAACGGAAAGAACATGTACATTGCTGAAGTTGGCGAGGATATATTTGTGCTGGATTGCGGTGTCCGTTATCCAGAAAATGAATTATTAGGGATCGATACAGTGATTCCAGACTTCACATATTTAGAAGAAAATGCCGACCGTGTGGCGGGTGTCTTCTTGACCCATGGGCATGCAGATGCGATTGGTGCATTGCCTTATTTCTTGGAGAATATCCAAGTACCGGTCTTTGGGACCGAGTTAACGATCGAACTAGCAAAATTGACCGTGAATAAAAATGAAGCTACCAAGCGCTTCAAAGATTTTCATGTGATCGATGAACATTCGGAGATCGACTTTGGTCATGCGACCATCAGCTTTTTCCGTACGACCCATTCTATCCCTGATTCTGTTGGGATCAGCGTCAAAACAGAAGCTGGCAATATCGTTTATACAGGAGATTTCAAGTTTGACCAAACAGCGATCCCTATGTATCAAACCGATTTTGGCCGCTTAGCGGAAATTGGAAAAGAAGGCGTCTTAGCATTGCTAAGCACGTCTTCAAATGCCGAAAATCCAACGCCGATCGCTTCTGAATTGACGATCCAAGATGAAGTTTATGACAATATCCGTTACTGGGAAGGTCGGATCATCGTCGCTAGTGTTGCCAGCAATTTGCAACGGGTGCAACAAGTATTAGATGCGGCGTTTCGTTCTGATCGCAAAGTCGTTTTGACCGGGCAAGATTTTGGTCGGATCATCAAAACGGCCATGAAGTTAGGGAAATTAAAATTACCTGCCGAAGACTTGCTGATCACCCAAAAAGAAATGAAAAAATACTCAGACGAACAGTTGCTGATTTTAGAAACAGGTCGTATGGGTGAACCAATCAAAGCGTTGCAAAAAATGGCCAACGGCTCTCACCGGACGCTGCGCATCAAAGAAGGAGATCTTGTTTACATCACAACAACGCCGACAACGGCAATGGAAACTGTGGTTGCGAAAACGGAAGATATCATCTATCGCGCTGGCGGTACCGTGAAACAGATCTCGGATAATTTCCGTGTTTCTGGTCATGCCAACCCGAATGATCTGCAGCTGATGTTGAATATGATGAAACCGAAGTACTTTATCCCTATTCAAGGCGAGTACCGCCAATTAGCCGCCCATGTGGACTTGGCGCAAGAAGTCGGGATTCCGATGAAAAATATCTTCATTACTGCTCGTGGAGATGTGTTAGAATACAAAAAAGGCGAAATGATCGCCGCAGGTGCGGTTCCAGCTGAAAACGTCATGATCGATGGGATCGGTGTCGGTGACATTGGGAATATCGTCCTGCGAGACCGCAAAGTCTTATCTGAAGACGGAATCTTCGTTGCGGTAGTGACGATCAATCGTCGCGAAAAGAAAATTATTTCTGCACCACAAATCACTTCTCGCGGGTTTGTCTATGTGAAAGCCAGCCGCGATCTGATTCGTGAAAGTGGCGAGATCGTGGAAGAAATCGTAGAAAAACACCTTCATGATGAAGAGTTTGAATGGAGCAAATTGAAACAAGATATCCGTGATCGTTTGAGTCGTTTCTTGTTTGAACAAACCAAACGCCGTCCCGTCATCTTGCCGGTCATCATGGAATCAAGCCAAAGAAATCGCAACCGTAAATAATTCGTTTTGACCTACTGACAAAAGCAGGTGAAAGAATAGCCGTTTGACGGCCGATTTCTTTTCACCGAAGCTTTTGTCTTTTTTTATGTAAGAAAACAGGTGGCGTTTTTTTTATAAAATGCCCCTTATTTTGGTCGTGATGAGCAGATAAGGATTGACGGCGAATGGATTTCGATCAATAATACAAAGTTGTCCCCCTAAGACTAGAGGAACAAAACAAGCAAAGAGAGGATGGTCGATTTGTGAATAGTTATCAAGAAAATCCCGTAGTACAACAGAGAAAGTGGTGGATTCTCATTGCTGTTTCGATGTTTACCTTTATGTCAACACTGGATGGGAGTATCGTAAATATCGCTTTGCCCACGATCTCGGCAGATATGGGTGTCCCTATGAATCAAGCGGAATGGGTCGTATCCGTCTACTTGATGATCGTTTGTGCCTGCCTTTTGTTATTCGGTAAGGTAGGGGATAGTTGGGGTAAGATCAAAGTATTCCGCTTGGGGATGCTGATCTTTATTATCGGTTCGCTGTTATGCGGGTTTAATCATTCCTTAGCATTTCTGCTATTTGCCCGAGTCGTGCAAGCGATCGGAGCCAGCATGACGATGGCGACGAATACCGGAATCATTACTGAAGTCTTTCCTATGAGTGAACGAGGACGCGCCTTAGGGATGATTGGTGCCTTTGTTTCGTTAGGCTCCATCGCCGGTCCTGGATTGGGCGGAGTGATTTTGGCGCATTTTTCTTGGCCGTTTATTTTTTGGATCAATGTTCCAGTCGGTATTCTGACAATGATTGCTGGAGAAAAGGTGTTGCCAAAAGATATCACCATGAGTCATGATTCCATCGATAAAACCGGGTTTGTGCTGTTTTCAATTGCAATTATCAGCTTCTTCGGCGGCATTTTTCTTGGACAAGAGCGTGGCTTTCTAACGTGGCTGCCGCTGCTGTTGGTGGGGATCGCCTTAGTGGCATTCATCGTCTTTTTGCGAGTAGAAGCGCGTGTGAGCAAACCGCTGATTACCTTTGGGATCTTTCGTAATAAAATTTTCACCATGAGCCTGATCACGGCGTTGCTGATCTTTTCTGCAAACTTTTTTGTCAATGTCGTGATTCCCTTTTACTTGCAAAGTGCCCGAGGCTTAACGCCGAGTGTGGCAGGAATGCTGATGATGGTCTTTCCTTTGATGATGGTCATCGGTTCACCACTTAGCGGCTATCTGACGGACCGTGTAGGACCGGAGATCTTGGTCTTAGCTGGCTTAGCGTTGCTGTCCATCACTCAGCTGATGTATATGTTTATGAATCAGCATACGCCGATTTGGTACTATGTCGTCGCTACTGCCATCATGGGGTTAGGCAATTCGTTGTTCCAATCCCCCAACAATACGATGGTGATGAGCAGCGTCACCAAAGAAAATCTTGGGGTGGCAGGTAGTCTAAATTCCTTTGCCCGTAACTTGGGCATGGTCTTAGGGATATCCTTAGCAACGACGATTCTTTATGCCGCAATGAGTCAAGCCTATGGGAAGCATGTGACGACCTATATCGCAGGTCGGGCAGATATTTTTGCCTATGGCATGAAAATCACCTTCTTTGGGGCGTTCCTTCTTTGTATCACGGCGTTATTCTTAACAGTCTGGCGCATCTATAAACAAGGTGGACGTAAGAAAACGCTATGATCGCTTGAAGTCATCAGGTCGAACTGTTCTATTCCTTATTCAGAAAGGGTAGAACAGTTTTTTTATTTTTCTTGATAAGAACCAGAAAAAGGACGGATGTAATAAAGCTGCCAGAATTTGTGCTTTTGGATTTCTGGCGTTATCTGTTATAATGAAAAATATTAGACTGTATTACTTAGATGGAAAGGGGAATGTTGTATGAAACTTACGTATCACGGACACTCGGTGCTTGCTATCCAATTAGCGGATGGCCAAAAATTGTTGTTTGACCCTTTTATTACTGGAAATGCTCTGACTGATTTGGATGCAGACACAGTGGAAACCGATTGGCTTTTGATCACGCATGGTCATAGCGATCATATTGGGGACATGGTGCCGATCGCCAAAAGAAATGAAGCACCAGTGATCAGTGTCGTTGAAATTTGCCGCTATGCAGCCCGCAAAGGCGTTGCTGAGACGCATGGCATGAATATGGGAGGCTCTTTTGAGTTCCCGTTTGGCAAAATCTCAATGGTGGAAGCGAAACACAGCTCTGGTCTTGAAGAAGACGGAACGATGATCTATATGGGCAACCCAGTGGGGATCATTTTAGAAGCAGAAGGCAAAACCATCTACCACGCTGGCGATACTGCCCTCTTTAGCGATATGGCGATGATCGGTGAACGTTTCGATATCGATGTGGCGTTTTTACCGATCGGGGATAATTTTACGATGGGCGTTCAAGATGCTGCAACAGCAGCGGCGCTTTTAAACGCGAGCAAAGTAGTACCGATCCATTACAATACGTTTCCAATGATCAAGCAAGATCCGCAAACCTTCGTGAATTTATTGCCGGCAGGTGTGGGCCAGATCCTTGCAGTCGGTGAGACATTAGAAGTTTAAGCAACAGGAAGATTCGTAGTAGGAATAGGGGATAATTATGGCGACAAAACACGACTTGATTTTAGCGCATATCGAGAATCTGCCTGTAGGCGATCGCATCTCGGTGCGGGGAATCGCAAAAGACTTGAATGTCAGTGAAGGAACAGCCTATCGGGCGATCAAAGATGCGGAAAATATCGGCTTGGTTTCAACGATACAACGTGTGGGAACCATTCGGATTGAACGGAAACTAAAGAAACACATTGAAAAACTAACTTTCGGCGAAGTCGTCCAAATCATTGAAGGCGATGTTTTGGGCGGCGCAGCCGGTTTAGACAAAGACTTGAACAAATTTGTTATCGGCGCCATGAAGGAATCGGCAATGGAACGCTACATCACGCCTGGTTCCTTAGTGATCGTCGGAAACCGTAACGAAGTCCACAAGTTGGCACTGGAAGATGGCGCAGCCGTCTTGATCACGGGGGGCTTTGAAACCTCAGAGGAAATCTGTCGCTTAGCAGACGAATTGGAGCTGCCGATTTTACAAACGACCTATGACACCTTTACCGTGGCAACGATGATCAACCGTGCCTTGAGTGACCAGCTGATCAAAAAGGACATCATGCTGGTGAGTGACATTTATATGCCATTGGAAAAAACCAAGTATCTGCACACCTTTGATACGGTCAAGGATTACAAACTGCTTTCGGAGTCTACCAACCACTCCCGCTATCCAGTCGTCAACAAGAATATGCGGGTCGTTGGGATCATCACAGCCAAAGATGTCCTAGAAAAGCCTGACACGCAGATCATCGAACGAATCATGACCCGGGAACCACGGGTCGTAAAAAAAGAGATGAGTGTGGCCTCTGCCAGCCATCAGATGATTTGGGATGGCTTAGAAGTGATGCCCGTCGTAGCAGATGACCTTTCTTTGATTGGGATCGTTACACGCCAAGACATCATGAAAGCGATGCAGATGGTCCAACGACAAACACAAATTTCAGATACGATTTCAGACCAAATCTCGGGACAGATGCAAGTCATCGAACAAGATTTTGAAGGGAACAAATTGCCGCAGCCGCATTTCAGCTTTGCGGTGACGCCTCAAATGGTCAATGAAGTCGGAACGATCTCTTTTGGTGTCTTGAGTGAAGTGATCGCGAATACGGCAAAACGTACCATGCAGTTGAATCAACGGCGCAATAGTTGGATCGAGCAAGTCAATCTGCATTACTTCCGTTTGATCCAATTAGAAAGCGAGATCATCATTCAACCGAAGATTCTAGAACTGGGGCGACGTTCGGCGAAAATCGATATCGAAGTATCGATCGAAAATTCCTTAGTGGCAAAAGCGATCGTGGTATGCCAAGTAATGGAACGCCCATAAATCATCGAAAACGGCACTTATGGAAAAATTTTAGAGAGAAAGTTGAGACCATTCATGAAGGTACAAGAAGAAATACTTGCAACAATCAAAGCATTCGACCGAATCATTATCCATCGGCACCAGCGCCCTGATCCAGATGCATTAGGATCACAAGTGGGTTTGGCAGAAATTTTACGAGCTAGTTTTCCCGAAAAAGAAATCTATCAAGTCGGCGGACCTGTTGAAGGATTGGATTACTTGGCGCTGATGCAGACGATCCCTGATGATTTGTATAAAGGAGCGTTGGTGATCGTTACAGATACGGCCAATGCACCACGGGTCAGTGACCAACGCTATGATCAAGGGGCGAAATTGATCAAAATCGATCATCACCCTAATGATGAGCCTTACGGAGAGCTGGTCTGGGTCAATACAAAAGCCAGCAGCTGTAGTGAGATGATCGTTTCGTTTTGGCAAATGTTTCAAAACGAGCTGACGATGACGCAAGAAGCGGCTCGTCTGCTATATGCAGGCATTGTTGGTGATACTGGACGGTTTTTATATCCGTCAACGACAGCGACAACGCTGCGCTTAGCGGCTGAACTATTGGATTACGGTTTTGATGCACCGAAGATCAATCGGCAATTGGATCAAGTCTCTCGCAGTGTTGCTCGCCTTTCAGGGTATGTCTACGAAAACATCGAGATCGATGAGATTGGTGCTGGCAGAGTGATCCTATCACAAGAATTGCAGCAGCGTTTTGGCGTAGTGGATTCGGAAACCTCAGCAGTCGTTTCCTTACCAGGGAAAATCGACGAAGTGATGGCTTGGGCGATCTTTGTCGAACAACCAGAAGGCTATTACCGGGTGCGGATGCGTTCGAAAGGTCCAGTGATCAATGAGATCGCCAAACGCCATCATGGCGGCGGACATCCCCTTGCCAGTGGAGCAAATGCAAAAGACCTTGAAGAAGTTGCAGTGATCTATCAAGAGATCCAAGCAGCGATCAAAGAATTTCAAGCAGAATAAACACTTTTACAAGCACATTTGCCAATAGAAAAAGGGCGTGCCAAAAGCTTTCGGCACGCCCTTTTTTAGACAAAACGCAGCGCAGGCTCATCACTGAACCGGCACTGCGTTTTTTTGTTGCGTATTTACGAGAAAATAAGAAGTTTACCCCCGTAGATCGTCTAAAAATTCGGTTTTGCTTTTCGTTTTCTCGTCTTTCATTTTGATGACTTTAGCTGGTGAGCCAGCAACGACTGCTCCAGCAGGGACATCTTCCGTCACCACAGAACCGGCAGCAACGACTGCACCTTCGCCGACACGGACGCCTTCAAGGACGACGGCATTTGCGCCGATCAAAACATTGTCTTCAATGATGACTGGGCTTGCTGAAGGTGGCTCAAGAACGCCAGCCAAGACAGCACCAGCGCCAATATGGGCTTTTTTCCCAACGGTTGCCCGGGCACCTAAAATCGCCCCCATATCGATCATGGTTTCTTCACCAACCACAGCACCAATGTTGATCACTGCCCCCATCATGATAACGGCATTTTTTTCAATGATGGCTTGGTCCCGGATAAAGGCACCTGGTTCGATACGGGCATCGACTTTCGTCAAGTCCAACAAAGGAATCGCTGAGTTGCGGCGATCATTTTCCAGATAGTGATCGGTGATTTTGTCTTGGTGCGCGGTTAAAAACTCAGCTACTTTTTGACTGTCACCAACCACGAAATAGAAGGTGCCGTTACCAAACAATTGGATGCCATCTGCTTGGACGTCGCCAAGATCTCCATTGATATAGACTTTTACAGGTGTTTGTTTATTTGCTTCTTTGATATATTTTGCTAATTGATAAGGATCGGAAAATTGTAATTCTGTCATGAGAGACCACCTTTACTTGTCGATTAGATTTTGCATGGAATAAAAACCGGCTGGTTGATCGGCTAAAAATTCCGCTGCTTTTAGTGCACCATTGGCGAAGATTTCGCGGGAGAGCGCAGTGTGTTTTAATTCAATGATTTCATCCTGCCCAGCATAGATGACAATGTGTTCCCCAGGGATCGTTCCGCCGCGAACGGCATGGATGCCCATCTGCTTGCGGTCATTTACTAGATCACTGCCTTCACGCCCGTAGAGATACTCTTTTTTTGTTTCGCAGCTGTCATTGATACTATCTGCCAACAGCAAAGCTGTACCGCTTGGTGCATCAAGTTTTTGATTATGATGCTTTTCGATGATCTCAATGTCAAAGTCAGCTTCTAATGCGGGGGTGATACTTTGTAGTGCTTTGATCAGTACATTGATCCCCAACGACATATTGGCAGAATAGAAAACCGGAATCACTTTAGCAGCCAACGGCAGCATCATCTGCGTGTCTTCCGTCAAACCAGTTGTAGCAACCACGATTGGCAGCTGCTGTTCGACACAATAGTTCAACAAGGCAGGCACATTGCTATAATGAGAAAAATCAATCACCAAATCGATCGGTTGCGTGATTTTTTCTGGACGATCATAGATTGGAAAAGGACCATCTAATTGCTCGGTACGATCTAAGCCGGCGGCCACTTCTAACTGAGGGTGCTTTGCGATCAGGCTTTGCAACACTTTGCCCATGCGACCGTTTGCACCACTTAATAAAATTTGTTTCACCAAAAACTCCTCCTTACAGCAATCCGTAATTGGTCATTTCTTCTTCTAAATGAACGAGGGTCGCATCTTCCGGGACACCCAAAGGCAAACGATAATGCAATTCGCATTTGCCTAGCAAGGAGACCGCTGCTTTGATCGGCACAGGATTTACTTCACTGAAAATCGCATCGATCAACGGTTTTTGTCGCAACTGCTCTTTGATGGCTGCTTTTACATCACCATTTAAGAAATCAGCAACGAGTTGTGCCGTTTGTTTCGGAGCGATATTGCCGATCGTTGAAATCACGCCAGAGCCACCTAAAGCTAAAATTGGGGTTACTTGATCGTCATTTCCTGAATAGATCGCAAAGTCATCATCCGCAAGACGAGCGATTTCTGCGATTTGCGAAATATCACCGCTGGCCTCTTTGATGCCTTTGATATTAGGGATTTTTTTTAGTTCTGCCACGGCTTCAGGTGTTAAATTTAAGCCGGTTCTTGAGCTGACGGAGTATAAGATCACTGGCAGCTCAACGCTTTGACAGATTGCTTCATAGTGAGCGACTAAACTTTTCTTGGTCGCTTTGTTGTAGTAAGGTGTTACAACCAATAATGCGTCAGCACCAACGCGCTGTGCTTCTTTTGAAAGATGGATCCCATGTTGGGTATTGTTGGAGCCTGTTCCTCCGATAACGGGGATTCGACCAGCAACTTGTTTTACCACCGCTTCGATCACCGCGATATGTTCTTCATCGTCTAACGTGGATGCTTCACCGGTCGTACCGCATGCAATGATTGCATTCGTTCCTTGCTGCACATGCCACTCCGCTAACTCCTTCAGCTTATCGAAATCCACCGAACCATCTTGAAGCATAGGGGTAATCAACGCAACGCCAGAACCTTTGAATATTGTCAAACTACGACACATCCTTTCAACCAATTTATTTTTCGTTACTCTACGTATAAGTGTACCAAAACGAGGGGTAAAATTTTCAATAAAAATCGAAACATTTCGACAATTTATACTATAGATTATTCGAATTATATACTATAATATTAAACAATATCAATGAAAAACTGAATATTCGCTGGTTTTTATGGATATTTTTAAAAGGAATGTATAGAAAGGTGTTTTAACATGCAAGTATCGCAAACAGTCACAGAATTAACCGAAGACGTGGTTCGTTTTCGTCGTGAATTACATACAATCCCTGAATTAGGGTTAACTGAGTTCAAAACAAAGGAATACTTGCTGCGTCAGTTGCAATCCTTTGGGATCAAAGAAATCTATCCAGTGATTGAAACCGGCTTGATTGCTGTCTTTCGCAGTGAGCGTCCAGGAAAGACACTGGCCTTTCGAACGGATATCGATGCACTACCGATCAAAGAAGAGACCGGTGTTTCTTTTGCTTCCAAACATGAAGGAAAAATGCACGCCTGCGGGCATGATGGCCATATGGCAACGATGCTAGGGTTTGCCAAATACTTAGCGACGCATCCTGAAGTGATTCGTGGAACGATCGTTTTGATTTTCCAACCAGCCGAGGAAAGCCCCGGTGGCGCTCAACTGATGATCGATGAAGGCATCTTACGAGATTTTGGCGTGGAAAAAATCGTGGGGCTGCATGTCTTCCCAGACTTTCCCGAAGGAGTCATTGCGAGTCGGAAAGGTCCGATGATGGCCCGTAACGGCGAGATCAATCTAACGATCAACGGCACGAGTGCCCATGGTGCCCAGCCTCATCAAGGACATGATGCCATTTTAGCCGCGGCTGCGATTATTCAAGGATTGCATTCGATCATTTCACGCAATATCAGCCCGCTTTCTGCTGGGGTCATCACTTTTGGGAAGATCCATGGGGGAGATGCGGAAAATATCATTCCCGGCAAGGTCGTTTTAAAAGGAACGATGCGGGCGTTTGAAGATGAAGTCTATGAAACGATGACGCGCAGAATCACCACCGTCGCACAAGAAATCGCCAAAGGATATGATTGCACGGCGGATGTCGAATTCGAGCACCTTTATCGTGTCGTGGACAATGATCCTGAGATGGTGGAAGTGTTGGAAAAAGTGGTCGGGGAGAGCTACCGAGAAACACCGCCATATATGTTGGCAGAGGATTTTTCGATGTACCAAAAGGAAATCCCCGGTGTCTTTTTCTTTGTCGGCACCCGAAATGAAGAAAAAGGCTATGTCCACCCTTTACACAGCAGCAAAATGAATTTTGACGAAAAAAATCTATTGCAAGGCATCGAATGCTACGTTCGTTTGATCGAGGCGTTGAACGAGCCGACAGACAAGGAGTAAAGCGATGGCAAAAGAAATCAAGAACAATCACTTATACATTGACGGTTGTGATACCGTTGAGCTGGCAAAAACCTTCGGAACCCCCCTTTACGTGTATTCCGTTTCGGAGATTCGCGAAGAATGCCAAAAGATTCAGGCGCAGTTTTTGACGCGCTACAGCAAGACACGGGCAGCCTATGCCGCTAAAGCTTTCTGCACCACAGCAATGCTGCAAGTGATCAAGTCAGAAGGACTCTCATTAGACGTGGTTAGCGGTGGAGAGCTGTATACAGCGATCCAAGCTGATTTTCCAGCAGAACACATCGAGTTTAACGGCAATAATAAATCGATTGAAGAATTAGCAGCCGCCCTTGATTATGGCGTAGGACGGATCATCGTTGATGGCATTCAAGAAGTCGGCTTGATCCGCGCGTTATGTCAAGAAAAGCAAGTCGTTGCTAAAATTTTGTTGCGCATCACACCCGAGGTTTCGGTCAGCACCCATCAATTTATCTCGACCGGACAAAAAGATTCGAAATTCGGGATTCCTTTAGATGAAGAAATCTTATTTCCGTTAGTGGAAGAAGTGATTCAAGCACCTGAATTGGATTTCTATGGCCTGCATTTTCATGTCGGCAGTCAATTGTCGGACAATCGCTCACATCTAGCGGCAGTTGATGCGGCTTTGGCCCTTGTCCAAACCATTCATGAACGCTTTGATTATTGGATCAAAGAACTAAATGTTGGCGGCGGCTTTGGCGTTCGATACACAGATGCAGATATTCGCCAACCCTACAGCTACTTTTTAGATCCTGTGATGGAAAAAATCGACGCCTTTTATGCGCAGCACCAGAGCGAACGTCCGACCATCGTTATTGAACCTGGGCGTAGTATCGTCGCAGAAGCAGGTATCAGTTTGCACACCATCGGCAGTATCAAGACATTGCCAGGAATCAGAACATACGCCAGCATTGACGGTGGCATGACAGACAATATTCGTCCAGGTCTTTATCAAGCAACATACACTGGAATCTTAGCCAACCGCGCTTCCGAAGCTGCGACACAAAAGATCACCATTTCTGGCAAAGCTTGTGAGAGCACGGACATCTTAGTAAAAGATCTTGCATTACCGCCCGTTGAAACTGGGGATCTGTTTGCTACGTTCGCAACAGGAGCTTATGGCTATTCGATGGCCAGCAGCTACAATAATTTACAGATTCCTGCAGTCGTCTTTGTGGAAAACGGCCAAGCGGAATTAGCCGTTAAACGCCAGTCCTACGAGCAAATGCTGCAAAATGAAGTGGTTCCTTCGTTTCTAAAAGAGGGAGCTTCCAGCAAGTAAAATTTTGAAAAGCAGGTGACAACATGACGATTCCTTATACAAAAATGCAAGGTGCAGGAAATGATTTTATCGTAATCGATAACCGCACATTGAAATTCTCCCATGAACAACTGTCGCAATTTGCTGCTCAGGTTTGCCATCGGAAATTTTCTGTTGGCGCGGATGCAGTCATGGCAGTGGATTTTCCCACAGGAACCGCTGATTTTCGGATGCGGTTTTACAATGCTGATGGGACCGAAGCAGAAATGTGCGGCAACGGCGCTCGCTGTATTGCCCGCTATGCCTTTGAGAAGGGAATTGCTGGCGAGCAGATGACCATCGAAACAGTTGCTGGCGATGTCCCCGCATGGCGCTTGTCGGCAAAACACTACAAAGTAACCTTGAATCCACCGACCGTGACTACATTTGATCAAGCGTACCCGAATCCAATGGTTTCTTTCGTGGACTATGTGGAATTGGGTGATCCAGGAATTCCTCATGCGGTGGTTCACTATCCTGGTCT
Source organism: Enterococcus sp. DIV1279b (assembly GCF_050531515.1). Taxonomy (NCBI): domain Bacteria; kingdom Bacillati; phylum Bacillota; class Bacilli; order Lactobacillales; family Enterococcaceae; genus Enterococcus; species Enterococcus sp. DIV1279b. Next base: position 3,006,159 of record NZ_CP172891.1, on the reverse strand, counting down.
GGCAGAAACTGAGTTGGAACAGCTGGCTGAACTTGCCAAAGAGATACGCTATTGGGAGGTTTTCCCCAAAGGGGCGAATGTCAATTTCTATGAAGAAGATGACAAGGGTGATCTGATCGTTCGCACGTATGAACGAGGGGTGGAAGGTTTTACCTATGCGTGCGGCACAGGTTCTGGTGCCACTGCGTATGTCGTGACCAAACGTCACCAGCAAGCGGCAGCGAATGTCTTGCTGCACGTGTTAGGTGGCGAGTTAACGGTAGAAGTTGATGTTGATCAGGGCGCATTAGAATTGATCGGTGATGCGGTTATGGTCTCTGAAGGCTTGATTTTAGATGAGAATTTGACTGTATAAACGCTGTGAAAATCATTGTAAAAAGATGGTTTTTTCGTGAAAAAAAGAATTGACATTCATTTGAGGCTATCGTATAGTTAAACACAACTTAAAAACACGCGATGATAAGAAGAGTAAGTCAGTTTCGATTGGATCAGAGAGCTCGGATTGGTGAGAAAGAGCACAGCCGTTTGACTGAAGATGGCCTTGGAGCGTTTGGACGTGAGCAAAAGCAAGCGTGCAGCGGGATTGCCCGTTACAGCAAAGCAGTTGATAAACTGATAAGGTTGGCAGCTTGTGCCAATGAATTAAAGGTGGTACCACGAACATGGTTGTTTCGTCCTTTCTCTATGATGGAGAAAGGACGTTTTTTTATTATAAAAAGGGGGAACTAAAAAATGAAACAGTTGAAAAAGGGAATCGTTGGGTTAGTTGCTGCTGCTGTCTTAATTACATTGGCAGCTTGTAGCAATACTAGCAGCACGGAGGATACACAGTCTGGTGAAAATAGTGTAGATGCAGTGGAAGAAAAAGTCGTTGGAGTGGCACCTGGACCATATGGGGATATGGTGACAGAGGTGATCTCTCCATTACTGGAAGAAAAAGGGTATCAACTAACGACCAAAGTGTTTAATGATTATATTCAGCCGAACAATGCCTTGGCGAATGGACAAATCGATGCCAATTTGTTTCAGCATACGGCCTATCTAGAAAAATTTTCGGCAGATAACCAGTTATCTCTTACGGCATTACAAAAAGTGCCAACATTGGGAATGGGCATCTATTCGAAGCAACTGTCCAGCTTGGATGAGTTAGCAGACGGGGCGACTGTTTCGATTGCCAATGATGCCTCAAATTTAGCTCGGACCTTGCAACTGTTAGCTGCCAATGAGTTGATCACCATCGCAGACAATATCGACGAAACGAAGGCAACGGTGAATGATATCGAAGAAAATCCGAAGAATCTGACATTTAAAGAATTAGACGCAGCCCAATTGGCTCGTTCGTTAGATACAGTCGATTTAGCTTTAGTACCAGGAAACTTCGCTTGGGCGGCTTCTCTTGATCCTGCAGATGCTTTGGCGTTGGAGTCGTTGAAAGAAGAATATAAAAATGTCTTTGTGGTGTCCACCGAAGAAGAAGACAGTGATTTTGCTAAGGCAGTTACGGAAGTATTAGAAAGTGACGCATTTAAAGAAGCGATTGCCGAATCACCGTTCAGCAACTTTGATCAACCGAAATTTTGGACTGAGTAAGAAGGGCATACCTTATGGCAAAAATAGAAGTAAAACAAGTATCAGTGACATTCACTCATAAAAAACAAATCAAAAAAGCAGTGGATTCCGTTGATTTTTCCGTTCAAGCTGGAGAAGTATACGGGATCGTCGGATTGAGCGGGGCTGGGAAAAGTACCTTGGTTCGTACGTTGAATCTACTGCAGGTGCCCTCTAGCGGTCAAATTCTGATTGATGGTCAAGACATCACGCAAGCCAAAGGCAAACACTTGCGTGAAGTACGACAAAAAATCGGGATGATCTTTCAGCATTTCAATCTGATCCATAATCGAACCATCAAGGAAAATTTAGCCTTTGCTTTGCGCGCTGGTGATTATCCGAAAGATCAGCAAGAAGCGAGGATCAAGGAACTGTTGGAAATGGTGGATCTGCCTCACAAAATTCACGAGTATCCGAATAATTTGTCTGGGGGAGAAAAGCAACGGATCGGCATTGCACGAGCGATTGCCAACGAACCTGAGATTTTGTTGTGTGACGAAGCTACCAGTGCGTTAGATGTTGAAACGACTGAAGAAATTTTGAAATTGTTGATCCGAATCAAGGAACAGACAGGCATCACCATCGTCTTTATCACTCATGAATTGGATGTTGCCCGTAAGTTTTTTGATCGGGTGGCAGTGATGGAAAAGGGGCGCATTGTTGAAGAACAAACGACCTATGGCTTGTTCAGTCAGCCTAAACAGCCTATTACAAAAAAACTGGTAGGCCGCTACTTGGATCTGACGCTTCCTGAAGAGATTCTAGCATCTTTCACGCAAGGCGACTTGCTGGAATTGCGCTACCAAGGTGAGTATACGTTAGAACCGCTGATTTCGACTGTAGCGAAAGCCTACGATGTGTCGATCAATATCATCCATGGGAAAATTGAGTATATCAAAAAAGATGTGATCGGTATTTTGTATATCTATTTGACGGGACCCGACGAAGAAGCAGCAAAAGCCCGAGAACACTTAGCTGCGAACGTCTTTTCTCTAAGAAAGATAGGTGAGAAAAATGGCTGAAACGATTGAGATTTTAAAAACAAACCTGCCTCAAGCACTATGGGAAACATTCTTTATGGTGGGGACCTCAGCAATTATAGGAGTAGTTTTCGGCTTATTGATTGGATTAGTCCTGTTTTTAGTCGGCAGTAACCTTTTTCATAAAAATATTTTCTTGCATCATCTGGCCGATTTTGTCGTCAATGCAATCCGTTCGCTGCCATTTTTGATCTTATTGATTACGCTGATTCCGTTATCAGCGATGCTGATCGGTGATCCTTATACCCCAGCGGGTGGTGCGATTGCTTTATCGATTGCCGCGATTCCTTTTTACGCCCGAATCGCTGAATCCGCATTTGCCGAAATCGACTATGGCGTCCTTGAAGCCAGCGTCGCTTCTGGAGCATCGACGAGACAGATCGTTCGCGAAGTGATTTTACCAGAAAGTCTGCCAGCTTTGATTCGCGGATTTGTGCTAACTTTGATCAGTCTTTTAGGCTACTCAGCGATGGTGGGAACAATTGGCGCAGGCGGCATTGGCGATTTAGCAATTCAGTATGGTTATTATCGCTATGAAACGGCGATTTTGATTGTGGTGATTCTCCTGCTGATTCTTCTGGTACAAATCATCCAGTGGGTCGGCGATGCTTGTGCGAATCATTTCTCAAAATAATACCCAACGCTTTGTAGTTCCTTTTCGAATACACTTGAGTTATCGCTTCTGTTATTACTCTACAGAAGCGATTTTTTTTACTTACAGGTCACTGATTTTTGGTTGCACCGCTAATGGTTTTTCGGTATGCTGATGGTGAGTTGTTTTTTTACAGCGAAAATTATATTTTAAAGGAGCAACACTATGACTCAAATTCCTAACTGTCCAAATTGCCAATCTGAATACGCTTATGAAGACCGCGGGCTGTTTGTTTGTCCTGAATGCGGAAACGAATGGCAAGAGCAACAAGCGATGGAAGAAGCACCCGTATATAAAGATGCCAACGGCAATATTTTAGTCGATGGCGATACAGTAACGGTCATCAAAGACTTGAAAGTCAAAGGCGCATCTGGCGCCATCAAACAAGGAACGAAAGTGAAAAACATCAAATTAGTCGAAGGCGACCACAACATTGATTGCAAGATCGATGGCTTCGGCGCAATGAAACTAAAATCAGAATTTGTAAAAAAAGGTTAAAAACAAAATCTTCCAGTCATCTTCATAATTTTTTCACCACTTTAATGGTAAAATAAGGTCAAAGATTAAAAGGGGGAATTTTATCGTGTATGGTATGGGCGGATACGGGTTCGGCTTTTTTTATGACCCGACTTTCATTCTTGTAATTATCGGTATGGTGATTTCACTAGCAGCGTCAGCGTACGTCAAAAGTACCTTTAACAAATATGACAAAGTCAGAAGTAAAAATAATATTACCGGCACAAAAGCGGCGCAGTACATCTTGCAAAGCCAAGGAATCAATAATGTGGGTGTGCAAGCGATCGCTGGTGATTTGACGGATAATTACAATTCTGGCAACAAAATGCTGAGTTTATCGCAATCCACTGCACAATCAACTTCGGTAGCAGCAATCGGTGTTGCGGCCCATGAGTGTGGACACGCAGTCCAAGATGCCAAAGGTTATTTTCCTTTGCGTTTGCGTCATGCGATCGTACCGATCGCTAATATCGGAACCAGCATCTCGATCCCATTGATTTTGATTGGGGTCCTATTACGAGGATCGTTTCTGATCAACTTAGGCTTGTTGGCTTTCTCATTGGCGTTTATTTTCCAATTAGTGACCTTGCCAGTCGAGTTCGATGCCTCAAAACGGGCGATCCGTATTTTGGCAGATGGTGGCTTGTTAACAGAAGATGAAGTACCACAAGCAAGAAGAGTGCTCTTTGCCGCAGCGTTGACGTATGTCGCAGCTGCCGTAGCAACCTTATTGCAGCTCTTACGTTTGATTATTTTATTCGGTAATAACAACCGTCGGAATTAGAAAATGGAAACAAATAATAACAAAGTGGCTCAATCAAGATTTCTTGGTTGAGCCGCTTTTTGTATGGAATATTATGATTTAACGAAAACTTTTGACAGGTGCTCTGTCCAAAAATCAGTAAAATCTTTGATGGTTCCATCTTTATTTAGCTGTGCCTGTTCAAATACTGATTTATTCTTACCGAATGGATCAATTGCGATAATTGTTCCAATCCCAGCACGCTTGGCAGCAAGCAAACCTGAATAAGCATCTTCGATAACAAGACAATCTGCAGGAGCTAAGCCCAATTTGCCAGCCGCTTTAAGAAAAATATCCGGTTGCGGTTTTCCAGGAAAAGAGCCATCGTCATAGACGATCTTATCCCAATCAAACCAGCGAGCTAAATCGAAAGTATCAAAATAAAAAGCAACATTCTCTTTAACAGTAGCGGTGGCGATCGTTAATGGAATCTGCTGGTCAGTCAGCTGATCAAGAGTCGCTTCAAGCCCCTTTGTCAATTGGAGATCGTTCTTATTTTGCAAGCAAAGCATACGATAATAGCTTTCTTTTTCTTCTGACAATACGGCGATCTCAGAGGCGGTCAAATGTTCTGAAATGAAATGTTTTAAAATCTCCGTATTCGTTCGACCATGGATATTTTTTAAAATATCCTCATCTGATAAACCATCTTTTGTATGATCATGAATCATGTGCAGCCAAGCAGCTTCATGTAGATGAGAGTCCAAAAACATTGTTCCGTTGAAATCAAAAATAATCCCTTTCATAGTTACGCTCCTATAGTGGTATTTTCGGTTGAATCAGCAATTTGCAGATCGACATATTGTGCATAGTGCTCTTGAACCTCTCGCGAGATCTGGCGATCCGTAATGAGTAAATCGAAATCATGTAAATTATAAAACACATAAAAATCATCCCGATTGAACTTTTTGTTATCAACGAGCAGATATTTCTTGCGAGAATTATTTAATGCGATCTGCTGCGCTTCTCCTTCTTCTGTACTGTAAGTAGAAATTGCTTCGTTGTGAACGCCATTTGAACTGATAAATGCTTTTGTAAACTTTAGTCTTCTTAAATTGTCGTTGGTGATTGGTCCAACAAATGCGCCGGTATTTTTACGGAAATCACCACCAATTAGTAAAATTTCTGGTCCATCTGCTTGCGCAAGAATATCAAAAACCGGGTAATTGTTTGTAATAATCCGAATTTTCTTGTTCAGTAAATGGGTCGCCAAAAGTTCGATTGTTGTACCTGGTCCTAAAAAAATTGTTTCGCCTTCTTGAATTGAGGAGGCTGCTGCGGCAGCAATTTCTTTTTTTTCTTGAATCTGCAGAGTGGCTTTTTCGGTGTGAGAAAGTTCTTGATCTAAAGTGTAGGAAAGACTTTGCGCCCCTCCATGGACACGTAGCAGCTTGCCCGATTTTTCTAATTCATCTAAATCTCTGCGAACGGTCATATCAGAAACATCTAATTGATTGATGATTTCATTAACGGTAAGGATTCCTTTTTTATTGACCATTTCTACGATAGTAAACAATCTTTCTTTTTTCAGCATCGTCTTCACCTCTAATTTAAGGATAATCTACCATATAATCGGATAACAGTCAATCTGTTTCAAACAAAAACAAACAATTATTTGCGTGATACATGTTTATTTCAATGGTTTTTATCATTTTTTCTTCGATTTTTGTGATTATTTATGTTTGTTTTTGTTGACAAATGTTTTGGATGCGATTACAATTCAATCAGTTAGAAAGTGTGGAAACTGATTATAGATTTGAGGAGAGATGTACATGCTTAAATTACCAGAAGATTTTATTTTTGGTGGAGCCACAGCAGCCTATCAGGTTGAAGGAGCCACTAAGGAAGGCGGCAAAGGCGCTGTTGCTTGGGATGATTTTTTAGAGGAACAGGGTAGATTCAGTCCCGATCCGGCAAGTGATTTTTATCATCAATATGCAAAGGATATTGAATTGTGTGAACGATTTGGTGTGAATGGGCTAAGATTATCCATTGCATGGAGTCGAATTTTTCCTGATGGTGATGGGGAACCGAACCCAGAAGGAATCGCTTTTTATCATCGTGTGTTCGAAGAATGTGCGAAAAGAAACGTAACGCCGTTTGTGACATTGCATCATTTTGATACCCCTAAACGTTTGTTTGACCAGGGAGATTTTTTGAATCGAGAAACAATAGAAGCATTCGTTTCCTATGCCATTTTTTGTTTTCATGAATTCAAAGAAGTGAAAGTGTGGAGTACCTTTAATGAAATCTATCCTGTTGCGACCAATCAATATTTGTTAGGCGTTTTCCCGCCAGGAATCAAATATGATTTTACAAAAATCATCGCCTGTCTTCATAATATGATGGTTGCCCATGCACGTGTAGTGAACTATTTCAAAGAAAACGAACTTCCAGGCGAAATCGGTGTCGTTCACTCATTGGAGACGAAATATGCGGCAACAGATGCTCCAGAAGATAAGCATGCAGCCTTTTTAGACGATGCATTGTCGATCCGCTTCTTATTAGATGCTACTTATTTAGGCTTCTATTCAACTGAAACCTTGACTGCTCTTGATGAGATATGTGAAGCAAATCAGGCCAGCTATCATTTTCCTGAAGAAGATTTTGTCGAATTGAAAAAAGCCTCCACGCGTAATGACTATTTAGGGATCAATCACTACCAATGCCATTTTGTCAAAGCTTACGATGGAGAAAACGCGATCCATCATAATGGCACGGGTGAAAAAGGGACCTCTGTTTATAAAGTGAAGGGGATCGGAGAACGCATTTATAAAGAAGGAATTCCTCGAACAGATTGGGACTGGCTGATTTATCCAGAAGGGCTTTATGACTTGTTGTTGCGAATTAAAAGCGATTACCCGCATTACAACAAAATCTATATCACTGAAAACGGCATGGGGTATAAAGACCAGTTTGAAGATGGCATCATTATGGATCAGCCGAGAATCGACTATTTGAGAGTCTATTTGGAATCCTTAAGCAAGGCGATAACAGCTGGGGTAAATGTGAAGGGATATTTTTTGTGGTCGCTTATGGATCTTTTCTCATGGACAAATGGGTATAACAAAAGGTATGGCTTGTTTTATGTTGATTTTGAAACCCAGAAGCGTTACCCGAAAGAGTCAGCATACTGGTACAAATTAGTTAGTGAAACCAAAACGATTATTTAATAAGTAATAATGGAGGAAGAAAAGATGAATAAAGAGGAATTACAAATGCTTGGTTTTGAGATCGTTGCTTATTCAGGGGACGCTCGCAGTACATTATTGAAATTATTGAAAGAAGTAAGACAAGGGAACTTTGAGCATGTTGATTCAGCACTGAAAGAAGCCGACGAAAATTTAACCCTTGCACACAATTCGCAAACGAAAATTTTAGCGGAAGAAGCATCGGGAAAAGAGATGGAGATGGGATTCATTTTTATCCATGGACAGGATCATTTAATGACCACTTTGTTGCTGAGAGATCTGATTCAAGACTTTATTGCACTGTACAAGCAGAATCAAGGATAGGAGAAGAACGCTATGGATGGAATCATTAAACAAATCGAAAAAGGGAAACCGTTTTTTGAAAAAATCTCACGCAATAGTTATCTGGGAGCCGTTCGTGACGGATTTTTAACAGCGATGCCGGCTATTTTATTCTCAAGCATATTCATTTTGATTGCTGCGGTTCCTGAGATTTTTGGTTACCAATGGCCTGAAGCTGTCTCCACTTGGTTGTGGAAAGTCTATAATTATTCGATGGGGGTTGTAGGGTTACTTGTTTCAGCAACCACTGCTCGCTGCTTGGCTGATTCGATGAATCGCCGCTTACCGAAAAACAAAGTAATCAACACGACTTCTGTGATGCTGGCTTCTGTGGTAAGTTTCCTGTTGTTAAGCGTCTCTCCAATCGAAGGCGGATTTTCAACGGAATACATGGGGACAAAGGGGCTTTTGGCGTCCTTTGTCGCTGCATTTTTAACAGTTAATTTATATAAGTTTTGTGTGCTGAAAGATATTACCATTAAGATGCCTAAAGAAGTTCCTGGTACGATTTCGCAAACCTTCCGAGATATTTTTCCTTTCTCTTTTTCAGTATTTGCGGCCGTTTTAATTGATTTAGGTATTCGGCAAATTTTCCAAATCTCATTTGCAGAAGCAATCATTACTGTGCTGCAGCCATTATTCACAGCAGCCGACGGTTATTTAGGAATCGCTATTATCTGGGGAGCGATGGCGCTATTTTGGTTTGTCGGTGTTCATGGACCGTCGATCGTGGAACCAGCAATTGCAGCAATTATCTATGCCAATGTGGAAACCAATCTGCAATTGTTCAATTCCGGTGAGCAAGCTTCAAAAGTACTGACAGTCGGTTTAGGAAATTTTGTAGGAACTATGGGAGGAACTGGGGCCACATTGGTCGTTCCTTTTATCTTCTTACTCTTTGCTAAGTCTAAACAATTGAAGGCAGTCGGGAAAGCTTCCTTTATTCCAGTAAGTTTTGCTGTCAATGAACCATTGTTGTTTGCAGCACCCATGATTTTGAATCCTTATTTTTTCATTCCGTTTTTGTTAACACCAGTTGTAAATGTTTGCTTGTTTAAGTTTTTTGTCGATGTGCTAGGCATGAACAGTTTTATGTACGTTTTACCTTGGGCAACTCCGGCACCGATCGGTTTGGTTCTAGGAACAGGCATGGGGGTGTTAGCCTTTGTTTTAGCAGCGGTTCTAATCGTCGTTGACTTCCTGATCTATCTACCATTTTGTAAAGCATACGATGCTGTTTTAGTAGAGCAAGAAGCACAAAAAGCGGAAGTGATCGCAACCGAAGAAGGTGCTTCTGCTGCTATACGTGAGGAAGTACCTGTGGCAGCGAGACAAATTATCAGCGATACAAATAAAGAAATCAATGTGTTGGTGCTTTGTGCTGGAGCAGGGACAAGTGCGATGTTAGCTAATGCTTTAAAAGAAGGTGCATCTGAATCGAAAGCACCGATCAGTGCAATGGCGGGTGCTTATGGTTCTCATTACGAAATGCTGAAGGATTTTGATATGGTGGTCTTAGCACCGCAAGTCAATTCTTACTATGATGATATCAAAGAAGATACCGATCGCTTAGGAATCAAGCTGGTTGCGACAAAAGGAGCAGAATATATCGGATTAACGAGAGATCCTGAAAAAGCCGTTCAATTTATTCTGAGCCAATTTCAATAAAGGAGGAGCAAATGAATGAAAAAGGGAGCTTGGTTGCGTAAAGTCGCTTTATTTGCAGCTGTGATAGGGACTTTGGGGGCTGTTTCAAAAACAGTTGAAGCATCTGCCAGCGAGTTTATTCGCGGAGCAGATATTTCAATCTTGTCAGATATGGAAAAATCTGGTGCAAAATATTATGAAGATGGTATTTCAAAAGATGCCTTAGAGATTCTAAAAAATAATGGTGTCAACTATGTTCGACTGCGTTTGTGGCAGGATCCTTATAATAGTAACGGAGAAAGTTATGGGGCAGGGACAAATGATCTGGAAACGACGATTGCCCTTGCAAAACGAGCAAAAAGTCTTGGACTCAACGTGTTGCTAGATTTCCATTACAGTGATTTTTGGGTTGATCCTGGGAAACAGAATGTTCCTAAAGCGTGGCAAGATCTGACCTTTGAAGAAATGAATACGGCATTGTATGACTATACAAAGAACGTTCTGTCGGAAATGAAGCAGCTAGACGTTTATCCTGATATGGTTCAGATCGGCAATGAACTGAATAGTGGCATGCTCTGGCCTTATGGCAAGTCTTGGGGAGAAGACGGGGGAGAGTTTGATCGATTGGCTACTTTTTTGAAGTCTGGTGTCCAAGCTGTTCGAGACACTCAACCTAAAACAACTCCAGTAATGCTCCACTTAGCTGATGGTGGCGATACAGGAGCATTTACTTGGTGGTTTGATGAAATCACCAGTCGGGGTGTGTCATTTGATTTAATTGGAGTATCGTATTATCCGTATTGGCACGGTTCAATGAATGAACTTCAAACCAATATGAATACGATCAGTCAACGGTATGGCAAAGAAGTGATCGTAGTTGAAACAGCTTATGGGCATACAACAGCGAATGCAGATACTATGCCAAATGCCTTTGGCGAAGCCGAAGCAGCGGCGGGGGGATATGAACCAACGCCGTCAGGACAAGCAGAGTATTTGCTGGATCTAGCCGATCGTATTCAAGCGGTGCCGAATGATCGCGGGGCGGGCTTCTTTTACTGGGAACCTCTTTGGTACAACGGAAACGTGAGTTGGGCAACACAAGCAGGTATGAATTATCTCGGTGTTCAATCCACTATGGGAAACGAATGGGACAACCAGGCGATGTTTGATTTTGCTGGAAACGCCTTGCCAAGCTTGCGTGCGTTTAAACAAGCAGGGACGCAAACAAATCTGGTTAAAAATGCAAGTTTCGAGAGCGATGGACCAACGACCAGTCCTTCCGATTGGCAAACGTGGTTTCAACAAGGAACAGCTGAAGGTACGATCAAAACGGAAGCAGGGACTTTTTTTGGAGACTACAAATTAACTTTTTGGAAGGACCAAGCTTACGAGGCATCAGCTTATCAAAATATTAGTGGCATCAGCGATGGAACTTACACATTGAGTGCCTACGTAATGTCTGGGGGAGAGTTTGATACCAATCAGTTATATATCAAAAATTATGGTGGAGCGGAACTAAATACTGCGGTTGATAAAACCAGTGAATGGACAAAAATTACAATCAAAGACATTCCAATTACAACAGGTGTTTGTGAAATCGGGGTTTATAGCAAGGCTTCAGCAAATGCTTGGACGAACGTTGATTTTGTTTCGTTGGTGAAACAATAGTCTAAGGATTGCTGCGATTGATCCTCAGAGCTCCCATTCAACCGCATCACTAGCGTAGAAGGCAGGAATCGAACCTGCACCTCGTCTTTGCCAAAAATAACCAGAAATACGTTCCGATCATTTTTACCAAAACGAGTAAAGCGCCAGACTTCATCTACACTTTGTATTATGCCAAAGAGAGTTCAACGATTTCGTAAGAAGCAATGAAAAATTTGCAAAAAGTTGTGCAGAAAACATGAAGGTTGTTTAAGAAAGAATAACCATAGAATTTAGTCGAGAAAAAGAAGGAACCAGCTGTATCAATAAGTAAAGCGGTTTGTCTGGAAACTTCGTTTTTTTCTGAAAAAATCAAATAAAGTTTTCTTGACATTTGCTAGGTGAGAATGTATCATTCTGTTTGGGCACTCTTTACAAGAGTCAGAAAGTGATTTAGAATTTTCGCTCCCTATTCATTTATGGATAGGGAGCTTTTATTATTTTCTAAATGCTTTTCCTGTAAAATAGATTAAAGGAGTTTTTCAGTTTATGACAAAATATATTTTTGTAACCGGCGGTGTGGTTTCTTCTATTGGTAAAGGGATCGTAGCAGCATCATTAGGACGTCTGTTGAAAAATCGCGGCTTGAAAGTAACGATTCAAAAATTCGATCCGTACATCAACGTCGATCCAGGAACGATGAGCCCATACCAACATGGTGAAGTATTCGTAACCGATGATGGAGCAGAGACCGACTTAGACTTAGGTCACTATGAACGCTTTATCGATATCAATTTGAACAAATACTCAAATGTAACAACTGGAAAAATCTATTCAGAAGTTTTGCGGAAAGAGCGTAAAGGAGAATACTTAGGCGCGACTGTTCAAGTGATCCCGCATATCACCAACGAGATCAAAGAAAAAATCATGCGGGCAGCCAAAATGACTGATTCAGATGTGATCATTACAGAAGTCGGCGGTACAGTAGGGGATATTGAATCATTACCATTTCTAGAAGCTTTGCGTCAAATGAAAGCAGACGTAGGTTCAGACAATGTGATGTACATCCATACGACGCTGATTCCTTATTTGAAAGCAGCAGGCGAAATGAAAACCAAACCGACACAACATAGTGTGAAGGAACTGCGCGGCTTAGGGATTCAACCAAATATCTTGGTCGTTCGGACAGAACAACCCGTAGGACAATCAACGAAAAACAAATTGGCACAATTCTGTGACGTGGCACCAGAAGCCGTGATCGAATCTCGTGACGTTGAGACCCTTTATTCGATCCCATTGGCACTGCAAGCGCAAGGCATGGATCAAATCGTGTGTGATCATTTGAAACTGACTGCACCAGCTGCTGACATGACCGAGTGGCAAGCATTGGAAGAAAAGGTACTGAATTTGAAGAAAAAAGTACGCATCGCATTAGTCGGAAAATACGTGGAATTGCCAGATGCTTATCTATCAGTTGTCGAAGCTTTGAAACATTCTGGTTTTGCCTTTGATGCTGACATCGAGATCGATTGGATCAAAGCCCAAGAAATCACACGAGAAAACGTGGATTCTTACTTAGGTGAAGTAGACGGTATTCTCGTTCCTGGTGGATTCGGTGATCGCGGGATTGAAGGAAAAATCGAAGCGATCCGATATGCTCGGGAAAACGATGTGCCATTCTTAGGGATTTGTCTAGGGATGCAAATGGCTTGTGTGGAATATGCCCGCAATGTCGTTGGCTTGGAAAATGCCAATTCCGCAGAAACCGATCCTGAAACAGCCAACAACATCATTGATTTGATGGCTGACCAAGAAAACATCGAAAACTTAGGTGGGACATTGCGCTTAGGCTTGTACCCATGTAAAGTGAAAAAAGGCACCAAAACAGCTGCAGCTTATGACGGAGAAGAAGTTGTTCAAGAACGTCACCGTCATCGTTATGAATTCAACAACAAATACCGTGAAATCTTTGAAGCAAACGGGATGGTTTTCTCAGGTGTATCACCAGACAATCGTTTGGTTGAGATCGTTGAGATCCCAGAAAACAAATTCTTCGTGGGTTGCCAATTCCACCCAGAATTGATTTCTCGTCCAACTCGCCCACAACGCTTGATCAAAGCCTTTGTTGGAGCTTCATTGGATAACCGCCAACCATAATAATCGCTAGCGGCAAACCAAGCAATGAATGTGCGAAACTCCTCATCTCAAGATGGGGAGTTTTTTTGAGTTGCGCCATCCCAGTAGTCCGTAAAAGGTTGAAACTTGCATGAGCGTTGGTAGAAGGTATCCATTTCTGCACACAAAAAACTTCCGTCAAAACGACCGGAAGTTTTTGGCTGATGCATTATTTTTTTCGCTAGCAGTTTGAATGAAATCCGCCAGCGGGAAACCCATGTTGATTTGCTGGTGCCTAGAGAGGATTATTCTTTTAGCTTATACCCTTGATCTAAGAGCATTTCCTCTGTACGTTCCATGCTGATCCCATTTTCGGTGTTTCCTTCGAAACTAACCCCAGGCAATTGTTTCGCTGAATCATAATCCAACTCATCATAATTGATGGTCAATGATTCAGTCGCTTCACTATCTGTATAGTCGAGGGAATAGTCCAACCCTTTGACTTGCTGATACTGTTCTGCAATCGGATCAAGCACGGTTTGTGCTTCTTCTTTAGTCGTTACCCCGATCGCTGAATAAGGCATGACATTGTTCGCAGTCTGAGTTTTTACTTTATCGCCTTCATAAGTGAAGACCAGTTCCATCGAAACCCCATTTTGATCCATTGTGAATGTTTTGGTTTCTTCCTTGGCCCCCGAGCTACAGCTTGCCAAGAAAAGAACTCCGATGACTGCCAAAAATCCAATAAGCGCTTTTTTCATTTTATCCCTCCTTTTTTACATAATAATATAGCCGCTTTCACAAGGCTATTCTTATGCTCAAAAGAGAAGAAGAAAGGATTTGCTGGAAGATTATGATAAAATAACGAAAAAATATGTGAAATTTTTCTCGAATTTTCACATGCCGATTTGTTATCTAACGACCACAGACAGAAGAGCAAAACCTTACAGAATCCTAGACTTTCAGAAAAGATGATGAAAATGCTGGATTTTTATATTTGTGCAATCTTTTTTTGAAAAGAGAAATTCCTCTTTTTAGTAGCAAATACCGCAAATCTTTGCTAAAATAGCATTGTCGGTTAAGCATTGCTTAACAAATAAAGTTTTTCAAAACTTAGGAGGAATTTTTTATGCCAGTAGTATCAGGAGCTGAATTCTTAAAAGCTGCTCGTCAAGGCGGATATGCAGTCGGCGGATTCAACACAAACAACTTAGAATGGACACAAGCGATTTTAAAAGCTGCTGAAGCGAAAAAAGCGCCAGTTCTAATCCAAACTTCAATGGGTGCTGCCAAATATATGGGCGGATACAAAGTTGCTAAAGACATCGTTACAAACTTGGTTGATTCAATGAACATCACTGTTCCAGTTGCAATCCACTTAGACCACGGTGATTATGATGCAGCAATGGAATGTATCGAAGTTGGTTACACTTCTGTTATGTTTGATGGCTCTCACTTACCATTTGAAGAAAACTTGAAATTGGCTAAAGAAGTTGTCGAAAAAGCACACGCAAAAGGCGTTTCTGTTGAGTGTGAAGTTGGTTCAATCGGCGGAGAAGAAGATGGAATCATCGGTTCTGGCGAATTAGCTGACATCGAAGAATGTAAACAAATGGTTGCAACTGGTATTGATTACCTAGCTTGCGGAATTGGTAACATTCACGGTCAATACCCTGAAAACTGGAAAGGCCTTGCTTTTGACCACTTACAAGCAATCGCTGATGCAGTAGGTTCTGATGTACCATTAGTATTACACGGTGGTTCTGGTATTCCTCAAGACCAAATCGAAAAAGCAATCTCAATGGGTGTTTCTAAAGTAAACGTAAATACTGAATTCCAATTATCATTTGCTAAAGCAACTCGTGAATACATCGAAGCTGGCAAAGATAAAGAAGGTAAAGGATTCGACCCTCGTAAATTATTAGCACCAGGTGTTGCTGCAATCGTTAAAGATGCAGAAGAACACATCGACTGGTTCGGTTCAGCTGGTAAAGCTTAATCTTAATCAAAGATCAAAACTCTTAGAATCACCGATTCTAAGAGTTTTTTTGCTTTCCAAGAAAATATTCTTGATGCGGGGATCAAAAATATCCTGCATCTTTTTTCTTTGAGTGATCTGTGCTAAAATTGGAATGATACACATAAATTAAAAAAGAGTATAGGTGGAATTCCATGAAAAAAATTGTCATCAACGGCAATCGTCCCTTAAAAGGTGAAGTCACCATTAGCGGCGCAAAAAACAGTGCAGTCGCATTGATCCCGGCAGCGATCTTAGCTGATTCACCGGTCATTTTAGAAGGAGTGCCTGACATTCAAGACGTGCACTCATTAATTGAGATTATCGAAATCATGGGTGTGAAGACCCATTTTGAAAACAATACGCTAGAAATCGATCCGACAAACATCGTTTCGATCCCGATGCCTAACGGAAAAATCAATAGTCTACGAGCTTCTTACTATTTCATGGGGGCATTGTTGGCGAAGTTTGGTGAAGGCGTCGTTGGGTTGCCTGGCGGCTGCTTCTTAGGTCCGCGACCAATCGATTTGCATATTAAAGGCTTCGAAGCACTTGGCGCAAAAGTCACCAACGAACATGGTGCCATGTATTTGCGTACCGAAGAAGAAGGCTTGACTGGCGAACGTATCTTCCTAGATATGGTCTCCATCGGAGCAACCATCAATGTGATGCTGGCAGCAGTAAAAGCCAAAGGCAAAACGATCATTGAAAATGCCGCACGAGAACCTGAGATCATTGATGTTGCGACCCTTTTAAATAATATGGGAGCGAAAATCAGAGGTGCAGGTACCAATGAAATTCGTATCGAAGGCGTGGAAGAATTGCACGGTTGTCGTCATTCCATCATTCCAGACCGGATCGAAGCAGGAACCTACCTTTCTTTAGCCGCAGCAGCGGGGGAAGGCATTACTGTCAAAAATGTGATTTATGAGCATTTAGAAAGCTACATTGCGAAATTGGAAGAAATCGGCGTGCGAATGGATATCAGCGAAGATGAAATCTATGTGCATCCCTCAAAAGACTTGAAACCAGCGACTGTGAAAACTTATCCTTATCCAGGATTTGCCACAGACCTGCAACAGCCGATCACACCATTATTGCTAAAAGCAAAAGGAACGTCGGAGATCATGGACACGATTTACGCCAAACGGGTCAACCATATTCCTGAATTAGCACGGATGGGCGCACAAGCAACGACAGAAGGCAACATGATTTTTGTTAGCGGACCGAGCCAATTGCACGGAGCAGAAGTTGTCGCTTCTGATTTGCGAGCAGGAGCTTGTCTTGTCATTGCCGGATTGATGGCGACTGGCACGACCAGCGTCTTTAATGTCGAGTATATTTTGCGCGGCTATGATCATATCATCGAAAAACTAACGGCTCTTGGAGCTGATATTCAAATGATAGAGGAGTAATTATGAGCGATTATCTTACGATGGCAGAGTTGGAAAACAAAACCTTAAAAGAGATCTACACCTTTGCCAAAGAGTTTCGAATTCCTTATTACAGCCAGATGAATAAAAAAGAATTGTCATTGGCTGTGATACGGGCGCAGGCGGAAAAACAAGGCTTCTTTTATATGGAAGGAATCTTGGATATCGTAGGCCAAGAAGGCTACGGTTTTTTACGCCCAATCAACTACGGACCGAGTGCAGAAGATATCTATATTTCTTCATCACAGATTCGTCGGTTTAGTTTGCGTAATGGTGATAAAGTCGCCGGTAAGGCGCGCCCGCCCAAGGAATCTGAGCGCTATTATGGATTGATGCACGTTGAGTCTGTTAATGGCAAAGATCCAGAAGATGCCAAAGAGCGTCCGCATTTTCCAGCGCTGACGCCGCTTTATCCGAATCGTCATTTAAAATTAGAAACAACGTCAGGACGCCTTTCTACGCGGATGATCGACATGCTGTCGCCAGTGGGTTTTGGCCAACGGGGACTGATCGTTGCTCCGCCTAAAGCTGGGAAAACCAGCATCTTGAAAGAAATTGCCAATGGGATCACTGACAACTATCCTGAGGTGGAATTGATCGTTCTTTTGATCGACGAGCGCCCAGAAGAAGTGACTGATCTGGAACGCAGTGTCAAAGGCGATGTTGTTTCTTCAACCTTTGACCTGCAGCCTAGCAACCATACCCGTGTTTCTGAATTGGTACTAGAACGGGCGATGCGTTTGGTAGAAGACAAGCGTGATGTCGTGATTCTGATGGATAGTATCACTCGTTTGGCAAGAGCCTACAACTTAGTGGTACCGCCAAGCGGACGTACACTAAGCGGCGGGATCGATCCAGCTGCTTTGTACAAACCAAAGAAATTTTTTGGTGCTGCCCGTAATATTGAAGAAGGCGGCAGTTTGACGATTCTTGCCACCGCACTGGTGGATACCGGCAGCCGCATGGATGATGTCATCTATGAAGAGTTTAAAGGAACCGGCAATATGGAGCTGCAGCTTTCTCGCAGCTTAGCAGAACGTCGGATCTTCCCAGCGATCGACATCAAGAAATCTGGTACCCGTAAAGAGGAATTGCTGATGAGCAGCGAGCAATTGGAAGAAACCTGGCGCTTACGCAACAACATGTTGGGGGATTCCTTGGAGTTCACAGAACAATTCATTCAATTCTTGCGTAAAACGAAGAACAATGAAGAATTTTTAGCGGCTTTTCATGATGTCCATTTCGGAGACAAACGGCAAAAAAGAAATATAAAAAGATAATTGCATCTAAAAACCAAACATGGTAAGATAGTCATGTTGTAAAATCGACAAATCAACTCTGGTGAAGCAAATGAGCCAGGGCAAAGGAGAGAAGAAGAAATGAAACAAGATATCCATCCAGATTATCATCCAGTTGTATTCATGGACTCAACTACTGGTTTCAAATTCTTATCAGGTTCTACAAAGAATTCTCAAGAAACTGTTGAGTGGGAAGACGGCAACACGTATCCATTGATCCGTGTCGAAGTAACTTCTGATTCACATCCATTCTACACTGGACGTCAAAAATTCACACAAGCAGACGGACGTGTGGACCGTTTCAACAAAAAATACGGTCTCAAAGACACAAACGCTGCAGAATAATCAAAACATTGTTAAATCAAGGTTTAGCAGACTTCATTTTAGCTGGAGTCTGCTTTTTTTGTGTTTTGACCATACTTTTGACCATACCAATTGATTCTTGATATTCTTTGGAATCACCCATGAAGTTCGCAAAACGATTGGCAGTTTCTTCGGTTTGTCTCTTACTTACATGGGCATAGATATCCATTGTCGTTTTAATATCAGTATGCCCAAGGCGAACCTGAACTTCTTTGATGGAAGCTCCTGATTGAAATAGAAGACTACAATGGGTATGGCGAAAGCCATGGGGTGTGATATATTTCAATTGATTCTCTTTTATAATGCGTTTTAAGCTGTGATTTACAAAGTCTAAATAATAAGGCTTGTTTTCTTCGTTAGTAAATAGGAGCTGCTTACCACCCTTAGTCGCTTGAATGCCAAATTTCAGAAAGTATTCTCTTTGTCTAAGTTGCCAATGTCTAATAACTTTTATGGTTTCATCATCCAGAGAGATTGTTCGTAAACTTTTTTCTGTCTTAGGTACTTGAAATTCTAATCGCCAGTTTTCTACAGTTGCTAGCGTTTGATTGACTGAAAGTGTATAATTTTCAAAATCGATATCTTTCCAACGAAGACCAAGTAATTCCCCTTTTCTCAGACCTGTAAAAGCTAAAATACGAAATATCGTATAAATTGGATCAGGATATTTCTTAGCAATTTCTAGAAATTCCAACAACTCTTCTTTGGTATAATAGGGAGCTATATATGCCTGTTCATCCACTTTTTTCTTTCGTTTTGGACGAATGACACCATCCATCGGATTATTACGAATGAGTCGTAGGCCGATTGCATATTTAAATACAGATGAAACCATACCAATTAAATTAGAGTATTTTCGGTAGTAAGAATACCAATGATTGACTTGTTTTTGACAATAGGGAATAGTAATTTTTGAGATTTTAAGATGTCCAAAGAGTGGCAAAATGTGTTTTTCCATTGCTAAGTGTTGTACAACATAGGTGCTTTCTTTAACAGTGTTCTTATATTGTGCCATCCATTCGCTAGCTAATTCCGAGAATAAGCGATTAGAGTCCGTTAACACATCTTTTTCTTGTACTTGAACTTTTAACCGGTTATAAGCTTGTTTGGCTTCTCGTTGAGTATTAAAACCGCGCTTGGTAGTATAACGTTTTTTTCCAGTAGATGGATCAACTCCCAGATATGCTTTGTACATATAAGCAGTAGTGCCATTTTTCTTTTTGTATTTTTTTATCATGTAAATTCTCCTTATATAACTTGCCAGTATATTAAGGAATTTTTTTCTCCTTTCTTGTCGGTAATGCTACCCTTTTTTTATTAACGAGTCAATTTCAAGTTTTGAGTTGGTTTAAAAAATTTCGTATGTCATTACGATCAAACCGAGCTTCCTTGCCAAATGGAATAACCTTCAATCCATTCTCAATCCATTGATTCAAACGTTCATCTCCAATTTTTAAAATTTTTTTAACTTGTTTTCTATTTGGATATGGAGGCAAATCAATGACAGAGTGAAATTGATTTTGTTGTACTTGAAGCGAATCAAGAATATATTGAGCGACAGTTTCCGCAAATTTCTCGTCAAATTCTAACGGTACTTGTATTTTCATTTTTATTAACACTTCCTTCAAAAAATTGACTATTTAAATTAGAATTCATTTTTTTATCTTGGTGTAACGAACAGTACTCTCTTGAAAATCCATCTTCATTTCTGGTTGTCCCGATTCATTGAGAGAACTGTAAAAAATTGGACGTCTTACGAGATATTCACTGGTATATAACACGTCTTGATTGTTAGAATCGAAAGGTTGTTCAGCTAATTTGTGAGTTGTTTTTGGTAACTTAAGATTTCTTGATTTAAAAAATGCTTTTTTCTTATGCTCTTTTAAATCCAACTCTTTATCAAAATATTTGCTGATATAACGCCCACGATTTTCAACACTGTCCACATCAATCTGATTTATTTTGACATAACCATGTCCCCAGATCGTGGTTAAGTGGTTCACGGAAATGTAAGGGAAATCAAATAAGATAATATGATAATGGACAGCGCCACGTTTTTGCTTTTCCCACGTCGCAAGGTATTTTATTTTTGCTTTTTTAGTATGATAAAGTGCATAGTTTAGTCGTTTAATAAATTTTTTGAATTCGTTATTTGCATAATCAATATCTTGAACATTTTCTCTGAAAGTAAGTGTTAAAAATTTAGTTCTATTATCAAAATTTGTATCCACCAGTCGTGCAATGTCGAAACGCATATTTTTGTAGTATTGTTGCTTTCGTTTCAAGCTGCTGTATTGTTTTTTAGCGGATAATTCATCGAAGTTTCTTCTTTTCTCAATTATTTCATCATCATAAAGCCAAGCAAGTTGTTTTTTTCGTTCTAGAGTCACTTCTTTTTTATCAGTATTTCGTTTTGGTGTAATGATCGTTTCATAGTCATAAATTTCAGTATACGTGGGAGTTTCAATGATTTTTTGATTGTAAGCCTTCAAAAATCATCACTCCTTGGTGCCTATTTAGTTGTCAAAGATCAAGAATAGATCAGGCATCTTTTTCTCCTGATGTTGGTCTATAAATCAAGTTAAGTAGGAAGTCCTGCTTGGCAGTCCTTCCCGCCTATGCGTTTATTGGGCGGTCTTAGCGGATAGAAACGGCTTGTGGGCGTTGCCCCGCCGTTTCTATCCTAACCACCCAACGAACCCATAGGGAAATTAGTTTTGTACAGTGGAACCTTGCTTTTTCGTAATCAAGGTTGCCACATCTGCCGTTGCCGACAAGCCATAGCTTACGAACTGACCATTCGATCGTCCCCAAGGTGTAATCTCCAAATTGGTAAAAGTAACCATAGCTAAGCCTTGTTGGTTAAGCTTTTCAAGAGTAATCACAGGGTGTTCGGATTTGACTTTGACACTGATTTTTTCGTAGCGTAGTTTCGGTAGGATGCATTCGTAGCTCCAGCCTAGAATTTCCCCATCTTTTTGCCAGCGAGTGACATTGACGACTTGGTATTCTTTTTCGAGTTTTTCTTTTGGTAGGGTGAGATCATTGATTTTAATTGGCATAACAGTCTCCTTTTTATACGATATTTTATACGGTTGATTTAAAAAAATAGACGGCCGTCTATAGTTCGCATTTTATACGTTTTTTTATACGAAGTCAAGAGATTTGTTAAAAAATATATATACGAATCTTTATACGAATGGTATAATAATGAAAAATGACAAGGAGGAAGTCATCTATGTTTGGTTTATTACAACCTGATAAAGTAAAGGTAGGACAGCGAATCAAGGAAATCAAAGAGAGTATGGGGCTGTCCTTTGCGGAGTTAGGCAACCGCTTGGGATTAAAGAAACCAACTATCAGCTCCTATGTTCAAGGTTATGCGCTAGCGCCTGAAAATGTTATTAATCAATTGTCCAGTATCAGTGGAAAACCTGTAGGCTGGTTTTATTTTGGTAGTGTCAAAGAATATATACATGATTATTTAATCTTGATTGGTTATGAACAGTTGGTGGCAGATTATCCAGAAATAGTTGATAAAATCGAGAATGTATTTTATAATGAAGATTTTAAAAATCATGTTTGGGAAAATGGAGTAGGTTATCCAGAGGAAGATTTTATTCAGAATTATTTTGCGGAGTATTCCGCTAAAATCATGCGGGATTATGTAGAGGAGATTACAAGAGACACTCTTCTGAATGATAAATCATTAATTGAACTATCGGAGAAGGAAAAAGAAGATGTGATAGTTATTATCTCTTCTGAAATCAATGATTATATTGATAAGAGTGGTGAAGTTGAATATGGTGAAAAAGAAAAAGTCGTTCATTTAGTCAAAAAAGCGATAAAAAATTTTGATGCGAAACATAACTTGAAATTTAATGAAGAGTATTTAATAGGCAAACTGATTAATATTCTAGGCACAGATGGAGATACAGAAATGTTTATTTCTTCCTTATCACTGTTGTTTACGAATAAGCCTTTTTCCACTCAATGGGGTGGGGAAGAGTTGGTGCAGATATTCCAATCAATACGCCCAGCATTGATTAAGTTGTATCGTGACAAAATGCCAGATGAGTTGAATGATTGGTTTGAGGAATGATTGTTTGGAAATTATTAATCTTAAAGAGTGATAAAACATTAATCAAGTTTTCTAACATGATACTATAGAAGTAGTAAAGATGAATGTACAGGAGATAAACTTTTTATGGATGAATCGTTTGAAAACAAAAAAGGTAAGGTTATATCTGTTAAAAACATGAAAAACGGATTTGGGAAGACAACATTTAGTGTTGGAATTGCGGATTGGTTGGCGAATTACGGAGATGAAAAAAGGTTTTACTAGTGGATGTCGATATCAATACACTCATACTATAAGAGAATTACAGAAATTAATAAAAGCACTTAAACTAAAATCTTACAGAGTAGTAACTGTCATTTTAGTTTAAGTGCTTTTCTATTTTAGTCACCAGACAACACCAATTATCTTTGAGCTTAATTTCTGCAATCTGTATGTAGGTGGCTCATTGTGTTATTCTTGAGGTAGTTCAACGATTTGTTTGAAATAAGGCTCAATGAAAGTAGTGTGTATTGTTGCACCTTTTATTTCATTAATGATCTCTTTCAAAGAAAAAAGTCCCCATCCTCTTTGCTTGTTATGAGTAGTATCTTTTTTAGTTGAATAGCCATGCTGATAAATTTTTTTTAGATTTATAGTTTCTTGTGATGTTGAATTGGAGATGATAATTGTGAAGTTTGCTTCATCTAATATGAGAGAAACATTCATTTCTTTTAATTCAGAGTCTCTTGAATCTTCAATTGCATTATCCAATAAAATAGAAAGTATTCGCATCATTGTATATGGTTCTGTTTTTATTTCTTTTATGCAAATGGGAATGTCTACAAAAACGCTGATACCTTGAAGACATGCTGAGTTTATCTTTGCGTAAACTAGACTTTTAATCTCAGGAATTTCTATTTTGTTTAACTTAGCTATCTCGAAGTTTTGATTATTCAGAATTTCTTCTGTAGGTTCTATAGTTCTTGCATAAATTTCTTTAATCATTTTCATATCTTCTCTATCAATAGCTAATTTTAATGAGTAAAGGATACCAAGATAATCATGTCTAAATGTCGATACCTCACCATACAATTTTTCAACCTGTTCCGTATAATTGCTGATTCGGGATATTATTTCTTTCTGAGTATCCTTACTTTGTTTATATGCACCATAACCTAATAAGGCAAAGAGAACGGCAGATCCAAAGATTAATAGAATGACTAGATTACTAGAATTAATAATTTCTGAATTAAAATTTTCTAAAGTCATAAAATGTGTAAATAAGATGAATTGAAGAAGGAGTACAATAGAAATAAGGTATACAGTACTTATAAACTGATTTTTTCTAATTGAATGATTGAAATTTCCATATATTTCAGAAGAGATAGAGAAAACAATGATGACATGGATAATCTGAGCAAGTAAATAATAATATATAGGATTAATATTGATGAAATATTTAGATAACTCTAAAATGGCATAATTCTCAATATAATTTATAACAACATTCAATAATATTGAAAAGCATATAATGAAAGATACTGTTTTATTGCTAAAAAAATGGGTAACTTTACCTATAAAAAAGTACATGAAAAGGTAAACTAAAATATATTGTAGCCAAGGAAATGTAGTATATCCTAAAACGAATACGATAGAACTCAAAAAGATAATCATAAGAATAATAAATCTTTTTGATATTAATTCCGAAATACGTAAAAGTTTGAGTGTGAAATAAAACAACGCACTAATATTTAATAGAGTAGCTATAAAAAACTCTAACATTTATGCTGCTCTTTTTCATTTGGTTTTTTGACTTCATAAAACCAAACACCAAAAAGTGAAGGACTAAATCTAACTGCTTGTATTATTTTCTCATGTCCCAGTATAGATTTTTCCACCATTTTATTCATTTTTGCTTGTAAATACCGTTTTATTGTATTCATAGTTTTACTCCTCCTGCTTGTATTATTTTATTAGTAAATGGTAGTACCATGACTGCTTCAATAACGATGCCAATTATAATACCTGTTGCTAACCAAGAAGATGTCGCAAAGCAAGCTATTGTTAAAATAAAAAGGGAACGTAAAGCTTTCCATTTATGAATTTTTTCGACAAAAATATTCTGTTTCCCAGTAGAAGAATTTTCTTGAGGTGCGCATAAAAGCAATATGATAAACACCGTAATTATGATCAGTAATTTCATTTGAAATCCCATTACTGTTTTTTGAGCAAAGTAAGGAATAAAGGAAAAGAAAAATAGTGATTCTATATTACATTGTAATTTTGTTGAAGCATGCCAGCCTTTAGCATAAATTCTTATAGAGGCAAAACTCATATAAGAGATAATAGTGAGAGGTAGGGTTTTCAATAAGAGTGAACATAAAAAAACTCCAATAAAATTGCTCAAACTAACGAGAAATATTTCAACATAATATCGAACCCATTGAGAATGTAAAGATTGATCGTCTTCTTTACATTGGAAAATGACTTTACTTATGTAATTAACAAAAGAATTGATGATAGTTACCTCCCTTAGTTGCTAGATAAATTCAATTTTTCTGTTTCAAAGGCTACTATTATTTTTTTATAAAATTTTCTCGAAATTGGCAATATATCATTATTAGCCATAACTGCTTTTTTAGAAGACTTGTCAATTCCCTTCAGGTTATATAAATTTATTAGATATGATTGATGTATCCTAATAAATTTAGGATTTATCTTTTCTAACTCTTTTAAACTACCGTAGAACTCTTTGAGTTGATTAAAAGTAACTACATCTATCTTATGATCGTATATAGTAGAGAAGTATAGGATTTCTTTTAATGGAAGTTTCAATTCTAATGATTTGTTCTTGAAAATAAAAAATTCAGTACTAGAATTAAGATGTTTTTTTGAATAGAAAATTTCTAAAATTCTGATAATTTCTTTTTTTAGTTTTTCGATTTCTAAACTCTTCTCTAGAAATCCTAAAGCAGAAATCATATATTGATATGAAACTATAGCTAATTCGGAATGAGTGGATATAAAAACAATTATGCTTTCAGTATCAATTTCTCGAATTTTTTTAGCAACTTCAAAACCACCATATCGGTCATGCTTCAATTGAATATCTATAAAGAATAAATTCAACTCAAGAGTTCTTTTAGCCAACTCAATTAACTCTTTACCTTTATTAAATTGATAGATTGGTTCTAAAGCGTAATTATTTTTAAGCATTGCATCATTTATTAATTCTTTTAAACCTTCTCTGTGAGGTTGTTGATCGTCAAGAATAAAAATACTCACAAATAATCTACCTCCTTCTGAAAATCAAAATTATTTTTTTCTTCGAGGCCAATTTAAAAGTATGAAGAATATAACAGTACAAATCATAAACCCTATTTTTGTAACAATTAAGCTGGTTGATAATACAGAAAAAACAGCAGTCATTATGAGCAATGCGTACAGTAACAATAAATATTTGTTGCTTTTCATAAAATGAAGTCACCTCTAATTCGAAAGAAATTTATCCAATTCATTGATACCGTCTTGAGTATTATAACTTATGAAAGTATCTGAATTTCCCTGTGTAATTTTGATTAACGAAGGAACTGAATCTATAGAATATTTTTTACGGATAGCTTGTATGTCAGGATCGGAATTGGTATTTTCAGTATCAATATAATAAATAAGTATATTTTTCTGACTTGACATATTTGCTAAGTCTGGCACAAATGCACGACAATAAGAACAGGTCACTCTTCCAAAATAAACATACGGAGATTCATTATCTATAATGTCGTTTAATTGATTTGGTTCGATAGTTGAAAAATTTTTGGTGTATTCTAAATATCTATTCTTTTGAGTAGTATTTACTTGAGAATCTTGGTCAGAAACTTGAATTTCAGAGGTTGTGGTAGTGTCAGTATCAGTATGGACTTCTTCTTTAGCTTTATTATAAAACACTAATACGATTAAAGACAACATTATTGGAAGAACTATAAAAAGTGAAAGAAATATATTTTTATGGTTTTGGATTTTCTGCATATCAAATTCCTCCCAAAAATTGAGGATGAATTGGAAAAGATAAATCATCCTCAATCCAAATTTACTAAATTATAGAGTAATAGCGATTAGCAAAGTAAAGAACCAAGCTGATATGCCAAGCCAACAACTACAGGTACAATAGCTGCTGCTGGACCTGTAACTCCTAAAAGTGAAGCTGCAACAGCATATGAACCGGCATGGATGGCACCTATTGCTGCCATAACAGTAGAACAATTAATAGCCCGTGCTCTTACGATAGGAGTGTTTACTATGTCAGAGATTGGACCATCTCCATTTTCAGCTTTAATATAATAGTTGAAGTTATTTACCACATCCACCAACTCTTCATAAGTGATAGGTGAGCTAATGCTATCCAACTCTAATTGCAAACCATCCGCATCAATGATAACTACTTCTTTTTGTCCGTTATTAAATTGATTTCCCAAATGTCCAGTTAAAACTTCGGCAAGTTGTTTAGTTTGATCGGAATTGAGCGTAGAAACGTTTTCTTCATTAACTTCGGCATAAACGGACGTTCCAGTAAAAGCAAAAGTGGATAAGCACAGCACACCAACAAGAAAAACAATAATTTTTTTCATGATGAAATCCTCTCTTCCCTATATTTACAAACAAATGGCATATCCGCGCGGCTGAAAAATTACATTAATATAGTCATATGTTTGTATATTAAGTGTATCAGGAAAATGTCTGAAAACTCTATCTTATTCCCGAAACGGGTCGTTTATTTCCCTATTTAGCAAAAATACAAACTAAAAACAGTAAATGAATTTTTTTATGGGTTAACAAGTATATCCTACTTAAAAAAATAGATGTTTTATAAAATTTTATTTATTTTAGAATAGCCATATTAAAATAATTTATTAGTAAAACTCCTTTTCAAAAGTAGAATATAGTGGCATTATTGTATTGATAGATAAAAACGAATATTACTAGTGTATTCAAAATTGCTCTGTTAAAATTTATTAAGGTGAGAATTTGATGATTAAGGTGTCTTAGATGACTGATAAAGCCCAAGTAACTAAATCAAGTCCAAGTTTATTTTGAAGCTTTTTCAGAAATATTCTACTTATTTATAGATCTTGTATCACATTGAATTAGTTTCTTCATATTTGTGAATTATCTTCATTGGTAAAACGGAAGGGAAATGATATCCCGTTCTTCAAAAATAATTTTTCACAGCATGAAGCACGGACTATTTATTAGACTGCTAGCTCGTTGATTAAGAAAATGAATGATTATAATATCAGTGTTAATTAACTAATAGGACAAAAATAATAATCTTGGAAACTATATTGTATCTATACAGTTTGAAAAAGGAGGATTTTATGGGAAGACAAATGGTTTTAACGCATGATCAAAAAATGTTTATTAAGGATTTTGTAAAGGCTATCAAAAATGATAATGCAGCTATATTTGCCGGTGCAGGGCTATCAATTCCTTCAGGAACTATGAGTTGGCCGGATTTATTGAAAGATGTTGCGGAAGAATTAAAACTATCTAATGATACAACAACAGATATGGCAACTATGGCGCAGTATTATGAAAATCTTAAGGGCTCTCGAACGGAAATTTCCGAAATAATTGTGTCAAGTTTTGAGGATTACATTACCCCCAATATTAATCAGGAATTAATAGCACAATTACCAATAAAAACTATTTGGACCACAAATTACGATGATCTTTTAGAACAAGCTTATAAGAAAGAATACAAGAATGCTTTGGTGAAGCGTTCTCCAACTGATTTTTCTCTGAAAGGTAAAAGCAGTGATCTAATAATTTATAAAATGCACGGTGATTTACAGCAACCTGCACAGGCAATTATTACTAAAAACGATTATGAAACATACAATGATACCCATTTAGTATATACCACTGCACTAAAGGGAGATTTAGTTGAAAAAAAATTTTTATTTATCGGATTTAGTTTTGATGATCCTAATTTAAATTACATCCTTGCTAGAATAAGAGCTTTAGTAGGAGAACATAAACCAAATCATTACTTTTTTATTGAAAAGGTACACCAGAAAAGTAATGAAAGTACCCCGGATTTTGATTTGCGTAAAACAAAACAAGAACTAAAAATTAGAGATTTAAAAAGATATGGAATAAATGCAGTTTCACTAGAGAGTTATGCTGATATTACCCCAATTTTAAAAATTATAAAAAGAATGGTAAACCTAAATAATATTTTTATATCGGGTGCAAAGGTGACAAATACAAAGATAGATGGATTAGCAGATCAACTAGTAACAACAGCAAGTGAAATGTTTGTAGATAAAGGTAATATGCTTACTTCAGGATTTGGATTAGGTATAGGTTCTCAGGTAATAGATGCAGTAATCAATGCTGTTTCAAGGAATCCTTGGCTTAAACTAGATGATCACCTCAAAGTCTATCCTTTTCCACAAACAAACAATACTAATTGGACTTTATATCGAAAAAAAATGCTGGAAAATGTTGGTATTTCTATTTTCTTTTTCGGAAATAAGATTGAAAAAGGAGAATGCGTAGTATCAACTGGAATGATTGAAGAGTTTGAATTAGCACATAAAGCAGGAATCAAGATTATTCCTGTTGGCTGTACAGGTGGCGCTAGCAAACAAATTTTTGACACTGTAATGCAAAATCCAAATGAATATTATGGTAAAAATCAGAAACTGATTGAGCAAATCAATGAATTGGGATCGCATAGATTTGAAGATTATGACGACGTTAATAACTTAGCGCGGTTGATTCTTGATATTGTTATTGAAATGCAAAAAATATAGTGAGGGAGAGAATGTTTTATGGCTACAAATGTATTTATTTCGTTTCGATTTAGTGATGGAAAGGAATTGAAAGAAGAATTAACAGAATTATTTGATTCATCTACAGAGGTATACAATAGATCAGAAGATAAGGATCGTAGCGAAATGAGTGAGGAAACTATACAGAAATATTTGTATGAAAAGCTAAAAAAAACTTCTGTAACCATAGTGTTATTAACAGCTGAAGCTGTCAACTATCGTAAAAATATCTTTGGAACATATGATGATTGGCTATACGACGAGTTGAGATACTCCTTAGAGGATAGGGCAGATAATAGAACAAATGGTGTTGTTGCAGTCTACACGGATGAAAGTAAAGACTTGATTAGAAAAAGTAGTACTCACAAATGTGATGTATGTGGTAAAGAGAAAAGTTGTACTACTATTTTAGATTTTGATAATTTGGTTAGGAAAAATATGCTTAATATTAAAGAAGGTTATAAATCTAATCTATGTGAGGGGTTGTATGATAGTAGCGATGATTCTTATATATCATTAGTTCATATTGATGATTTTAAGAATGATTATACGTCGTATATCGAAAATGCTAAAAATAAAAGAGATAGGAAAGAAGAGTTTGATCTAATTAAAAGAATGTGATTTTTATTGTAATAGCCATAAAATTGCATAATATTCTCTTTTTAAAATTTATTTTTATAATGAATACCTATAATTCAGTAAAGTCTAGTGAAATAATTTTTCTTAATCGTATAGTATGAAGATAGTACAATGTTATTTAACTCAGAAAAGCATTCAGGAATAGTCAACTTAGACTTTAGAAAAACAATCTCTATCAAAATATATTTTGATAGAGATTCAATATACTGGTAAGTTTTTTGACCATACCAAGTAAGATTTACTGGTATTTTGTAGCTAATTTAAATTTTGTAAAAGTGTGATAAAGACAGTATTAAGTTGTATCATTTACCACCAAAATTTCTGAAAGCTATCAAAAAGATTTTGAAGAAATCTTGATAAACTCAACTATATTATTATATTTATCGAGATTCCATTTCTTTATTTATATGTGTGTTCATTAGGTAGCTGATAAACGATTTTTGAACATACTTTTGGTCTTCTTGAATAAGTTTTACTAACAATTTTCAAGGTTTTATTGAATTCTAAATAATTATTTAAAGCGGTTTGTACCCTATCAGGCTCTATCGGTTTTCTATGAAATAGTCCTTTGATAGTTTTAAGGAGAGATGTTGATGAACGAGAAACTACTTAAAAAAAATACTTTTCCAAAGAAAATATCTGGAAAAACAGGTGATTTTTATCTTTTTGGAGAACCCAAAGCGGTATCAAGTAATGAGAATATGGATGAATTCATAGAAAGAAGTTGGTTTACTGGATTTTGCAATGAATCAGAAATTGATAGAATTCTTAATCCTCAAAATGGTAATGACTACATTTTGCAGAAAAGAGCCAATATTGTCGCTGACAATGCTCGTTTTACTAGAGTATATTGCGCGAAGGCAAGAAGTTCAAAAAATTGGTCTTTTGAAAAATCATTTGCAATTTCGCACTATAATAACTTTCTCAAGAGCCTTTCGAATAAGGATAAAGCTCTTTGTGAGCAAATTAGTTTTGGTAATATGTTTTCTGATGACTTAAATGGATATGCAGAAAACAATCAAAAGTTTGGTAAGATTATTTATCTAAATGAATCGTTATACTATTTTATCTACTATATGTCATTAGCATTATTAAACTTCGAAATAGAAATTCCATACAATATACGTATGAATTCTCTTAGAATAGCTATGCGTATCTTTTTGAAAACAGAAGCTATGGATTTTTCTCTTGATCCTAGAGGCAAAGTCCCGAACAAAATAAGTAAGAAAATAAAAAAGAATATTGCATGGCAACTTCAGTTTATTGTCGGACATGAGTTTTCACATCATTTGTGTAACCATTTAGATAAAAGAAACTTGATTAGGCTCCCTTTTTATACAAGTATCGATGGTATTAAGTATGAAAGTGAATTTTTTAATTTAGATCAAAAAAAAGAGTTTGAAGCCGATATAAATTCTTTAATGCTACCCAAATATAATAAATTTCAATTTCAAGAGGTCTATAGTTCTTCTCTACTTTGGTTTATTTTTCTTGATGTAGGTGAAAGTATGATGAATCAAATTAGACCTTCATTTCATTCTTATAGAACTCATCCTAACCCATTAGACAGACTTGTGAAAATTTTGGAAGAAGTTCCTAAACCAGATGGTTTTGATAAAAGCGGTATAGATTTGGTATTGCAAACAAGTGAGCTATTTAAGGATTTCTTATTAGAGGATCTATCATTGAATTGTGAAGCTTTTGAAACATACGGTTCGGCATATTTAGATGAGCCAAATACAGATTGGAGAGGGAGAAAACTGTTTGATAGAGTGGACTACTAATTGTAACGCTTGTTTTTTATCGATTTATCCAAAATGATGCTTGGAATCAAAATTAGTGAGTGGTTTTCTTTTTTCTTACTTTTAATACACTGGCAAGTATTTTTTGACCATACTTTTGACCATACCGAGTAAGATTTACTGGTATTTTGTAGCTAATTTAAATTTTTTAAAAGTGTGATAAACACATTATTAAGTTATGTCAGCTATCATTAAGATTTCTGAAAGCTATCAATACGGTCTCAAAGACACAAACGCTGCAGAATAAGACAAATAACTGCAAATGTTGTTTCGGCAACATTTCTGAGGTTTCCCTTTTACGAGGGAAACCTTTTTTTATTTTTATAGGTAATAGACACTCAACTGCTAAAGCGAAAGAAACCATTCAGAATCTGTTACAAGTAAAGTAAGAGGACTCAATAGATCAGTAAGACAAGAATGTGGAAATTAGCACTATAACGAATCCTATCTAAAAATTTTCTTAAATGAAGCAGTGATCAAGAGTGATTTGATTTAACCTTCGATTGTTATTGAATATTCAAGCTTCAATTGACTTTTAGCTTAAATAAAATTATCATTAAATTAATAATATCCCTATATAAGTTTCTTATTTTGACTTATTTCACCGGATTCAAACGATTTTTTGAGAAAAGTAGATTTTTCCTCTCTTAGAACCAGTTTTATTCTACATAATCAAAGACCACTTACTAGCTAAGCTTTAACTAATCACATCCAAAACAATCAAGAAAGGAAGAGGCATGTTTTCATTTAAGAAAAAGAAGGAAGTTATTAATTTACCAGAACTAAGCAACTTTAATGAACGTACATACCCGAAAAAATTGAAAAAGATTGTGGCTCAATTAGAAACCTGTAAATCTGAGGATTTGAATTATATTGCTGAATGTATTTTACAAAAGATGGGATATACCGTCCAAAACATCGATGGTTACAAAGATGGTGGTATTGATGTGTATGCTTTTTCTAATAATAAAAAGGCAATAGCGGTCCAATGTAAAGCTTGGAATCCGCAAAAGACAACGGAGCGGATCAGTAAGCCACTCGTTGCCGCATTTAAAGGGATTTTTCCAGACAAAGGGTTTCCCAATGGGCTTTTCATCACTACACATTTTTTTACAGATCAAGCATTAGAAATAGCCGGTGATAATCTACTGTTGGTTGACAGAAAAAAGCTGATTGAGCTGCTTGCGCATTTTTATCCAGAAATGATCAGTGAGTTATTTTATTATAAAACCTTGACTGAATTAGAAGAATGCAAGAGTTGTAAAAATGGGAAGAAGTTGAAACTTTATAATAAGAAGAAACGCAACTATTACTATATCTGTGAAACATGTGGAGAGTATAGCTCGTTTAATTATTCATCATGAAAAAAAACAAGAGAAAAGCGTAATGAATGAACGGATATCCGTTATTCATTACGCTTTTTTCGCGACTTATGTCACAGTCATTTTTTTTCTCAAATTAATTTTAACAAATGTGTCCTATACGTCGGGTGTAATGACTAAAACAGCCTCGTTTGTTTCGGTAGGTTCGTAGCCAGCTTCCCGTGTTTTTGACGACTTAAAGTGTATTTGAATAGAAGAAAACGTAAGAAATGGCAATCAAGCAAACCAACAATAAACCAGAGAGTGACAGAAAAAGCAGCATGATTCGTTTCTTCTTCAATCCAAGTACAAGTATCACTACATTCAATAGAAAGAAAACAAGTAAAATCGCTAAATATTCCATAACTGGTCCTCTTTTACGTTTTTATTTATCTTACCAGAGATTGGCTGCTTTTCCTAGCAGAAATTGGCTGAAAATGGCTTATTCAAGCGTCTTTCAAAATACTGTAAGTTAAATGAATTAAGGAAAACCAAGAGAACTTTTATGGCTCTGAGACGCTTGCGGCTTGTTTTTGCCAAGCATCATATTTTAACAATAAGTACTCGATCACAAAGAAAAGTGTGGCGGTCGTTTGAAAGGGAGCGATCGCATTTTCGGTTGACTGGATCTCTGGATTTAAAAAGAAAATCGTTTCAGAACAGAGTTTAGAAACCGTTGAGTTTCTCAGCTTCGTGATCCCGATCGTGTTGATATTGCGCTGTTTCAGTTGCTTTGCTAGTTTGACAACGGTGGGTGACTCACCGTTTAAAGTAATCAAAATCACTAAATCATCTGGCTCGATGATGCGATAAAATTGTTCATTGACTGAGATCGCACCAAAATCGTAGACAAGTAGTCCATTAGGCAAAAATAAGAGTTTCATATAATTGGAAACAAGGTTTTGAATGTCCCCTGAACCATAGACAAAGATTCGTTTGGCATGAGCCATCATCTTGCACAATGCTGTAAAATCTTTCTTTTTTAAATTTTCAATCGTTTGAATATGATTGTCTAGAATTTCGCCTTCAATCTCAGAGAGTAGGGCATTTTCTTGTTGTACCTCGTTCTTTAAATGGTATTTGAATTCTGAAAAGCCATCAAAGCCGATTTTTTGACAAAAGCGCATAATCGTCGTCCTAGAAACGATGCACTCCTTGGCTAAATCATTGATGGACATTGCCAAGCAGTGCTTTTTGTGAGTGGTGATGTAGGACCAGATCAAAAAGTCATTCTCGGTTAATCTTGACTGGTAGGTAGTGATACGGTCTTGCAGCATAGGCTATCTCCTCATTTTATCTCTCCATTGATTCTGTGTGACAATTCACATTTTATGTGAAAAAAACCTTTCAAATGTGAGAAACTTTTAAACAACGGAAAAGGGTTTCATAGCATCATTTTAATAGTAAAATGAGAATCAGTAAAGCGCTTAACTAAAAAACGTGAAGGACGAAAAACTATGATGAAAAAAATTCAAAGGTTCGGCGGAGCGATGCTGGCACCGGTCATGCTGTTTTCCTTTTTTGGGATCGTTATCGGCTTTTCTCTGCTATTTTCGAATCAGACGATTATGGGGGATATCGCAGCACCAGATACCCTCTGGTTCAAATTTTGGAATGTGATCGCAGCAGGAGGCTGGACGCCCTTCTTCCAATTACCGCTTTTATTTGTAGTAGGGCTGCCGATCAGTCTAGCTAAAAAATACGCCGCTCGCGCTACGATGGAGGCACTCGTTACTTATATCGCTTTTAATTATTTTGTAAATGCAATTTTAACTTTGTGGCCAGAATCATTTGCGGTAGATTTAGCTCAAGGGGCAACTGCTGGTTCTGGGTTGACCTCGATTGCAGGAATCATCACCTTAGATACCGGCATGATGGGCGGCTTGCTGATTTCGGGAATCGTTGTCTATCTCCACAATCGCTTCTATGAAAAAGAATTGCCAGAAATGCTGTCGAATTTCAGCGGATCAGTCTTTGTAACCATGATTTCCTTTTTTGCCATGGTTCCTTTGGCAGTACTCATGTGTTTTGTCTGGCCAGTTATCCAAGAGGGAATGAGAAGCATGCAAGGCTTTTTCATTGAATCAGGAAACTTCGGTGTCTTTATTTATCAGTTCTTGCAAAAAATACTGATTCCAACAGGCTTGCATCACTTTGTTTATGCACCGTTTGCCTATGACAGTGCGGTTGTCGAAGGGGGAATGGCCGTTTATTGGGCCTCCCACATTGGCGAGTTCCAAACTACTGCGTTTTCGCTGAAAGAGCTCTATCCGTTTGGCGGTTTCTCACTATCGGGAATGTCGAAAGTCTTTGGAACGGCAGGTCTGAGTTTAGCGATGATCCAAGCGGCTCGGCCTGATAAAAAGAAAAAAGTGATCGCATTGATTGCACCGGCAGCATTGACGGCTATTTTGACCGGAATCACTGAACCAATCGAGTTTACTTTCTTGTTTGTTGCACCAGCATTATGGTTTGTTCATGCTTTACTGGATGCTTCGATCGCCACAATCTCCTATGCTTTCGGGGTTGTCGGGGACTTTGGCGGCGGATTGATCAACTGGTTAGGTCTAAATTGGCTGCCCTTGTGGAAATTTCACAGTTCAACTTATATTACCCAAATCATTATCGGGCTGATTTTTACCGCTATCTGGTATTTTGTGTTCTCCTTTATGATCAAGAAGTTCAACTTAAAAACGCCTGGACGTGAGGATGATACTGCAGCAATGCAGTTGTATACAAAAGCAGATTATGACAACAAAAAGCAAGATGAAAAATTACCAAAACATGTGCGGCAAGCACAGGCCTATATGCACTTGGTAGGTGGGAAAGACAATGTCATTGATGTAACGAATTGTGCGACACGGCTGCGTTTGACTGTTAAGGATGCCGACAAAGTTGCAGATAGTACGCAGTTTCAAGAAGCAGGTGCCTCAGGATTGGTCAACCCTGGAAATGGCGGCATTCAAATCATTGTAGGATTAACGGTACCAACGGTTAGAGAATCATTCGAAGAACTAATGGCCGAATAAAACAGAATCACAAGGAGGAACAAGTACCATGAGTAAGAAAAAAAGTTCAATTTTAATTGCAGGTGGCGGAAGTACCTATACACCATCGCTAGTTATGATGTTATTAGAAAGTCAAGAGCGCTTTCCAGTTAGAAAAATCAAATTTTATGACAACGATGAAAAGCGAC
The DNA here is from genome assembly GCF_050531515.1 of Enterococcus sp. DIV1279b. Taxonomy (NCBI): domain Bacteria; kingdom Bacillati; phylum Bacillota; class Bacilli; order Lactobacillales; family Enterococcaceae; genus Enterococcus; species Enterococcus sp. DIV1279b. The sequence continues at coordinate 2,969,600 of NZ_CP172891.1, read as the reverse complement.
AAGAAACCGTAGCAAAAGCTTGTGCGATCATTATTGCCGAGCGAGCGCCAGAAGTACAGTTCGAATATTCAACCGATCCAAAGGAAGCTTTTACGGATGTCGATATCGTAATGGCACAGCTTCGTGTCGGCAAATATGCTATGCGGGAACAAGATGAGAAAATTCCTTTCAGGCATAATGTTGTCGGACAAGAGACCTGCGGACCTGGTGGTTTAGCTTATGGCCTGCGCTCGATTGGACCGATCTTAGAACTAGTCGACTACATGGAAAAATACTCGCCAGATGCCTGGCTTTTGAACTATTCCAACCCAGCAGCAGTCGTTGCCGAAGCGACCAGAAGATTCCGACCAAATTCAAGAATCATCAATATTTGTGATATGCCAGTTTGTTTGGAAGATATCATGGCGCGAGTGATTGGGTTGAAGGATCGGAAAGAATTTGAGACGAGCTATTTCGGCTTGAATCATTTTGGCTGGTGGACCAGCATCAAAGACCATGACGGCAATGACTTGATGCCACAAATCAGTGCGCATGTTCAAAAGTACGGCTACACCGAACAAACACAAAAAGGCCAGCATAAAGAAAGCAGTTGGCTGGAAACGATGTGGGCGGCTAAAGATCTGCACGAAATTGAACCAGAATTTTTATCGAATACCTATCTGAAATATTATTTGATGGCTGATGAAACGGTGGCTCATGCGGACAAAGAGTATACCCGTGCCAATGAGATCATTGACGGACGAGAGAAGTATGTGTTTGATGAATGCCGACGAATCGTTGCAAACAACACAGCAGTTGATACAACATTTGCCTCAAACGAACATGCGTCCTTTATTACAGACCTTGCTTGCGCACTAACCTTTAATACGAAAGAACGCATGATTCTTATTGTTGAAAACAACGGCGCAATTGCCAACTTTGCCCATGATGCAATGGTGGAACTGCCTTGTCTAGTTGGAAAAGATGGCTACGAAGTCTTGTCGATCGGTGATATTCCAACATTCCAAAAGGGATTGATGGAGCAGCAGATCGCATCTGAAAAATTGGCAGTTGATGCTTGGGAACAAGAGTCTTACCAAAAATTGTGGCAGTCCTTTACTATGAACAAAACTGTACCAAGTGCGAAAGTCGCCAAAGAAATATTAGATGAAATGATTGTGGCGAACGAACCATATTGGCCAGAACTTAAATAGGTCCAGCAGGTAAAAAGGAAAGGGATCGGCTGAAGGAATTTCCTTCAGCCGATCATAAACAAAGAATGGAAATCAAACACAAATTTCAAGTAATCTATTTTGTTCAATATGCAACGATGGCGATTTTGATGACACAAATCGTTCCTTTTTTAACTGAGCAAGGCTATGATGCGCTTGAAAGAGGCTGGTTTTTAGCCTCCTACAGCATCACGACAATTCTTTTTCAGTTAGTGATCGGCTATTATTCGGACAAGAGCAAACGATTAAAACGTATTTCGATGCTTCTGATGATCTTTCTGGTTTTCTTCTCCATTAGTTTTTATTGGTTAGGAAAAGACCACTGGCTGATCCATTTTCTGGTATTGGCTATTGCGGGTGGATTAGCCAATACAACAGCAACGGTGCTCGATAACTGGGTATTATCGGAGTCCAGTACTTCAAAAAGAATTGCTTCAATCAAAGCAAACGGCTCTTTAGGGTGGAGTATGATGAGTGTCTGCGTGCCATTCTTTTTATTTTCCAATAATTATCGCTGGTTTAGTTTGCCGCTGCTCCTCTTTTTGCTTATCAATTATACATTTTCACGAACGATCCCAGAGAAAAACGCCTTACCGCAAAAGCAAGGAACAGCAACAAACAGCGGTGTCTCGCTGGCAGACATTCTTCTGTTATGCAAAGACCGACGCTTTTTGGTTTATACGGGACTGTTCTTTCTCTTGTACTTGACGATCGTTGCGAACAATACGGTCGTTATCGACAAGCTGATTACAATGGAAAGAGGCAGTGAATTTGTTGGTCTGAAATGGTCGATCCAATCCTTTTGTGAAATTCCAGCGTACCTTTTGCTGAATCGCATGATTGCTAAATGGAAAAATGAGCGCTTGATTTTGATTGCAGGCATATTTTTAACCTTACAATTTTTTGTCTATTGGCTTGCTAGTAGCCCATTCTTACTTTTGGCAGCCAGTTTTCTGCAGTTTTTCACTGTACCGGCATTTACCATCGGCAGTCGAATGATTATCAGTGCTATTACACCGCCAGCTGTTTTTTCTTCTGGACAACTGATATCGATCAGTGTGTACATTGGTGCGGCATCGTTTCTTTCGCCATTAGCTGGCGGCTTTCTTTCGCAGGTGCTGTCCCTCGATACTGCCATCTTTATCTTTGGTTTATTGCCCTTCGTAGCTTTTCTTATCTATTCTAGCTGTCAGAGAACACTGTCGGCAATCTAAGGAGGAATTACGGATGCTTTTTAAAAGAAAAATAGAAATTTGTGCACCGGCAACAGGCCGACTGCTACCGATCGAAGAAGTACCAGATGAGGTATTTTCGTCTAAAATGATGGGAAATGGATTTGCCGTTTCTCATCATCACGGAAAAATCTATGCACCAGCAGCCGGGACGGTTCGAACGATTTTTCCAACACAGCATGCCTTAACCGTTGAGTTGGTGGATGGCCGTTCCCTTTTGATCCACATGGGAATTGAAACAGTGGCGTTAGCAGGGGAGCCCTTCACGATCGCGGTCCAAGAAAACCAGTCAGTCACGACAGGTGAGCTGCTGGCAGAAATGGATGTAGCAGCAGTTGAGGAAATGGGCAAAGAGACCATGGTGATCGTTGTCTTCATGGAGGAACAAGGCGGGAAGTGCCTGCGAACTGACGGCGATATTCAGCAAGGAGAAGCTGTTTTTCACTTGAAATAACCGAATAAAAAAGGAGCGCATTCTCTTAGTTTCAAAGAGAGGCGCTCCTTTTTATGGCTCTATAATTTATGGGACTGATGAATCAGAATTGATTCTTCAGCCCCATTTTCATTTTAGGTATTAAAAAACATATCGTTCTCTAGTATGATTAAATCACCACAAAATAAACAACTGAGAGGACGATATGCTATATGAATGATTCTATCAAAAAAATGCTGAGAATAATAGAGAAAGATTTGATGATTACAGAGGTCTCTTACGAGACCCTTCAGAAGAAAAAGACGTTGGTCGTCGATGCTGTTCTCTCGCCTACTCCTCGTGCTTGTAGAAGTTGTGGTTCTACTGTGGTAGATGGAAACGGGAAAGCAATTATAGTGAAAAATGGGAAGAAGGAAACGATTGTCCGTTTTGAACAATACAATCATATGCCTTTGATTATGCGCCTAAAAAAGCAGCGCTATACCTGTAAAAACTGTCGCACCCATTGGACTGCTCAAAGTTATTTTGTCCAACCCAGACATTCAATCGCAAATCATGTTAGATATAAAATTGCTTCTTTACTGACTGAAAAAGTATCTTTATCTTTTATTGCGAAAAGCTGTCAGGTATCTTTGACCACCGTTATTCGTACATTGAAAGAGTTTAAAAGCTATTTACCAAAGCAATCTAAGAAGATTCTCCCAAGAGTATTGATGGTTGATGAATTTCGTTCGCATGCTTCCATAGAAGATAAAATGAGCTTTATTTGCGCAGATGGCGAAACAGGAAAACTAATAGATGTTTTGCCTACGCGTAAATTACCCCGATTAACAAGTTATTTTTTAGGTTGTACCAATCCGGAAGAAGTAGAATTCTTGGTGACAGACATGAACGCCGCCTACTTCCAGCTCACCAAACGTGTTCTGCCAAATGCGAAAGTAGTGATTGATCGGTTTCATATTGTCAAACACATGAATCAAGCGTTCAATGAGTTGCGTATCCGTGAAATGAATGAACTTCGTAAAGCCGGACAGAAAAGCCAGGCAGAAAAACTGAAAAAGAACTGGCGCTTTTTGCTAAAAAATCGTGCAAACATCAACCATTATGAATACAAAACATGGAAAAGTTTCCGAGCACCAAAATACCCATTTCTTACTGAAGCAATGATGATTGATCGATTGCTTGAGTTTTCTCCGCCCCTAAAGGAGGCGTATCCCTTTTTTCATGAATTAGTTGAAGCCTTTCGAGACAAAGACCCTGACTTATTTTTCTCCTTATTGGCAGAACTTCCCGAAACGTTAGATGACAGCTTTCGGGAAAAGCTTCAAAACCTTCTTACTCATGAAGAAGGCATCACCAACGCAATGATCTATCCTTATTCCAATGGAAAAATAGAAGCGAAGAATACCCACATAAAGACAATGAAACGAGTATCCTACGGATTTAAATCATTCGAGAACATGAGAATTAGAATCTTTTTGATCAATCAATTAATCAATGTAAGATAACAAAAAATCTGAGCCAGAATGTGGTTCATTCTGACCCAGATTTGATTTTGCACAACTCATCAGTCCTTATTGACAAAGAGCCCTTTTTATTTACGAACCCGTAGAAATATAGTTCTTCAAACCTACTCGCCAAAAGAAGAAGGCGGGAAAGGCAAAGAGTAGACAAACCAAGGGTGATAAGATCCACCAAGGATTAGTTACGCGACCAATGACATACAGAAACGGATAATACTGAAACCAAGCCATCGGCACGACGTAGGTCAATAAACGCAAGACGTGTTTTCCGTAGATACTGAAGGGGTAGCGGCCGAACTCGCGGGCACCATCGGTAAAAATATTCATAAATTCAAGTCCTTGGATCGTAAAGAAGGAAATGGCGGCATACACTAAGAACAATAGGGCGAAAAAGAGGGCGCCGCAGACGATCATCAGAAAAAGAGTCAGGACATTTCCAAAATGCCAAGCAATTCCACTATTAGGAATCGCATAAGCAAACAACAGCAAGGCTTGAATAAAACGGCCGAGACGCGAGAATTCCATTTTGGAAGCTAAGACTTGAAAAATCAAGGAGCGAGGGCGCACGAGTGCTCGATCGAACTCGCCATTACTGATCATTTGCGGAAAAAGATCGAACCCGCGAAAGAAGCATTCCGCAATCGAAAAGGCAAACAAAACCGTCGCAAAGGAAAGCAGGACTTCCTCAAAGGTGAAGCCATTCACTTGATGAAACCGGGTAAACATAAACCAAATGCCTAAAAAAGCAGTAAAGGAACCTAAAAATTGTCCCAAAGCGGTTAACACAAAGGAAACTTTATACTGCATCTGACTTTTGAGATGAATACAAAAATAATGCCAATAAACCATATTCCTTAACCTCCTTGCACAACGACGCGTTTGAGCGCCTGCTGCAGCCAAATTTTTCCGATCACGATCAAAAGTACGAGCCAAAACGCTTGTAAGAGCAATGCTGAAACAAGCGCAAAGCCAGTCAGATCCCCGTTGTAAATTCGCAGCGGGACGTTTTGCATGGAAGCAAAAGGCAATAGTTCCACGAATTGGCGAAAAGGCTGCGGAAAGAAAGGCAGAGGAATGACCCCGCCAGCTAAAAATTCACCGATGGAGCTGATGACGATCCGCACCCCGATGGAGGATAATGTATAAAAAGTTGAGATGTAGACCAGCTGCGACATAGCGATCACTACACCTAAACTCAGCGCCATAGACAAGAGAAACAAGAACAAGGCAACGATGTTTGCTGGCAGAATTAAACGATAAGGTGCTGGCAGTAAAAAGGCAATCACAAAAATCGGTCCGCAACGCAAGACGGCTTTTGCTAAGCGATTGGCAGCCGATTGGCAAAACCAGCGATTGTATAGATCCATCGGCCGCACAAGTTCATAGGCGATCGACCCTGTGGTGATGGTATTGAAAATTTCTGCCTCAAAGAACCACAACATAAATAAGGATAAGAAGGCTTGCTGGAGCCAAACATAGGAGACGGTTTGTTGAAAGGTCATGGGAAAGGCACTAGGATCTGCTTGGTAAAAGGCGTGGAATGCCAGAATTTCCATCAAGCCCCAAGCTAGTTGCGTAGCCATCCCGGCAATCGCCGCCGAGCGGTATTGCAAGGTATTGATAAAGCGGATGCGGAAAAATGCCTGATACTTCCTCATATTTGATACTCCTGATACAGCTTAGCGACCATTTCTTCGGCGGTGATACTGGCAACGGCCAAATCAGTGATCTCGACTTGATTGCTGAGCAGACTGAGCAGCTGAGCGACCGACACTTCTTTGGGATCAAGCTTCAGAACAAGGCGACCGACGTCTTTTTGAAGCAGCTGGACGTTTTCTGGCAGATGGGGCTCATTCCCTTGATAGTCGACCTCCAGCGTTTTGACATCAGAAAAACGGTGCTTTAGTTCATCGAGGCGACCATCTAGCAAAATTTGCCCTTTGCCGATCAACAGAATTCGTTGTGTCAGCGCCTCTATATCTTGCATATCGTGGGTCGTCAGGATGACTGTGGTACCTTTTTCTTGGTTTCTTTTTTTGATGAACTGACGCACGGCGATTTTTGATACAGCATCTAAACCGATGGTGGGTTCATCAAGAAATAAGATTTTGGGGTCATGGAGTAAGGAGGCTGCGATCTCACAGCGCATACGCTGACCGAGACTCAAGGAACGAGCAGGGGTTTTTAAGATCTCACCTAAATCTAGTAAGGTGACTAATTCTTCTAGGTTGCGTTGATAACTAGCAGCGTCGACTTTGTAGATATCACGAATCAAATCAAAGCTGTCATTGACGGGGACATCCCACCAGAGTTGACTGCGCTGCCCGAAGACGACGCCGATGTCTTTGACATGTTGGATACGTTCTTGCCAAGGCGTACGACCATTGATGTGACAAACGCCTTGATCAGGGGTCAAAATCCCGCACATGATTTTTATGGTGGTACTTTTTCCAGCACCATTAGGCCCGATGTAGCCAACCATTTCGCCTTCATTGATGGTAAAGCTGATGTCTTGCAACGCATGGACGGTGGTGGTTTCACGAGAAAGAAAGGCTTTGGCTGCTTGGCGAAAGCCGCTTTTTCGCTTGGATACTTGGAAGGTCTTGCTGAGGTGTTCTACTTGGATCATTTGGATTCACTCACTTTCTTTTGACAAACGCGACAAAAAGAGCATTCGAAATCGAATACTCGCAACGAGTTGGTCCAAACGAACATGGTTGGGGCAGCGGTTCGTCAGCCAAACAAAAGTAGGAACAGTGTAGCATAAGAGAGCGCTTTTTTCAAACATTACTTATATTTTTTTTGAAAAGAATGGGAATGAAAAAGCGTGGTTTATTCGATAAAATGAGCAAAATAACTATTTTTATTTTTTATTAGTTGTAAATAATGAGGAAACTAAGTATCATTATAAGCAGCCGATAGTGGCTAAGCATTTTCTGGAAACATGGGGAACCAAATGATGGGCTGTGTCATGATTTGTCGTAACCCAATCCTGAAAAATGCAATGAGCAAACAATGGAGGAGAGCATGAAAGCAGTAAAGAATGTCTTTATTTTGATTGGCTTATTCTTACTTAGTCAAGTAGGGATGACCGCATTTAGCGTGGTAAAAATCTATTATTTGGAAGCAGGAGAACCGACGATTCCTGCGATGATCAGCTATGGGTTGATTGCCTTGCTTTTGGCAAACATTGGTCTACTGATGTTTTTGGCTAAAAAGTTAGGACTTGCCACCTTTGACTTTGGCTGGTCAACGAAGAAAAATTGGCTATGGATCGTCGGAGGGTTTGTTTTAGGTCGAGTCGTTGCAGTTGGCGGAACGCTCTATCTGCAGCATATATCCGATCAAGAGGCGACCGCCAATGATGCATTGTTAGGGGAACTGTTTACAGGCGAAAATCCGCTTTTGATCTTTTTATTGATCGCTGTTGCTGCGCCAATTATGGAAGAGATCGTTTTTCGTGGTGGGTTTATTGGCCTTTTATTCGAGAAATACCCAATAGTCGGGATCATTTCAAGTGTGGCGATTTTTAGCATCATCCATTCCGTCACCAATCTGGTCGAGTTTCTGATTTACGGTGCTATGGGACTGATTATGGCGTTGATTTATGTAAAAACTAAGCGTCTAGAAACAGCCATCGCCATGCATTTTCTTAACAACGCCTTGGCGGCGATCGCAATGATCTTGCTAGGATAAGAAAGTCAGCAAAACACCACCAAATCAAAACGATTCGGTGGTTTTTGTTTACTCTGGCAGCTGTCCTTGTTCAAAGGGCAATTGCGCCAGTTTTTCTGCAGTAAAGAGGAGGTCGCCTTCATCTTCGATAGAAAATGCGACACCAGCTGCTGATTTTTGATAGACGCGCGCTTTATTCATATTACGAAGATAAAGATCCTTGCCTGCATTTAATTCTGGTGCAGCTAAATTGTCTTCGCGATTGCTGCGAATGACGATTTTGCTTGTTTGCGCGCCAAAATGAAAACCGCGATGACCAAAAGCCGTTAATTGGCTGGCATTTTCGCTGCTGTATTCTTTATAACCCGACAGACGATCCGTTTTTACCAGCGGCCGATCGATCGTATAAGTGATCAAGTATTCCGTATCCTCAGGCAGTTGAATCACTTGTCCGGTTGCCTCATTCGTTATCTCAGTGGCAGGCAAGCGATACTTTTTTATAGAAGTGATCGTTAGGTCTTCTTTTGTAAAAAAGACTGGATCGATCCAAAATGCTGCCAACAAAATCGTACTTAAGCTAATACTGAGAATAGTCAAAAGGGCGATCAATACGAGGCCAATTCGTTTGCGGTGGGTGGTCAGATTAAGTTCTTGGACCATCTGCTGATCTTCTTTTAATAAATAGTCCAAGGTCAATTCAAAATAGCTGCTCAGCTTGACTACTTGGTCTAGATCAGGATAGCTCTTGCCGTTTTCCCATTTTGAAATCGGTTGCCGAGTGACAAAAAATTCCTGCGCCAATTGTTCTTGTGTGAGATTTCGTTTGGTGCGTTCTTCTTTGATAATTTTCCCAATATCCATGTGTCTGTTTTGCCTCCATCATTCTTCTTATATTATAGCAAACTCTTTTCTATGCGAACGAGGATCTATGAAATTAGCGATGCAACAAAGGGTAACATCCTTTATTTATCAATGTTTCTACTTGTTGCGCTGCCTTTCTATCTTGGAAGCTTTCCGTGCTGGTCACAAAAAGAAAGGACCAGTAGAGTGAAGTATGTTTGATCAAATTTGACGGAGAAAGGAGAAACGATCGAATGAAGACAAAACAACCTATGGTTCCAATTGGCTACATCCAATTCATCGCTTCCTTATTGGTGATTCTCGTTCATTGTGGCCGACTGGCAGAAAACAACGGGCTTCATTTTTTGTTAAAGAGTCTCTTATGTCGTTTGGCGGTTCCTTTTTTTCTGCTGCTGAATGGCTATTTTTTTCAAAAGAGTACCTGTTCATGGCAGCAATGGTGCAAACGACAACTCAAGCTTTATTTGCGTTGGTCGATCGTGTATCTTCCCTTAGGCTGGTTTTACTTAGGGCAGCAAAATCTTGCTGATTCATTACGGGTCATCGGTTTGGCTACTGGCTTTTTTACAGTAGGGGTCTGGTACCATCTTTGGTATTTTCCAGCGTTGCTCTTTGGCATGTGGTTAGTAAGGAAAACCCGCTTTCTTGGCTATCGGTGGCAGTTTTTACTGGCGATCAGTTTGTATGTGATTGGCTGTCTTGAAACGTACAGCAGTTATTTAAGTGGACCTTTATTGGTATTTTATCAAAATTATCGGACCCTATTTTTTACAACGAGAAACGGTCTTTTTTATGGGTTTCTTTTTTTGCTGTGCGGGTTTTGTTTAGGTGAACACCAGAAACGTCCTTTTTTCACGAAGCATCTTGGCAGAAAATTCGCGGTCTCTCTTTGCTTATTAAGTATTGAAGGTCGACTCGTGTATCTCAATCAGGGGGACGATAAGAATTTCATGCTGTTCTTTGTGCCGACGACTCTTTTTTTCCTTACTTGTCTTATCAAGCAGCAACCACAAAAGCGGACTTGGCAAGCAAAACAAGCAGCTGAGGCTAGTCGATTGATCTTTCTGAGTCACCCGCTGTTTCTGGAATCCGGGAAAGTCTTTTTTTCACTAGGAGGGTTTCCGTTGTTCTTTTATACGATAGTTTTAACGGGAGCCTTTCTCGGCTTGAGGAAAGTGGGCAGCCGTTTAAAATCCTATGCTGTTGGGTTTGCTAAAAAAACAGTTGATGAAAAGAAAAGCGCCTAAAGTATTGCTGTACCAAGGATAATACCAAATTGCGCCTTTTTTAAATAGCAGCAGAGTTCTAAGTTTTTCTTCATTTCAGACCCTAGACGTAGGCTTTGCAAGAAAACCTATAGTACAATAACAGCAGTAAGAGGGAAAAATCCCTGAAAAAGAGATCAACACTTGGAGGATATAGTGATGAAAAAACAGACTCGAAAACCAGCGATGATTTTAGCGACTCTCTTGGTATCTAGCCAAGTTTTATTAGCAGCACCACAAGTTTTTGCTGACGAAACCAATTCAACGACGAGCAGTTCCACTGCAACAAGCAGTTCTACCGCAACGACAGCCACTACCGACAGTCAAACAAGTACCTCTGACAGCAGTTCAGATCGTTTGCAAGTCAATGCTGTGGCGATCGGAAATGCCTTGACGAAAGCACAAGAAGACTACACACTTGAGCGCTTAGGCATCCAAGGCGAAACACCGATTTATACGACAAACGGTAATGACTTGATGAAATACATTCCCGATGGCGGCTTTACTGCAGATTGGGCGGTCTATAGCTCGGTCAGAATGCAGACTTTAGAAAGCGGGGCAGGAATCACTGTCGATATCGCGACACCAGATAACATTACCCGCATCACTGCAGCCCAGTACCAAAATGCAGCGCTGACGGCAGGGATCACTGATGCGAAGCTAACGGTCGCTTCTGCTGTACCGATCGACGGTTCCGGAGCTTTAGCTGGGGTATACAAAATCGTTGAAGAATCAGGCGGTGTCATCAATCAGAATCGAGTAGCCGTAGCTCAAGATGAGATGGATGTGCTGTCTACGATCACCGAAGAGAATAAAGATAAAGAAGGCTATTCCGATGAAGCTTTGAATGCAGCGCAAGAACAAGCGAAAACCGATTTGGCTGCTCAAACTGCAGATGGTACGGAATTAACCCAAGCAGATATTCAAGAAACAGTAGAAAAAGCCTTGAAGGACAACGGACTGGAAGGAATCGTTACGGAAAATCAAATTTCTGAATTGACCTCTTTAATGAGCGACATGCGAGACAACAATATCTTCGATGACTTCATCAAAGAATTGGATCTGTCAGAAGCTCGCAAGCAAATCGAAGAAACCTCTAAGGGCCTTTGGCAAAATATCAAGAGCTTCTTTAGCGGCATCTGGTCTTCGATCACCGGTGTCTTCGGCAATGATTCAAATGAGTCTAACAATAGCAGCGAATCAACCGTTGATTCTGGGCAATAAGCATTTTACAAAATAACACATTTCGCTTGTATTAAGAAAAAAGAGAAGCGGAGCATCAGACGATAGCGCACGTCTGAGTGCTTTCGATGTCCTCTGCTTTCTTTGCTAAAACAGGAACAGTCTTTATTAAAAAAAGAAGGAGGGCAATCAGATGAATTTTTTAGGCAACGTGATTTGGTTTGTCTTTGGCGGCTTGATCGGTGCGATCTCATGGTTTTTGGCTGGGTGTTTATGGTGTATCACCATCATCGGCATTCCCATTGGTCTGCAATGTTTTAAGTTTGCGACGTTGTCACTCGCACCATTTGGGAAAGACATCGTTTACCGTGGCGGTGGCGTGTCCGTGATTCTAAATATTTTATGGTTGATTTTTTCTGGTATACCACTGGCTTTAGGCCATTTAGCTAGCGCAGTCATTCTAGCCATCACGATCATCGGCATTCCATTTGCGGCGCAATCATTGAAAATGGCGCGCTTAGCGTTGATGCCCTTTGGAGCAGAGATTGTGTCTAGTCGTTATTGATTTACCTAAAAAAAGATAGTCTTAAAAAACCACATTACAGAGCGGATAGCTTTGTGATGTGGTTTTTTTGCGAACATTAGCAAGAGTAAGGGACAAGATTTTTGGCAGGCTCAGCGCATTTGAGATTCAGAACTGAAAAAGTTGATAAGAAACCAAAGAAGAGTACAGAAAAAAGCACAAGTTTTTTTGCATATCAACTGTGATTCACAAAAGAATTAGCGAAACGCAGAAAAATGTAAGTTTTTTCTTCCCTTCTCAGGGTTCTTTGATTTTTGAAATGGAGCGCCGAATTTTGGCAATCGATTGTTGTGCTTTGTCTCGATTAATAAACATTAAGATGACATAGAGGGAATCCATGATGCTCAGTTGAGCGATTCTGGATGCCAATGCCTCTGAGCGAAACTCAGTTTCTTCGGAAATAGAGATGAAAACCACGTCGCCGAGTTTGGCTAAAGGGGAAGCAGCATGGCTAGTAATGACGATAATTTTGGCCCCATTGTTTTTGGCAACTTGAGCTAGTTCAATGGTTTCTCTTGATTTTCCAGTATGAGAGATAAAAATGCCGCAATCATCTGGCGTCAACAATGAAGCCTCCATCAGTTGGATGTGATAATCACTGCTGTGAAAAACAGTGATCGGCGAGCGCAAAAATTTGTGATAGGCATCGGTTGCCACGATCTCTGAACCACCAACGCCGAAGAAAAAAAGTCGTTTAGATTGATTGATCATTGCAACAGCAAGCTTTAAATCTTCTTCTTTCAAAAGATTTTTGGTATCAGTCAATGTGGTCATATTGGAATCAAATACTTTTTGAGCCATAGTCAATTCATTATCAGACTTCTGGATATTTTCATGGATCGAAATGGCAGAAAAATCATTTTCCTGCATCAGCATTGCCATTTTGAAGTCTTTAAATCCGTTGTAACCGAGTTTTTTTGTGAATTGAAAAAAGGTCGAATCAGCGATGCCTAATTCATTGGATAAATCACTGATTGAACTGTGGCTGACTTTACTAGGATTTTCCAAAATGTAGTCGGCAATCGCTTGTTCTTTGAGACTTAAGTCTTTATAAAGCGTTTTTATTTGCAGGCGAATCGAAACAGTCAAAGACGGTTACCTCCTTTATATGAACATTATTATCTTTGTATTGTTACGTTACCTCTTTTAAAGAAAAAAAGCAAATAAAAATTATTTTTATTTTTTATGTTTACAAAAAAATATTTTTTTGTATAATGAAAGTATGAAATGGAGGCGCTATCATGGAGATAGGAATTATCGGACTTGGAAAAATGGGATTGAACTTGGCCCTCAATTTAAAAGATCAAGGTTATCAAGTAAAAGGGCTGGATCTTTCGATACATGCGCAGAAAACAGCGCAAGAAGCTGGAATTACACTCTATCAAACGCTAGCTGATTTGACGAATTCTTTTAGCGGCCGACGGGTTTTATGGTTGATGCTTCCTGCGGGAACTGTGACTGAGGGGATTCTTGAAGAACTATGGCCCCTTGTATCAGCGAAAGACATCGTGATTGAAGGCGGAAATTCTAATTACAAAGATTCGATTCGCCGAGCAGCCTGGTTTAAAGAAAAAGAGGTGCATTACTTTGATTGTGGGACTTCTGGTGGGGTTTCCGGAGCTAGAAAAGATGCATGTTTGATGATTGGCGGGAATGAAATCGCTTTTTCAGAGGTGGAATCTTTGTTTGCAGATGTGGCTGTTTTAGGAGGCTACCTTTATGCAGGGGAATCAGGAAGCGGTCATTTTCTAAAGATGGTCCATAACGGTATCGGATACGGAATGATGCAAGCCATCGGTGAAGGCTTTCAATTGATTGAACAAAGTGCCTATGACTTTGATTTGGCTTCCGTCGCAGAGGTATGGAATCATGGATCGGTTATTCGCAGCTGGCTGATGGAAATCGCAGCGGCCCAATTTAATGAGAGCCCTAAGTTGGAGGAATATCGCGGGGTTGTTGCAGCTTCTGGTGAAGCTAGGTGGACAGTGGAAACGGCTTTGGAGATGAATGTTGCTGTACCGACGATCGCTATGAGTTTGTTTATGAGAAATTTGTCCCAAGAAGAAGACAGTTTCTCAGCAAAAGTCGTCTCTGCGCTAAGGAATGGTTTTGGTGGTCACGAGATTGTTGCAAAAGAGTAAGGAGGAGGAATATGGAACAGTTTAAGATCGCTATAGTGAATTCCAGCAGCTTTGGAAAAATCTTTCCGCAGCATATCGAGCGGTTGAAAGCAATCGGAACTGTCAGTCATTTCACGTTCGATAGCGAAATCAATGGGAAAGAATTGGCAGAAAAGCTTAAGGGATACAACATCATTATAGCAAGTGTTACCCCATTTTTTACCAAAGAGTTTTTTGAGTATAAAGATGAATTGCTACTGATCACACGCCACGGGATCGGCTATAACAATATTGATTTAGAAGCAGCGAAGGACCACCAAACGATTGTTTCGATCATTCCAGCTTTGGTTGAGCGAGATGCAGTAGCAGAAAATAATGTGACCAATCTATTGGCGCTTCTGCGCTGTACAGTTGAATCGAATACAAAGGTCCGCGAAGATCAATGGGAAAAACGAGCGAACTTTGTCGGACGCGCATTATTTAACAAGACGGTAGGGGTGATCGGTGTCGGCAATACTGGAAGTTGTGTAGTAGAAATATTGAGAAATGGTTTCCGCTGCGAGGTTTTGGCATACGATCCATATAAGTCCGCTTTGCATATTCAAAGCTATGGCGGAAAAAAAGTCGAGCTAGACGAGCTGCTAGCAAAATCAGATATTATTTGTCTATGTGCTAACTTGACGGAGGAAAATTATCATATGATTTCCTTTGAAGAAATTTCAAAAATGAAAGATCAAGTATATCTCTCCAATAGTGCCCGTGGCGCACTTTTGAATGAAGAGGCAATTGTAAGCGGATTAAAAAGTGGGAAAATCGCTGGTCTTGCCACCGATGTCTTAGAGGAAGAGCCTGGTCATAAAGATCATCCGTATTTAGCTTTTGAAAATGTAGTTATGACACCGCATACATCGGCTTATACTATGGAATGCTTAGAAGAGATGGGAAACAAATGTGTAACGGATATTGAACGAATCGTTAAGGGGCTGCTGCCAGACCGTGCTGTTCAAGCGGAAAGTCGGTTTTTGGCTGTATAAAGGAGAGTGAAACTCGTGCTAACGGATTTAAAAGTAAAGGTTGGACCGCAAGTTTATCGTTACCATGAAGGCGCGATCGACTATGTGCCGGAAGTATTAAAAGAGTACAAAGTAAAACGACTGCTGCTCGTACATGGAACGGTTTCATGGGAAAAAGCAAAACCAAAATTACTCTTTTTAGAAGATGCGCATTTGGAAATTTTTTATCATCGCTACACGGGAGAATGCAGCTATTATGGCGCTGGGCTGATTGCTGATCTTGTTGAAGAACTGGCGATCGATTTTATTCTGGGGGTTGGCGGCGGGAAGTTAGCCGACTTAGTGGGATATGCAGCACATGTAGTCAATCGACCCTTTGGACTGATCCCAACATTGGCCAGTAATTGTGCACCATGGACACCCTTGTCTGTCATGTATAAAGAGTCGGGAGAATCTGAAGGAAAGTCGGAACACTATTTAAGACAGGCTGCTTTTTTGATTACCGATCCGACGTTAGTGATCGATGCACCAGTCTCCTACTTCATCGCCGGTTTAGCAGATACGTTGGCAAAGTGGATTGAATCGGAAGCAATCTTAGCCCAACCACATTTGAAAAATGAGCCCTTCTTGCAAATGGCAGGCTATACAGCAAAATTATGCGAAACAGCTATTTTGACACAATCGAAACAAGCGATTGAAGATATGAAGCGGCAGGAAGTGACAGACGCCTTTTGTCACTTGTCGGAGATCGTTATTGCAGTTGCTGGAATGGTAGGCGGGCTAGGCGATAAATATGCCCGCAATGCAGCGGCGCATGCGATGCATGATGCCATCAGTAAATATCTGCCTGAAAGTCATCGTTTTCTTCACGGGGAAAAGGTTGCCTATGGGATGTTTTATCAATTAGCCCTTGAAGAAAAATGGACGGTCATCGATCAGTTGATCCCCTTTTATCAAGAATTGCACTTACCAATGAGTTTACATCAAATGGGTATTTTTCCTGAAGATGCACAAGTCATCGATCAGTTGGTGCAGTTCATAGATTCGAAAGAAAAAGTACACTTGATTCCAGTCTTAATCACCAAAGAACGCTTGAAAGAAGCTGTTCTTGATTTAGAAAACTATTTGAAAGAAGTTTAGGAGGAGGAAAAATGGATACATTAAGTGTTACACAAAGTTTACTGATTGCGCTATGGGTTGCAGCAGTCATGTCTCGTTGGCTCGGCGGAGGCGCCACACTGACTTTACGTTTTTCACCATTGATGACGGGATTAGTTGTCGGACTGGTGATGGGAAATGTGGCTCAAGCCATGATCGTTACTGCCGCTTTACAAATGATTTACATGGGGGTATTTTCTCCTGGCGGATCCATGCCAGCGGAACCTTCAATTGCTGCGGCGATTGCCGTACCGGTAGCTTTGCTAGGAAATCTGCAACCAGAAGCAGCGATTGCTGTTGCCGTTCCTGTTGGGTTGCTAGGGAGTTATTTGTATCAGTTCCGTTTCTTTATCAATACCTTCTTAGGAAAGTATACGGATAAAGCAGTAGAAGATCTTAATGCCAAGGCAATGACGCGTTCAATTATTTTATACCCAACGCTGGCTTCATTTATTTTATTTGTTCCGCTGGTATTTATTGCACTTTATTTAGGCGCTCCGCTGATTGCTGATGTCATCAATGCTCTTGAGGGGACAGTCGTTATTCATATTTTAGAAGTAGTCGGCGGAGGATTGGCAGCGATCGGGATTGCAACTACCGTCTATGTGATCGGTCGAAAAGATTATATGGTCTTTTTCTTCTTGGCCTATTTCATGAGTGTAGTTTTCAGTTCGCTGGAAATTACCATGGTCACCTATGCGATTTTTGGCATTTTGATCGCGTTGATTTTTGTTCAGTCACAAAAAGGAAAATTGGTCCCAGCCCCAGAAACGAATACAGCATCACCATCCTTTGATGATGACGATGACTATGATGACGGGTTCTAATCGATAAGGAGGAGCAGTAATGACCGAAACAATTCAAAAAGCGCAAGGCGCACCAGAAGAAATCACGAAGAAAGATGTCACAAAAGCATACCTAAGATGGCATTTCGCCAATGAGATCCCGCATTCATTTGAACGGTATTTATCACCCTCGCTTTTATACGCCATGATGCCGATTTTGCGCAAACTTTACAAAGACGATGAGGCACTGAAAGCTGCCTACAAACGCCAACTGCTGTTTTTCAATACCCAGCTGAGTTGGGGGGGCGGAGTCATCACTGGGCTGATGTCATCAATGGAACAACAGCGGGCCGAGGAAGAGCATGAGAAAAAAGAGATTTTGATGCAAGATGATCTAATGTACAACACGAAAGCTGGTTTGATGGGTGCTTTAGCAGGAATCGGAGATGCCATCGACTCAGGAACCGTTCAATATATCTTTATTGCGATTGCTGTTCCTTGGGCACAGCAAGGAAGTCCACTAGGTGCGTTGTTCCCATTCATTTGTTTTGCACTGTATCAAGTTTCTCTAGGAATGTTTTTCGCCCGTCAAGCATTTTCGATGGGGCGCAATGCAACTGGTTTGATGCAGAGTACAGGCGTCCAAACCGCAATTGAAACACTGTCGGTTCTCGGTTTGTTTATGATGGGGGTTCTGGCTGGAAACTATGTCAAAGTCAGTTCTTCGCTGCAGTTTGATATTTCTGGACGAGAATTTATTATCCAAGATATCCTTGATCAGATTGTACCAGGGATCTTGCCGTTAGCAGTTGTAATGGGCGTCTACTGGTTCTATACAAAGAAAGGATTAAAAGTCACGCAAGCATTACTATGGCTGACCTTGATTCTGATTATTTTAGCCGGTGTCGGTATTTTATAAGAAAAGGAAGTGGAAAAAATGGGTGTAGTAAATTTAGCACGAGTAGATGAACGATTGATCCATGGGCAGGTCATGATGACCTTGTCACAAAAAAGCGGAGTTAACTCGATTTTTGTAGTGGATGAGGTAGTAGCTAAGGATAAGTTCATGCGGGAATTATACAAAAATGCCGGTAGCCGCACAGGGCAAAAAACGATCGTCGTTACACCAGAAAAAGCCAAATTTTACTGGGATGAATACAACTTCAAAGATTACAACTGTATTTTGATCGCTAAAACCGTCAGTGTGATGTACGACTTAGTAAAACACGGCGTGCCAATGAAAGAATTGAACATAGGCGGTATCGCCCAAAAAGATCCCGAGAAAGATCTCTTGGTAACGAAATCTGTTTATTTAAATCAAGCTGATGCGCAAAAACTCAAAGAAATGAACGAAGCGTACGGTGTGGAATCAATCTATTTTCAAGCAACACCTTCTGCACCGAAATCAACCCTTAAAGATGTGTTGAAGCAGTTCAATTTGTAATCAATGAGCGCGTTCGTCATCTGTTGAAGAGGAAGGCGGAGGATCTTATAAAAAATAGAGTTCCTCCTTCCTTGTCAGTAATTTGTGAATAGGAGAGTCCGCCATGAATCAAACAGAAACATTTCGTGATTGGCTTTTTCGTTATCGGTATGTCTACCGATCGCGTTCCACGGATAAAAGCAAACAAAGATTTTTGAAGGCACTCATCGCAGATATCATTCCGTTTCGCAAAGATCTTCAGGTGATTGAGTATGATCACACGAAAAAAAACGCCTCACGCAATTTGTATGTTGGCGATCTGACCAAAGCAAAACGGATCATCTGCACATATTATGATACACCGCCACAGCATTTTGGCGATTACCATTTTTTTGATCGGCAGGAGCAAGGGCGTAAAACAAATCAATTTATTCTGACTGCTTCAGCAGTGATGATTCTTTTTGGGTTGTTGGGTACCTGGCTTTATATCCACTTTGCATCAGGGAGATTTCCCTTGTTGTCATGGCAAACAGCGCTTTTTGCTTTAGGAGTCGGTATTTATTTTCTGCTATTAAATCGCGTAAGCCGCGGGGCAGGATTTGAGCAAAATCTGACCCGCAATACGTCCTCTATCTTAGCGCTGCTGTCACTGATCAGTCAAAACAGTCAAACAGCGACTGCTTTTGCGTTTCTTGATGAAGGAAGTTTTGGAGAACGCGGGTTGGAAGTGTTACGTGATTCAGTAGGGCCGAATGCGAAGATTTATTATTTAGATTCTATCGGCGCCGATGCTCCGATTCGAGCTATCGGCAAGCAATTCAATGAAGGGCAACTGCAGCAGCTGGCGATCGAACACAGTAGTGAAGCGATGGGCAGCATCAACTATCTGTTTTGTGCAGAAAAGCAGCAGGATCAGACGTATGTGTTGCCTAGAAAACAATTAAAGCAAAAAGAGCTGAATAGTAGGAATATGCAAAAAGTCCTTGCGTTATTTGGTTAGGAAGCGAAAAAGGAGGAACAACATTTGTTAGGAATCGTATTGGCAACTCACGGACAGCTGAGTACTGGTTTTAAAGATGCTGCAGAGGTGATCATGGGCAGTGTCGAAAATATTGCGGTCGTTAATTTGAACCACGGAGAGGATATTCAACTTCTGGGAAACAAAATCCATGAAGCGATCCACGAAACAGATCAAGGGGACGGTGTAGTGGTGTTTGCTGATCTATTGAGTGCGAGTCCCTACAATCAGTCGGTTGTAACGATCAATCAATTAGAAGAATCTCTTCAGGAAAAGACGTATGTGATCGGCGGAGTGAATCTGCCGATGGTATTAGAAGCGATCAATCACCAATTTTTGGCAACACCGATTGAACAGGCGGTGGCAGCAGTGATCCAGCAAGGAGAAAATAGTGTAGCGCTTTGGCACAATTCTTCAGCAGGTGATAGTAGCGAAGAAACTGATGAGGACGATGATTTTTAAAAACGAAAGGATGACAGCAAATGCAATGGGGGTTTCGATGGTACGGGGAAGGGGATACGATCCCGTTAACGAATATTCGACAAATTCCAGGAATGCACGGCATTGTAGGAACACTTCTGAATAAAATGCCCGGAGATGTCTGGGAGATTTCCGAAATCAACGCACTAAAAGCATCAATTGAAAAAGAGCATCTTTCGCTATTAGGGATTGAGAGTGTGGCGATCCACGATGCGATCAAAGCTGGAACAGAGGAACGGGATCACTACATCGATCAATATATTCAAACGATTCGGAATTTAGCAGCTTGTGATGTACATATGATCTGCTATAGCTTCAAACCAATCTTCGGCTGGGCCAAAACAAATCTATTTTATCAAAACGAGGATGGCAGCTTCTCCTTGCTCTATGATCAAGCCGTTGTGGATGATATGGAACCTAGTGAGATGTATACGCTGATCCATAGCCAATCAAAAGGCTTTCAATTGCCAGGTTGGGAAGAAGAACGACTGAAAAAGTTCCAGCGTTTGATGGCAACTTATGAAGGGGTCACTCAAGAAATCCTCTTTGATAACTTAAGCTATTTCTTAAAGCGGATCATTCCTGTGTGTGAAGAAGTAGATGTGAAAATGGCGATCCATCCCGACGATCCACCTTGGGAAATTTTTGGCTTGCCACGAATCACCAAAAATTTAGAGGACTTGAAAAAAATCATGGCCATCGTGGATTCGCCTTATAATGGGGTAACGTTGTGCACCGGTTCGTTAGGTGCCGATCCAGAAAACGACATGGTGGAGATCGTTCATGCCTTAAAAGGACGCATCAACTTTGTTCATTTCCGCAATGTGTTGTTTATGGGAGAACGTAAATTTAAAGAGTCCGCCCATCTGTCCACCGAAGGATCATTAGATATGTATGCCATCATGAAAGCCTTGGTTGAGGTCGGTTTTGATGGCGTCATCCGTCCAGATCACGGGCGGACGATCTGGGGGGAAGTGGCGATGCCAGGCTATGGTCTGTATGATCGCGCGATTGGTATCAGTTATCTTCAAGGGCTTCATGAAGCCGTCTTGAAAGAACAAATGCAATCGAAGGAAACGAAGGGAGGAAAGAGTGTATGACACTCGATGAACAATTGGCAAAAACAAGGGTATTGCCTCTTTACACTGCAACAGATCTTACCTATTTGCCAGTAGTAGAATCACTGTTGATCGAACATGAACTACCCTTTATTGAAGTGACCTTCCGCAGTGACCTTGCTTTAGCAGCGATTGAAAAACTCTCTCAATCAGGCAAATTGATCGTCGGCGCAGGCACGGTGCGCACCTTAGAACAAGCGAAAGCAGCAGTTGAGAAAGGGGCGCGCTTTATTGTTTCCCCTGCTCTTGTACCTGATGTGGTGGAATTTTGTCTTGCCGAAAACATTCCAGTGTTTCCAGGAACAGCTACCCCAAATGACATTCAACGAGCAGCGACTTATGGCTTATCAGTTGTGAAATTTTTCCCCGCGGATATCTACGGGGGCTTGCCGGCAATCAAAGCCCTCAGGGGTCCATTTTATGATATTCGATTTGTCCCAACTGGCGGAATCAACCTCGAAAATATGCAAGACTATTTATCTGATCCGCAGGTGCTAGCAGTTGGCGGCTCCTTCATTCTTTCAGAATCATTAATAAAAGAAGGTCGGGAAAAGGCTGACAGCCATTTGGCGCATGTAAAATCATTGCTAAGTTGAGCAGTCAGCTGTAAATAAACAAGGTGAAGCAATGGGTGCCAAAGGATTTTGGTACCATTGCTTTTTTATTCGCAGAAAAGTAAAGGAGGCTATAGGATGAAAAAGATAAAACTGGTGATTTTTGATATGGACGGTTTGATGTTTGAAACAGGTCGTCTAGCTTACCGCGCTTATTTAAGAGCCGCGGAGGAATATGATTTTGAAGTTTGCCAAGAAGTTTATTATTACCTGACTGGCAGAACGGAAGCAGATATTCGTATAGGGATGCAGGAACTTTATGGCAATCAAGTACCAACGGATCGGTGGCGAGAAGCGATGAATCGTCAGAAAGAAGTGATTTTAGCTGAAGAAAAACGGGTGTTCAAAAAGCCCGGCCTTCTTGACCTGTTGGAAGCATTAAAAAAACAAGATTGCTTGATAGCCATGGCATCCTCTTCATCGAAAGAAAAAATCAAGGCGTACTTTGAAATGGAACAGATGCCAGATTGGTTTGATACGGTGGTTTCTGGGGATCAAGTGCGAAAGGGCAAACCTGATCCAGAAATCTTTCTAACAGCTTGCCAACAATTAGGCGTAAAGCCTGAAGAAGCCTTGGTATTAGAAGATTCTCTAGCTGGCATAAAAGCCGCAAAACAAGCCGAGATCCCAGCTTTTCTGATTGCGGATGATTTGAGTGCTTTGCCAGTCAAGAAAAATGGGAAGTATCCTTTGCTTAAACAGCCAAAACTTGAGCAAGAAGTAGTTGCACAGGTGAAAACTTTTTCTGATCTGACGAAAGTCAAAGACTGGCTCGTCGTGAATCATTTTTCTTGGGATTGATCGATATTCCAAGAAGTATCAACAAAGCAAAAGGGTATGAAGCTAAAAAGTACGGTGTTTTAAAACAGGCATAGTTTTGTGGAATCAGTAAAACAACAAAGGTTCATTTTTGCAATTGGTTTTTTCCTGCTCATTTCTCTATGAAGAAGGGGAAGTTAGAGCGTTTTTCACTAGTTTCTAGGAATGAGGCAAAAGGCTGACTAGAAAAACGAGTAAGATTGTAGCAGCTCACTTTACAGCTAAGTGAAGCTGCTTTTTTACGCTATTCCTTCAGCAACGAAAAATGAGCATTGTGTTTTAAATGGTATTCTTTTGGCGTCAGTGAGGTCAATGCTTTGAAATTTCGATTGAAGGTTCGCACATTTTGAAAGCCTGCTTGTTCTGCTACTTCCGTAATCGGCAAGAGACTATGGGTCAGCAAAAAAGAGGCATGGCGTATTCTTGCTTGATTCAAAAGCCGAGGAAAGGTGCTTTTCAATTTATCGGTGATCATTCTGGAAACGTAGACGCTGCTATAACCGATACTGCTGCTTAGTTTTTCGAGCGTCAGTTCTTCTTTGAAATGGGATTCGATGTAAACAAGTAGCTGGATCAGGATATCCTCTTGATTTTTGGCTGGTAATAAAGTCGTTTGGTGTTCAAAAAGGTACAGGACTTGATACAGTGCCGATTTTCGTAAATAGCGGGAATCCGTTTCAAATAAAGGATAGTAGAGCTGCTTGGCAACAGATGAATCAATGGTGATCACCGGATCTGACAAAGCGAAATCTTTCGTTTTGGCGTAAAAATCTGGAATATACTCAGGTGAAAACACAAGAATATGCAATTGTGATTCCTTAGGGGTTTCAATGGCATGAGTCTGATAAGGCATGACTAATAACACTTGGCCTGTCGTAAGGACATAGGGACTTTCTTCGATTTTGACAACCGCTTCGCCATCACTACAAAAAAGCAATTCAAAGGAACGATGAAAATGTTCCATGTAATTAAGCGAGTAGGGATGGTAACTGGAAACGCCTAGGTATTCGCCGAAATGGTATTCTTCTAAAATGGTCACGCGATCTATCCTCCATTTTTTGTCTATCGATGTGTGGAAATCGTCCTGTGAATGATAGCGATTTCATTCTATAATTATGACAGTTCAGCTGAAGAAAGTAAATAGAACAATGATTAGTGAATATTTTTAAAATGAGCTGCAGCAGCAAGTTTCTTTTTTTTGTTAGGTATATTAGTAAAGAAAACTTACTAACTGAATGAAGCTCATTCCTACTGACACTCAGTTGAACCACAAAATGCCAAAGAGGGAAAGAGGAGGAAATTTTTTTGATTACCAATCCGATACTAACAGGCTTTCATCCAGACCCGAGTATTTATCGTGCAGGTGAAGATTATTACATTGCTACGTCGACCTTTGAATGGTTTCCAGGTGTGCGCATCTTCCATTCGAAGGATTTGAAGAACTGGCGCTTGATCAGTACACCAGTCAATCGTGTCAGTCAGTTGAATATGCTGGGAAACCCAGATTCTGGGGGCGTTTGGGCGCCAAACTTAAGTTACAGTGATGGTCGTTTTTGGTTGATTTATTCAGATGTCAAAACACAATCTAATAGTTGGAAAGATGTGAACAATTATTTGATCACCTGTGAAACCATTGATGGGGATTGGTCAGAACCAATCTATATGAATTCTTCTGGTTTCGATCCCTCGTTATTTCATGACGACGACGGCAAAAAATATTTTCTGAACATGGTTTGGGATTATCGTCCGACAAACCATTCCTTTTATGGGATCGCTCTCCAAGAGTTTGATTGGCAAGCCAAGAAATTGGTGGGGCAGCCCAAAATCATCTTCAAAGGAACAGAGCGCAAATTGACGGAAGCACCGGTTATGTATAAAGTGAACGGCTATTATTATTTATTGACGGCAGAAGGTGGCACCAAGTTTGAACATGCAAGTACCATCGCTCGTGGGACGCACATCGAAGGGCCTTATGAAGTTCATCCTCAAAACCCTCTGATCAGTTCCTGGGGACAGCCAGAGATCCTGCTACAAAAAGCTGGCCATGGTTCATTTGTGAAAACGCAGACCGATGAATGGTATTTTGTTCACTTAACAGGGCGAGCGCTGAAGTATCCAGAAACGCCCCTCTTAGAAAATCGCGGTTATTGCCCGCTCGGACGAGAAACAGCGATCCAGTCTGTTTATTGGGAAAATGATTGGCCGTATATCACAGGCGGAAACTTTCCAAAAGAGGAAGTCCCACAGCCACAGCTGCCCGAACATCCGTGGGAAACAGAATCAGGCTTTGATGATTTTGAAGAGGCGTCGTTGGCACCAGTGTTTCAAACCTTGCGGATTCCTTTTTCTGAGAAAATCGGTAGTTTGACCGCACGACCAGGGTACTTGCGCTTGTATGGGCGAGAGTCGTTCAATTCCTTGTTCCATCAAGCACTAGTGGCAAGAAGATGGAGCGATTTTCGTTTCGAAGCAACGACTGCCGTCGAATTTTCACCGACCTCGTTTCTACAGTTGGCAGGCATGACGAATTACTACAATACACAAAACTGGTCGGCGATCTGCATCACTCATGATGAGACGAAAGGCAGAATCATCACTGTATTGGCAAGCGATAAGGGCCAACTGAAGAGTCAAAAAGCACCAGAAGTTGTGATACCAGCCGATGTACAAACAGTCTACTTCAAAACGATCGTTCATTATGCCCACTATCAATACGCGTACTCGTTTGATCAAAAAGAGTGGCAGGTCATCGATCAGCTATTTGACAGCTTGCAATTGTCTGACGACTATGTAGCAGAACATTACGGTGGATTCTTTACAGGGGCTTTTGTAGGGATGTTTGCGATCGATACGACCGGCAATCGTTTGGCGGCTGATTTTGATTCATTTGATTATCAAAAAATCGAGGAGGAAGAAAGATGAAAAATTGGAAACGGGTCTTACAAACAGCGTCAGTAGCGGGCTTAGCAGCTTTTATGCTTAGTGGCTGCGGGAATGGTTCTGGAAACAGCAGCTCAGATAATAGCGCAACGGGAAGTAGTGGCAAGGATGAACTCGTGGTTTGGACCTTTACTTCAGAATTATCAACAATGATCAATGATTACTATTTGCCGGCGCATGACGACTTGGCCTATGACATTCGGATCGTGGAGATTCCTTCTGACCAATTCGAGACCAAGCTCGATCCGATTCTCGGTTCCAAAGATGCACCAGATGTGATTGCTTTAGAATCTGCCTTTGTCAAAAAATATGTGGAATCAGGCATGATGGCAGACCTTGGTTCACTGGGGCTTGATGAAGCCGCGGCAGATACGTATCAATATGTCAAAGACGTAGGGACTTCAAAAGACGGGGTTCTTCATGCCTTGGCTTGGCAAGCTGCTCCTGGCGGGTTTTATTACCGGGCATCGATGGCAGAAGAGCTGCTAGGGATCGATGATCCAGCGGCTGCGCAATCGGCATTGTCAGACTACGACAAGTTCTATGAGCAAGCCAAAGCAGTCAAAGAAAAAAGTGGTGGAACCACCTATATGATCTCTAGTGTCCAAGATTTGGCAAAGCCTTTTTATGGTCAACGCGAACATGGCTGGGTTGAAGACGGCAAATTAGTGATCGACGACAGTTTGTATGACTTGTTGGATGTATCACGAAAATTTGTAGAAGAAGGCCTGACACAAGATACAGAAGGACAATCAGAAGCTTGGTTTGCTGGAATGAATGGCGACAATG
Organism: Enterococcus sp. DIV1279b; assembly: GCF_050531515.1. Classification (NCBI taxonomy): domain Bacteria; kingdom Bacillati; phylum Bacillota; class Bacilli; order Lactobacillales; family Enterococcaceae; genus Enterococcus; species Enterococcus sp. DIV1279b. The sequence continues at coordinate 2,943,358 of NZ_CP172891.1, read as the reverse complement.
TATTCGGTTATAGTTTGCCGACATGGGGGCTGCACTATTGGTTAAAACCAAATGCGACAGCTGCCGATAACTCCAGCTCAACAGAAGGGGACTGGCGCATGATCCAAGGACCGTCGTCGTGGTTCTGGGGCGGCACATGGATCGGTGCTACAGCAAATTCTGAGATGCAAGAAGAAGCTGCGCAATTGGTGGCTTACTTGACCACAGATCAAGCATTTTTAAAACAATGGGCCGAAGATACCGGTGATTTTGTATCAAATGAGCGAGTCGTTGAAGAAATTAAAGGCGAATATGAAGAGGAATTTTTAGGCGGTCAAAACCACTATGCAGAATTTGCCGATATGGTTCAAGACATCAATGCGAAAATTCTGACCGAGTATGACCAGACGATTGAAACCCTCTTTACGGATAGTTGTTTGACACCATTTTCAAAAGGTGAAGTGGATCAGGAAACGGCGATCCAAAACTTTAAAGATGCGGTCGTCAATGCTTATCCAGATGTTCAAGTAGATTAGGTGTTGTTGAAACCGGCACCGAAGACGGGGGCGGTTTCAACCTTTTCTAGGTATTATGCGCTGCTCAAATGGCTTGTCTTTACAGGCAGAAGTTGGCAGTAGAAGAAATAAATATCAGGGGGATTACGATGCAGAATAAGAGAAGATTTGAACAGTATCATCGCTATGGGCTATTATTTATCGCACCATTTTTTCTAGCATTCTTGGTTTTTCAGCTTTATCCAATTCTCTATACGATTTACCTAAGCTTTACGGATCTAAAAGGGTGGAATCCAGCTGCCAATCTTGTCGGACTGGATAACTATTTTGCGATTTTTCGCAACCCGTTATTTTTAAAATCCATCAGCAATACCTTTATTTTGTGGGGCGTAAACTTTGTCCCTCAAATTGGCTTGGCTCTGTTGCTGGCGGCATGGTTTACCAATATCAAGTTGCGCTTGCGGGGGAAAGGCTTCTTCAAAGTCGTTTTTTACTTACCCAACATCATTACTGCCGCTTCAGTAGCAATCTTATTTTTCGTTTTGTTCAGTTTTCCGTTAGGTCCGATCAACCTAGTCTTGCAGCATTTCGGTGTTTTGGACCAGCCCTATGACTTTTTCCGTAGTGAAACGGGCACTCGGCTGATCGTTTCCTTTATCCAATTTTGGATGTGGTATGGTCAGACAACGATCGTTTTGGTTTCGGGCATTTTGAGCATTGATGATGCTCTTTTTGAATCAGCAATGGTCGATGGAGCCAATGATGGTCAAATTTTCCGCAAGATCACGCTGCCTTTGTTAAAACCAATCTTGCTTTATACATTAGTGACATCCTTGATTGGCGGCTTGCAAATGTTCGACATTCCTTTTTTGCTGACAAACGGCAATCCCAACAATAGTGTCTTAACGATCACGATGTTTATCTACAACCAAGCCTTTACCGGGAGTCGGAATTTCAACGTTGCCGCAACCGCGTCGGTGCTATTATTGGTACTTTCGATCGTATTAAGCACGTTATTGTTTCAATTTTTCAAAGAAAACAGCAAAGTGGGGCGAAAATAAATGGAAAATAGCTATCGAGCAAAACGATTGTTGATCTATGTCTTTTTGGTGTTGCTGACCATCTTAAGTATTCTGCCCTTTTGGGTCGTCTTAGTCAATGCGACCCGTTCAGCAGAACAGATCCAGCAAGGGCTGTCCTTGTGGCCAGGCGGTAATCTCCAATACAACTGGTCCGTCTTAATGGGCAGAGGCTTCAATGTTTTCAATGGGTTTAAAAATAGTTTCTTGATTGCGGCTGGCGCTACCGTTCTCAATGTATATTTTTCGGCATTGACAGCATATGGCGTGATCGCCTATGAGTTTCGTGGCAAGAAAGTCCTGTTTGCTGTCATTCTTGGGCTGATCATGATTCCTCAGCAAATCAGCATGATCGGTTTTTATCAATTTATGAATCGCTTAGGGCTCTTAAATAATTTTCTGCCATTGATTTTACCAGCGATCGCATCACCTGCTACCGTTTTTTTCTTAAAGCAATACTTAGAAACGATCTATCATCCTGATTTGGCAGATTCTGCTCGTTTGGACGGAGCCGGCGAAATCAAAATTTTCCATCGCATCATGTTGCCCTTGATGAAACCGGGCTTAGCCACCATGGCGATTTTCTCGTTCGTGACCTCGTGGAATAATTTCTTGATGCCCTTGATCTTGATCAACGATACGGAAAAGTATACGTTGCCGATGCTGGTCCAATTGCTGAAAACCGATGTTTACCGTACTGAATTTGGCAGTATGTATCTAGGGATCTCATTAAGTATTATTCCTTTACTGCTGATTTACCTGTTTCTATCGAAATACATCGTGGGCGGTGTGACGGCTGGCGGAATCAAAGGATAGCGAGACCTTTTTACCAAAAGAAAACGCTGGACTGAGTCTTCAGTCCAGCATTCATTTAACGGATCACACGGGAGAGATCAAGTGCCGCAAAGCGCAAATCGTTGATATTCAAGAAATGTTTCGCCACTAAAACATTGCCGCCAAACAGCGGGGCCTGATCGCCTAATCGACTGTTTTTGATCTTCGTGTTTTTGGTGAACTGGCTGGTCAATTTTTGCTGCAGCGCTAGTAATAAATCAGGAATTTTGCGATAGACCGAGCTGTTGATATAGACTTCTTCGGGATCAGAAAAAGTGATGACATTGTTTAGCCCAATACTAAGAAACTCAACATTTTGTTGCGCCAACTCGACTGCTGATTTTTCTCCGGCATGATAGGCTTGTGCAAAGGTATCCGAATTAACGAACGCAGTTTTTGTATAGTGACTGTAGGTGTCAAACAAGACTTTGTTCGACGCGTATTGCTCTAAGCAGCCTCGATTGCCGCAAGGGCACAAGTTGCCGTGAGGAAAGAGCGTAGAATGACCAACTTCCCCCGCCATGCCGTGAGTACCGGTTTGCAGCTGCCCATCAACGATGATTCCGACACCGATCCCACTATGGACGCTGACGCTCAGTAAATTCGTGGAATCAGAAGAAAAACAGTACTCGCCTAAAGCCGTCAGATTGGCTTCGTTTTCTATATAGACCGCCGTATTGTATTTTTGGCTCAAAGGGGCGATCAAATCAAAGTGTTCCAAGTCGTAGTAGGGGGCAAAGGTGACCGTCTGATTGTGAACGATGCCGTGGATCGCCAAACAGATTCCTACTAATCCATGAGTGGTTTGCGGCATTTGCGGCCAAAACTCTTTCATCATGGAATCGATCGTCGCCAGTACATTTTCTTTGGTGATCAATTCATGGGAATGGTCGGCAGAGGCGATCATCTCGCCATTGATATAAGAGAGCATCCCTCGAACATAGTTATAGCCGATGTCAAAGGTAACAGCTAAGCTGCTACGGTGATTGAATTGCAATTGAATCGGTTTGCGACCACCGATCGAAGTGGAATCACCAATGCCGACTTCGCGCACGAAGTCCGTGTCGATCAGTTTTTTGGTTATTTGAGAAACAGACGCTTTATTGAGATGGGTCAAATTTGACACTTCCGCTCGTGACACATTTTCATTGTCAATGATCGTCTTCAATACAGCCGCTTCATTTTGTTCGCGTATGCCCATTTTATTGATAATCATGTGTTCTCCTCTTCGTAGATGTGATTAGTGTTAGCTTACCGTGCAAATTAATATTGTGCAAGCTGAAGAATAAAGAAAAGACGCAGAATGTAGGAGCAGCAGTTTGATAAGGAAAAACCATGAAAGATTCGTTGAAAGCGCTTGACAGGAATGCGAGAATCGTTTACTATCCAATTAGTTAGTTTTGAATGCTAATTAACCGTTTAAGAGTCAATGGTTAACTGCTTCAAACAGAGGAAGGAGAGAAGAGATGGCTTATTTTTTAGGGTTGGATCTAGGAACAAGTGCGTTAAAAGGCTTAGTTTTTGATCAAACCGGGGAACTCCAAGGAACAGCAAGTGCTGACTATCCATTGTCATCCCCAAGACCGGGGTTCAGTGAGCAAGAGCCGGTGCACTGGCAACAGGCGGCAGATAAGGTGATCAAAACCTTGATCCAGCAGCTTCCAACGCTGCAAAAGGAATTGATCGGCATCAGCTTTTCTGGGCAAATGCATAGTCTTGTTTTATTGGATGAAGAAAACCGAGTCATTCGTCCGGCAATATTATGGAATGACGTTCGGACCACCAAACAATGCCAAGCGATCATGGCATCCTTTGGAGAGGAAATAAAAGCAATCACCAAGAATGTTGCTTTGGAAGGGTTCACCTTACCAAAAATTTTATGGGTCCAAGAACACGAGCCTGAACATTGGCAACAAGTTCGTCACATGATGCTGCCAAAAGACTACTTGGCTTTTTGGCTGACTGGGAACTATTCGATGGATTATTCCGATGCAGCGGGTACGTTACTGCTGGATATCGAAAAGAAGTGCTGGTCTGAAGCCATTCTAGAAAAATTCGCAATCGCATCGGATTTACTGCCGCCGCTTTTTGAATCAGCAGCGCCTGTAGGGCAAATGCGAAAAGAGCTGCAAGAAGCTTTTGGGTTTGAACAAGAGGTGACGATCTATGCAGGTGGCGCAGACAATGCCTGTGCTGCATTAGGTTCAGGGATCATCGCCGAAGGTGTCGGCATGGTGTCGATTGGCACTAGCGGTGTGTTCTTATCCTTTGAAGAAGCGCAAGAGGTTGATTATCAAGGAGATCTACACCTTTTCCGTCATGCGATCAAAGACAAGTTGTATTCAATGGGGGTCACGTTAGCCGCTGGAAATTCCTTAAGCTGGTATCGTGATACGTTTGCCCCCAACCAATCGTTTCAGGAATTGCTTTCAGCGATCAGTGAGGTAAACCCAGGGGCAGAAGGCCTGCTGTTTACGCCTTATATCGTGGGCGAACGCACACCGCATACCGACAGCCAAATCAGGGGTAGTTTTATCGGCATCGACACACGGCATCGCGAAAAGCATTTCAGTCGTGCGGTCTTAGAAGGGATCACCTTCTCTTTGAAAGATTCCCAAATGATCATGGAAGAACGGGCACAGCGGAAATTCACCCAGATCGTTTCTGTGGGGGGCGGTGCGAAAAATGCCGAATGGCTGCAAATGCAAGCCGATATTTTTAATGCAGAAATGCTGACTTTGTCTACTGAGCAAGGTCCAGGTATGGGCGCAGCAATGCTGGCAGCAATCGGCAGTGGCATTTATCCAGATGCAGCTGCCTGTGTTAACGCCTTTGTCAAATACGGCAAGGCCATTGCACCGATTCCTGAAAATGTCGCCAAATACCAAGAAATTTATGCGATCTACCGCACCGTCTACCAACAAACCGCCCCTATCTGCCATGCATTGGCGCAAATCGAGTAGCGTAATGGCAGCAGGCAATCTACTTGATCAAAGCGAGGAATCGTTTTTGGTTCTAAATGATTGGAAACAAGTAAGTTAGTTTATTACACTAAAAAACATAAAATGGAGGCAACAACAATGACTTATTTTCCAGAGATCGAAAAAATCCGCTACGAAGGTCCTAAAACAGACAATATGTTTGCATTTCGCCACTACGATGCCGAAGAAGTTGTTTTAGGCAAGAAAATGAAAGATCATCTACGTTTTGCAATCGCCTATTGGCATACGATGACGCAAGACGGTTCTGATCCTTTTGGCGCACCTGTCAACAAACGGACGTGGATCGGTGACACCGAAATGGAAACGGCGAAAAATCGAGTAGAAGCCTTCTTCGAGATTTGCGAAAAATTAGGGGCAGAGTTCTTCTGTTTCCATGATGTTGACGTGGCACCTGCAGGGGAAACGTTAGAAGAATTTTTCCAAAACTTAGACGAAATCACCGATTTGATCAAAGAAAAAATGGAACAAACGGGAATCAAACTATTATGGAATACAGCAAATATGTTCTCACATCCTCGTTTCAATAACGGCGCTGCTTCCACCAATAATGCAGAAGTTTATGCGTATGCGGCAGCCCAAGTCAAAAAAGGCTTAGACATCTCGAAAAAATTAGGCGGCGAAAACTATGTCTTCTGGGGTGGCCGTGAAGGCTATGAAACCTTGTTGAATACAGACATGAAATTTGAACAAGACAACATCGCCCGTCTATTCAAAATGGCGATCGCTTATGGCGAAAAAATCGGTCATAAACCGCAGTTCTTATTAGAGCCGAAACCAAAAGAACCATCAAAACATCAATATGATTTTGATGCAGCGACAACGATGGCCTTCATTCAGCACTACGGCTTAGAAGGAGATTTCAAATTAAACCTAGAAGCCAATCATGCAACTTTAGCTGGCCATACCTTTGAACATGAAATCGCCGTTGCCCGTAGCTATAACGCATTAGGCTCACTGGATGCCAACCAAGGAGATATGCTGTTAGGGTGGGATACGGATGAATTCCCAACCAACGTCTTTGACTCGATACTTGCTTTATACGAAGTCTTAGAAAACGGCGGCATTGCGCCGGGAGGAATCAATTTCGATTCTAAAGTCCGTCGTTCGTCATTTGAAATGGAAGATCTGTTGTTAGCCCACATCGCTGGTATGGATACGTATGCCCGAGCGTTGAAAGCAGCAGCGAAACTAAAAGAAGACCGCTTCTTAGACGAATTGAAGGAAAAACGATACGCCTCTTTCCAAGAAGGCATCGGAGCGAAGATCGTTGCTGATGAGGAAAACTTAGAAACACTGACAGATTACGCATTGGCGCATGATCAAATCGAATTAGAATCCAGCCACATTGAATATGTGAAATCTCGTTTGAATGATTACCTGTTTTAATAAGAAACGACTGTCGTTCTGAGGAGCGGCAGTTTTTTCACCTAAAAATATCTTTTGGCAATTGTTACGAATCAACCAACTTATGATACGATAAAATGTAACCGATTTATTTCGGTTTAGGAAATGAAGGAGGCAACTTGATGTTTCACACAAACTTAGATCCTTTCCCAGAAAACTTCTTATGGGGGGCAGCTTCGGCGGCCTATCAAATTGAAGGAGCATGGGCAGAAGACGGCAAAGGTCCGTCGATTTGGGACACCTATGCCCAAATTCCTGGCAATACTTTTGAGGAAACCAACGGCAAAGTGGCGATCGATCATTACCATCGGTACAAAGAAGATGTTGCTTTGATGAAGCAAATGGGCTTGAAAGCCTATCGCTTCAGCGTGGCGTGGTCGCGAATCTTGCCTGATGGCGAAGGCGCGGTCAATGAAGCGGGTGTGGCGTTTTACGAAAAGCTGGTGGACGAATTGCTTCGGCAAGGAGTAGAGCCGATTTTGACGCTGTATCATTGGGACCTTCCCCAGGCTTTGCAAGACAAATACTTAGGATGGGAAGGCCGAGAAACAGCAGAAGCATTTGAACGGTATTGCCGGATCCTTTTTGAACGCCTAGGAAAGAAAGTCACCTATTGGGTCACCATGAATGAACAAAATGTCTTCACTTCTCTTGGGTACCGTTGGGCGGCACATCCGCCGGGCTTGAAGGACTTAAAACGGATGTATGCAGCCAATCATATCATCAACCTTGCCAATGCTAAGGCGATCAATTTGTTCCATGAGCTGGTTCCTCAGGGCAAGATCGGTCCAAGTTTTGGCTATGGACCGATGTATCCGTTTAGCTGTGACCCAGAAGATGTGCTGGCAGCAGAAAATGGCGAAGCCTTCAACAACGCATGGTTTTTAGATGTCTATTGCAAAGGCGAATACCCAAAATTTGTCTACAAGCAATTAGCCAAAGTTGGCTTGGCTCCTGAAGTCACTCCAGAAGATCAAGCACTATTAAAACAGGCAAAACCTGATTTCTTAGGAATCAATTACTATCACGGTGGGACGGCCCAGCAAAACAATTTGCAAAAGCAGTCAGCTGAAAAGAAAGAATTTTCTAAAGTCGATCCGTATTTGATGCAAGCGGCAACTGGTGAGTTCTCACCCGAAGAAACCATGTTTGCGACAGCAGAAAATCCTCACTTGAAAAAAACGGATTGGGGCTGGGAGATCGATCCCGTTGGTTTCCGTGTAGCCTTGCGGCGCATCCAAGCCAATTATGACTTGCCGATTTTTATTACTGAAAATGGGTTAGGCGCTATCGATCAATTGACAGAAGACAAACAGATCCATGACCCATACCGCATCACCTATTTGCAGGAACATCTGGTGGAACTGCAAAAGGCCATCACGGATGGGGTTGAGCTGATCGGCTATTGTGCTTGGTCCTTTACAGATCTACTAAGTTGGTTGAATGGATACAAAAAACGCTATGGGTTTGTTTATGTTGATCGCGACAATCAAAGCGAACGTCAGTTGGCGCGCATCCCGAAAGATAGTTTTTATTGGTATCAAGAGGTGATTCGCACCAACGGGGCAAGTTTGACAAGTGAAACATGATGTAATGAAGGAGTAGCTGAAAATGGAGGTTGGAAAATGCGTAAAGTGTTGATCGTTGACGATGAAGCATCGATCCGAAATGGGCTACCTCTGATCATCGATTGGGAACGTCTGGGGTATCAAATCGTCGGGTCGGCGGAAAACGGCGAAGCTGGCTTGGCAATGATCCGCGAATTGAAGCCAGATGTTGTGATCGCTGATATCCGTATGCCGGGAAAAAATGGTCTTGAGATGGTGCAAGCAGCATCGGAGGAAGGGCTTTTGTTTTTTGCCATTATTTTATCCGGCTACTCAGATTTTGACTATGCCAAGCAAGCTTTGCAACTGGGCGCTGTGACCTATTTGCTGAAACCAGTTGATGAAGAAGAGCTGATCGGTATTTTGACGAAAATCGATCAAAAAGCCAAGACCGATCAGCAGAAAAATCAGAAGAGTCAGTTGATGGAGAAATTGTTTGGCGGGGATCAAACGGGAATCAAAGACGCACAAGCCATCAAGCTATTGCGTCTTTCCGAGGAGGCAGATGCCCAAAAGCTGGTTGAGAAATTGCAGGAGCAAGTGGCGCAAGTCGTCACCTTGATCCATCGGCATCATCGGTATTTGGTCTTGTTAAACGAGGAGCGCTTTCCCGACGAGGCGATCGATGCATGGTGCCGTAAAAAAATGGCTCACCAAGAAATCTTGATCTCCCGCTGGTTTGCGGCGCAAGATAACTTGAAGCCATTGATGATCGATATCCAGACATTAAGTAAATTGATTTTCTTATTTCCCAATCAAGTCATTTCTCACCATGTTTTGGATACGACGCAAGAAGCAGAAGAACGAAGCGATTTGCGTGAAGAATTAGTTAAGGCGATTTTGGCAAACGATCCGTTAGAACAGCCGTTATCCCGCTATTATCAAACCTTTTATCATTCATTGGCATTGGAAGAAGAGATCAAATGGCAAATCAATGGTGACATCGAATGGCTGCAGCATCAAATCAGTGAAAAAGTAGCCTTAGCAATCGAATGGTCGACAGACGAAGTGCATCAGCAGATTTTTCTCGCCCAGACGTTTCCAATGCTGCAAGAGGTGATCACCGCAAAACTAACAGACTTGCAAGCAACAGTCGCCAGCAGTTTGAACCAAATCGATATCATTGCAGAATTGATCCAATACACGAAAAAGCATTATCAAGAAGATTTGACCTTGAAAAAAATCGGGGAACGTTTCAATTACAATAGTGCCTATCTAGGCAAGAAGTTTCGCAAAGAAACTGGGAAAAATTATTTGGCGTTCTTGGATGAAGTTCGAATGGAAAAAGCGGTGGAAATCTTGCGTCATTCCAATCTAATGGTCTACGAAGTTGCTGAATTGGTGGGCTACAGCAATGTTGATTATTTCTACAAAAAGTTCAAACAATACCATCAGGTTTCACCGAATGAGTTTCGAAAAACATAAGAAAATTCGCTGATACATGAGCAGCTATTTTTCAGGAAAACAGTCCATCGCATAGGCAATGAAAAGAGAAATTTGTGAAAAGAAAAAGCGGCATTACAGGTTCGCATGGCGGCAGCAAGAGACAACACGTCTTTTTTTGTCGCCATTTTTTTGAATAATCTCGTCAGAAGCTCATACAAGAAAATGCTTTAAAAAAGCTATTGACGTCGTTTTCATTTTGAAGTATAGTAAGTGCATCGGATCGTTACTGATAATGCAGGCGTGACCACAGGTATGAGATTTTCTCCATTCGTTTGTTTTGGAAAAAGATCATAGCTAGTTGGTGACGTTATTTTTTTGTTTTATTTTAGGAGGTGTTGACCATGGAAATCGTCAAAGTATTTAATAATAATGCTTCATTAGTCCTGAACGACAATCACCAAGAAGAAGTTGTGATGGGGAGTGGCATCGGCTTTGGTTTGAAGCCAGGCGACACTGTCGATCAAAAGAAAATAGAAAAGCGATTCATCATTAACGACCAAAAAAGCATTGCAGATTTGGAACAGCTGCTTAAACGGATTGAATATCGTGATCTGCAACTGGCCAGCGATATTTTAAAATTGTTTGAGGAAGCGTTTCAATGCGAAAGCAATCCTGCACTGCTAGTGGCACTTGCAGACCATATCGGTTTTGCTCTGACGAGGGCAAGAGAAGGGATGAAAATTCAAACACCCCTAGAATGGGAATTAAAGCAGGTGTACCCGAAAGAATATGAAATTGGTCTTCAAGCGGTTGAGCTGATGCAAAAGCGAACACATCTGAATATTCCGCAAGATGAGGCTGCTTTTATTACGCTGCATTTCGTGAATTTTTTAGGCGATAACAACGGAATGGAAGAAACAATGCTGATTTCCAAAGTCATGAAAGATATTTTGACGATCATCAATTATCATTATGGTAAAGAATTCAGACAAGACTCTATTTATTTTTCCCGATTCATCACTCACATTCGCTACTTTGTTAAACGACAGATGAGCAATGAGCTACCAGCTCAACCAGCGTCTAGTTTATTAGATGTGATTCAACTGAAATATCCGTTGGATTATGAGTGTGCTATGAAAATCAAGCAATTTCTGGAAAATAGGTATCAGTGGGAAATCACTGAAGATGAAGTGTTGTATTTAACCTTACATTTAAATCGATTGGCATCTTAACGGATCGTTACTGGTAAAGCAGGCGTGACCTAGAGTGAGTACTCAAACGAGTCTTTTGTTTGAGGTGTATTCTAGATCACGCTTTTTATTATACGCAAAAGGAGAATAACTATGAAATTTGAAAACGAAAGTGCCGCGATCATTCGCTTGATCGGTGGTGAAAAAAATATCGACAGCTTGGTTCATTGTGCAACGAGATTGCGTTTTGGCTTGAAGGATGACGCCAAGGCCAATAAAGGGGAACTTCAAAAACTGCCCTATGTGATGTCTGTTGTACAAAGCGGAGGACAATATCAAGTCGTAATCGGCAGCAATGTATCAGATTACTATGCGACGATCTCAGCTATGGCTGGGTTATCAGATCAAGAAACAGGTTCTTCGAAAAAAACAGGTTTTAATTTGAACGCCGTATTTGAAATTATCTCAGGTGCTTTTTCTCCTTTAATTCCTGCTCTAGCAGGTTCGGGGATGCTAAAAGCACTGCTGACGGTTTTGACCCAATTTAATTGGTTATCAGCAGAATCTTCTACTTATGTCATTTTGAGTGCCGCGAGTAATGCAATATTTTATTTTTTACCGATTTTCTTAGGGATCACGTTGTCGAAAAGATTAGGTGCCAACATGTACGTTGGCGGCGTGATTGGTGCAGCATTGTTGGAACCTCAGTTTACTGGGTTGATTGGCGTGGAAAATACAAATTTCTTGGGGATACCAGTTCAAGCCGTGGACTATGCCACAACCCTATTTCCGATTTTTGCGGCTATTTTCATTTATCAATTTGTAGATAAATTTTTGAAAAAGATTATTTATAAAGACATTCAATTGTTTGCCGTACCAATGCTTAGTTTGATGATCATGATTCCATTGACCGTTATCCTTTTTGGTCCATTCGGCACCTTTTTCGGGGATCTTTTATCAGGAAGTGTAATGTGGTTATTTGAAAAAAGCCGAATCCTTTCAGGCATCGTTTTAGGGGGCGGGATGACCTTCATGGTTATGTTTGGTTTGCACTGGGGCTTTACACCTGTAACGTTAGATAATCTGACAAGATTAGGTGGAGACCCCATTGAAGGAATGGCATTGGCCGCTGTTTTTGCTCAAATCGGGATTGCAGTTGGCTTCTTCTTACGAGCGAAAAAACATTCGAAAATGCGGGCTTTGGCAGGCCCTGTTGCATTGACTGGCTTCTTTGCCGGCGTGACAGAGCCCATCGTCTATGGGATTATTCTTCGTTACAAAAGACTTTTGCCGATCGTAGCTATTTCCGGTGGTTTAGGCGGAGCGGTGTTAGGCGCTTTTGGTGTGACGATGAATGCGTATGTTTTCCATAATATTTTTTCCTTGCCTGTTTACAGTCCTTTGGTGGGCTATCTGATCGGAATCACCGTTTCATTGTTGTCAGGTGCTTTACTGGCTTATTTCTTCGGCGTGAAGGAAAGCGAACTGACAGAATTTGAAGCAGAGCCTGAATCAGAGGTAGAAAGTATCTTAACCAATGCAGCAACTCCGATTTACTCACCGGTAAAAGGACAAGTGATGCCTTTAGCAGAAGTGGAAGACGATGTGTTCGCCAGCGGGATCGCTGGACAAGGAATTGCGGTCATCCCCGATGAAGGAATCATTCGGGCACCTTTTGCGGGCACTGTTGTTGCTGTTTTCCCTTCTAAGCATGCGATTGGTATCAAATCTGATCAAGGGGTTGAATTATTGATCCACGTCGGGCTGAATACCGTGAATCTAAATGGTGAGTTTTTTGATGTTAACGTCGAAAATGGTGCGACAATTGCACGAGGAGATCGTTTGTTGACCTTTGACCGGCAGGCGATTCTGGATAAAGGCTATCAATTATCGACACCCGTGATCGTTACAAATTGTGGACCAGATACAGTAATCGAGTACGAAACAACGGCCGGAACAATTGAAGCAGAAGGGATTCTGTTTACCGTAAACAACGAAGGATAGGAGTTTGAAAATGAAAGAAAACTTTTTATGGGGCGGTGCGATCTCCGCTCATCAAGTGGAAGGTGCTTGGCAAGAAGGCGGGAAAGGGATCAGTATTGCCGATGTGATGACAGCAGGAACGAAAGACCGGCCTCGGAAAATTACCAACACAATCTTGCCTGAGGAATATTACCCGAATCATGAAGGCATTGATTTTTACCATCGTTACCCGGAAGATATCAAACTTTTTGCGGAAATGGGTTTCAAAGCTTTGCGAATCAGTATCGCATGGACACGAATTTTTCCTTTAGGAGATGAACAACTACCGAACGAAGAAGGGCTGTATTTTTACGATCAGGTCTTTGACGAGATGCAAAAATATGGAATAGAACCTGTTGTGACGTTGTCTCATTTCGAGATGCCCTATCATTTAGTTGAAACCTATGGGGCTTGGCGCAACAGAAAGATGATCGGATTTTTTGAACGTTTTGCGCAAACTGTAATGGAACGCTACAAAGAAAAAGTGCGGTATTGGCTAACATTTAACGAGATCAACAATCAGCGGATCATCGATAATCCAATTTACAGTTTTACCAATTCTGGTGTGATCTTTGACGAGGATGAGGAGAAACTAGCAGGCATGTACCAAGCCGCTCACTATCAGTTTGTTGCTTCAGCTCGGGTCGTCACAGCTGCGAAAAAAATCAATCCTGAGTTTCAAATTGGCTGCTGTTTAGCTGCCACACCTAATTACCCGCTGACTTCTGATCCTCGTGATCAATTGTTAGCACAACAAGAAGATAATAATCAACTCTATTTCACAGATGTACACGTTCGCGGACACTACCCAAAAAGAATTCTCAATGAATGGCAGAAAAAAGGGTACACGATCGATGTAACAGAAGCCGATCTTGATGATTTGGCAAAGGGCACCGTTGATTATATCGGGATTACTTATTATTTAAGCAATACAGTATCTACTCGCTCAGATGCAAACTATTTACATGATCCTCTGTTGGGCAGCAGTGTGCTGACAACGAATCCTTATGCAACGATGACGGAATGGGGCTGGACGATTGACCACATTGGTTTGCGCTATATGCTGAATCTCTTGCAGGATCGTTATGAACTGCCGATTTTCATTGTGGAAAATGGCTTTGGTTTTAATGACCAAATGACAGAAACCGGCATTCATGATCCCGAACGGATTGACTATCTAGCAGAACACATCAAACAAATGATGCTTGCCATCGAGGAAGACGGCATTGATGTGATTGGCTATACAGCATGGGGCTGTATTGATCTCATCTCATTTACTACAGGTGAAATGCGAAAAAGATATGGGTTCATCTATGTAGACCGTGACAATGAAGGGAATGGTTCGTTTGATCGAATCAAGAAAGATTCTTTTGATTGGTATAAGGAAGTCATTGCTTCAAATGGAGCAATGCTGAAATAAAAAAGAAGTATCCTATGGCCTATCGGAGGCAGAAAAAGCTAATTTTTATAGTAAGAAAGTCTATTCTGAGAAGTAGGCTTTCTTTTTTTTCTTTTATATAATTTAAATGAAAACTGTAAGCGCTTTTCGAACGGAGGAGGAGAAATGACAGATGTACGCCTGTGCTTTGATGTAGGGGGGACCTATATCAAATTCGGGTTTTTTACCGAGAAGAATCAATGGCTGGACCGAGGCAAAATCAAAACCCCGAGTAATACGCGGGATGAATTTTTTGCTACCTTAGCTGCCAAAATAAAAGAAGTCGAGCAAGTGCATGTCATCGAAGGGATCGGGCTGAGTTTTCCTGGTTTCATTGATTCAGTCAATGGCCGAGCGATCATGGCGGGGGCGTTGGCTCCTTTACACGGCTGTGCTGTTGTACAAGAGCTGCAGCAGCGTTTAAACAAGTCCTATGCGATCTGGATCGAAAATGATGCGAAATGTGCTGCTTTAGCAGAACTTTCTACCGGCAATGCTGCTGACGTACAAGATTTTGTCATGATCACATTAGGCACCGGTATTGGTGGCGCGCTCGTTCATCAGCGCCAGTTGATTCACGGACATGGGTTTCGGGCAGGAGAATTCGGAATGATGATCACTGATTTTCAAGCATCTTCTTTTGCGACCCTCCATGATCTAGCTTCAACGAGAGGACTGATTGCTGCCTATCGGCGGGCAAAAGCGATTCCTGAATCAGAGGAGATTTTAGGCGAAACCATCATGCAACAGCGGTCGAGTGATCCTGAAACGCAGGAGATCCTGAATCAGTGGGCACGTTATGTCGCACTTGCGATTTACAACCTAGCTGTCACGATGAATCCCGAAAAAATACTGATCGGCGGCGGCATCAGCCAACACCCTGATCTATTAGCTATAATCAAACAAGCAATCAATGAGAACCCCCATTGGCCAGATTTCCAAGTGCCGATCGAGACTTGTCGTTACTATAATGATTCTGGTCTGTTAGGGGCGTTGACATTGATCCAACAAGGAGGAAAAAAATGAAATTTTCAGATGGCGGTTGGTTATTTCGTGAAGGATTTGATGTGAAATTTGCGGTGCATGTCTACGATGCCCGTAAAGAAGAAAACAAATTGGTTTTATATCTGCCTTATAGCTATGTCGGACATAAAGGGGCAACGCTGGATGGCGGATTGTTAACGATGGAAGTCACTACCCCTAGAAGCAATATCATTGGGATCACCCTCTATAACTATAAAGGGGTCCAAGCCAAAGCCCCCGATTTTGAATTGATGACAGAAGCGATCACTCCTGATATTTCAGAAGACGAGCAATCCTATGTTTTTCGCTCGGGAGACTTGCAAGTCGTAATCACCAAAGAGGAAAATGTGACAGCTTCGTTTTATTACAAAGAACAGCTGATTACCCAAAGCAAGCCTCGCAGCAAAGCCTTAGTGATCGATCCGCAAGCAAATACCCATATCAGCGAGCAGTTGACTCTGGATGTGGGAGAAACGATCTATGGTTTAGGGGAACGCTTTACTAATTTCGTGAAGAATGGCCAAAGTGTTGATATTTGGAATGCCGATGGGGGGACTGGTACAGAGCAAGCTTATAAAAATATTCCTTTTTATGTAAGTAATAAAGGGTATGGCGTCTTTGTCAATTCACCAAATCGGGTGCAATTCGAAGTGGGGAGTGAAAAAGTTTCGCGTGTTCAATTCAGCAATCCAGGACAATCGCTACAATACTTTGTGATTGCTGGTGATGAGCTGAAACAAGTGATCCAGCGCTACACTGATTTGACGGGAAAACCGTCGCTGCCGCCTGCATGGTCCTTTGGGTTATGGCTAAGTACCTCGTTCTTGACGGATTATGATGAACAAACCGTGACGTCTTTTGTAGACGGTATGGCAGAACGTGATATCCCTCTTGAGGTCTTTCATTTTGACTGCTTATGGATGAAAGAATACGAGTGGTGCAACTTCACGTGGGATGAACGAACTTTCCCAGAACCTGAAAAAATGCTGCAGCGCTTGAAAGCCAAAGGATTGAAAATCTGTGTCTGGATCAATCCTTACATTGGGCAAAAATCACCCTTGTTTGATGAAGGAATGACGAATGGCTACTTTTTGAAACGTGCCAATGGAGATGTCTGGCAATGGGACAAATGGCAAGCAGGTTTGGCGATCGTCGACTTCACCAACCCTGAAGCGGTCGCTTGGTACAACAGCAAGCTGCGTACCTTATTAGACATGGGGGTGGATTGCTTCAAAACGGATTTTGGTGAACGGATTCCCACCGATGCGGTGTACTATGATGGCTCTGATCCAGAAAAAATGCACAATTATTACGCCTATCTATACAATAAGGTCGTCTTTGACTTGCTGAAAGAAGTCAAGGGAGCAGAAGAAGCCATCGTTTTTGCGCGGGCAGCTTCGGTTGGTTCGCAACGTTTGCCTGTACACTGGGGCGGCGACAGTACCTCGGATTATCCATCGATGGCAGAGTCGCTGCGAGCCGGTCTATCCTTTGGATTAGGCGGCTTTGGGTATTGGAGCCACGATATCTCAGGGTTTGAAGCTGGCTCAACTCCAGACCTCTACAAGCGCTGGACACAATTTGGTCTGCTGTCTTCCCATAGCCGTTACCATGGCAGCTGGGAATACAAAGTGCCATGGGTCTATGACGACGAAGCCGTGGCGGTAGCTAAAGCCTTTACCAAGTTAAAATTGTCCTTGATGCCTTACTTGCAAGCCCAATCGGTGCTAACCGCTCAAACGGGGATTCCGATGATGCGGGCAATGGTCTTAGAGTTTCCTGAAGACGAGATGACCCATCATTTGGATCGCCAATACATGCTGGGGGAACACCTTTTAGTGGCGCCCATTTTTAATGATCAAGGAACAGTCTCCTTTTACGTACCGAAAACGAAGGGGCATTGGATCGACTATTTATCTGGCAAAGCCTACGAGGGCGGACGCTGGTACCAAGAAACCTATGACTATTTCCACTTGCCACTGTTAGTCCGACCAAATCAAGTCATTATCGAAGGCCATGAACAAACCAAAGCAGTCTATGACTATGCCCAACATCCAACGATCCATCTTTTTGATCCGCAAGACAAGACCGCTGCCGCTATCTATGATCACCACGGTGAGTGGCTTGGCGAGGTGGCTGTCGAAAGAGTCGATCAAGAACTGATCGTCAAGCTGACTGGCATCCAGCAAGCATCCTTGCAGATACACACGACTGCTGGAAAAACGAGCCATGAGCTGACGGCTGACCAAACCACGATAAAGGAGTTCTAGATGCCCATGCGAACCATCACGAATCCAATTTTACCTGGATTTCATCCAGATCCCAGTATTTGCCGTGTCGGTGAAGACTTTTATCTGGTGACGAGTACCTTTGAATATTTTCCTGGATTACCAATCTATCACAGTAAAAACTTGGCAGACTGGCAGCTGATTGGCCATGGACTTTCGCGACCTGAGCAGTTGCAGCTATCGACGAAAAACCCCAATGCTTTTGGTCTGTATGCCCCAACCTTGCGTTTCATCAAGGACCGCTTTTACCTCGTTTGTACTAACGTTGGCGCAAACGAAGGAGGAGAAGGCAATTTTCTGATTTGGACGGATGACATCGCTGGTGAATGGTCTGACCCGATTTGGCTGGACACCCCTGGGATCGACCCGACGATTTTCGTAGATGACGATGGGCAGACCTATTACTTAGGCACCCATAAGGAGATCTATCTGCGGACGATCGATTTGGCTTCTGGAGAACTAGGCCCGCGGCAAAATATTTGGACGGGCAGCGGAGCGGCTGATCCAGAAGGCCCCCACTTGTATAAAAAAGACGGTTATTACTACCTGTTGATCTCCGAAGGCGGAACGTCCTATGGGCATATGCTGACCATGGCCCGCAGCCGTTCCTTGACGGGACCCTATGAAGCATGCCCCAACAATCCAGTGATGACCAATCGCAGTACGAATCTGCCACTGCAAGCCGCAGGGCATGCGGATCTCGTGCAAGATACTAAAGGCAACTGGTGGGCAGTCTGTCTAGCAGTACGCCCCATCAGCTATCCTTTGAGGCATTTGTTAGGGCGGGAAACATGCCTGCTGCCAGTGGACTGGTCAAACCCATGGCCGGTGTTTGGCGAGGAAGGTCATCTACCAGAAACCATTCAGGTAGACACAGCGGCGGCACCAAAGGAAACACAAAAGAAGAGCAGCAAGCCTGATTACGTGACTTTATTCGAATGGGACCCGACGTTGATTGAAGAAGAGCCGCATGGCTTCTTGCTGCATCCTAATCAGACGGGTCTGTCTGATCAAGGCAAACTTGCGGCTGTGTTCCAACGGCAAACCGCCTTTGATCAACAATTTCAAGCAACCTTTGATTGTCGGCAACTAACGGATGGACAAGCGGGATTGACGGTTTTCTTAAATGCCACCCATCACTATGAGGGCTACTTGGAAAAAACGGCGTCCAGTCAGCAGCTAGTTTTCCGCCGACAAATCGGTTCCCTATGGAAAGTGGAAAAGAAACTGCCTTATGCAGCAGATACAGTCACCTTGCAGCTGAGCGCCAATAAAGAAACTTATCGTTTTTCTGTTGTTGATGAGCAAGGACAAGCACAGCCTTTAGGTAGGGGAGAAACAAAATATCTGACTACTGAAGTTGGTGGTGTCTTTACTGGGATCATGGTAGGCTGCTATGCCAGCGCCTCTTCATCCCAACAAACCCTTCGTGTGCGGGATTTCTAATCAATCAAAAGCCCCCCTTCGATTTCTGAAACAGGAATCGAAGGGGGGCTTTGCTGTTTTAGTGAGGAGAAGATGAATCTTGGCTTAGATCGTGGATCCGCAAGGTGACTTGTGTGCCGCTGCCCAACACACTCTCGATCGTCAAGCCGTATTCAGGTCCATAAAACATTTTGACCCGATGATTGACGTTGGCTAGCCCAATGTTCTTTTTGGCATGGGTGGAGGGCGTCTTGATTTTTTGCTGCAAGTGTTCGAGTTTTTCTGGCGGTATCCCGCTGCCGTTGTCTTGTACCACGATCACCAGATCATGGCCGTCTTTGGTGATTGTCAAACGGACAAATCCTGGATAGGTGATGCCTTCCAAGCCATGGGAGATGGCGTTTTCCACCAATGGCTGAATCAGGAGGGGCAATATTTGGACTTCTTTTTGGTCGATCTCATTGGAGACTGAATAGGAAAAGTTGACTCGATCACCAAAACGCATCCGCTGGATCTTGACATATACGTGAACGGCATCTAAGGACTCTTCTAAACTCGTTCGCTTGGTTCCGTGGGCTTCTAGCGTATAGCGCATCGATTTTGCTAGTAATTTGATGGCATAAACGACGTCTGAATTGCCGGAAGTCAGCGCCATCATGCGAATCGTTTCTAACGTGTTGAACAAGAAGTGGGGGTTGATCTGCCCCGCTAAGATATTAAATTCCATTTGCTGCTGCTGAGTCAATAGCTCTTGCTGTGCCAGACGCGAACGGTAGATCTCTTCTTCTTTTTTCTTGATTCGTTGAATGATCTTATGGAAATCAAGAGAAATCTGTGAAATCTCGTCTTCGCCGCTAATATTTTGAAAGAAATCATAATCCTCGATCGAGGCAAAGTAGACCGCCTGCTGCAGTTGAGAAATTCGTTTGGTAAAGAATCGAGCAAAGAGAAAGACGATGATGAAAGTAGTGATCAAAATCACCAAAACGATCGTGCTCCAACGGATCAGATTGGCGCGTAGATTACGATAGGCATTTGTATCCGCACTATAAATCGTGATGATATCTTCTTTGTTACTCATGGGTAAGGTGCTTTTGGTGAGCATCACCTTGGTACCATCATTTTTTAAAAAGGCAGCACTCGTTTGCGGCTCAGAAAGAGCTGTCAGCTGTCCCGGTTCCCCAACTTGATTGATTTTGTCACTATAAAAGATGACATCATCATTTAACTGTAATTCCAATTCATAGGATGAATTACGAAGTCGGTTACTGAGATAATTGTAATCGACTTGGATCTCCAAAACGGCTGTTTCTTTTGATAAAGGCAAAGGCAACGTCTTATAAAGACTCAAACGATTTGCTTTGTAATCCTCTGGCATCGTCATCAAAAAAGCATCGGGTTGCTTGAGAGCTCGTTGGTACCAGGCGGTCGCTTGAATCGTGTCATCTGCCTGTTGAAAATATTTATAGTTCGGAATGGTTTGATTCGTCGTATAGATAGTTAATTTCGCAATCGAGGTTTGAAGATTTCTGATCTCATCTAGTTGATCATAGCTATTGATGTCCACAATCGCTTCTTGGTCGTCAAGGTAATTGGCAGTTAAAAGTTGACGTAGATGGGTATCGTTTGATAAGGAACTCGCCGTGTTTGTCAGCGTGTTTGTTGTATCAAAAAGAACAGATTTGACACGCTGAGCATTCAACTCTGCCAAGTGTTGGTAATTGCCTGTCAACTGTTTAGTTGAATCGTAGACCAATAAGAGACCTATAGTCACTGTGGATAAAAAAACAACAGGTAGATAAAGAATGAACAATTGTCGCCGAATGGAAAACTGACTCAGACGACGAAAAAGTGAGAGATGACTGATTCTTTTCATGCTTGTTGATTACGAAAGATAGAAAGCAACAGGAACGAACTACAATAAATAACAAAAGAAAAGCCAAAAATCAACAAGAGAAATTTAAACAACGGAAATAAAACAACAAAACAAAACGCAGCGATAGGAATAAGTGCGAGGGCTAACGAACGGATAGGGTCCGCGATCGGTAACAGAAACGCATTTTTTAGTGTTTGCCTAAAGCTGTTTTCATAACGTCCAATTAACGCAAGGCAATAGACTAACACAATAAACAGATAAATAGTTGTAACAATTAGAGCGAAAGCAAAAATACTGGCAAGAATGGTTTTTGAGGAAAACCAAAACAAGCTACTATACAGTAGTGCTACCATGGGGAGCCCAAGAAGGAGAAAACTACCGGTGGCTTTCATAAAGTTTGCTCGTAGCGCTCGCACATAGCCTACAATCAATTCACCACGCTCCTCATCCGCATAACGAATCGTCACTTCATAAAGGGCAGCTGTCGCAGCACCAATTGTAATAATTGGCAAACAGCTAATGATATATAGTAAATTTAACAATGTGAATTGTGAAAAAACGGTGCTTATTTTGTAAAGTTGACCATCAGGATTGTACTTCATTTTTATCCCTCCAAAATTGATATATTCCTATAGTACTCGCAAAAAACAAATTTTGAAAGCCTTACCATTTGAGCGATTTCTATCGATAACATTGATAGATCAACGTTCTTTATAAATAAAAGAAAAATGAAGTCTAAAATGTACGGATTGACCTCTATTTTTCACAGGTGGCAAATAAGCATTCAGGTGCTAGTATTAAAAATGTAAAAGCGGTTACAAAAAAAGGGGGAGGAAAATGGAAAGTAAACTAAGCAGTGTCCCAAGAAAAAATAAGCGGGTGACACGAGAAGGGAAGATTTTGTTTTTATGTATCGTTCCCTTTCTGATTCTCGTGTTTTTGTTCTCTTATTTTCCTTTGCACGGATGGATTTATTCACTTTATGATTACAAACCAGCATTAGGTTTAGCGCGCAGCGAGTTCGTAGGCTTCAAATGGTTTCGACTTCTTGTCTCTAGTCCAACACAAGTGGATCAGATCGTACAAGTAATGAAAAACACCTTTGCCATGAGTTTTTTAGGGATCGCCACTTCGATCCTACCAGTAGGCTTCGCCATTTTACTGAACGAAATCAAGTGCAAATGGTTTAAAAACTTGGTCCAAACGCTGACCACGCTGCCGAATTTTATCAGTTGGGTTTTGGTGTATACGATTGCCTTTAGCTTGTTTTCTTCAACAGGGCTGGTAAACACGTTGCTGCAAGAATGGGGCTTCGTTACCGATCCAATCAAATTTTTGGATAGCGGCAATCATACGTGGCTGATGATGTGTCTTTGGAATATTTGGAAAGGCTTGGGCTGGGGTGCCATCATGTATCTTGCAGGCATTTCAGGAATTGACCCCGAATTGTATGAATCGGCACGAATCGATGGGGCGAATCGTTTCCACCTGATGCGTCATATCACACTACCTGCCTTGATGCCGACGTTCCTTGTGATGTTGATGCTGTCTATCGCCAACTTGCTGAACAACGGAATGGATCAGTACTTTGTCTTCCAAAATGCATTCAATCGAAATACGATCCAAGTCCTTGATTTGTATGTCTACAATTTAGGGATGGGCGGAAATAGTCTGTCGCTAGCGACCGCGATCAGTATGCTAAAAAGTGTCATTTCTGTTGCCTTGTTAGCCATCGTCAATATTGCTTCGAAAAAAATTCGGGGGACATCCATTATTTAGAAGAGGAGGATATCAATGGAACTATCGATTAGTGAAAAGAAAAAGGCGAAAAAAGTACGCAAACGTGAAAACCTGACGTTTAGTATCCTCAATTATACCTTTTTCTTTTTGATTACGTTGATTTGCGCGTATCCCTTTTATTACTTGATCATTAATTCAATCAGTAATAATGAGTTGAGTGCGTTAGGCCAAATTCGCTTTTTTCCACAAGAGATCCATTTTGAAAACTATAGTCAAGTGTTACAGCTAAAAGGATTGCCTCTAGCCGCAACAGTTTCGGTGGCTAGAACGGTGATTGGTACCGCCGCGACTGTCTTAGCTTCAGCGTTTTTAGGCTTCATGTTTACCCAAGAAAAAATGTGGAAACGAAAATTTTGGTATCGCTTTGTCGTAATTACAATGTATTTCAATGCAGGGTTGATTCCATTATTCATCACCATGAAGACATTAGGTTTAACGAATAACTTTTGGGTCTATATTTTGCCGGCTGTCGTTCAGCCCTTTAATATCATCTTGGTGAAAACCTATATTGAGTCGATCCCCAAATCATTGCAAGAAGCAGCTGAAATGGATGGAGCTGGCATCATTCAAGTATTCTTTCGGGTAATTTTACCCAACTGTACCCCGATTTTAGCAACAGTAGCGATTTTCTCGGCAGTGGGTCAATGGAATTCCTTCCAGGATACACTGATTTACATTACGGATCAAAGTCTCTACTCCTTGCAATACCTTCTTTACACGTATATCAATCAAGCCAATTCGTTAGCACAAATGGTCAAAAATACATCGGGATCACTTTCTAGCATCGCTTCAGCAGCAACAACGCAGACGCCGACGTCGATCCGCATGACCGTTTCAGTCATTGTTGTTTTACCAATCATGTTCATTTATCCGCTATTCCAGAAGTATTTTGTTAAAGGAATTATGTTGGGTGCGGTGAAAGGCTAATAAAAAGAAAGAGGGAAGAAAATGAAAAAAATGTCCAAATATGTAACAACAGGTTTGTTAGGCATGACATTGCTAGGTAGTTTAGCCGGCTGTGGAGGAGCGGCTGAATCTGAGACAGATGCTGCTTCCAGTGAAAGTGGCTACGATGAAACGATCACGATCGATGTCTATAATGGGCTAGCCAACTATATGGGAATGCAAGAAGGTTGGTTTGCCAAAATCGTGCGGGATAAATTCAATATGGAATTGAACATCATCGCACCAAACGTTGCTGGAAACGGTGATACCCTTTATCAAACGAGAACGGCAGCAGGCGATTTGGGTGATTTGATCATTGTTGATAATGGCCAACAATACAACGAATTGGTTGAAGCAGGTTTGTTGACCGATGCGAGCGAGTATTATGAAACTATGGAAAACGTTCAGCGCTTCGATGCGGCTGTTCAAAATCTAAACAAAGATGCCGATGGGCTGTATGGCTTTCCAACTTCTGTTTCTACCTTAAAGGCCACCGATCCTTCAGAAGGATTAGATCCTACATTTGGTGCTTATGTGCGTTGGGATCTTTATGGGGAGCAAGGATACCCAGAAATCGGGACATTGGAAGACCTGCTTCCTGTGATTCAAAAAATGCAAGAAGACAATCCAACAACAGATTCTGGCAAAAAAGTGTATGGGTTTTCTCTATTCAGCGATTGGGACGGCAACATGATGAATGCAGGCAAACAGCTTGTCACCTACTATGGGTACGATGAATCAGGATTTGTCTTGGCAAAAGCCGATGGATCTGATTATCAAAGCATTCTCGATAGTGACTCTGAATATATTCGTGCACTTAAGTTTTACTTCGAAGCCAATCAAATGGGCTTAGTTGACCCAGAATCAACGACGCAAAATTACGATACACTTTTTGCAAAATTCCAAGAAGGACAAGTGTTATTCTCATGGTGGCCTTGGTTAGGTCAAGCGGCCTTTAATACGACCACGAACTTGACTGAAGGAAAAGGATTTATGTTGGCACCGATCCAAGATCAAAAAATCTTCTCTTATGGTGCGGAAGTATACGGTGGCAAACAATTTATCGGGATCGGTTCTAATGCCGAAGACCCAGAGCGAATCGCAGCCTTCATTGACTGGCTCTACTCTTCAGAAGGTGTGTTAGCAAATTCTTCTCAAACAAGCGGCAGTAGTGGTCCAGAAGGCTTGACTTGGGAAATGAAAGACGGCGAGCCTGTCTTAACTGAGTTCGGAAAACAAGCATTGCTAGATGGTGATGGGGATGTGCCAGAAGAATACGGTGGCGGAAGTTACAAAGATGGCGTATCTGCACTCAACGTCAATACGGTATTACCGATCGATATCAATCCTGATACCGGCTTCCCATATGCTTACACAATGTGGGAAAGCTATCAAAATGAAACAACCGATCCAGTAAAAGAAGATTGGTCAAAAAATATGGGTAGTGCAGAATCCACCATTGGCTATTTAGAGGAGAACGACCAATTGTTAGTTGCCCCTGGTGCCAGCTATGTAGCGCCAGAAGATAGTTCAGAGATCTCTACGTTGCGTAACCAAGCCAAAGCGACGATCATCGAGTACTCTTGGCGAATGGTTTTTGCCAAAGATGAAGCAGAATTTGATCAATTGCTAAAAGAAATGCAAGAAACAGCAGATGGTCTTGGCTATCAAACCGTTTTGGAATTTGACATGAACAATGCAAAAGATCAAAACGAAAAACGGATAGAAGTAGCGAAAGAATTTGGGGACTAATCAAAAACAAACAAAGAATCGCTCGAGTGATTTGCCAACGGTTCCTTGGCAAAAGTGAGTATACAGCCTTTGGATAAGCAATCACTTAAGAAGATTGATCCAGCACCAGCGGATCAGTCTTCTTTCTTTAAGGAGGAAAACAATGATAGTGGAAAAAAAAGATCGTTTGCTTTTTATGGGGGATTCGATCACAGATAGCAATCGAAATTATCAAGCGATACCCGCAGGTTGGTCTTCATGGGGGGACGGCTATGTTCATCTGATCAACGCCTATACCACAGCATTACTCCCGCAAATGGAATTAATGATCGTCAACCGGGGTGTCAGTGGGGATACGGTTGTCGATTTGAAGAAGCGCTGGAAGGATGATGTGTTGGCATTTCAACCAGATTGGGTAACGATCATGATCGGTGTGAATGATGTGTGGCGGCATTTTGATGGAACCTTTGCTCAAACGGAACTAGTGGGGATCGAGAGATTTGAATCAGAGCTGCGTGATTTGATCGAGCAGACCTTGCCAAATGTCAAAGGGATGATTCTTTTGAGCCCGTTTATGGTTGAAGCCAACAAAGAAGATCCATTAAGAAAAATGCTTGCCAATTACCAACAAGTGCTTGCCAAAGTAGCGCAAGAGTATGGTATCCTTTTAGGGGATACGCAGGAAAAGTTTGATGATTTTTTGCTTTATCAATCATCCTATGTCTTAAGCAGTGATCGCGTGCACCCCTCGACTGCAGGACATGTGTTGATTGCAAAAACATGGCTGGAAACAGTCGGTATTTTGGAGGAAAAACAATGATCACAGTAGAAACGATCCAGCAAGTCGCACATCAAGGCCCCTTTTTTCCAAATTGGCAGTCATTGGGCGCTTTTGTTCTACCGGAATGGTTCCGCAAAGCAAAATTGGGGGTCTTCATTCATTGGGGACTGTACAGTGTTCCAGCCTTTCACAATGAATGGTATTCAAGAAATATGTACATCAAAGGCCATCCAGAATATGATCACCATATTGAAACCTATGGTCCACAAAAAAACTTTGGCTACAAAGACTTTATTCCGATGTTTACCGCAGATAAATTTGATGCAAATGAATGGATTCGCTTGATCAAACAAGCCGGTGCCAATTATCTTTTTCCCGTTGCAGAACATCATGACGGGTTTCAGATGTATAAAAGCGAACTGTCTGAATGGAATGCGTCAGTTATGGGGCCGAAAAAAGATATTCTTGGGGAACTAAAAGAAGCCGCAGAGGAGCAAGGCCTGCATTTTTGTACCTCATCTCATCGTGCCGAACATTGGTTTTTTATGGGACACGGTAAGGATTTTGACAGTGATATCAAGGAGCCGTTGGCAAAAGGCGACTTTTACTGGCCAGCGATGCCAGAGCCAGACCATGAAAGTCTCTTTAGCGAGCCATACCCGTCAAAAGAATTTTTAGATGATTGGCTGCTTAGAACCTGTGAACTCGTCGACAACTATCAACCAGAGCTGCTGTATTTTGATTGGTGGATCCAACATGAAGCCTTCAAGGAGCATTTGCAACTTTTCGCTGCTTACTATTACAATCGTGGGGCTGAATGGGGCAAACAAGTTGGTATTTGCTACAAGCACGATGCCATGATGTTTGGTAGCGGTATCGTGGAGATTGAACGGGGGAAATTTGCCGAACCACAACCTTTTTACTGGCAAACAGACACAGCAATCGCTCGTAATTCATGGTGCTATACCACGACATTGGATTATAAAACAACACGTGAGATTTTACAGGATTTGATCGAAGTCGTCAGTAAAAACGGCAATCTCCTTTTGAATATCGGGCCGAAAGGGGATGGTTCGATCCCAGAAAAAGATCAAGCGATCTTAAAAGAAATCGGTGCGTGGCTGGATGTAAATGGTGAAGCCATTTATGAAGCGAAACCATGGCGCAAAGCAGGGGAAGGGCCCACGACCGTAGTTTCGGGCCAATTTCAAGAAGCACAGGCGACGACATACACGAGCCAGGATTTCCGCTTTACGGTTCAGGGGGATGCGTTGTATGCGATTGGCATGGCAAGTCCTGAGAATGGACACGCAAGGATCCAAGCACTGGCACAATCCAAAGACCAAAATTTGCCAGAATTTCACGGCATCATCAAAACCGTCACGATTCTAGGATACGAAGAACAGCCTGTTGATTGGCAAGTGACCGATGAAGGCTTGCAACTAACTTTTGAACCAATTGAAACCGACCAACCAATTGTCTATAAAATTACAATGAAATGAGGCGCAACCCGTGATACATGAAAAAAGATCTGCACTTTTACCAGAAAGCCAAGCAAGTTTAACTACCTATGTCATCGAAAATTCTCCTGAAATGGAACCAGATCGTGTCCGACCAGCTGTCATCATCTGTCCTGGCGGCGGCTATGAAATGTTGTCGGATCGAGAAGCGGAACCTATCGCCATCAAAATGATGAGCTTTGGTTTCCAAGCCTTTGTGTTGCATTATAGTATCAAACCGGCTGTCTATCCGTTAGCCTTAAAGGAATTGGCTGCTGCCGTTCGTCTTGTCCGCACCAATCATGACACCTGGCACGTCGATCCTGAAAAAATCATCGTTGCTGGTTTTTCAGCTGGTGGCCATTTAGCTGCTAACTTGGGTGTGTCTTGGCAGCAACCTTTTCTAGCAGAGGCTTTACAAGGAGCCAATGAAGAATGGCGGCCTAACGGGTTACTGTTGAGCTACCCAGTATTATCTAGTGGAGAACTTGGGCACCAAGATTCCTTCCGTTCATTATTAGCAGATCGTTACGAAACAGAAAAAGCCGTCTTGTCTTTAGAGACTTTAGTCAATGAACAGACACCACCAACGTTTCTTTGGCATACGTTAGAAGATGGATTAGTCTTGGCGGAAAACAGCCTCCTTTTTGCCGAACAGCTGCGCAAATTTAATATACCTTATGAGCTACACATTTTCCCTCGGGGCGGTCACGGGTTAAGTTTAGGAACGCCAGAAACCGCCAACAGCGATCAACACGGGATCGAAGCGTCGGTTGTCCGTTGGCCAGAATTATTTGCTGATTGGGTAAAATGGAATTTTTGAGAAACGTTTAATGATCGAAAGAAATAAGCCATTGTCTGCTGAGTTCAGACAATGGCTTTTCTTTTCGTTGTTATCAGATAGTTTATTCAGCTGAAAAGACAACCGCTCCTTGATAAAAACTTTTGCTGACGAAGCCTTTGCGGGCGACAAATTCTGCCGTACAAGCAGCTGGTGTCAGCAAGAAATCAGCCGAATCACCAACCTTAGGCCATTGCTGCGTACCGTTTTTATCTAATGGCACTTTGCCATCAGTAACCAGACCTAGGGCTTGCGTCAAGTCTTCCTGACTTTTGACGGCAAACATCTCTAAATAGCGCGCCAGTTTTTCTTGTAAAGAACCGTCGCCAAGAGAAGACCAAGAATCATAGACATTGTCGCAACCGATATGAACAGCCACGCCATAGCTTTGCAATTCCTTCAGTGGCGGGATCGTTCCTGGGCTGATGGGAATACTTGAAATGATATGGATCTCTAAGTCTGCTAAGGCTTGAAAGACTTCTTTGCGTTCTTCTCCCTCAAAGTCATTTAGACCAAAGGCGTGACTGATCGCCACTTTTCCTTGCATATTGAATTCCTTCGTCAAACGAATTATTTCTTTAACGGTCGCTCTGCCAGCTTCTTGCCGATCATGAAGATGGAGGTCAATACCGACATGCCCTTTTTGAGCAAGTTCAAAAGTTGTTCGTAAGGAAGTTTTATAATCTTGATCGAGTGTATAAGGATCAACACCGCCAATATAAGAAGCTTTGCCCGTTGCTAAGGCTTCTTCAATCAAAGAAGCTGCATTTGAGCGCAATAAGCCATGTTGTGGGAATAAGACCAACTCCGAGCCAAAAGGTTGTTCGGCGACTAATTCGGTAATCGCATCAAAATAGCGCAGCTGAGTCATTGGTTCAATATCGATATGTGAGCGGAACATCACCGCACCGTGAGGTAGTTCTAAATCAATCAGCGCTTGTCCGCGTTCTTTGATCGATAACGGTAAGGCATCTAATTGGGGAATCTCAGTTTCAAATCGTTCCACCAAGCTAGCTGCTGGCGTTACTGGACGCCAAGGAGTACCTAATTTACTTTTGTCCAAATGACAATGTTTTTCGATCAATCCTGGCAACAATAACTGATTTTCCCCATCAATGATCGTCGCCTCACTTGATGCCTGCCATTCAGTCATCGGCACGATCTCCGCTATTTTTCCATCATTGATCCCGATTGCTGTATTTTCTGTTTTGGTTCCATAAGACCAGTCGCCTTCTTTTAAATAACTCGTCTCAAGTTGAACATTTGTAAGCCATAAATCCAAGAAATCGCCTTCTTTCGTGTTTGCTTCATGGTATCATACATTCGCTGCTCGGCTCTAAAGAGATGCTTGTGGCAAAAGGACTAAGAGCTGAGCCTTGCAATCATTGGCTAGAAGTGTAGGATAGAAACTAAGTGAAGATAACGAGGAATAAACCAAAAGACTTGGAGGATAAAGGATGAAGAAAAACGACTTTCTATTGACAGCTGATGAGCTGTCCCATCAGAAAATGGAGTATCTAGAAACATTGTTCGCTTTAGGAAATGGGCAAATCGGCGTCCGTGCAGGGCATCCTTTGAAGGTCAATCAACTGTATCCAGGAAATCCTGGGGCGTTTGTCAACGGCTTTTTTGACAGCGAGCCGATTCAGTATGGCGAATGGGCTTATGGGTATGCAAAAGAACATCAAACGATTTGCAAATTGCCAAACTTGCGTGGAGTTATTTTGAAAATCGGCGAGGAGGATTCTTCGGTTGAGGAATGGCAAGTCGAACGAACGCAAATGAGTCTTGCATTAGCTGACGGGATTCTGACGGAAAGTTATCGGATCAATACTCCGACCGGAAAGTCTTTTGAGTTGGGGTTAACTTCGTTTGCGTCAATGACGCGTAGTGAACTCTATGTTTGCCGCTATGAAGTGATAACAGCCGATTTTTCAGAACCGATCGAACTATCCCACAAATTAAATCAGCAATTCTCTGTCAATAAAACAGATGATCCTCGAGTTGCCAGTAAGAATCATCAATTGGAAAAAGAACAAATGGGCGCATACCAAGTATGGACAGCACCAAATAGTCAAAAGCAAATCGCTATTCGGCTGCATCAAGAAAAGCAGTATTTGACAGTTGGAGAACCGTCAACTTCGATTTTTCAGGTCAAATTGCTGCAAAGGTTTGGTGAGACACCATTTGAGCAGAAAGTCGACGAGTTTTCTGTCTTATTAAAAGAACAAGCGGATTACTATCGATCTTTCTGGCAAGCCAGCGATATTCAAATCGTGGGGGATGACTATTTGCAAAAAGGGATCCGTTTCAATTTGTTTCATTTGAACCAAGGTGCAGGGCGTGATGGGAAAACGAATTTCGCCGCAAAAGGGCTGACGGGTGAAGGATATGAAGGACATTATTTTTGGGATACAGAAATGTATCTACTGCCTTTCTTCGTTTATACGAACCCCGAGATAGCCAAAAGCTTGCTTTCCTATCGTGCAAGTATTTTGCCGCAAGCCAAAAAACGAGCAAAAGAATTGAATCAAGCTGGGGCATTGTTTGCTTGGCGTACGATTGACGGTAATGAAACGAGTGCCTATTATCCAGCAGGTACAGCACAACTGCATATCAATGCCGATATCGTTTATGGTTTTCAATTATATGAACGTATCACGGGTGATCAACCCTTTATTGAAGAAATTGGTAAAGAAGTCGTTTTTGAAACAGCGAAATTCTGGTTTCATTATGGCACGTTTGTTGTAAAAGAAGGACAAGAGCGGTTTTGTATTCATGGAGTGACAGGACCAGACGAATACAGCGCTTTGGTAAACAACAATTTTTATACAAACAAAATGGTACAAAATAACTTACGCTATGCGGTCGAATTGGCCAACCGATACCATGTCTATCAAGAATTGATTGCCGATTGGGAAAAAGCAGCTGACTTGATGTACTTCGGTTACGATGAAGAGCGGCAGCTAACGAAACAAGATGATTCCTTCTTAGATCAAGCGCTGTGGCCATTTGAGGAAACACCTGCTGAGAATTATCCGCTTCTGCTTCACTATCATCCAATGATCATTTATAAGTATCAAGTATGCAAGCAAGCAGATACTGTTTTAGCAGAGATGCTGTTTACCCATGAATTTTCAGCAGATCAATTAACAAGAGACTATGACTATTACGAGCAGGTGACGACCCATGACTCCTCGTTGTCTCGTTCCATCTTTAGTGTGATGGCTAGCCGAATCGGCGACACTGAAAAAGCGTATCGCTACTTCATGGATACCGCACTGATGGATCTCAATGATTTGCAAAAGAATGTTGTAGACGGTGTTCATGCTGCCAATATGGGCGGCAGCTGGTTGAGTTTGATTTATGGTTTTGCTGGTCTGACCTATGATCGCGGACTTCACTTGGCGAATCATTTGCCACAGAAAATCGAATCACTGACCTTTACGATCACTTATCAGCAAGAAGCAATCAGAGTGAAGCTTCAAGGGGGAGAAATCGAATGCCGGTTGCTGCCTGACAGCAAGTTGCGTATTGTCAAAGAGGGGCATGGACTTTGGATTCAGCAACACACCACGACTATCGATGCCTATCCGTAAGAAGACTGATCAATCGGATAGAACCAGAACCGCCGCAAGGATTTTCGCCTGCGGCGGTTTTTTTGACTCGTTCCATAAATCTTCTTGTAGAAATTTCCCTTAATGAAAGGGAAGATATACCTATGGAGGTTGCTTGAGTTTGACTCTAAACTAGTAAGCGAGGGAGAGAGAGATGGAAAAATTAAGCCTATTGTTGTTAAGAACACTTTCGAAGCATGACGGTTTTATGACGAGTAAAGCGGCTGCTGCCGAGTTGGGTGTTAGCAGGAAAACCGTTCGCCGTTATGCAGAAGAAATCAACCAGCATCAAGAACGATACGGTTGTATGATCCAAGCGAAAAAAGGGAGTGGGTTGTATTTACAAATAACGAACGAAGAAGCTTTTCAGCGAAGTAAAGAACAAGCGTCACACAATGACGACTTTGTTTCTAGAATTATTGAATTCTTTATTCAAGAAGAAACGTATATTAAGTCCGAAATGCTTTGCGAACGCTTATTCATTTCTCAGAGTAAGCTATCTCAAGAATTGAAAAAGCTGCGACGTATACTAAGCCATTACCAGCTCTCCATTCAAACGAAGCCGTATTACGGAATGAAACTTAGCGGCAGCGAATTTGACTTGAGACGGTTTATGGCTAGTAATTATTTGCAAAGAACCCATATCAAGCAGTTAGAAGAGGGCACAATCAGCGAAGATACACCGTCGCTTCTTCATCAGCAGATAAAAGCGATCGTTTCGTCGGAGTTTTCGCAAAAAGCCTACCCCATGTCGGAGGCTATTTTGAACAATCTGGTGAATCATTTAGCGATCGCTGTCTTACGCATGCAAAGCGGCCGCTACTTGGATCGAAATCTGCCAATCAGCGGCAGGACCAATGATGAACAGACGTTACTAGGAGAGCGAATCATAGCCAGAATTGAAAAAGAATGTGCTGTACACTTTACCGAATACGAGCGAAATTATGTTTTAGGGCAAATCGTTGGCAAACGAGTAGTCCCTAGAAATGAAAAGATGACTGTTTCAGATGAAGCAGCAGAATTGGTCAGCAAAATTTTAAAAGCGATCAAGGAAAGCCGCCAAATCGATTTCAGCAAAGACTTGGATCTGCAAACGATGTTGATGTTGCACTTTGCTCCGCTGATCGATCGGATCGAATTGGGGATCGAGCTGAAAAATCCTTTGTTGAATGAGGTGAAGGTACACTGTAATGTCGCTTATGATTTAGCCATCATTGCCGGTCAAGTCATTGCAAAGCAATTTGAAAAGACCATCAGTGATCATGAACTCAGCTATTTGGCGATGCACTTTGATGTGGCTTTAAATAAGAAAAATTCGCAAACACAGCGCAAGTATATTTTAGTGGTCAATGACCTAGGCCGAGCGGCCAATACCTTCCTTAAAGAGAAATTTGAGTTTTATTTTCGCAATTATATCAAGAAAGTCACGGTATGCAATCAATATGAATTTTTGCAAATGATCGAAGAGCAGGAGTTCGATTTCATCTTTTCTTCGATTCCCCTTCCTTACGAAGGAACGATTCCTGTTATGAATGTTGATTATTTTATGCAACCGGATATGATCAAAAAGATCGAAGCCGCATTGGCCGCTGTCTTCACAGAAGAAGTGCTTTTGAACTACTTTAAGGAATCATTATTCATCTGTGAACAAGAATTTGAAACAAAAGAAGCGGTATTGCATTTTTTATGCCAACAAATCAAAGAACAGTATTCAATGCCTGAGAATTTTGAAACATTAGTTTTTGAACGAGAAGCCTTTTTTGGAACCGATTTCTTACCGTCGGTCGCTTTCCCTCATCCCAATGCACTGATTGGTTCAGAAACGGTGATTGCTGTTGCAAACTTGAAAAAGCCAGTGTTCTGGTACAAACAGTCGGTTCGTCTCGTTTTCTTATTAGTGATTGCTGAACAAGATCACTTAAAAGTGAAACCGCTGAATGATCATTTGATCAAACAATGTTCTTCGTTGGATAAAGTTAACAAACTAGCTGCAACAACGGACTTTATGTCGTTCATTAATTATTTAAAGGAGTAGTATATGACAAATGAAAAAGTAACCTTAGAAGGTGCATATAATTTTCGCGATTTTGGCGGCTATCGGACCAAAGAGGGAAAATATGTGGTGACTGGAAAACTATACCGCTCAGACGAATTGAGCAAATTGACAGAAGCCGATCAGAAAAAATTAGCAGCTCTGGGAATCGAGAAAATTATTGACTACCGTAATGCCCAAGAAAGAGTAGACAATGAAGACAAACCCATTGGGAATGCTCAGGTGCTTTATTTGACACCGATTGCTGATATTGCTGCTTTAGCTTCTTCAGAAGAAGGGGAGCCAATGGCGCTTTCTGCAGAAGAAATCACCGCCGAAGTTGCAAAAGAATTGATGATTCGGCAAAATCATGAATTTGTTGAAAACAGTCAATGCAAGACCGTTTTTAAAGAAGTATTGGACATTCATTTGGAAGCTGAAGGTGCAGTGGTTCAGCACTGCCGTGGTGGCAAAGACCGCACCGGTTATGGGGTTGCCCTGATTCAGTTACTGTTGGGTGTCAGTTATGAAGAGGTCATGGAAGATTATCTGCTGACCAACGAGTACAAAAGAGAGAAAAATACCAAGAGTCTCAAGCAGATACAAGAAGAAACGAACAACCCCGATTTTGTGGCAGCAATGCGATACTTCAAAGAAGCTGATCGGTGCTTTTTACAAACCGCTTTGGATTTGATTGAGGCTCATGGGGGGATTGAAACGTATGTAAAAGAAGAACTGGGTTTTTCACAGCAGAAAATCCAGCTGCTTAAAGATAAATACTTGCGGGATTAAGTGAAGGAGGACCTTATGAATACACTGAAAGATAAAATACTAGCTGCAGCCATTCAAGTACAAAACAATATTTATATGAAAGCCATTGCCAATGCAATGATGGGCTTAATGCCCGTCATGATGATCAGTTCCATTGCTTCCTTGATCAATGCGATCGATATTGGGGCAACGCAACAGATAATGGAACAAATTGGTTTGAAAGCACTATTAACCCAAGTCAACGCGATGACGATCGATGTCGTTTCCGTTTATGTCGCCTTTCTAGTTGGATATAAATTAGCCGAACATTTAAATGCGGATCAACTAAATGCCGGTATCATGAGTTTGGTCTCATTTTTGATCTTGAGTCCGATTTCGACTTTAGAAGAAACTCGTACGATGGAGTTGTCGACCCTTGGCTCCGGTGGGATGTTTGTCGCCATGTTTGGTGGATTGTTGGGTGCCAGAATTTACATTTTATGTGTACAGAAGAATTTGATGATCAAAATGCCGGATTCGGTACCGCCGATCGTCAACAAATCCTTTGCAGCGATCGTGCCAGCAATTATTGTTTCAGCCATTATGGGCATCATCTACGTGGGCATGGCGGCAACCCCTTATGGCACGCTGACAGATATGATCTATACTTGGGTACAAGCTCCACTGACCTTGCTAGGAGCGAATATTCTTGCCTGCATGATCATTGTGGCTTTTATCGAATTTCTTTGGTTCTTTGGCATTCACGGAGTGTTGGCTGTTTATCCGATCTTGATGCTGGTCTTTTACCAACCAGGACTTGATAATCTGGCGGCGTACAGTGCCGGTCAAGCATTACCACATTTGTTTACGATTGGGTTTATTTTGAACAATCGCGGGGCTCGCTCATTTGCAGTCGCTTTACTGGCTATTTTTGGCTGCAAATCAGAGCAACTAAAAGCTGTTGGTAAAATTGGTTTGATCCCTTCCATGTTTGGTATTTCTGAGCCAATCAAATTTGGGATTCCTCAGGTGATGAATATCAGAATGCTGCTTCCCTTGATGTTAACACCGGCTGTTTCCGTGTTGTCAGCATATCTCTTAACAATTGTGGGCTTTTTGCCTTATCACAATGGAGTCAATATCCCAACTGGATTTCCGATTATTTTCGGTGGCTTCTTAGTGAATGGCTGGCAAGGAATCATTGCACAATTGATTCAATTTGTCTTATGTGTCCTCATCTATATCCCTTTTATGCGTCTGCAAGACAAAGCAGCACTAGCTGAAGAAAAGAATCTGCAAACCCAAGCGACAGTCGTTGAGTAACAAATAACGAGAAAATGGAGGAACAATGATGAAAAAAATAGTATTAGTTTGCGCTGGCGGCATGTCTACTGGTGTCTTAGTAAATAATATGAAAAAAGCAGCGCAAGAAAAAGGAGAAACGGTGGCGATCGATGCGTTCTCCATTGAATCAGTAACGACTGCAGCAAAAGATGCTGATTGCGTACTGTTAGGACCGCAAGTTTCATACCGATTAAATGAAGTTCAAGGTTTAGTTGCTTGTC
Organism: Enterococcus sp. DIV1279b; assembly: GCF_050531515.1. Classification (NCBI taxonomy): domain Bacteria; kingdom Bacillati; phylum Bacillota; class Bacilli; order Lactobacillales; family Enterococcaceae; genus Enterococcus; species Enterococcus sp. DIV1279b. The sequence continues at coordinate 2,906,729 of NZ_CP172891.1, read as the reverse complement.
CAGCAGCCAGTATCGACATGCGCACCTATGGCATGATGGATGGAAAAAAAGCATTGGAACAAGCACTTGAACTAATAGGAGAGTAGAATGGAAGAAAAAGAACAAATTTGTTTTCAGATTATTTCGCAAGCGGGTATGGCAAGAAGTTGCTTTTTTGAAAGTATTCAAAAAGGAAGAGAAGCCCAGAATCTGGCTGCACTGCAAGCAATCGAAAAAGGAAAAGAACATTATCATGAAGCCCATTTGGCACATCGGAAGTTAGTTCAACAAGAAGCCCAAGGGGAAAAAGTCTGGATGTCCTTACTATTAAGTCATGCGGAAGATCTTTTGATGAGCGCAGACATCATGAGTGAGCTTGCAAAAGAGTTTCAAGGGTTGTATGAAGAAATTCAGGCAATTAAGCAAACGATTCAGTCTACTGGCTCCTAACCGAAAATCGCAATAAGAAAAAGAAACGAAGTGTCAGTCCTTTGACAAAACACTTGGTTTCTTTTTGCTTAAATTTGGTACGCACGTTGACAGGATTGCTTGAAGGTGTAGGATAGAAGAAAGATGGAGCCTTAAATCAAACCAAGGAGTCGGACGATGAAAGCTTTCAAAACCCATACCGCACTTTTGATCATCAGCAATACGATCACGATCATTCCGTATCTTTATTTTTTATCTTTGAGCAAAGAGCAGTCGCTAAGTGCAGCATTAGCCTTTGCGCTGTTTTATACCTTTCGCATGACAGGGGTCTTTTTCTTACAGACGCTTACGGCGCTTTTCGCACCATCGCTGTTAGCAGCAAGTGTCTTGATCGGCGGTGCCGGCGCATTGGTGGGTATCTTGAGCACTTGGTGGAGCGTGGCACTCTTGCCAGCTGCTGGTTTGTTGGGGATCAGTGCTTCTTGGCTGCCGCCAGCTGATCTGATGGTACGCCAAAAAGCCAAGCTCACTGAACAGCCGCTGAAAAATGATTGGAAGGAGGCGCTGTTCTATCTTTTGGTTTTACTCTTTGCCTTACGGTTGCCTGATGACCTTCAAGGCATTGGTCTATTTGGCAGTTATTTTGCACTCTTTGTGCTGGCGGCTAAGAGTAGTCAAACCTTCAACAACCTCCCAAAAAGACCGTTGATGCAGCGCAACCAGTTATTCAACAAGCAGTTTTTGTTGTATTTCTTTTTCTTTCTCTTACTGTTTGGCTTGCGAGCAGCAAGGCTGATCAAGTCGAATGCCCTGTTTGAATGGGCGATCACTGGCTTCTTGTTTCTCTTTGCTTTGCTGCTGATCACTTTAACGAAACGCAGCCGCTGGTGGAAACAGCCACTTCATCTAAATGTGCTCACCTTCATTCGTGGGGTGATCGGAAACTTTCTTTTTCTTTTCGGCTCGGTGTATGTTACCGGTCGATTTGGAGCACAAGCGCTAAGCACGCACGTTTACTTACCATATGCACTGGGCCTTTTTGGTGCCATGTTTCTCGGAGGAAAACTCGCTCATCGTTTAGAAAAACAGCTGGTACCAACATATTTACTTGGGCTGATGGCAGGTGTTCTTCTGTTCAGCAGCGACACACTGATTCCAATAAGTTTATTCGTCATTAGCTTCTTTAATGCGGGATTGAATCAATGGCTCACGAAACAGTATTTGACGGCAAAACCCGAAGCAATCGAGCAGCAGAGTTTAGCCAAGTATGCCACACAAAGCAAAGGGAGTCTGGTACATCAATTTCTTTTGATGACACTCCTGTTTGTCATTCTTCGTTTTGAACATCAGCCGCTGGCTTTCTTGTTTCAGCTATCAGGAACGACGGCAACGAATCAGACCTCAAGGATCCAAAGCTTTTTAGAGCCAGCAAAATGGGGCTCGATTGCAGGAGTACTCTGTTTGCTAGTAGGTGGACTGGTGGTATTTTATCGGCAATTAAAGAAAACAAAAGTATAAGCGTCGTTAACTGACACTGTCTTATTTCTAGACGGTGTCTTTTTTTGAAATCGCATAAAAACCGAACGTTCAGCGTTTTATCTTCCTTTATGATAGTGAATTTTATTGCACTATTTTCGAATAGCGTTAAAATAAGAACATCGTGTTAGTGAAAAAGGAACATTAAATGAACGGCTTTTTCCTGACAATGTCTTAGAGAACGGGGGAAATCAAACAAATGGCAACCATTCGCTATTTTAAAGGAGATGTTTTCCATACGCCAACTGATGGAAAACTAGAATATATAGAAGATGCATTGATTCAAGTCGATGATGCAGGGATCATCACGAAAGTCACTGCCAAAACAGATCAAGGGTATGAGGCAGAGCTGGCAAAAGCATCAGAGAATCTTCAGGCTTTATCTGAAGGCCAGTGCTTTTTACCAGGGTTTGTCGATCTGCATGTCCATGCACCGCAATGGCCGCAAGCAGGGATCGCGTTAGATGAACCGTTAAATGTCTGGTTAGATGAATGCACGTTTCCGCTGGAGGCAAAATATGCCGATCCAGCATTTGCCAAAGCTGTCTATCAAGATTTGGTGGCACAGCTATTGGCAAGAGGAACGACAACGGTTCTTTATTTTGCAACGATCCATCTAGAAGCGAGTCTTCAATTGGCGAAGACTTGTGCCGCTCTTGGTCAACGGGGATTAGTCGGAAAAGTCGTCATGGACGATCCCCAAGCCAATCCTGCTTTTTATCGGGACGCGTCAACAGAAGAGGCATTAGCGGATACAGAACGTTTTATTCAAGAAGTACAAGCAATCGCAAAGACCGCACCACAAGGCGTTTATCCTGTGGTCACTCCGCGATTTGTCCCCAGCTGTACCGATGAAGGCTTGGCAGGGTTAGGCGCATTGGCTGAAAAATATGATGTTCATGTTCAGACCCACTGCAGTGAAGGGCAATGGGAACATGACTTTGTTCAAGAACGATTTGGTAAAACGGATACCGAAGTGCTGCAAGATTTTGGCTTGTTGCGTGAAAAAGCAGTGATGGCTCATGGCAATTTCATCAGCCCAGCTGACGGCGCCCGTTTTGTCGAAACCGGCGCCGCAGTTGCGCACTGTCCCATCTCAAATGCCTACTTTGCCAATGGCGTGATCCCAATCAAGCGCTTGAAAGAACAAGGGGTCACGATTGGTTTAGGAACGGATATCTCCGGCGGTTTTTCACCGAGTTTGTATGACAACATCAAACAAGCTGTGATGTCTTCGAGAATGTTAGAAGATGGCGTGGATGTCACGCTTCCTCAAAACACACGAGGAGTAGCTGATTCTCGTATATCCGTGATCGATGCGTTCTCATTGGCGACAAAAGGCGGCGGTGAGGCACTGAGATTACCAGTAGGTGTCATCAAAGAAGGGTACGCGTTTGATGTGCAAGTGATCGATACGCGACAAAAAGAAAATCCTTTGCCTGACTTCGGTGTGTTTACTTCACCCGAAGCAAGATTACAAAAAATCCTGTACTTAGCAACGATGCAAAATATTCGCCAAGTCTGGGTCCAAGGAAAAAAAGTACACGAAAAATGAGGAGAATGAGACAGTGGAATCAACGAAAAACAAACATTTAACGATCGGAATGAATGAAGACATTCCCTTTGGTCAAGCAGTACTTTTAGGATTACAGCATGTGTTGGCAATGGACGTGTATGTGCCGCCATTTATTATCGCAACCGCGGTGGCGATGTCCTCTTCAGACGCATCAGGTTTGATCCAATCGACCTTTTTAGGAGCAGGGATCGCTTCTTTGATCCAAGTCCTCTTTTTCTTGAAATTACCCGTATGTCAAGGACCATCCTTTGTACCCGTTGGAGCGATCATCGGTATTTATTTTGGTGCCAACGGCATGGACACGGTGTTAGGTGCCAGCATTGTTGGTGCCGCAGCAGTCATTTTACTAGGTTTTACTGGCATCTATAAGTATATCGTTCGTCATTTTATTCCTACGATCGTCAGTGGAACGATCATCATGATCGTTGGTTTGACGCTGTTGCCAACGGCATTTACTAGCAATATCTATCCTGCCACTGAAACACTAAGTGCCAATCAAAACATGTTGCTAGCTGCGATTACTGCGGCGATTTTGATCTTGTTTTCCATGTTAGGCGATTATTTTCCAGGAATGGGAAAATACTTCCGAATCAGTTCGGTCATTATTGCTTTGGTTATCGGTACCGTGATTGCTTCCTTTATGGGAGGCGTTGATTTTCAGTCGGTGGCGGATGCTTCTTTCTTTAGTCTGCCAAAACTGGTATTTCTAAACTATGGCCTGCATTTTGATGTTTCAGCGATCTTAACGATGCTAGTGATCTATATGGTTCTCCTAGCAGAAACAACAGGAACTTGGTACGCGGTCAGTTCTGTGACAGAAGAACCTGTTACGGATGAACAGATCAATAAAGGCGTGATCGGTGAAGGGTTAGGCTGCTTGGTTGCCGCCTTAGTTGGAACGACCCCTGTAACTGGTTATTCTACCAATGCAGGGATCATTTCGATCACAGGGGTTGCTAGTAAAAAAGTCTTTGTGATGGCGTCCGTCTGGTTTATCATATTGTCCTTCATGGGAAAACTTTCAGCCTTGATTCACGCAGTACCTTCTGCTGTCATCGGCGGCGTGTTCGCGGTCGTCTGCGTCATTATTTTGTTGAGCGGCTTTCGGGTCATTAAGAATGAAGAGTTTTCCGAGCGGGAGTTGTATATTATCGGGGTACCGTTGATTATTGCCATCGGCTTGTTGTTTATGCCAGCAGAAATCAAAGAATCCGCGCCTCAATTCTTACAATATTTATTAGATTCACCGATTGCTTTAAGCGCTATTGCGGCGATCGTCATGAATAAATTGATCCCAGTGAAGAAAAAATAGAAAGTAAATGAGGAATGAGACCTTGTCTCGTTCCTTCTTTTGTTACAATCCTGTGTAAAAAGAGGGATTTTTGTAATATAGGAAAGGTTTTCTAAGGTTAACTGGTTTACCTGAAAACAAAATAACTGTAATGTTAAAAATTACAGCAGAACAAAGCTTGATATGATAGGATTCTCAAATTCTTACGAAACGTAAGGCAACTGTCGTTTTCGTAATCATCTGTAATGAATTCTTTACCTATGAAATATTCTTCGATGTTAGACTTGTTTATGCGCTTGAGTCATCTCAAATGACGCAAAATGAGTTTCAAAGAAGGAGATTTAATTATATGAAGTCTTTAAAAACTGTTTTACTTAGTACAGCTGTCCTTGCCGGTTTCGGCCTTTTCTTAGGTGGGAAAGACGCCTTTGCAGACGAACAATACACTGTTCAATCTGGTGATACATTATCAACAATCGCTACTAACTTTTATGGTTATAGCTCTGATGATACGATCAATGCGATCGTTGAAGCAAACGAGATTGCTGATAAAAACTTGATTTTTGTTGGGGAAGCATTGATCATCCCTACAGATGGCACTGCAACTTATACAGAATCTGCAAGCACGACTGCTGCAGCAAGTGTACAACAACCAAGTGAACCAGCAGCTTCACAATCAAGCAACACACAATCTGCTGCAAGCACACAAAGCAGCTCAAGCTACAGCTCTTCAGCTAGCGGCTCAGAAGCTTCAGCAAAAGAATGGATCGCCAACAAAGAATCTGGTGGTTCTTACACAGCGACAAACGGACAATACTATGGCCGTTACCAATTAACCAACTCTTACTTAAATGGTGACTATTCAGCTGCTAACCAAGAAAAGGTTGCCGATGAATATGTTGCATCACGTTATGGTTCTTGGTCTGCTGCCAAAGCATTCTGGGAAGCAAATGGTTGGTACTAAGATTCTCAAATGAATCTTGTCCGTGACATCTAGTAATCAGTTGCCCTTATTGGCGAGTACAACTTACTCGCTGATGAGGGCTTTTTTGTGTCTTCTGAGAAAGGTGAATGAATGTAACGCCGCTTACAGCTGCATGTAACGTCATTATCAGTCGACATGCCACTGATAAAAAATCCCTTTTTCCACGACAACCATGTATAATAGTAGGAAATAGAGCAGAAAGCGATTCAATCTGTCAAAACTGAGACAGAAAATGGCGATTTTGATAGCAGAAAGTGGGGGAAACACAATGAGTACATCGATTGAAGAAAAAATTGCACAAAAAATGCAGCGATTTCAAGCATTTGGGGAAGGCTTGCCGGGAGCCAAAGTCTATTATCGCGAAGATTGGGATGCAATCTACTTTGATTTAGTAGGAAAGCAGTTTGGAATCATGAGTCCACAACCAGAAGAAACAGCGTTTTTGACTTTGAAAAATCTGCCCGAGGTCAACGAAACGCTGCGAGAGCAATTTCCTGACGTGATCATTCCAGGGTATTATGCCAATAAGACCCATTGGAATACCATCAAGTTGGCATCTGATGCCTTGATGGAAGAAAACATCGAACAAATGATTTTGGTTTCCTACGATTTAGTCAAACAAAAACTGACAAAAAAACAAAAAAGTGAGCTGGAAAACAGCGAATCGTAAGTCAAAGATTTAGCGACAAAAAATAATGAAACCAGTATCGAGGATCATCATAATCCCTTTACTATTCGTTATTTTCGACAACATTTATGCAATATTTTCAAAGAGCTTTCATGAAAGCTCTTTTTGTTTTATTTGTTCGCTTGTTTCCCGTCGTGATCCATGGTAAATTGTTGTGCAACCGAAATTTTTTGGCAGTCTTTTCTGCTAAACACAAAGGAGTGGTACGTATATGGATCTGGTCTTACGCCATGTCAAAAAGTACAAAGCGGCAACCGGCATTGCCTTATTATCGGTCATTTTAATGGTCGTTGCTGCATTATGGCAGCCGAAGCTCTTGCAGCAAGTGCTAGAATCAATTATTACCGAAAACAATGATGAAATGAAAAAAATTGGTGTGCAGCTGATTGGGCTAGCATTGCTAGGCCTTGTTGCAGGGATTATCAACACGATTTTTTCTGCGAAAGTGGCGCAAGGCGTTAGTGCCGATATTCGGGAAGAGATGTTTCGGAAAATCCAGACATTCTCATTTGGTAATATCGAAACCTTCTCGGCAGGAAACCTAGTGGTGCGCTTGACCAATGACATCACGCAAATTCAAAACTTAGTGATGATCTCGCTGCAATCGTTGTTTCGCATCCCGTTCTTATTTATCGGTGCCTTCATTTTAGCGATGACAACCATGCCGCAACTTTGGTGGATCATCGTCTTACTAATTATCGCTGTCCTAGTGATTACGGCAATCTCCTTTACACGGATGGGCAAACACTTTATGATCATCCAGAACTTGATCGACAAAATCAATGGGATTGCCAAAGAAAATTTGATGGGGATTCGTGTGGTGAAATCTTTTGTTCAAGAAGAAAACCAGCTACAAGGCTTTTCCAAAGTCAGTGAAACGTTAACGAAGCATAATATTATCGTAGGAACCTTGTTCTCTGTAATGATCCCCTCCTTTATGCTGGCAGCCAACTTAGCCGTCGTCGGCGCGATCTTCTTTGTCAGTGATCTAGCGAAAGATGACCCAACCTTGATTGGGGGAATTGCCTCATTCATGAATTATTTGATGCAAATTATGATGGCGATCATTATCGGCGGCATGATGATGATGATGACATCGCGGGCTGCAGTTTCGCTAAAACGGATCAAAGAGATTCTAGATACCGAACCGGATCTGCAATACCAAGATGTCCCAGAACAAGAGTTGTCTGGAAGTGTCGCTTTTGAAAACGTCAGCTTCCGTTACCCTGGGGATGAAAAAAATGCCCTAACGGCTATCAGTTTTACCATCAAACCTGGCGAAATGATTGGGATCGTAGGGGCGACTGGTGCCGGCAAATCAACGTTGGCGCAGCTGATTCCCCGTTTGTTTGACCCAACGGAAGGTGTCGTGCGAGTTGGCGGCGTTGACTTGAAAGAAGTCAATGAACAAAGCTTGCGTAAAACGGTCGCTTTTGTCTTGCAAAAAGCGATCCTCTTTTCAGGAACGATTGCCCAAAACTTGCGGCAAGGGAAAAAAGACGCCTCAGAATCTGAGATGTCTCGCGCAACGGAAATCGCCCAAGCCAGTGAATTTATTCAAAAATTGACCGCTGGGTTTGAAGCGCCGGTCTCCGAGCGCAGCAGCAATTTTTCTGGAGGGCAAAAGCAACGCTTATCGATTTCTCGAGGGGTGATCGGTGAACCGAAAATTTTGATTTTGGATGATAGTACGAGTGCATTAGATGCTCGTTCGGAAAAATTGGTTCGCGAAGCGTTTGAAAAACAATTAAAAGACACGACAACGATCATCATCGCGCAAAAGATTGCCTCTGTTGTGAAAGCCGACCGCATCTTCGTTTTAGATAATGGACGTCTGGTTGGTGAAGGAAGCCATGAATTTTTAGCCAATAACAATGCCATCTATCAAGAAATCTTCGCAACACAGAAAGGAGAGGAGTAACCATGACAGATTTGTTCAAAGCGAGTAAATTTTTCTACCATTACTTAAAACAATACAAGTGGTCGTTTCTATTCATTTTTGTGACGGTGATTCTGGCAACGTATCTGCAAGTGCAAGCGCCAGTCTTTGTCGGAGAAGCGTTCCAAGAGTTGGCGAATTATGTTGGTGGTTTGATGCAAGGGGTCGATGATAAATCAGCTTTTCTATCGATCATTTGGAAATTGTTGATTTTTTATGTCTTAGCCAGTGCAGCCAATTTTGTTTATAGTATCTTGTTCACGCAAGTGGTGGGGAAATCAACCAACAGAATGCGGATCGGTTTATTTAATAAACTGGAAAAATTGACGATCAAATTCTTTGATTCTCATCAAGACGGTGATATTTTGAGCCGTTTTACCAGTGACTTGGATAACATCCAAAACAGTCTGAACCAAGCATTGTTGCAAGTGCTGACCAATGTAGTCTTAATGGTGGGAATCTTGATCATGATGTTCCGTCAAAACGTTGAATTGGCATGGGCAACGATTGCTTCTACCCCGATTGCGGTCTTAATCGCGGTGATCGTGATCCAAAAAGCCCGCAAATATGTCGATCTGCAGCAAGATGAAGTCGGAAAATTAAACGGCTATATCGATGAAAAAATCAGTGGTCAACGAATCATCATCACCAATGGACTGCAAGAAGAAACCATCGATGGTTTTCTGGTCCACAACCAACAAGTCCGCGAAGCTACCTACAAAGGGCAAGTCTACTCTGGGCTGCTTTTCCCATTGATGCAAGGGATGTCCTTGTTGAACACGGCAATCGTGATTTTCTTTGGTGGCTGGTTAGCATTAAACGGTGACTTAGAACGTTCCGTTGCTTTAGGATTAGTTGTGACCTTTGTCCAGTATTCGCAGCAGTATTATCAACCATTGATGCAGATCTCTTCTGGTTACAGCATGATTCAATTGGCGATCACCGGTGCGCGCAGAATCAATGAAATGTTTGATGAACCCGATGAGGTCAAACCAAAAGACGGGATCAAAGTGAAGGGCATCAAAGAGGCGGTTGCTTTGAATCATGTGGACTTTGGGTATGACAGTCAAAAATTGGTCCTAAAAGATGTGTCGATCACAGTCAACAAAGGCGAAATGGTCGCATTAGTCGGACCGACGGGTTCAGGAAAAACGACCATCATGAACCTGTTGAATCGCTTCTATGATGTGAATGGTGGTTCTGTGACCTTTGACGGCATCGACATCCGGGAGCTAGACTTGGATCTGCTGCGTTCTCAAGTGGGAATCGTTTTGCAAGAATCCGTGTTGTTCTCAGGGACGATTCGCGAAAACATTGCTTTTGGGAAACCAGAAGCGACTGAAGCCGAAGTCATTGCAGCAGCGAAACAAGCCAATATCCATGAGTTTGTTATGACGTTGGAAAAAGGCTATGACACGGAGATCACCGAAGAGAATAATCTTTTCAGTACTGGTCAAAAACAATTGATGAGTATTGCCCGAACGATTTTGACCAATCCAGAATTGTTGATTTTGGATGAAGCCACCAGTAACGTTGATACCGTGACTGAAGCGAAAATTCAACGAGCAATGGATGAAGCGATCAAAGGACGAACCAGTTTTGTGATTGCCCATCGCTTGAAGACGATTTTGAATGCCGATCGCATCGTTGTCTTGAAGGACGGCGAAGTCATTGAAGAAGGCAATCACCATCAATTGGTGGCTGCCGATGGCTTTTATGCGGAACTGTATCACAATCAATTCGTTTTTGAATAAGCGCAAACCAACGTAAAATCATCAAGAAGACACTAGCAGGACAGCCCGCAATTTCGTCAACCAATCGACGAAACAGCGGGCTGTTTTTTTAGGTTAAAGCAAGCGCTTCTTATGACGACAATGTTTATGAGCAGTTAGTGGTATAAGGGGTCCGTTGTTCTGATAACCAAAAAAGACCAGCCTTAATGTAGTGACCCCAAAAAGTTAGACTTTTATGGAGTGGAGAAATCCACTCCTTTTTTGTACGATAAAATTAACAGTTAGACAGCTGTTTTTACAGCTTCTCGAAACTGAACCGGACTTCGCCAATTTAATTTCTTTTTGATGCGTTTATGGTTGTAATAATAGATATATTGGTCAATTTTTGTTTTCAATTCATCTAAACTCCGATAGACTTCTCCATGAAAAATCTCTTGCTTTAATAAACCAAAGAAGTTTTCCATAGGTGAGTTATCTAAACAATTCCCTTTACGAGACATACTCTGGAAGATTTTATGCTGCTTCAATTTATTCTTATAAGCATTCATTTGATAGGCCCATCCTTGATCTGAATGGAAGGTTCTACGAAATGGACAATCATTTGTCATCTGGATTGCTTCTTCTAATCCTTCCATTATGGCTAGTGCGTTTGGTTTTTCAGAAATCCGATAAGATAGAATTTCACTATTGTAGAAATCCATGAAAGGATCTAAATACAGCTTTTTCTGACGAACGACACCTGTGGTGTCTACTTCATAATACTTAAACTCTGTGGTATCAGTTGTAATTTTTTGGTGACAGATATTTGTATAAAACCGACGATGAATACGATTTTTGGCGACAGTGCCAACCTTCCCACGATAAGAATTGTACCGTCGAGATTTTCGAGTGTAAGACTTTACTTCGATACCTAGTTTTTTTATCAGACGTTGAATCTTCTTTTTATTGACATGAATCCCTTGATTCTCTAATTCTTTTTTTAGTCGCAGACAGCCATAATCTTTATGCTCTTTGCGAATTTCAAGCATTTTTTCTTCAATTTCTTGGTCTGGGTTTGGTCTGTCAAACCGTTTCTGCCAGTACATATAGGTTGCTTTAGGAAATTTCAATGTTTCAAGAAGCTCAACTAGTTTGAATGATCCTCGGAGGCTGGCGATGATTCGTGCGATTGATTCTTGCGTCTTTGCTGGGCTTCCTGTTTTCGCAGCTTCCTCAACTCTTTTAAAAAGGCATTCTCAATTTGAAGGGATCGGACTTGCTTTTCTAATGCCTTGATACGATCGCGTTCTTCAGTTGTTGTATTTTCTTTTTTGTTTTCTTTTTTTCTAGTCAAAGTAAGTGGTCGCCCTTTCTCTTTTGAGAGCCCCTCAATACCTGCTTCTCTGAAATTACGCATCCAATTGGCAATAAGCGCAGGGTTGTTCATTTCTAAAGTGCTAGCAACTTCTCGATAGGACATCTCACTTGTTTGATATAACTCTAGCGCATTTAACTTAAATTGAACAGAATATTTCTGATTTTGATGTTTTCTCAATAGACCTTCCTCTCCGTATTCACGATAGGCATTCACCCAATTACTTACTTGAGACTTGCTTGAAATACCGTATTTGTTGGCAAGATACCGATATCCGCCCACGCCACTAAGATATTCTTTAACGATTTTTAGTTTTAATTCAAAAGGATATTTTGCCATACAAATAACGACCCCCAAAAGTTAGATTTTCTGGTCTAACTTTTGGGGGTCGCTTCATTAAGCATGGTCTTCTTTGGTTTTTTAGTGATACGCAGCGGTTTGAGTCAACCACTCAATAAAATGGTCTGGCTGTTGCGTATCCTGTGCCACGATATTCCACTGCTGGTTTTTGCAGCGGGTGCATTCATGCAGCAGCTGATAGCCTTTTTTGGAATGTTGGCGATAGTCAATCGGTCGCATCAAGCCATGGCAAGTATTTTGACGATCACCCGGGCGAATATCCACGTGTAACGAGTAGAGACACTGGGGACAATGGTTGCGGTAAGAACCATTGGTCAAGGGTGCCACAGGCGTACTGCAGTTTTTACAAACAAAGGTCGTATTTTCATCTTTTCTCATTTTGCTTTCCTCCAAAAGAATGATTTCTTTTGAGAGAAAAGGGTTCCGTTCGTTCTTCATCAGGCTTCTTTGGCTAGGGACACATTCACCGTCCGTAACGATTACTTCTGCTTCCAGCTTCATGCGATTTCGCAATCCGTACCACGCTTAGTTTTTTCGTTTTGTGCTAAGCACTGTGTTGCGGCAGCCCACAACCCAGCAGTAAGTGTAGTCCAAAGTCACTGTCATTGGCGTCGTCCCCTAGAAAGCAATTGAGGAATGCTTTTTCATCGAGTACCTCCTATGTGTTTACGAGGGTATTATAGCAGAAATAGAGTTGGAATTCTAAGACAGATGAAACCTGATCGTAATTCATTCCTTTTTTTATCGTTAAAAACAATAATATGTAGATAATAATGCTATTTTGTGACAAAATATTTACATGTAGGTTTCGCTCGATTTTATTTTGGTCACTGAAGAAGAGACACGGAATCACAAAATGAAGGAAGGATGACCTAACGAAAGGAGAACAAAAATGTTTGGTACGAACAAGAAATCCGAAAATTCGAATGGTACACAAGGCAAGAAACGAAAAAAGCGTTTGACTGTAGAAAATCTGATCAACCAATATCTTGAAGAAAAAGAGATCCATGAATTGAGTGATGGTCTGTCTGTCCAGATCTTTAATGACTTATCTGCACACCGAATACATTTCATGGAGATCCCCAACCTTAGTTACAAAAATCTCGGAGCAGCTATCCAAATCGATCAAAACTGGATTAAAATCAAGCAACAAGATACGATCATCAAACAGCAGGCAGAGATCATTCAGCTTTTGAAAGAAACACGAGAAATAAACTAATAAATGAAGCTTAACAATAGCATTTGTGTAAAAGAGAAGGGACAGGCAGGTGAAAACTCAAAATAATATTTGACTGGTTGGTACATAAATGATATTCTGTTTATGTACTGATCGGTAAAGAAAAGGAGCTGGAAAGATGCGAGGACGTCCTAAAAAACACAATAAGGAAGAAGCAGTGAAGATTGCTATGCATGAATTTTGGTCCCATGGCTATGAAGCCTGCTCAACCGAGAATCTATGTCGCGAAACAGGGTTGGGGAAAGGTAGCTTTTATAACACATTTGGTAGTAAGCACGATTTATACGTAGAAACACTGCGTGTATATCATGAGCGCTGGATTCAAGAGCAAAAGCAATTATTGGATCAGGAAAAAGGGCTTTTAGAAAAATTAACAGCATTATTAAATTGGGCAATTGAAGTAGATTTTCAAGAAAACAGCAATGGCTGTTATTTGATCAATGCAGCAATGGAAAGAGGCAGTATTGATCCAGCCGTGGTGTTATGGTCCGAACAACATGCAAAGGAACTTGAGGCAGAAGTTGAAAAGCATATAGAAAAAAGTCTGCTTAGTGGAGAGATCAAAACGACAAAGACAGCCAAAGAACTGTCTCTTTGTTACCTTAATGCCTATTATGGACTGCGAACCTTGAATGCTTCGATGAGAAACAAGGCGATGGCACAACAAATTGCTGAAATTACGATAAAGAATTTATTGTAGTGGTCCAATTTCTAAGCAACAATCTAGTAATTTCACAAGCTTTGCTAATGACAAAGACACACAAGTACGATGTGAAAATAAAGAATAGGTCGAGAGAAAATGTATCTATTCGAGAAAGAAGGGTATTATGAACGAAACAGTAAGCACGATTCTTAATCATGTATCAGTTCGCAAGTTTAGTGAGCAAAAACTTACACAGGAAGAAATCAAGACACTCGTTGCAGCGGCTCAAGCAGCTTCGACCGCAAGCTATCAACAATCTTATTCAATCATCGGTGTTGAAGATCCACGTCTGATGAAAGAGATTGCTGCAGTCGCTGGAAATCAACCTTTTATTGCAGAGGGAGGGCACTTTTTTGTTTTTTGTGCTGATTTGTATCGCATAAAAAAGATGGCAGAGGCAAAAGGAATCGATTTGACAGAAACGTTGTCAGGAATTGATGCCTCAATAGTGGGTGCTGTTGATGCTTCTCTGGCAGCCCAAAATTTGGCGATAGCTGCGGAATCAATGGGGTTAGGTATTTGCTATATCGGCGGGGTGCGAGATGCAATCATCGAAATTACTGAGCTACTAGATTTACCTGATTATGTCTATCCTGTATTTGGAATCGCTATAGGTCATCCTATTGAAACAAATGAAAAAAAACCACGGATACCATTTGAAGGAATTTATCATGAAAATACATATTCTCGCAATAAAGAAGACATCATTCATGCCTATGATGATGAAACAAAGTGCTATTATGCGAAACGGACAAAAACCAATGCTGAACGCTCCTGGTCTACAACAGCAATAGGCAGCTTTTCCCGCTTGCCTCGACTGTTTATGAAAGAGTATTTAAATCAAAGAGGATTGAGCAAACAATAAGGCTCTTTGTCGCTTGTTACATTGCTCTATTTTTGAACTAGGAAAACAGGAAAGTGATGATGCTGAGCGCATGATCGCTTTTCTTATGAAGTACGATAGAAGAAAAGTATTTTTTTCAATTAAAAAACCGAAGAACGAGCTGAGCGGTTCTCCTAGAAAAGGAGGGCAGCTAGCTGGTTCTTCGGTTCCTTGTTGACAATGAAAGATCAATAGTACTCCCCGTGGCGATAGTCCCATGAGTTGAAGTGATCAGAAAGGTACATTTGGATTTTTTCAACATCGAGTCCTTTACGGATCAAGACAGGTGCGGGAGTGATGGAGCGTTGGTCTCCTTGCTCTGGAATCAAGTTGCCGTCTTTATCAACGAAAGAAACCATGACTCCTTGTTCATAGCGGGTTTCCAGCGTTTTGTCTGGTTGGATCGATGCAACATAGTCGTTGCCTTCAATGATTAGATCGGCTTCTTGCGCGATTTGTTCGCCGATCCCTTCAACAAGTCCGCGGTTTCCTTTGCCTGAAGGGTTCGCTGAGCTGGCGAAAAGCAATTTCTTTTTCTGATCCCAAAGTTCTTTTGAAATCTGCTCACCAGGGACACCGAATTTGATCACAAAACAGCTGGTTCCCCGAACGTCCGTCATCAATTCTTCTGAACCATCATTTGGGATATAGGCTTTTCCTGATTCTTTCCAAGGCAAAATCGCACCGAATAACACGTCATTGTTCCAGCAAGTTTCGTAAACGGCGGCGGTTTCCGCATTTAATTCGGCTAATTCATGTAGCTGTTCCAATGAGCTGCAAAGAACGACGCCTGGTTTGTTACGCTTGCGATTCTTTGCTGAAAACTTGCGTTCCAGCCCCTTTTTATCAGAGACGGCAATGATATAGCCGACTTTGGTTGGGCAAACGATCACTTTGCCTTCTTCATTCAAATAGTTGATCGCACGTTGATTTGGTTCTCCTGTCCATGGGACTTGTTTTGTTTCTTTCACTCTCTTCATCCTCCCTGTCTTCCAATGAATCGCCGTCATGAAAAATATAACGGAATATTCTGAAAATTCTGATTGAATATGGTTACCCTTGATGATAAGGGAATCAATCTGTGTAGTCAAGGGGATTTACACCAGAATGTAAAAAGAGAGGAAGAGGAAAACCGTATATACGTCATTAGAGAATAGAGTGAATGATTGACAGCAACACTATTTTTTTCCGCTTTGTATGAAAAAATTGACTGTTTTTCATGTTATTTATATGGGAAGATAGGCTTATAGATAGAACAACGCAATCAAAAGAATAGTTTTTTTATGAAAGATGAGGAGTATCATGAGTGAAAAGAAAAAAATACGCAAGCTTTTGTTGGCATCGATTGTCGCTGGGAGTATCTATGGTGGCGGTGCCTTGCTTTTTGGGTTGCTGGTCAGTTATAACGTCCTCTTGTTAGATGGGGTCTATACATTGATTGGGGCAGTGATGTCACTGATTGCTTTGTACGTGGCAAAATATATCCAAGCCCAAGATTTTGAACGTTTCCCATTCGGTAAAGAGGCATTGATGCCATTAGTGGTATTTATTCAATATAGTATCATCCTGCTGATCTCAATTTATGGAATCATTGAATCTGCTTTTAGTTTATTACACGTCAGTGATGGCATGATTGATCCAATCGGTTTGTATTTCTCGCTGGTTGGTACGATCTACTGTTTCTCTTTTTACTTGTACTTAAAAAAGAAACCACTGACCCATCCCTTTTATTGGGTGGAACTAGAACAATGGCGTTTCGGCTTTTTCTTTAGTCTGGGTGTCGTCGGTTCATTTCTTGTGTCCTGGCTGATCCAAGCCAGTCCCTATGGGAATTTTGCGATGTATGTCGACCCAATCATCTCCATCGGGATCACCTTGTTCTTTATCCAGCTTTCGATAAAAGAGTTGAAAGCAGCGATTTTAGAATTGACTTCTTCTACTCCAAAAGAAGAACTGAGGGAGACCATCATGACGATCGTTGAAAAAGAATTGCGCGCAGAAGAAGTGGTGGACTTTGTGTTACGTACCGCCAAAGTCGGTAATCAAGTCATTGTGGAATTAGATGTAGTGATTTTACCTGCAACGCCTCTCGATACAGTAGGTCAGCAAGATCCCTTGCGAGAACGATTGAATCAAGCAATCAGCCAACAGATTTCCGGTTATTCCCTCTGGCTAAACATAAATTTTGTCGGTGACATCAAATGGGCGTATAGTGAGGAGTAAGAATGGCTGCAAAGCAGCTTGAATAAACCGTTTAAATGACAGAGAAAAGAGGAAACAAATGACAATTCTGAAAACCTATGGAAAAATCACCGCAGCACTTTTCTTGTTAGCGGCAAGCATCAATTTATTTTTAGGACCGCATCATGTGGCAGCTGGCGGTGTCAGCGGAATCGGTATTTTATTAGAGTCAGCACTCGGTTGGGATCGAGCGGCTGTGATCATGGTCTTGAATATTCTCATGCTTATTCTTGCCTATGCCTTTTTAGGGAAGGGGCCTTTTATGAAAGTCCTCTATGGTAGTTTTGCTTTTCCAGTAGCAATTGCTTTAGTTCCGGAATATATGGTGGCTGAAGACCGGTTGCTTTCCGTGATTTTTGGCAGTGCGATTTTTGCTTTAGGAGTAGCGATTTTGTACAAAAATCAGTCTTCCAGCGGCGGCACAACGATTCCACCGCTGATTTTCAAGAAATACTTTAATTTGAATCCAGCGATTGGCTTGCTGGCGACCGATGCGATCGTTGTTTCCATGAACTTGTTCGTTTTCGGGTTTGAAGAGTTCTTGTTTGCGATCTTATCGATCGTGATCACCTCTGGTGTGATGACCTACATTGAAACCGGCTTTAACCGAAAGAAATCTATCATGATCTTAAGTGAGAACCACGTGAATGAGATTCGAGAAGCGGTCTTTGATAAAACAGCTCGGGGTGCGACCCTGTTGGCTGCCCAAGGCGGTTACCAGCAAGCCGACAAGCAAGTGCTGCTGATCGTTGCCAGCGACCAAGAGTTTATGCAGATCAGACAAATCATTGAGACTATTGACCCAAAAGCGTTTGTGATCGTCAATAATGTCTCAGAAGTACTGGGGCAAGGTTTTAGTTATCACCCGATTGAATGATCGTATTCTCGCTTGTTCAGCATATGAAACCACCCTCGTCAAGTAGGCTATCTACTCGACGAGGGTGGTTTTTAAGGTCCATGATTTTCAAATAGCTTTACTCCGTAAAATAATCGGGAAAGGCTTTTTCCACAAAAACCAAATCGTTATCAATGACATCAATGTGTTGTCCGACCAAGGGAGCAATTTTGGCTTGGTCTTTTTCTTTTAAGGTTGCTAAGATTTCTTCATGATCTCGCAAAATAATTTCCCAAGACAATTCCTCCACCTCTAAACGTAAGAAGCGGAAGCGATTTAATGGCAGATTGATCGTTTGTAGCCAATTCCAGACATTCTCTTTGTCGGCGATTTTATAAATCAACTGATGGAAGGCCTCGTCGAGTTGGAAAAACTCGATTTCATCTTTCAATTGGGCATAGGTCCGCTGCAAAATAACGAGTTTTTCTAGTTCTTTCAGCTGTTCTTCTGTAACGGCTTGGCAGGCCGCTATGAATACTTCTTTTTCAAGCGTCTCTCTGACAAAGCGAGCTTCTTCAATTTGTTTGATGCTGATTTTAGAAATATAGGTGCCGCTTTGGGGAACGACATGGATCAATGCTTCACGGCGCAGACGAATAATTGCTTCACGGATCGGCGTCCTGCCGATGGTTAGACGTTGCTCCAATTCCTTTTCAGATATTTTTTGACCGGGAATCAGCTTGGCGGTTAAGATCAACTCTTTGATTGATTCATAAGCTTGTGATTGAAAATTTGTAGGGTTCAACATAAACGCTTCTTTCTGTATCAGGCATTCAATTCCCTTCGAAAGAAAAACTCTGAAGGAAAGTGCCTAGGGATAGTTTTGAGTAATAAAACTAGTATATAAGTTGAATAACCTTTTGTAAAGGCTTGCAATTCAGCACGAAATGAACTAGAATACTAATATATCAGTTTTGAGGAAAAGGAGGAAGTAGGATGTTTGATTTTGCTGCCTTGAAGCAGGCAGGAGTTACGATGCCGGTCGTTCCCAAAGAAGTGAGGGATCAATCAGATACTCAGTTTCAATGGTTACACTTTGGTGGGGGAAATTTGTATCGGGCATTTCACGCAGAAGTAGCCCAAACGTTGATCAATCAACAAGCGTTGTCAAAAGGAATCGTAGTGTGTGAAACCTTTGATGAACAAGTGATCGATCAAGTGTACGCGCCTTACGAGAATGACATTTTAGAAGTGATCATGCACGAAGGGGGACGGTTGGAGAAAAAATTGCTCCAGTCAACGGCGGCTAGTTATTATTGCCATCCTTCCCGCACTGCGAGTTATGAGCATATACGCAAAGTATTTCGTGAGCCGTCACTACAATTGGTCACCGTAACAATCACAGAAAAAGGTTATGGCTTAAAAGACAGTCAGGGGAATTTTTTGCCTGTCGTCCAAGCGGATCTCGCTGCGGGTCCTCATCAGGTCAACCATACAATGAGCATTTTGGCTAGCTTTTTATGGGATCGTTTTCAATCAGGGGCTCTTCCGATCGCTATGGTCTCTACCGACAATTTTTCGCAAAATGGGCTCCGTTTCCAAGCGGCGATTGTCACCATCGCAAAAGAGTGGCAAAAGCTGGGGCATGTTTCAGAAGCGTTTGTCCGATACTTAGAAAACAACGCGCAAGTGACGTTTCCGTGGTCAATGATCGATCGGATTACGCCAAATCCTTCAACAGCAGTTGCAGAAGAATTAGCAGCAGCTGGCATTCAGCAGTTGCCAGTCATTCGGACCGATAAAGGAACGACGATCGCTCCGTTTGCTAACACAGAAGCGACTCATTATTTAGTGATTGAAGATGATTTCCCGAACGGTCGCCCGAATTTAGACAAAGCGGGGGTGATCTTGACGAGTCGAGAGATCGTAGACAAAACCGATAGTATGAAAGTCACAACTTGTTTGAATCCACTGCATACGGCAATGAGTTTGTTCGGCTGTTTACTCGGCTATACATCCATTGCTGCGGAAATGACCGATCCAGATATTGTCGCTTTGATCAAAGGAATCGGCTATCGTGAAGGCTTACCGGTAGTGGAAGATCCTGAGATCATTCAGCCAAAGAAATTTATCGATGAGGTGGTCGGTCTTCGTTTACCGAATCCGCTGATTCCTGACACCCCACAGCGGATCGCCGCAGACACCTCACAGAAAATCGCCATCCGTTTTGGCGAAACCATCAAAAAGTATGTGGAGAAAGAAGGCTCGGCTTCTGAGCTGACTTTCATTCCCTTAGTGATTGCTGGCTGGTTGCGTTATCTCTTAGCGATCGATAATGAAGGCCATCTATTTGTCCCAAGTCCTGATCCCCTCTTAGCAGAATTGCAAGAGATTTTACGGGAGTGTCAGTTAGGGACAGCCGCCGATGTTCAAGGGATCATTCGCCCAATCTTAGCAAATCCGCAGATTTTCGGGTTGGATCTCTATCAAGCAGGAATCGCTGAAAACGTGGGTCACTTGTTCGCTAAGATGCTAGCAGGAACCGGCGCAGTC
This sequence comes from Enterococcus sp. DIV1279b, assembly GCF_050531515.1. NCBI lineage: Bacteria > Bacillati > Bacillota > Bacilli > Lactobacillales > Enterococcaceae > Enterococcus > Enterococcus sp. DIV1279b. Next base: position 2,886,407 of record NZ_CP172891.1, on the reverse strand, counting down.
CGTAAAACATTACATGAAACAGTAGAAGGGATTGAATAAAAAATGGAAATGACATTTCGTTGGTATGGAAAAGAATACGATAAAATCAAGTTAGCAGATATCCGTCAAATTCCTGGGATAAAAGGCATCGTCGGTACACTCTTTGATTTGCCTGCTGGAGCAGTTTGGCCCAAAGAACGGATCAAGGCGCTCGTGGAAGAAGTCGAAGCAGCTGGACTTTCTCTGAAGGTGATCGAAAGTGTCAATATTCATGATGACATCAAGATTGGCTTGCCTTCGAGAGACCTGTATATCGAAAACTACAAAGAAACGATTCGTAATTTGGCAGCATACGGGATCGAAGTGATCTGCTATAATTTTATGCCGATTTTTGATTGGATCAAAACGGATCTCGATTATCGCTTAGCCGATGGTTCTTCTACGATGGCATTTGAAAAAGCAGGGATCGACAAAGACCCAGAAGAGATCGTCAAAGAAGTTGAGGAGTCAAGCTCTGGCTATACCTTGCCAGGCTGGGAACCAGAACGTTTGGCTCATGTCAAAGAATTGTTTGCTGCGTATAAGGATGTCGATGATGACAAATTAAGAGAAAACTTTGCTTATTTCCTAAAAGCCATCATTCCCACCTGCGAAGAGGTCGGCATCAAGATGGCTGTTCATCCAGATGATCCTCCCTATTCGATTTTTGGTCTGCCGCGTATCGTTAAAAACCGTGATGATCTGGATTGGGTCTGTAACGTGGTCGACAGTCCGTCAAATGGTATCACACTTTGTACTGGCAGTATCGCCGAAGACCCAGCCAATAATGTCTATGAGATTTTGGCTGAGTTTTGTCGCCGGGATCGAATTCCTTTTGCCCATGTTCGTAACATTCAATACTTGGGCAATGACAAAGACTTTTATGAAGCACCGCATCTCTCCTCTGAAGGCTCGTTAGACATGTATCAGATCCTAGAAGCGATGTACAAAAATGGCTTTGACGGCTATATTCGACCAGATCATGGGCGAATGATCTGGGGAGAAACGGGACGTCCAGGCTATGGCTTATATGATCGGGCGATCGGCGCTTCCTACTTATTAGGGTTGTGGGAAGCCATCGACAAGAGCGTGGGGCGTTAAGAAAAGGAGCGAAGAAATGTTTTTAACTGACGATTTTATTTTGAAAAACAGCTTTGCCAAAGAGTTATACCATGGGTATGCAAAAAAGCAGCCGATCATTGATTACCATTGCCATTTAGATCCGAAAGAGATTTTCGAAGACCAAAACTTCACCAATCTGACCCAAGCGTGGCTGGCGGGGGACCATTACAAATGGCGCTTGATGCGAGCCAATGGTGTTGCAGAATCTTTGATCACTGGCGATGCTGATGACTACGAAAAATTCTGTGCTTGGGCGCAGACCTTGGAGGCTTGCATTGGCAATCCATTATATGTCTGGACCAATTTGGAATTGAAGCGAATCTTTGGTATTGATGAGCGGTTGACACTAGCCAATGCAGCAAGCATTTGGGAAAAAGCCAATCAACAGTTGCAGACGAAGGAATTTTCACCACGAGGGCTGATCAAAAAGATGGCCGTTGAGGTGATCTGTACGACGGATGATCCCATTGATTCGTTGACGTATCATCAAAAGCTGGCAGAAGAATCCTTTGCTGTGTATCCTACCTTTCGTCCTGACAAAGCAATTAATCTGCAGAATTCAGAATTTCCAGCATACCTTAAGCAATTGGCTGCAGCTGCGAGCAAAGAAATCACTAGCTATCAAACGCTGGTTGAAGCATTGACCGTGCGTATTTCCTACTTCCAGCAACGGGGCTGTCGTTTAGCAGATCACAGTCTGTCACGTCTTGGAGAGGAAGCCTACGATACCGCTGCACTTGAAGCGATTTTTCAGAAGCGTTTGACCACTGGGACACTGACTAATGAAGAAATCAGACAGTTTCAAACCGGCTTGCTGATTGACTTGATGCGCCAATACGCAAAGCAAGGCTGGACCGCGCAATTGCATCTGATGGCGACTCGCAACAACAATCAAAAACTTTTCCAACAACTAGGACCTGATAGCGGCGGTGATGCGATGGGGGACGATCGTCTAGCGAGCGGCTTAAGTCGGACATTGGCGCAGCTTCAGGCGGAAAGCTTATTGCCGAAGACGATTTTGTATTCACTGAACCCCAAAGATTATCCAGTGTTGACTGCGCTGATGGGGGCGTTCCAAGAAGAGAGCAAAGGCAAGCTGCAATTAGGCTCTGCTTGGTGGTTCAATGATACGTATTCTGGTATGCGGCATCAGTTGACGACCCTAGCAGAAGGCGGGATTCTTGGAAACTTCGTCGGCATGCTGACGGATTCTCGCAGCTTTTTGTCTTATCCTCGCCACGAGTATTTCCGGCGGATTTTGTGTCAGGTGATCAGTGAATGGGTAGAAGACGGACAACTACCAGCAGATGAAATATATTTAGGGCAGATCGTCGCAGATATCTCTTATCACAATGCGAAAACCTACTTTGATTTTCCAAACTAATGACTACTCGATTCGTTCTTGGCTTGCTAGAGAACGAATCGAGTGTTTGTATGGCTATTGCTAAAGTTGCGTCTGTTCATTTACTATTGGCAGGGAATCCAGTACTATGATAGAAAGAATCAAAGAAGGAGCGAACAATATGAATCCATTCTATGAAGAAGTCTATGCGCTGGCGCGGCAGATCCCTTTTGGTAAAGTCGTCTCCTATAGTCAGATTGCGTGGAAATTGGGACAAATCAACGGCGCGCGAGCAGTCGGTCGAGCGATGCGCTTGAGCCCTCAGGATGTCCCTGCCCATCGTGTCGTGCGGGCAGATGGCGTCTTAGTTGGTCCCTCCGCCAATGTGCGAAAAGCAGCACTCGTCGATGAAGGGGTGGTCTTCAAAGCCAGTGGTCGTATCGATATGAAGGCTTGCAGTTGGTCCATGAGCGAGATCGCTCCCGCTCAAATGAAGGAGCCGTTATGAAAAAACGTGAATTTATCGTACAAGATCTGTTGAGTAAAATCTATCAGGAAGAATTTTCTGCCGGCAAACTACCCAACCAAAGAACTCTTGCGCAAACCTATGGTGTTTCTCGGTTTACGATCCAGCAAGCAATCAAAAACCTTGAAGAGATCGGGATCGTCAAAGTGGTTCAAGGTTCAGGGATTTTTATCCATGAAAAATGGGTCAAAAATCCAATGATCTTTAATTCCTTGACCCGCACCCCTTATGACCGCATCCATTCCAAAATGATTTCCTTGAATAAGGCGGTAGCAACGTTGGATGAACAGCAGATTTTCCAAATAGGCCCAGACGAGGAAGTCTGGACCTTTGAACGAGTGCGGATCGTCAATTATAAAATCGAACAGCTGGAAACCTCTAAATTGCCCGTCAGCCTATTTCCTGAATTGACACAAGAAATCGTGGAGCACTCGATCCAACGCTATGTCGAAAGCTGCGGATACCGCATTTCCCACTACATCACAAGCTATACCCCCATCACCACATCGACCGCGCAATCGGGTATTTTATTGTGCAAGCGGGGAACACCGGCAATGCAGATCAGCAATCGGGCGATTTTAGAAGACGGCCGCGTGTATGAGTTCAGCAATATCGTTGCCATTGATTATGCCGTGACCTACATCCGTCCCTTTGACCGTGAGATCCATCGCTCACGCATCGATTGATTTTTAGGAAAGCAAATGTGCCAGTTGCGTCGTCTTTACCCAGAGAGAAGAAAGACATCCCCTGTCGATTGGACAGGGGATGTCTTTTGTTGTGTTTTAAGGAGTGATCAAAGTGCCGTCTGGTGTACGGCTCTGGGTCCATTCGTGAGGACGGTAAACCACGGGAAATTCCGCAGCTGCTGCTTCATCGAACGTGATTCCGATCCCACTTTTCTCGATGGGATAAAAATAGCCGTTTTCAGGTTGTGGACTACCACCAAAGACCGACTGGGTATTTGCTGGGATCGCAATCGTTTCTTGGATCGCGGCATTGTGGAGATGGATATTTAGATGGGTGTTGACGGCTAAGCCGACAGGGCTGATATCAGACGGCGTGTGCCAAGCGATCCGAATGCCCATCGCATCGCAAAAGTGAGCCAATTTCAATGCTGGCGTGATCCCACCGATTTGTGAGACATGGGCACGCATAAAGTCAATCTGTTGATTTTTGACTAGCTCTTGCCATTCCATCGGATTATTGAACAATTCGCCGGTCGCGATCGGGGTCGCCGACTGGCTGCGGAGTTGCTGCAGCCACTTGTTTTGATCCGGCGGCAAAATATCTTCTAGGAAAAAGAGATTGAAAGGCTCAGCGGCTTTTGCAAATTGAATCGCTTGGTTTGGATGCAGCCGTTCATGCACGTCATGCAGCATTTGAAATTGATTGCCGTATCGTTCTTGGATCGCAGCAAACATTTTCAGTGTTGTGTCCATGTAGTCTGTTTGATCAAAATAGGAACCAGCGATGGGCTGATCGGGTGTTTGCAGTTGGCTAGGATTTCCACCATAAAAGCCTAATTGGCAACGGATATAGCGATACCCCTCAGCCAAGAAGCGATCGATTTCTTGATAAAGGTCTTCGAGATTATCTGCCACGGCATGGGTATAGGCGGGAATCGCCGTACGCGCTTTTCCACCTAACAGTTGATACAATGGCATATCGGCTAATTGTCCCTTGATGTCCCATAAAGCCATGTCGACTCCTGAGATGGCATTGTTGGTGATCGGACCATTCCGCCAGTAAGAATTGACATTCATCACTTGCCAAAGATCTTCGATTTGATTGGCATCGCGGCCAAGTAAGAGGGGGCGTAAATACTCGTCAACGACGGTTTTTACGGCTAGTGGGCGAAACTGGAAGGTTGCGCAACCTAACCCAGATACGCCTTTGTTCGTTTCTACTTTAACGACAACAAGGTTATGACGATCAGGTTTGATCGCAAAGGCTTTGACGTCGGTGATGATCGTTGGTGTCATTTCATTCACTCCAATTTTTGTCTCTAGTTGCTATAGCCATTGAAACATGCTTGGCAACCGCTGTCAATTTGGTCTAATAAAAACTGGATATACACCATAAAACCAGTCCAATTTTTGCCTATTTTATAATAAAACGTTGATATATAGCGTTTTTATTCTGGTTTTATCAAAAAAGGACTGGTTTTACAAGTCTGTGTGAGCATGCTACTATGTGTGTGAAAACGGAAACACCTGAAAGGGCGCCCGTCAAAAGGATCAGGACCGTTAGCAAACAACAGGGGGAAAAAAAGATGACCAAAGAAGACATCGTAAAACAGATCATTAAAGATGTTGGCGGATCAGACAATATCAACAATGCATGGCACTGTATGACTCGCTTGCGTTTTGATTTAAAGGATGAGAAAAAAGTCGACTATGCGGCGTTAGAAAAAACACCCAAAGTCGTAGGAACAAAATATCAAAGCAATCAGCTGCAAGTAGTGATAGGAACGGATGTTGCTGATTATTATGCACCTTTAGCCAAAGAATTAGGACTTGATGAAGCGAACCAAGGGGAAACATCAGAGAAAAAAGGAGCCGTTTCCTTATTTATGGATACCGTTTCTGGCGTTTTTGGTCCGATCGTTCCAGCTATCGCTGGCGCAGGAATGATCAAAGGATTGATGGCTGGATTGGTAGCATTGAATGTCATCTCTAATCAAACAGATACCTATTTAGTGATCGACATGATTGCGAGCGGCGTATTCACATTCTTGCCATTTTTTGTTGCTGCTTCTGCCGCTCGGATTTTTAAAACCAATCAATATTTAGCGATCGCAATCGCGGCAACGCTGCAATTTCCAACGATGACCAATGCGGTAGCCGAAGGGAGCATTTCCGCCTTTCGTTTGTTCGGCGTCTTGCCAGTACCCGTCTTTAACTATGCAGGGACAGTGATTCCCATTATCTTTGCCGTGCTGGCACTCAGCTATATTTACCGTTGGGTCGATAAACTCTTACCACAAGTGCTGCGTACCGTGTTTACACCGACGATTTCGTTGTTTGTCGCTGGTATCTTGACATTAACGGTCATTGGCCCAATCAGTATCCATCTAGGAAACTTATTGGCTGCTGGCGTGGCTGGATTATTCACTATCTCGCCTGTCTTAGCAGGAATCGTGGTAGGGGCGATTCGACCAATCGCAATCTTCACGGGACTGCATCATGCCATGACCCCGATCGCTTTGCAAAACTTTGCCAATCAAGGATATGATATGCTGATGCCAATGATGTTTATGGCAAATATGGCAATCACCGGCGCAACAGCAGCTATTTATTTCAAAGTCAAAACCAAAGAAGAAAAATCGATCATTCTATCGTCGGCGGTTTCAGGCTTGTTAGGGATCACAGAACCTGCGTTATTCGGGATTTTGTCGAAGTATAAAAAAGCCTTTATCGCAGCAACAGTTGGTAGTTCTGTAGCTTCTGCCTTCATCAGTTTCTTCGGTGTTCGTATTTATGGGTACATTCTTTCAAGTATCTTTAGTTTGCCAGCCTATATCGGGGAATACTTTGTCTACGCCGTTCTAGGGATCATCTTGGCGATCGGCTTATCTTTTGCCATGAGCTGGTTCTTGGTACCAAATCAAGCAGCAGAAGGCGATCGTTACACCAACGAAGTGGATCTGCATGCCGTGACCCATGGTGAATACGTCCCATTAGAAGATGTACCAGATGAAGTTTTTTCAACGAAAATGATGGGAGAAGGCTATGCCATCGAGTCCCAAGATGGCCAAATCTTTGCACCAGTCAGTGGCGAAGTCACCACTGTTTTCCCTTCAAAACATGCCGTCGGGATCAAGACCCAAAACGGCGTTGAAGTTCTTGTGCATATGGGGATCGATACAGTTTCCCTTGGCGGTCAAGGCTTTGAAGTCTTTGTCAAAGCTGGGGAGCAAGTCACTCCGCAAACCAAACTGGCACAAATGGATCTGCCTTTTATCAAACAGCAAGGCAAAGAAACCATGGTGATCGTTTTGATCACCAACATGGATCGCGTGCAACAATTTTCTGGAAGTACTGATTTAGAAGGCAGACACCAAGCCGGTGCATTGCTGGAAAAAGTCGTCTTGAATGCCTAATAAAAGAAAAAAGATGAGCTTCGTTAACGAAGTTCATCTTTTTTTATTTGTCCAGTAACTATTTATGTTTATTCATAACGCAAAGCTTGGATTGGATCTAGTTTACCTGCTCGGTTAGCAGGCAATGTGCCGGCTAAAAAGGCAATCAATAAGATGACACCCATAACAGTCAGCGTGTTCGACCAAGAAAAACCAATCAATTGAAATCCGGTCAAAGCTTCAAGAAACGTGCTTGAAGCATAGTCATTGATGATATTTCCTAAACTAAAAGCGGCGACGATCCCACTGAAAGCGCCGAAGAAACCAATTAAGAGTGCTTCGAAGCTAAAGGTCAGAAAAACTTTGCTGCGGCTCATTCCTAAGGCTTTCATTAAGCCAATCTCACGGGTTCGGTCTTGAACAGACATATACAATGTATTGATAATACCAAAGCTGGCAGCTAACAGTGAAATTGCCCCAAATAAAGTCAAGACGCCAGTAATCGCATCAATTACCATACGAAACATATTGATTTCATCTTCCACAGTCATTCCTTGGAAGCCATTTTCTTGTAAAGATTCTTTGATGGTATCGATTGCTTCACTGGATAAATTTTCTTCTAGATATGCCTGTACAACAAAAGATTGGTTTTTTAAGTTTTCTGGTAAGCCTACTTCATAAATTTCCAACACTTTTTGACTCAAAGCCTGATTAAAAATAGTCATTCCAGCTTGAATAAAGCTGAAATGGCGAACCCCAACAATTGTTGCTGTGACGGTTTCTTGTTCACCAGTTGCATGAGAAGACACTCCAATAGTAACTTCTTTTTCCAAAGCCTCTTTGGCATCTTTAAAGCCTAAAATTTCCACATAATCTTGATCAAGAATGACTTCAAATCCATCAACTTCATTATTGACTTGTCGACCAGCTTCTAATTCTAAATCGATATCACCAGAAGCCATTGCGTTGAGTTGATATTTCGTAGTGGAACTCCCCTGAATGTAATCCGCTACTAAAAAGCTGATTGGTTTAACGGTATCAATATGCTCGATACTTTCAATTACTTCCATATCTGCAGGTGTAATTACGTTAGCTTCTGCAGAGGATTTCTCTGGATCGTATTCTTGAATAGTGGACGCTGGTATTATATTATTACTGCCATCCATTTTGTAGACTGCTAGTAGGCTATTGTCACCGGCAGCTGTAATTTGTTGATCGAGGTAATTATTAATACCGGTGTTGATACCCATCGTTAGATAAATGGTAAAGGCACCAATAAAAATAGCAATGATCGTCAGGAGTGTTCGGCCTTTGTTTCGCAACAGATTTTTCGCAGAAGTTTTTAACAAATCGTTGAATTTCATTTATCGTCCTCCTCAATCACTAAACCATCTTTAATATGGATCTGCCGATCACAGCGGGCAGCTAGATCAGGATCGTGGGTGACGATGACTAGGGTGATATTTTCTTTTTCGTTAAGATCAAATAATAGCTCTTCGACTTTTTCTCCCGTCGCTGAATCAAGATTTCCAGTAGGCTCATCGGCAAAAATGATTTTGGGTTTGTTGACGAGTGCTCGGGCAATACAGACCCGTTGTTTTTGACCGCCAGAAAGGTCAGATGCTTTATTTTTTGCTTTATCACCCAATTCTACGGCTTGTAGTGCTTCATCTACCAGTTTTTTTCGTTGATTTCGACGCATACCGCTGATTTTCAATGGCAGCATCACGTTGTCATGAACCGTATCTTTGGCGTTCATAAAAAATTGCTGAAACACGAAGCCAAAGGTTTCGTTTCGCAGTTTGTTTAATTCAGCAGCCTTTTTTCCTTTGACATTTCTTCCAAGTAAAAATAGATCTCCGCTAGTAGGCTGGTCCAACAAGGCTAATAAGTGCATCAATGTAGACTTACCTGAACCACTTTTACCGATAATTGCCACTGACTCACCCGCATAGATTTTTAAATCAATGCCCTTCAAGGCATCGAATCTAGTTTCTCCTTTTCCATAAACCCTCGTTAACTTTCTTGTTTCCAAAACGATCATTACATTCCTCCTCTAAAAACGTTAATAAGTTAAGATTATCACAAATAGTTGCCAATAAATCAGTCTTTAGGAGTAGTTTCTGAAATTAAATGAAAAAAAGCGACCCCCACTGGGAATCGCTAAGAAGCTATAAAATAAATTTTAAGTTCAATTAACTACGCAGCCCGCGGCCTTTTTGGATCAAGTACCAGCATACGCTGTATAAGACGACAATGAACAAGACCAAAATACCGATGGAGAGGAAAATCGGGACATCGATGGTGCCCAAAAAGCCGTAACGGAAACCAGAGATCATATACACGATCGGGTTGACTTTGGAGATCGTTTGCCAAATTGGCGGCAGCATGCTGATGGAGTAAAAGACGCCTCCAAGATAGGTCAATGGTTGTAAAACAAAGGTTGGCACGATGGAAACATCGTCAAAGGATTGGGCGAAGATCCCATTTAGCAACCCTGCTAATGAAAATAAGATGGCGGTCATGACAATGGTTAAGACAACGATGACCCAAGAATAAACATGTAATGGGACGAAGAAAAGGGAAATGATGGTCACCAATGTGCCCACCAAGATACTACGTCCAAGTCCGCCAAAGACAAAGCCCCAAATGATGACGTGGGTAGGGACCGGCGCCACTAAGAGTTCCTCAATGTTTTTTTGAAACTTCTGTGAAAAGAAGGAAGAAGACACATTAGAGTAAGAACTGGTGATCGTCGACATCATGATCAGCCCAGGAACGATAAATTCCATATAAGAAAAGCCGCCCATTTCGCCGATGCGGCTGCCGATCATTTTCCCAAAGATAATAAAGTATAAGGAAGTAGTGATGACGGGTGGGACGAGGGTCTGCACCCATATCCGTAAATAGCGGTTGGTCTCTTTGACCGCTAAACTTTTTAAGGCTGTAAAATAAAGACTAAACATGGTTTTCCTCCGCTTCGTGTGATTCTTCGGTGATTTTCAAAAATAGTTCTTCCAAGCGATTGGATTTGTTGCGCATGGAGAGGACATTGATCCCTTGCTGACTGAATTGGGCAAAAAGATCGTTGACGCCTTGATCTCGAGCGACTTCAACAGCGATGGTCTGTTCATCTTCCATTTGGATCGGATACCCAGTGATCGTTGGTGCTTGTTTGATCGGTGCGATATCAAAAAGAAAGGTTTCAAATTGCAGTTTTGCCAATAAGGACTTCATGCTGGTGTTTTCGATCAGTTCACCAGATTGGATGATCCCGATGTTGCGGCAAAGCATTTCCGCCTCTTCTAAATAATGGGTCGTCAAAATGATCGTTGTGCCCTTTTGGTTTAGCTCCCGCAAAAAGCTCCACATTTCCCGCCGTAATTCGATATCGACACCTGCCGTCGGTTCATCCAAAATCAATAGCCGTGGTTCATGCATCAGGGCACGAGCAATCATCAAACGGCGTTTCATCCCGCCTGACAGCATCCGCGCACGAACATTGCGTTTTTCCCACAAATTCGACTGCTTCAAGTATTTTTCGCTGCGCTTGATGGCTTCGTTGCGGGGGACACCATAATACCCAGCTTGATTGACGACGATCTGCTGGACCGTTTCAAAGGGATTGAAATTGAATTCTTGGGGAACCAGACCAATCTGTTGTTTGACTTGGACCAATTCTTTGTCTAAATCGTAGCCGAAGACTTTGACGCTTCCCGAAGATTTATTGACAAGAGAGGTGATAATGCCGATGGTGGTGGACTTTCCAGCGCCGTTTGGGCCTAACAAGGCATAAAAGTCGCCTTCTTCCACCGTCAAATTTATGCCCCGCAACGCTTCAACGCCGGTAGCATAGACTTTGCGTAAATCGGTTAGTTCTAGTGCATAGGTCATGTTTGTTTGAACTCCTTCTATGTATGATGGTTTATTCTATCATTTTTTTTCAAGAAGAACCGCATGATTTGATTTTTTTCATTTGATTAGATAACAATTGTTGCTAATCGATGAAAAGTGGGAAAGAGGCAAAAGAAAAAACGACCATTTGATCGTTTTTTCGATAAAGTCGATTGTTAGCATGAATACCGTTCTGGTCGTTCTGTCTGTCCTAATATGTAATCGACAGAAACATTATAGAGGGAAGCTGCATGTAGCAGCGTCAATACATCGGGTAAGCGATCGCCTGCTTCGTATAAGGTGTAATCGGGGTAAGACACATCGAGATGCTGGCATACTTCTTTTGGGCTCAATCCGCGTTCTTCTCTTAAAAATTTGAAGCGGCAACGCAAGGTGTCTAATAAAAAAGCTTCTTCTAATGTCACTTTGCGGTCCTCCTTAAAAAATAGCGCTTTTTTTTCGCACTGTTCTCTTTTTATTGTACCAACAAAAGCAAAATATGCGAAGTGATTCACATGAAGGTCGATCGGTTTTTGTCAAAAAGTGAAACAAATGACTTGCTCTGAGACGCGTTTCATACAGTATGCTTGATTTATAAAAAGGAAGGCGGGATGGAAACATGAATACATACATGAAGAAAAATGGTGCGGAATGTTGTTATGTGACGTTGGCATTTGATGGACAACAACTGGTATTGACGAAGCCAAAAGGGTTCTTTCAAGAACGGTTAGTAGAAATTCCTTTGGATGAGATTAGTCACTTGACGTGTGATGAACACTTCGGGTCTCAACGCATCGGATTTATTCATCACAACGATTACTACGAATTTTATACATGTGGGCTAAGTGTGATAGACTATATGAAAGAACAATTATTCGTTTAAGGAGCAGTGAGTCATGGCAAACATTCGGGATATTGCACGCTTGACCGGCTATTCGGTCTCAACGGTTTCACGAGTCATTAATAACAATCCTTATGTCAGTGAAGAAAAGCGTCGTAAGATCCTGGCTGTCATGGAAGAGGTCAACTATATTCCGAATTACACGGCGCGGGCATTAAGTGTCGGCATAACCAAAAATATCGGTGTGATCCTGCCGTTTGTCAATCATCCCTATTTTGATCGATTATTGAGCGGCATCACGACAGCAGCGTTTGCTCGTGGCTATAAGGTGACGCTTTTAGCCACGAACTATGATCCGCAAGTAGAGGAAGCATATTTGCAAGAATTTGCGGCGAAAAGCTTTGATGCTTTGATCATTACCTCGCGGGCCAATCCGATCGAAACATTATTGCCTTATCGTTCATACGGACGCATCGTCTTTTGTGAAAATATCTCGTATTTGACTGACGGCTGCACCTATATCGATCGAGAGGAATCGATCAAGGAGGTCTTCACGTATTTTAAGGAACAAGGCATCCAGAAAATCGGCGTGACATTGGGACGTAGCCGCAAGCTCAGCAGCAATTCAAAAATCACGGTCCGTTTGGCTCATGACTATTTTTCGACCTTTTCCGAAGACTTGATTTTTTGGGATTGTTTGACGGAAGAAGATGGCAAAGAAGCGGCTGCTTATTTTGCAGATAAAGGAGTCGAAGCGATTTTCACCAATGGGGATCATGTTGCTGCTGGGATCCAGTCGCAGGCGCCGGGAGAATGGCTCGTGATTGGACGGGACAATTTATACATCAGCGAGCTGCTGCAGCTTTCAACGATCGATCATCACTTGCAAGCTTGCGGGGAGACTGCCGTCCAATTGGCGGTAATGGAAAAAAGCGGCAACTATCGCATGCCTTATGAGTTCATCAAACGATAGCTACAGACGAAACGATGCGCAAACAGTGCCCCTGAGCGGGCAGTGCTTGCGCATCGTTTTTTTAATGGGATTTGGTGTAATGGTCAATGATCTGTTTCAACAGCTGCGCGCTGCCGACGCCTGCTTTTTGATCGTAATAGGCGGTAAAACGCTCGTCTTGAACGTACATTTCCCCTAAAGATCGGTGATATTCTGCTGAGTAAAAGGGCGCTGCTTGTTTAAGCCATGCTTGATGCGCAGCAAAAGCCTTTTGGGCTTTGTCAGAAGGGATTCGTTTCCCTTCCTTTTCATTCAATAGCTCTTTTATCAGCTGCAACAAGCGGTTTTCGTTGTCGGTCAGTGCTTGATAATCGACTTGGGTCATCTGCTGCCACTTTTGGTTGCTTTGTTCGATGATTTCCTCACCGTAGGCTTCTCGTAATTCGGCACCGTAGTTCGCTTCGTTTTCACGAATTTTTTGTTCCTTAAAATAACGGAATTTCTCTTGATCGGTCATCGTCTTTTCTCCTTCATAATAATCAATTGTTTGCGCTAAGGTGGTCAAAAGACTGTCCAGGGCTGCTCGCTCTTGTAAAAGCTGTTGGTAATGCTGCAACAAGACCGTTTGGATCGATTCCTGTGGCTCATCCAAGATTCCGCGGATCGTTTCTAATGACAGCCCAAAAGACTTAAAATATAAAATCTGCTGTAGGCGATCGACTTCCTGTCTCCCGTAGATACGGTAACCAGCTGAGTTGGTGCGTTGCGGTTGTAACAACTTGATCTGATCATAATACCGCAGGGTACGGCTGCTGACTCCTGACAGTTTAGCTAAGGCACTGATCGTATATTCCATCGGCTTTTCCCTCCTTACACCTGTATCCTAAAGGTTGACGTAACGACAAAGTCAAGAAAATTTTTTTGCGTTTTTTAAAATGTGCTATAATTATAACAAAGAAAGGAAGATAAGATGCAAATAGTTTTTTCTGATATTGATGGGACGTTCCAAGAAATGGGGCACCCGATTCATGAGATCAATAAAGAAGCCATCCGTTGTTTGCAAGCCCAAGGGGATCACTTTGTGTTTGTCACAGGGCGCGGATTTGAGCTTGTTCAAGATATGATGGCGGAAGAAGGCCTTTCCTGCGATGTGATTTTTGGAAACGGCGCTGGTCTGATGTTAAAAGGAGAAGCGCCTGTTTTGACGCATACCTTGCCCTATAAGACATTGGCGCAAGTGATTGGTATCTTAGAAACAGAAGAGGTTTTTTATTTCTTACATACTGACCATGGCATCATTTCCCCACAAGCGCATTTGTATGAAGCGCAATTTCAAGAAAGCCGCAAGCAGTTATTCGCGGAGTTAGGGGAGCGAGGACAAATCATCGCTGACTACAAATATGAGTTCTTTTACAACGAATGTCTTCATAAAGACGACGTGCTGCAGTTTATGAAGGAACATCCAGAGATAAAGGTCATCAAAATCGAACTGATGGAAGCGTCAGACGAAAAAAGAGAACGACTGCGGGCGATGATCCAATCAGAAACGGCTGCGATTTTTCAATCCTTTGTCCAAACACTGGAGATCGTTGATCCATTGGCGACCAAAGGTGCCGCGATCCGTTCCTTTTTAGAAGCTTTTCCCGCTGCCAAAAGCTACGGGATCGGTGATGGTGAAAATGACCTTGCGATGTTTGAAGCGGTGGATGTTTCTTTGGCTGTAGCAAATGCCAGCCCAGCGATCAAAGCAGTTTGTGATCGAACCATTGAGCGCGCGGAAGACGGCGGTGTTGGCCGCTTTATTTTAACAGAATTAGTTTCGAGAGAGGATGTTGTACATGAAGTTGATTGAAACCCCAGTAAACCAAAATCTAAATATGGAAACTTTTTACCCGAACATCTCCAAGTATCTATTCGACAAAATAGCGATCAAATACTATAAATTGTACTCGCTTGATCGGACGCAGATTCTCTATGTGGATAGTTTTGATACGATTTCTTTAGTATTGATCAACAATAAAAAGAAAATCAGTCGGGAAGAAGTCGACACAGCGATTCATCGTTTGCTGAAGGTCGATCGCAAAGACGTGACCGTCAATGTTAATATTCGTAAAGAAATGGAAGCAAGAGGCATCACCTTTTCTAAACCGAGGAAAGATGTCATTCTTGTTCAATTGCCTGTGAAAGAATAGTAGTTGAAAGAAGTTGGGACATGCACGTTGCAAGAGCAATCAAACGTTGAACAAAGGGGCGACCTTACACGCGCGCAGGAATGATGCGCCAATAAGTAGGAGGCTGACCCATGCTTTTGAGCAATTTGTTCTCAGATGGATTGCCTTGTACTAGCAAAAACCCAACTTTTTTTTGAAAAAACAAGATTTTCTGTCTTTTGTGTTTTTTTTGCTATAATGAGAAGAAGTAAGCTAGAGGGAGTAAGAACATGCAGAAATTATTTAAAGATGACAGCTTGACGCTGCACACCGATCTCTACCAAATCAACATGATGCAAACCTATTGGGAGTTAGGCAGAGCCGATCGTAATGCGGTGTTTGAATGCTATTTCCGTGACATGCCTTTTGAAAACGGCTATGCGATCTTTGCCGGTCTGGAACGATTGATCGACTATTTGAACGATTTATCCTTTTCAGAAACGGATATTGCCTACTTGCGAGAAATCGGTGGCTATCCAGAAGCCTTTTTAGAGTATCTAAAGGAGTTCAAGTTTGCTTGTACCGTTCGTTCTGCGTTAGAAGGCGATTTAGTCTTCAACAATGAACCGATCATTCAAGTAGAAGGGCCGTTGGCACAAGCACAGTTGATCGAAACGGCGTTACTGAATATGGTCAATTTCCAAACACTGATCGCCACGAAAGCGGCCCGCATCAAATCCGTGATCGGCACGGATCCCTTGTTGGAATTTGGTTCACGGCGGGCACAAGAATTGGATGCAGCCATTTGGGGGACCCGAGCGGCTTATATTGGCGGAGCAGATGCGACGAGTAATGTGCGGGCAGGGAAGATTTTTGGCATCCCAGCCAGCGGAACCCACGCCCATTCCCTCGTGCAATCCTACGGCAATGACTATGATGCATTTATGGCGTATGCCCAAACCCACAAAGATTGCGTATTCTTAGTCGATACCTATGATACATTGCGCTTAGGTGTGCCAAATGCGATTCGTGTGGCCAAAGAGATGGGGGATAAGATCAATTTCTTAGGTGTGCGAATCGACAGCGGCGATATGGCGTATATCTCGAAAAAAGTCCGTGAACAGCTGGATGAAGCGGGATTCACGGAAGCCAAAGTCTATGCTTCCAATGATCTAGACGAAAATACGATTCTAAGCTTGAAAATGCAAAAGGCGAAAATCGATGTGTGGGGTGTCGGCACCAAGCTGATCACCGCTTACGATCAACCGGCATTAGGCGCGGTTTATAAACTGGTGGCCATCGAAAATGAGCAGGGAGAAATGATCGACACCATCAAATTATCCAGCAATGCTGAAAAGGTTTCGACTCCTGGGAAAAAACAAGTTTGGCGTATCACCCGTAAATCTGACGGCAAGTCAGAAGGCGATTATGTCACGCTATGGGAAGAAAATCCACAAGCAGAAGACGAACTGTTCATGTTCCATCCTGTTCATACCTTTATCAACAAAACAGTGACGAACTTTGATGCGCGACCATTATTGCAAGACATCTTTGTAGATGGCCAGCAAGTGTATCAAGTGCCTGACTTAGAACACATCAAAGCCTATGCGACGAATTGCTTGGATTCCCTTTGGGACGAGTACAAACGTGACTTGAATCCACAGAAATACCCAGTCGATCTTTCGCAAGAATGCTGGGATCATAAAATGCGCACGATTGAAAAAGTACGCAAACAAACCAATGGCGCGATTTTGTAATCCGCAACTGCGCTGGTCCTAGGATCAGTCAGCTGCTTCAAAAAATAAGAGGAGGCGTTTCTATGACCATGCAACAAGAAATTATCAAAGAATTAGGAGTCTTACCGACCATCGACCCGAAAGAAGAAGTTCGTAAGAGTATTGATTTTTTAAAGGCGTATCTGCAAAAGAATCCGTTCTTGCATACGTTTGTCTTGGGGATCAGTGGTGGACAAGATTCGACGTTAGCTGGACGGCTTGCGCAATTGACGATGGAGGAAATGCGCAGCGAAACTGGGAATCCCAACTATCAGTTCATAGGGGTACGCTTACCTTATGGGGAACAAGCAGACGAAGAAGATGCCAAAAAAGCACTAGCGTTTATCCAACCAGACATTGAGCTGCGGGTAAACATCAAAGCCGCCGTCGATGCGCAAGTACAAGCGGTGGAAGAAGCAGGGTTAGCGGTTTCCGACTTTAACAAAGGCAATATCAAAGCCCGTCAACGGATGATCACGCAATATGCTATTGCGGGTGAAAAAGCAGGGGCTGTTCTGGGAACAGATCATGCTGCGGAAAACATCACCGGCTTCTTTACGAAGTACGGGGACGGCGGAGCCGATATTTTACCACTGTTTCGTTTGAATAAACGCCAAGGCCGTCAACTCTTGCAATACTTAGGCGCGCCAGAAGCGTTGTATACAAAAGTCCCAACTGCGGACTTGGAAGATGGCAAACCTTTAGTGGCAGATGAAGCAGCTTTAGGAGTGACCTACAACGACATCGATGACTATTTAGAAGGCAAGGAAATTTCGGCTGAAGCCCAACAAACCATTGAAAACTGGTGGAACAAAACGCAACACAAACGCCACTTGCCAGTCACGATTTTTGATGATTTTTGGAAATAAACGAAACCAATGATTGAGTTCCATTCGGATAGAAAGAAGAGTCTAGGGGGCAAGAAACCTTAGACTCTTTTTTTATGAGGCTTGCTTTCTTTAAAAATAACAAAAGCTTCTTACCTCGGCTTTACTTTCTTGCCTCGAAAGCATAAAATACGAGGGTACCTAGAACGTGTAGAAAAGGAGGAATGTTCCTTCGTGAAAATAAATAGCCATCCTTATCTGAAAATCGCATTAAAAGGCATCGCCATCGTCCTGTTGATCATTTTCAGTAATTTATATTTGCAATGGTGTCAAAACAATCTTTCCGTTGAATTAGCTCTGAAATTTGCCTTTTCGTGGCATACAGCAAAGTTTTTCTTGGCTTGTGGGGTGCTACTGCTGGTGTATGGGGTGTTTGCCAGCTTGGCAGGTTCGGTACTGATCGGGGGCATCTTTTATAGTGTTGTCATCGGAATCTTAGGGTATGCCAACCACACAAAGATGGTCTATCGCCAAGAACCAATCTATCCCGATGATTTAAAGATGGTCACTCAATTCGACCTTCTACGAACCATGATCGGCAATAGCGCCTTTTTCTTAGCCATCCTCTTCGCTCTGGCTGCGATCGGAGCGATCGGCTGGAGTATCTATCGCAGCCGCAAATTAAACCTGCGTTTGCAAGTGATGCGAGGAGCGGTGCTGGTCGTATGCTCGCTGGGCTTAGTCTATGTTTCTCACTTCAATGACAGCAACAACCTTTTACGCAAAGCCTACAATCAGACGGCGCTCTGGATTCCGTATTCACAAAAAATGAACTATTACAATACGGGATTCATCGGTGGGTTTTTGTACAACCTGCGGGTAGATGCCATGACGAAGCCTGAGGGGTATTCAAAAGAAGCGATCCAAGCGATTGCGGACACCTACAATGCACAGGCTGCGGAGAAAAATCAAGACCGTGAAAGTGAAGCACCAAATATCGTCTATGTGATGAGCGAGAGCTTTTCCGACCCGAGCCATTTAAATGGCTTGTCGATCACCGGCGATCCGTTGAAAGACTATTACCACGTCGCCGATCAAACCATCAGCGGAAAAATGCTTTCGCAAAATTATGGAGGCGGTACGGCAAACATCGAGTTTGAAGCGTTGACTGGTTTTGCCATGGGCCTATTGAATCCACAGATGACAACGCCTTACACGATGCTGGTGCCGAAATTGACGCAACTGCCATCCTTGGTTTCTTTCTTGGAACAGTCCGGGTATACGGCAACGGCGATCCATCCTTACGATACATCGATGTACAAACGCAAGGATGTCTATGGCGTGATGGGGTTTGAACAGTTTATCGATCAAGAGACGATGACCTATACCGACAAAATCGAAAATAATCCTTACATTTCTGATGAGGCGGCCTACAAAGAAGTGCTGGCATTGTTGGAAAACGATCAGCAACCGCAATTTGTCCATTTAGTGACGATGCAGACCCATATGCCGTATGCTGGTAAATACGATACCTTGAATTACCAAGCAAGCGGTCCGGGCAATATGGCTTCTTTGGAAAACTACCTGCAGGATATCTCCTACAGCAGTACAGCATTGAAAAACTTTGTAGCTGAATTAGAACAGCTGGATCGGCGAACGCTGGTCGTCTTTTGGGGGGATCATTTACCAGGCATTTATGCCGATGAGATCAAGGAGCAAAATGAAACGGCTGCCCTGCATGAAACGGAGTTTTTGATGGTCGATTCGCAAGGAAATTTTGCCCCAGAAGATGTACCTGTAACAAGTCCCTTTTACTTTGCGCCGAACCTATTAGAAGCCAGTGACCAACCAACGAGCGGGTTTTACCAGTTGTTATTGGCCTTGCAAGATGAGCTGCCAGCTTTTGAAATGGGTCAATATTATCAAGGCGGGCAATGGCAGACGACCCTTGCATTGGATCAAGAAGCCCAAGAAATCTATGATGCCTACAATTTGATCCAATACGATGTGTTACAAGGAGAGCAATACAGTTTAACGACTGGTTTGTTTGACTAAATGAAATGTAAAATAGCGCCTTATCCCAGTGTTAGTCACAGGATAAGGCGCTATTGTTTGTAGGAAGTTATAAATCCTGCCATTTACGGTTTTGATCAAAATCATTGGCGGCGGCATAGGCGTCTTGAACGATCGTTTCAGGGTAGCCCATGACTTTTAAGAGGGCGATTGCATTGCGGCTCAAGGCAGGACCGGATTTGACCTTGTAATCAAAGGAGATGCCGTCATCTTCCGTGACTTGTTCAGAAAAATGGATGTTGCAGCAGTCATTTTTCAATATTTCAGTCAGCTCAATATCATGAGTGGCGACAAATGCCAATGATGGGTAGGCTCGCAGCCAATGGATGATGCTGGCAGAAGCAGCGATCCGTTCCACCGTATTGGTTCCTTTTAAAATCTCATCAACAAAACAATAGCAGCGCTGGTTTGTGGCAACGGTGTCTAGCAGGCGTTTGATGGATTTGATCTCTGCTACGAAATAGCTGTCGCCTTCAAATAAATCATCTTCGACAGCCATCGAGGTAATGACGTGACCGGGAACCATCGTAAAGGTTTCGGCAACTGCTGTCTGGATCGTTTGTGCCAAGATGCAATTGATGGCGATGCTTTTGACATACGTCGATTTGCCCGAGGCATTGGAGCCAGTCACGAGGGTATTGTGGGTCCAAGCAACATCATTCATGACTGCTTCACTTAGAAGCGGGTGATACGTACCCGTTGCTTGTACACCTCCGCTTGTTTGGAAGGTCGGTAAGCAAGTTATGGGCATATACGTGCGAAAATTTAAAATGGCGGCTGCGACTTCCAATTTTCCCAGCAAATTCCACAGATCGATGGCTGCTTGTTGGTGCTTTGCCAGGGTAGTAGTGACCGTTTGATAGGAAATAAACGGCAGCATAAAAATGATATTGATGTATTCAAACAACATGTCTCCTTCGCTGCCGTTTTTGGCACGAAACGAAAAAGCGAAACGAGTGATCTTCTTTAATGGTGCCAAGGATTGTTTGATCTCATCTTGGAGGGGCGTGTTGATTTTAGCGATCTGACTGCCACAGGCAATTGTTTGAACCAAATAGCGCATGCTGTTCAGTTCTGTTTCCAGCTTGGCTTTTTTGATGGAGTAATAGATCGTATTGAAAACGACACTAACCAACGTCAACAGGATGCCTTGGACAAACCCCAGCAGGAGCAGCAAGATGCCGACTAACGGCAGCACACCTAAAAAGACAAAGAACGGCAGAGAGCCGATCGATTGCGCAGCTTCATTGGCCAAGTAGGCTTTCGAAAAATTATCATCTTGTTTTCCTAAACGAGCAAACGTATATTGGGATTGTTCGCGTGCGGCACTGTCAGCAGCAAAAAAGTCGATCAATTTGGTCAGCTGTTTGTCCGTCTTGAAGCGAAAATTGCGTAATTGCTGGTACAATGCTTCTGAACCAACACTGGAAAACGTCAGATTAATGGACTCAAACAACGAAAAGCCATCCAAGTCATACCAAGTGATGTCATCGACCTCGCTATCAAAATCGTGAAACTTCTTCTCAGTCAGCCAAGCCTTTTTCAAACTCGCTTCTTTATCAAAGCGGGGCTGACGGGGAAGCTTTCCCCAAGCAAGCCGAACGTAACGGCGTACTTTGTATCGATTCCAGATATCTAGTGCGGTCAAGATGAGAATGCTGGCGAGTATGATCAAAATGATCATCGTTTGTGGTTCCATATGCAAAAGTCCTCCTAATGGCTAATGAATGCTGGCTAAAGCTAAGTGTTGCTGTGGGCAGGATCGCTTTCTTTCAAACAAGCATAGATCCGTTCAATATCTTGGGTCGTGCCTCGCAGCTCGAAATCCGCTAAGAACGGGATCGAAAATTGCTCCGCATATTGCTTTGCGGTCAAGCAATATTGATAATTGAAGTTTTTGTTGCCACTGCCGATCACGCCTAAGCAAAGAGCTGCGTTGTTTTCATAGTCAATGTATTCCCGCATGGTTTCTGTGAGGATCTCCTGATCGCCGTTATCGACGCCATTTCCACCTTCTAAATAGGTAGGGACAAAAACCACATAAGGTTCGTCTTCTTGTTCAAAGACACTATTGTCATGAATTTCTTTGGCTTCCCAAGTACTCGGAGTGTCTTGCTGATCCGCATAGGCCAACAAGCGGTTGACGAATGCACGGGTATTTCCAGAGATTGAAATATAAA
The DNA here is from genome assembly GCF_050531515.1 of Enterococcus sp. DIV1279b. Lineage (NCBI taxonomy): Bacteria > Bacillati > Bacillota > Bacilli > Lactobacillales > Enterococcaceae > Enterococcus > Enterococcus sp. DIV1279b. Next base: position 2,864,626 of record NZ_CP172891.1, on the reverse strand, counting down.
GTAGTTTCATTTTTTTCATCACCTTCCGCTTTCTAGTATAACAGAAACCATTTATGAAAAGAGGAGAACTTCGGCAGTCTTTTCTAGTAAAATGCAGCCAAAGGCTTTAAACTGAGAGAGGAGTCCAATACAAAGGAGTGGCAATAATGTTTTCAAAAATGCATCATGTGGCGATCATCGCCAGTGATTACCAGCAGACCAAAGAATTTTATGTAGAGAAATTAGGCTTTGAAGTGATTCGTGAACATGCGCGCCCAGAAAAGAAAGATGTAAAAATCGACCTGCGCTTTGGGGAATCAGAAATAGAACTGTTTGTGGTGGAAAACCCACCAGCAAGACCAAGTTTCCCCGAAGCAGCTGGCTTGCGGCATTTGGCATTTGCGGTGGAAAATATTGAAGCAGTCGTGGCAAAGTTAGCCGCCAAAGGAATTGCGTGTGAACCGATTCGTTTCGATACCTTTACGAATAAGAAAATGACCTTTTTCCAAGATCCAGACGGCTTGCCGTTGGAATTGCATGAATAAATAAGGAAAACTTTGTGTTGAACCTTTGTCGATTCAACTTGGTTTTTCTTGAGAGAATTGTTATTCTATGTATAGAAGCAAGGAGGAGAAAACGTGATAAGATTTGCAAAAAAAGAAGATCGCTTTGTCATGGCTGAACTCGTTTTAGTCATTTTAAAGGATATGGAATTGCCCTTTGTCAAAGAGATCGGTGAAGCAAAGACCTTAGAGATTTTGGCAGATGCCATGCTAGAACCCGACTATCGTTACGGCTTTCGCCGTGCGTTGGTCAATGAGATCGACGGGGAGGTTGCTGGGGTCGCCTTTGGATACCCAGACAAAGAAGAGGCGACGATCGATCAGCCTCTAGATAAAGTGCTGGAACAGTACGGCTTAAGTAAAGACATGAAGCTGTTTATCGATGAAGAAACCTTACCAAATGAATGGTACTTAGATACCATCTGTGTGGCTGAGAAATTTCGCGGCAAAGGTGTCGGCTCAGCCTTATTAGAAGCGTTGCCGAAAATTGCTTCTAGAGATGGCTATGAGGTGATCGGCTTGAGTGTTGACCGAGCAAATCCCCATGCGAAGCGGCTCTATGAAAAGCATGGCTTTGAAGTCGTGGCCCAAAGAGAGATCAGTGGCCACCTATACGACCATATGCAAAAAAGAACCAGCTGATTTTTCAGCTGGTTCCATTTGTTAGTCGAAGCTCAAGAGGATGGTCTTTCTTGCGGTGCCGATTGTACAGCCAGTAATCCATGACGGCAGCGATACAGATGCAGACTGGTGCATCCCGATCATCAACGACATCCAGTACATAATAATCCCCCGTCAATAAGGTCGCCTTATCCATTTCCATGATCTTTTTATTGAAATGATGGATCCCATAGCGATGATTGTAGATATCGCCGTGGACCGCCCAGTGAAGCTGCTGGATATAGTAGAAATCACCCGGCCAGTTAAAGATTTTTTGCAGTGTACCGACTTTCTCAAAGTCTTTATAGATCTCAAAGCGCGTACCAAAAGTAAAACTGATTTGTTTGATACTAGCGACCATTTGCCCATTCAAGCGGTAAAGGGAAAGAGCATCGCCCTTAGTTCCCCAACGGCCCACCATTAAAAACAGTGATTTGCCTGTTTCATCTTTGACAATGGTGCGTGTGACTCTGCTAAGTTGTCTGTCTTGGATGAAAAATTCTGACATACTTACGCCTCCTCATGTATCCCCAAAAAGCTGCGTGATTTAAAGATTTTCATCAATTGCCCGAACGATCGCTTTGCCGACACCAGACTCAATATTGGTGTCCGTCAAATACTTCGCGGCTTCTTTTACCTCTAACTCGCCATTTCCCATTGCAAAACTAACGCCTGCCAGTTGCAGCATACTTACGTCATTTAAGTTGTCACCGATCGTCATCACTTCCTCCAGTGAGATCATCCGATCCTTAGCGACATGCGCCACTGCGATTCCTTTTTGCGCGTTTCGGTGGTTGATCTCAATATTGTTTTGTCCAGAAGAAGTCACCACTAGATCGCCGTACCCATCGATGATTTTCGTGATAGGACCCAATACCCGCGCACCATCTTGATGGAAGCAGATCACTTTCAAAAATTCTAATTCTTCGATCGAAAACAACTCACTGAAATCATCGACATAATTGATCGGTAAAAATTCCAAACGGGCTGCTGTCATAGCAATCGCCATCTTATGGGTTAAATGGGGCATTGCTTCTGCCGTGTGGATCGCAAAATTTTCGATCCGACGTGTTTGGCTTTCCGAATAGATCCCGTTGCTCGTGGAGATCTCAAAATAGATGTCGTTTTCTTTGAGTAGGTCGATCAACGAACGAGTTTGTTCATGGCTGATCGGCACAGTAAATAATGAATTACCCGCTTCGTCGTAGACTTGGGCACCATTCAAGGTGATCATTGCACAGTCGATCCCGGCTTCTTGCAGCGGCGGCAAAGCCTCTTTGCGGTTACGGCCAGTTGCGACCATAAATTCGATTCCTTTGGATTGGGCATATTTGATTGCTTGGATATTTTCTTCTGAAATCTGCATACTAGCATTTAAAAGCGTACCATCCATATCAGAAGCAATTAATTTGATCATTGTCAGCGTCCTTTCTTAATCGTTTCTACAAATAGTGTACCATAAATCGCGCATTTTTTTTCTTTCGAAGAGTAATTCTTGTTTCTAAGGGGAGGGATTTGTTATCCTAGAAGAAAACAAAGGAGATTCGCTATGAAACGAATATTGGACAATGATTGGCAAGAACAATTGCAGGAATCATTTGAGCAGCCGTACTACCAACAACTGCGGACTTTCTTGAAACAAGAATATGCCCAGCAAACGATCCATCCAGCAATGGATCATATTTATGAAGCCTTAAAACTGACACCATACCATGACGTAAAAGTTGTCATCTTAGGTCAAGATCCTTATCATGGCCCTCACCAAGCCCACGGACTGTCGTTTTCCGTACAGCCGGGGGTCAAAATACCGCCTTCGTTGCGGAATATTTACAAAGAATTAGCTGATGACTTAGGGATTCCACCTGTGTCCCACGGTTATCTCGTACCTTGGGCGCAACAAGGGGTCTTATTGTTGAATACCGTGTTGACAGTACGTGAAGGGCAAGCCTATTCACATCACGGGCATGGCTGGGAGCAGCTGACTGATACGATCATCGAAAAATTGAATCAACGAGAAGAACCGGTCATTTTTGTGCTTTGGGGCAAACCCGCCCAAAAGAAAGCCGCTTTGCTAGATACTAGCAAACATATTATTATAACAGCGCCTCATCCAAGTCCGTTATCAGCGCATCGAGGATTCTTTGGTTCGAAGCCTTTTTCTAAGATCAATCAAGCATTGCTGGCGTTAGGGGAAGAACCGATTTCCTGGGCGTTGCCGGAAAAAATAACACAGTTGTAAAACTGTGTTATTTAGAATGAGCAAACTTGTGAAAAAGGTAACGATATTTAAAATAATCGACTAATACAGGATTTTTATCTGTTCTTTTTTTCGCAATTATTGTACAATGGAAAGGTATAAAAAAACTGGAGGTCTTTACCCGTGGAATTATTCGAAAGTTTAAAATTTAAAATCGTGCGTCGTCATATCAAAATCGTTTTTCCTGAAGCAACAGATCCTCGTATCCTAGGCGCTGCTAGCCGTTTACGTTCAGAAGAATTAATTGAACCTGTTTTGATCGGTAACCCGGTTGAAATCGAAAAAGCAGCGGAAGCTCGCGGAATCAACGTATCAAACTTTGAAATTTTAGATCCTGAAAATTATGATCGTTGGGATGAAATGGTTGAAGCTTTTGTGGAACGCCGCAACGGCAAAGCAACGAAAGAACAAGCAGAAGAAATCTTAAAAGATGTCAACTATTTCGGAACAATGTTGACTTACATGGGCATTACTGAAGGAATGGTTTCAGGAGCGATCCATTCTACGGGTGATACAGTAAGACCCGCTTTACAAATCATCAAAACAAAACCAGGTGTGAGCCGTACAAGTGGTGCTTTCTTAATGGTTCGTGGTCGTGACCAAGAAAAATACTTGTTCTCAGACTGTGCCATCAATGTAAACCCAACTGCACAAGAATTGGCAGAAATCGCTGTTGACTCAGCGAAAACCGCTGAATTATTTGAAATCGATCCAAAAGTTGCTATGTTAAGCTTCTCAACGAAAGGGTCTGCGAAAGCACCAGAAGTAGATAAAGTCGTTGAAGCAACAAAAATCGCCAAAGAATTGGCACCAGAATACCAAATCGATGGAGAATTGCAATTCGATGCTGCGTATATCTCAGCAGTTGCGCAATTGAAAGCTCCTGAATCTGAAGTAGCAGGTAAAGCAACCGTCTTTGTTTTCCCAGATTTACAATCAGGAAACATTGGTTACAAGATCGCCCAACGTTTCGGTAACTTTGAAGCGATTGGACCAATCTTACAAGGATTGAACAAACCAATCTCTGATTTGTCTCGTGGTTCAAATGAAGAAGATGTCTACAAATTATCAATCATTACTGCGGCACAAACACTAATGGAAAAATAAGCAGCCAATCGCTGCACTTATGAAAAACTGATCCCTTGAGGGTCAGTTTTTTGTTTTGCTCTTGGAAAGTTGAGGGCAGCAAAGGAGGAAGTGTGCGCAAAAGCAACGATCCAGTGATCGTTGGGGAATTTTTCCTAAGCTCCTTCTTTACAATTCCTTGAAAAACAAGCTATACTAGCAACTAGTAAATTAGATTGATCAAAGGATGGGGACTATGTTTACCATTAACGACTTAGAAGCAACCGCAGCATTTGCAAAAATCATTGGAGAGGCAGCCGAGCCAGGGGATAATCTGGTATTGACGGGCGATTTAGGTGCTGGCAAAACAACCTTGACGAAAGGCATCGCCTTGGGGCTAGGAATCGAGCAACTGATCAAAAGTCCGACCTATACGATCATTCGTGAATATACCAATGGGCGGCTACCGCTGTATCATATGGATGTCTATCGGGTGGAATACGGTGCAGAAGATTTAGGACTGGATGATTATTTCGAAGGGGATGGCTTGTGTGTGATCGAATGGGGCAATCTCTTAGAAGCCTCCCTGCCAGAGGATTATTTAGAACTGATTTTGGAAAAAGATGATACAGATGAACAAAAACGTCTTGTGAAATGTCATGCATATGGCACCAAAGCAACCGCCTTTTTGCAACGGATCACAACAAAATGGCAGGCAGCCCATGAGTGAGATCCAATTACAGATCAAAGAAGCCACGGGTGCTGATGCCAAAGCTGTGTTAGCAGTCAGTCAACAGCTAGGAGAAGAAACGGATTTTCTCTTGATGGACGAAAGCGGCTTGGCGTTACCAGAAGCCCTATTGGCAGAACACCTGGACGCTATCTATGAACGGGATGACTATTTGCTGTTGTTGGCATTTGATCAAGAACAATTGATCGCCATGGCATCAGTCAAAGGCCACGAAGATTGGCAATTAGCCCATGTCGGGGAGATCGGTATCTCGATTTTAAAAGACTATTGGGGCTTGGGCTTAGGTTCGCTCCTGATTGAAGAATTACTGGACTGGGTAGTAGAAGTTGGCGAATTGACCCGCATCGAGTTGACCGTCCAAGCGAGAAATCTACGGGCGATTCATCTGTATCAAAAATTTGGTTTTCTAACAGAAGGCTGTATGAAAGAAGCGGTGCAAACCCGCGAGGGGCAAAAAGTTGACGTCTTGATGATGGCACGTCTTTTTGAATCATAAAAAGGAGTGAAGGAAATGGAGTTTCGGGAACCGACGATCGCAGACTGCGATCAAATCGAAGCGTATCGGCAAGCCTTCGAGAAGAATCAAGAAGTCATTCACGGTGGGGCAGGACTTGTAGAAAGTCCCACAGCCAAAGACTGGCTAGAGGGATTGGCGGATTTTAAAACAGCAGAAACGGTACCAGAAGGATTCGTTCCCGCCCGTACCTATCTTGCTATCCAAGATCAAAAAGTGATCGGTCTCTTGAATCTGCGTCTGACACTTAATGCGTATTTGCGCCAAATTGGCGGACACATCGGGTATTCGGTGCACCCAGACCATCGAAAGCAAGGCATCGGCTCGGCAATGTTGGCACAGTCATTGGTAAGTGCCAAACAATTTGGCTTGAACAACGTGTTAGTAACCTGTGAAGAAGCCAATCGCGCCTCCGCCAAAGTCATTGAAAACAACGGAGGTAAATTGACAGAAAAAGTCTTTGATCCTGAAGATGGCGCTATAATCTGTCATTATTGGATCGATCTGACCTAAAATGAATCCTTTCTTAAATGAAAACGTGCGTCCTAAAGGCTAGCGCAATGCTGACTTTAGGACGCACGTTCTTATTTATTTGACTAAAACCAATTTTTTTAATGGATCGATACCAAATTCTTCTTCTTGACGCAATAAGATTTGGGCACATGCCCGACTATCTTCTAGTGCATCATGGTGGTTTAGTAAAGGAATCTGTAATTGCTCACAAACCGTGTTTAATTTATGATTTGTAAACTCTGGATACAGTTTGCGGCTCGTTCGCACCGTACATAAGGAAAGATAATTTGGTTGTGACAACCCATAATAATCAAGACATCCCGCCAAAACCCCAGTATCAAAACCAGCGTTATGCGCAACGATCAAACTGTTCAGTTGATAATATTGTTGGATTTGTTTCCATACGTCAGGAAACTTAGGCGCTTCTTGTACATCTTCTGGACGGATGCCATGAATTTGAATGTTTTTCCAAAAAAATTCCGTTTCCGGTTGGATCAATGTGTAATATTCGCCCACGATTTTGCTATCTTGTACCATGACTAGTGCAAGGGAACAGGCACTATGCTTTTGATAATTTGCTGTTTCAAAGTCCATTGCGATAAAATTCATCAGACTCACCTCATTGCCATTCTAGCACAAAATCAAAGAATGAAAAGCGAACAAACGTTAAGAAAAACTGAAGTTTTCTTACGGTTAGTTGAGATCCAGTTCCACCGGACAATGGTCACTACCAATGATATCTGTATGGATCTTGGCGTCTAGCAAGCGCTCATTTAAGTCATCCGAAACGACAAAGTAATCGATGCGCCAGCCAGCATTGTTTTTGCGAGCGTTGAAACGGTAGCTCCACCAAGAATAAATACCTTCTGCATCTGGATAGAAATAGCGGAACGTATCGGTAAAGCCAGCAGCCAAAAGAGTCGAAAACTTTTCCCGTTCTTCAGGTGTAAACCCAGCACTTTTTTGATTGGTTTTCCAATTTTTGATGTCGATATTTTTATGGGCAACATTCAAATCACCGCAGAGAATCACTGGCTTTTGTTGTTTCAATTCAGTCAAGTAAGCCAAAAAGGCATCTTCCCAAGTCATGCGATAATCCAAGCGGCGCAATTCATTTTGGGAATTCGGTGTGTAGCAAGTAATCAAGAAAAATTCAGGATACTCCAGCGTGATGACGCGACCTTCCGTATCATGTTCTTCGATCCCTAATCCATAACGGACCGATAGTGCAGGTTCTTTTGCGAAAATTGCTGTGCCAGAATAGCCTTTCTTCTCCGCATAATTCCAGTATTGATGATAGCCTGGTAAATCCAATTCAATCTGACCTTCTTGCAGCTTTGTTTCTTGTAAACAAAAGAAATCAGCATCGAGGGCTTCAAACACTTCAGAAAAATTTTTTTTAACGATGGCCCGTAAACCATTCACATTCCAAGAAATAAATTTCATCGAGATTCCTCCTTATTTTCCACTACGCCTCCCATTTTACCTAAAAAAGCCAGAAGCGCAAAGCAAGTGAGCGGAATAAGGAAAACAAGGAGGAAGAATGAGGATTAAATTTGGATGCTAGAGAAAATTCGTTTGTAGTACGGAAAAGGAACGATGGCTTCTTACGTTTACTTCCATTTTATGATACAGTCATTTTGAAAAGGGGGCAGTTTCATGACGATCAAAGCGCAAGTTTCAGCGAAAATGACTTCGAAAAATCAAATAACTATTCCAAAAAGTGTGCGGCAAATACTAGGCTTAAAAGAGAATCACTGGGTAGTTTTTGAATTTACCCCAGAAGGTGAGATCAAGGTAAGAGGCGAAAAAGCAGCACCTTCTTTTGAAGATTTTTGGAAACAAGAATTAGCGATCATAGAAGAAATGGGGAAATTTGACACAGGTGAGATGTTTTTTGAAAAAGATTTAGGTGAGGAGAACATTGAATGGTAAGGCAAGGAGATATTCTTTTATTGACTTAAATCCCACCAAAGGAAATGAAATGGCAAAAAAAGACCGTGTGTAGTGGTTAGTAATGATTATTATAACAAGAGTTTCAATAACGTCTTAGTGATGCCACTCAGTAGCTCAAAAAATATGTAGAAGAAAAATTTGCTCGATCGAATGCGTTTCAAACAGTTACCGAAACACAATAAAGTAAAGTTCAAGGGACGATTCTTTGTCAGCATATTTGCAGTGTGGACTTCTTGCATCGCAGCAACTTAGAAGTAGTCGATAAAGTCACTACGGAGATGAAAGAACGATTATCTGAAATAACAAAACACTTTTTTTGAAGCTTACTCTTTATTAATCAGGTCATTCGATTATTAAGCTTTTCTTTGATTCACCAGAGGTAGCAACTTTTCCTTGAACATGCTAAAATAAGTGAGATGTTTATTGTGAAAGGAAACCTTCTCGTGAATAAAGACTTGATGATTGCGCAATTCCCTGAAATTGCCTTATTAAAAGATGAACCCTTATTGAACTATACGTATACAAAAACTGGTGGACCGGCAGACATTTTGGCTTTTCCAAAAACAGCAGAAGAGGCCAAACAGCTGCTTGATTATTGCCGAGAACAAGCGATTCCTTGGATCGTCTTAGGAAATGCCAGCAACTTGATCGTCCGTGATGGTGGTATTCGTGGCGTGGTGATCATGCTATCAGAAATGAACCAAATCGTGGTAGACGGCACTTCTTTGATCGTCGATGCTGGAGCAAAGTTGATCGATACCACCTATGTCGCTTTGCATGAATCGTTGACTGGTTTTGAATTTGCCTGCGGGATTCCTGGCAGTGTCGGCGGTGCCGTCTTTATGAATGCTGGCGCCTATGATGGCGAGATCCAAGATGTCTTTGCGTCCTGCGACGTTTTGCTGGCTAATGGTCAAATCGTGACTTATACCAAGGAAGAAATGGAATTTGCTTATCGTCATAGCAAATTGCAAGAGCAAAAGATGATCATTTTAAGCAGTCGCTTTGATCTAGCAAAAGGCGATCAAGAGCAAATTAAAAAGCGGATGGATGAACTGACAGAATTGCGGCAATTGAAGCAACCGCTAGAATACCCCTCTTGTGGGAGTGTCTTTAAACGTCCAGTCGGTCATTTTACCGGCAAGCTGATCCAAGATGCAGGCTTACAAGGATTGAAATGGGGCGGAGCCCAAATTTCGGAAAAACATGCGGGCTTTATCGTGAATGTCGATCAAGCCACTGCAACGGATTACGTCGAACTGATCGCTCATATCCAACAAGTCATCAAAGAAACCTTTGATGTCACCTTAGAAACAGAAGTCCGAATCATCGGCGAAGAATAGAATAGCGAAAAGATTGTCCTGAGGGGCAGTCTTTTTTTTATGAGAGCTGATAAAAAAGAGCTTAGGTTTGTAAGCTTTCTCAGTCTTCGGTACAATAAACGAAAAGGAGTGAGCAGGATGAAAAAGTGGGGACGCGTCATTTTGTTTGTTGGGTTCGCCTTTCTTTTCGGCGGTTGTACGAAATTACCGCAAGAACAGTTTGCCGAACAGTTGACGAATCAGCAAGCAGCGAATGCTGGTGAATTCCAAGCGACGATCGATACCTTTGAGATGGGCAGCAGCAGCGAATACGGTCAAGAAGCCGATAGGTATGCCTCTATGTTGATGTCACAGTTAGTCGGCTCGTCATTTAAAGGGGACTTCGTCCAGGACAAAGAAACCAAAGCGATTTTACTCAATCTGGCAGTCGCTTTTGGGGGGCAGGAGCTGCCGATCAAGCTGATCGTCGATCCAGAAAAACAAGAAGCGTATGTGTCAGCTGAAATCTATGAAACACTGCAAGGGTATATCAGCGCATTTGGTAGTGACAGTTATGGGACAAAACCAGACGCTGCGGAATATGAAGGCAAATACCTGCGCATCGATCAAGAAACCTTAGATTCTTACTTTGGCGAAGGAACTTTTGCAGAGGACGGCGAGGGGACAACCGAAGCAGAAAAAGAGCCTGAAAACCTCTTTACCATGAACAGTCTTTTTCATAATGAGACATTTGCAGACTATTTGAAAACCTTTGAACCGGATGCTTTCAAAAGAGATGGAGATACGATCAGCCACACGTTTACCAAAGAAGAATTGGCAAATTATGCAGATTATGCCCAAGAACAAGGCGCCGATCAAAAGCAAGTCGCCGAATTAGAAACGATGTTGGAAGAAGTCGAGCAGTTTGACTTAACCATGACCGTCAATACGAAAACAAATCAGCAGAAAATGGCTTTTCACTTCGTGCAAGCGGATGAGCTGCAAACCACTATCGGAGCCACGGTGACTTTTACAGGGAAGAAAAGTGATACTGCTGTTGCAATCCCTACAGCGGAAGAATTGATTGACCCAGAAGAATTGTTTTCTCCCTATGATTATGGTTGGGATGACAGCTATGAAAATGATTATGATGATGAGTACTGGGATAGCTATGATGAAACCGATGATTGGTCTTCTTATATGCTGACGGATGAGGAGTTTGAAGAACTGCTGCTGCAAATCAAGCAAGAGCTGCCTTATTTGACCCAAGCAGATATCGATGATTATCTGACATTTTATGAAGAGTATTTGACCCAAGAGCAGTATCAAGAGCTTGTCGAAGCACTCCAAGTGACACAAAGTTTATAAGACACTCAAAAGGGAAGCGACCGCCTAAGTTAGCCAAAAAGCTAACTTTGGGCGGTCGCTATTTTTTTAGATACGATTTTTTTTGCGGTTCATGACTAAGCGCAAAAGGACGGTTCCAACTGCCATCGTGGCGATTCCCGCTACAATGGCTTCAGGTACACCTTGAGCGAAGATCACACCCAAAATCGCTGCATAGACAGCATTGCCAGCTTTCCCCACAACCTCCGCATATTCTTGCTGGAACAAGAAGTAGATCAAGTTCATTACCAGGATCGTATTCGTCAAGCCTCCAGCAACACCAGCAATCAGTAGCGAAAGACTTTGCTGTTTGTTTTTCCAGATTTTTTGACAGCCTTTGTACACAAAGTAAGGAACGACACCAATCAAAATACGAGGAATCAACGCTACGAGGATCGCTTTCCAGCTTCCTTGATCACTCCCATAAATCGGTACGAAAGGGGAGAAGACAAAAGAAAGCGGGGTGATGATCCAGGTCGAACGCACCATACTGATGATCCCAAAGGCGCCGCCTAAAAAGCCGCCGATCCGAGGTCCCAATACAATAGAAGCGATGATCACAGGAATATGCATCGTTGTCGCATTGATTGGTCCTAAGGGAATAAACCCAAGAAAGGGAACCGATGCTAAAAGAATCAAGATTCCTAAAAAGAAAGCTGTTAAGACAAGTTCAAAAGTTGATATTTTTTTCATTGTTAGACACTCCGTACTTCCAAAGCAGTCAATGCTTTTTCGAGAATCGTTTCTGTTGCTGCTAATGCGCCTCTGCCGAAATCACCGCAAGCCAGTAACGCTTCACGGGGTTCAATCTCTTGGAAGCCGACTTCTTTCAAAATCCCCAAATTTCTTTGAACAATCGGGTTTTCGTACATGACGGTATTCATGGCTGGCGCAATCAAGCGGGGCACGGATAACGGCAACGCTAAGGCAACTGTTGAGATCAAATCATCGGCTATCCCATGCGCCAGCTTGCCAATACTGTTGGCACTGGCTGGGGCGAGCAAGAAAAGATCGGCTTGTTTGGCTAGTTCAATATGATTGATGCGATCTGGTTGACGTTCTTGCATAACATCTACATGGATCGGGCGTTTGGATAATGACTGTAACGTCAAAGGCGTAATAAATTGTGTGCTGTTTTGAGTCATTAAGACATCCACTGCATAGCCCTTTTTGGTTAATTCATTGGTTAGGTCGGCTGCTTTGTATGCAGAGATACTGCCGCTGACGCCAAGCAGAACGTGTTTTTGTTTCATGTTTCTTTCTCCTTTTCTAAAAAACATCTAGCTAAGCACGCAGGTCATTGCGTAATGTGTCAACGATCAAGGTTGCGATCTCAGCTTTTGTGCGGCCAGTCCCGATTTGTCCTTCTTGTGTCAAAAGGTGTCCGACATGCTGGTTTCCAGAAATTTGCGTCAAGTCGTTGGCCAACACATAATCCGCTTGGCTAGCCAGCAGACTTTTTCGTGCGACCGCAAACAACTCGGCTTCCGCTACGTCTACTAATAATTTGAATCCGACTAATAAGGTTGTCGGCTGTAATGCTTTGATGGTTTGGATCACTTTCGGGGTTTTCTTCAACACTAAAAACAAATGATCAGTATTGGAAGAAACTTTGCCTGCCGTTGATTCAGATTGTGAGAGCACGTGTGCCATCAATGCCGGAGTGACCTGGTTGTCATAAGCTGGTAGGGCATCGTTGATTGCTTCATAAAACGCTGCTTCTGAAAAATGAGCAGCAGGGGTGAAATCACTGACTGCCATACTGTGGATCACAGCAGCATACGAATGGGTCGTCAATAAATCGGTCAACTGCGTCAACAAGTCCGTGGTCCCTTCAATGAAATGACAGGTAACGCATGGATCGGTCGGCGGTTGTTTGGCAGTTTTCGTCGTAACGTAATCGATGGCCACCTCAGGGTATTGCAGCCATTCCTTGGCAATGGCTTGACCAAGTGAGCCCGTGGAATGATTCGTGATTGCACGGACATCATCGATTTTTTCGGAAGTACCGCCAGCCGTAATCAAAATTCTCATTGCGCTTGTGACACCTCAACGATCGTCCGTCCTTGGTGCGTGCCTGCTAATAAAGCTGCCAACGTTTCTGGCAAGTCTTCCAAAGTGATGGCTTTCGTGTAAAGCTGATCGATCACATTCCACTCACCCGCTAATTTCTCCCATAATGCCGTGCGGATCTCATGGGAAACATTGACCGAATCGATCCCAATTACGCGAATCCCACGCAAAATAAATGGTAAGACAGTCGTTTCGATTTTGATTCCACCAGCATTGCCGCATAAGAAGGCACCGCCCCCATAAGCGATTTGCGGAAGCACTGCCGCAAGCAATGGACCGCCAACTGTATCGATGACCGCTGCAAACGTTTGTTTTGCTAATGGTTTGTCCTTTTCTGGTACCACGTCATCAGGACTGACGATTTTCGCTGCGCCTAGGTCCAACAACCATTGCGCATCGGTTTTCCGAGATAGCGCCACTATATTTGTATAGCCCAGTTTTTTCAATAAAGCAATGCTGACACTGCCGACGCCACCGCTAGCGCCTGTCACCAAAATAGCAGCGTCTTTTGCTAAGTGCAGCTGTTCTAATTCTTGCACCGCTAAAGCTGCTGTGAACCCAGCAGTGCCATAGGTCATACTGTCTTTTGCTGAAAAACCAGCAGAACGTTTCACGAGCCACTCGGCTGGGACCCGTTGAAATTGACTGTAACCGCCTGGGTGAGAAACCCCTAAGCCATAACCTGTCACTAAGACTTGGTCGCCTGGGGCAAAATCAGCAGACTGACTGTCCACGACTTCCCCTGCTAAATCGATTCCCGGCGTCATCGGATACGTGCGGATCACGCCGCCATTTTCTTTTGCTGCCAAGGCATCTTTGTAATTGACATCTGAGTAATCAACACGGACAAGCACATCGCCTGCTGGCAGCTCGTCAAGGGTTGCAGTTGTGAGTGAAGCAGTAAAATTTGGTTCATTCATGACACGAAAGGTAGAGAAATTCGTCATTTCAGACACTCCTTTGATGGTTTGTACTCATAATACCATAAGTTTTATTTTTTTAACCAGTGAAGCAAGAAAAGGCAGGTCTTCTTATCAAAAAATCAGCAAAAACAGATCATTATTAAATCTACCTTTTCTTCGTTAAAATAGAAGTTGTTCTTTTAAACCTTTAAAAAGCGAAAATGCCGGGACCACCAATCGTTTCCTTTATAACACAAGCGTTTAGCGTCACTCCTTTTTTTGATCAGGGAGAAAAGAATTCAAAAAAATGAAGAAAAAAGGCTTGTGTTTTTTGCAATTATTTGTATACTAGAAAAAGTGAAATTAAACATGAAGTTTACTTATAGCAAACTTTTTTATTTGAAGTTGTGTCAATCAAAGGGGGAATGAACATGGAGATTGGCGAGAAGCTGCGCAATTTGCGCGTTCAAAAGAATTTGACCCAAGAAGAATTAGGCGAGCGGACCGATTTGACGAAAGGCTATATCTCACAGTTGGAACGTGATTTGAGTTCGCCTTCTATGGAAACTTTTTTTACGATCTTAGAAGTTTTAGGCGTGACACCAGAGGAATTTTTCCGAGAAGAAAATGCGCAGCATCAAGTGGTTTATCGCGAAGAAGACAGCACGCTTTATTATGATGAAGAAAATGGCTATGAATTGAAGTGGCTGATTCCCGATTCCAATGAAAAAGAAATGGAGCCAGTCTTGCTGACCTTTGATAAAGCGGGCGAATACAAGACCTTTGAACCATCGTTAGCAGAAACATTTATCTATGTCTTAGAGGGCAGTGTGGCCTTGACACTAGGAGAAACGCAGTACAAGGCTCGTAAAGGCCAATCGATTTATTATCAGGCGACTGAGCCGCATCAATTAAAAAATATTGCGGGCAAAAAAAGCCGTGTGCTTGTAGTCGTGACAGATTCTTATTTATAGTACAGGAGGAAAGAGTGTGGGAAAAACAATAATTTCATTCAACAATGTGGTGAAGCGATTTGATGATGATGAAACAGTTTTGAAAAAAGTGAGTTTTGATATTGAAGAAGGTCGCTTTTATACATTGTTAGGTCCTTCAGGTTGTGGAAAAACAACCATCTTACGCATCATTGCGGGTTTTTCGGACGCAACAGAAGGCGACGTTTATTTTGATGGACAAAGAATCAATGACGTTCCTGCCAATCAACGGCAAGTGAATACTGTCTTTCAAGATTACGCCTTATTCCCACATATGAACGTTTTTGAAAATGTGGCATTTGGTCTGCGAATCAAAAAATTACCAAAAGATGAAGTGAATAAAAAAGTCTTAGAAGCGTTGCGGCTAGTACAACTTCCTGGTTATGAGAATCGTGAAATCAGCGAAATGTCAGGAGGCCAACGTCAACGGGTCGCAATCGCACGAGCGATCGTCAATGAGCCCAAAGTATTGCTTCTTGATGAACCATTGTCCGCATTGGACTTGAAATTGCGAACTGACATGCAATACGAGCTGCGGGAATTGCAGCAGCGACTAGGCATCACCTTTATTTTTGTCACCCATGACCAAGAAGAAGCGTTGGCGATGAGTGATGAGATTTTCGTTATGAACAAAGGGAAGATCGTCCAAAGCGGCACACCAGTGGATATTTACGATGAACCAATCAACCATTTCGTGGCGGATTTTGTCGGTGAAAGCAACATCGTCACAGGTACGATGATCGAAGACAACTTAGTGGAGTTTGTCGGCAAGCAATTTGAATGTGTCGATGGCGGGATGCGGCCGAATGAAGCCGTTGAGATCGTGATCCGTCCAGAAGATTTGAATTTGACGACCGTTGAAAAAGGCAAGCTGGTCGTTGAAGTAGACACGCAATTGTTCCGAGGCGTGCATTACGAAATCATTTGTTACGATGAACAAGGCAACGAATGGATGGTTCACTCTACAAGAAAAGCCACTGAAGGAAGCAAGATCGGTCTTTCCTTTGAACCAGAAGATATCCACGTCATGCGTTTCAATGAGTCCGAAGAAGATTTTGATGCTCGTTTAGAGAGCTACGAAGATTAGGAGGGAAAGCTAATGACGAAAATGCGTCGTTTTTATGCGATACCCTATGTCTTTTGGTTATTGCTATTTGTTATTGCACCAGTCCTATTGATCATCTACCAATCCTTTTTTGATATGAACGGCAACTTTTCGCTGGTCAATTATCAAAGCTACTTAGGTTCTGGCAAATATTTGATCATGACCTTAAACTCGGTTTGGTATGCCTTTTTGATCACCGTGATTACCTTAGTGATCAGCTACCCGACAGCCTATTTCTTAACTAAGCTGCGTCACAAAGATTTGTGGCTGCTGTTGATCATCTTACCAACGTGGGTCAACTTATTGTTAAAAGCCTATGCGTTTATTGGGATTTTCGGCATTCATGGCAGTGTCAACAACTTCCTAGAAATCATGGGTGTTGGACCAAAGCAGATTTTGTTTACCGACTTTAGCTTTTTGACGGTTGCCGTCTATATCGAACTGCCCTTTATGATCATGCCGATTTTTAATGCCTTAGAAGAAATGAATCCCTCTTTGATCAGTGCCAGTCGCGATTTAGGGGCAAACAGCTATGATACGTTTCGACGAGTGATTTTCCCTCTGTCGTTAAACGGGGTGAAAAGCGGCGTCCAAGCCGTCTTCATTCCGTCGCTCTCCCTCTTCATGTTGACCCGTTTGATTGGGGGCAATCGCGTGATCACGCTTGGTACGGCGATCGAGCAGCACTTTCTCGTTACCCAAAACTGGGGCATGGGTTCGACCATCGGCGTCATTTTGATCATCGCCATGTTCCTCGTGATGCTGTTTACGGGAGAAAAGAAAAAAGGAGGGCAACGTAAATGAAAAAATTTCGCTGGTCGAATCTTTATCTGATCGTCGTCTTTATTCTTTTGTACGTGCCGATCTTTTATTTGATTTTCTATTCCTTCAATGAAGGAGGCACCATGAATGCTTTTACGGGTTTCACTTTTGAACATTACCAATCCGTCTTTCAAGATACCCGCTTGATGATCATCGTGTTGAACACCTTTATGCTGGCATTTTTATCAGCATTACTGGCAACGATCATCGGCACATTTGGAGCGATGGGCATCTACTATACCCGCAAACGTCGAACGAGAACGGCATTGTTGAGTTTGAATAATATTTTGTTGGTTTCACCAGATGTCATCATTGGTGCCAGCTTCTTGATTTTCTTTACGATGATCGGCAACTTGTTCCGTGGGTTTAGCTTAGGCTTTTTCAGCGTATTGCTTTCGCATATCGCCTTTAGTATCCCGATCGTGGTCTTGATGGTCTTGCCGAAACTGCAAGAGATGAACGATTCAATGATCGATGCTGCCCGTGATTTAGGCGCGAATAATTTTCAAGTCATTAAAAATATCATTTTGCCTTTCTTGACACCGGGCATCATCGCCGGCTATTTCATGGCCTTTACTTATTCACTCGATGATTTTGCCGTGACATTCTTTGTGACAGGCAATGGCTTTAGTACCTTATCGGTAGAGATCTATTCTAGAGCACGTCAAGGAATCAGTTTAGAAATCAATGCATTAAGTACACTTGTCTTCTTATTCTCCATGATCCTGGTGGTAGGCTATTACTTTATCAGTAAAGAAAACGGCGCGAAGAAATTGCGTAAAAACCGCCGTGTGGAGGTGGCAAATCTGCGATGAAACGACTACAATCTCTGATTATCGGTATTGTTGCGATCGTCCTGATCTTGCTCTTTGGTGTCCGTGAATTGGAACGCTCCTCTGGTATGGCAGGCGCTGAGGTCGTCAACATCTACAACTGGGGCGACTACATCGACCCTGATTTGATCAGTAAGTTTGAAGAAGAGACAGGCTACAAAGTCAATTATGAAACCTTTGACTCAAATGAAGCGATGTTCACGAAGATCCAACAAGGCGGTACGTCCTATGACATCGCCATACCGAGTGAATACATGATTGAGAAAATGATGGAACAAAATCTTTTAAAACCATTGGATCACAGTAAAATCAAAGGGTTAGACAATATCGACCCTCGCTTTTTGGACTTGAGTTTTGATCCTGGCAATCAATATTCCATCCCTTATTTCTGGGGAACACTGGGGATCGTCTATAACGATAAATTCTTTGATGAAGGTGAGATCACCCAATGGGACGATCTTTGGAAACCCGAATTAGCAAATAGCATCATGCTGATCGATGGCGCGCGTGAAGTGATGGGATTAGGTTTGGACAGCTTAGGCTATTCTCTAAACAGTAAAGACGACGATCAGCTGCAAGAGGCATTCAATAAGCTACGGACCATGACCCCAAACATCAAAGCCATCGTCGCAGATGAAATCAAGATGTACATGGCAAATGAAGAAGCATCGGTTGCGGTCACATTTTCTGGGGAAGCAGCCGACATGATGTACGAAAACGAGCACATTCATTACGTGATCCCTTCGGAAGGCTCCAACCTGTGGTTTGATAATATGGTCATTCCTAAGACCTCACAAAACGAAGCCGGCGCCTACGCCTTCTTGAACTTTATGCTGGAACCCGAGAACGCTGCACAAAACGCAGAATACATCGGCTATTCCACACCTAACCAAGCAGCCATGGCATTACTGCCTGACGAGATCACCGAAGACGAACAATTCTATCCATCCGATGAATTAATGGAACACCTCGAAGTCTATGAAAACTTAGGTGCTGAGTATCTGGGCATCTATAATGATTTGTTCTTGGAATTGAAGATGTATAGGAGATAATGGCAAAACTCAGTAAGAATGGGGACTTATCAACGTTCTAAAGAGCTAAAAATCGTCCTTTTTCTATCTGAGTTTTCCAATCTTCTACCAAAAGCGGATGAAACGCCGCTTTTTTTGTGTTATTTTATTTTTTCTACCACGTTTTTCTACCAGAGAAAAGTGGACAAAACCATTGTAAAATAGGGCCCGAGACGGGCTAGTAAATCTAAGATTGAAAAAGTTACAGAAGGATAAAGTAATTGGAAACTATGCAAATATACTTAACCCTTCTGTAATCTATTAATAAAACTAATATATGAATCCAGTTCAATATTTGTAGCTATGAAAAAACATAAAAATCATATTAGATAAAAACTAAATTGGTAGATAAATTATTTTGTCAGATATCTGAGGCAAATATTCGACTATTTGTGTTTCAAAGTAAAAATTGGAATACAAATATAGAATAGACATATTGCAGCCGATAGTTTATTATGCTTTTAGACACATTAAACTGGAGGAAAAAATGAAAAAGAGCGCTAAAGATCGAGTTTTTGATGAGCTGATACGACTAACAGGGAATATGTCTTCTGTCACTGCCGAGAAAATTTCGAAGAATCTAGGTATCTCTCGTCAGAATGCCAGCCATTATTTGACGAGATTAGTGGAAGATAAAAAGGTCGAGAAATTACCGGGAAAGCCTGTTTTGTGGAAGCCTTTAGATGAATATGCGGTTGTAGATAATACGGAGCAAATAAACGAAGCCTTTCATTCTGTAGTTGGTCATGACGGAAGTCTGAGAGAGGTCATTCAAAAATGTATAGCCGCTGTCAAATATCCGCCTAACGGACTCAGTGTATTAATAAATGGAGCCACGGGTGTTGGAAAAAGTTTTTTAGCCACAAAAATTTTTGAATACGCTATCCATGAGCAAATTATTGAAAAAGATGCACCATTTGCTATCTTAAACTGTGCCGATTATGCGGACAATCCCGAACTGCTTTCGGCAACACTGTTTGGATACAAGAAGGG
This sequence comes from Enterococcus sp. DIV1279b, assembly GCF_050531515.1. NCBI lineage: Bacteria > Bacillati > Bacillota > Bacilli > Lactobacillales > Enterococcaceae > Enterococcus > Enterococcus sp. DIV1279b. Next base: position 2,844,891 of record NZ_CP172891.1, on the reverse strand, counting down.
GGCCTTTACGGGGGCTGAAAAGGATACCGATGGTTTATTGGCAACGGCCAACAACGGCTATCTTTTTCTCGATGAGGTCCATCGCCTATCGAAAGAAAATCAAGAAAAGCTCTTTCTATTTATTGATACTGGAAACTATCGTCCAGTCGGTGAAAATGTAAATTGGCATTCTGCTAAGGTTCGTTTTATTTTCGCCACGACGGAAAAAGGTGAAAATTATTTATTAGACACCTTTGATCGGCGTATTCAAATTAGTGTTATGTTGCCAACTTTTGAAGATCGCCCCATTCGAGAACGATTAGAGCTGATTCAATTATTTTTTCAAAATGAAGCGGATGTTTTACAAAAAGATATTATTGTTTCAAGAGAAGCCTTGTCTTTAATGTTATCTCATCCCTTTAGTGGGAATATTGGTAAGCTGAAGAATATCATTAAAATCAGTTGTGCGGATGTGTATAGTCGAACACAAGAAGAACCATTAACGATTGGGAAAAATGAGATCTTGATTCAGTTAAATATGCTGGAATCCGAAGTAGAAAGCTTGCCGATTGCTAGTTTATTGATAAAGAAAAATCAAAAGATAAAAACGGATCGAATCAAACCGTTTGATTATGATTCGATTTTGGAAAAAATTACTCAGCTGATAAATGAAGGTAATTTCAATGAAAATTTTTCTTCGATAAAGAATGAAGTACAGCATTTGGTGCATCACATTGATAAGGATTCTTTTTTATCAATGAGTAGAAAATTGATGATTCAGATGTTTAGAAAGGTCTGGGTATCCGTTTTAGGAAAAACGTACGGATTGACGACGAGTGGACCTGTTGCAGAAATTATTAGCAGATCCTATGTCATTTCCCCAAGCTATAAGACAGACTTAACCGGGATAAATCGTACATTAGCTGCAAATCTACCTCGGACGACTTACTTATGTAATCAGTTCTTGGAGCATTTACCACCGCTCTCAGAAAAGGACGAGAACTTTCTAAGACTGCTTATTGTCGTGACTTTATCTGATTATGTAGATGAATCCATCGAGCTGAAGGGCCTGTTGCTTGCTCACGGAGATAGTACGGCTAGCAGCATTCAAGCAGTAGTGAATCAATTATGCGGCAATTATGTTTTTGAAGCGTTGGATATGCCAGTAGAGAGTAATGTGTCAGAGATTGTCGAATCGACAAGGAATTTCGTGAAACGGCAAGTGAATACAGATAGTCTAGTGCTGATCGTAGATATGGGCTCTTTAAATCAAATTTACACACAGATCAAGAACGATTTAAAAGGGGAGTTACTTCTTCTGAATAATTTGACGACTTCCATTGCACTTGATATTGGCTTGAAGATGACGATGAATGCGCCATTTAAACAGATTGCAGAGGATGCAGCAGACAAGTATTCAATCAATGTTCAATACTTTGAAGGCTTTTCTCAAAGTAGCAACATTATCATTTCCTGTATGTCGGGTTTGGGGATTTCGGACAAATTGAAAGATGTTTTTCGTCATCATTTATCGGATGAATCCATCGAAGTTTTCACGAAGGACTACAGAGAACTACGTGAATTAATCGACCAAAATGATGAAACTTATTTTGACAAGACAAAATTGGTCATCACGACTTCGGATCTTCCACGTTCTTTTTCAATTCCTAATATTAATGTTTATGACATCTTAGACGGTGATGGAGCAGCCAATTTGGAGCATATTTTGAGTCCTGAAATGAAGCCGGCAGAATTTAACCGCTTGATTCAGGAGCTAGTAAAATTCTTTTCGTTGGAAGGAATTGCGGACCGTTTGAACTTTCTGAACCCAACGATCGTGATGAGTGAAGTGGAAACAGTCATTTCTAAATATGAAAATTACTATCATTTCACTTTAAATGGCCGTGTAAAACTAAATCTCTATATGCATACGGCATTGATGATGGAACGTTTATTCTTGGCTCGGACAGAAAAATCTGAAGAACCGAATTATGATTTGAAACCAGATGAAGATGAATTTTATTATGTTTCTAGAAGTATTTTTCAATCAATGGAGATGAAATATAATTTTAAAGTCAATGCTTATGAGCTTTCGCTGCTCTATGAATTATTAGGACCGTATATTCAAAAATAAAGTGTCTAAAAAAGTGTCTAATCTGTTTTTTTTAGGTTAGACACTTTTTTTAATGTGAATTAACGTGATTAAACCAATGTTTTTAAAAGTTGGCACAGGAATTGCTTATATAAAAGTGAACAGAAAGAAAGGAATTAACCATATGAAGAAAATTCTAATAGCGACTCACGGTCACTTAGCTTCAGGCTTTCTTAGCAGTATTCAATTACTGACGGGGAAGGTTCAAGAGATTACGGTGATTAATGCTTATGTGGATGAGTGTGATTTTGAACAGGAGTTGAATGTATTTGTAAACCAGGTGAACGAGCAGGATCAGATTTTTGTTTTTACCGATTTATTTGGCGGAAGTGTCAATCAGAAGATTACCAAAACATTTTTGGAGAAAGAGATTGCTGTAACTATTTTGTCTGGCTTTAATCTGCCAATTCTGCTCGAAATAGTATTGGCAACCAAGGAATTAACAAAGGAGGATATTCAGGAACTGGTAAATAAATGCCAACAGGAATTAAAGATGACCATTCTTGATGAGGTACATGTAGTAAATGAAGAGGAAGATTTTTTTTAGGAGGAAGAAAAATGATTAAAGCAGTGCGAATTGATGAACGATTAATTCATGGACAAGTAGCGATGACTTGGACAAAGAGTCTAAATTTAACCGGGTTAGTAGTAGCAAGCGATGAGGCGGCTACCAACGATATTCAAAAGATGACATTGAAGATGGCTGCACCATCGAATGTCAAAGTCATTATTAAAACAGTTGATGACGCGATTCATTTGTTAAAAGATCCGCGGGCGAAGGACATGCGCTTGATGGTTTTAGTCCCTAATGTCAAAGATGCGGTAAAAGTTGCGAAAGCTTTCCCAACGGAAATCGAATTAATGAACGTGGGGAATGCTGGGAAAATGACACCGCCATCGGAAGATAAGAAAACCTTATCAAAGGAAGTGATGTTAACGACGTCAGAAATTCAAGACTTAAAAGAATTAGTTGAACTTTATCCAGATACCGTTTTTCAGCCTACACCGGCGATGGAAAAACGTTCAGCTATCTCTATTTTGAGTGATTTTTAGAAAAAGGAAGGAGAAAAATTATGTATGATGCATTTGTAGTCGCTTTGGCCGTTTTTATTGGAGTTGCTGGACATGAAATGTTCGGGATGTCCATGCTGAGTCGTCCGATTGTTGTTGCTCCGTTAGCAGGAGCGTTGATGGGGGATTTGCAGACGGGGTTGATTGTCGGGGCGTCACTAGAAGCCATCTTTATGGGTGTCGTCAATATCGGAATCTCTAGTACGGCGGAGCCTTCTTTGGCTGCTGGGCTGGCTACAGCGTTCGCAATCAAAATGGGAGGAAACGTGGATGCGATTATTCCCATTGTCTTTCCACTAGCAGTATTAGGATTACAGTTAATGAATATGATTTTTTCTTTTGTATGTGGACCGATGGCTGCTAAATTTTTCAAATTTGCAAAATCTGGTGATCAAAAAGGAATCATCAATCTGCACTTCTTTATGTGGTTTGTCCACTATGCGCTTTATGCTCTTATTCCATTCTTTGCCGTTTTATTTGGAGCAGATGTTGTCAAAAGCGTCTTGGATAATATTCCAGAGGTCATCATGAACGGATTAACAGTCGCTGGAAATCTGCTGCCGGCAGTTGGGATGGCGATGCTGTTACGGATGCTTTGGAGTAAAAATATTGCTGTGTGGTTTTTCTTTGGGGCCGTTGTTATGGCGTATCTCGAGTTACCATTGATTGCAATTGCCGCAGTTGGAACGATTATTGCAATTGTTATAGCCCAAAGAGATCTACAACTAAAAAATATATCTGTTCATGCAGTTCAAAGCGATGCTGCTGTAAATGCAACGCTTGACCAAGAAGAGGAGGATTTCTTTCAATGAAATTTGCTGATGGAATTTCTAAAGATGAGAAAAAATTGGTTCGGAAGATGTTTTGGCGCTCGATGACCATGTATGCTTCGGTGAATCCGGTGACGATGGGCGGCGGTGGTTTCGCCTATTCTATGATGCCCTTCATTAATCATTTCTACAAAAGTGAAGAAGAGCGAGCTGCGGCGCTGGAACGTCATACACAGTATTTTTCGACGACCATTCCTTGCGCGTCCTTTGTCATGGGGATTGCGGCATCGATGGAGAAGGAAAATTCTGAAAAAGCTGGTTTTGACGTGGAAAGTATCAACGCGATCAAAACGAGTTTGATGGGACCATTGGCTGGAATTGGCGATTCATTGTTCTGGGGAGTTTGGCGTGTCGTTACCGCGGGACTAGCGATCAACTTAGCCAATGCCGGAAATATTTTGGCACCAATTATCTTTTTAGTTATGTTCAATATACCTAATTACTTGATGCGATACTATGGCGGCGTTTTAGGCTATTCATTAGGCTCTAAATATATTGAAAAGCTGTATGCGAACGGGTTAATTGAAATTCTGACAAAAGCTGCTAGTATCTTGGGTCTGATCATGGTAGGTGCAATGACGATCAGTATGGTCAAATTCAATACCGTTTTGAGCTTTTCAATGAAGGGCGAAGAACTAATGAATGTCCAAGAAATCCTCGATAGTATTTTTAAAGGAATTGTACCGTTATTGGTAACATTGGGCTGTTTCAAATTACTAGATAAAAAAGTCGGCGTCATCAAAATTATTTTTGGAATGGTCGTCTTGGGAATTTTATTGTCATTACTTGGAATCGCATAGTAGGAAGCTGCAGCTACTAGGCTGCAGTTTTTTTAGCAAGGAGGGAAAAGATGACTATTAATGAAGTAATTTATTCACCCAAACATCCATTTTTTAATGCTGAGTTAAACGACGGAAATGTGACTACTTCAAACGAATACAGCTACTATCGGAATATTCCTGATGTAAAGGGATTGACCTTCGATGTAAGTAATCAAAAGACATTAGCAAACCTTGATGTTTGCGGGACGATTCAAACGTTGACCTTTTATCGAGAAAATTTACTAACTGAGGAAAAACCAGGTGTTTGGGTCAATAAACAGCTCTCTCAAACCAATTCGTTATCCTTAAAGGTTGAAGTAAACGGGATTGTCTACCATTTGTCAGAATCGGATCATCGTATTGAAGTCGATGTGATTCAAGACTGTTTGCCTAGATATATTCATCATTATTCGACGTTTAAGGTCATTGTAGTATCCTTTGCTCCCATACTGGCTAATAAGCGTTTAAGTATGCTTGTTCAACAGGTTTACATTGTGAATGAAACACACGAAAGCCTTCAAGTTTCAGTGAAAGATGTGCCTTCGTATCAAGAGAAGTATTCGGATCAGCAAAATGTGTTGATTTCTCAAAAAGGAAATAAGGACACGATCGCACAACAGGAAGTGGCAAGCTTCGCCATTGCTTTTGTGGACCCAAATGCTTTTGAAGAAGTAATGACTTTTCAGGAATCTGATATCGAAAAATGGCTGAAGGAAACATTGAACTATTTTGCTCAGCTATTTGGGCAGCTGTCAATGCCAAACGATAGAGTTGTCCATCTCTATCGTCGTGCACTTTATCAAAGCTTTTCTAGTTTCGGTATGAATCGACAGGGACAGGTCGTCGGCAGCAATTGGGGCAGCTATCCTGCTACTAATCGAATTTGGAATAAGGATATGTATTACGCATCATTGCCATTCACCATGTTTGAACCGGAGTTATGTCAAAAAACGGTTCTGTGGTTTGATCAATATGGCGTTAAGTTTCCTGGTTCAAAATTTACAGGAGGTATCAATCATTCTCTGAGTAATTCGTTATCCAGTGCGTTACTGGCTAGTCTTTATTTTGAACATACTGGGGATACAAAATTCTTTGAGCGGTGTCCGCAGGTTCTACTGAATGCTTCAAGAATTATTGAGGACATATTAGCTCAACGTCGGTCAGGGGAACCAATGCTTTTTCCATCTGTTTGGTTATCAGACGCCTTTGCACTTGGAAAGTATCATACCGGCAGCAATCTTTGTCTTTGGAAGGCCTGTATTGGACTTGCAGAAATTTTTGAAGCCCTAGAACAACTGAGTCTTAGCAAGCGATACAAAAACATTGCCTGTAAACTAAAGGAATCAATTTGTAAACAAATGACTATCGATGGTCCTTTTGGTGAGCAATTTTTGGAGGGAATCGGTGATGAGGAGAAAACAACCTATTCAGTGAAGCACTATCAAAAACCGATTCTTGAGCAAGGGTTAATCTTTTTAAGTGATGTGATTGTGGATGGAAAAATTAATTTATTGATGCATGATGGAGAAGAATCAGACACTACGTTGATGCCTTTTTATCAATTTTTAGATAATAAAGATCATTTATATCAGAACACCATGGCCTTTTCTGCTAGTTCTTTCAATCCAACCTATAGCGAGGAAATCAAAGGCATCACTTGGGGATTAGAATCCGGCGCCACTTTTCCTGGCTTTATCACTGTTTTAATGAGCGAGCTGCACAACCCTCAAGCTTTCGTAACCCGATTAGAAGAACTAATTTGTTTGGCAGATTTAGACGGTTCGTGGTGGTGGTGGCCGTATCGCTTAGAGGCTCAACAAGGAGAAGTCGTGCGAGACTTTGGCTGCGGCAAATGCGGCTGGGCATCGGGTCTTTTTGTCAGCCTAATGATCAGTCAATATTTCGGATTGAAATTCAAAAAAGGAGTATTGCAAATTGATCCTGTTGATAATTTAACGTTTTCTTGGAAGAATTTGAAGTTCGGTCAAGCCTTCATTTCGATTGAATGTACGCAATCCGAGTTGAGTATTTCAAATTTGTCAGAAAAGCCATTGAAAATAAGTGATACGAAAAAAATTCTTCACGTAGAAAAGGGAAAAACGATTCACATTCAAAGGAGAAAAAGATGAGTATACTAAAAAATATTACCCAATTTAAAAAAATCCAGAGTCGAGCAATCACTCCCGAAAATCCAACAGGCGAGAAAGGTAAAGCTGCGATGTTGCCAAGCGAGCTAGGACCAAGCCGCAAAGGTCGTGGCGCAATTCCGCTGACTTCTGGTGAAGAAACTGTGATTGCGGATATTACTGGAACGGGAATAATTCGTCATATGTGGATGACGATTCGTGATCGAACAGAATTTGGCAGTTTTGTTTTACGTGATTTAATCTTAAGAATTTATTGGGATGGGTCGGATAGCCCTGCTGTTGAAAGTCCTTTAGGGGATTTCTTTTGTAATGGGTTTGGAGAGCGTTGCGAGGTGAACTCGTTGCCGATAGTGGTTAATCCTACAGGGGGCTTTAATTCCTATTTCGAAATGCCTTTCCAAACATCCGCTAAAATTACGATCGAGAATTTACATCCGAAGGATATGTCCTCATTTTTTTATACGATAAATTACGCTTTGGTGGACGAATTGGAAGAAAATAGCCTATATTTTCACGCAAATTGGCATCGGGAACGCATTACCAAATTACAGGAGGATTATAAGTTAATTGATCGATTAAAGGGTCAAGGCTATTACGTGGGTACTTACCTTGCGCTTACCTGCCTAGAACGTTATTGGTGGGGCGAAGGCGAGTTTAAATTCTACATTGATGGGGATAGTGAGTATCCGACCGTAACCTCAACAGGTTCAGAAGATTATTTTGGCGGGGCGTGGGCCTTTCATGAGTACGATGAGTTCGGACGTCCACATGCGAAAAACTATTCAACAGCCTTTTTAGGGTATCCTTACCAATCAAATAGAGATGCCACAAGAGATCGTTTTGAAACGGGAAAATTGAATGCCGTTCATGCCTTTGGTGACGACGCAATGCCACGACATGGTCTTTATCGTTGGCATCTTCAAGACCCCATCTGTTTTACCGAAGATTTATCGGTCACTTTACAACAAATCGGCAACGATGATGTTCGCTTATTTGAGCGGCAAGACGATGTTGCTAGTGTCGCTTACTGGTATTCAACAGAAGCTTCAGGAAATACTAAACGTCATTTCACTGATCGAGAACGCTTGCCGCGTTAATGAAGTGTTTTTCACATATTCGAAGGGAGGAACCTATGATGATATATGGGGCAATTGAAGCTGGAGGGACTAAATTTGTCTGTGCAGTCGGTACTGAGGAATTAACGATTTTGGAAAGAGTCAGTTTTCCCACAACAACTCCAGTTGAAACAATGAAGCAGGTCATTGATTTTTTTAAACCTTTTAAGGAACAATTGGCAGGCATCGGGGTCGGCTGCTTTGGTCCAATTGATATTCAATGCAAATCAACGAGTTTCGGTCATATCACATCAACACCAAAACTTGCTTGGCAAAATTTCAATTTTGTAGGAACGCTAAAGCAATATTTCAATATTCCGATTGAATGGACAACAGATGTCAATGCGGCTTGCTATGGTGAATATGTTGCTGGTTCTGGCAAAGGGTTAGCAGGTGTTGCATACTTCACTGTGGGAACAGGTATCGGAGGTGGTGCCTTGTTCAATGGGACTTTCGTGGAAGGGTTCAGTCATCCGGAAATGGGGCATATGTTGATCAAGCGACATCCAAAGGACAATTTTTCAGGAAACTGTCCCTTCCACCAAGATTGTTTAGAGGGGATGGCAGCAGGACCAGCGATTGAAAAACGGTTGGGTGTAAAAGGCCAGAATTTATTGGCTGACGATTCGTTTTGGCAGATTGAAGCCTTTTACCTTGCCCAATGTGCATACAATACAACACTGATGTTTTCGCCAGATAGAATTATTTTTGGCGGTGGTGTAATGAAACAAGAACACATGAAGAAAAAAGTTCAGGATAAATTTGTTGAGCTTATAAATGGATATGTTGAAATACCACCAATTGATAGCTACATTATTACGCCCGAATTAGGTGATAATGCCGGAATAATCGGCGGATTAGCATTGGCCAGAAAAGCGGTAAGAAATAAGCAACCATAATTAATGAATGTTTCATTGATACTCATGTCAAAAGTATTTAACCGAGTAATCAAATGATCAAATGAAGTTGGATAAAGCGAAAATGAATTCAAATAAAAAGGCTCTAAGTCAAATCGTGTTGTTTTCATTAAATCACTGAAAGGAAATGCTTCTGCGTTTCCTTTTTTCTTTTTGTTGTGCGCTGTATACCTTGAGGATATTCACTGGTGGCGTACACTTAAATAGTAATATATTGTGTTACTTTATGTCTGTGGTAATAGTTATAGTTGCTTACCAATGTATGTTCATTTTTCGAAATGTTGACTTCATAATCCTTGGCTTAATGTTTGAATTTTTTTGGTGATAGATTTTTTCAGCCGTATAAAATAAATCGTAATTCTATTATCGAGAGTTGTGATTATAAAAAGATAGCAAGAAAAAAAAGAAAGTTTCTATACATTTTAAATATTTTATTCCTATTTCTATTGCTAAAAAAGTAGAAATTCTATATTTACCTTTAACTCTCGCTTCTCTTGCAAATGTAGTTAGCATTTTAATCGATAATAAACTCAGGTAGTTATATTACCTTGAAATGATTGATAATTTTGTCACTTCTATTTTTTTGCAATAAATTTTTTATTTTAGTGAAAAATAAGAAACTATTTCTTTGAAGGCGATAAGTTAGAAAAATATTATTGTAGTCTTTTCTTTATTAGGAATCATCACTGTTGTATCTTATTACCTTTTCTGTTTTTCTTATTAGAGAAAAATAATTTGAGAGGTAGATAGTTTTTATTGGAGGAAGTAATTATGTATATTTTTGAAACAAAAATTTTTCATTGCAATAATTGCAACAAAGAAATTTCATCGGGGGAAGAGGTTTGGACAAAAATGGAAATTTCCGCCAAAAGTAACTGCTCCTCAACTGAAATCAATTAAAGAACTAGAATTTGAGAATGCACTGGTAATTTGTATGACATGTACTGATGAAGTATTTCGAAAACATTTTTAAAGGTTGAGATGTATATAGATTTAACCAATCATTTATCCCTCTCGGAAAAGGAATATTAACTAACCAGCGGGTTATCAAAAATAGGTAGGAAAACTGTACTTAATGGCTTATTTCGCGCTGATTATGAGAATATCAGTCTGTTTGATTAATTTTTAGGGTTCAAAATACAGAGACAAACTCCAGGTCGGGTTTCGCCACAAGCGAATTACCCGATCTGGAGTTTTGTCTATTGCAGGAAGGCGTAGCCGGACTGCAGGAATAAAGCCCCCGGTTCTAACAGGGGGCTAACAAAGAACAGGAAACTGTGACAACTACCCATTGGGGAGTGTCCTAGCAGTATTTTCTTTGTCACGTGCTTATAAAACTTGTCACCTTATTTTGATGATGGATACGCTACATTTAACAGGTGTTCTTTCTCGATTTCCATTGCAAATGGTAAATAAAGATATTGTTGTTCTAGTAAGTATTGATTGGCCTCTGTGTACTGATAAGAAGCGGTTTCTTTTGAATAGACCAACGGGGTAATTTGAATATCGCCGGTCAATTGATTTATTGAGTATAGGAGGATGGCTTTTTCAACTAGTTTCTTGGGCAATTGCTTTCCAAAATAGGAATAGGATTCTTGATTTGCTAAATAGACGAGTAAGCGATCCACACTAAAGTTGGAGAAGGTAAAGGGCATCATGTGCAGAATATGGTTTTGATTATCATGGTGTAAATAGAGCTGAGCTTCTTTACCAAAATTGGTTGAACCAAGGTAAAGCCGCTTTTTCTCGTCGATACATTGGAAAGTAAACTGATCTTGTTCAGTTGGTGGAATGAGATTTGTAATAAAAAATTCAATCATTCGATCCATTTCTTTTTCACTAACAAGACTTGCTTGTTTTAGTTTGTCTACTATCAGTCCTTCAATCTTAGGATCAAGTTTACCTGCCTTTTTTTGAAGCATTTCTAAAATGTATTGGTTTTCTCGCTCACCATATAAAAGATATTCATTGGTGACATGACCTACCTCTGCGATTTGATGAAGGGTTTCGGTTTTTGGAAGGTTAATCCCACGCTCCCAGTTATTGACTGTACTTCGCGGTAAATCACCAATTAGTTTGCCAAATTTCTCCATACTCAACTTTAGCTCTTGGCGAATCTGTCGAATTCGATTGCCCACGGCTTGCTTGTCTATCTCCATGAAAACTCCTCCTCATGATAAGTTCTTAAATTTAGTATACATGTGTACTTAAAAAAAGTCAAAATGTATTGACTTAAAATAAATACAGGCGTACAATTGGTATGTACTTAAAATAAGTGCGAAAGTTCTTTGACAAACAAATAGTAAAAGGAGGGTTTTCTATGAATCAAGTTAATCAACATGATCTCGGGGAAGCCATTCGACTTTCTCGAGAAGAAAGGGGGTGGACACAACGATTTTTGGCAGAAAAAGTTGGGATTTCGAGATCGTTATTATCGAAAGTAGAAAAAGGAACGAGACAATTAAGTGAAGAAAAACTGAATCTCGTATTGGATAGTTTGCGAGAAGAGATCGTTCCAGTTAATCGCGTTTTGATTGACTATCTAACCATACACTTTTTCTCGAATCAACATTTAAAGCTAATTGAAGAGATCATTGAAATGCCCATTGAACGTTTTGAGGAACTGGATTATGCGCCAAAAGGATATACCGGGCAGTACGTATGGAATCAAGTAATTACGATTCGGTACTCTATTGAAGATACGGTAAAAGGAACTGTGATGGAGTTTTCAGGTCAAGGCTGTAAACATCTTGCCATGCGTTTGAAGACCGCAAAATCAAATTGGCAAGAGTTCTTCCGTAAGGTATTAGACTATCAGGGAAATTTTACACGGATTGATTTTACTTTAGATGATTTTGTGGGGAGTCTCAGCATTCCAGAACTTAAGCGTAAGGTAACACTAGGCCATGTGTGGACCACTTTTCAAGTGAGTGAATCCCATGGTGGTACGGATATTATAAATAATGAATCAAATGGCGAAACATTGTATTTAGGCTCAAAGAAGAGTCAGTGTCGCTTTTGTTTTTATCAGAAGGATTATGAACAACGAAAGCGACGAGGAATTCCTTTAGAAGAAGCATAAGTAAAAAATCGCTTTGAACTACGGTATCGAAAAGAGAAAGCGCAAAGCTTGGCAAAGATTATTTCAAAAACCCATGATTTAACCAAACTGTTCTTTGAGTTACTTAATGGAGCAATTTGTTTTTATGACCGTGATCCAAATGATCCAGGTGCAAAAGTTGATGCCAAATGGGCAGCCTTTATTAGCAATTATGGCGCAATCACCATTTCTTTAGATACAATTCCTCAAAGTTTTGAGAAAACCATGAGTTGGTTAATTCATGGTGTTTCACCATCATTAGTTTTTATTGCACAGGTCGATCAAACATTTCATTCTTCCTTGTTGCCTTTGATTATTGAACAAGGAGAAATGAATCCAAGACAGATCAAACTTCTCCAAAATATGAAGGCAGACCCGGAGTATTATCAGGAGGAGGTTGAGTATTATGAACGAAAATTACAAAGTATATCAAATGAGAAAACAAGCTACTAAAAAAGCAAAGTACTGCTTACACAACAAGTTGTGCAACGTACTCCGCCTCGACAAGACGAGTATAACACACCCATCGAATGATAAACAATTGATTATAAAGAGGATTATTTTAAAAGGAGTAAAGAATCAGGAGGTGAGAGATTGGAAACAAAATGTGATTTCATGGTAAATCGTGCAATTCTGATAGAAATGGGCTTTAAACCTAGTCAAGCTGCACGAATGATTAAAGAGAGCAAGGCGTATCTTGCAAGGGTTGAAGGTATTGATTTTTATAATAATCGCCAAGTTGGTGTGGTGCCATCTCGAGTAATTGAACATCTTTTTCACATTCAAGTTGCGGAATAAACAGTACAAGCTCGGTACTATTAAAGTAGCTTTTCTCAAGTACAGGGAGGAATGGAACGATGCCAAAAATTAAAAATATTTACCAAGATAAAAAGACAAAAAAATGGTTCTTCCGAGCATATCTAGGTATAGATGAAAATGGAAGAAAGGTTCAGAAGACTAAACGAGGTTATGCTTCACAAAAAGATGCCAAAATTGCTTATGACAAGTACATGGAAACACATGATTTTAACAAGACGATTCCTAATCAACTGTGTTCTACCAATCAAATGACTTTCGAAGAGTTTTACAAGGATAGGTTTGTAAAATGGTACGAGAGACAGGTCAAAAGTCAAACATATGAGAATGCGCAATTCATTTTCGAAAAGCGTATGCAGTTTTTCTATCATTTTCGTGTTCGAGATATTACAAGTCACGATATTGAGGATTGGTTATTTGAACTAAGCCAGACAGAGTCACGTAATTCACGGAAAAAAGTCAATGGCGAAACGTTATCAAAATCTTATATCAATCGGATTCGAGGGCACCTAAAAATTGTATTGGATCGGGCTATTAAAGAGGGGGTGATTGCTAAAAATCCCGTTGAAGATGTTTCTTCGCTTCCTTCTGAGAATAAGAAAGTTGAGTTTTGGGAACACAGTGAGTTTCTAAAAGTGATGAATGAATTGAAGGATGATAAGATTCAAACCCACCATCGGAAGATTGTGTATGAAATGCTATTTTATACTGGCATTCGGATTGGAGAACTTGAAGCTTTGTCTTGGTCAAATGTAGATTTCGAGAAAAACACGATAACGATTGAGAATACATTGATTTATAATACAAAAGACGATTGGTACTTTTCGACTCCCAAAACTAAATGCGCTTATCGAACGATTGGGATGGGGAAGAAGCTTTCCTTAAAGCTCAGACAGTGGTATGACTTGCAAAAACGTATTGGAAATTTTGAATATGTTGCTCAGTTGGACGGAACCTTTACGCCACCTTATTCTTTTTCGAACTGGTTAAAAGAAGCTGCTAAAAAAGCGGGTGTCAAACCGATTAAACTTCACGCGCTACGACATTCTCATGTTGCATTTCTGATTGAGCAGAATATTCAACCGCTATCTATTCAAGAGCGATTGGGTCATGCAAACATTCAAATCACTTTAGGAACTTACGGTCACTTATATGCGAAGTCAGATCAACAAGTGGTAAGTGCAATTGATGAAGTTCAAGATGATGTTATTATAGTTGGAATTGATAGATGATCATTAGTAGTTTAAGTTTTACGCAATTCTACTAGCTAATGTACGAAAGCTTTCATTTTGAAAATGTACAGGAAGTAATAGTAAAACTCGATAAGAATGGGATTAAACCAGCAATCTTCGAGTGAGCCAACCTGTAAAAATGATATTAATTTTTCTTCCACAGAATAGCCGTTAAAGTTGATAGGCACACTACCACCATCTTTTGGTGGTTTTTTATTGAAAGGAGTAGCGAATGAAAATAAATACTAAGAAGAAAATAGAAATCTGTGCTAAAGCTATTCTACTAGCATAGGTTCTTTTTCAGTTATCAGCCCATTAATTGCGATGACTGATATTAATAGCTCGGAACAAGTTTCAGTCAAATATAGTGATCAAGCATACTACGATCTTGAAGGTAAGCATGCTAACGGATCAAGCTTTAGCCACTTCAGCGCGCCTACAAAGACCTGATGCAAAATACTAGGGCGATGGGATTCGGGATCAGTTTAATTTTTGGGTGGCACTGGGTCGGATGAGTGAGGTGGGTTATCAGATGATCCTTGATGAGATAAACAAAGTTTTTTTCTCAAGCAAGTAAAAGGTCGCGGTTATATCGATACCGGTATCAGTGTGATCAGTGAGTTTTGTACGCCACTAGTACCCAAAGGACATGAGTTATTTCAAGTTATTTTGAGCCTTGTTAAAGAGCATCCTTTAAATGTTCAAGATGAAAATGGGGCTTGGAAGTCTAGAATGAATGGGGTTTATCATAGTAATTATAGTAAACTATGTTTTCTCAGATGATTATGATTTATGATGAAAGAACCATTGTGTAGCAACAATGGTTCTTTCAACTGATAATTTGCGTTATAATTATTGGAAATTGAAATAAATTGTTGGAGGAACTCTTTTCATGAAATTACGTTTTCAATGTACCACCCACGAGCAAGTAAATGTCAATCTCCAAAGACTGGTCGAAATATTGAAAGATGATTATTTCTATTTGAATGAATCATACAATTCAGTGGACGAAGCGAGAAATTACCCGATTATGGTTAAATCAGGATTTCCCAACCTTCATGTTGGGACTGTTGAATTTTCTCAGAGAGTTGTACCCAATGGAAATGGATTTGTTCAATTTCTCGATGGGTGTTTGGAAGTCGATGATAAGCTGTTAGATTTTTCAATAATTGACAATGATGATAACAACAATTTTGAAAAGTTTAAATTTAAACTGATGAAATTTTTTCTTAGGGAAAACGGAGTCAAGTATTTCTCCAGGATTGTGGTTTATGAAGATTTTCAGGCAAAAAAAATCTCTGAAGCGTTATTTAGCCTTGTTTATGAATTAGAAAATAAATTTAGAGAGATTCTTGATAGTGTGCTAAGCAGAGAGCTTGGTCCCGATTGGCTACGAAAATATGATGTGGCCTATTCATTAAATAAAAAACAAGGTGCGTTTAAGCAAGATATAACTGATTACTCCTTTGTAGATGCACGACTTTTGGGTCTATTAACTGATCAATTGCTTGAACTTATTGAACCTGCAAAATATACCATTGGATCAAAAGCAAATGATTCACAGTTTGTCAAAGATCAGCTCAGCAAAATGGTTAGTGCGCTTCTTGATAAAACGAGTACGGCTGACAAGGTAGTTCAACTTCTTGTAGAAGGTGGCCTGATTGAAAAAGATTCTGGCTTTTCTTTGCATGAGGAATATTTTAAAATACTGGATATTGATGGGGGTGACAGACGCTTTAAAAACAGATGGGGACAGGCCACGTCGTATCGAAACCATATAGCCCACACGAAACTGTTAGATATTAAATTTTATCTTAAATCTAGTAATCTTTTTGACTCCCTCATAATGAGTATGGATGAGTTTCTGCGAAATAGAGATGTAGTGACCAAAGAGAGAGCAGTTTATTTCATCGATGACTCTGCTCATCTCCCGGAAGAATCTACTACAATAGTTGATAATACCAATGATAATGAAGTTGATTGGGACCTGACTCCTGAAGAAATTGAGGTTCTTGACGATGAATTTACTAAACAGAAAGAAGAAGAATACAAGTTAATGGCACAGATGGAAGCAGGGGTGAACGTTAGAGAACGTCCAGCTATCCTCGCCATTTTTATGGATGCGATAAACTCAAATATTGATGAGTTATATAATGTTCTTGATTTAAACGATGCAGAGATTGTTCTAAATAACTCTTTTTCTGATGATCCCTCAGGAATTATCTTGATTCAGGCACAGCACAAATATCTGAAAGATAAGCATTATACAATACGAGTAGCTGAAGTCTCCATTAATGATGAACAAAGTTCTGAAAGCTTCGTCAAATTACTTGCTGAAAGTCAAGATTCTGAAAAAGAAATATTGGTGACTTATATAAATGGTGGATACCAATTAGATCCTGAAAGTAACATATTTATGCCGGTTACAGAGGACGAATTATACACGAATCTATTGGAACATTATGTTGATGAAATGACTAGTAATCCCAACGAAATGATTCCCAATTATTTAGAAATGATAAAAGAGGATTCTAAAAATTATATTCGTGGTACAGAAGGCGAACCCGACCTTCTGATTGAAGGAGAATGCCCATACTGTGGGGATTATGGTACGGTTACTACTGAGGAATCATATTTTGAGATGATGGATAAAAGTCAAGAACCAGGAGACGGCATTTGCTTGAAATGTGGGGCAATTTGTACGGTTGGTGAAAATGCGCAAGGGTATATCAAAATAGTACCTTATGGAGACGATCCTTATTATGCGGATCTCATTGACAAAGATGATTAACGTAGATTAATACATTACTAAGTGTAGAACATTTTTTATAAACACTCCCTTATCTATTTAAGTTTCTTTACTTTAAAAATTAGTTCACAAATTTTTGAAAATATTTTTTCTGAATAATCATGGCGGGACTGTGCGAAGCAAACAGTCCCACCATGATTATTTGAAGGTGGCAGTGTTTTTCTGCCACAAAATGTAAACTCCCGCTCGTATCTAACAGGGAGTTGTCACACGTATATAAAATTTGTCACCTTAGGTTGATTGAGAATACGCTACGTTTAACAAGCGTTCTATAGTGAATGGTAGATAGAGATGTAGATATTGATTGACCTCTGTGTATTGAATAAGAGGCTGTTTCTTTTGAACAAATCAACAGGGCAATTCGAATACCTCCGCTCAATTGATTACTCGAGTATATGTGAAATCATATCAGCAAGTGGTAAATGCGATTGATAATGTTCAAGAGGGCGCTATTCTTTCAAAAAATGACGATTTATTACTAGTCTGAGTTTTCCACTGCGCTACCAGAAGATAGACAAAAGCTTTTGTACCAGTGTTTTTGGTTGAGTTGCTCCTGTTGAAGATGTATCGGAAATAAGCAAACTGCCATTAAGCAGGGAATGGATCCTGTTTAATGGCAGTTTTTTTATAATTTACTATGACATATCAAATGAACCTCTAGGAATATGTATTAGAAAAGAAAATTTATAGAGAATAAACCTGCAATTGTTTCAATAATTAGAAAAAATCAACCTCGTTTTATTCAAAATGTTTCAAAAACCACTTGACCTAAAGTCAACTCTAGGTGGTATCTTTTTAGATAGAAGAAATGAGCAGCGATTGTTGAAACTCAGAAAAATTACGATTTCCCTTTAGGATAACTTGCTATTTCACGGTTTGACAGGAATTTAAAAAAGAGCGTCCAGCTCCGATTGCCGCTTTTTTCATTCCAGAAAACGATCCACTCATTTCGACTTCGTGTCTTTTTCCTTGTGAGTAAACACACGAACCATTCAAACATTTTTACAGGAGGTACGTACATGTTATTAGAAAAAATCAAAAGCCCCAAAGCGTTAAAAGAATTGACCAGTGGGCAACTTCAAGAACTGGTAGTAGAAGCACGAACTGCTTTATTGGAAAAAATCAGTCACCATGGGGGGCACAATGGCCCCAATCTGGGGATGGTCGAGATGACGATCGCGTTGCATAAAGTCTTTGATTCCCCCACCGATAAGCTGATTTTTGATGTGTCTCATCAGACCTATATCCACAAAATGCTGACGGGACGCGCCCATGCCTTTCTTGATGCTATGCAGTATGATGCGGTTTCTGGTTACACGAATCCGAAAGAAAGCGAGCACGATCTCTTTACGGTCGGTCATACCTCCACCTCAGTTTCGTTGGCAAATGGTGTGGCGAAAGCCCGTGACCTAAAAAATGAAACGTATAACGTCGTTGCCGTCATTGGCGATGGTTCTCTATCAGGTGGCTTAGCGTTTGAAGGCTTGAACAATATTGTGGAATTAGGCACCAATACTATCGTGATCCTCAACGACAATGACCAATCGATCGCGGAAAACCATGGAGGGATGTATCAGAATTTGCGGGCATTACGGGAAACCAAGGGGCAAGCAGCAGACAATCTGTTCAAAGCGATTGGTTTTGAGTACCACTATTTAGATGAAGGACATGACCTCGCTGCATTGATTGGTTTATTTGAAAAAGTGAAAGACATTGATCATCCTGTTTTATTACACATTCATACGATCAAAGGCAAAGGCTTCAAGTTTGCGGAAGAAAATCGTGAAAAGTTTCATGCAGGCGGTCCCTTTCGTTTAGAAACAGGCGAATATATTTCTGTTGGGGGCAATCAAGTAACCTACAACAGCTTAACGACGGATTATTTATTAGAAAAAATGGCGACAGATCCTACAGTCGTGGCAGTAAATGCTGGTACACCGATGCTGCTTTTTTCTCCAGAACAACGAGAAAAAGCAGGTAAACAATTTGTAGATGTGGGTATTGCAGAAGAACATGCGGTATCGATGGTTGCTGGGTTAGCAAAAAATGGAGCGAAACCTGTCTGGGCCGTTTTTTCTACCTTTATGCAACGTAGTTTTGATCAAATTTCCCATGATTTGGCCTTAAATCATCTGCCTGGAACGATTCTGGTATACGGTGCATCGATTCATGGAATGAATGACGAGAGCCATTTGGGAATTTTTGATATCCCCTTTTTGGCACATATTCCCAACCTTGTTTATCTTGCGCCAACCTCTAAAGAAGAATATCTAGCAATGTTGGATTGGTCGCTGGAACAAACCAACGCTCCAGTTGCGATCCGGGTACCGGTTGGACCTGTCAACGAAACGGTACGAGCAGCCTCTACTGACTACAGCGATCAAAAAAATGAGGTGACTCAAGCTGGCACGCAGGTAGCCATCGTCGGGGTCGGAAACTTTTATGCGCTAGCGGAAGAGATCGCAGAACAATTGAAAATGCAACATGGAATTACCCCAACGGTGATCAATCCTAAGTTTATTTCAGGGGTCGACAAAGAGTTGCTGGATGCTGTGGCACGAGCGCATAAACTCGTTGTCACGTTGGAAGACGGCATACGAGAGGGCGGCTATGGACAAATGATTGCCAGCTATCTTGGTGATCGTGAGATTGCCGTCAAAAACTATGGCTTAGAAAAGAAATTTTATGATAACTACCGAGCAGCGGACGTTTTATCCGAACTTGGTATCACTGCTGAGGCAATTACGAAAGATGTCATAGAACAGCTGCAGAAATAAGTTCTCTTAGGGTGTCTTGTGTGGCTGATAGGATTGTTAAAAAATGAATGATCGAAGGAAACCTTGCAGTAAAACAAACTGCAAGGTTTTTTCGCAAACAATCGGTGACGATCTCCAGCAAATGCAGAAAACCAATGCTTTTCAAGCATAAAGCCTCAGCGTAGGAAGCATTGGTCAAAAGCTGGCGATCCAGCAAATAATAAAGAGGTAGGAAAAGATTGCTTTGGTGTCTTATCCGGTTGAGCTCAGAGAAACAAAAAAAGTATTTTGTAAAAAGAAAAGGGGTAACTATGAAATTTTTTTCAATGAAGTTGCTGGCACTGTTGTCGGTGGCAATGGTCGTCTATTCGGCACCGGCGATTTCTGCCAATGTTCCCGCGATTGCGGCAAGCTTTCCAGAAGTAGATGCGGTCTACGTCGGGTTACTGACCACGATTCCGTCATTGTTTCTTTTGCTAGGGATTTTTACTACTAGCATGATCGAAAAAAGGATCGGCAAAAAATACACGATGGTCACCGGCTTGGTCATTGTGGCGATTTTTGGCACGCTGCCGGCATGGTATCAGGGGAGCTTTCCCGTCTTGTTTCTTTCGCGCGCGATTCTTGGCTTTGGGATCGGCTTATTCAATCGTTTGGCGATTCAAATGATTAGTTTGTTGTTTCAAAATGAGCCGCAAAAGAAAGCCAAGGCTCTTGGGTTAGAAAGTGCCGTCGGTGGTTTAGGCGGTATCTTTATGACTTTGCTGGTAGGACAGCTAGTGAAGATCAGTTGGGAGATCTCTTTCTTCGTTTATGGCTTTGCCTTGATCAGTCTCTTTTTTGTTCAGGTATTTATTCCCAACGAAACAAAAGGGATCACTGATGAGGCTCTGATAGCGAACGTCACGGTTTCAACAGAACGGAAACAAAAGTCATTTGTTTTGGGTGTGCTCTTGTTTCTGATCGTTGTCTTGTTTATCAACTACAATCTGCAGATCACCCCGTTGTTGTTGGAAAAAGGAATCGGTGATGCGACCGATGGCAGTAACATGATCGCCGCCATTGCGACGGGGGCATTTATCGCAGGCAATGCCTTTGGCTTGATATATAGCCGCCTACATCGCTGGTTGCTGCCCGTTGCGGCATTGCTTGCAGGAAGCAGCATCTATTTAACCTATCCCTTGCAGACGGTGGGGCTGCTCTTGGGTTGTTCTTTACTACTAGGCTTTGCCTTTCGCAGCATCATGCCTTTTTTCACCCACTTGCTGACGACTGGTGGTGAAGCGGAAGCTAAGTTTGGCACGATCGTCTCGATCGTTGCTTACAATTTAGGAGTCACGTTAGCACCTTATGCATCACGCTTGCTGATACTAGTCAGCGGCAATGAAACAGCAGGGATACAGATGATCTTATCAGGGGGCATGCTATGTCTGATTGGTATGATCGCCCTTTTGGGAAATAAATTCTTTTTGTATTTTGAACGAGGGTAGGCATACGCTGGCGTGCTCCACGCTTTTCTGTCTTCAATTCATCACTTTCAGTGCTTTTAGATAGAAAGAAACGTGAATGAATGGGACGTGTAAAACTAACAGCAGCAATCAGAAGGGAGAACCAGATGTATCTTTTTCAAAAAATTGAAGAAGCAGCGTTTAAACAAAATGATGCAAGAAGGACGATCGGTGATTTTTTACTAGGCAATCGGGAAAAAGTCAGTGAGTATACTATGGAAGAAATCGCAAAACTGACCCATACCTCAAAGCCGACGTTAGTCCGTTTTGCAAAATATTTTGGCTTTTCCGGTTGGAAAGAATTTGTGTATGCCTTCGTGCATGAACTGGCACACTTTGATGATGGCTCAGCAACGATCGATGTGAATATCCCTTTTGGTGAGGCGGCAGACACATTAGAAATCATTGAAAACTTGGCGAACTTACGCATGCAGACGATTAAAGAAACAGCGGCACTTATGACGGTAAAAGACCTGAATCAAGCCGCTCGACTCATCAATGGCGCTCAAACCATCGTCATCTATGGGCGTAGTCCAAATTCGTATTTCGGGCAGCTGTTTAAACGCAACTTAAACACGATTCATAAAAAAGCCTTTGTTGCGGATACGGACGAAGCGGGCTTGATCTCCCAAACGCTTACCCCGCAGGATTGTGCCATTCTTATCTCTTATTCTGGCAATAATTCAGAGACCTATCCTATGAAAAATGTGAAAACATTGCTGAAAAATGGTGTGCCAATTATCAGTCTTACGAGTGGTGGGGACAACTATTTGCGGGACTATTCGACGATCGTCTTGACGATTGCTAGCCGAGAAAAACTATATTCTAAAATCGGAAATTTTTCCACAGAAGAATCGATTCAATTCCTTTTGACGGTTTTGTTTGCTCAGATTTTTTCCCTCGATTATCAGGAGAATATCCAAATGAAAATCAGCAACGCTCGTTATTTAGAAACGAGCCGCAAAACGACGTTTAAAGAGATGGCAGAAGAATAAAAGGACCACACCAAAAACGGTGTGGTCCTTTTTCCCTATTCTAAATTGTTGGAAGTGGTTGATTTCAATTCGATCGGCTCACCGGCAGCAACTAGACGAATCCGTTTCGGATTGACGATCCGATCGTACAAAGCTTCAGGGTCCCCATTAAAAGCATCGATATGCGGAGCATCCACTGATCCCCAATGGGAGAGGATCAATTCAGCATGAGGATAGGTATTTGCCAGTTTCACGGCGTTCTCAAAGCCGATATGCCAAGCGTTGTCGTTAAAGTCAAACAAGATCGCATCTGGTTGAGGCATCTCTAATTGTTCTGGTAAAAGACGAGAATCGCCAGGAATCCACAAGGAACCATCCGGAGTATCGATCCAAAAGCCGCAATAGTCCTCAATTTGGAAGACACGGTCAAATTTTGTCGTCTCATTTTGCCAAAGGTGATACGCCTTTGTTAAAGAAATCTCCAAATTTTTAACGGTGAATGAATCATAGATTTCGTGACCTTGGGCAGCAACTTGAAAGTGCTCTTGCATAAGTTCGGCAACATATTTGGGTCCATGGAAGCTATCGGTAACCGGGACTAATTTTTCAATCGTCGGAATGCCGTAGTGATCATTATCTGAATGGGTGATCAATACCGCATCTAAGTGAGGGACTGCCGCCGGTTTGATTGGCAGATCGATCAGTAACGGCAGGTCAAATCCTTCTAAGACCGGATCGACCATGATACATGTACCACGGCTGTTTAGAAGAATACCGGAGTTTCCTAACCAGCGAATGATCGTTTGATCTGTTTTTTGAAAAGCTTCTTCATGAAAGAAAATCGTTTTTGGGGGTATTGCTTGTTTCACGTTTGTCATGTTTCTTCGTTCCCTTCGCCTGTTTTTTATAAATCCAACCTAGAATAGCCGTTCATAACAGGCTAGACCAAATCGTTGATTCAGTAAGGATTGCTTCAATGGTTGGGGGAAGAAGCAGTGGTTTGATCCGTTGTTGCGGGATCATCGGGGCGTTCTTTTTCGGTTGGTGGGTCCATTGCGTTGAAAAAGCCTATTATGATCGCGATAAATCAAAAGTAACACAATCATCTAGTAAATTATATCATTGTTTCTAGTGGCTTCGTCAAGGCGATGTTTGGTCTTTTAATGGAATGGATTTCGAAAAAAGAGCGGTTTTTAATGAAAAGATGAAATCCATTTCGTCTTTGGGAAAATATATTGGAAACGCTATCTATAAATGGTACATTGCTGGCAGAAAGAACAGTATGTTATACCGGTAAGCACATACAACATAGATTTTCTTTGAAATTTATTTAGGGGTGGAATGTATGAGTGAAAATTATCAATCATTAGCAAAAAAAATCGTCCAGTATCTGGGGGGACAAGAAAATATCACGGATGCCTATCACTGTCAAACCCGATTGCGCTTTAAAGTCAATGAAGAAAAGCGTATAGATCAAGGAGAACTAGAGGCGCTCGATGGGGTTGCCAAATACATCAATAACGCAGGGGTACATCAAGTCGTGATCGGAACACATGTCAAAGATGTCTATGAAGAAGTCACAAAATTGGTTTCGCTTCAATCATCAGGGGCGTCGGAACCTGGGGAGAAAAAAGGACCAGTAGCTGCAGTGATCGATTTTGTGGCAGGAACGTTTCAACCAATTATTCCCGCACTGTCCGGTGCCGGAATGGTTAAGGCAGTTTTGGCTTTATTGATAGTTTTTGATGTGATCACGGCTGATTCGCAAACCTATTACATGCTGAATCTTTTTGCAGATGGTGTTTTCTTCTTCTTACCAATGATCCTGGCCTTCACTGTGGCACAAAAATTGCGATGCAATCCGATTTTAGCGGCTTCAGTGGCTGCTATGATGATGCATCCTAATTGGGGTGCCTTGGTCACAGCAGGCGAACCCGTTCACTTTTTTGGGGTTATTCCTTTTACATTAGCAAATTATACGGGATCAGTCATTCCGATCCTGATCGTGATTTTTTTCCAATCGTATGTCGAAAAGTTTTTGAACAAAGTGATTCCAAAATCAGTGGAGCTGGTTTTTGTTCCGATGCTAACATTCTTGATAATGGGTACATTAGCCTTCTCGCTATTTGGACCGATCGGTAGTATCTTGGGTGGTTATTTGGCAACATTCTTTACCTTCTTAAGTGTCCATGCTAGCTGGGTTCCAGCGGTTTTGATTGGGGGCTTTTTGCCAATCATGGTGATGTTTGGATTGCACAATGGGATTGCTCCTTTAGGGGTGATGCAAATGGCAGAACTTGGGTATGACAGTATTTTTGGTCCAGGGGCATTGGTCTCAAACATTGCTCAAGCAACCGCAGTAGCAGTTGTCGCATTGCGTACGAAAGAGAAAAAAACTAAGCAGTTGGCGGTATCAGGGGCAATCACTGCCTACATGGGGATTACCGAACCCGCTTTATATGGCATCAATTTGCCCAAAAAATATCCGTTGGTTGCGGCAATGATTGGTGGGGCTTCTGGTGGTTTGTATGCTGGCTTGACCAATACGCATCGCTTTGCGACCGGTTCGTCTGGTCTCCCAGCAGTCTTACTATATATCGGTGATGATACGATGCGCTATTTTTGGAACATCATTATCGCATTGGTGATTGCAGCTGTGGTGAGTGGGGCCGTTACCTATGTCTTAAGTTTCAAATATGAAACAAAAGTGACAATTGATGTTCCGGAGATGAAAGCAGTAGTACTAGAAGATACCGGCTTGATCAATCCTGTACCGGGAATCGTGATTCCGTTGAATCAAGTCAAAGATGACGCATTTGCTTCTGAAGCACTCGGAAAAGGATTTGCGGTCGATGAACCCATCGGTGAAGTCATTGCGCCTTTTGATGGAAAAGTCGCTGCTGTTTTTCCTACCAAACACGCGATTGGCTTGGTTTCAGACACCGGAATCGAATTGTTGATCCATGTCGGTTTAGACACAGTGGAACTAAATGGTCAGTATTTTGATGCTTTAGTAGAAGCAGAGCAAAAAGTTACAAAAGGGCAGCGATTGCTGACGTTTGATGTACCGCAGATAAAAGCTGCAGGATATGTCACACAAGTACCGATCATCGTTACCAATACACCACAATATACCGCAGTCGAACGTGTGAAAGAAGGTTTGGTAGCTAAAGAAGAGGAAGTACTTGTAGTCAAAGTTTAGGAGG
This sequence comes from Enterococcus sp. DIV1279b, assembly GCF_050531515.1. Lineage (NCBI taxonomy): Bacteria > Bacillati > Bacillota > Bacilli > Lactobacillales > Enterococcaceae > Enterococcus > Enterococcus sp. DIV1279b. Next base: position 2,819,458 of record NZ_CP172891.1, on the reverse strand, counting down.
AAATAACATGGGATTATCAGATGATTTTTTATGGGGCGGTGCAACGGCTGCCAATCAAGCAGAAGGTGGTGTATTAGCAGGAGGACGTGGCTTATCAAATGTCGACCTCTTACCAACTGGTCCTGATCGCGCAAGAGTCGCTGCTGGTGAGTTGGAGATGTTAGAATGGCAGGAAGATTCTTTTTATCCAGCCCAAACGGCCATTGATATGTACCACCATTATATGGAAGATATTACCCTTTTTGCCGAAATGGGTTTTAAAGTGTATCGGATGTCACTTTCTTGGTCAAGGATTTTTCCAAATGGCAATGACGAAGAGCCCAACGAAGAAGGACTGCTTTTTTATGAGAAAATCTTCAAAGAATTGAGAAAACATCAAATCGAGCCATTGGTCACGATTGCCCACTTCGATGTTCCGCTGCATTTGATCAAGGAATTTGGGGGCTGGAAAAATCGTCGGCTCATTGATTTCTATGTGACCTATGCGGAAACCGTCTTCCAGCGCTATCGCGGGTTGGTCAAATATTGGCTGACGATCAATGAAATCAATATTTTGCTGCATCAGCCTTTTGTAGGTGGCGGGATCGTCTTTAAAGAAGGGGACAATCGTCAAGAAATCAAATACCAAGCAGCGCATCATCAGTTAGTCGCCAGTGCCTTAGCAACCAAAAAAGCTCATGAGATCGATCCGACCAATAAAGTCGGCTGTATGCTGGCTGGCGGCAGTCATTATCCTTATACTTGCCGACCTGAAGATTACCAAGAAGCAATCAATCGTGATCGCGAAGGCTATTTCTTTATCGATGTGCAAGCCCGAGGCAAATACCCCAATTATGCCTTGAAAAAATTTGAGCGAGAAGGCTTAACGATCAAAATGACACCTGAAGACGAGGCGATTTTAGCGGCTTCTCCTGTTGATTTTGTCAGTTTTTCTTATTACTGTTCGCGAACGGTCAGTGCCCATCCAGAAGACTATGCGCAAGCGACCGGGAATCTCTTTCCATCAATTAAAAATGAACATCTACCATCGACTGAGTGGGGGTGGCAGATTGATCCGTTAGGACTGAGAAATTCATTGAATCAATTGTATGATCGCTATCAAAAACCGTTGTTTATCGTAGAAAATGGGTTAGGGGCGATCGATACCCCTGATGAGAACGGGTTTGTCGCAGACGATTATCGGATCAACTATTTAAAAAAACATATTCAAGCCTTCAAAGATGCGGTGATGATCGACGGCGTGGAACTACTTGGTTATACTACTTGGGGTTGTATTGATCTTGTAGCAGCCAGTACCGGTCAAATGAGTAAACGCTATGGCTTTATCTATGTGGATCGAGATGATCAAGGCAACGGCACCTTGAAACGAACCAAGAAAAAATCCTTTGAGTGGTATAAAAAAGTGATCGCTTCAAATGGGGAAGTTTTATAGCATACAAAAAGAATGACACATTTCCTCGTGTCATTCTTTTTGTATTGTGTCATCTAACATCAGGAAAGGGAAGCAACAACTCTTTTTTCACGAGCCAATGATTGGCGCTTTGCAACGGCTTGCTATTTTTTCCCTACAAAATGCGCAAAACGGACAAACTGATTTTGGGCTTCTTCTTGTAAAAATTCTTTAGGTGTCAGCTGAAATTCTTGTTTGAAGCATCGTAAAAAATGGGTATAGGAGTTGAAGCCGCAAGCTTCGAAGGTGGCGGTGGCGCTTCTGGTTTTACGTAAAATTTCTTTGCTCTTTAAGAGTCGTTTCTTGACGACATAAGCATGAAAGGCGACGCCAGTTTCTTTTTTGAAGGTCCTCGAAAGCGAGTATGGGCTCATGAAAAGGGCTTTGGCGACGGTCTCTAAGGAGAGATCAGCGGTCAAATGCTGATTGATATAGGTAATGGCAGCCAAAATGTCTTTATTTTTATAGAGTGAGTCGGATAAAAACAGCGGTTCTTTTTCCTGATAGGCAATCGTATTGATGGAAATCAAAAACGCGATCAAATGATTTTGATAAAGTAAGTCGGTGCCATAATTGCTATCCGTTTTTTTGCGCAAAGGTCGCAATAGCTGGTCTAGTTGGTCGGCATCGATCGATAAAATACGACTGTTGATGCCGCCGTTGCTACGAAAACAGGCAGTGAGATCTGTTTGGGTAGTGGAGAGGGCAGTGAGATAACTAGGATTGATATACAGGTAGGTTCGCTCGAAAAAATCAGAAGTTTGATGGACGATTCGATGCAAGACATTCGGAGGAATCAAGATGATCGTACCAGGTTCTAGAGGGAATTCTCCGCCATCGATAAAGAAGACCGCTGATCCTTTTAAGGTACAGTGAATCTCATAAAAACTATGGTAATGATAAAGGGTATTGTTTTCTTCTACGATGTCTTTGATATGAAAGGCCTCAAAACGATCGTTGATCATCGTATCCGCACTTTGCTTCTCCATGATTGGCTCCTTTCGTACTCGTTTGTTTTTATCATACAAGAATAGATAGTAAAATGTCAATAACTGCTATTTTTGTGTAAATGTAAGCGTGTTACGATCAATCTATCAAAGAGAAATGAGAGGATGAACCCAATGGTGATTTTAGAACAGTTATTTGTGGAAAAACGTGTTGTAGAAGAAAAAATTGATCGCATGATCGAAAATTTAACGACGATCAAGGATGATAATGGCGAATTTCTATTAGACTTTGACGGCTTGATCGTTGATGATAAAAGCTGGGGGATTTGGAACTGGCCGCAAGGGGTGGGACTATACGGCATTTATAAAAACTACCAAATCACCAAAAATCCCAAAGCGCTCCAAGTTGTGGAAGAATGGTTTGAGCAGCGGATGTTAGAAGGCGCGCCGCCTAAAAATGTCAACACGATGGCGCCGCTTTTGGCAATGGCGTATCTTTATGAAGACACCAAAGATTCTCGTTACTTGCCGTACCTTGAACAATGGGCGGAATGGGTCATGCATGATATGCCGCGAACCGATGAAAATGGTCTGCAGCATGCGACCTATGGACCAGAAAATCGCAACCAGCTTTGGGACGATACCTTGATGATGACCGCTTTGCCTTTGGCGAAAATTGGCATGTTGCTGAATCGTCCGGCCTATATCGAAGAAGCAAAACAACAATTTATGATCCATATCAAATACTTAGTTGATAAAAAAACTGGTCTTTGGTTCCACGGCTGGACCTTTGAAGAACGCCACAATTATGCGCAAGCGCTTTGGGCAAGAGGCAACTGCTGGATCACCATTGCGATTCCTGAGATCATTGACATTCTCGACTTGCAAGAAGGAGATGCGTTACGAGGCTTCTTGATCAATACCCTCTTAGACCAACTAGCTGCCTTGCAAGAAATGCAAGATGAAAGTGGTTTGTGGCACACCTTGTTAGATGATCCTAGCTCGTATGTGGAGGCTTCTGCGACGGCTGGTTTTGCCTATGGGATTTTAAAAGCCGTTCATAAGCGTTACATTGACAAAGCTTGGGAAGATGTTGCCTATAAAGCGTTAGCCGGTTTGATCGAACAAGTCGCAGAAGATGGAGAAGTCCAAAATGTTTCCATCGGTACTGGAATGGGAGAAGACTTGGCGTACTACAAAAACATCGCGATTACAGCAATGCCTTACGGGCAATCACTGACAGTTTTAGCATTTACTGAACTATTGGTTTCATTTTGTTAAGCAGAACACCTTACGTAATAAAGAGAGGAGCAGACAAAGATGATCAAAAAAGCGATTCGGATGAAGCTACATCCTGGTTATGAAGCAGAATATGAAAAACGGCATCGCGAACTATGGCCAGAACTAAAAGAGCAGCTCATAGCACACGGGGCGAAAAGCTACCAGATTTTCTTAGATCCAGAAAGCCTTGCGTTGTTTGGCTACCTTGAGATTGAAGATGAAACCCGCTGGCAGCAGTTAGCGGCAACCGAGATCAACCAAAAATGGTGGCAGTACATGGCAGAACTTATGGAAACAAATCCGGATGATTCGCCAGTGACACAGGAGTTAAAGGAAGTCTTTACGCTGTAAGCTAGACAAAAATGTTTATTTCTTAAAACGAACACGGTCGCATCAATTGTTTGACATCAATTACTGGTTAGTCAAAGAGGTAGTTCGCTCACGAATGTGAGCGGACTACCTCTTTTGTTGAAATAGCAACACAGTCATTTCGGATAGAAGAAACGTTAAGAGAGAAGTGCTTTTTCTTGCTGCTTCAAAAATTTCTTTGGTGTCATACCGGTAATCTTTTTAAACGTTTGAACAAAATATTCGGGGGCATTACTAAAGCCCGTCATCGCTGCCACTTCGTAGACTTTGTAGTTTTTCTTCAGCAGTTCTTGTGCTTTTTGGATGCGGTATTCGGCTAATTTTTGATTGAAGCGAATCCCGGTTTCTTTGTAATAGGTTTTTCCTAAGTATTCAGGATTTAAGTACAAAAGATGGGCGGCGATCCATTTCAATGACAATGCTTCATGGTCATAATATTCTTCGATGATCAGGTTGACTTTTTGGGACAGCTGCATGTTCTCGCTATCGTCTAAGCTGCCCCGCATCAAATCGATACAGTGAAGCAGCATAAACTGGAGTTCGTGCCAATTATTCAAGAGCATGATCTTTGGGGAATAGTCATCAAAGTAGATGTCTTTTTTGATGCGATGGTTTTCAAAAATTGCCGATAACAAATCGTTGACCTGCAGCCGCAATAGTTGGACAGGGTAAAGCTCCATGCGACAGGTAGAAAAAAAGTTTTCCGTAAGAACTTGGGCTAAAGTCAGTTCGCCTTTGTCGATCAATGCCAAAAGTTTTTCACGGTATTCCATATAGAGACTATTTTCATAGACATTTTCTTGTGAGATTTGGGCTTCTTGGATGACTTCAAAGGTATCAAAATAAAACTCCTTATCCAAGTTCCGCTTGCCTAAATGATAACTGAGTAAAAATTTTTCGGGGGTTTCGACCCAGCAATTGATGGCGATCCCTTTTCCTAGATGCGCAGCCTGTACCTTCGTTTTAAAAAAGAGATTAAAGGTATTTTCCGTACTGAAGTTCAGGATATAGCCAACTTTGTTTTGATGACCGATCACCAACTCGTGATGGTTCTCATAGCTTTCGATCCGCTTGGCGATGGCGTGATAGAATTTCGAATCAAATAAGTACATACAAAATGGAAAAACGAACGATTCAGGCAGCGGTTCTTCTCCGCAGCTATTGATGTATTGTTCAATTTGTTGTTTTAAATAGAGGGTAGATTCCATTTGACGACGTTCAGAACGTTCGATCGTCTCAGCCAACGCTTCTGAAAGCTTGCTCGGAAAAACAGGTTTTTCAAGGAAAAATTTGACCCCTAAAGCCATCGCTTCTTTGGCAAAGGAGAAGCTGCCAAAGCCTGTCAAAATAATGATTTGAATCGCAGGATTGATGGCTTTTAATTTTTTGATCAAGGCAAGTCCATTGACTTTAGGCATATTGATGTCGGTAATCACGATGTCGATGGTGTTTTGCTGACAAAATGCCAAGGCTTCTTCACTGTCTGTGTAAATTCCTTTGACCACTAATGGGAAATCAAAAGAAGCAACGAGGTTAGCCACACCATTTGCTATCAAGGGTTCATCGTCAACAACGAGGATATTTTTCATGTTTCACTCACTCCTTTTAAGGGGATCACAAAGCGCACCGTCGTCTTTTTGAAGGGAATCGAGGAGACGATGGCTAAGGACGCTTGATCACCATAATGCAGTTGCAATCGTTTTTGAATATTGGTCAATCCGATGCCGCCTTCTTTTTCAATCGAGAAGTTGGCTTTAAAACCAGGGCCATTGTCAGAGACACTGACTTGGAGAAAGGTTGCTTGTTGTTCAATCGTAAGGACGAGGCGACACGTCTCCTTCATATCATTGACGGCGTATTTAAAGACATTTTCAATCAATGGTTGAATCAGTAACTTAGGAATCTTAAAGGACAAGTCATTCACCAAAATTACTTCGATATACTCGATCCGTTTCCCGAAGCGAACGTTTTGAATATTGATATAGGCGTGCACGATATCTAATTCATCTTGTAGCGTTGTGAAGTCAGACTTGGTATCGATTTTTTTTCGAAACAAATAGGCAAGGGAGGTGACCATCTCTGAGATCTGCCACTGCTGATTTTCAATGGCGATCCAGTTGATCGAGTCTAACGTATTGTATAGAAAATGTGGATCTAATTGCGCTTGCAATCCTTTAAATTCGATTTCTTGGGACAATATACGCATTTCATAATTGTCCTTGATCAAGGCATTTAATTCATCGATCATCGTATTGTAGCTTTCATAAAGGACCATGATCTCTTCTTGACTATTTTCTGGGACAGCGAGGGTCTTTAAAGAGGCCAGTTTTTTCGTTTTCCGCAGAACGGCCATTTGCGAAGCCAAGTCAGCTAAAGGGCGGGTCAGCTGATTGCTTATTTTCCGAATCACAACAATAATCAAACATAAAAAAGGCAAACTCACAGCGATGGAAAGGCCTTGTAGTTTATAAAGATCCGCTAAGACTTGGTTTTCAGGCAGTAAATAAATGAAGGTCATATTCGGCATCGTCTTCCGATCCATTGCATAGTAGTACTGGCGATTATCAAACGTCATGGAGCCGATCGATCGCTGGAAGGTTCCCATTTTCTGCTGCAAGGTATTTTGATCCGCAGCGAGGGTTTGCTCGTCATTTGCGGTACTATAAAATTGGTTCTGATACGCCATGAAAAATTGGTTTTGTTCAGAGACGATAGGAAGACTTTCGATCTCGTTACGAAAGAAGGACGTATTGACTAGAAATATCACCGTACCAATATAGGTTAAAGAAAGATCGGCTGTTGAATAGATTTTTCGCAGGTAGACACCTTGAGAAAGGTCTTTTGCAAAAAACCAACTCCCTTTGGCAGGCTTATCGGGCAAAGTCTCGATCATATCTTTGATGGTTTGGCCATTAAAGATATGGTCGGTCTCGGCTAGAAAGTTGATCATGTTTTCGTTCGTTGGGGTAAAGAGATAGACGTTTTGAATCGTTGATTCATTGCGTACGAGGGCGTTGATTTCTGCACTTAAGGCATTCTTTTGGTCGATCGCCTCTAAGGATTGCAAGGAATCTTGTGCCAAGATCCTTTGCAGGCCATTTTGGATCGGTGCACTATCGATAATGCGAAAAGAGAGGGTTTCGACGGCAGTTAAACGTTTGGCAATATTTGTTGAAATGATCGAGACATCTTTATACGCGGCTTCTTTCAGCTGCGCCATGTAGACTTGTCGCCAAACTAAGGTCAGGAGAACAGCCAATGAGACGATAATTGCCACCGTCGCAAAAAAGACAAAATGTAACTGTCGCTCAAAAGGCTGCTTTTTAAAGTGATTGATCAGCTTCTGGGACTTCATGGACACTGCCTCGCTTTGCTTGCAATTGTTTGGTTTTTTCCATCATCTGACCATGAAAAAATTCAGCGAAAAACAAGAAAATCACCAGTCCAAAGACGAGTAACAAGGAGGTTTTGGCAATCAATAAGAGAAACAATAAATACCAGGTAAACAACAAGGCAAGGCCTTGCAGTGGGTAGCGAAAGACTAGAAAGATACTGACGTACAAGGTCTGTTTCCAAGCGTGTTGTTCGGCTTTGGCATAGGTCATAAAGCTGATGAATGCAGTGTAAAGGAGGAGAATCGTTAAAAGTAAATAGACAGGACGCAGCCAAGCCATTTCAGTCGGGAAAAAATGAGTAATCCGTAAGTTAAACAACAACAGGAGTACTGTACTTAATAGTCCAATGCCAAAAAGGGAAAAGGTGCGAAAGGCTTGCTTGTAGGCTTGCCAGAAGGCAACAGCTGAATAGTCATGACCAGTTTTACGAAAATCATGTAAACATTTGATCGTGACAGCGGTGGCAGGACCGAAGCCAAAAATCCCCAACCCTAAAAGGGTAAAGAAAAGCCATAAAAGGTTTAATTTAGCAAAATAATCTGTTACCGTAAAAAGACGAAACAGTCCGGTTTGTATTTTTTTCATTGTTTCCACCTACCTTGTTTTTTGAAAAGTAAGCCTTTTCAACGCTAGTATAGCATAGTATATTGGAAAAAATAGAGCATGTCTGTTTTTTTACATTTTTCATCTGTTTTTCTATTTTTTTCTAGCTATTGCCGGTGAAGGCTTAGCCTTCAGCAAAAACGGCAGTCTAGTTTTTCACATATTTGCTCTTGTTTTTTCATTTTTATTAACGAGGATTTCCATTACAATCACCTTGTAAGCGCAAACAAAAAGGAGTGTAGAAGAATGAAGAAAACTTTTTTAAAAGCAGCGAGCTTGTTGTTTCTTGGTGCGACCTTAGCAGCTTGTGGCAACAACGGCAATAGTAGCGGAAGCTCAGAAGCTGATGCAGATGGGAAAACGACGATTTCCTTTACCTGGTGGGGCTCAGAAGTCAGACACGAGAAGTATATCGAATCGATCAAAGAATTTGAGAAACAAAATCCTGACATCAAAGTTGAATATGAATATGGTTCTTGGGATGACCATTGGAAAAAACTAGCAACAAAAGCGGCTTCTGGAGAATTACCTGATGTGATCCAGATGGATGTGCAGTACATTGCGCAATATGGAACGAAAAATCAATTAGCAGATATGTCGGAATTTATCGGCAATGAGATTCAAACCGATGATATCAAAGAATCGATTTTAGCAACTGGCGAGTTAGATGGAAAAGTTTTTGGCATACCAACTTCTGTCAATACGATGGCGATGCTCTACAATCCATCATTGGTAGAACAAGGGGGCACTGGGATCGACTTTAGCAATTATACCTTCGATGACCTTGTAGAAAGTACGGCAGCGATCGCTGAAGCAACCGGTGATTATGGTTGGAATGATAACAATGACAACAGTACGATTTTGCAATACTTTTTACGTACTAAAGGCGAAGATCTATACCAATACGATGCAGACGGCAAACCAGAGATCGGTTTTTCCAAAGAAAACTGGGTTGAATTTATGGGGGCTATCGCGGACCTTACGGAAGCCAAAGCAATGCCAACCGCAGAAGTGACTAGCAATGCCAACAGTATGGATCAATATCCGTTTTCACAAGGAAAAGCAGCCTATATGATGACTTGGTCCAATCAATACTTGACCTATAAGGCCTCCGCCGCAGAAGATGTCGAAATCAACTTGGCTCGTCCATTCGACTCAGAAAACGGGGCGATGGCGTATCGCCCAGGGTTCTTTTATTCGATCGCGAATGCTTCTGAATCAAAAGAAGCAGCTGCGAAGTTTGTTGACTTTTTAGTGAATAGTGAAGAAGCCAATAAGATCATCGGTACTGAGCGGGGGATTCCTTCCAATGATGCCATCAAAGAATTGCTTTATGCCGACATGACACCAGAAGAACAAGAGTCCTCTGATTTCTTAGATGATATTGCAGACATCGTCGGTGATCCATCCCCAATCCCACCAATTGGGTTTGCTGAAATCAACACGTACTTTAAAGAGCTGTACGCAGAGATCACTTATGGCACGATGACACCAGAAGAAACTTATGATGCCTTTACGCAACGCTGCGAAGAAATTTTTGCAGAAAACTATCAATAAGCATAGCTGTGGCGCCTTTACTGACTTTTTCAGTAAAGGCGTTTTTTTAGGAGAAACAATGGAGGCAAAAAATATAGGTCCTCTAGTTTTTCACATTTCTGTGCTTTTTTTTCTATTCATTCTTAAGAAGCACTTCGTTAAAATCAACTTGTAAGCGTAATCAACTATAGGAGGTAGGAAGTGAAAATTATGGAACTACAATCAAAATCACCCACGGCAAAAGAGCCTGGGAAACTCAAAAGCTGGTTTAATCGATTACCAGAATCAAAACAGAATATGGTTACAGGCTATTTATTTATCTCACCCTTCATCATTGGCTTTTTTGCTTTTATTATCGTCCCGATGGGGATTTCTCTTTTTATGTCTTTTCACGACTATGATTTATTGACAGAGGCGCAATTTGTTGGCTGGAATAACTTTAAGACGATTTTTACGAATGATCCCAAGTTTGTTCAGTCACTGACTGTTACGCTGAAATATGTTGTGTTGGCAGTCCCTTTACGGCTGATCGTCGCATTAGCAGTGGCGATGCTGATCAACCGCCCATCGAAATTAAGCGGTGCTTATCGGGTATTATTTTATATCCCTTCGATTTTAGGTGGGAGCGTGGCGGTATCGATCATGTGGCGGAATCTTTTTGGCGATTCAGGGTTGATCAATGGCGTACTAGCGGCGATCGGCTTAGACCCGATCTACTTCTTTAAAAGTCCTGGCTTAGCGTTGATGACCTTGATTTTATTAGCAGCGTGGCAATTTGGCTCGTCGATGTTGATTTTCTTATCCGGTTTGAAAAATATTCCGAAAGATTATTATGAAGCAGCGGAAATTGATGGGGCAGGAAAAATCAGACAGTTTTTCAATATCACGGTTCCAGTCCTGACACCAATCATCTTTTTCAATCTGATCTATCAAACGATCATGGCCTTTTTGACGTTTACACCTGCGTTTATCATTTCGAATGGGACGGGTTCACCTCGTAACGGCACGTTAGTCTATTCCTTGTACATGTATCAACGAGCCTTTACCGATTTCAAAATGGGCTATGCTTCAGCCTTAGCGTGGATTTTACTGGTCATCGTTGGGTTGATTACGATTCTGTTGTTCGCAACATCGAAATTTTGGGTGTTTAAAGAAAACGAGGAGGTTTGATTGATGCGTGAACAAAAACAAAATTATTTCTTTGATGCCGTGATCTTAGTTGCTGCATTACTGATGCTTTATCCGATTTTCTGGCTGCTGTTTAGTGCCTTTAAACCTAGTAGTGACATTTTTCGAACGGCAACGGAGTTGATCCCCCGAAGCTGGACGTTAGAAAACTTTACCAAAGGGTTTGAAGGGATCGCAGGGATTCCCTTCATTCGCTATATTTTCAACTCGTTGCAAATCGCGTTGATTTCAATGGTAGGGGCGGTCTGTTCTTCGGCTGTCATTTCTTATGGATTTGGTCGAATTCCTTTCAAAGGAAAAGGCTTTTGGTTTGCTTGTATCTTGGTCACGATGATGCTGCCGCAAGAGATCATCATGGTGCCTCAGTATCTTTGGTTTAATCAATTAGGCTGGCTTAACTCGATTCGTCCGGTAACCGTTCCTTCATACTTCGGACAAGCTTTCTTTATTTTCATGATGGTTCAATTCGTCTCTGCGATCCCGACAGATTTAGATGAAGCAGCAAAAATGGACGGCTGTGGACGGGTCGGTATTTTCTTCCGTGTGATTCTACCGTTGATGAAGCCTTCCTTGGCAAACGCTGCGATCTTCTCTTTCTATTGGAAATGGGAAGAACTGATCGGGCCGATGCTGTACCTTACACGTCCGCAAAACTACACGGTATCGATTGCCTTAAAGCAGTTCCTAGATGCTAGCAGCACCTCCAATTGGGGAGCGATGTTCGCGATGTCTGTCGTCTCCTTGCTGCCTGTGTTGATCATCTTCTTTATTTTCCAAAAATACATTGTTGAAGGCATCAGCACGACTGGTCTTAAATAAGTGTGGAAAAAGATATTCGCTGTTTTGGAATATCTTTTTTCTATTGAATGAATTCGTTGAAGAAAGGACAAACCGATGCAACCATTTCAAGTAATTGATTTTCATGTCGTACCAAGCACGATCGGCGCTCATCAAGCGACCCTTACTTGGGAGAAGCCGCTGCACGCCCAAGCTATTTTTGGTTATCAATTGTTTTTAGACAACGATTTGATCCAAACCAGACCAACAAACAAGACGCATTGGACGTTGACAAACTTATCTGCCGATCAAACGTATCAAGTAACGATCATCTGCCTCGATCATCAGGGGTGCCTGCTTACAAATACCGCAGTCACGACGACCTTTCGTACAAAGAAAAAAAGTGTTTTGTTAGATGTTACGCAAGCACCCTACCATGCTGATAGCGCAGGCAAAGAAGATAGTACCACCATTCTCCAGCAAGCGATCAACGATTGCCCTAGCAATGGCACTGTCTGGATCCCAACAGGGGCGGTGATCCTTTCTGGTGCTTTGGAGCTAAAAAGCAATATGATTTTTCAGGTAGATGGCACATTGCAAGCAAGCCTCGACATAGAAACGTATCGGGTTGCCCCTCACGAGTATTTAGGAAGCGTGAATCAAGAGGGCTTACCATTAAGCCGTTATGAAGGCTGGGAATTGTTTTGCTTTCGTTCATTGATCAACATTGGGTATATCGATCAAGGCGATCGAGGGCGTATCGTTTGTGAAAATGTCCGTCTTTGTGGCAAAGGAACGATCATTGGTGGCGGGAATCCATTAGGACTGGCGATGCGAAACTCTTATGCAGACCGTGAACAGTATCCAGAATATGTTTCTGATGGAAAACCTGGAAGACGAGTAAGGGGACGTTTGATCTGTATGATGCAGGCCAAAAACATCCATTTGACAGAGCTGACGTTGAGTGACCCACCATGCTGGACTGTCCATATGATTTATTGTGACACCGTTGTGACCCACGGGGTGAATATTCAGTCCAAAGGCATCGACAATGGCGATGGTTGGGACCCAGATTCTTCGCAAAACTTGCTGATTTTTGACACCGTTTTTGATACGGGTGATGATTGTATCGCAATCAAATCTGGCAAAAATCCAGAAGGAAATCAGATCAATAGACCAGCGAAAAATATTCGGCTGTTTGATTTGGCTATTCGAGGGGGACATGGCATCGCGATTGGTAGTGAGCAATCTGGTGGTGTCGAAAATATCTCCTTTCGAGATTGCCAGCTGACCAATACGCTTTATGGGCTAGAATTGAAAGCGCAGAATGATCGTGGTGGCTATATTCGTCAAGTGACAATCATCGATTGCCTGTTGGATCGTTTCATGGCTCATCCTGTTGCTTACAATGCCGATGGTCAGGCAGCACAACAGTTACCAATCATTTCGGATATTTTGGTCAAGAATACCCGTATCGTAGGGCAGAACCCTTTGGTCGAGCTAAAAGGGTTTGTCGATGAACAAACACAGCAGGTTTCACCTATCCAACGCGTTGTTTTTGAGTCAGTTGCCTTTGAATCAGCTAAAGGGCAAAAGAAAATGATTTTTGAACAGTGTCAGGAGGTCAGCTTTAAAGAGGCAGCGATCATTGATCGAGCGGCCATAAGTGACACAATAAGTTGCCAAGAAACAGTCGAACTATCCATGGTGGGGCAAAAGAAACGCACGTAGAACAAGCTTTTGAAAATGATCTGCGTTGGTTCTCCCAATGAGAAACAGTTAGGTAAGCACCTTATTTCCTCCATTGACAGGTTGCGCCTTTTTGCTTTTGTAGACAAAAAGGCGCATTTTTCTAACAAGAAAGGACGTTGCAAAAAAAGACGATTCCCAGAAATCAAAAAGAACTTTCTTTTCCCGCTAAGGGGACTATAGTAAAGAATGTAGAGAAAAAAGACGCCAAAAATACATGGGAAAAGACAACGAGATGAGCCAAGAGGAACGCTTTACTTGATGGGCAGCGCCAGTAAGAAGCACTTAGTTCTATCCAAATAAACGATAGATGAAAAAAGGTTGGCGATGCGCAAATTTTTCAAAGTCATGGATATCGACAAACCTATTTGTAGCGTAAAACAAAAGCGCAGGAGGAAAGCAAGAATGGAAGACATCACGCAATTATTGCAACGAGAAATTGACCAAGCATCAACTGTGCAGGGAACAGTGATTACACCACCCGGCGCCTATCAAATCGGCGCACTGTTTTTAAAAAGCAATGTGCACTTGATTGTCTCAGAGGATACGATTCTGTATGGTAGTCAAGAACTGACCGATTATCCCGAAGTAAATAATCGGGTCGCAGGGATCAATATGAAGTGGCCTGCAGCGATGATCAATGTTTTTCACGCAGAAAATGTCATGATCTCGGGAAAAGGAAAACTTGATGGTCGTGGAGAAACATGGTGGCAAACGTTTTGGGGAACAGATGAAGCCAGCGGGATGATGGCGGATTACGCAAAGAGAGGCTTATGCTGGGCAGCAGATTATGATTGCAAGCGTCCACGGAATATCCTTGTTTATGAAAGTCAGCAAGTAACCATCAAAGATATTTCGTCGGTACAGTCGGGTTTTTGGAATACCCAACTCACGTATTCTCACCACATATTGATCGACGGCATCACGATAGACAATGGGAAAGGGCCTAGTACCGATGGCATCGATATTGATTCCTGTGAAGAAGTCACGATTCAAAATGCTCACATTTCCTGCAACGATGACAATATCTCGATCAAGGCGGGACGTGGAGCAGAAGCCTTAGCCCAGCAAAGAAGCTGTCGGAAAATCACGATCAAAGACTGTCAGTTAGGGTACGGTTCAGGAATTGCCATTGGCAGTGAAACCTCAGGTGGGATCGAAGAGATCAAAATCCAAAAAGTCGTCTTTGAGCAAACTGGCGCAGGGTTTCGGATCAAATCCGCCAACAATCGAGGTGGATTTATACGCAAGGTCACTGCTTCGGATTTAACGATGAAGGATGTTGGCTTTCCTTTTCTCTTACAAACAAATTGGTACCCAGATTATAGTTATCCAGAACTGCCAGCTGATTATGCGGAAGAGATTCCCGACTATTGGCACAAATTGATGGCACAACCGGCTGTTCCAGTAGGTCCAGCAAAGGTCTGCGACATTACTATTGAAAACGTGCAAGCTACCAAAACAGGACAACAAAGCGTGCGTGCTTTTTTCATCGAGGCCAGCCCAGCAGAACCGATCCGCAATCTAACATTGAAAAATCTTTCCATCCATGCCGATGAGTTCGGCAAGATTGCAGGGGTTGAGAACTTAAAGATGGTGGAAACGAAGTTCACTGCGTTAGCGCCAACCTTGGATCAAAATGATGTGTATGAGCGGTAGTACTCTTTCTGTCAAATATGAATAAGTGGTGATCCGCTTAGTACTACAAAACTGATGAATTATCAAAGAAGACCAATGAGTTGGTCTTTTTTTCATGATAAGATGTTCCCAAAGCTCTAACGAATAAGAACTTCAGTACTTAGGCTATGCTTTCTATAACTAGAATTTAAGAATGATAGGAATCAGAAAAACTGCGATAATAAGATTGATTGAGCGAACTAAGAACACGAAGAACTATTTATTCTTTTTCCTATAATTTACGATACCTGCAAATGTAGAGCAAAACTCCCTATCTAGCCATATATCAACGATTAACAAAAAATGTCAATTGCTGGAAATCCTGCTTTTCGTTATGCTTTTGGTATTGAAAGCGGTTTATTTAATCGGGCTCAACAACAAAATCTAAGGAGGAAAAGTAGTGAAAAAATTAAGTACGATTCTTGGTTTGGGGTTACTATCAGTTGCCTTTTTATCGGCATGTGGGAAGGAGGAAGCAGGTTCCACAACAGATTATGATACGATTTCGATTTTATCGCCGTACATTGAAACTGAACCACCTGCAAGTGACAACGAGATTTTGAAGCAATTAGAAGCTTACACTGGCAAAAACATTGATATTACCTGGGCACCCAATACATCCTACGAGGATAAAATGAATATTACGTTAGCTTCGGATGATATTCCAGAAGTGATGGTCATTCAAGGAAAATCAGGAGGGTTTATCAAGTCAGCAGAAAATGGCGCTTTTTGGGATTTGACCGACTATTTAGCTGATTATCCTAATCTCTCTCAATCTAACGAGGATGTTTTGCGTAATTCTTCTGTGAATGGCAAAGTGTACGGAATTTATCGGAAACGTGATGCGATGCGGACGGCGGTGATCATCCGAAAAGATTGGTTAGAAAACTTAAACTTAGATGTACCAGAAACGATCGATGATCTCTATGAGGTTGCCAAAGCATTTACTGAGAACGATCCCGATGGGAATGGTGAAAATGATACGTTTGGTTTGATTATTCCCCAATGGCCTGGCTCGATCAATTCAAATAGTCCTTACGATGTGTTAGCTACTTGGTTTGGGGCAGGAAATGCTTGGAAAGAAATAGACGGCACTTTAGAGCCATCCTTTATGCAACCAGAATACCTAGAATCAATGCAATTTGTTAAAGATATGGTGGAACAAGGCTATGTCAATCGTGATTTTGCAACTATGGCAGCAGATAAATGGGATGAGCCGTTTATCAATGGACGTGGTGGGATCATTATTGATACGTATTCACGAGCAGCACAAATCAGTAATAAATTATTGCAAGCTGGAGAAGAAGACCTCGTCGTCTTTACAGGGAATTTAAAAGATAATAGCGGTACGATGAATGCGTTACCGACAGATGGCTATTCTGGTTTCTTGGCGATTCCTAAGTCGAGTGTCCAGACAGAGGAACATCTAAAAGAGGTGTTGACGTTCCTTGATAAATTAAATGATAAAGAAGCACAGGTATTGCTGAACAACGGAATCGAAGGAATCAATTTTGAAGTAGTGGATGGAATGTCCGTCGCATTAGAAGGATCAGAAGCTGAAGCGTTAGCCAATGCGGTCAAAGGGTACTCACAAATTGGGATGAATGTAACGGAAGATACCCTGTACTATATTGCTAAGCCTGATACAGAAGCGGCTACTGAAAGCTATGAAAAACGATTGTCATTGATGGAAGCTGATTTAGAGCACGCTGTCTTTAACCCAGCAGCCTCCTATAATACAGATACGTATGTAACAAAAGGGGCACAGCTTGATCAGATCATTAGTGATGCGCGGGTTCAATTTATTGCAGGACAAATCGATGAAGCGGGTTGGGAAGCTGCGATCGAACTTTGGAAGAATCAAGGAGGCACGCAGCTGATGGAAGAAACGAATGCCCTTCATCAAGCACAATAACGACAGTCGAAGAAGGTTGAGTGGATCTTGCTCTCAACCTTTTTCTTTTTCAATGATTTTTTTCAGCTAATAAAATGGAGTAATAGTCAGGTGAGACGAGACAGGTAGTAAGAAATCAGAAAAGAAAAAATGGAAAAAAACAAGTGGAAACCCTGATCTAACGCTTGATATCAAGGAATTCAAAAAAAGTCAATTGTTAGAAATGTAGGTCAAGTTTACTATGAAAAGAGAAAAGTAGCTCATATACGCATAAAAGGAGAAGAAGAAATGTTAGCGAAATTGATCTATGAAAATCCGCTGAATCAAGCAGCAGATATTCAACACTTTATTGCTGAAGGAGAGCCCAAGATTACTTTCCAAGACGGGATGATTCTGGCGAATACGTATTCTGAAGAATCAAACAAACAACCACATTTTGTTTTATGGCTGCCTCAACAATTTCCAGCGGACCTACGAATCACCTGGCAGTTTCAACCACTGGCTGAACCAGGCTTATGTATGCTCTTTTTTGCAGCAGCCAATCGCAAGGGTGGCTCGATCTTCGATTCTGGAGTACCCAAACGAACCGGGGCATATCCCGAGTATCATTCTGGAGGGATCAATGCTTACCACCTTTCTTATTTTCGAAGAAAGTATGAGGAGGAACGGGCGTTTGAAACGTGTAATTTGCGCAAAAGCCATGGGTTTCATCTGGTCGCCCAAGGCGCAGATCCACTTCCGAGTGTAGCAAATGCCCGAGGGTTTTATCACCTAAAAATCGATAAGGTAGGTGCAACGATTTCCTTTTGGATCAACGACTTATTGGTGTTAAGGTACCTTGATGAGGAACAGTTTGGTCCCGTATTAACCAAAGGAGCGATCGGATTTCGGCAAATGGCGCCAATGAAGGCCCGCTATAAAGACTTAAAGGTATATTCCTTAGAGGAGGAACGGTGATGAATTGGCAGAAAGCATATCAAGCAGCAGATTTTGTCTTTTATTGTTTGCTGATAAATGTAACCGTTATTATAGGTGCACTAGTAGGTGGGATCATCTTTGGACTGGCGCCTAGCGTACAAGCAGGATTCCACGTAGCAAAGAAAACCCTTAAACAGGAATCGCCGCCTTTTTTTCAAACGTTCTTTGGGTATTACCGCAGGAACTTTTGGCGATCGAATCGCTTGGGCTTACCGATCATTCTCTTTTATTTGTGCCCCATGGTGGTGATCCAGCAAGGATTTTTAGCGGCATTGACTCAAACAGGCTTGATCCTATTGATCGTTAGCCAATGCGTCGCGATCGCTGTGATCAATACATTGCATAGCATGTACGAATATTATGTGCTCCCAACGAAGAAGTACCTAGGCGCTTCGCTACGCTTTCTTTTTTTTCAACCTATTGGCACCTTTTTAGGCGTCCTTTGGTTTGGGATTTGTAGTACGATCAGCTTTTTTCTCCCCGGTCTCCTTCCTTTTTTAAGTATTGGGATGTGGATCATTGGCACAATGGGGATTTACTTGAAATTATTTGATGAAAATGAACAAAAGCTAAAGCAACAAAACGATGCAGTTCAACCTGCAGAGAGGGAAGAGGAGGAGATCGAACATGGCATTGAAATGGCTCAAAAATAAACCTAAGGGAAAACGTGGGCTGAGTTTTGGGTATCCATGGGAAAAAGGGGCTTTACAACCTGAGGTTCTAAGGGAGGAACTGTTTTTGCTGGGGGAGGAGCCGCTGCAAACGAAAGTACTGGCTTACTGGCCAGATGGCAGTGTGAAATGGACAGGACACAGTGGTCTGGTGGCAGAAACGACGCAGTTACTTTTTCAAAGAAAACAGCGTGTCCAGAAGAAACAGGCGATTGCTAGGGAAGCTTACAACGGTATTTATTTTGACAACGGTACGATCAAAGGCTTCTTCCCGAAACATGGGGAAGGGAAAAATGTATTGGACTGGGTAGCGGTCAATGGGCAGAAAAAATTGCAAGATCTTCACGCAATCCTGCAATACCAAAACAAAAAGGTGCAGTCCAAAGTAACGGACTTGATGTTGGAAGAAAATGGTTCCGAGAAAGCCGTTATCAAAGTATCGGGCGTCATTGAGATCAATCAAGAAGTGGTGCAAGAGTTTATTTTACGGTTCCGTATCTTTCGCGAAATCAGCAAATTGGAAATCATTCATACGGTCATTATCATCAAACCACTTGTTTATGAAGGCATGGGGATAGCATTTGATTATGCGTTCACAGGTGAAAATTGGAATCGACAAGTCAAATTTATTGCAGATGCTGTGTATCATGAAGCGGCGCAATTGTTACTTTCACGGCGACACTATCAGCAAAACATTCCCTATCAAGAACAAGCCAGTGGCCAGCTCGTTTCATTGACCCCAGCGGACGAGCCGATGCTGTCTCATGCGGTGGAAAATGCTATTTGGGACAATTTTCGGGTCAATCAAATCAATCATCGGTCATTTGAATTAGAAAAACAGACCGAAGCTGGGTACTGTTGGTTGCCCATTGGGGATGGCGAGCATTATTCAGGTACCTTTTACGCTGGGGGAGAAACCGGCGGCGTTGCTTGCAGCATGGAGAAATTTTGGGAAAAAGCACCATCTGCGATCGAGGTGACAGGCATCACCCAAAAAGAAACCCAAATCACGATGTGGCAGTGGTCACCGAATGCCAAGCCAATGGATTTTCAGCACTATTCCAAACGGGATCATATGCTTAGCGGATACGAAGGAATGGAAGAGATTCGTTCGACCGCAGTTGGTGTAGCAAATACGACGCGTTGTTGGTTGGATCTATATGAAGAAGCCCCGTCAGAAGAAGTGTTGCTGGGCTTAGCTCAAGAAAACCAAGAACCTGCCCAGATCGTTTCATTGCCAGAGCGTTATCAAGAGACGAAGGTTTTTGGCAGGATCAGTTTACCAGATGAATCAACGAAAACGAAACAGTTGCTGGAGCAACAATTGGCTGAGATGCGTCAATTCTATTTAGCAGAAGTCCAACAAAGAAGTTGGTATGGCTATTGGAACTATGGTGATGTCATGCATACCTATGATCAGTTTCGACACCAATGGCGCTACGATCTTGGTGGGTACGCTTGGCAAAACACTGAATTGGTCCCTAACATGTGGCTTTGGCTAGATTTCTTACGGACTGGTGATCCAAGCGTCTACTATCTGGCTGAAAGCATGACGAGACATACTTCAGAAGTCGATCAGTATCATGCTGGTGAATACAAAGGATTAGGGTCACGGCATAATGTCGTTCATTGGGGCTGCCAAGCAAAAGAAGTTCGAATTTCAATGGCGGGTCTCCATCGCTACTACTACTATTTGACAGCGGATGAACGCATTGGGGAGATTATGGAACAAGTCAAAGACAATGAAACCTATGCTTTTGATGCGTTACCACCGATGCGCGAGTTTTATGAACGAGAAACGAAGCGGATACCGATTCGCATCGGACCAGATTGGGCTGCGCTAGTCTCGAACTGGTTTACCCAGTGGGAACGGACGAATGATCCTGTTTACCTTGAAAAAATTCGCACGGGCATCACCTGCATCAAAGCCATGCCCCAGCGCCTATTGTCTGGTCCCACAGTGTTATTTGATCCACAAGACAAAACCTTATCTTATATGGGAACTGGGAATTTTGGCGGCTATCACATGGTCATCTCCTTTGGGGCGCCGCAAGTTTGGTTAGAACTTGCTCAAGTGCTGGAAGACCCCGAGTGGACAGAGATGTTAGGGGAGTTTGGCTGGTTTTATAGCTTGAGTCCTGAGAGAAAAGCAGAAGAATCAAACGGGGGACTGACGGAACCTCATTTTGCCTGGCCAATGTTTGCGTCGACGATGATGGCCTTTGCTGGGCGAGTGCGTAACGATCAAGCAATCAGTCAAAGGGCTTGGCAGTTATTGCTTGATAATGACAAATCGGGTGTTCCATTGCCGATCGAAGCGACCATTGAAGCAGCGACAACGTGGAAAAAAATAAAAGAAATGCCGTGGGTATCGACCAATGTGTTGTCACAGTGGGGTCTAAATACGATTTGTTGTTTAGCACTGATCGGAGCGGAGTTAGAGGAGGAGAATGAATGGAAACAACAATAAAAAAAGTGCCGAAAACGAAAGAGCAATGGGGGAGTTTTCTCAACCATTTTAAACAAAATAAATGGCTCTATATTTTGACGATTCCCGGGATCATCTATTTTGCAGTATTTCGTTATGCACCGATGTATGGGTTGATCATTGCTTTCAAAGATTATGTGCCTTTTTTAGGAATCGCAGATAGTCCATGGGTCGGAACACAAAATTTTATGGATTTCTTCAATAATCCTGATTTCTTTCGGATCTTGTGGAACACGTTGATGATTGCCTTTTTAAACATCTTCTTTTCGTTTCCAGCACCCATCTTTTTGGCACTGTTACTGAATGAATTGCGCAACAAGCTGTTTCAGCGGACCATTCAAACCTTCGTCTATGTACCACATTTTCTTTCATGGACGATCGTCGTTAGCCTTTGGCATATCTTATTCAACATCGATCATGGAGCGATCACTCAATTTATCGCTTCGTTGACAGGCGTTGAAATCGACTTTCTCTCAGACCCGCAATGGTTCCGCCCCATGATCGTAATGCAATCGATTTGGAAAGAGATCGGTTGGGGGACCATTATTTATTTAGCTGCCTTATCAGGTGTGGATCAGGAACAATACGAAGCCGCGATCATGGATGGTGCAGGACGTTTTCGTCGTGTGTGGCACATCACTTTGCCTGCGATTCGTTCGACGATCATCATTATGCTGATCATGCGGATCGGGTCGATTTTGTCTACTGGGTTTGATCAGATTTTCTTGATGACCAATCAGTTGAACCGAACAGTAGCAGATGTTTTTGATACGTATGTGTATATGATGGGGATCACCAATGGCGCTTACAGTTACTCAACAGCCGTCGGATTATTTAAATCGATCGTTGGGATCATCCTCGTACTTTGTACCAATAAATTAGCGAAACGCTTTGGCGAAAGCGGCTTATACTAAGGAGGAAAAAGATGGATACTTTACACAATACGAAGGCAGGGAAAATATTTGACATTTTTAATGCGCTATTTTTGGCATTGATTGGGTTATTCATGGTGATTCCTTTTATTTATGTGATCGCCGGTTCATTTGCTACGGAGTTAGAATTGACCACACGTTCGTTTTTCTTATGGCCAAATGAGATCAGTCTCGACTCCTATCGCTTTATTTTTTCAACCAACACCTTTATCCGTAGTTTGCTTGTAACGGTCGGCGTTACCATCGTTGGCACGCTGGTGCAGCTTTTCTGTACCTTCACCTTTGCCTATCCTTTATCACGCAAGCACCTAAAAGGACGGAACACCTTGTTGAATCTCGTGATTTTTGCAATGCTCTTTTCAGGTGGGATGATCCCAACGTTTATCGTGGTGAAAAATTTAGGACTGATCAATTCTTATTGGGCATTGATTTTGCCAATCGCGATCAATCCGTTCAACTTAATGATCATCAAAAACTTTTTCCAAGAAATGCCGATCGAGTTGGAAGAATCCGCCAAGATGGACGGCTGTACGGAACTAGGGATCTTATGGAAAATCATTTTGCCTTTATCAAAACCAGTGATCGCGACCTTCACCCTTTTTTACGCCGTTGGTATCTGGAACGACTTCATGAGTGGATTGCTCTATATCAACGATTCAGCAAAATGGCCGATTCAGTTATTGTTAAGACAGATCACGATGGCCTCCAGTGGTGCCAATGCGTTAGCAAGTATGGACCCAAACTATGTGCCGCCTGAACAAGGAATCAAATTTGCAGTCATCATTGTGGCGACTTTGCCAATTTTGATCTTCTATCCGTTTTTGCAAAAACATTTTGCCAAAGGAATGCTGATTGGATCCGTCAAAGGATGATACACTTCAATAGTTGTGGATAGGTTGTCATGCGTTTTTTCGCATGACAATTTGTTACATAAAATCTATTACAAGGGTGTTTGGGAATGAAGTACTTTAAAACAGGCGGTTTTCATCGAAAACTGCAGCTAGCCAGTCTATGGATCGTCGTGCCGCTATTAGCCGTTGCAATCTTTTTGCATGCCTATTTGATCGGACCATTACAACGATCGTATCAAGAACTAAATAATCGCCAAGTCGAAGGAATCGTTAGTAACATCAACCAACAGTTCTCGCAGCTGGAAGTGACTTTAAGCGTTTGGGGGCAATCGTTTCAAAGGCGCTACCAAGAAGATTTATTGGAAACGACAAATTATCAGACGCTGATCCAGCTGTCGGAAGAATTGTTTTATTTAACAAATAGCTCCAATTATGTCAATCGAATCGGTATTTATTCACTAGGCGAGACGCCTTTTGGGATTGAAAGTGGCGGCACGTATGAATTAACGCTCGAGCAAACCAAAACAGCATTTGAACGCTATCGGATCGATAATGGTAGGCAGTACCAGTGGAAGATCATTGAAGAAGAGGATGAATTGATTTTTGTACAAAACATTGATAGCCAAGGCGAAGATCAGCCTAAAATTTTTTTAGTTGCAACGATCGACGAGCAATCATTATTAAAGTATTTTTATGATACCCAAATTGAAAATGGACTCGCAGCGATTTCCTTTAATCATGAGAGTTTTCGTTTTATTGGCGATCAGAACTTAGCAAATGTTATCCAACCACTGAGTGAAGAGCATCAAGGAACCTGGGTCGAATCGATCAATGGCAATGATTATAGCATGATCGCCGTAAACAGTACGCGGCTCAACCAAATATGGACCTTTTATACCGTTGTTCCCTTAGCATTGATTACCGAGCCAGTCACTCATTTGGCTAGAGTGCTGATCGTCGTAAGTATTCTTTTTATTGCTTGTGTGGCAGTCATGAGTCTCTTTTTAGCCAAAAAACAATACCAACCTTTTGAAAAAACAATGGATCAGCTCTTTGGTAATACCCAATGGAAAAAAGAAAACGATCTGGAGTTTTTGGTGGACCGTTGGCAACAATTAAGTCGTGAAAAAGGATTGTTACAAAATCAGGCGGAACGCTTTCAAGATTCGCTGAAGCGACAAGTGATCCAACATTTGATGGAAGGGTATTATGGCTATTTGTCAGAGGAAGAATCGCAACAATTACTGCAGCAAAAAAACTGGCGCTTAAGTTACCAAGGGTATCGCTTGTTTTATTTCCAACTCAATGATCTATTAAGCAATCAAGCAAATTCCCAAGATGAAACCCACATTTTGTTTGCGTTAGAAAACATTATAGCGGATGTCACAGCTATGTTTTTCCCAGAATCAACCATCGTTTCGTCAAATGAAGGACGGATTTTGGTTTTTGTGGTCAATCAAGAGCAGCAACTGACAGATTACTTCACGATGGTCACCAAGCAAATCAATTTGATCGTCTGCCGTTATGTCACCATCGTTAGTTCGCAACAAGAAACTGAGATTCGCAAGTTGCCTGAAGTTGCCCAACGTCTCAAAAAGCAAATCCATCTGCAACGGTTGATTCCCGAAAATCAAGTGCTTCAAGGAGAGAACATGCGCCCGCTGCCGAAGTATTCTCTTTCGCAAGAAAATTTGATTTTAACAGCGCTGAAAAGTGGCTATCATGAAGAATTGCAACGAAGTGTCCAGCGATTTTTGGAACAGGTCGTGGCAGAAAACAATCAACAGGCTGCGGTGATCTATGTGGTCAATCGACTGTATGATCAAGTCGATTACCTTTTAAATGAAAATGGGGTCTCACGAACGGATTATGTATCGAAAACGGTTGTGTTAGAGCGAATCGAACGACTTTTAGCCATCAATCAGATCCAAGCCTTTTTGTACCATCATTTCTTAAAGCCCGTCTCCATCCTCTGGCAAGAAAATGTCGCTAATTCTTATAGTGAAATGATCCAAAAAGTAGCGGAGTACATCCAATCTGATTTTCGCAATGAACAAATTTCCTTAGAATATGTTGCGGATCGTTTCGAAGTAGACCCAATCTTTTTGAGTAAGGAGTTCAAGCGTGCCAAGCAGGTCAACTTTATTGATTATTTAACCAATGTTCGCATCGTAGAAGCAAAACGGCAGTTGCTAGAAACCGATCATCAAATCAATGAAATCGCAGAAAACCTTGGGTATAATCCCAGTTACTTCAATCGTTTATTTAAAAAGTGCACGGGAATGACCCCAGGACAATATCGAAAAGGTCAGAGCTGATCACTGTTGGTTGCTGCGGAAAAGCTCGTATTTTCGCAGCTTTTGCTCTGATTTTTCCATGTTTTCGTCAGCCAATGTTTTGTATAATAGAAAAGAAAGCGATTTCTGATGCAGCTTAAGTTCAGCAAGAAAACCAGCGGACTTGTCAAAGCTGTTGGAAATCTGATAGTAAATAGATGGAGGAAGAAAAGAAATGAAAATCGTTCTAGGCGGAGATTCAACCGTGGCGGATTATCCCCTTGATCAACAGCCAATGATGGGCTGGGGACAAGCTTTACCAAGCTATCTGTCCCCAGAAGTAGACGTACACAATTTTGCGAAAAACGGCAGTACGACTCGTTCGTTTATCGAAGAAGGGTTGTTTAAGCAGCTCCTGCAAGAAGTCGAACCGAATACAGTCGTCCTACTGCAATTTGGACATAATGACCAAAAAGAGAAAAATCATGTCACGATGGAGGCGTACATTGCTCATTTGACAGACATGATCCGTCAAATCAAAGAAAAAGCAGGAATCCCGATCCTGTGTACACCTGTTGAACGACGTGTAGGGGAAGAGGGACGACTGGCGCATACGTTGTCAGCGTTTTTATCGGTCTTAAGAGAACTTAGTCGAACGGAAGAAGTGGATTTGTTTGATTTAAATCGCTATACCTATCATTATTATGACACATTAGGACTAGAAGCTTCCAAAGCGCTCTTTGTTTGGTTAGCACCGGATGAGCACCCCAATTATCCTGCAGGTCTCGCAGATGATACTCACTTTTCAAAGGTCGGGGCGCATATGATCGCTCGCTATGTAGCGATTCGTTTACAGGCGTTTTTCCATGAGCAACCACTGTTTCCTGATATTTATTACGGCGCCTGCATGTATCCAGAAGTCTGGTCGGAAGAAATCATGCAAAGTGATAGTCAAACGATGAAAACGTTGGGCATGAATTTTGCTAGAATTGGGGAATTCATGTGGCGTGACTTGGAGCCTCAACCTGGAGAATATGATTTTGCGTTGTTGGAACGTGCGCTAGAACAGTACCAAGCAAATGGCATCGATGTTTGCTTATGTATTCCAACGCCAACTCCGCCCCGCTGGTTTACAAAACAGTACCCAGAAGCTTTAATCACTAATCAAGATGGGACGAAGATGCATCATGGCTCAAGACAGCATGTCTGTACCAACAACGAGGACTTTCGCCGCTATGCCTATCGTTTGACGAGAAAAATCGCTGAGATTGCCGAAAAACATGAAAATGTCGTTATGTTGCAATTGGACAATGAGTTTAAATGTCATGTCGATCTATGTTACTGTACGACGTGCCAAACGCGTTGGCATACGTATTTAAAAGACAACTATCAATCCGTGACCAACCTCAACGAGTGTTGGGGCACGAAGGTGTGGAGTGAGTGGTATGACGCATTTGAGGATGTCGTCTTGCCACTAACGACCCCGTTTTTGCATAATTCTTCCCTGATGAATGCCTTTCGCCGCTTTACCACCGATACGTTGAATGAGTTTGCGCATGATCTTTGTCATTTTATCCGAATGGAGACCGCGTTACCCATTACCCATAACTCCGCTTTTGGTTTTAACTTGCAAAATGATGAGCTATTTGCTGATTTAGATATTGCCGGTTTTGATACGTATGCACCGGCAGACAACTACCCAGCGTATACGATGAACTTGGATCGTTGGCGGAATGTCAAACCGCGCAACAAAGAAATGTTATTGTTAGAAACTTGTACTGCCAATGCTGGTCATATTGAAAATTATGCGACTCCTCGTCCTCATGGGTTTGTCACAAGTGAAGCGTTCATTGGCTATGCTGGTCATTTGAAATCCTTCTGCTTTTGGCATTTTCGTGGACATCGCTATGGTGTGGAGCAACCCCATAGTGCCGTGTTAACTGCTTGGGGAGAGCCAGATTGTGGGTATGAAGAGGTAGTTCGGATTGGCGAACTAAGACAACAGATCGCACCACTTTTAGCGGAAACGAAGTATGTATCGGCAAAAATAGCCATTATCTACTCGGATTACTCGAAACGTTTTTACACGATCGATCATGGGGGTGTTTATGATTATCGCAGCCTGTTTACCGAATTTTACGGCAGTCTGATTCGCCAAGGGATTCGTGTAGAAATCATTCAAGAAAATAGTCCGTTAGAAGAGTATGATGTTGTTCTTGCCCCATTTGTTCGTTGGATCAGTCCTACCTTGTTGAAAAAATTTGCCGCCTTTACTGAAGCAGGAGGTAAGCTGATTTTAGGCCCGATGACGGGGGATCGGACCAAAGAGCTGGCGTGGCCAGCGACAAATGGCTTAGATCGTTTAGGAGAATGGCTCGGGTTTGACGAAATCCAGCAATTTACGGTGAAAGGACTGACTTATCAGCTAACCTATGACGGCCTAAAAGAACCTTTGGATCATTTGGTCACAGTTTTTCATTGCCCAGAAGATTGGGAAACGATCGGACGAGGGAATGACCAAACGCTACTAGCTAAGAAACAACTGGCTCAAGGAGAGATCATCTATTTAGGTGCGCTACCTAGCAATTTAACAGACAGTTTGATATGGCAGTCGTTTTGTCACAAAGAACTTTTCCCTTATGAATCAGAGCGCCTGTTGATCAAATGTTCGGAAGGTGTGATGAAGTATCGCCGAGAGTCAGCGACCCATGTCCAACTCTGGATCAGTAACTTAGGGATGACGACAGCTGACTTTACCTTACATCTCCCCGGTTTCGAACGCTTATCAGGTGAAGCGCTGGCGCGGGGTAACCATAGGTTAGAACCTTATGAAAATTTGATTATTGAATGGGAAAAAACAGTAGAAAGCGAGGAGTCAGATGATTCATTTAGCCATCCGAGGGCATGACCTCTCAGGAGAATATACACCCAAGCAGCTAGCACAAGCGGTAGGAGCAAAGAAAATAAGAAACGTTCAGTTTGCCTTGAATGCGTCTTTTCCAGACCTAAGTGCTCCTGAAAAAATGAGTCCAGGTATGGGGACCTTCTTCAAGAATGAATTCCAAGAACAAGGCGTTCAAATCGCTTTGTTAAGTTGTTATAGTAACTTGATTCATCCCGAACCAGAGGAACGAGAGAAAATCTTACAGAAATTTGAGCGCTACTTATTCCATGCCCGTTATTTTGGTGCCAGCATGGTGGCTTCAGAAACAGGCTCAGTCATTGCCGCGCTGGGATATAGCGAAGAGAATTTTTCGGATGAGGTTTTTGAAGACTTGATCCATGTGATCCAGCGACTCGTTCGAGTAGGAGAAAAACATAAAACCATGGTAGGGATCGAAGCAGGAATGAATCATCCGTTGTATTCGAATCAGCGCATCGCCGAGCTGATTGAACGTGTTCCTTCTGATTATCTAGGGATCATTTACGATCCAACGAATTTGATCACCGCAAAAACGGCTGCTGATCAAGTTGCATTGGTAGAAGAAGCGTTTACTCTTTTTGGCGAGAAAATCGTCTGCTTGCACCTAAAGGATTTTCAACTCTCGAGAGAAGAAGTGATCCCTGTCCCGTTAGGTGAAGGACAAATACGGTATCCAGAAATTTTACAGCTTCTGATCAAACACAAGCCATACTGTTACGTGGTGTTAGAAGAAACAAAAGACGCTGGGATCGATCGTGCGGTGGCGTTGATTGAAGGCTTAGATTTAAAAAATTAGCTGGGTGCTTTTGTAAATGATTGTTTAAGAGAACACGGGAGTGATTTTCTTGTTTTCTTCAAAGACGCTGACATTAATGCAAACTTTTATCGAGCATAGAAAAGTTGTTTATGGTGAGATTTCATCTAAACAGCTTTTTTATTTTCATAAAAACAGAAAATATGATGCAAGGTTTGTTATTATAGAATAAAAAGAAAGCATTTTAGAGTGTTGCATTCGGATAATAGATCAAATGGAAAAGGATTTAACAATTACGAGACATGAAAAAGAGAGAAAGGAGGGACCAATGGCAAACATGCAAGATGTGGCAAAACTTGCCAATGTATCCGTGACTACCGTCTCACGAGTGATCAACAATAAAAAATACGTGAATGAAGAAACAAAGCGGGTTGTGCTAGAAGCAATTCAAGCACTTGATTATGTACCAAATGAATTAGCACGATCCTTTTATTACAATTCTTCAAAGATGATCGGCTTGCTGATCTATGATTTGAAAAATGATTTTTATAATCAATTTATTACCCGAATCGAGTCGCAACTGATTGAGAAAGGCTATAGTTTGATGATTGGTACCACACAAGGAAATCCTGAAAGAGAAGCCTATTTTTTGAACTTGTTTCTCGCAAATAATATTGATGGGGTAATTTTATGTACCAACCTTTGTACGCAAGGTCCGTTGTTGCAAAAGGTTCTCAAATTACCTCTAGTGAGTGTGGGTAGAGTCCTTAGCGATGAAGTATCCTCCGTTTCTGCGGATAATACCTCAGGTGGACAGTTGGCAGCACAGATCTTAATCCAAAATCGTTGTCGCGAGATCCTCTTCGTTAATGGACCAAAGACATTACATTCCGTTCAAGAAAAATCAGCTGGTTTTTATCAAGTGATGGACCAATACCCAGAGATCCATGTTCACGAGGTCATACTCGATTTTGTAAATGTCACGCAAACATCCTTTGATCAACTTTTTCGTCAATGGCCTTCTATCGATGGCATTTTTGAGGCAAGCGATTTTTTGGCAGCCTGCGCTTTAAGTTCCCTTCATTCAGTGGATAAAAAGGTTGGTGAAGCGATTCAAGTGATTGGTTATGAAAACACCAATGTTTGTCTTTGTACTAGCCCTTTGCTTTCGTCCATCGCACGACCTTTAGAGGAGATGGTGGATTGGACGACCCAGCTACTTTTTCAAGAGGTACAAGGAGACAAAACCGCACCAAGACACGTCCTCTTGAAAAATTCATTTGTCCCAAGAGAAACGACTCAATGGAAGTGATGGGAAAAGAAGCAACCGTTTGCAGCTTTCTTTTGATTGTCTTGGGATAGCCGCAATTCTATAATGAAATGGACTGGAATAAATCCAGATTGATGAAGTTGCTAAGTGATAGGTGTTGATAGCTAGGAATATTTTTAAAAAAATGGTTCCGCTTACAAAATGTTCTGTAAAATAGCGAACGGCTTGAAGGATAACGCCTCAAGAAGAGCGTACCTAAAATGCGATCACAAGAACAAATTAACCTAAATGTAATATGAAGGAGTGATTAACCATGTGGAAAGCAAACTATCATACCCACACAACTCGATGCAAACATGCACGGGATTCTGATGAAGACTATGTAATCAAAGCCATCCAAGCTGGCTTTAAGGAAATTGGCTTCGCTGATCATTGTCCCTGGCCCTTTGAGGCTGGGTATGTCTCCCTCATGCGGATGGATGTTGCGCAATTGGAAGATTACGTTTCATCGGTGAGAAGCTTACAGGAAAAGTACCAAGGACAAATCGATGTGAAATTAGGATTAGAGTGTGAATATTTTGAAACAATGATCCCTTGGCTAGTTGCAGAGAAAGAAAGGCTGTCGATCGACTATTTGATTTTTGGCAATCACTTTCCTGAAATCGAAAGCAATCACTATTACGACCATACACCCGGGGATTCGGTAAAAGCGATCAAAGATTATCTCCGTGTTTCTTTACAGGGAATTGAATCAGAAATTTTTGCTTATATGGCACACCCAGATGTGTTCATGCGGGGCTATAAAACCTTCGATTCTCATTGTGAAGAAGTTGCCTACCGCCTATGTGAAAAAGCCAAAGAGTATCAGCTGCCGTTGGAGTATAATTTGGCAGGCTATACGAACGGTGGCTATCCGCATCCTGAATTTTGGAAGATCGCCAAGGAAGTCGGCTGCTCTTGTATTATTGGGATCGATGCCCACGAGAGTGCTGCTTTAACGAATACAGAAATTTACGAAAGAGCTCTTTTAGAAATCGATGCCTTGGGGTTAACACGGATCGATCGGCTCTTCTTTGCGTGAAGGAAAGAAAGTTGATCGTTTTGGAAATAAAACATGGACGCCAGTGGGGATCACTAGCGTCCATGTTTATTAGAATTGCCATTCTTGAATTTTTTTCAAGAGTACCGCTTTGTCGGAAGCTTCCGCAAAGGAATGCTGAACGGCAGTTTCGTTTAAGAAGCGCATCTCTGATTCGGACATGTCGCAATGATGAGCCATTTGCAGGTATTCATTGGTCAATGTCGTGTTTGAGACCGTTCGGTTATCGGTGTTCAAACAAAAAGGGACCTTGGCTTTCAGCCATTCTCTTAATGGGTATGCCGAGTATGTGGGAATCGCACGCGTATGAACATTGCTGGTAGGGCAGCCTTCGATACAGCGATTTTGTTCTCGAACAAACGCTTGAGCAGTAGGATCTCCTTTTAAGGCGATGCCGTGGCCAATCCGCTGCGCACCGCTTTCGATGGCTTGATAAATGTTTTGCACACAGCCGCATTCGCCTGCGTGTAAGGTCAGCTGGACACTTTGGTCCTTGAGGAACACTTGATAGCTGGCAGCTAAATCAGGGACGTACCCGTCTTCTTCTGGACCTGCCAGATCAATGCCGACGACTTTTTCATCGGTAAGAGCGATCGCTTCATCAAAAATCGCCGTAATAGCTGGTAGGTCTTCTTGACGCATCCCAATGACCAAAACATTGCCTTTGATTGGGTAGCGTTCTTCTGCTCGTGCGATGCCTTCGATCACGG
The DNA here is from genome assembly GCF_050531515.1 of Enterococcus sp. DIV1279b. Lineage (NCBI taxonomy): Bacteria > Bacillati > Bacillota > Bacilli > Lactobacillales > Enterococcaceae > Enterococcus > Enterococcus sp. DIV1279b. Next base: position 2,787,640 of record NZ_CP172891.1, on the reverse strand, counting down.
CTTGGATGGTCTGGCTGCAAGTGAGTCCTTTGTCCATCGATAAGCTGGGAGCAAAGCGGATCTCAATATAAGCGACCCCATCTTGAGCGGCTTGTTCCATCACGTCATAGGCGGCAGCTGCTAACGCTTCTTGTGTTTGCAAATACGGCCGAACGAAATCAAAGCAGCGAAGATAATCCCTCAGGTCATGACAATCTTTGGGGGCTTGCATCTGTGCTTTCACAGCTTCTATGTCTTGCTCGATCGGTAGTTCTTGCTGATTGGCGATGGCGATCAATGTTTCTGGACGAATGGAACCGTCGAGGTGGCAGTGAAGTTCTACTTTGGGAAATGCTTGGATTTGTTGTTGAGTAAGCACAGTGTTCCTCCTGTCTAGGTCGAATTTTTTTAAGTATGAATATAGCATACTTCCAAAGCCCATGCTACCCAAAAAAGGAAATTCTCATAGAAAGCAAAACAGCAGCCGCGAATTACTTGTGCGGCTGCTGGTTTTATTGTGGGAGAGTGGCTCAAATCAATTCCGATAGATCGGTAAAAGGCAATGACAGATCGTGAGCGGCTTCTTTTGAAGTAAATGCGCCCTCATAGGCGATGACCCCTTTGGCAAGTGCCTGATTTTCTCGCAACGCTGCTAAAGGATCGTTCGCTAGCTGCTGGGCATACGGCAAGGTGGCAATGCTCAATGCGATGGTTGCCGTTTGCGGCACAGCACCTGGCATATTCGCGACTGCATAGTGAATAACTTCTTCCCGGATATAGGTTGGCTCGTCGTGGGTAGTGACTTTGTCTTCGGTCTCAAAAATTCCGCCTTGGTCAATGGCAATATCGACGATCACGGATTTTTCAGGCATCTGTTTCACCATGTCGCGGGTCACTAAGCACGGGGCTTTTTGTCCTGGCAATAAGACGGCTCCTACCACCAAGTCTGCGGATTGGATCGTTCGTTCGATATTCAAGCGATTGGAATACAAGGTTTGAACTTGACCAGAAAACTGTCGATCCAGCTCTTGTAAGCGTGGGATCGAAACGTCTAAAATCGTCACTTGTGCGCCTAAACCTACAGCGACTCTCGCGGCATTCTCACCGGCAACGCCACCACCAATGATCGTTACCCGACCTTGACGGACGCCGGGAACACCTGAAAGCAGGATCCCTTTTCCGCCATATATTTTTTCGAGAAATTGTGCGCCGATTTGAACAGACATTCTTCCAGCGATCTCACTCATAGGCGATAGCAGAGGCAGGGTGCCGTTCGCCAGCTGGACGTTTTCATAAGCAACAGCGATCACTTTGCTGTCGATCAATGCTTGAGCAAGCTGTTGATTGGCGGCTACGTGGAAATAGGTGAATAAAACCAGTCCCTCATGCAAAAAGGGGTATTCTTCTGGTAAAGGTTCTTTGACTTTCATAACCAATTCAGAGGCCCAAACCTCTTCAACGGTAGCAATCGTAGCACCGACTTCCTGATACGCTTGATCAGAAAAGGTTGATCCTGCACCAGCGCCTTGTTCAACGAAGACTTCGTGTCCGTCTTGGACTAACTCATAGACTCCCGAGGGCGGCAATGCCACACGATTTTCATTGTTCTTGATTTCTTTTGGGATACCGATTTTCATAGACTTCACACCTTTCTTTCTTCCATTATAATAGAAAGCGGATTCCTAAGGGGAGAAAGAATGGTTTTTTTATTAAAAAAGTAAGATCCAGTTGCTGCCTACGCCACGACAAAGAAAAAAGCCCCGAAAGGGGACTTTTTTCGATCAATCAGCTGAAGGTCCAAAAGCGTAAGCTTTGATCAGCGATTTCATCTAGTGTGTAATAGATAGCGTAATGGGATTTTTCTGGATCATCATTTGGATCTAAGACAAACACTTGATCGTCCATCATTCCACCTAAGACCATAATATGGCCGCCATCTGTAAATTCCCCTGGAGTCACAGAAACGATGACCGGATGATTTTGTTGCAAGTAAGCTTCAACACTGGCTAGATCTGTGCCAAGATCATAGTAGTTGTAGCCGTTTGCATCGGCAAAATCAGAAAAAATCCGCCAGTCCGTTCCTTGGCCGTCAACGTAATAATGATCTCCTGCCCAATTGAGGACTTCCAGTGGCGAAATGGGATAGCCTTCAAGATAGGATTGAACCATCGCAAGAGAAGCAATCGCACAGCCGTTTTCTGCTAAGGTTTGGCTGCCGTCATTGCCATAGGATCTATCGGCCCAATCTTCGTTCGTCTGCAAGAAAATCGGTGTCGTGATGTCCATTTCCCATAAATAAGCATTGATGTCATCACTAAAGATAGCCTGAGAATAAATATATTCGTCGTCATAACTCTCATCATAGGCAACGACGGTATGCACGTGTTCAGACAACTCTCCGTACAACACGTGATGAGAGATTCGATTGAACCCTATCCAAATCAACACCAATCCTGCCAAAACAACCATTGGCCGACGCTTTCGATAAACATCTGTCTGTTTTTGCATTTTTCCCTCCTTGTTTTACGAATCGTACGTATTCATCCTGTTCTTTTAAGTAAAACAAAGGAGGGGGCGCTTGTCATCGGCCTACAGACCGATTCCTCGATCAACTGTCAAATGCTTCTAGTTCTAAGCTAGTATTTTCCCATGCTTCTAGTAGAGCTTCTTGTTCAGTGCGGGCTTGTTCTAACGCTTGATTCAACGCGGTCAATTTGACATGATCATTCAACGCATCTGGTGCGGTCATGTCTTGTTCCAGTTGTTGGATCGTTTCTTCTATTGCGGCAAGTTCTTCTTCGATTTGGGTGACTTTTCGCTGTAAGGTTCTAACGGCTTTTTGCTGTTCCTTGCTTTGGACAAAGTTTTGCTTGCCCGCTGAGAGGGTGGTTTCGGTTGTTTTTGCTTCCAACATCGCTGCGATCTCAGCTTCTTCTTGTTTCTTTTCTAAATAATAATCGTAATCGCCGAGATAGAGCTTGCTGCCGTTTTCAGACAGTTCCACGACCTTGGTGGCGATTCGATTGATAAAGTAGCGGTCATGAGATACGAAGAACAAAGTGCCTTCATAATCGATCAGGGCATTTTCTAAGACTTCTTTGCTGTCGATGTCTAAATGGTTGGTTGGCTCATCCAAAATCAAGAAATTGTCATGGTCCATGGCTAATTTTGCCAAAGCGACACGGGCTTTTTCGCCGCCGCTTAACAGCGTGATCGGCTTTTCAACATCTTCTCCCGAAAATAAGAAGCTGCCTAATATATTGCGAATCTCGACTTCAGGTGTGGTACTGTGGTCATCCCAAAGCTCATGGAGGATCGTTTTGGTTGAGTGCAGATCGGATTGGGTTTGGTCATAGTACCCGATTGAGACATTGGCGCCAAAATGCACCTTTCCTTGAATAAAGGGGATTTTATGAATCAGCGATTTCAATAAGGTTGATTTGCCGATCCCATTCGGTCCCACTAAAGCGATCGCATCTTTGCGCCGAACATCTAAGTCGATGGGCGCCGATAAAACTTCTTCTTCAGAATAACCGATAGCGGCATTTTCTACTTGCATCACAACATTTCCTGAAGGCTTTTCAATAGAAAAAAGGAAGTGGGCGGATTTTTCATCTCCTTGCGGGCGATCCAGCCGGTCCATTTTCTCTAATTGCTTACGGCGGCTTTGCGCGCGTTTGGTGGTAGACGCACGGACAAGGTTGCGGGCAACAAAGTCTTCCAGTTTATTGATTTCTTCTTGCTGTTTTTCAAAGGCTTTCCATTCACTTTGCAACTGCTCCGCTTTCAGGGTCAAATAGCGGCTGTAATTGCCTTTGTAATGGCGCATTTTTTGACGACTCAGTTCGTAGACTTCGTTGACGACTTTGTCTAGGAAGTAACGGTCATGGGAAACGATCAGCAACGCACCGGCATATCCTTGCAGATAGTTTTCCAACCAAGATAACGTTTCGATGTCTAAATGGTTGGTCGGTTCATCGAGGATCAAGATATCAGGTTTTTGCAGCAGCATTTTTGCTAATGCCAAGCGGGTTTTTTGACCACCAGAAAGGGTGTTGATAGCTTGCGTGTAAAAAGAAGGATCAAACTGAAAACCGTGCAAGACGGAGCGAATCTCATTTTCATAGCCATAACCGTTTTTTTCTGCAAATTCATGTTGCAACTGGTCGTATTCTTTCAGGAGATTGCCAGAGTCAGCAGCAGGATCTGCTTCGGAGATGGCGATCTCTAAGGTACGCATGCGCTGCTCCATCTGCCGAACCGTTGCAAAAGCTCCTAGCATTTCTTCCCAAACGGTGGCCTCACTAGCAAGTCCGGTATCTTGAGCTAAGTAGCCCATCGTAGCGGTCTTGTTTTTAGCGATCGTTCCTTTATCAGGACTTTCGAGTCCAGCAATAATTTTCAGTAGCGTTGATTTACCAGCACCGTTGCGCCCAACAAGCGCGATTCGGGAATTGCTGGCAATCTCTAATTGGATATTTTCAAATAAAACCTCGGCTCCGAAAAGACGGGCGATTTGGTTGGCTTGTAATAAAATCATGTATATGTCATTCCTATCTTTAAGAAACTTGTCTGTATCAAGGTTGCAATACTACAAGTCTATCATATTTTAAGGGAAACGGCGATTGGGAAAAAGTTTGATTTTACCATTATAAAATTTATATTTCAAATTATGAGCATTCAAATTGATTTTTGAACAATGTATTTGTTATGATAGCTTCATCACAAGTGAATTTTTCACAATGGGGGAGTATTCTTTGAAAGATCATCAAATTCCAAAGGCAACAGCGAAGCGATTGCCTTTATATTATCGTTACTTGCGTATTTTGCACCAAGCTGGCAAATTAAAAGTTTCTTCGACCGAACTAAGTGAAGCTGTTCAAGTTGATAGTGCGACGATCCGCCGCGACTTTTCCTACTTTGGTGAATTAGGAAAACGCGGCTATGGCTATGATGTTGAAAGCTTGATGCAGTTCTTTGCGAAGACATTGAACGAAGACCACATGACGAATGTAGCTTTAGTCGGTGTCGGAAACTTGGGGAGCGCCTTGTTGAAATACAAATTTCACCAAAGCAACAGCATTCGGATCAGTGCCGCATTTGATGTCAACGAAGATCTAGTTGGTCGAATCGTAGATGGTGTGCCGGTCTATCCAATGGATGACATGAAGGAACAAGTGAAGATCCAGCAGATCGATGTGGCTATTTTGACGGTTCCCGCACAACATTCACAAGATTTAGTGAACGAGCTTGTGAAAGCTGGCATTAAAGGAATCTTGAACTTTACACCTGCACGGATCACTGCACCAAAAGGCGTGCTGATTCAAAACGTTGACTTAACCAATGAATTGCAAACGTTGATTTATTTCTTGCATTCAGGCAACGTCTTGTCCCATGAAGAACCAGTAGAAGAACCATCACTAAGCGAATAATCGCATCACATAAATAGGAACCAACAAAACAGCTGCCAGATCGTAGTATATACAACGATCTGACAGCTGTTTTTTGCTTTTTCACCACTGATCTTACTCGTCTAACTGGTCAAAAAGTGATTCGTAGGAATCTTGCTCTTCAACGCTTGTGAGCGCTTCTTGATATCGCAAGATTTGTTGAGTCAAACGTGTGAAATCGATGATGCGGGCTTCACGATGCACTTCTTTCCCATTCGCGAACAAGAGGACGACAGGAACCGTCAAGACCGAAAATAAAGTGGCTGCTTCTGGCTCTGCCAGCGTGTTGATGGTAAATAGGGGGAGTTGCTGGGATTGTGCCAGTTTTTGGATGCGTGGTTTGTCTGCAACACAAATACTGCAATTCGGTTGAGAGAGATAGAGTAGTGCCAACGGTTGTTGGGCGAGCTGCTCTTGGATCGGTTGATTTTTTTGCATAAGTCATTCCTCCATGGAAAATGTACGCTGTTCTTGAGGAAAAGTCAAAATATCTGCTAGCAGCTGATCGCTTAGGTGAGTAAGAAGGATTCAAAGATAAGGGAAATCTAAAGCAACGATTAAAAAAATAGGCTGCTTTAAAAAAAACGTTGTATAAAAAAAGGAAAAAACGTATAGTAATTCCAGCGTTTCGAATTTATTGATAAAGAAGGTTAAAGTTATGTTTCAGGCATTACCGAATTCTGTCCTGCAAATGAGTGTTATTTTTTTATCTATCGTCATTGAAGCCTTGCCGTTTGTCCTATTGGGCTGCTTGATCTCAGGTGCCTTACAAGTCTTCTTGACACCAGAAAGAGTCACGAGACTCTTACCAAAAAACAAATTGGCATCGATCACAGTTGGTTGTGGTCTGGGGGTCTTTTTTCCTTCCTGCGAATGTGGGATCGTACCGATCGTTAATCAGTTCGTAAAAAAAGAGGTGCCAGTGTATACGGCGTTTGCCTTTATGCTGACTGCACCGATCATCAATCCAATCGTGATTTTTTCTACATTCATTGCCTTTGGAAATTCCGCGAAGTTCGCCTTTTTGCGTGTACTGGGCAGCTTATTGGTCGCAATGGTCGTGGGGATCTGGCTGGCGTATTTTAACAAACAAGAGGTCTTAAAAACACGGCTTGCCAATCAATTAAGTGGCGGGAATGAGCAGGCAGCTCACCCACACCATCAGGGGCATGATCACGCCCACCATCAAACGGAAAAGAGCAGTCATCCGCTCCTTCGGCAGATTCGTCATTTGCTGCAGCATAGTTTGGATGAGTTTTTCGATACTGGGCGTTATTTGATCATTGGTGCGTTGATCGCCTCAGCGATGCAGACCTATCTGCCAACTGGTTTGATGCTGACATTAGGCTCCACGAAGCTGTTAGCGGTCTTCGTCATGCTGCTGTTAGCATTAACGTTATCCCTATGTTCCGAAGCAGATGCCTTTATCGGCTCTTCGTTGTTGAGTTTATTCGGCACTGGACCAGTCGTCGGTTTCCTGGTTTTTGGTCCAATGGTAGATATTAAAAACCTGTTGATGATGAAGCGGTACTTTTCGGGGCGTTTTATCGCTTCTTTAGTTGGATTAGTCGCAATCGTCGTTTCAATTTATGCATGGGTGGTGTAAAGAATGGTTCGTTTTTTGATCTTATCAGGCTATTTTGAATTGATGATGTACTTGCAAGTGACGGGCAAACTCAATCAGTTTATCAACATTCATTATCGCTATCTCGCTATTTTATCCATGATCATTTCTTTATTATTGGCTTTGGTCCAGCTGTATTTTTGGGTCAAACAAGAGCCTGAGCATCATCATGACGATGAGCATCAGCATGGATTGGAGAAAAAACACCAACGAGTGATTGCGTATTTTCTATTAGCCTTACCGATCATCGTGGGTCTCTTTTTCCCCACCGTTAGCTTGGATACGACGATCGTTGAAGCAAAAGGGTTTAATTTCCCCCTAAGTGAAGAATCTGTGGGGGATCCAGAAATGACGACCCAATATCTGAAACCCGATACAAGTCTTTATTTTAACAAAGAAGATTATGACACTCAGATGGATGCAGCGTTGGCACGTTACGCCAAAGATGAGACGATTGCGGTAACGGAAGAAAATTACTTGGAAGTCATGGAGTTGATCTATACGTACCCGAGCGAATTTATTGGCAAGAAAATCACCTATGATGGATTTGTGTACCATGCAGATCAAGATGATGCCAATGAAATCTTTTTGTTTCGTTTTGGCATTATCCATTGTGTGGCTGATTCAGGCGTTTTTGGCTTGCGAGTGGAATTACCGCAACAAAAAACGGCAGAAAATAACCAGTGGCTCCATGTAGAAGGGACGATCCAATCGAAGTACTATCAACCCTTTAAACGAGACTTACCGATGGTGGTAGCAGACCAAGAGAAGACGATTGAAGCACCAGAAAACCAGTATGTCTACCGCGCTTTCTAGCTTTTTTTAAGAAAGTTCATAAAAACATCATAAACCTTTGTTATAATGGAGAAAATCTAAGCATATGTTTGTAGTTTTATCAAACGTTTAGTACAATATAGTAGGAACATATGCTAAAATCTATACAAAAGAGAGGTGTCGTGAAATGGGTTTTACAGATGAAACAGTTCGCTTTGATTTTGATGATAGCCGTAAAAAAGAAGTCAGCGAAACATTAGCTATCGTCTACCGAGCATTAGAGGAAAAAGGATACAATCCGATCAATCAAATCGTCGGTTATCTCCTTTCTGGCGACCCGGCTTACATTCCTCGTTATCGGGATGCCCGGAATTTGATTCGTCGTCACGAACGGGATGAGATCATGGAAGTTCTGATCCGTTATTATTTAGGCAATCACGGGATCAACCTATAATGAGAATCATGGGATTGGATGTTGGTTCGCGGACAGTCGGCGTGGCGGTCAGTGACCCAATGGGCTGGACAGCACAAGGGATCGAGATCATTCGCATCAATGAAGATGAAGGCAATTTCGGTTATGATCGACTTGCTGAATTGGTGAAAGAATATGAAGTCTCACGTTTTGTGGTAGGACTACCTAAAAATATGAATAATACGATCGGACCTAGAGCGGAAGCTTCTATGGCTTACGGCGCAGCGATCGAACAGCAATTCGGTTTGCCGGTCGTTTACCAAGACGAACGTCTGACGACCGTTCAAGCAGAACGAATGCTGGTAGAACAGGCGAATACATCGCGTGCCAAACGAAAAAAAGTGATTGATAAATTAGCAGCAGTCATGATTTTGCAGAATTATTTAGATGGTGCTGGGAAACAGCTGTTTTAATTTACAGAAAAGAGGAAAATAAATGTCAGAACATACACACGATCATAACCACGATCACGATCATGAAGGACATGAACACATTACTTTAATCGATGATCAAGGAAATGAAACCTTATACGAAATTCTATTAACGGTTGACGGTACGGAAGAATTCGGCCGCAACTACGTCTTGCTTTATCCAGCAGGCGTACCAGAAGAAGAAGACGTTGAATTACAAGCGTACGCTTATATTGAAAACGAAGACGGTTCTGAAGGTGAATTAGAACAGATCGAAACAGAAGCAGAATGGGATATGATTGAAGAAGTCTTCAACACATTCATGGCGGAAGAAGAAGAGTAATAAGTTGCAAGTGCTGACCCTTTCCATAAGGGATCAGCACTTTTTTTGATTTAACGACTGTTTATTTTAGAAGCATGTCTGCTTTTTTGAAAGGAATGAGAAAAATGAGTAACGTAACGATATTCGAGCTTGAAAAGATCGCAGAAGAGCAGCTAGTTTTTGCCGTGATCATCAGCAAGTACCAAGAAAAGTTCGTCTATGTCAAACACAAAGAACGAGACACCTTGGAGATTCCTGGAGGCAAGCGAGAACTAGGAGAAAGCATCACAGAGTGTGCTGCCCGTGAATTAAAAGAAGAAACAGGCGCCAAGCACTTTACCCTAGAACCGTTATTTATCTATGGTTTAGAAAAAAACGGGGAGGCCGATTACGGCTTGGTGTTTGAAGCCCAGATCACGGACTTGCAGGATGAATTGACCTCAGAGATCGAAGCAATCTATGTAATGGCAGAGCCGCCTGCCAACTGGACATATCCAACGATTCAGCCGTTGTTATTGGCAGAATATTTCGTACGAACAAAAAAATAATTCAGCCCACTCAAATGGAGGGCTGTCTTGAGTGGGAAAGTAAAAGAAGCCTATTTGACAGGAGTGAGCGAATGAGTTGCGTGATCCTGCAATCAGGGGTAGGATGAAAATGTAAACGTTATCTTATTGGAGAGTAGGGAAAGGCATGGAAAAAATTTATCAAGCAAGTACCGCAGAAGGAGCAATCGATTTTATCAATATGCGCGATTTGGAGATCGCGGCAGAGGAAGTGATTCCTAAAGGTGGGTATGGCTATATCAGCAGTGGTGCGGGGGATATTTTTACCTATCAAGAAAATGAACGCGCCTTCAATCACAAATTGATCATTCCTCATGTCTTAAAGGACATTGAATTACCGGACACAACGTTGTCCTTTGGCGGCGATACGTTGTCAGCGCCAATCATTATGGCGCCTGTTGCCGCCCACGGCTTAGCAAATGTTGCGGCAGAACAAGCGTCAGCCAAAGGTGTTTCACGTTTTGGCACGATCTATACGGCGAGTTCGTATGCCTCTTGTACGTTGGAAGAAATCCGAGCAGCTGGTGGTCAAGAAGCGCCGCAGTGGTTCCAATTTTATATGAGTAAAGACGATGGCATCAATAAAGACATCTTGGCGATGGCAAAACGCAATGGCGCCAAAGCGATCGTTTTGACCGCAGATGCAACTGTTGGGGGCAATCGAGAAACGGATCGCCGCAATGGCTTCACCTTTCCGTTGGCAATGCCGATCGTTCAGGCCTATCAATCAGGGATCGGACAAACGATGGATGCCGTTTACGGCTCCTCAAAACAAAAATTAAGTCCCCAGGATGTCGCTTTTATCGCCAAAGAATCTGACTTGCCAGTTTATGTCAAAGGGGTGCAATCAGAAGAAGATGTGGAACGAGCTTTAGGGGCAGGTGCACAAGGGATTTGGGTCTCAAATCACGGGGGACGCCAATTGGATGGTGGTCCAGCTTCCTTTGATTCCTTACAGATCGTGGCTGAAGCAGTGGCAGGTCGGGCGCCGATCGTCTTTGATAGCGGGGTACGGCGAGGACAGCATGTCTTTAAAGCGATTGCTTGCGGAGCAGATCTAGTGGCGATCGGCCGCCCAGTGATCTATGGGTTGGCTCTAGGTGGTGCTACCGGTGTTCAACAAGTCTTTGATTTCTTCAAAAAAGAATTGGAGATGGTCATGCAGCTTGCGGGGACGCAAACGGTGGCAGATATTAAAAAAGCCGTTTTACGGGACAATCGCTATTTATAAGTAATCCCTCAAAAAGGCGCTAGAATCGCTGATTCTGGTGCTTTTTTTAATGGATTTTTCTGATCATGCCCAGGAGCAGGAGCAACTGCTTTCGCTGAAAAAAGTGTATATGATTTTGAAACAATTGCAAAATCAGCTACACTTAAAAGAGACCAATAAACTAAAGGAGAGAGATTGATGATTCCAAAAATTATTCATTATTGCTGGTTTGGCGGCAATCCATTAGGTGAACAAGAAAAGAAATACATGGATACCTGGAAAAAATATTGTCCGGATTATGAGATCAAACGTTGGGATGAATCAACGATCGACCTTTCAAAATTCGGTCCTTATCTAAAAGAGGCCTATGACCAAGAAGAATGGGCCTTTGTGTCAGATGTGGTTCGTTTGTATGCGTTAGTGACAGAAGGCGGTATTTATATGGATACCGATATCGAGGTGGTCAAACCTTTAGATGAGCTCTTGACACTGGAGGCATTTATGGGCTTTGAGATCGAAACCAAGATTTCTACTGGGATCATTGGAGCGGTGCCGCATCATCCCTTTATGGAAGAATGGTACCACGATTACGATGACCGAAAATTTGTCCGGGCAGAAAAAACGGAAGATGTCGTCACCAATGTGATCCGAGTGACGGAACTGTTGCAAAACCACGGATTAGAATTGAATAATCAACGACAAACCGTTAAGGGTGTAGAAATCTTCCCGCAAATGACGTTTTCACCAAAAAGCTATATCACTGGTGAGGTCGAGGAAGATCCGAGTACGATGGTGATCCATCAGTTTTCTGGCTCTTGGTTATAAAAGAGTAAGTCTATGAAAGGACGGACAGTGGGGAAAGCTGTCTGTCCTTTTTGCTTTTGCAAGGGATGATGGAGATGTGATAGAATAGCTTGAAAAAATGAGGAGGCGTTTTGATGGCTATCAAACGATGTACTTTGGCAGATTTAGAAGAATTGGGAGAAATCAGCGTATCCACCTATTACGATACATTTGCTCCTTTCAATACGGAGGAAAATACTCGTATCTATCTAGAAGAAGCCTACAATCTGCCGAAACTGACCCGAGAGTTAGAAAATCCGCAGTCGGCGTTTTATTTTTTACAAGATAATGATCAAACCGTAGGATATATCAAACTTAACTGGGGTGAGGCGCAAACGGAAGCAATCGCCCCAGAGGGGTTGGAAATTGAACGAATCTATATTAAAAAAGAACATAAGCGCAGAGGCTATGGCAAAACACTGCTGCTGTTTGCCCAAGAGACCGCTAAAGAGCTGCAGAAAAAGTCGATCTGGTTAGGCGTTTGGGAATTTAACGACAATGCGTTGGCTTTTTATCATACGATGGGCTTTGAAAGAGTTGGCAGTCACTCCTTTTTTATGGGGGATGATGAGCAGACGGATTTCTTGATGCTGAAAGAACTTTGAATTCTGCCTTTGTATGAGGAATTAGAAATTACTTTCCATTTTTTTGGCAATCAAGTATAGTTAAAGGGATTGATGAAAAAAGAACGATTGGTGAAAACCATCGCTAAGGAGAGCAATTGTAAATGGAAAAACAGAGAAACGAAAGTATTTTGTCACGTTTTCTTAAAGGCGTGGTGATTGCCTTGGGCTTTATCTTGCCTGGTGTTTCAGGTGGCGTATTGGCAGCCATCTTAGGCATTTATGAGCGGATGCTGCGCTTTATGGCACATCTGACGAAGAATTTTAAAGAGAATCTCCTCTTTTTCCTGCCAGTAGGGATCGGGGGAATCGTAGGGATCGGGCTTTTATCAAAGCCATTAGAGTGGCTGCTGCAAAACTATCAAATCATCGTTTTGTGGGGCTTTGCGGGGGCAATTATTGGGACGTTACCAGCACTTGCTAAAGAATCGACCTTGAAAAGCAAACGGACAACCGGCGACCTGCTTTGGTTCTTCGGCAGTATGGTCATCGGCTTCTTGTTCCTCTATTTTATGGGTGATATCTTAGGAACGATCCCTGCCAATTTCATAGGTTTTGTGATCGCCGGCGGTCTGATCGCGTTAGGTGTTTTGGTTCCTGGCTTGAGTCCTTCAAACCTTTTGCTCGTTTTGGGACTTTATGATCCGATGTTGAAAGGCTTTAAGAGCTTTGACATCATGGGGGTCTTTCTACCGATCGCCATTGGCGGCTTGGCAGTGATGCTGCTGTTTTCGAAATTGATGGAGTGGCTATTGACCCATTATCATTCAAAAGTCTATCACTTCATTTTAGGGATCGTTATTGCCTCAACGATATTGATCGTGATTCCTCCGGTGGCAAACTATAGCGGCTTTACTTGGGTAACGGCTGTCATCGGAATTATTTTGTTTGTCTTGGGGGCTTGGTTAGGTCTTTGGATGAGCAAGCTGGAAGAAAAATATAAGTAAATCAAAACGGCACATCGTTTGGCGATGTGCCGTTTTTGTTAGGTAATGATGGGGACAGCTAAGAAGAAGCGTTGGTCGACAACTGGTAGTAAAAAGATGGGAACGTTTGATAACGATATGATACAGGTTTAAAAACTGTTCTATTTTTGTTGAAAGATTTCCTAGTGTTTGGTATATTGTAGTCTATATAAAGAAGAATTTTTCATGTGTTACAGTTTAGATAATTGTTTGAGGGTTTGAGGAAAAGGAGGGGCAAGCATGCAAGATGCGACCTATTGGGCGGAACAATTGCGGCAAGGAAAAATCAGTTTTGCAGAGCGGGTGGCGATGATCGAAGAAAAAGTCAATCAACAAAATCCGCTTTTGAATGCGCTTGTAACATTTGATCCGCAAGCAGCGATCCAGCATTACGAGCAGCATCTTCAAAAAACGGTTTTTGGGGGACAACCCATGCCGTTAAAAATACTCGGCCAAACCAAAGCAGGGTGGCCAGCAACGTCAGGAGCCAAACTGTTTGCTAAAGCACGAGCCAGCCGCACGGCACATTTTGTCTCTCGTTTAGAAGAGGCAGGCTTTGTGCCGTTAGGGCAAACCAATGCACCAGAATTTGGATTCAAAAATATCACTGATCCAACATTGTATGGGCCTACACGTAATCCGTGGAATCCTGCCTATTCAGCTGGTGGTTCCAGTGGTGGTGCGGCAGCGGCAGTGGCTTCGGGGATGTTTCCGATTGCGGGTGCCAGTGATGGCGGCGGATCGATCCGCATTCCAGCATCCTTTAGCGGATTGATCGGTTTGAAGCCAACCCGTGGCACGATGCCAGTGGGTCCTAGTGAATGGCGCAGCTGGCAAGGCGCTTCTATCAACTTTGCGTTGACGCTTTCCATGCGTGATACGGAACAGTTGTTTTATGCGTTGCGGACGTCACAGCCGACTGCCCCTTATCAGGCACCGCAAGTAGAATGGCATCATCAGCAAGCGAGTCAAAAAACGCGGTTGAAGGTTGCTTTTACTACCGCATCGCCGACCGGTGGCCAAGTGTCTGAAACCGCCATCCAAGCAGTCCGAAGTGCAGCCGCATTTTTAGAAAAGCAGGGGCATGAAGTCGTTGAAGTGGGCTATCCAGTGGCTGGTCAGCAAATGATGACCACCTATTACGCCATGAATGGCGGCGAAACAGCTGCGATGTTTGCTGAGATCAATGCTGCTCGTCAAGTACCGGTCAGACGGGAAGAGATGGAATTGATGACCTGGGCACTTTACCAATATGGCAAAAAACTGCCTGCCGCCGATTACGTTCTTGCCTTGCAGTGGTGGGATCAATTGGCAGAAAAAATGGAAGAAGTCTTTTCAACCTATGATCTCTTTTTGACCCCGACGACGGCTTATCCAGCCCCTTTGATTGAGGAAGCCTTACAAAGCGATAGCATTCGCCAAAGACTGCATGAGATCGAATCGCTTGGAAAAAGTGCTGCGGGTGAGTTGATCGAAGAAATGTTTGCCAAGAGCTATGCTCTGACACCTTACACTCAATTAGCCAATTTAACGGGGCAGCCAGCCATCAGCTTGCCAACTGCTCTTAGCGAGGAAGGGTTGCCGCTAGGGATCCAATTTATGGCGTCTAAAGGCAGAGAAGATCTACTTTTCCAAGTCGGCTATTTATTTGAAACACAGCAACGATTTCTGTTGCCAAAACAAGGAGACTAAGAGGAGGATATTATGAAACAAGTTAGAAAAGGGAAAATCGTTGCAATGGTTGGCTTTTTAGGTTTATTTGCGGGAGTCTTGTTAAGTGCCTGCAGCAAACCAACGGAAGAAGACACCAGTCTAAGCAAGGTGGAAGAAGCCAAAACATTGGTTGTTGCTACTTCGGGAACCTTGTATCCATCGTCTTACTATAACGATGAAAATGAATTAGTGGGCTATGATGTCGATGTGGCAAAAGAAGTCGCCAAGCGATTAGGCGTAGAGATCACATTTAAAGAGTACAATGTCGATGGACAAGTTTCTTCTTTAACACGTGGAGAAACTGATTTTGCTGCCAACGATTTTGGTTTGACGGATGAACGGGCGGAAAAATTCAGTCTCTCAACGCCTATCAAATACTCGTTCGATAGTATGATCGTGCGAAAAAGTGATGACTCTGGGATTGCTTCTTTAGAAGATTTGGATGGCAAAAAAGCTGCTGGTGAACCGAATACCAGCTACATGCGCTTAGCGGAATCCTATGGGGCAGAATTAGTGACTTACGACAACGCAACGAATGATCAGTATTTGACAGATGTTGCGAATGGTCGAACGGATGTGATCTTGAATGATTACTATTTGCAAAAAATGGCAGTCGCTGCTTTGCCAGATATCCCTGTAAAAATTTTGGAAGATGTCTACTTTAATCCGAATGAAACGGGCTTCTTATTCGTGAAAGATCATCAAGCATTACAGGAAAAAGTGGATGCTGTTTTAGCAGAAATGAAAGAAGACGGCCGTTTAAAAGAACTTGCGGAAACGTATTTTCAAACCGATATTTCAGTAAAATCTGATCAAGCGATCCAAACGGTTGAAACAGACTAATGTATATTCCAACCCTTGATTTGCCGTTGATGTGGGAGTCATTGCCCTATTTGCTGTCGGGCTTGTCCTATACGGTCGGCATTGCTGTCGTTTCGTTTCTAGGAGGCAACGTATTAGGGATCACACTCACCTTCTTAGGGATGTTGGAAAATCCATTCATTAGAGGGTTCGTGCGGGGCTACCTCTCATTTCTAAGAGGCGTCCCAGCGTTGGTCTTGTTGTTCCTACTGTATTTTGGCTTGCCTTATCAATTGTCGGCGCTCAGTGCTGCGATCATCTGTTTTACATTGACCAGCAGCGCATTTATCGGGGAAATCTACCGAGGATCAATTGCTGGTGTGGATCGTGGGCAATTTGATGCTGCCTATGCGTTAGGGTTATCCTTTACGAAAACGATGCGTCTGATTATTTTGCCACAAGCCTTTCGTATTTCTGTACCGGCATTGAGTAATGTGGCAATGGATTTGCTGAAAGGAACCTCCTTGGCAGCAATGATCACGATTCCTGATATTTTTCAAAAAGCTAAGATCGTTGGCGGACGAACCTTTGATTACATGTCCATGTATGTGCTAGTTGCCATCATCTATTGGCTGTTGTGCATTTTGATTGAAGCCGGGCAAAAGCGATTAGAACAACATTTTTCAAAACGCTTTGCCGCTAATGAGGCTGTAAGACAATAAAAAAAGAGCCGAGGCTCGATCACTGCAGAAATCACTTTCTTCTTGAATTGATTTCTGCAGTTTTTGTTTTTGAGAAGATAGAAGAAAGGAGATTTTCATAGTAAAACAATGAGCGAAGGCAAGGAAGATAGAGGAATTTCTGTAATGTCAAACTAGTTGTTAGTATGAAAATGGTGCTGCCCAAATTATTTTCCTTCACTTAAACAGCCTATATTTCATTCGTTTGGTTCAAGTGATTCATGGTAAAATAAAGAAAAGCAAATCGAGGAGGGTCCTTATGAAGTATGAATGGCGCAAACTAGAAAAAGAGCTCTATCTTCCCAAAAAACCAACAGTGATCGAGGTGCCAACGTATCAATTTATCAGTTTGAGCGGCAGCGGCAATCCGAATCGTCCTGAATTCAGCGAAGAGATCGCCGCTTTATATACGATTTCTTATTCACTCAGGATGGGATTGAAAAAAGGGGCTTTTGGCAATGAACCCTTTGAATACACGGTCTTTCCTTTAGAAGGCGTATGGACCTCTCTGACAAAGCCAGACGGTGCCGTCAACAAAGAAGAATTGATCTACAAAATCATGATTCGCCAACCAGAACCAGTCACGGAAACACTGTTTCAAGAACAGCTCTTGGCAGTCAAAGAGAAGAAAGACAATCCAAATCTAGAAAAGCTTATCTTTGAGCGCTATGAAGAAGGATTGTGTCTGCAAGCGATGCATACAGGTTCTTTTGACACTGAAGCGGAAACATTTGCGAAAATGAAGGAGCTGTTAAAACAAGAACAGTTAGTGATCCGTCCAACGATGGACACGTTCCAGCATCGAGAAATCTATTTGTCTGATCCGCGAAAAGTCTCACCAGATAAAGCCAAAACCGTCCTGCGATGGGCAGTAGAAGCAGAGGGTGGGATTCAGTGAATAAAAACTATTTAAGCATCGACATCGGCGGCACGAAAATCAAATCGGCTGTCATTGATCGCTCGGGGAATATTCTGACGCGAGGACGGATGGATACGCCGAAAAATCTTACGGAATTTCTGACAGGGATTGAAACGATCGTTGAGGACGTTCATGGAAGCATTCGGGGCATTGCTGTTAGTACCCCAGGAAAAGTCAACCCAGAGACAGGGACGATCTCGTTTGGCGGGGCATTGCCTTTTTTAGATGGAGTCTCCTTAAAACAACTGCTGGCAAAGTACCAAGTGCCGCTGGCTGTGACCAACGATGGCAAGGCAGCCGCATTAGCTGAATGGTGGCTAGGAAACCTTAAAGGGATTCAAAATGGGGCTGCCATAACATTAGGTACTGGTTTGGGTGGTGGTGTGATCGTTGAAGGAAGACTGATCCAAGGTGCACATTTTCAAGCAGGGGAATTAAGTTTTCTACTAAATGCCACTAAGAGAAGCGATGCTCAAGAAAACGCTGAGCAACCAAATAATCAGGGATTGACCCTGCAGCAATTGGCAGGTTTTAGCGGTTCAGCGGTCGCCATGATTCGCCGCAGCGCCCAACTGCTAGGCTTAGCTGATCTTGCGGATGGTGAAGCAGTTTTTGACGCTATCAATCAAAAAGAGCCCCAGGTCTGGGCGCTGTTTACAGCGTATTGCCGAGAAATCGCGTGTGTCATACTCAATGTTCAAGCCGTGATCGACTTAGAGCGCTTCGTGATTGGCGGTGGCATCAGTGCCCAAGCGATCGTGGTGGAAGAAATCGACCGTCAGTATCAACAACTGCTGGCTAGTTTACCGATTTTGCAGCAGACCTTGACGAAGCCGGAAATCCAAGCCTGCAAATTTCAAAATGACGCCAATTTATTAGGGGCGCTCTATCATTTCTTTTTGGAACATGAGATGAAATAAAATAGACAAAAACTGCCGCGAACCAACGATTCGCGGCAGTTTTTTAGGCTTTTTTCTTGGTGTCTTTGTCTTCGTCACCTAGGTAATCTTTGCTAGTGAAGGCACTGTGGAAGTATTTGCCCTCTTGACCGTAATAGCGGTTGTAGCGCTGCTTGAATTTGCGGAACACGTAAACGACAAGAACTTTTAGCAGACAATAAATCGGGATTCCGAAAATCACCCCAACGATCCCCATCAAATCACCCATTACTAATAAAACAACCAGAATCGTAATAGGATGGATTTTCAATCGGTCACCCATCACACGGGGCACGACTAAATCGCCATGAAGCAGCTGTACAGCAAACCAAGCAATCAAAAACTTAACCAACATCCCGGTGGAATCTTGTGCGGCAATGAAAAGCCCCGGGAAAAAGACGATAAAAGGTCCAATATAGGGGATGATACAAAGCAGACCAGCGGCGATCGCCAGAATACTGGCATACTCTAAGCCAATCAATAGGAAAACGACCCAATAGATCGCCCCTAAAATCAAGGATGAAATGATTTGTCCTTTCAAAAAGGCACCGACTTGTAAGTCAGAGATCTTGACGATTTCATTAAAGTCTTTGCGAAAACGAGGTGGTACTAATGAGAGGACCGAAAAATAAAACTTGTTGGGGTTGCGCAATAAAAAAAAGGCAATGATCGGTCCAGTAAACAAAGCAATGAACAAGGTCGAAATGGTTGAAAACAAACTGCTGAGCCCAGCGGCACCAGTTTGCCAATAGTCTCCAATAAAACTCATGATATTACTGGTGATATTTTGTAGTGTGTCTGTAATTTGTACCATCTCATCTTGAAATGGGGTATTTTCTAAAAAGGCGGTCGCGTTTTTCTCAAAGTCACTGACCAAACTTGGTAAGCTATTGATCAGATCGGTGGTTTGCTGCTCCAAAATCGGATAAAGCTGGAAACCAGCAAAGACGATCAACAAAAGAATCAACAGATAGATCCCAGCAATCGAAACACTGCGGGGAATTTTTTTCGATTCCAATTTATCGACCACCGGGTTAAACAGATAGTAAAGGATCAGCCCAAATAAAAAGGGTGGGATAATAGCTGTAAGTATGGCTGAAAAGGGTGTAAATAAAAAAGAAATCTGATTTAGCAAAAAGACAGCAACTGCCGACAAGATAATCAGTCCTAAGACATAATAGCTTGTTTTGCTGCCTAAAAAGTGGATCAATCGGTTATTTTTCATAATAAGCCTCGCTTTCTTAGCTACATTATAACGAAAGACCCCCATTCTGTAAAAAAACAACGTACCTTTCGAAAAAACCACGCTCACATTCTCAATAGCTTTATAATGAAAGAATATCTTTAATAAGGCGTTGACTGGTGACCTCTTTCTTCAAAACAGACCAAAAAACGCTCCCGTGAGCACAATGCAGGAGCGTAAAGGATTATTTGCGTACAGTCGTTAAGGTGCAACGCCCAACGGCAGTTTTTAACCCGCTAGCTAACCAAATAGTGGCTTGCCAAGTTTGGATACGAGCGCCGATGCGATCAGGACTAGCTTCTACGATCAGAGTTCCTTCTTGGGCGGCGGCTAGATGGTTGACTTGCAGGTCAACGCCGGCGGCAAAGGCCTCTTCTTGAGCCAAGGCTTGATTGGCACCGATGCTGCAGGCGGTCTCGATCAAAACACCGTTAATACCACCGTGAACGAGACCAAAAGGCTGTTTGTGCTGCGCTTTGATCGGCATCCGTAAACGAACAAAATCGGCTGTTGCTGCTTCTACTTCGATTTCTAAGGCTTCCAGTAAATTCATTTTTTACTCCTTTTTCTAAGAAAGTTACCATGATTATAGCACGAGTTTTGGTAGAAATAGCCGAAGATCTCAGAAAGTCGGCAACAGGGGGAGAAGTCTTAAGAAATTCCCTTAACCAAAGCAATTTCTAACGAAAAGCGACTAGATATGTGTATAATAGAGCTATGTGAATTGAGGAGGAACAAGTAATGAGAGAATGGAAAACCTTAAAAGAGTACGATGAAATTTTGTTTGAACAACATGGAAAAGTGGCGAAGATCACGATCAACCGCCCAGAAGTCCACAATGCGTTTACACCAAAAACGGTGTTTGAAATGATTGATGCATTTTCGATCAGTCGCGATGAACCAGGCATCGGCGTGATTATTTTGACAGGCGCTGGCGATAAAGCCTTTTGTTCAGGCGGAGACCAAAAAGTCCGTGGTCACGGTGGCTATGTTGGGGAAGATCAGGTTCCTCGCTTAAACGTATTGGATCTGCAACGCTTGATTCGCACGTTACCAAAACCGGTGATCGCCATGGTCAAAGGCTGGTCGATCGGCGGCGGAAATGTTTTACAATTGGTTTGTGATTTAACGATCGCCGCTGATAACGCTAAATTTGGTCAAACAGGACCAAATGTCGGTAGTTTTGATGGTGGCTATGGTTCGGGCTATCTTGCACGGACAATCGGACATAAAAAAGCCAAGGAAGTTTGGTTCATGACAAAACAATATACTGCCGAAGAAGCATTGGCGATGAACTGGATCAATACAGTCGTTCCTCTTGATCGAGTAGAAGATGAAACGATGGAATGGGCCGAAACGATGCTGCAAAAGAGCCCGTTGGCGTTACGCATGATCAAAGCATCAATGAACGCCGATACGGACGGATTAGCTGGCATTCAGCAATTGGCCGGCGATGCGACCTTATTGTATTACACGATGGATGAAGCCAAAGAAGGTCGTGACGCGTTTAAAGAAAAACGTCAACCAGACTTCGACCAATTCCCTAAATTCCCATAATGACTGGGAGTTGGCTGCAAAGGCAAGCACAACTTCATCCAGAACGACCAGCTTTTTATTGGCATGAAAAAAGCTGGTCGTTTGCTGCCTTGCAAAAAGAGGTTTATGCTTACGCTGCTTATTATCAAGCCCAATTCGTTGATCAGCCAAACCGGGTAGCTCTTTTTAGCAATAACTCCCCTGAAATGGTCTTTACGATCCTTGCGTTATGGGAGTTGGGGATCGAAGTCCAGCTGCTGAATACGCGATTGACAGCCGCTGAAATCTCCTTCCAATTGCAAGATGCCCACTGCGACTGGGTGATCACGGCGGATCAGGCTGCGGTTTCGGGTGTTCGCAACTTGACCTTTGGACAAGCGATCAAACAGGCGGAGGCTTTTATCGGTTCTGTTGTTCCTTCGTTTGTTCCTAATGAAGCAATCTATCAAGCAGAGCAAGTGGCTTCAATTATGTATACATCTGGTACGACTGGCAATCCCAAGGGTGTGCCTCAAACCTTTGGGAATCATCTAGCAAGTGCCGAAGCGACGCAAAAAAACTTAGCCATCACTAGCGAGGATTGTTGGCTTTGTGCAGTTCCGCTGTATCATATCAGTGGGTTATCAATTCTCTTACGGTCCTTGCGACTTGGGATGAGTGTTCGTTTATATGAGCGCTTTGATGCTGGAGAAATGGCAAAAGACCTTGAAGCAGGGAAAGGGACGATCGTTTCTTTGGTGGCAAAAATGTTGACAGATTTGCTGCCCTTGGTGCCCAAACAAGGCTTTGATTCGTTGCGTTATGTACTGTTAGGCGGCGGTCCGATTGCTAAAAGTGTATTGGAAAAATGCCAGCAAAAACAGCTTTCTGTGATCCAATCCTATGGGATGACAGAAACCTGTTCACAAGTGGTGGCATTGCCGCCAGAAAAAGCTTCAGAAAAAATCGGCTCCTCAGGGGTTCCCCTGCAAGGTGTCCATTTACGAATTGCGGTTGATGCGAAAATGGCAGATCATCAGACTGCTGAAAGTACCCAGTCGATCGGAGAGATCCAACTGCAAGGACCGGCGATCACGACCCGTTACTTAAACGATCGCAGTCCACAGCAGTGGGACCAAGAGGGCTGGTTTGCCACAGGAGATCTAGGGTATCTTGATCAAGAGGGCTTTTTGTATGTAGTCAGTCGTGCAAGCGAACTGATCATATCTGGTGGAGAAAACATCTATCCCGCAGAAGTGGAGCAAGCCTTGTTGCAGCATCCAGCGGTCAAAGAGGCAGCTGTGGTGGGGGAACCAGACGAGGAGTGGGGACAATCTGTCGCGGCTTATTTAACGTTAAATCAACCGATCCACTTCCAAGCTTTATTGGATACGTTAGAAGGGCAGATCGCCCATTATAAATTTCCGCGCCGCTTTTATCACGTGCGAGAAATGCCGCGCACAGCAAGCGGTAAAGTTTTAAAAAGGCTATTGCTGAGTGAAGAAAGAGTGAACTACATTGAACAGCAAATCAACAAGTAATTATGAGGCAGCGATCGCTGCCGGGAAAACCTATTTGAGTGAGTATCAACCTATAGAAAGGTGTGACTTACTGGCTCTTTATGCAGCGGCACAAGAATATCGAGGGGAACGCTACTTCTGGCGTACCCCTGATGAAACGACCAGTATAGTAGGGTTGGGTTGGTTAGCCACTTTTTCGCAACCCAAACTTGCAGACTTTTCAGAAGTCCGCTCTCTCTTAAAGCAAGCCCACTATCAACCAGAGGCACCTTTTCAGGCGCAGTTAGTTGGCGGCTTTGCTTTTGATGAACAGGCAGAAGTCAGTCAGGATTGGGCTGAGCTAGGTGCTGGTCTCTTTGCGTTGCCAGAAATACTGGTTCGCAAAATTGGCGATCAGTGTGGCGTCGTTTATACAGTAGCCGCTTCTTCCGAGGAACAACGACAACAAAAAGTCGCTGCCTTACAGGAAAAAGTCGCAAGCTGGTTGCATGCCAACCCGGACAAGAGTCTTGTAGCAGAAACGCCTGCTTTTCAGGCACAAGAGGAACTAGATGTGCCCCAATGGCTGCAAGCGGTCGAAGAGACAGTGGCAGCCATTCGCTCAACTGAAACACCGTTGAAAAAAGTGGTTCTGGCAAGACGAATGAAGGTAGAAACGAAGCAGTCGATCATTAGTACTGCGGTGTTGCAACGGTTGGCGCAACAGCAGCCGAATACCTATCTTTTTGCCATCGAACATGGGGGCCATGTTTTTGCTGGTGCGACGCCAGAACGCTTGCTAAAAGCGACTGTCGATCAATTTGAAACGGTAAGTATCGCAGGTTCCGCACCAAGAGGCAAAACCAAAGAAGAAGATGAGGCACTGGCACAAGCCCTCTTAGCGGACGCAAAAAATACCCATGAACATCAAGTAGTTGTCGATCGCTTAGAAACGGCATTGGCCACTTTGTTAGCTGACGGCTTTCAATCAGAAGCCCGTTCCGTGATCAAAAATCGTGACATTCAGCATTTGTTTGTTCCTTTAGCAGGGCAAAGAAAGGCAGGGGTCAACTTTCTGACCGCCGTGCAAAAACTACACCCGACCCCAGCATTGGGGGGAGAACCGAAAGAAGCAGCCGTCTCATGGATTCGTACCCATGAACCAGCCAGCAGAGGGATGTACGGTGGACCGATCGGTTGGTTGGGTATTCAAGAAGATATTGGCGAGTTTGCTGTGGCGATCCGCTCAGGATTCTTTAGCGGCAATCAAGCAACGCTGTATGCGGGCTGTGGGATCGTTGCCGATTCAGATGCGGAATCCGAACGTCAAGAAACACGGTTAAAATTTCAACCGATGAGGAGAGGGATCTTAGGAGATGAATAATCAGACAGTCATGACAGACTATTTATTAGCGGCGATCCAAGGACTAAAAGCAGCGGGTGCGAAGCGAGCAGTCATTAGTCCCGGTTCACGCTCCACGCCATTGGCGCTACTATTGCATCGTGATCCTGAGATCACCTGTACGGTGGCTGTCGATGAACGTTCGGCTGCTTTTTTTGCTTTAGGGATGTCCAAAGTTGATCTCCAGCCAACGATCTTACTGTGTACTTCTGGAACTGCAGCAGCCAATTATTATCCAGCTGTTTGTGAAGCAGAAGCTACCAACTTGCCACTGATCGTCTTAACGGCTGATCGCCCACCAGAACTGCGGGGCGTTGGGGCGCCACAGGCAATGGATCAACAGAATTTGTATGCCTCTCATGTCAAAAAGATGGTAGAGATGACGGTGCCAGAAAACGATCCTGCTTTGTTGCGTTATAGTTTTTGGCAAGCTGCAACTTGCACGATCGAAGCGCAAAAACAGCCGAAAGGCCCTGTCCAAATCAACTTTCCATTACGGGAGCCGCTGTTGCCTGACTTTAGTCGCCAATGCAGTATGCAGCAAGACGTGAGCTATCTGGCACCACAACAAGAGCTGTCAGCAGAGATGATCACCCAGCTAGCCCCTTACTTTGATAAGAAAGGTATCCTGATTGCTGGAGAAAGCCTTACGATCGAAGAAGCGCAGCAGTTGCTGGCTTTTTCGGAGAAATTAGGCTGGCCGATCGTCGGTGATCCATTGACCAATCTGGCGACAGCCGGTACCAAAGTAGGAACATTTATCAGTCAAGCCGATCTTGTTTTCCCGCAATTGACTTCTGCCTTCCAACCAGAAGTGGTCGTGCGTTTTGGTCGCTTACCAGTCACTAAAAATGTCCTATTATGGTTGAACAAAGCAGCGGATACGACGACGTGGCTCTTTGTTGATCCATCAGGGCAGTGGCAAGATCAGCTGCATCGGGCAAACTATTTGATCGAAGCAGCGATCAGCGCCTTCGTGGCGGCCATCACCCAGTTGCCGATCGTCAAACATACGGCGTGGCAACAACAATGGCAAGCACTTCAAGCGCGGGCAGATCAGGTGATTGCTGCAAGTCCCCAGTTGCAACAATGGGATGAGAGCAGCGCTGTGCGCATGCTCCAACAATGTTTGCCTGAAGAAGCGCAAATTCTTTTGGCAAACAGCAATGCGATCCGTTTTTTTGATCGCTACGGCAGCAAAACTACCTCCACTTATCGAGTGTATGGAAACCGAGGCGTCAATGGGATCGACGGCCTTGTCTCGACCGTGGCTGGGATTGCTTCCGCCAGTCAAAAGCCTACCTACTTGTTGATTGGTGATTTAGCGTTGTACCATGATATGAACGGCCTACAACTACTGCGCCAGTATCAATTGCCAGTAACGATCATTTTACTGAATAATAACGGTGGTGGGATCTTTTCCTTTCTGTCACAAAACACCTTAGAACCAAACGACTTTGTCCCGCTCTTTGGTACTCCGTTAGATCTTGAGTTTCAAAAAGTGGCGGCCTTATATGAGGCAGATTGGCACACACCGACCTCTTTGCTAGAGTTTCAAACGATTTTAGCGGAAACAAGTCAACAGCCGCGCTTTCAAATAATCGAAGTGAAGGGTGAGCAAAAAGATCCGGTCAATACTTGGCAAGCACTCCAACAGCAGTTTAGCGAGGCGGGAGCGCAGCAATGAAGGACACGATAAATGGCGTCAGTTATTTTTATCAGTGGCTGCAGCCGTATCGACCATCCTTACCAACCCTTGTGGCATTGCATGGCTTCACGGGTTCTTCGGAAAGCTTTCGACCGGTTTTTGCAGAGGTAGGTTCTTACAATGTATTGGCAATCGATTTGATTGGACATGGACGCTCATCGATTTATGTCCATCCCATGCGTTATGAACTTCCTTTACTGGTGGAGGATCTCGCACACCTTTTAGCGAAGTTAGGGATTGAACGTTATGGCCTGTATGGCTACTCGATGGGGGCGCGAATCGCACTTGTCTGGGCGGTCATGAAACCAACGGCAGTGACCCATCTTTTGCTTGAGAGTGGTTCACCTGGGTTAGCTGATCCAGCGGAACGACTCGCTCGTCAGCGGCACGATCGTCGCTTAGCGTTGCGCTTACTAAGGGAGCCTTTGGTCGATTTTGTCGATTACTGGCAAG
The DNA here is from genome assembly GCF_050531515.1 of Enterococcus sp. DIV1279b. NCBI lineage: Bacteria > Bacillati > Bacillota > Bacilli > Lactobacillales > Enterococcaceae > Enterococcus > Enterococcus sp. DIV1279b. Next base: position 2,761,471 of record NZ_CP172891.1, on the reverse strand, counting down.
AACTGCCGTTGTTTGCTAGTCAAAAGGAGCTACCTTTAGCGCAGCAGGTTGCTGTACGGCAAGGACGCTTGCAGCAAAACAAATTTGGCTTGGCAGTAAGCTTGATTTACGGTGGTACTGGCAAACAGCCAAGCTGTTGGTCGGCACTTCCGCAGCTAGCTTGTGAAATTCTTTATTTAGCGGGGGAAAAAGATGTAAAGTTTCGTAAAATCGCCCACCAAATGAAGCAGCTGCAACCAGAGATGACCATCAAAGTCGTTGCTAATGCTGGACATTGTATCCATTTAGAACAGCCGACACAGGTTCGTCATGAAATCGATCAATGGTTTGTAAAAGGATCGGGGCCACAGTCAGCTGATTGACAAGGAGAGAACGCAATGAAGATTGAAAAAATTGAACGCATCGCCTGTCGCTTGCCCCTCAAACAACCCTTTGTGACAAGTTATGGACAATTAACAGAAAAAGCTTTTGATCTTTATTTGGTGACAACAGAGGATAAAACGATGGGCATCGGTGAATTGGTCGCTTTTGAGCAGCCAGATTACATTGAAGAAACCCTCTTTTCTGCTCGACAAGTGATTGAAACAGCACTGATCCCATTATTGATTGACCAAGAGATCGAGCATCCGCAAGAAGTTTGTCAGCTGTTTCAAACGGTCCAAGGAAACTACATGGCAAAATCGGCTTTGGAAACAGCGATTTGGGATCTATATGGCAAGCAAACGCATCAAAGTGTGAAAGAGCTTTATACCGCAACCCGACCGAGTGTCGCTGTTGGCGTTAGTCTTGGCATACAAGACTCTGTCGAAAAACTAGTGGCTCTTGTTGCCGATTATGTCGCCCAAGGGTATCAACGAATCAAATTAAAAATCAAGCCTGGGCAAGATCTGGTACCCTTGCGAGCGATTCGACAAGCCTTTCCAGAATTGCTTTTGATGGCAGATGCAAACGGAGCCTATCAGAGTGAGCCAGAACGCATTTTGGCACTTGATGACTTTGGCTTGGTGATGATCGAGCAACCCCTTAAGGTACGAGATCTGGTGGGGCACAGTCAGCTGCAGCGTCAGATGAAGACGCCTCTATGTTTGGATGAAGATATTCGAACGGCAGAAGACGTCGATACCGTCGCAGCCCTGGACAGCTGCCGTGCGATCAACCTGAAAATCCCCCGTGTCGGTGGGATCACCGAAGCCTTGCGAATCCTTGATCGATGTCAAACCCATGGACTACTCGTTTGGTTAGGCGGCATGTTTGAGTCTGGTGTGGGGCGAGCCATGAATTTGCAATTTGCGAGTCAAGATATTTTCCATTTTCCTGGGGATCTTTCCGCTTCTGATCGTTACTTTTATGATGATGTCATTACACAGCCTGCAACTTTGCATGAAGGCAAGCTGCTGGTACCTGATGGAAAGGGCTTTGGCATCACGTTAGCAGAAACAAAGCTAAGTCAGTATGGGCAACCTAAAGAATGCATCTACTCAAGAAAACGATCAGCGAAAGAATAACATCATCAAAGAAAAAACAGTAAAAATAAAAGAAATGGCCAGCAGGGAAATCTGCTGGCCATTTCTTTTGCTTTATTCTGCGTTTTTGAATTCTTTTTCAATTTGTAGTCGTTGGACTTTCATGGTTGCTGTTCGTGGGATATCTTCGTAGTCGCGTAAAATTGGCTGATTGAGGTGAGGGAGATCTTCCACCATTTTCCACCAAGCATCCCAATCCATTTGACGATTTGGTGCTAAAGCAATGATTGGTTGCGGTGAGTTTTCTTTGTCGCGAACGATCACGACTTCGGCAAGGAAGTCTAAATGATCCAGCAAAAGGTCTTCCAAGGCAAGATTGCTTTCAATATTTTTGATCAAGTCCACTTGACGGTCTTTTAAGTAAAGATGTCCCTGATCATCCATCTTGCCGTAATCACCACTGTCCCACCAAGCGCCATAGACATTGTCAGCAAAACGCTGATCTTCTTTATAATAGGTCAACGCGCGTCCTTTTGAAAGGAAATGGATGTGCCCATCGGTATTGGCTGGCAGCTCGTTGCCCTCGGCATCGGTGATCCGCGCTCTCGTTAAGTCCTCCAGACCGACACCCATATCACGGGCATCGTTGGTAGTGATGCTTTCTAAGGTATGTGCTTTTAGAATCATTGGCCCGCACTCACTTTGGCCATAGACTTGTAAAAAGAGTGCTTCTTTTGTTGCTGAAGTATTTAAAAAAGTCGCCATTGTTTGATTGTTGATAGCATCAAAGGTTGAGTGATAGTAACGAATATTAGCAAAAGCATCTGGTTGTTCTTTTGCCACAAAGCTCCATTGGACAAAATTGTTTGGATGAGTTTCCAAAGCGATCGGTGGGTATTCTTTTAACATGCCTACGACATGAGCACCGTTGGCATTGGTTAATGGCATCATCGGGAAGCCCATCGCCATCAAGGAGGAGATACCGATATTGAAGCGGGAGTGCACCGGTGAAATATGGAACGCAATTAAATCAGAGTCAGCTTTGGTGCGATCGATCTTGGTGAAGATCGTTTTTTGCCATTTTGTCCGCCAGCCCATGGAGTTTGCTGAATGACAAATCAATTTTGGAATACCCGTCGTTCCAGAAGTATGGGTCATATAGGAAATTTGATCCACCGGTAATTCAGTTTGTTCCACTGGTTCCTCTGTTTGTTGTAGCAAATGGCGAACAGCGATCTGTTTGTCAGTACTGCTATTTTTCACTTGTGCGACGCGGCCTTCGGTTTCTTCATCAAATAAGATGTAAGGATCTTCTAAGCGATCCACAAACACTTCGATGGTTTCAGCAGGAAAATGATAGGAGATCATAGCAGGAACGGCACCAAGGTAAGAAGCAGCCGTTGCTAACAAATACGTATCGAATTTTGAAGATTTATACAGAATGATTTTATCTCCTGCTTGCACGCCAAGTGAGGCAAGTTGATAAGCACGCTTTAAAATCATTTCATGGCTCGAACGGTAGGTACTACGATAGCCAAGCTCAGGAAATGCTGGCAACACTTCATCATGGATGATGGGGGTGTCAGGAAACGTCTCAGCAGCTTCGCGATAATTGGTGTATAGATTCAATGGACGATAGTCTAAAATGGACAAATAGAACACTCCTTTAAAAGTTCGTGAAAAACTTCATTTGATTTCTCCATTTTAGCACAGGAATTCCTCGATACAATAGATATTTTGTGTTTTTTATTTATTTCTAAAAAATCATCCGGGTAAAGACTTTCGAAGAATGAATGACTGTGATGTGTTATCATTCATTCCTCGTAGTAAGCGGAAAAAGTGCATAATCAACGGGTGTATTTTGCTACAAAATCTTCGATTGGGAGGCGAAAGTCTAAATAGCGTGCTTCTAATTCTGCACGATTCCAATTCCACCAAGCGATTTCTTGCAAAGCAGTGATCGTTTCTGGATCAAAGCGGTATTTGATCACTTTTGCTGGAACCCCGCCGACGATCGCATAAGGCGGCACATCTTTGGTTACGACTGCGTTTGAGGCGATCACGGCACCATCACCGACGGTCAAACCAGATTGGATCACGGCACCGTGGCCGATCCAGACATCATTGCCAATGACGGTCGTTTTTGCTTTGCGTTTTTCTAAGAAGGACTCGTCCTTTGGCGCAAATCCATAGCCTTCGCCATTATAGGCAAAAAGATGCTGACTAGGGCGTTCATAGGGATGATTGGTGGGGCCGATGCGGACCATCGCTGCGATACTGATAAAACGTCCTAATTGACTGTTCTGAATGAAGCAATATTGCCCCGTATAGGTATAATTGCCGATGGAAGAATGATCAATGTGATTGGCTTCGCCAATTTCGACATAGTCTCCTAAAGTTGTGTCTTGAAGCTGCGAGTCTTTACCAACGATCGGCTGTTCATCTGGAAAATTTGTGATCGATAGGTGCATAGAAATCATCCTCTCTTGCGTATTGCTATCATTTTACCGCACTTTTTTGTACTATTTGACTAATACGCACTAAAGACAAAAGGAGGTCTGCTTTATGGAGTCGATTTATCAGTTAGATAAGATGACCGAAACGATAGCTAAGCGAGCAATCAAAAAAGGATACTCGTTAAAAAATCAAGCGGCCCCAGAGGCGCTGTTTGTGCGCAGTTCAACGGTTCCTAACGAATTGATCACTCCAGAATTAGCTGTGATCGCTCGCTCAGGAACAGGCACCAATACGATCGATTTGGCACGGTGTACTCAAAATGGCACAGTAGTTTTCAATAGTCCTGGTGTCAATGCCAATGCAGTCAAAGAGTTGGTGCTATCCAATTTATTTCTCAGCGTTCGCCCCTTATTCAAAGCGATCCAGACGGTAGCCGATTTACAAGAAGAACTAGCGTCCGGTCAAATTGAAGCAGAAGAGGTGTTGAAGGTAGCTGAAGAACGGCGAAAAGAAGTGATTGGCGAAGAATTAGCTGGAAAAACCATCGGTATTCTAGGGTTAGGAGAGATCGGTGAACGGGTGGCAAAAGCCTGTCATCAGCTAGGGATGGAGGTTTTGGGCTATGCCCGAACGAAGAAAGCAGCACACGATTACGAGCAAGTCAGTGACCTGCAAATGCTGTTGACCGAATCAGATTTTGTGGTGGTCTTGCTCCCTTTAAGTCAAGAGACCAAAGGCATGCTGAATCGACAAACGATTCAGCAGATGAAAAAAAATGCAGTGTTGATGAATTTTGGTCGCGGGGAAATCGTGGAAGAAGCAGCCGTCTTAGAAGCATTAGCCAAAAATCAGCTCAAACAATACATCACTGATTTTCCTAGTGCGGGCTTGATCGGACAACCGAAAGTGTTGTGTTATCCGCATATCGGCGGCAGTACTACCAATGCCTTGGAAAAGGGGGATCACGTAGTTTTTGATCGCATGCATGCCTATTTACGCGCTGGGACGATTCAAGAATCGGTCAATTTCCCCCATGCAGAGTTGCCTTTTTTGGCACCGTATCGCTTAGCGCTGTTTTATCACGACAAGCCTGGTGCTTTTGCCCCATTATTGCGGATCATTTCTGAAGCAGGCGTGGATATCGATAATTTGACAAGTGAAAGAAAAGCCGGAGTCGCCTATACCTTGATCGATCTTGATGAGACAAATGAAACGCTGCTTCAAGATCTGCAAAAACAGATGCAGCAGGCAGGGGCAATCATTCGTGTGCGCTTGATCAAAAATCCGCGAACCAGTGAATAGTTGCCACCAACAATGTTTCTTGTTATGATGAAAAAAAAGTAAAGGAAGTTCATCATGATGAATAAGTTTCAAGATAAAAAGAAGGTCGCTTTGCCTCGTTATCAGCAGATTGCCGTAGCGATCGCGGAACGAATCGTTGAAAATCGCTACCAAGTTGGGCAAAAGATCCATGCACGCTCAACGTTAGCCAGCAATTTCAATGTCTCTCCTGAAACAGCCCGCAAAGCGATCAATGTATTAGTTGATTTAGAAATCATGGACGTCCGTCATGGCAGCGGCGCCTATATTGCTTCAAAGGAAAAAGCACAGGCCTTTGTGGAACAATACCAAGATGTGCAGTCGATCCAAGAAATTAGACAAGATATTTTAGACAGTGTGGAGCGGCAGCAGCAAGAGCTGGATAATTTTTCTGACTTGTTGAACACGCTAGTGCAGCAAACCAAAAAGGTACACCACATGAGTCCGTTTGTGCCCTTTGAGCTTCAGCTGACGGAACAGGCGCAGCATTTGGAAAAAAGTATCAATGAATTGAATGTTTGGCAGGCCACAGGGGCGACGGTCATCGCGATCCAAACAACCGAAGAATTGTTGTTGTCACCAGGACCTTATGCGAAATTCAGTGCAGGCAATACGATTTATTTTGTCGGGAATGAATTGGCGTTGCAGCGCATGACCAATTTCTTCTATCCAACGGACCATTCAGCGTAATTCTTTTTCCTGATTCCCATGCTTTTTTTGCAAAAGAAAAAGCATGGGGAAATTTTTTTTGACAAAGTGACCACATCTTGTTAAGATAGTATGGTCACTTTCGTGAAATTTTTCAGAAAAAGGAGTATTAATCATTTGAGTAAAGTTAAAGTGGAACACTTAACCAAAATCTTCGGTAAGAAAAAGCAGCAAGCTCTTGCCATGGTCAAAGAACAACGCAGCAAAAACGAGATTTTAGAAAAAACGGGTGCCACCGTTGGGGTCTATGATGTGAACTTTGAAGTCAACGAAGGCGAGATTTTCGTCATCATGGGCCTTTCTGGAAGCGGGAAGTCAACATTGATTCGACTATTGAATCGATTGATCGAGCCGTCTGGCGGAGATATTTACATAGATGGCGTGGATGTTGCCAAAATGAGTAAAGAGGAACTACGAGAAGTTCGCCGTCACAAAATCAACATGGTTTTCCAAAGCTTTGGCCTTTTCCCTCATCGGACAATTTTAGAGAACACAGAATACGGACTAGAAGTCCGTGGGGTCTCGAAAGAAGAACGAACAGCGAAAGCGGAAAAAGCGTTAGAAAACTCAGGATTGCTTTCTTTTAAAGACCAATACCCTGACCAGCTGTCTGGAGGGATGCAACAGCGTGTAGGACTTGCCCGTGCGTTAGCCAATGATCCAGAGATCCTCTTGATGGATGAGGCCTTTTCAGCATTAGATCCGCTGATTCGCCGTGAAATGCAAGATGAACTTTTAGAATTGCAAGCCAATGTTCAAAAAACGATTATCTTTATCACCCATGATTTGAACGAGGCCTTGCGGATCGGTGACCGGATCGCTTTAATGAAAGATGGTCAGATCATGCAGATCGGTACAGGAGAAGATATTTTGACGAATCCTGCCAACCAATACGTGCGTGATTTCGTGGAAGATGTCGATCGTTCCAAAGTCTTGACTGCGCAAAACATCATGGTCCCAGCATTGACGACGAACATCGAGATCGATGGACCAAGCGTAGCATTGAACCGGATGCGGAAAGAAGAAGTCAGCATGCTGTTAGCCGTCGACAAACGTCGTCACCTAAAAGGAAGCCTGACAGCCGAGTCTGCTCGTGAGGCACGGAAAAACAATCTGACCTTGAAGGAAGTTATTGATAAAAATGTTAAAAAGATCGATAAAGATATGCTGGTAACGGATATCTTCAATTTGATCTATGATTCGCCTACACCTTTAGCTGTGGTAGAAAACGATCGTTTGATCGGAGTCGTGATCCGCGGAAGTGTGATTGAAGCATTGGCTGAGACTGATTCAGCCGCTCAAGCAGAGGAAGGGGTAGTGACAAATGGATAATTTCTTACAACATACGATTCCGGTGGCTGATTGGGTCGAAAACTTTACTGATTGGCTAACAGGAACTTTCAGTGGATTGTTTTCAGCCTTACAGTCTTTCGGACAATTTATCATGGACGCTATTACAAATGTATTACTGTTTGTACCACCGTTATTAATGATCGTCTTATTGACGGCTGCTGCCTTTTTCGTTTCACGCAAAAAATTCGGCTTGCCAGCCTTTACTTTTGTCGGGTTGCTGTTCATCTATAACCAAGGGTTATGGACAGACTTGATGAACACCGTGACGTTGGTCTTATTGTCGAGTTTGGTTTCGATCATCATTGGGATTCCACTAGGGATCTTAATGGCGAAAAGCGAAAAAGCGCAAAGTATCGTGACGCCGATCTTAGACTTTATGCAAACGATGCCTGGTTTCGTTTATTTGATTCCTGCGGTTGCTTTCTTTGGGATCGGGATGGTTCCAGGGGTCTTCGCCTCAGTGATCTTTGCTCTACCACCAACCGTTCGGATGACGAACTTAGGGATTCGCCAAATTTCTCGTGAATTGGTGGAAGCCTCTGATTCCTTCGGTGGGACTGGCTGGCAAAAACTGATCAAATTAGAATTGCCACTAGCCAAAAGCACTATTTTGGCTGGGGTCAACCAAACCACGATGCTGGCATTATCAATGGTCGTGATCGCGTCAATGATCGGTGCTCCTGGGTTAGGGCGCGGCGTCTTGTCCGCCTTGCAACGAGCACAAGTCGGTAACGGATTTGTCAGTGGGGTATCCTTAGTTATTTTGGCGATTATCATGGATCGCTTTACCCAGAATTTGAATCGTTCGGCACATCAAAAAGCAGCCAGCAAGACAAGTCGCAAACAAAAACGTCTTTTTGGCGGGATTGCTGCAGCGGCAGTCGTTGCTTTGATTGGAGCATCGTTTGCCTTTGGAAATGTTTCTGACAGCAAAGGCACGGTGAACTTGGCGTATGTCGAATGGGATACGGAAGTTGCATCTACCCATGTGGTGGCAGAAGTCTTGTCGCAAATGGGCTACGAAGTCAACACGACGCCTTTGGATAATGCCATCATGTGGGAATCGGTGGCAAAAGGGGAAGTTGACGGGATGGTTGCTGCTTGGCTGCCATCTACGCATCAATCCCAGTATGAACAGTACCAAGACCAAGTTGAAAACTTAGGTCCTAACTTAGAGGGGGCAAAACTGGGGATCGTTGTACCAAGTTATATGGATGTAGATTCCATCGCAGACCTTTCTGACGAAGCTGGAAAAACCATCACTGGTATCGAACCAGGCGCTGGTGTCGTAAATGCAGCGGAAAATACGGTTGCAACGTATGACAACCTTTCCGATTGGAATGTCGCTACCTCTTCTTCAGGAGCGATGACAGTGGCATTAGGCCAAGCCATCAAGAACCAAGATGAGATCGTTATTACTGGCTGGTCTCCACATTGGATGTTTGCGAAATATGATCTGAAATATCTGGATGATCCAGAAGGAACAATGGGTGAAGCAGAAAGCATCAACACTGTTGTACGCCAAGGATTAGCAGATGACATGCCAGAAGTCTACGAAGTACTTGATCGTTTCAACTGGACACAAGAAGACATGGAAGAAGTCATGTTAGCAATCAATGACGGAACGTCAGCCGAAGATGCAGCCAAAGATTGGGTAGCCAATCACCCAGAAGAAGTTGCTGCTTGGACGAACTGATTTCTAAAAAAGAACGACCGCAGATTGAAGCGGTCGTTCTTTTTATTGTTTAAAATACTTAGGTTCATAACGAAAGACGAGGGGATGATTTTTGCAAAAGATCGAGCTTTTGTGCAGGTTAAGCAAAACGATGAAAAATCGGCTGCATCTGTTCAAACGTACAGAGCTTAGTAAATCCTAATGACCGTAAAAGATCTTGTCCCTCTTTGATTTGAAACCCGAGGTGTTCTGGTTTATGACTGTCGCTGCCGATGGTTATCACGCTTCCCCCCAAGTCACGATAAAGCTTGAGGATCTCGATCGATGGCGTATACCCGTTGATTCCGTAACGGTGGGAAGAGGTATTCAGTTCAATGCCTTTGCCATTTTTGATCACGACTTTCAAGATCTCTGCGATTTGTTCTTTCGTTTGTTCAAAAGCGTCCTTCTCTTTATCTAAATAACGACGAATCAAATCCATATGGGCTAAGACGGAATACTCTTTATATGTCGTGACTAGCTGATACATTTCATCATAATAGCGCTCGTAGCATTCCTGTTGGCTGCGTCCTTTTTGAAATTCTCCAGTCCAAAATTCTTGATCGTCTACCTGATGAACGGAAAGTAAAATGAAGTCAAAGGGATGCGAATGATAAAGACGGGTAAATTGTGGGATCGTGTGCATTTGTATCCCAAATTCCAGCCCAGTTTTTAGCTTGATTTGGTCACTGTATGTTTCCTTTAAGCGTGACAGTTCGTTAAAATACAAGTCGTAGTAGACATTTTTTACAACTTTATTGGCCCCGACGAGGTACGTATCCGTCGCTTGCCAGTCTTCTTTGACTCCATAATCCACATGATCGGTAAAGCAGATTTCTGCTAAGCCTAGTTTAATGGCGTCTTTGACTACATCTTCCATCAAATACCAAGAATCATCGCTGTAATCACTATGGACGTGATAGTCTGTAAAAATCATGGCGTCTCCTTTTGTTTCGTTATTTTTGCTGCTTCTGCCAGTCTGCTCGTTTTTGATGATAGAGCTGGGCGGCAGTTTCCCAATGTTCTTTGTCAGCCGGCTGAATCTCACGGATCACACGGGCTGGATTGCCGCCGACGATCGTATTCGGCGACACATCTTTTGTGACGAGGGAACCAGCAGCGACGATGGCATGTTTGCCGATCGTTACACCTGGTAAAATCGTACTATTGCCCCCGATCCAAACGTAATCTTCGACGGTGATCGGGAGACCAAATTCCAAATCTTGACTGCGGACCACAGAATCGATCGGATGACCGGCGGTATAGAAGCTGACCCGTGGTCCCACCATCACATGATCACCAATCAGAATCTTATTGACATCTAAAAAAATGCAATCCATATTGGCATAAAAGTGATCACCAATCTCAACATGGCGACCATAATCAACAAAAAGGGGTGGTTGGACAAAGCAATGCTGCCCAAATTTGCCAAAGAGTGCTTTTTCTTTGGCGATGATTCCTTCTCGGTCATCGACTGGTAAATGGTTGATTTCCTGGGCACGTTTTTTTCCCTCTGCTGAGCCATTCTCAGGGAGAATGCCAGCAGCTTGATACAATTGACCAGCCAACATCGCTTGATAATCAAAGTCTTCTTTCATTGCAAAATCCTTTCTAAGACGGTAAATCGTCGGTGGTTAATTCAATCAAATTGCCTTCGGGGTCTTGGACAACTGCTTCATAATAGCCATCGCCTGTTGTACGAGGACCATTTAAAAGAGGGTAGCCATCTTCAACAAACCGTTGAGCATATCGATCGACGTCAGCTTGATCACCAACTGCAATCGCAAGGTGAGTGTAGCCTAAGCTCTCGCTGACACGAGGGCTTAAAAATTTCTTGGTCGTTAATTCTAACCGACTTCCAGAATCAAAAGTCAAAAAATAGGATTGAAAGCCTGTTTTCGGATTATGGTATTTTGGGTTGCTGACCGCCTGAAAGTAGGTTTCATAAAATGTCCTCATTTTTTCCAAATCATTGACATATAGTGCGATGTGTTCAATTTTCATTATCGACAACTCCTTTAATAAGCAACATAAATCGTTTTTTTTTGAACTTAGTAAACTTTGTTTAATAAGTTGCTTCTATTATACCTTTGTTAACAAAATTAATAAAGGTATATTCCCAGCTTTTTATCTGTTAAAATAGGAGCGTTGAGGGGGAGAAAAATGAAAGCTTATCAGCCAACGACCATTAAATTACATAATCAGGCAGTATTGCTGGATTTGCTAAAACAGCAGCAAGCGCCTATGACCAAGCGCCAACTGGCAGATGCCTCTCAATTAAGCGTGGTAACGATCAACAAGCTGCTTCCTGAATTGATTGAAAAGCAGTTGCTTTTGACGACGGATCAACCGCAACGAACGGGAGGACGTCAAGCTGCGGCTTACCAGTACAATGCGCAACGGACACTGTTGTTGATCATTCAGTTTATCGAAGAAGACCAGCAGATCGTGATTCGTTTTTCAGTCGTCGATCTCATCGGGAACATTTTGCATCATGAGCAGTCAGCAGAGGGCCGATTGCCGCAGTTCTTGCAAGTGATTCGTCAGATAAAACAGGAATACCCGAAAATCAGCTTGGCAGTCGTGGGAATTCCTGGTGTGGAAATTGCTGGAAGACTGAAGATCATGGATGCTCCAGCATTTAAGGACATGGCGCTAGGGGAATTGATTGAAAAGGAGATCGCGGTAAAAACGCTTATTGAGAATGACGTGAATGCAGCGGTATTCCATTTCAAAGAAGAGAAAAAAATCGTGGCTGGCATTTATTTTCCGAAAAATTATCCGCCAGGTGCGGGACTGGTCATCGACCAACAGCTCTTTAAAGGAGCCAACCATTTAAGTGGCGAAATCAAGCATTTGCCGCATCTCTACACGGCTTCTTACCCTTTGGCAACAGAGGCGATCCCAGAACAAGTGACTGCCACTCTTCAAGCGATCGTGGCAGTGACGGACCCGCATCAAGTCATTTTGTTTTTGCCCTCTGAATGGCAGGCGCTCGTGTCGCGCTCCTTTTTGGAAAAGCAGCTGGCAGCAGTGTTTCAATATGGCGTCTTGCCAAAATTACACTTTTCCGATCGGTTTTCAGAAAATTATTTGGCTGGGTTGATCACGATGGGAATCGAAGCAGCGGGCTTAGGGCTTTGATTCCCAGCATTCAACTGGTACTGAGGACAAAAACTGCCGCTGCTTCCTTTATTCAGAAGTAGCGGCAGTTTTTTTGAAAATACGATAACTCACAGCTTGGCGAGTTTCTGTGCTTTTTCGGTATTCGCAAAATGCAGTTTGGCATATTGGCCTAATAGTGCTATGCCACCTTGCTGCAGTAATTTTGCTGCAACTTGGTCAGCAGCTGCGTGGGCGCCAGAAGGCAAACGCATACCGACTTCTTTGGAGGCTGCATCTAATTCATCCAAAAAGACTGTACGGCATAAAATAGAGGCTGCCGCTACTGCTAGATGATATTGTTCCCCTTTCGTCGCAAAATAGAGCTTTTCAGTGACCGCTGCTTGTTCCGACTTTAAATAGGTGCGATAATTTTTTTCGCTCGTGAACTGATCGATCAAAATGGCATCTGGTGTCTCAGGAGCAATTTTTTGCAAAAGCAAACGAATGGCTTGATTATGCAAAGCAACTTTCATTCGGACCGTGTTGTATTTTGGTTGGATCTCGTTGTATTTTCTGGGCGTGACAGTGAGCAATTGGTAAGGAACCAATTCTTTGATTTTCGGCGCCATCTTACGGATCTCTGGATCTGTCAGCATTTTTGAGTCCTTGACACCTAAGACTTTCAGCTGTGGCAATTGCTCTTTTTTGGCATAGACGGCACAGACCACCAAAGGACCGAAATAACTGCCGTTGCCGACCTCGTCACTGCCGACGACGCTTTTTTCGCTAAATCCTGCTGGCAACGCAGTGGTTGAAACAGTCGCTTTTTTCTTATCCGGTACAGCACTAGCCGTATCGCCCCATAAGGAAGCTTCTTTTTCAGCAGTCGCTCCTTGAAACATGACTTTTCCAGACGTATAAGCAGTGATCGTCGTTGGCCCTTTTTTGGCGACAAACACTGTATAAGGAACTTTCTTCGCCAGCAATTCTCGTTGATAAAATTGCTGCATTTTTTGGATAGTTGAAGTTGGTACTTTGATAACGATCGTACTCATTTGATTCCTCCTGATTTTTTGTCTTTTTTTAGGTAGACAAAAGGATACTTTAAGATTTTACCATACTTCTTATTCTTTTTTACTAAGACGATCAGCAAACAAACGATTGGCATGGAAATTCATAAGAAAATCACGTATAATAGTTAAGAGTTTGCGACACATGTTCAATAAGTGATAGAATAGAGCAGAATGTAAGCAATGGGAGGAAATATTCCTATGACGGAGCAAAAGAAACGCTATAAAGCAGTTATCGCGAATCAAAGTTACACGATTATTGGACGCGAAAGCAAAGAACACATGGATATGGTGACAAGATTGGTCAATGACCAACTGCTTGAGATCATGCAATTATCGCCACAAACCGATCAAGAACAAGCGTCGATCTTATTAGCGATCAACGCTGTTTCCGACCAGCTGAAAAAACAAGAACAGCTGTTGGTCCTACAAAAAAAAGTGGACGAGTTGCGGGGACAAGCCATTAAAGCAACGGAGCTTGAGAATCGCATCAAGCGGATCGAAGCGATCGAATCCGAAGCACGGAAAGTTCTCGATGAGACAGGTCGCAGTGATGTGGAGATCCATAATCATGTGGAAGCACAACAGATCTTAAATGAACAAAGGAAACGAAAAATTCAAGAAAAGACAGCCCATGGGTAGTGCGGCGTAGAAAGGATTCCTAAATGATTGGATTATTTGTCTTGGTTTTGTTGTTGGCAGCCTTTTATGGCGGCGCGCGGCGCGGAACCAGTTTACAATTGGTCTCAGTTTTGGGCTATTTGATCTCTTTTTTCTTTGCAGTTGCGAATTACCAAGAAATTGCGAAAAAAATTGAGCTCTATGTTCCTTATATGTCAGTAACGGCGGATTCAAAGTTAAAATACTACGATATGGAACTGGCTTTAGATTTAGACAAAGCCTATTATGCAGCCATCGCTTTTGTGATGGTGCTCTTTGCTGGATGGCTGATCACAAAACTAGTGGTGATTTTTGCAGACAGTTTGCGTTACAAACGCCTACGTTTTTTAGGTGGTTATGACTGGGCAGTTGCGGGTGTTTTGAATGTTATCTTGATGTATATCAATTTGTACATGTTTTTCATGATTCTCTCAATGATCCCGTTTGCCACGATTCAAAATCTGTTTGAAACGAGCGGAACTGCGAATTTCATCGTTGATCGGTCGCCGATTCTCTCAGGTTACTTCTATCGATTGTGGATCACAGATGTGATTGGGTAAAAAGCAGGCAGATGGTTGCAGAGCCATTCTGCCTTTTTCTTAGGAACAAAAAGTTAAAACAAAGCAGGTGAGAAAAGAATGAATACTAAGATCCTTGATGTTTTAGGATTTGAACAAGTAAAGAGTCAAATCGGTCAGTATATTGTAACAGCCCAAGGAAAAGAAGCCTTAGCAAAGCTTGCGCCATCAAGTGATATGCAAGTCATTTCCTCTTGGCTAGCAGAAACAGAAGACGCGATCAAGATCCAACGTTTAAGAGGCGGAATCCCTGTACCAAAGATTGAGAATATTCGTCCCCAAATGAAACGGATCGAAATTGGCGCCGATTTAAATGGCATTGAGTTGGCACAAGTTGCCCGTGTCTTATCAACTACGCAGGAATTGAAACGCTTTTTTGCTGATTTGTCTGAAAGCGAGATTGAATTTTCCCGCTTGTATCACTGGGAAGAACAGTTGGTGTCTTTGCCAACCTTGAATCGACGCTTGAAAGAAGCTATCGATGAGGATGGCCGAGTCACAGATGATGCCTCTCCAGCACTACGTGGAATTCGCCAATCGATCCGACGAGCAGAACGGACGATTCGCGAGACATTGGATGGCATCGTCCGAGGTGGCAATGCAAAGTATCTAAGTGATACGATCGTAACCATGCGAAATGAGCGTTATGTGATTCCAGTCAAACAAGAGTACCGAGGTGTTTTCGGCGGGGTAGTCCACGACCAAAGTTCCTCTGGTCAAACCTTGTTTATCGAACCGAAACAAGTAGTGGAACAAAATAACCGTTTGCGCCAGCATCAAATTGCGGAACGGGATGAAATTACACGTATTCTAGCAGAATTGTCAGCAGAGTTAGCCCCATATCAAAGAGAGATTCTCCATAATGCGTATGTGATCGGGATCATGGATTTCATGAATGCCAAGGCTCGTTTTGGAAAAGAGATGAAGGCAATCGTACCAGCGATCAATCAAGACAACCATGTCTTTTTTAAGCAAGCACGTCATCCATTGATCGATCAAGAAAAAGTCGTTCCTAACGATATTACGATTGGAAAAGACTATCAAGCCGTTGTCATTACTGGGCCGAATACCGGTGGGAAAACCATCACCTTAAAAACATTAGGGCTATTGCAGATCATGGGCCAAGCTGGTTTACCAATTCTGGCAGAAGAAGAAAGCCAAATGGGTGTCTTCAATGAGATTTTTGCGGACATTGGGGATGAACAATCCATTGAGCAAAGTCTATCGACCTTTTCTTCTCATATGACAACGATCGTTGAAGTGTTGAAAAAAGTCGACGAGACAAGCTTAGTTCTCTTTGATGAATTAGGCGCAGGAACCGATCCTCAAGAAGGGGCGGCACTAGCGATTGCGATTTTGGACGAACTTGGGGCTAAGTCGGCTTATGTCATGGCGACGACCCATTATCCTGAATTGAAGGTTTATGGCTATAACCGATCCAATACGATCAATGCCTCTATGGAATTTGATGTTGATACCTTAAGTCCGACCTATCGCTTGTTGATCGGGGTTCCAGGACGAAGCAATGCGTTTGAGATTTCGAAAAGACTTGGCTTGCCAGATACGATCATTGATCAAGCCAAAGAGATCATGGATGGAGAAAGCCAAGACCTGAATGAAATGATCGCTGATTTAGAAAATCGAAGAAAAATGACGGAAACCGAGTATCTTGAAGTCCGTCATCATGTAAAAGAAGCGGCCCGCTTGCACCAAGAGCTAGAAGCAGCCTATAGTTATTTCTTTGAAGAACGTGAAAAAGAATTGGCGAAAGCTCGGCAAAAAGCCAATCAGATCGTTGAAGAAGCCAAAGAAGAATCTGAAAAAATCATTGCCGATATTCGTAAAATGCAGTTAGCCGGCGGTCAAACGAAGGTCAAAGAACACGAGCTGATCGACGCGCGCACCAAGTTATCAGGACTGCAACAAGAAGAACATCTGCAAAAAAACAAGGTTCTGCAAAAAGCCAAAGCAGCCAAGACGCTGAAAGAAGGAGACGAAGTGCTTGTAACATCTTATGGTCAGCGCGGGGTCTTATTGAAAAAAGCAGGCAAAAATCAATGGCAAGTCCAAATCGGTATTTTGAAAATGAATTTGCCAGAAACAGATCTCCAACCAGCAGCGCCAGTGAAGGAGCCTACACAGCGTATCGTCAATACGATTCGTTCTGCTGACAGCAGTCCAGTGGTCAATCAGTTGGATTTACGCGGTAAGCGGTACGAAGAAGCCCTCAATGAAGTGGATCAGTATTTAGATGCAGCGATTTTGGCAGGCTATCCGCAAGTGACGATCGTCCACGGAAAAGGAACCGGTGCGCTGCGTCAAGGGATTACCGATTATTTGAAAAATCATCGCTCGGTGAAAAGTTTTGAATTTGCGCCAGCAAATCAAGGGGGCAATGGGGCGACCATTGTGAAGTTTAACTAACCTTTAAGAACCCTTACCTTTTGTAAGCAGACGATTTTAAAAAACTTCCGATACGTGGTATACTTTTTTTAGTTTTAAAAATGGAGGGGAAGTACGATGGCAAAAGAAATTACTGATAAAACTTTTTCAGAAGAAACCGATAAAGGCTTAGTCCTTATTGATTTTTGGGCAACTTGGTGTGGTCCATGTCGGATGCAAGCGCCGATCTTGGAACAATTAGCGAACGAATATGAAGAAGACGAATTGAAGATCGTGAAAATGGATGTGGATGAAAATCCTGAAACACCAGCTTCATTCGGGATCATGTCTATTCCAACTTTGTTGTTGAAAAAAGACGGCCAAGTCGTTGATAAAGCAATTGGGGTGCATACAAAAGATCAATTGAAAGCTTTAGTTGCGGAACATATGTAATAGAAGAAACGTTTTTGAAGCAATAGCCGAAAGTGGCTATTGCTTTTTTTATTTTGGGGACAAAGTCTTTGAAGAATGCCTTTGACGTTTCTAACTTCTACTCTTTGTTCCATGCACTGTTGCTGGGGTTCACTCAATTGCTAACGAGAAAAGTGAGAATGAACATTAAGAAAGCAGTCATTCTCCAGCAATGTTAGCAGATCAGAAAAAAAAGATTGACGCTGGTTATATCATTCGATAATATATCATTAAGTGATATAGCTAGTGGGACGGAGGAATCAAATGGATGAGGCATTGACAGATTCAACCTATTTGATTTTATTAGCGCTTTTAAAGCCGAAACATGGGTATCTCATCATGAAACAGATCCATGAGCTAAGCCAAGGGACGTTTGAGATTGGTCCCGCAACGATGTATACGATTTTAAAGAAGCTGACGAAAAAGGGGTGGATCGATTTAGAGGAGAGCGTTGACCGAAAAAAAATCTATCAGATTACACCAGAAGGAAGACAAGTTCTGGAGAGAGATATTCAACGGCGCAAATTATTTTATCAAATCGGAGAACAGGTTTTCGAAGCGTTAGGGGGAGAGCAAGATGGGCATCAATAAGAAATACCTTCTTTCACTTGGTGTAGCCTATTACCCAGAAAAGGAAATGGTTCGTCTGCAAAAACAAGCGTCGTTAGGGTGGCACTTTGTGAAGATGAATCGGTTAGGGTTTTTGAAGTTTATCAAAGGAGACCCAGAAACGACCAAATATGCAGTAGACTTTTTCGAAGGAGAGCCCTCTGAGATCGTTGATTACTTAGCGATGTATCAAGCAGGAGGCTGGACTTATATCAGCAATTATAAAGATCGCTATTTTTATTTTAAAGCGTCTCCTGACACACCAGCGATTTTCAGTGACCAAGAAAGCTATCAAGAACGGATCGATAATGAAACACGGTATTTAATGAAAAAATCGATTCTACTTTCGGTGATCAGTTTAGTGATATTAGCAGCAATTTATTTTCTGATCCGTTATTTCAATATTCGCACAAATCCATTTTGGTCCTTTGGACTAGGATTGATTACGGGGCTGGTGTTTATCCCGATTGGGGTAGGATTGACCACGATCCTGATGAAATTCTTATATAAAAATCGAGCAAGTTATTACAATGAACCAGAGAAACTGGCGAAGCGTCAACGAGTGATCCGCGATACCGTCATCTTGATGTTTGTCGGAGCGCTCATTGGCGCCGTTATCGGCTTTTTCTTTAGTGATATATTTTATTAGATAGGGAAGGTGAGCATGTGTTAGAAGCAAAACAATTAGTAAAAACATTTGGCGATTATACAGCAGTCGATCAATTGTCCTTTACCATCAATGATGGACAGATCATGGGCTTGATTGGTCAAAATGGTGCTGGTAAAACGACGACATTCCGATTGATCTTGGATTTCTTGAAAGCCGATCAAGGGGAAGTATTGTGGGATGGCCATAAAATTAGTGAAAAAGAATACAATATTATCGGCTATCTGCCAGAAGAACGCGGCTTGTTTCCAAAAGTAACGATTGAAGATCAATTGATCTATTTCGCGCGGTTACGAGGCAAGAAGAAAGAAGACATCGTACCAAAAATCGACTATTGGATGGACAAATTTAAAGTCAAGGGCAAGAAAACCGATAAAGTCAAATCGCTATCAAAAGGAAATCAGCAAAAAGTTCAGCTGATCTCAACGTTGATCCATGAACCAAAATTGGTGATTTTAGATGAACCATTTAGTGGGTTAGACCCCGTCAATGCAGAACTGTTGAAAAATGGGATCATTGAACTGAAAAAAAATGGCTCATGTGTCATTTTCTCCAGTCATAATATGGATAATGTGGAAAAAATCTGCGATCACTTGATTATGCTGCGGGATGGTCAAACTGTCTTAAACGGAAAAGTTCATGAAATTCGTGAATCCTTTGGGCGGACGAAAGTCTATTTAGAATCCAACTTGACGAAAGAACAGCTCTTGGCAGTGGCAGGTGTCGAGGAAGTTCTTGCCAGAGAAGATGGCAGCTATGATATTACGATCGCTGATCCTGCAGTAGGAAAAACCTTATTTGATTTAGCAACGGCGGATGGTTATATCCCTATGTTCAATCAACAACCGCCAACGTTAGAAGAAATCTTTAAGCGGAAGGCGGGAAAAATAAATGAGTAAGTTTTGGGTAATCGCATTAGATGTTTATAAAAAAAATATCAAATCAATTTCGTTTTTGATTATGATTCTCGTGCCATTTATTGCAACGGGGGCATTTTATCTCATTGGTTATTTTGCTGATGGTATGAACAGTGTCGACAAAATTGCCGTTTATGCGAATGAACCAGCCATTGCGCAGACCTTTGTGGACCAAAGCGGCGATGATTTTGAATTTGAAATTGTTGACAGCGAAGAACAAGGGCAGCAACAGATGGCAGACAAAGATGCTGATGCTTTGTTACTTATTACTGCTTCTGGGGATACGCTGCAAGGGGAATTATTAAGCGAGTCCTCGATGGGGCAAGCTTTAGAGCTGACGATCCAACAGTTATTGACGGGTTTGCAGTCTTCCTATAGAGCTAGTGAGCTTGGCTTGACTGCTGAGCAAGTGGCAGTCCTTAGTGAAGTCGCACCGCTTGATCGTCAAAAAGTTTCCTTCGGTGAAGATGGCGAAATGACTTATGGGGAAGACAATACCGCGATGCAATCACTAGTAAGTATGATCGCAACAATCATCCTCTTTTTCTTTATCATTACTTACGCACAGATCATTGCACAAGAGATCGCTTCTGAAAAAGGAACACGCATCATGGAAGTCATTTTGTCTAGTACACGGGCGCAAATCCATTACTATGCCAAATTGACTGGTGTAATCATGGTTGCAGCGACCCAGCTAGTTGCTTATGTTGCGATTTTTGGCGGGAGCTATTTCTGGATCAAGGATAACCCAATGGTAAAAGACTTGTTGGCAAACTTTTCGACAGATGGCATTTTTGGTCCCTTCCTGGTGTTTGCGATCGTTTTCGTCTTCTTAGGAATTTTGATCTACTCGGTCTTGTCAGCCCTTTGCGGGTCGTTAGTGAACAAAGCAGAAGATACGGCGAAAGCCATCATTCCAGTAACGTATCTTTCATTAGGCGGGTATATGCTTGGAATCGTGCTAGGCGGTATGGATCCTCATAACGTGGTCTTGCGAGTAACTTCCTATGTACCATTTTTATCTTCCTTCATTATGCCAGTACGGCTTGCTAATGATACAGTGGGTATCGGCGGTGCATTGATTTCAGTAGGGATTCTTGCTGTTACCACAATTGTCCTGATGCTGGTTTCTGCAAAAATGTACAAATCAAATGTCTTGATCTATAACGACAATGGCATTTTAGCAACGTTGAAACAATCACTAGTGTTAATGAAAAACGAGAAATAAGCAAAACGCCCGATCCTTTTCGTGATCGGGCGTTTTTTATTCGCTAAAATCTAGAAAACAAGGGGCAAGACTTTAGAATTCCTGCACAAAAAAGTTGAAGATCGATTGCTCAGAAGGCAGCTTGTGAGCGGCTAGCTCAGGATGCCACTGAATGCCTAAGATCGGTGCGCCATAGGCAGTGGATTCAATGGCTTCAACGACACCATCAGGAGCGGTGGCAATCACGTTGAAATCATCCGCAACTGTTTTGACCGCTTGGTGATGAAAAGAATTGACGTGATAGGTTGTGCCTAAAAGAGCAGCCAAACGACTGTCTGCCTTGATTTTTACCCGATGTGTAGGGAATTGAAAGAACGTCGGCAATTGCACGTGTTTGATCGTTGGGTGATCGATCAAAGAGAGATCTTGGTACAAACTCCCACCAAATGCGACATTGAGTAACTGCATGCCGCGGCAGATTCCAAAGATCGGTTTGTTTTGAGCCACTGCTTCTTTGATCAATGCCAATTCAAAGACATCACGATCAGGATGAATGCCTTGAATCAAGGGATGAGGATCTTCGCCATAGTGAACAGGGGAGACATCGTGACCACCGGCTAATAATAGTTTATCGATTTTGCTGATGTAAGTTGCAGCATCTTCCACGACACCCATTGGTAATAATAGGGGAATGCCTTGGGCTTGTTGGATATGGGTCACAAAATTTTTGGGTGTATATGACAACCAATGTTCTGCTTCTTCAATCATTGGTCGTTCATTAGCAGCGATGCCGATAATGGGTTTCATTTGATCAAACCTTTCTACTAGTAAATGAATCGAAATGAATCGAAAAAGAAAAAAGGACACGGGGTCCTTTTTTCGATCACCTTCGCTTTATTTTTCGCGAATAACTTCGATTTTGTAGCCATCAGGATCTTTCACAAAATAGTAAGAAGGAGAAGTTCCTGGGAGTCCTTTCAGGTCAGTGACATCAAATCCAGCCGCTTGGTGCTTCTCATGAAGCGCTTCTAGATCATCGGTACTGATGGCGATATGGCCATAGCCGTCGCCTAACTCATAGCCAGGATGGTCATAGTTATACGTCAACTCTAGCTCGTAATCATCACCAGGCAAAGTTAAGTAAACCAAAGTAAATTTATGTTCAGGAAAATCACGACGGCGAGATTCTTCAAAACCAAAGGCAGTTTGATAAAAATATAGAGAAGCCGTTAAGTCTTTGACGCGGACACATGTGTGAGCCATTTTCATGGGTAAATCATCCTTTCGATCTTGATAGTTGTATGATAACATATTTTCTCTTTTTGTAACGAATAAAAGACAACCGAGCGTTATTTCCAGCTTGTCCAGACTATTGGCATAGGGTAAAATGGAAAGAAAGTGTTGGTGGAGGGAATCATGCCAGAAAAGGAAATTGTGTTCGGGGAAAAAGAAGCGGGGAAACCATACAAATCAAGATATGGGGCGTATGTCGTTCTTCCAAACGAAAAAAATGAAGTGATCTTGGTGCAAGCACCCAACGGCGCATACTTTTTGCCCGGTGGTGAAATTGAGCCAAATGAGAGCAAAGAAGAAGCGATCCAACGAGAATTGATTGAAGAACTTGGATTTGAAGGGGAGATTGCTGAGTATCTAGGGGAGGCAGTTGAATACTTCTATTCGCGCCATCGCGATACATTTTACCATCACCCGGGCTATTTCTATTTAATGACACAGTGGAAAAAAGTTTGCGAACCGACAGAAGAAACCAATCAATTGTCTTGGCACACGCCAGAAGAAGCGATCCAACGATTGAAACGCGGCAGCCATAAATGGGCAGTTGAACAGTGGTTGGCAAAATAAAAAAGTCAGGTTTCCGATAAAAAGGAAACCTGACTTTTTTGCACTTAGTTATTTGTTAAAACATACTTGTTGATTACTTCTGCTACACCGTCTTCTTCATTTGAAGCGGTTAGGACATCTGCGGCATTTTTCACGTTTTCAGTAGCATTGGCCATCGCCACACCGATACCAGCATATTCCACCATGGTTAAATCATTTTCATTATCGCCGATCGCCATGACTTCTTCTTGTTTGATGCCTAAGTGCTCCGCCAATTTTTTGACAGCAGCTCCTTTATGGGCTTGTTTATTTAGGACTTCCAAGAAGTATGGAGCACTTTTAACCACATTGTAGTTGTCGGTCAAACTGCTCGGCAATTGTGGGATGATCTGATCCAGTATTGCGGGATCATCGATCATCATCATTTTGATGATATTCAAGTCAGCAGTCATTTCTTCTGGTGTCCGATATTTCAATGGCATGTTGACTAAGAAGGCTTCATAAATCGTGTAAGGACTGATATCGCGGTTAGCGGTATACATGGTATCCTCAGTTTCTACATGAAGGTGAACCCCTAATTTTCTCGCAGTCATCTCAACAAAGAGATAGTCATCTTGGGACAAGCCGAATTCAGAGATGATCTCTTGATTTTTGGTTTTTTGAACCAAAGAGCCATTGTAGGTAATCACGAAATCATTGTCCGTAAATAAGTCTAGTTCCTTCAATAAATCTTGGACACCAGTTAAGGGGCGTCCCGTACACAAAACGATGCGCACGCCTTGTGCTTCTGCGTCTTTTAATGCTTTGTAAACTGCTGGAGTGATCTTGCGGTCGTTGTTCAGCAGGGTACCATCGATATCGATGGCGATCAGTTTGATACTCATAAGTTCCTCCTAGTGGCTTGGTTTGATCAAAGCACCATTGCGAATGTGCTTGGCAAACTCTTGATACGTCTCTCCAAATAAATCATAGTGATTTTGGATGTTGGGGTCAATCATTTCTTTTGGAAAATAAAAGCGTTGGTCACCTTGGGTTTGTCCCGCTAAGGCTGCAACAAGTTGACTGGCTTGGGATAATTCTACAAGGGAACCATCTTTTTCCTGTAATTCGATCTGTGTCCGATGCTTACCAGAAGTTGGTCGATAAAAATCATAAGGCAGATCGAAGCTTGAATTGATGGCAGTATAGTAGCGGGGATTGAAGCCGACTTTTTCCACCAGTCCCTGCATTTCTTCAATCATCGGCAACTGTGTCTCATCGTCAAAGCGAGCGGATTTTAGCGGTTTACGATTTAAGAACCGCTTGGCTAAATCGCTGAGGATCGGATCATTCTCTTCCGTCCATTGGGTAAAGTAGGTATTCAACACGCCATCGTCGAGTTTCAAGTATTCATCTAAAGTGAATTCTTGTTTTAAAAATGGGAGAAGCAGTTGCGAATGGCTTTGAAACATTTCCTGATCCACTTGATAAAGTTCTGCAGCACGATCCAGCAAGTGGGCTAAGATCACTTCCATCCCTCGAGAACTCGCATGGAAATAAACTTGCACATACATTTGGTAACGACTGACGATGTAGTCCTCCACAGCGTGCATGCCATTCATAGAAAAAGCAATACCGCCTTCGTACGGACGAATCACTCGTAAAATTCTGGTCAGATCAAACGTGCCGTATTCAGTGCCGGTAAAATAAGCATCGCGCAGCAAGTAGTCCATCCGATCAGCATCGATTTGACTGGAAATCATTTGAACGACTTGGGGATTTGGATAGGTTTTAGTGATGACACTTGCCACTTTCTCAGGAAATCCAGCCTCCACTCGGTTCAATATCTGATGAACTTCCGTTTCAGGAGAAGTGATGATCGCCACTGTGATGGCTTCATGGTCTGTATGGAAAATATGCTCAAAGGTGTGGGAGTATGGACCATGGCCCACATCATGAAGCAATGCTGCACACAAGGTCACTAAACGCTCCTTATCATCCCAGCCGTTCGGTCCAACTTTTTCAATCGAATAATTGCGTTGGAAAATATCGCAAATGCGGCGGCTGATTTCATAAACCCCCAAGGAGTGAGAAAAGCGGCTGTGTTCTGCTCCGTGAAAGGTGAAAGAAGCAGTCCCTAGTTGTTTGATTCGTCGCAAACGCTGCACTTCTTTGGAATTGATCAAGTCTAAAATCACTTGGTGCTGCACATGGACATAGTTATG
Source organism: Enterococcus sp. DIV1279b (assembly GCF_050531515.1). Classification (NCBI taxonomy): domain Bacteria; kingdom Bacillati; phylum Bacillota; class Bacilli; order Lactobacillales; family Enterococcaceae; genus Enterococcus; species Enterococcus sp. DIV1279b. The sequence goes on along the minus strand of NZ_CP172891.1, from coordinate 2,736,747 downwards.
AACAGGGTCACGAAACACTTTTTCTATCGCTAAGGTTTGATATTTATATGGTAGGCTCATCGCTAAACTCCTTTATTGGGTGATTTCGCTTTTCCATGCCAGCTAAGCGTTGCTGCATTTGTTCGCTAAGGTCATTTTCTGAAAGCCATTGATCCAGTGACTCAAGCGGATATAGGGATTGGTCTGTGATCAAGAAAAGCAGGGCTTTTTGCAAGCGGTCAATCACCTCTTGTGTGGTAAACTTACGGCCGAGAGCCGCTTCTAAAGTGGTCATGCTCGCAGGATTGACGGCTGGATAGCCATCCGTACCAAAGCGCTCTTTTAAACCTGCTTGGTAAAAACGACGAACGAGAGAGCCGCGGGCTGGTTGGTCGCCATTGATACTCAGATACATCATGACAGCCACGCCGTCTTTGATCCGTCGTTGTGCTGTACCAGCAATTTTTTTCCCATCAATACTCAGGTCATAGGTGCCTGGGCAATACGAGTCAGCAATTTCATAAGCCAAAATTGTCCGCTCAGGAAAGGCTGTTTGCAACAATGTCGCCATCATTTCATAGGCTGCATCCGTAGTGGCAGCCAAATGTTTAGGGAAAATGAGGGAGACATTCAAAATACCGGCATCATTGATGACCCCAAGCCCGCCTGAGTTGCGGATGATCGAGGCATAGCCAGCTTCTTTCAAAACCTGCAGACCAGCTGTCAAAAAAGGCAACCTGGTATCTTTCATTCCTAAAATCATCGTATCGGACAACTGCCAAAAATGACAATAAACTTGTTCCTGTTTGCCAGCAGCTTCGGTGGCAACATCGGTGAAGGCAAATGGCTCATAAGGATTGTGGATACGTGGTAAGGTTTGATCCATTATATAGATAGTCAAATCGGTTAAACTCCTTTAAAAGTAACTGTTATCCTTATTATATACGATTCTTGGAAAATTACTTGGAGAAAAGAATGAAAACTTGCTTTTGTTTTCGCTTTTTTATTTTCAATGAAGAAATAGACCAAGGAGAATCAACTGAAATGATTGACAAACGAATGAAAAAAAGCAAGAATGAAACTGAAATCTTCAAAGGAGGCACACGTACATGCAAGAATTATCAAAAGGAATCCCAATCTCGATTCATTTAACAACCAATGTACGACAAGCAGGGGAAACAGAGAACTTTCTGTTTGATCTGCAAGGACAAGCAGTCAAGATCGGTGATACCTTATATATCCGTTACAAAGAGATCCAGCCAGACGGTACCGACGTTCCCGTCACGATGAAAATCATGCCAGACGGATTGATTCAATTGATTCGCTCAGGGGAAATGCGCATGCGCTTGAAATTTTCTTATAAGGAACGTTTAGAGACGAGCTACCAAACCCCGTATGGCTTGATGATGTTCCACACCTTCACCAATCATTTGCACGTTAGCTTGAAAGACCGTCCATATTCGGGAAAGATCGATATCGATTATGACTTGTTCATGGCTGCTGACAAAGTCGGCGAATACAAACTATCTTTAGAATTTACCGCTTGATCAAAGGGAAATTGAAAGAAAAAATTGCAATTTGAGACGTAATTTTGTATGATTAGGAGTAGACTGTGAAAGGACGTGTCCCGTTTGGAAATTAATGTATTTGAAGGTGTAAATAAAAACGAATTGTCGATGATTGAAGTTGCCCATGCGATTTTAGAGCAGCGCGGTGACGTGATGGATTTTTCTGATTTGGTCAACCAAATTCAAAACTATCTTGAAACTTCAGACAGCGAGATTCGTGATTCATTGGCGCAGTTTTATACAGACTTGAATATCGACGGTAGTTTTATTTCTTTAGGCGACAATCGTTGGGGCTTACGTTCATGGTACGCCATTGATTCGATCGATGAAGAAGTCAACCATGGCATCGAAGACGAGGATGAAGATACACCACGTCGTCGCAAACGTAAAAAAGTCAATGCCTTTATCAACGATGATGAAGACGCAATCGATTATAACGATGATGATCCTGAGGATACTGATTTGTCAGATGACGAAGAAGATGATCTCTTTGATGATGATGATGACGAGGATGAAGAAATCTCGGCATACAATTCAGACTTGCAAGAAATCGGCGCCGACAATAGCACCGATGATGAAGAAGAATTACCTGACAGCATTGAGGAAGATCTAACCATTATCGATGACGATGATGAAGATGATTTTGCGGATGAAGAGGAAGAAGAGGAGTAATCCTCTTCTTTTTTTCGCCTTTGGGCTGCAAGCAGCTTTTAATCGCTGAAGGACGATTTCGTCTTCTTACATAGATACAAATAAAAAAAGGAACCGCATCAGCGGTCCCTAAGTGCTTTTGAATTATTGATTTGAATCGAGTATACTTGTAACGAAAAGAAAAAACGCGCCTTGAGGGAATCGAACCCCCGTCTCAAGAACCGGAATCTTACGTGATATCCACTACACTAAAGGCGCGAAGCACAAATATTAGTTTAACCAATTTCAGTGAAAAAAACAAGAGGTAGAATGATGAAATTTCAACAGCAATTTTCACAACAACAAAAACAGACGCAAAAGCTTGCTATGACGCAGAAATTACAGCAATCAATCCAAGTGCTGCAATTTTCTGCAGACGAATTATTGTCCTTCATAGATAACCAAGCATTAGAAAATCCATTGATTGATCTGGGGGAATATGATTCGCCCATCACACCAAGCAAAAGCAATGGCTCATCAGAACAATTGATGGATTATTTAAGCCAGATCCCTGACCAGCATACGTCTTTATTCGAATACCTCATCGATCAAGTGCATTTAAACTACCGAGATACCTTCTTGCGGACGATCGTTTTATTTTTAGTCGAGTACATTGATTTAAACGGCTTTTTGACGATTGATCTGGAAGAAGCTGGAAAACTTGTTGGTGGGACCCCAATCCAAATGCTTGATGCCTTGACCTTGATCCAGCAGCTAGATCCAGCAGGCGTCGGTGCTCGTGATCTAAGAGAGTGTTTGATGCTACAAACGGAAAGAGATGATTATGCGCCGCCAATGGCCTATCTCATTTTAGAAGAATTCTTCACGGAAATGGCAGAGCGCAAGTGGGATAAAATCAGCAAAGCACTGCAGATTCCCTTAACTGAGATCCAAAAGGTCTTTGATTATGTTCAAACATTGACTCCCACACCAGGGGCGGCGTTCGGTTCAACGGATGGGCTTTACATCGTCCCTGACCTGCGAGTGACGGTTGAAAAAGGACAACCAATCGTGAAATCAAACAAGCGCGCCTTACCAGAAGTTCGCTTTCAGCAGCAGTACTTTGACCAATTGAAGCAAAGCGGTGATCCAGAGGTTTTAAGTTATTTAGACAATAAAGCCCAAGAGTTCGAGTGGCTAAAGAAGACCTTGCAACAACGAGGAGATACCATCTATCGTGTCGGCGTGCAGATCGTTGCGCGGCAAAAGGAGTTTTTCACTCAACCAGATCGCCCATTAAAGCCATTGGTTTTAAGAGAAGTTGCCGAAGAGTTAGGCATTCATGAATCAACGGTCAGCCGGGCAGTCAAGGGGAAATACTTGGAAACCTCCTTTGGGGTGTTTGAATTAAAACTATTTTTTGGACAGAAAGTTTCGACACAAGAAAGCGGTGATGACCTGACGACGGCATCGATCAAACAGCTGCTAAAAGCACTGATCGATGAAGAAAACAAAAACAAACCATTGTCAGACCAAAAGTTGACAGATGCTCTCAAAGCCCAGGGTATCGATATTTCCAGACGAACGGTGGCAAAGTATCGTGAAGCCATGAATATCCCTGGTTCTTCCAAGCGGAAACGATTCGAGTAAAGCAAAACGTACTATTAACGAGTAGGAAAGGCAGCAAAGCCTTTCCTTTTTTATCGATCCTTTCCTCTTTTTCAAATTATGACGATTTTATGAAAAGCAAGATTTTGTGACTGAAATAGTTGCGTATCAAGGCGATAAGTGCTACTATTATTGGTGTAGGAAACAGATTTAAATTTTTTTTGCAATCGATGGGTCATTTTAAGTCATTGTAGGACGAAAATTGTCCAACGGGAGGATATAAAATGCTCGATGAATTAAAATTGATTGAGGCAATCACCCCGGATATTCTCGCTGTACTCCAGGAACGTTACCGTATCTTAAGAAATATTTATTGGATGCAGCCCGTTGGCCGCCGGACACTTTCGGAAAGTTTATCAATGACGGAACGCGTGTTGAGGACGGAAACAGATATCCTTAAAAAGCTAAAACTGATCGACTCTTCAAAAAGCGGCATGCAATTGACCGCCTATGGAGAAGAAGTGTACACGAAGATCGGTGCACTGATGGATCAGCTGTTCGGAATGCACCAAATCGAAAAACGATTATCAGAGACCTTTGGCATCGAACGTTGTTTGATTGCGAGCGGCGATGGTGATCGACAACCGAAAGTGATTGCTGAATTTGGCCAGTTGCTGAATGAATCGTTGGATCTCTTATTGCCAGAAGGCAAAAACACCATCGCAGTGATGGGAGGGACGACAATGGCGAAAGTTGCCGAGGAATTGGGCAATTTGGAAACCGCCAAACGTCATAACTTGTTTGTTCCAGCCCGTGGCGGTATCGGAGAATCAGTCAACGTGCAAGCAAACTCAGTCAGCTCAGTAATGGCGATGCAGACAAACGGCGATTATCGCTCCTTGTTTGTACCAGAACAATTAAGCATGAACACCTACGAGTTTCTCTTGAAAGAACCCGCCATCGTTGATGTCTTAAACTTGATAAGTCAAGCGAATTGTGTTATTCATAGTATTGGACGGGCGTTGCATATGGCGGCTCGACGAAAAATGTCAGAACAAGAAATTCTGATGTTAAAACAAAAAAATGCAGTTGCAGAATCCTTTGGGTATTTCTTTAACGAAGCTGGCGAGGTCGTCTACAAAGTTCCTCGCATCGGACTTCAATTAAAAGATTTGCAAAAAGTCCCAATCATTTTTGCGGTCGCTGGCGGACAATCAAAAGCCAAAGCGGTCAATGCATACATGAAAAATGCACCAAAACAAACCTGGCTCATCACCGATGAAGCTTGCGCAAATGAGATTTTAAAAGGGGCAACCCTTTAAAATAAATATTTTTATGATTTTCATAAGGAGGAAATCTTAAATGACAGTTAAAGTAGGTATTAATGGATTTGGACGTATCGGACGCTTAGCATTTCGTCGTATCCAAGAAGTAGAAGGAATCGAAGTTGTGGCTATCAATGACTTAACAGATGCTAAAATGTTAGCTCACTTGTTAAAATATGATACAACACAAGGACGTTTCAACGGTACAGTTGAAGTTCACGAAGGTTCATTCAATGTGAACGGAAACGAAATCAAAGTTTTAGCTAACCGCAACCCTGAAGAATTGCCTTGGGGCGAACTAGGTGTTGAAATCGTGTTAGAATGTACTGGATTCTTCACTTCTAAAGCAGCTGCTGAAAAACATTTAACAGCTGGTGCAAAACGTGTAGTTATCTCAGCTCCTGGTGGAAACGATGTTCCAACAATCGTTTACAACACAAACCATGAAACTTTAACAGGTGAAGAAACAGTTATCTCTGGTGCTTCATGTACAACAAACTGTTTAGCTCCTATGGCGAAAACATTGAACGACAAATTTGGTGTGATTGAAGGATTAATGACTACAATCCACGCTTACACAGGTGACCAAATGACTCTAGACGGACCACACCCTAAAGGTGACTTCCGCCGTGCCCGTGCTGCTGCTGCAAACATCGTGCCTAACTCAACTGGTGCTGCTAAAGCGATCGGCTTAGTAATCCCAGAATTGAACGGCAAATTAGATGGTGCTGCTCAACGTGTTCCTGTTGCAACTGGTTCATTAACTGAATTAGTTACTGTTCTTGACAAAGAAGTAACTGTTGATGAAATCAATGCAGCAATGAAAGAAGCTTCAAACGAATCTTACGGTTACAACACAGACGAAATCGTTTCTTCTGATATCGTTGGTATGACTTACGGTTCATTATTTGATGCAACTCAAACAAAAGTTATGACTGTTGGCGACAAACAATTAGTTAAAACTGTTGCTTGGTACGACAATGAAATGTCATACACTGCACAATTAGTACGTACTTTAGAATACTTCGCTAACCTATAAGAGTTGCGAACGACTTTAATTTAAACCATCGCAAGAGAAAGCGGGGAAGCATCGCGCTTCTCCGCTTTTTTTAACAATTATGCTAGGAGGAATCTGTTCATGGCGAAAATGACAGTTCAAGATATCGATTTAAAAGATAAAAAAGTTCTTGTACGTGTGGACTTCAACGTTCCATTGAAAGATGGAGTGATCGGAGATGATACACGGATCAAAGCAGCATTACCAACAATCAATTACGTGATCGAAAACGGCGGAAAAGCAATTCTTTTCTCACACTTAGGTCGTGTGAAAGAAGAAGCAGATAAAGCTGGAAAATCTTTAGCGCCAGTTGCGAAACGTCTAGGCGAATTGTTAGGCAAAGAAGTAACTTTCGTGGATGAAACCCGTGGCGAAAAATTAGAAGCAGCGATCAACAACATGCAAGATGGCGATGTCGTTGTTTTTGAAAACACTCGTTTCGAAGACATCGATGGCAAAAAAGAAAGCAAAAACGATCCTGAACTAGGTAAATACTGGGCTTCTTTAGGCGATGTTTTTGTAAATGATGCCTTTGGTACCGCACACCGCGCACACGCTTCAAACGTAGGGATCGCTTCAACAGGTATCCCAACAGTTGCTGGTTTCTTAATGGAAAAAGAAATCAAATTCATCGGTGAAGCAGTCGAAGAACCAAAACGTCCAATGATCGCGATTCTTGGTGGAGCAAAAGTATCTGACAAAATCGGCGTAATCGAAAACTTGATTCCTAAAGCAGACAAAATCTTGATCGGCGGCGGAATGACGTATACGTTCTACAAAGCAAAAGGTATGGAAATCGGTAATTCTCTTGTGGAAGCAGACAAAGTAGAATTAGCAAAAGAATTGATCGAAAAAGCTGGCGATAAATTAGTATTACCAGTTGATTCAATCACTGCTGCTGAATTTTCAAATGATGTTCCAACAGAAGAACATACTGGTGATGTTCCTGAAGGACAAATGGGCTTAGATATTGGACCTGAAACCATCGCTTTGTTTGCTGAAACATTAAAAGGCGCAAAAACAGTCGTTTGGAACGGACCTATGGGTGTGTTTGAAATGTCTAACTTCGCAAACGGTACGATCGGTGTTTGTGAAGCAATTGCCAACCTTGAAGATGCAACAACGATCATCGGTGGCGGTGACTCTGCAGCTGCAGCAGAACAATTAGGTTTTGCTGACAAATTTACCCACATCTCAACGGGTGGCGGTGCCAGCCTTGAATTGCTAGAAGGAAAAACACTTCCTGGCCTAGCTGCGATCAACGATAAATAATCAATGACAAGCCGTGCAAAGGATCTCCTTTGCACGCTTGATAACGAAAAGGAGTGCCAGAACATGCGCAAACCAATTATTGCCGGAAACTGGAAAATGAACAAAACTGCGAAAGAAGCAAAAGAATTTGCTGAAGCAGTCAAAACAAAAATTCCTAGCAACGATACAGTTGACTCTGTGATCGGTTCGCCAGCTCTATTCTTAGAAACATTAGTGAATGCTGCTGAAGGAACAGAATTAAAAATTGCTGCTCAAAACAGCTACTGGGAAAATGAAGGTGCCTTTACTGGTGAAACTTCACCAGCAGCTTTAGCAGATCTAGGTGTTGACTATGTCATCATTGGTCATTCAGAACGTCGTGAATACTTCCATGAGACAGATGAAGACATCAACAAAAAAGCCAAAGCAATCTTTTCAAACGGCATGATTCCAATCCTATGCTGTGGTGAATCTTTAGAAACCTATGAAGCTGGCAAAACAGCGGAGTGGATCGAAGGACAAATTACTGCTGGCTTAGACGGTTTAACAGACGGTCAAGTAAGTAATCTTGTGATTGCGTACGAACCAATCTGGGCGATCGGTACTGGTAAATCAGCGGATGCAAACATCGCAGACGAAATTTGTGGCGTTGTCCGCAAAACCGTTGAAAAATTATACGGCAAAGAAGTTTCAGATAGCGTGCGTATCCAATACGGCGGTTCTGTAAAACCTGAAAACATTGCTGAATACATGGCAAAAGAAAATGTTGACGGAGCATTAGTTGGCGGCGCAAGCTTGCAAGCTGATTCATTCCTAGCATTATTAGATGCTGTAAAATAATTTCATTTTCATGAAAATAACATTTGCAGAATCGTGATTTTTTCACTACAATTAAGTTGTTCGCAAGGGGCTTTCCCCTTAAGATAAAACAAACTCAAAGGAGAGACAAAACATGTCAATTATTACTGATGTTTACGCACGCGAAGTCTTAGACTCACGTGGTAACCCAACTATCGAAGTAGAAGTCTACACAGAATCAGGTGCTTTCGGCCGCGGAATGGTTCCTTCAGGAGCTTCAACAGGTGAACACGAAGCAGTTGAATTACGTGATGGCGACAAAGCTCGTTATGGCGGTAAAGGTGTAACGAAAGCAGTTGACAATGTAAATAACATCATTGCAGAAGCTATCATCGGCTACGATGTACGTGACCAAATGGCTATCGATAAAGCAATGATCGCTTTAGACGGAACTCCTAACAAAGGCAAATTAGGCGCAAACGCGATTCTTGGTGTTTCTATCGCTGTTGCTCGTGCAGCTGCTGATTACCTAGAAGTACCTTTATACCACTACTTAGGCGGATTCAATACAAAAGTATTGCCAACTCCTATGATGAACATCGTCAACGGTGGTTCTCACTCTGACGCACCAATCGCTTTCCAAGAATTCATGATCTTGCCTGTAGGCGCACCTACATTCAAAGAAGGCTTACGTTGGGGTACTGAAGTATTCCACGCTTTGAAATCAATCTTGTCTAAACGTGGTTTAGAAACTTCAGTAGGTGACGAAGGTGGTTTCGCTCCTCGTTTTGAAGGAACTGAAGACGGTGTTGAAACAATCTTAGAAGCAATCAAAGCTGCTGGTTTAGAACCAGGTAAAGATGTATACCTAGGATTTGACTGTGCATCATCAGAATTCTACGAAAACGGTGTTTACGACTACTCTAAATTTGAAGGCGAAAACGGCGTAAAACGTACTGCTGCTGAACAAGTTGACTACTTAGAAGAATTAGTTAACAAATACCCAATCATCACTATCGAAGACGGTATGGATGAAAACGACTGGGATGGTTGGAAACTATTAACTGAACGCTTAGGCGACAAAGTTCAATTAGTAGGGGATGACTTGTTCGTTACAAATACTGAAATCCTTGAAAAAGGAATCAAAAACGGTATCGGTAACTCAATCCTGATCAAAGTTAACCAAATCGGTACATTGACGGAAACATTCAATGCTATCGAAATGGCGAAAGAAGCTGGTTACACTGCAGTCGTTTCTCACCGTTCAGGTGAAACAGAAGATTCAACAATCTCTGATATCGCAGTTGCAACAAACGCTGGCCAAATCAAAACTGGTTCTCTTTCACGTACTGACCGTATTGCAAAATACAACCAATTACTACGTATCGAAGACCAACTTGGTGAAGTTGCTGAATACAAAGGCTTGCAAGCTTTCTACAACTTAAAAAATAAATAATTTTAGTTTGATCAAACATTTTCGTTTGACTGTACTGAAATTATGGTAGAGTCCCCCCATGTGTAATTGACATGGGGGGACTTTTTTACGAGTTTTATCGGTATGCTAATTGTATGATAGACTATAGGAAAACTTAGTATTTTAGGAGAGAACGCTGATGAAAAAATTGTACATAAATAATGTAGTATCAAAGGAAGTAGAACATATTGTTTCGGCTGCAGGAATTATTGACCTATTTCCAAAAGAAGTGATCCTCCAGTATAATTGGCTGATTACCGATTATTCAGGTGACATAAGTATTTTGCATTCGATTGAAAAGAAGAAAAATGGAAAGTCGCTTATTTGGCTGAGCGGCCATAATTTATTGGATGCAATCAAAGATACTTATCTTTATGAAGGGGTGCTAACTGGTTTTTTACCCAGCATTTCTTTGGATGATCTTTTGATCTTTGATTCTTATCCTGAGTGGGAAGGCTGGAATCGTGATGTAGATCTTCCGTACATTCAGCATACATTAGGCAGCTTAGAATTAATCATTGATGATGGTAGCTCATATTCTGTCGTTACAGACGATACAGATCTATTGGTATATATAGAAAAGCATTGTAAGGATATAGCTGTGTCTGATTCATGTGATGAAAGACCAGACAGATCGTTTGGCGATCTTTATAGTCAACAGTTGCTACCCACAACTGTTGGCAACTGGTGGTTAACCTTTAACGGGGAGCCGATTTCTTTTAAAGTAATCGATGGTCATAGCAATTTTTCGAGTGACTACGGTGAAAGTCATCCAGATTGGGTCAACGAAATAATCGGTCGCTTTATCTTATTGCCTAATTTAAAAATGATCAAAAGGAAGGGAAAACTTGAGATAAAAACGAATCTTCCTCGACACTCTTTCCGTGATTTTGAAATCGTTAGTGGGCAAAGATACTATGGCGCGCAATATTTGTTAAAAAAATCTGCCAATAACCTTAATTTTGCTGTAACTCAATATTATGACGATGAGTGTTTCCTGAAAAAATCCGGGGGTGTATATCAACTTGACAGATCTGACTCGGGATTCCCAGCTTATTATATTGAGGGGAATCAAAGTCCAGCTGATTTAAGATTTTGTTTGTCATGGGGTGCATTGGCTACTGCAGATTCTTTGTCCTTGGATGTGGCTTGTGACTTTGATCAAGAGGAGATTGTTCAAACTTTTAGTAATTAAAAGTGAATGAAAGCTATATAGAAAAAATCTGTTTCTAGTAGATGAACAAGGAACAGTTTTTTTCTATAGAATGTAAGTTGAAAAGTTAAGAGAACTTATTAATAGAGGGGAAATAACAATAAGATTTTAAAGAATCTGCTAAAATTTTTGTAACCAAAAATGAAAATAATATGATTATTTATGAAAATTTTCATTTTCAGTTTACAATTATTTTTTTTTGACAAGTGAAATTTTAGCGAGTAGCCAATCACTCTTGGTGTTTAAGAGTTTTCAATGAAAGAACTTTTATCACAAACAAAAGATTCTTTCTGGATTTTGAGTATTTATCATGAAAAAAATATTCTATTGTTTTTCAAACAAAAGAAATCCTATTTCATTTTCACAAATTTCCTTGAGAGCAGGACCCATTTTTCGGTTTTTGCTCTCATTTTTCTCACAGAATCAAAATTTGGGTCATTTTGCATTTTCTCTTTTTTCCGATTAGGATAATCACCTGAGTAAAATTTGTTGTTTGGAGGAAGAGAAATGTGTACTTATGTGAAAAAAATAGCTTACCCAATGTTCATGCTGTCCTTACTTATGTTATCCTATTTGGCGCCTTTATTATCAGTCATCACAGCCAATGCAGACACCGAGGAGAATCCTAAAACAATCCTATTTCAAAATGAAAAAGGAACAGCGCAAGTGACCTCATCACCAAATCCTACGACAGGAGAAATCACTTGGACGATCGAGGTAGAAAAGAATCAGCAATCTGCTGCTAATCAACTGGCATTCAGCTTGAGTGAAGGAGAACGAACGGTTCTGCCAGAATCAATCCAAAGCAACGGCACGCCATTTACATATGATCCGCAAAGACAGCAGCTGATGGAAGAAAGTACTAGCAGCTCCTTTAGCCAAATGACGCTAACGTTTCAAACAAAAGCTCTTGAAACATTGACAATCAAATCCGCATTTCTTCAAGCAGAGGAAGAAAATGGACAAGTGAAAGAAGACATTATCAACACAACAGATGTAGCAGTTGTTCTACCTGACAATCAATCCACAGAAGCAACGAGTGCCGAAGCAGTGCTTGCTGACAGTCAGGAACAAACAGAAGCTTCCGAAAAACAGCCTGCAACAAAAAGCAGCGAACCACAACCACAAGCAGAGTCAACTACCGCATCAACAGCAATAGAATCAACGACTGATACACAAGTAAGTGCGCCATCAGCTGTACAACTATCAAGTGGCGGCAGCTTTAAAAATGATGTGCCAGAAGTTGATGACGCACTTCTAGGAGAAGCCCAATATTTTCATATTTTTGCTAACCATGCGACGCTAAATACCCACACGAACGGAAACTTAGCAGTGGGAGAACTAAATGGAAATGTCAATTTTGGAACCAGTATTCAGGATGGTTCGTTGGCAACAGAAATCAATTATATTCAAAAGGTCAATACGATCGCAAATTCTTCTTTTGTGTCAGGAACTGATAGCAGAAAAAACAAAGTTGTCTTTGGCCCATCAGTCACAGTAGATTTAGCAGATCAAAATCAACAACCTGCCGTTTTTGTAAATGGACAGAGAATGGATCACTTGAAAACTTCCGAAGTTTTCCAAGATCAATCTGCAAGTGAACCGTATATAGATTTTAAAAAGGTATTTTCAACGTTACAGGCGACGTCAGAAAGGCTAGGAGCCTATCCGCAAACACCCGGTGTAACCAAAGATTTTACTGATAATAATCAGCGGGTCATTAATACCGCCCGTGCTGAAAATGATACGCAAGAGGTGGTGTTGACCTTAACGGATGAACAAGGAAACCCGCTTGATGACGGTGTCTACGAACTTCAAAATAAAAAGACACATAAAGAGGTTGATGAAGAGGTCACAAATGATGATGGACAAGTAATCGAAACGGATCTTCCAGAAGGGGACTATTCCTTTGTTGAAACAGAAGCGCCAGACGGTTATCTAATCGACAAGAAACCAATTTCCTTTTCGGCAGACACTATTGATGAGGAAGATCAAAAGGTAGTCGTTACTCTTTCAAAAACAGAGTTAGAAAAAGATACACCCATTACCATCAAAGGGCTAACAAAAGGCACGTCTCCTGTACTCATCAATGTGGATACTGAAGGAGCAAGTACCGTTAATATCAAGTCGCAAATCAAACTAGAATATACAGATGGTACGACGCGCAATAGTCATGAAACAGAAGATTTTGATGATGCCGTTATCCTATGGAATTTTATTAATCAGCCAGAAAATCAAATGCTTTCGATTAATAGTCCCTTCCAAGGAACGATTTTGGCTGTTGGTGATACAGTTGATGTCCATCAAAATGTTGACGGTAGTATCATTGCTGATACGGTATTGGTCAATGCGGAAACCCACCGCTGGGATCTTCAAGCCAATGAAACGGTTGTACCGATAATCAAACTAGCTGCAATGAATCACCTGCTGTCTCTTGATACAACGACAATCAGCGGAACCAAAACGTGGGACGATTATGACAACAAATTTAATACCCGTCCGACAAGCATTACGGTTCAATTACTGCAAAACGGTGAAGTGTTCCAAACAAAAATGGTTACCCCAAATAAAGAGGGGGAATGGCATTATGAATTTACCGATCTACCAACAACCGACGAATCTGGTCAGACCTATGACTACGCAATTCAAGAAACACCCGTTGAAGGATACACCACCAAAGTAAATGGCTATGACCTAATCAACACCTACCGTAATACCGAAACGACAGAAGTATCAGGAACAAAGACATGGAATGACTACGACAACAAGTACAATACCCGTCCTGAAAGCATCACTGTCAAACTGATACAAAATGATAAGGAAATCGACAAGCAAGTCGTAAAAGCAGATAAAGATGGGAACTGGACCTATCGCTTTGACAATCTGCCTAAATACGATGCCGTAGGAGAAGCCTACACTTACACGATCCAAAAAGAAAATGTTCCAGAATACACCACCAAAGTAAATGGCTATGACCTAGTCAACACCTACCGCAATACTGAAACGACAGAAGTATCGGGAAAAAAGACATGGAATGACTATGACAATAAGTTCAATACCCGTCCTGAAAGCATCACTGTCAAACTGATACAAAATGATAAGGAAATCGACAAGCAAGTCGTAAAATCAGATAACCACGGCAACTGGACTTATCGCTTTGATAAGCTGCCAAAATACGACGCCGAAGGAAAAGCATATACTTACAAGATCCAAGAAGAAAATGTTCCAGGATACACCAGTGAAATCAACGGTTATGATCTAGTCAATACGTACCGCAATACGGAAACAACAACAGTTTCAGGTACGAAAACATGGAATGATAACAACAATCAGCTCAATATCCGACCAGAAAGTATTACTGTCGAATTAATGCAAAACGGTAAAGAGATCGACAATCAAATCGTAAAAGCAGATAAAGAAGGCAACTGGACCTATCGCTTTGATAAGCTGCCAAAATACGATGCCGAAGGAAAAGCCTATACCTACACGATCCAAGAAGTAAAAGTTCCAGATTACACCACCAAAATAAATGGCTATAACTTAGTCAACACTTATACAGGGCCAGAGACACCGAAAACCCCGAGTGATCCTAAAAAGCCGCAGGTCCCGTTATCACCTAAAAAGCCAGATACATCTAAACAACCGGAAGATGACAACAAGAATGACGCAAACCATGCGACTACTGAAAAACGATTGCCTAAGACAAACGAGCGCTCTTCTTATGTGTGGAGTATCCTTGGAAGTATTTTACTCGTTACAAGCGTTGGGATACTTTATCGACGAAAACATAGTTAACCAATCAAAACTTTGTCCTGCTTCTCTGCTAGAAGTCAGGGCAAAGTTTTTTTAAAAGTATAGGACTTAATTAAGACATGCGACAAAACTTTGGCTGAAATCCATTGTAAATGGTAAACTAAAATTAAGGGGGGATCCTATGGTTTGGCTATTGCTACTACTGCTTATTTTTGGTTTTTTGGTGTACTATGTATATCGCACGTCTGTTTTGAAAAAGGGCGTACGCTATTTTGTTTCGGCGATCATTATGCGAAACAATGAATGGTATGAAAAAGAAGGCAGAAAGAAACTGGGGATTCCATACAAAGAGCGGATCGCAACAAAGAGTTCGGCTTTTTGGGCACAAGGTTCGGAATGTACGGTAACGACCGCCGATGATCTGATCCTAACAGCGAAAGTCTTTGATCAGTGTGCAAAAACGTGGGTGATCTGCTTGCATGGGTATCGCAGTGATGGGCAAGCAGATTGTCAAGATGCGGCCGAGAAATTCTGGTCTGCTGGTTACAATGTTTTAGTTCCTGATTTGCGTGGACATGGCCGCAGTGAAGGCAAAGAGATCGGTTTAGGGTGGCTAGATCGGATGGATCTGCTTTTGTGGATCGATAAGATTTTGGAAAAAGACCCACAAACACAAATCTTCCTCTATGGTTTAGGAATGGGGGCTGCGACCTTGCTGCTGGCTAGCGGAGAAGTCATGCCGGTACAAGTGGCTGGGTTGATCTCAGACAGCAGCTATACGTCTGTTTACAGTGCGATCCGATCAAGCTTGCCGCAATTTTCTCGGTTACCGATCAAACGCTTTTTGCGCTTAGCGAATCGCTATAGCAAACAATTAGTCGGTTATCCCTTCTTGCAGATCTCGGTGACCCGACAAGTCGGCAGCAACCATTTACCTGTGCTGTTTTTACAAGGAGAAAAAGATTCGTTTCTTTCGGAAAAAGAGATCAATACCTTAATGGAAGCAACGGCTGGACCGAAACAAAAAGTCCTCTTTGCGAATATGGGACATTTACAGGCAATTAAAGATGCACCAGAATATTGGCCAACCGTTTTGCAATTCATTGAGAATATCAAACAAAATACAGACATCGTCTGATAGAAAGGAAGAAAGCAATGGAAATCAAAGAAGAAAATAAACGTTTTGCTTTGTATGATGGAGAAAAAGAGGTGGGAGAAATCACATGGCAAGAAACGCCAGATGATGTTCTAGAAGTAGACCACACCTTCGTTAATCCTGATTATCGCGGCCAGCAATTGGCGCAAAAATTACTCAAAGCGGTTGTTGAAAAAGCAAGACGGGAAGAGAAAAAAATTATGCCTGTCTGCTCCTTTGCGGTCAAAGAGTTCAAAGAAAAACCAGAATACGATGACGTACTCGTTCGCTGATTTGAACGAAAGTGATTTATGAGAAAAAGGCTGTCAGAAAGGACAGTCTTTTTTTAAACCGTCCTGCAACGGTCAATGACAAAAAGAGAGTAGTAATTTCCAGCGGAAAATGCTAAAATGGAAAGGACGACTTTAGCAAGCAAGGAGGAGCTAACGTGTATAACATCTTATTAACTGCTGTGATCGTTATTTCGATTTTAATGGTCATTACGATCATGATGCAGCCTAGCAAGCAAAATAGTGCAGCTAGTGCCTTTACTGGCGGTGCAGATCAATTGTTTGGTAAGCAAAAAGCCCGTGGATTTGAAGCGGTGATGCAGCGTTCAACGGCCATTTTAGGTTTTGTTTGGATGGTCTTGCTCTTTATTTTGGCTTTTCTTTCATCAAACTAATCACTTTGTTAGCGAACCTCTCGTAAAGAGAGGTTTTTTTCTTTTTAACGGGAAGATTTTGATCGCATTTGTCGAAGTATTCTTGCTAACTATGGTAGAATTGGACGTGAGGTGAAAGGAAACATGAAAACATTTAATCAACCAAAACCGGTTTTTGCTGAACACGGCAAACGAGCGGTCATTTTGTTCCATGCCTATTCAGGCAGTCCTAACGATGTGCGCATGCTTTGTCGTTCGTTAGAACAAAAAGACTACACGGTTTATACACCGATGTTTACTGGACATGGTACACCGAATCCAGATGATATCTTAAATCAAGGAATGACTGTTTGGCAGCAGGATGCTGCGGATGCAGTTGCTTATGTGAAAGAAAAAGGCTATGAGGAAGTTGCCGTTCTTGGACTTTCGATGGGTGGGATTTTAGCGATGGATCGTTTGACGCAAGACCCAACATTGATGGGCGGCGGTCTTTTTTGCTCACCGTTATTTGAAACCAAGAACGAAGTACCAGTCAATTTTGAAAAGTATGCTGAAATGGTCATACCCTACGCTGATTTAGATGAGGCGACCCAAAAAGAAATATTGGCAGAAGTCCCTCGCAAGGTCAGAGAACAACTGCAAGAAATCGAAACAGTCGGACAAACCACAGCCGAGCATTTAGGAAAAATCGAGCGCCCAATCTTCCTGGCGCAAGCAGGAAGGGACCAAATGATCGATCCACAGACGGTTTTCAAAACCGCAGCGGCATTGTCCCATGTTCCCTATACGCTTCAATGGTATCCTCAAAGTGGTCATGTGGTGACAGTTGGACCAGAACGGAAAAAATTAGAGCAGGATGTGTTTGCTTTCTTAGAAACACTTGCTTGGAAAGAGTGAGTTATGACAGAAACGATTAAAACAAAAATTATTCAGTTTCTCGAAGAAAGCCGTAAAAAAAGTTTTTCAATGGAAGAAATTGCTGAAGGTCTAGGACTTCAAAAAAGTACAGACTTTAAGAATCTTGTCCAGACAGTAGCGGCGATGGAACGAGAAGGCAGTGTGATTTTTAACAAAAAAGGCAAAGTGAAATTACCAATGAAACGAGTGTTTGTGGAAGGAACCTTCCGTGCCAACGAGCGGGGCTTCGGCTTTGTCACGTTGGATGAAGAAGAAGACGATATTTATATCCCTAAAGAAGCAACAGGCTATGCCATGGACGGCGATACCGTTGCTGTAGACATCGTGCATGTTGCCGATCCTTTTTCAGATCGCGGCGCAGAGGGAAAGGTCGTAGAAATCAAGCAACGCGCCATCAGTCAGTTGGTCGGCGAGTTTACATTATTTGACGAAAAAGAGATCGAAGAATCGGATCTATATGGCGTTGTTCAACCTAAAGATAAAAAACTAAGCGATTTAAAGGTGTTTATCGGCGCCCAAGGAATTCGTCCAGTAGACGGCAGCATCGTGATCGTTGAGATCAGCCATTATCCAGAAAAAGGCTATTCGAAAAGCTTAGAGGGGTTGATCACAAAAGTTGTGGGGCATAAAAACGATCCTGGAATGGATATTTTATCGATCGTCGTGGCGAATGGGATTCCCACAAAATTTGAGGAAGAAACCTTGGCAGCGGCAGATGCAGTACCCGATACGATCGATCCTGCTGACTTTCCAGAACGACGGGATTTGCGAGATCAACAGATCGTAACGATCGATGGAGCGGATGCCAAAGATTTGGATGATGCGGTGACGGTAAAAGCATTGCCTGACGGCAGCTTCTATTTGGGCGTGCATATCGCAGATGTTTCTTATTATGTGACAGAAAACAGTGCGTTGGACAAAGAAGCTTTTGAGCGGGGAACGAGTGTCTATCTAACGGATCGAGTGATCCCGATGATCCCACAACGTTTATCAAACGGGATCTGTTCGTTGAATCCGAATGTCCCAAGGTTGGCCATGAGCTGTGAAATGTGGATCAACCAAGAGGGGATCGTCACGGATTACAATATTTTCCAAAGTATTATTCAAACAAGTGCCCGCATGACTTATCAGGCAGTCAATCAAATTATTGAAGACAATGATCCAGAAACCAGCAAAGAATATGCGAAACTAGTACCGATGTTCCATGATATGGCCGCCTTGCACCACGTGTTAGAAACGATGCGGATCAGACGTGGGGCGGTTTCTTTTGAAGACCGCGAAGCGAAAGTCTTGGTCGATGGAGAAGGACACCCGCAAGAAATCGTTCTGCGAGAACGTGGCGTCGGCGAACGATTGATCGAGTCCTTCATGTTGGCAGCCAATGAAACCGTGGCGCGCCATTTCAATCGGAAGCATTTACCATTTATTTATCGGATCCATGAGGAACCAAAAGAAGAGAAAATGCGTCGCTTCTTTGATTTTGCTTCTGCTTTAGGGATTGTAGTCAAACAAACCAACGGCTCGATCTCACCAAAACAACTGCAAAAAGTGGTTGAAGATGTCGCAGATAAGCCAGAGGCAATGGTTGTCAATACGATGCTGCTCAGAAGTATGCAGCAAGCGAAGTATTCAGAAGAAAACGTCGGCCACTATGGTTTGGCAGCGGAAGATTATACCCACTTCACGTCACCGATCCGTCGGTACCCCGACTTGATCGTGCATCGCTTGATTCGTTCTTACAGTGAAGATGTCTCTGAAGCCAACCAAAACAAATGGGCTGAAATCTTGCCTGACATCGCAATGCACAGCTCCCAAATGGAACGACGAGCAGTCGATGCAGAAAGAGAAGTCGATGCGCTTAAAAAAGCTGAGTATATGGCCGATAAAGTAGGAGAAGAGTTTGACGGTATCATCAGTTCCGTCGTTAAGTTTGGCTTGTTTATTGAATTGCCTAACACGATTGAAGGGCTGATCCATATCAATAATCTGAAGCAAGATTACTTCCATTATTTGGAAAACCATCTGGCACTTGTAGGTGAACGGACAGGCTTGACCTTTAAAATTGGTCAAAAAGTTCGTATCAAAGTCGTGAAAGCTGATCCTGAAACAAGAGAGATCGATTTCGAATTGGTAGCAGCAGAAGAAGTCGAAAAACTGCAAGCACCAAAAGCCAACAAACGAAACAACCATCAAAAAAATGAAGCGAACCGTCGCGGGAAAAAACAACACAACCCTGAGAAAAAACAAGGGAAACGCTTTGAACAAACCGGTAAAGGCAAGTCAAAGAAAGCTGGCAAAGTGAAAAAGAAAAAACCTTTTTACAAAGGAATCAAGAAAAAATAATTGGAGGGATGGCCCGTGCCTAAAGGAGAAGGGAAATTAATCGCCCAAAACAAAAAGGCCCGCCATGATTACACGATCCTCGATACGATCGAAGCGGGGATCGTCTTACAGGGAACAGAGATCAAAGCGATCCGTAACAGTCGGATCAATTTGAAAGACGGCTTTGTACGCATTCGCAATGGTGAGGCATTCTTAGTCAATGTGCATATCAGCCCATACGAGCAAGGAAACATTTTTAATCATGATCCACTACGGACAAGAAAACTGTTACTGCATAAAAAGCAGATTGCTCGTCTGATTGGCGAAACAAAAAATACAGGCATGACGATCGTTCCGTTAAAGGTGTATATCAAGGATGGTTATGCCAAAGTTTTGATTGGTTTAGCGAAAGGAAAACGCGAATATGACAAGCGGGAATCCTTGAAACGCAAAGATCAAGAAAGACAAATTGACCGAGTTCTTAGAAATTTCTAATTTTCTAAGAACTTCTTTTAGAATCCGATAGAGGTTATTGCTTTGAAAATCGCGCTAAATTTGGTAGCATTTAAGGGAAAGCTGTTGATATAACAGGCTTTTTCTTCCACATAGCGACACGGGAATTTTTCATTTAATTTAGGATTTTTGGCATTGTGAGTTTTTTGTCTAATTTTCTTGAAAATGCTTTGAAATTTTCCATTCGTGGTGGTATGATACCGATTGTTATGAGAGGAAACGCATTGTAACACCAGATTTTTTTCTGGAGATGACAGGAAAAGAGGTGAGAAAGATTGGAAGATAAATCGCTTATGTTTCATATCGGTCCTATATGGTTTGATGGAACTGTAGCTATGATGACAATCATTTCTTGTATTATTGTTTTTTTGGTGGTCTTTATTTGTACACGTAATCTGCAAATGAAACCGAAAGGGAAGCAGAACTTCATTGAATGGGTCATTGACTTTGTTCGCGGTATCGTAGCGGACAATCTACCAGGATCTCAAGTGAACAACTTTCATTTGCTCGGTGTAACAATGTTTCTTTTTGTGTTTGTGGCAAATGAGATCGGGTTAGTCACAAAAATCGTGACGACAGATGACATTACCTTATGGAAAAGTCCGACAGCAGACCCGTTTGTTACACTGACACTCGCACTTATGGTTATTTCCTTGACACATTTCTTTGGGATCAAGTCGTTGGGCTTCAAAAATTACTTGATCAATTCGTACTTGAAACCGGTGGGGTTCTTATTACCGCTAAAAATCATCGAAGAATTTACGAATGTCATCACGTTAGGCTTGCGTTTATATGGAAATATATTCGCGGGGGAAGTGTTATTAGGATTGATTGCCAACATGTTTATTAGTCTTGGTTGGTGGTCATTACCGATCGTGATGCCGCTAGAAATGATCTGGATTGGCTTCTCACTCTTTATTGGAGCGATCCAAGCTTATGTATTTGTTACATTGACCATGGTATTTATGAGCCACAAAATCGTGGCAGAACATTAATCGAATCGACATACAATTAGGAGGAAAAAAGAATGAACTTTATTGGAGCAGGATTAGCAATTATCGGAGCAGCAATTGGTGCAGGGTATGGTAACGGACAAGTAATCGCAAAAACGATCGAATCAATGGCACGCCAACCTGAAATGTCAGGTCAACTACGTTCAACAATGTTTATCGGGGTCGCGTTAGTCGAAGCTGTACCGATTCTAGGGGTAGTTATCGCGCTGCTATTAGTCTTCCGATAAGACAAGCACGAAAAGGCAGAAACGAACAATTGCACTCGTTTTTGCTTTTTTCTAATGAAACAATGACTTTCAGAAAGGAAGAATCGTTATGCTAAATCAGTTGGTTATAGCGGAAGTTCAAAATCCAATGCTTGGCAATATTATCGTTGTCAGCGGATCAATTCTTCTTTTGCTATTCTTATTGAAACATTTTGCATGGGATGCCATCAGCAGCATGATGCAAAAACGGGAAGATAAAATCGCCAATGATTTGGATTCAGCGGAACAATCACGCTTGAATGCAGCAAAATTAGAAAAAGAACGCCAAGAAAAATTGGCACGTTCTCATTCTGAAGCTGCGGAGATCATCAAGAGCGCCAAAGATAGCGGGGAATTGAGTCGACAAAATATTTTGAGCGAGACCAAAGAAGAAGTGGCTCGTTTGAAAGAAAAAGCAAACTCAGATATCACCCTTGAAAAAGAAACTGCGTTAAAAGAAGTGAAAGATGATGTTGCAGAACTTTCGCTTCAAATCGCAGAAAAAATCTTAGGACGCGAATTGACTCCCGAAAATCATGAATCCCTAATCAATCAATATATCGAAGGATTGGGTTCAGTTAATGAAACTCGATAAATTCACAGTGGGAAAACGCTATGGAAAAGCCTTGTTCGAATTGGCGATGGAAGAACAGCGCTTGACAGAAGTTTACCAAGAATTAATGACCTTGCGTCAGATTTATCAGGAGATTCCAACATTCGGTCAGATCGTGACGGATAACCGCTTGGATCTCCATGAAAAAAGACAATTAGTCGATCAATTGCTGAAGGGCTTTGAAGGCTTGGTCAGAAATTTCTTAGAGATCGTTTATGAATATGATCGCATGGATGATCTATTGCTGATCATTGATGAATACGAACGTCGTTACGATGAATATCAAGGTCTTGTTCTCGGAACGATCACAACGGCTGTTGCTTTGTCAGCAGAACAAAAAAGCAAAATCGAAAAGCAAATCGCCGATAAGCTTGGGTACAAGCAGGCACAATTGAAAGAAACGGTCGATCCAACGATTTTAGGCGGAGTCATCGTTGAAGCAAATCATCAAGTGATCGACGGTAGTATTAAGAGCCAACTGGATTATCTGCGACAAAAAATCGGCAGATAAACAAGAGATAAGAGGTGAATCGGATGGCCATCAAAGCAGAAGAAATTAGTGCCTTGATCAAAGAGCAAATTAAAAATTATCAGAACGAACTTTCTGTAGAAGAAATCGGTACTGTCACATATGTTGGGGACGGGATCGCCCGCGCCCACGGTTTAGAAAATGCCATGAGTGGAGAATTGCTTGAGTTTTCAAACGGTTCTTATGGGATGGCACAAAACTTAGAATCAAACGACGTCGGGATCATCATCCTAGGTGATTTTGAAACCATTCGTGAAGGAGACAAAGTAAAACGAACCGGTAAAATCATGGAAGTTCCTGTCGGCGATGCATTAATTGGCCGGGTAGTGAATCCATTAGGGCAACCGATCGATGGCTTAGGTCCGATCGAAACAGACAAATCACGCCCAGTTGAAGCAGCCGCACCAGGTGTAATGCAACGGAAATCCGTATCGGAACCAATGCAAACAGGGTTGAAAGCTATTGATGCTTTAGTGCCAATCGGACGTGGCCAACGGGAATTAGTCATCGGTGACCGGAAAACCGGGAAAACAACGATTGCGATCGATGCGATCATCAACCAAAAAGGGCAAGACATGATCTGTATCTATGTCGCTATTGGCCAAAAAGACTCAACGGTTCGTGCACAAGTAGAAACATTACGCCGTTACGGTGCACTTGATTACACGATCGTTGTTTCAGCAGGTGCTTCACAACCAGCACCATTGCTTTACATCGCGCCTTATGCCGGGGCAGCAATGGGGGAAGAATTCATGTATAACGGCAAACATGTTTTGATCGTCTTTGATGACTTATCAAAACAAGCAGTCGCTTACCGTGAACTTTCTCTACTTCTACGCCGTCCGCCAGGTCGTGAAGCATACCCAGGGGATGTCTTCTACTTGCACTCTCGTTTATTGGAACGTGCAGCGAAATTAAGTGATGAACTAGGTGGCGGATCAATGACGGCACTGCCGTTCGTTGAAACGCAAGCGGGGGATATCTCAGCCTATATCCCAACCAACGTGATTTCTATCACAGATGGACAAATTTTCTTAGAAAATGACCTGTTCTATTCAGGTGTGCGTCCTGCCGTAGCGGCTGGATTGTCCGTTTCACGGGTTGGTGGTTCTGCACAGATCAAAGCGATGAAGAAAGTTGCTGGAACCTTGCGTTTGGACTTGGCAAGTTACCGCGAACTAGAAGCCTTCACACAATTTGGGTCTGATCTAGATGCTGCGACACAAGCCAAATTAAACCGCGGTCGTCGCACCGTTGAAATCTTAAAGCAAAAACTACATGAACCATTGGCAGTCGAAAAACAAGTCGTGATTCTTTATGCGTTGACGCATGGATTCATTGATAGTGTACCTGTCAATAAACTATTGGACTTTGAAGCAGAATTATTTGAGTATATCGAAGCAAACGCAGCAACGATTTTTGAAACCATTCGGACAACGAAAGACTTGCCAGAAGAAAGCTTGTTAGATGACACCATTAAAGCATTCAAAGATATTTTCATGGCATCCAACAGTTCTCGGGTGACACCGCAAGATAAAATATCGACAATGCAAAACGCATAAAAGAGGTGAGAGAAAATGGCTGCTTCATTAAATGAAATCAAGCAACGAATTGCCTCAACAAAGAAAACCAGCCAAATCACAAAGGCCATGCAAATGGTTTCAGCTGCAAAATTAACAAAATCTGAAGCTCATTCGAAACAGTTTCAAGTGTATGCCAACAAAGTACGTGAAATCGTTACGCATTTGACTGCGCAGCAGCTTTCCGATCTTGCAGGTTCTGGTCCTAAAGATGGTGTGAACTATAACAGTATGTTGGTTAGTCGCCCGGTCAAACGCACAGGCTATATCGTCATCACTTCTGATGGCGGTCTAGTGGGCGGCTATAATAGTTCCATCTTAAAACAAATGATGGCCATGCTGGATGAAGACCATGCAAAAGAAGAAGAGTATGTCATGATTGCCATTGGTGCAACTGGCGCTGACTTTTTCAAAGCACGGGGCATCAATTTGGCGTACGAGTTAAGAAACCTTTCGGATCAACCAAGCTTTGATGAGGTACGTAAAATCGTAACATTGGCAACCACGATGTACCAAAACGAAGTCTTCGATGAATTATATGTGTGTTATAACCATCACATCAATTCATTGACTAGCCAATTTCGTGTGGAGAAAATGTTGCCGATATCCGATTTAGATCCTGAAGAAGCCGAAAGTTATGAACAAGAATACTTGTTTGAACCTTCCAGAGAAGCGATTTTGAATCAATTACTGCCTCAATACGCTGAAAGCTTGATTTATGGTGCGATTGTTGACGCAAAAACAGCCGAGCATGCTGCCGGAATGACAGCGATGAAAACAGCAACAGATAATGCCAAAAATATTATTGGGGACTTGACGATCTCATACAACCGAGCGCGCCAAGGAGCGATCACCCAAGAAATTACTGAAATTGTGGCGGGGGCATCCGCGTTAGAATAGTTTCAAGAACGAATGGAGGAATACGAATGAGTTCAGGCAAGATTGTTCAAGTCATTGGTCCCGTTGTTGACGTGGAATTCTCTCTAGACCAATCATTACCAGATATCAACAATGCGTTGATTGTTTACAAAAAAGATGAGCAGAAAACAAAAGTTGTGTTAGAAGCTGCCCTAGAACTTGGCGACGGCGTTATCCGTACGATTGCCATGGAATCAACAGATGGCTTACAACGAGGAATGGAAGTAATCGATACAGGCGCCTCCATCTCTGTTCCAGTTGGGACAGAAACATTAGGACGGGTATTTAATGTCCTAGGCGATACCATCGATTTAGAAGCACCATTTCCTGAAGAGGCAGCCCGCAGTGGGATTCACAAAAAAGCACCTGACTTTGATGAATTGTCAACAAGTACGGAGATCCTTGAAACTGGGATCAAAGTCATTGATTTGTTAGCTCCTTATTTAAAAGGGGGGAAAGTTGGACTTTTCGGTGGTGCCGGTGTTGGTAAAACCGTCTTGATCCAAGAATTGATCCACAACATCGCCCAAGAGCATGGTGGGATCTCTGTCTTCACAGGTGTTGGTGAACGGACACGTGAAGGAAATGACCTTTATAATGAAATGAAAGAATCTGGCGTTATCGAAAAAACAGCCATGGTGTTTGGACAAATGAATGAACCACCAGGTGCCCGGATGCGGGTAGCCTTGACTGGTTTGACATTAGCCGAGTACTTCCGTGATGTGGAAGGACAAGACGTGCTTTTGTTTATCGATAATATCTTCCGCTTCACTCAAGCAGGTTCTGAAGTATCTGCCTTACTAGGTCGGATGCCGTCGGCCGTTGGGTATCAGCCAACATTAGCAACTGAGATGGGGCAATTACAAGAACGGATCACATCGACGAAAAAAGGTTCCGTTACGTCTATTCAAGCCATCTATGTCCCTGCCGATGACTATACAGACCCAGCACCTGCGACTGCTTTTGCCCATTTGGATGCAACAACCAACTTGGAACGTAAATTGACCGAACAAGGGATCTATCCTGCCGTTGATCCACTGGCGTCTTCTTCTAGTGCGTTAGCACCTGAAATCGTTGGTGAAAAACATTATGAAGTAGCGACTGAAGTACAGCATGCGTTGCAACGTTATCGGGAATTACAAGACATCATCGCCATCTTAGGGATGGATGAACTGTCTGATGATGAAAAAACCTTAGTTGCCCGCGCACGCCGCATTCAATTCTTCTTGTCACAAAACTTCCACGTAGCGGAACAGTTTACGGGACAACCTGGTTCTTATGTGCCAGTTGAAGAAACCATCAAAGGATTTGCAGAGATTCTTGAAGGAAAATATGATGATCTTCCAGAAGAAGCCTTCCGCAGTGTTGGACGAATTGAAGATGTCATTGAAAAAGCGAAAAAAATTGGCTATTAATTAACCAGCCTTGAAGAAAGAGGGGAACCTCATGGATCAATTTTTAACAGTCAATGTGGTGACACCTGCTGGTTTGGTTTACGATCATCACGCGAAAATCGTGGTTGCACGTACGACAGATGGTGAGATCGGTATTTTGCCACACCATGCCCCAATCATCGTTCCATTGACGATTGATGAAGTCCGGGTCAAACGGATCGATTCAGATACCCATGTCGACTGGGTCGCTGTCAACGGCGGTATATTAGAAGTGCGAGACAATGTTGTCTCGATCGTAGCCGATAGTGCGGAACGTGATCGTGACATCGACGTTTCACGTGCAGAAAGAGCAAAACAGCGTGCAGAACGCCAAATCGAAGAAGCCAAACAAGTCGAGGATATCGATCAGCTTCGGCGCGCAACGGTTGCTTTGCACCGCGCCATCAATCGAATCAACGTGTCAAAACATTCCTAAAAAACAAGGGCATCTTGCCTTTGTTTTTTTGTTTCTCCAAGAAAACGTTTTAAAAACTTTTTAAAGTCTTTTCATGAAGGTTTCAAGAAAGATTATTTTTTATCTTGACATCTTTGTGGTATGATAGGAATGTTCAATTATGAAAAAAGGAGCAGAAAGTATGCAAGTGTATGGAATTGATGCAATCATTCGAATCGTGAGTCATTTAGCGTTCATCTATTTAGCATTTTGGGCATTGCAATCTGTGCGGATCGATGCTTTTTTTAAAGCCTTACGAACGACTCAGATACGAATGGTCATGGTGTTTCTTGCGATTGCATTAGGCTACACCGCCAGTACTTTTTTCCTTGAGTTGATTGCGCTATGTCGTAATTTATTTTTAACAGGTTTTTAAGAATTTCATTAATATATGCAAAAACACCGAATATTATGCTATAATTGGCAAGATTTGTGTGAGTCACTGCATTATTTGGAGGGAACATAAATGGAAGAGATGATCGTTCAAGGTGGTAATCGATTAACTGGAACAGTGAAGATCGAAGGGGCAAAAAATGCTGTTCTACCTATCTTAGCGGCAAGCTTATTAGCGGAAGAAGGAACAACGACATTAACAAATGTACCGATCCTTTCCGATGTATTAACAATGAAAGAAGTGATTCGGCATTTAAATGTCGCAATCGATTTTGAAGAAGAAAACAACACAATGACGATCGATGCGTCACAAGAATTAGCAATCGAAGCACCGTATGAATATGTGAGCCAAATGCGCGCTTCAATCGTAGTCATGGGGCCTTTGTTAGCCCGTAATGGACATGCCAAAGTGGCAATGCCTGGCGGCTGTGCAATCGGCAAACGACCAATTGATTTACATTTGAAGGGATTTCAAGCACTAGGCGCGCAAATCATCCAAAAAGATGGATACATAGAAGCGATCGCCGATGAGTTAAAAGGCAATAGCATTTACTTGGATTTCCCAAGTGTCGGCGCAACGCAAAATATCATGATGGCTGCCGTAAAAGCTAAAGGCATCACCATCATCGAAAACGTCGCTCGTGAGCCAGAAATCGTTGATTTAGCAAACATTTTGAATAAAATGGGTGCCAAGGTCTTTGGTGCAGGAACCGAAACGATGCGTATTGAAGGTGTCGAACACCTGCATGCAGTAGATCATTCGATCGTGCAAGACCGTATCGAAGCAGGAACCTTTATGGTTGCAGCAGCGATGACTCAAGGAGACGTTATTATTAAAGATGCGATCTCAGAGCACAATCGTCCATTGATTTCAAAATTGATCGAAATGGGCGCAGAAGTGACTGAAGTCGCTGAAGGGATTCGTGTCGTTGGACCTGAACAATTGAAGGCAACAGATGTAAAAACAATGCCTCATCCAGGTTTTCCTACGGACATGCAAGCGCAAATGTCTGCTATTCAATTATTAGCGCAAGGAACGAGTGTTGTGAATGAAACGGTATTTGAGAATCGTTTCCAACATTTAGAAGAAATGCGTCGCATGAATGCCCATGTGAAAATTGACGGCAACGTTGCAGTGATCGAAGGCGGTCATGAATTACAAGGCGCGCTGGTCTATGCGACAGATTTACGTGCCGCAGCAGCGTTGATTTTATTAGGTCTGCGTTCAACGGGACGGACGCGTGTCCGCAATCTAAAATATTTGGATCGCGGCTACTACAAATTCCACGAAAAATTGCAACAATTAGGGGCATCTGTTGAACGAGTTTCTGACGCAGTAGAAGAAGTCGTACCAGTTAACGCCTAATAGGAGTAGGAGAGAAAAAAAGTGAAGTTGAACCGTTATATTTTAACTAGCTTGATAAAAATTCTAATCGTCATTTTATTAGCTATTTTATTGTTCCTAGCAGGAACGATGATCGGCTATGGAGTGATCGGTGACGGCAGTCCTTTTAAAGTATTCTCTCCAAGTCTTTGGAATCATATCTTTGAGTTTATGAAATAAACGATAACTAGGACTTACGCCACGTGCTGAGTCCTAGTTTTTTCTATCTATCTTTACTGAATCGTACGCTAAAAAGAAAGGCTGGCAAGGAATGAGTAAACTTTTGATCGGCTTTGTTCGTTTCTATCAACGTTTTATTTCCCCATTATTTCCTCCTAGCTGTCGTTATTATCCGACTTGCTCAGGATACATGATCCAAGCCATCCAAGTCCATGGAGCAGCCAAAGGAGGTTTGATGGGGGTAGCTCGTATCTTACGCTGCCATCCCTTTGTAAAAGGCGGAATAGATTACGTACCCCAGACGTTTACTTTAAAACGAAATACGCAAGACAAAGTCAAACCAACGTACCGTTATCGGAAAAGTTAAAAGGAATCAACAGAAATATAAAAAAGGAGCCAAAAAGCCATGATTCGTCCAATCACCCCTAATGAAGCGTATCCTTGGGCGTTGCTGCTGGATGCAGATCCTGAAAAAGCAGTCGTAGAAAGCTATCTATATAATAGCCAAACACTTGTTTATGAAGAAGCTGGAGAAATGATTGGTGTGTTAGTTTATCAAAATCAAGGCAAGAACTGGGAGATTATGAATGTGGCTGTTTCTCCAGAAAAGCAAGGAATGGGCATCGGTCGTCAATTGCTACAAGCTGCCGAAGAAGCGATCCTCAGTCAGCACCTCGGGGCAAAACGGCCGATCGTAGTGATCAAAACTGGTAGTCTGCCCTCTGCAGCCTTGACTTTGTACCAAAAGCAAGGCTATGTTGAAAAAGAGCGGGTGAAGAATTATTTCACCACCCACTATGTCGAACCGATTTTTGAGAATGGGCAGCAGCTGTTCGATCAAGTGATTTTGGAAAAACAACTCTAATGGATGAAGAGACAGTCTAAGTGAATGAGACTGTTTTTTCTTGTCCTCGGAAATCGCTTTCTTCAAGCGCCGACTTGCGGTAAAATAGACAGTATCAGAATAATAAAGGATTGAGGGAAAAAAATGGTGATTTTAGTCTTTGATATGGGTGGTTCAGCAGTAAAATATGGCGTCTGGGCACAAGATTCTTTGGTGAGTAAAGGGAAGTTCACTACTCCAAATACTTGGGAGGAAATGAAAGCACAGCTGCAGCAAGTGAGGGCAAGTGTAGATGAAGAGATTGAAGGCGTTGGAATCAGTGCGCCAGGTGCGGTCAATGCCCAAGAACGGCGGATCGACGGCATTAGTGCGATCCCTTATATCCATGGGTTTGATATTTACTCAGAACTCGAAGCAGCGTTTGGGGTACCCGTAACCATCGAAAATGATGCCAATTGCGCTGGGATGGCTGAATTTTATCAAGGAGCGGGCAAAGAGTATCAGCAAGCAGCCTTCGTTGTGATCGGAACAGGCGTTGGCGGTACCCTGTTTCAAAATGGTGAGCTAGTCCGTGGGGCACATTTATACGGTGGCGAATTTGGGTTGATGATCCTAGATCAAGGCAAAACATTTTCGCAACTAGGGACAGCGGTTCAGATGGCCTGGCGGTATTGTGATCGGATCGGAGTGGATCGAACGACGATTACCGGTGAAGAGGTCTTTCAACGTGCAGAAGATGGCGATGCCATTGCGATCGAGGAAGTCAATAAATTTTACAACTATTTAGCACAAGGACTGTTCAGTATTCAGTTTGCTTTTGATCCTGAAGTGATCATTATCGGCGGTGGTGTCAGTGCCAAAAAAGGCTTGTTAGAAGAAGTTGACCAGCGCTTGAAAAAAATGTTGGCGGATCAAGCATTAAATGATTTCGTCCCACTGATCAAGCTATGTGACTATCGCAATGATGCCAATTTAGTTGGGGCGGCGGCAAATTTTCAAGCATTGTATCCACGAAACAGCTGCTAACATGAGGATGTAATGTTTTCAAACGTCCGTTTGATGAAAAAAGTAGCGAATCAAAGCATACCAGCAGCAAGCAAAGGGGAAAAAACTTTGCTTGCTTTTCTTTTTATTCGAAAATTAGAAAAGCGATTCCATTGTTGCTGGATCAATGTTTTAAAAACACCATTTTTTATCGGCGAAAAAAATAAATTCTGAATAGGTGAAATATTCTGATAATTCGTTGACATTTCCTAGATTTTTCAGTATATTGGATAACATATTCAGGGGAAGTAAAGGAGAGGAAAATTATGAAAAAGAAATTTGCATTTTTGTTTGCGAGTTTGTTTTTATTGACAGCTTGTAGTGCAGGACCAACAGGTGGACCAACGGATAGCAGTGGTGCTGCTGAAGGTGGCAATAAACAAGAGGGAGATACCATTAAGATTGGTGCCAACTTAGAGTTGTCTGGAGCAGTTGCTGCTTATGGGACGGCTGAAAAAGAGGGGATCGACTTGGCAGTCGAAGAAATCAATGCTGCCGGCGGCGTTCTTGGAAAACAAATTGAAATCATTTCGAAAGATAACAAATCAGATAACAATGAAGCTGCGACAGTAGCAGCCAACTTAGCAACCAACGATAAAGTCGTTGCCATTATTGGACCAGCAACTTCAGGTGCCACAAAAGCGGCTTTACCGAATGTGACGAGAGCCCAAGTACCGATGGTCACTCCTTCAGGTACCGATGATGCGATTACTTACACCAGTGGAAAAGTCCAAGAATTTGCATTCCGTTCTTGTTTCCAAGATAGCTTCCAAGGAACAATCTTGGCAAAATATGCAGCAGAAAATTTGGATGCTTCAAAAGCCGTAATCTTGGGTGATAACTCAAGTGACTACGCAATTGGTTTGACGGAAGCATTTAAAGAAAGCTACCCAGGCGAAATCGTCTTAGAGGATAACTTTACCGAAGGCGACAAAGATTTCCAAGCAGTTCTTACAAGAATCAAAGATGTCGACTTCGATGTCTTGTTCATTCCAGGCTACTACACAGAAGCTGGTTTGATCATCAAGCAAGCGCGAGAATTAGGAATTGATCAAGCAATCATTGGTGCGGATGGATTCGGTGATGAAAAAATGGTTCAAACAGCTGGTGCAGAAAATGTCAGCAATGTTTACTATACAGGTCACTTCTCTACCAAAGCACCAGCAAACGACAAAGTTGAGCCGTTTGTGGCAGCTTTCAATGAAAAATATGGCAAAGAACCTTCTGCTTTTAATGCATTAGCCTATGATGCTGTTTATATGATCAAACAAGCGATCGAAGATCAAAACTCAGCAGATTCATTGGCGATCGCAGCTGGTTTGTCTGAACTGAAAGACTTTGTCGGTGTGACCGGTGAAATCACGATGGATGAAAATCATAACCCTGAAAAATCAGCAGTTGTTTTAGGATTGACTGACGGGAAAGAAACCTCAGCAGACACTGTGGAACCTTAAAAAACCCGCAGTTGTTTGGCAGTGAAAACTGGGACAGACCTGATGTGTTTGTCTCAGTTTCTTTTCTCTAAAAGAATGACCATAATAAATGATATTGGAAGTGAGTATATGGAAATGATGATCCAACAATTGATCAACGGCTTGTTTCTAGGCAGTATCTATGCCTTGTTAGCGTTGGGTTATACGATGGTGTATGGCATCATCAAGTTGATCAACTTCGCCCACGGAGAAGTTTACATGATCGGTAGTTTTATCGGTTACTTTTTGATCAATCAATGGCAATTAGGGTTTTTCCCCGCGTTGTTCATTTCAATGATCGCCAGTGCAGCTCTTGGGGTAACGATCGAATTTTTAGCGTATCGTCCCTTACGCAATTCCACGCGAATTTCGGCACTGATCACGGCAATCGGGGTTTCTTATTTTTTGCAAAATGTCATGATCTTTTTCTTTTCAGCCAATGTGCGCCCCTTTCCGCAAGCGATTGAACGACAAACTTATTCCATCGGGTTTGTTCAAGTAAGTAATGTCCAGTTATTGATCTTGGCTGTTTCGGTTACCTTAATGATTCTCTTGCAATTGATCGTGAAAAAGACCCGTATGGGAAAAGCGATGCGGGCAGTAAGTGTTGATGCAGATGCAGCGCGTTTGATGGGGATCAATGTCAATCGAACGATTTCCTTTACCTTTGCCTTAGGCTCGGCTTTGGCTGCAGCTGGCGGGATGCTGATCGGTTTGTATTATAATTCCATTGATCCATCAATGGGCGTCGTTCCTGGTCTGAAATCTTTTGTTGCAGCGGTTCTCGGCGGGATCGGGATCATTCCTGGAGCAGCCTTAGGTGGCTTTGTGATCGGTTTGGTGGAAACAGCAGCGACAGCGCTTGGTTTTTCTGATTATAAGGATGCTTTAGTGTATGTCATTTTAATAATTATATTGTTGGTTCGTCCAGCTGGGATCCTCGGCAAAAATATCAAAGAGAAAGTGTAGGTGGCAGAAATGAAAAAGAATTTACGTTACAACTTAATCTGGCTCGCTCTGGCAGCTATTCTTTATTTTGGATTATTTGCAGCCTACAATGGCGGAATGATCAATTTGTTCTCTGATGCCATCATCGTCAATATCGGAATCAATATCATCTTGGCAGTCAGTTTGAATCTGATCATCGGCTTTTCAGGGCAATTCTCCTTAGGACATGCTGGATTTATGGCAATCGGTGCTTATGCTGGCGCGATCCTGTCGGCAAGCAATCCAACCTTTGGTGGCTTTTTAACTGGTTTACTGGTGGGGATGCTGGTTTCTGGTGCAGTCGCATTAGTGGTTGGGATTCCGACCCTCCGTTTAAAAGGCGACTATCTAGCGATCGCTACCCTAGGTGTGGCAGAGATCATTCGGATCTTGTTGGTGAACCTACGAGGCTTGACCAATGGTCCTGCAGGAATTTTCGGATTGCCCCAATTCAGTAATTGGCAGATCGTCTTTCTCTTTGCCGTTTTATCGATTCTTGTCGTGTCAAACTTTATCCATAGCGGATCAGGTCGGGCGACTTTAGCGATTCGGGAAGATGAGATCGCTGCAGAATCAATGGGGGTCAACACAACGAAATACAAGGTAATTGCGTTTGTAATGGGGGCAGTGATGGCAAGCATTGCTGGTACCCTTTATGCCAGCTATCAGCAGTCGGTTTTCCCACGAGATTACGGTTTTATGAAATCGATCGATGTATTGATCATCGTCGTTTTTGGAGGGCTTGGGAGTACCACAGGAGCAGTTGTCTCGGCAGTAGTGCTAGGAATCTTAAATATGTACTTGCAAGGCTTCTCTGATTTGCGCATGATCATTTATGCATTGGCTTTGATCATCATCATGATCTTTAAACCAAGCGGACTTTTAGGGACATGGGAATTCTCCGTAAAAGGACTGCTGGATAAATTTAGAAAAAAGGGGGATGACAACGATGCCTCTATTAGAAGTTAAAAGCTTAACGAAAAACTTTGGCGGTTTAGCTGCTGTTTCTCATGTAGACCTCCATTTAGATACCAATGAGCTGGTCGGATTGATTGGACCAAACGGTGCTGGCAAGACAACGCTCTTTAATCTCCTGACAGGTGTGTATGAACCTAGTGAAGGGGAAGTGCTTTTTGAGACCCAAGGTAAGCCAAAACGTTTAAATGGCGTGAAGCCCTATAAAATTGCGGATTTAGGTCTTTCAAGAACCTTCCAAAACATTCGCTTGTTTAAAAATTTGACTGTGATGGACAACGTCTTGATCGCTATGAACAGTAAGCATAAAGAAGGACTGCTGACTAGCATCCTGCGTTTGCCAAAGTACTACAAAAACGAAGCGTCCATGAAGAAAAAAGCCTTAGAGCTATTACGGATCTTTGATATGGATGGCAAAAGTCAAACGTTAGCGAAAAATTTGCCTTATGGCGAGCAGCGTCGGTTAGAGATCGTACGCGCATTGGCTACAGAACCAAAAATTCTGTTTCTTGACGAGCCGGCTGCGGGGATGAATCCTCAAGAAACAACAGAACTGACAAAGTTGATCTATAAGATCCAAAAAGATTTTCAATTGACGATCCTCTTGATTGAGCATGATATGAGTTTGGTCATGGAAGTGTGCGAACGGATCTATGTGCTGGAATACGGCCAAGTCATCGCCCACGGTGAACCAGAAGAGATCAAAAACAATCCGCGGGTGATCGAAGCTTATCTAGGAGGGGAAATCTGATGCTGGAAATTCAAAATTTAAGTGTACACTACGGCATGATCCAAGCGGTCCATGATGTTTCCTTCCACGTCAATCAAGGGGAGATCGTTTCACTGATTGGTGCCAATGGTGCAGGGAAAACCACGATTTTACGGACGATTTCTGGATTGATCCGCCCCTCAAATGGCTCAGTCACTTTTGAAGGAAAACGAATTGAGAAAGAAGCACCGCAAAAAATCGTCGCAAACGGCTTGTCGCAAGTGCCAGAAGGGCGGCACGTCTTTTCAGGATTGACGGTTCAAGAAAACTTAGAGATGGGCGCCTTCTTGCGTAAAGACAGTGGTGTCAAAGAAGACTATGAACAAGTTTACCGCAAGTTTCCTGTATTGAAAGAACGTCTCTCGCAAGATGCGTCGACATTATCTGGCGGTGAGCAGCAGATGTTGGCAATGGGGCGGGCATTGATGTCAAAACCGCGCTTGCTTTTGCTGGATGAGCCCTCGATGGGCTTGGCACCGATTTTTATCAAAGAAATTTTTTCAATCATTCAAGAAATCAAGCAGCAAGGAACGACTGTGCTGCTGATTGAACAAAATGCAAAAATGGCTTTATCGATTGCCGATCGCGGCTATGTATTAGAAACGGGGAAAATCGTTTTAGAAGGTACTGGAGAAGAATTACTAGCAAGTGATGAAGTAAGAAAAGCGTATCTAGGAGGCTAAACAATGAGTGTAAGTGATTTTATGACGAAGACGGTCGTCACCGTCGATTCGCAGACACCGATCTTTGATGCAGTAGATTTAATGAAGCAGCACGATATCCACCGTCTGCCCGTCGTTGACGATGGTAAATTAGTAGGGTTGATCACAGAAGGAACGATCGCTGAAGCAACTCCCTCAAAAGCGACAAGCTTAAGTGTTTATGAAATGAACTATCTCTTAAATAAAACGACTGTCGCTGATATCATGTTGAAAAAAGTGACCACGATTGAACCAGATGCACTATTAGAGGACGCCATTTCCGTCATGCGTAGTGAAAACGTGGGGGTTTTACCAGTCATGGATGATGATACCCTAGTGGGAATCATTACCAACAATGATATTTTCTATGCCTTTTTGAAAATCACTGGCTACCATGATGGTGGAACCCGAGTGTCCATCGAGATCACGGATGACCATGTAGGCGTGTTAGCAGACGTGACCAAGCTGCTTGCCGATCATCAGATGAGTATTTTGACCATCGTAGTCAATCGGATGGCGCTAAAAACGATTGTTGAGATCCAAGTAGAGTCGCGCCAAGTCGCAGCGATTGAGAAAATCTTAAGCGATGCGGGGTATACCGTAACCAGTGCTGTCTTGACGAACCAGAAATGAGACAAAGCAGCAAAAGTAGTCGATCACAACGATTGACTACTTTTTTTCGTTCCAGATGAGATTTTCTTTTTCTTTTGCTGGTTTTCTGTTAAAATAGGAAGGTGCTGTAAAGAAAGAGGTGCAATCATGTCTAAGAAAAATAAAGATATCGAAGTCCGTATTGAAGAAACAACGAAAGCCATTCATGGCAAAGACTATACCGTCAATGAATTATTTATTGGTAAAAAACGTATCGGTGAGATTTTAACGACTGGACCGAAAGAATTTCAAAGCTTTTTAGGGGATGAAGATCTAGGTTCAAGCAGAAGTTTAGAAGCTGCGATCGAGATGATTATTCGCCAATGGAATTTACATGAATAATTTCTAGAAAAATTTACTTTTTGCTCTTGCAATTTGTTATCTTTTTCGGTATTATAACTATTGTCAGGTTTGAGAAAAACCTTTTGGAGGAGTAGCGAAGTGGCTAAACGCGACGGACTGTAAATCCGTTCCTTAGGGTTCAGTGGTTCGAATCCACTCTCCTCCACCATTATTGGGGTATAGCCAAGCGGTAAGGCAACGGACTTTGACTCCGTCATGCGTTGGTTCGAATCCAGCTACCCCAGTCAGATGAATACGCAGAAAAAACAGCAAGTAGTCTTGCTGTTTTTTTTCGTTATTTAACCATTATTTTTTTTGGTTTGAGGAAGGGCTATAAGTTGAAGATTTTTTTTATTTGCGATACGCTAGTAGTAAAGCATTCGGGAGATGAAAACACATGAAATTTAAACTGAATCTAAAAGAAAAAGTAACGGAAGTTGCCGAGCATGTCTATGACGTTGTCAAAAAGGAAGACTATGCGATTCGTGTGGCTCCAAAAGGAATCAAAGTAACAAAACAGCGTAAGACAAAAGACACTATCAAATGGCGCGCAAAAAATCATTGATTGAAGGGCAATTAGCATGAGAGAAACTGCATATAGGCAGTTTCTTTTTTTATTCCTCAATTTCAATCCCCAAGACAGTTAGGTGACCGTTTGCCACTAGTTTGATGACGAGTTTTGCTAAATGGTCGGCGTGCATCGTTGTTTCTGCCGTTAGCCACCAATGCAGCGTGCCAACAAATATTGAGGTCATATAATCAATAATGAAGTCTAAGGGCACTTCAAGATCGCCTTCTGTAATCTTCAAGGTTGAAAAGATCTCTTGATACCGTTCCGTTAAAATCAGCCCCAGTTTTTTACGAATGATCTCAATGGCAGAGGCATCCATGATCGTCAAATAAAAAGAGCGATTCTTTTGAATGTGTATAAAAAGTTCGGTCATGGCCGCTTCGATTTTACGGATCTTGATTCGATTGCCTTGAACGAAATCTTCAAAGTCAAGGATCGAGGTAAAAGATTCGACGGCCAAGTCAAATATTTTTTCATACAAGTCTTGCTTGTCTTTGTAATGGGCATAGAAGGTCGCGCGGTTGATCATGGCTTCGTCTGCGATATTTTGGACAGTCACTTGCTCGAAGCCTTTTTCTTCAACTAAGCGAATAAAGGCTTCAATAATGTACTTATTGGTTCGTTTAACACGTAAATCCAATTTTTTCATATTGTGAATTTCCTTTCAAAATAAACGACAAAAAACGTCTAATTGTTGTTTATCCCACACCTTCGTTGGAATTGTTTGTTGAATTATCAATTAAAAGAATTAAAATGAACATAAGTATTATAACAAACGGCTTGTTAGATAATCAACAAAGTGTTGTTTAGATGGAGGCAACAAATGAAAAAATATAAGGCGGGCATCGATGTCGGTTCAACAACGGTCAAGATGGTTCTGTTAGATGAACGCAATCAAACGTGTTTTTCAAGGTATGAACGACACTATGCAGACATCCAAAAGGCAGCGGAAAAAATTATTAAAGAAGCGCAAGCAGTAATCCAAGATCAGCCAGTTGCGCTGGCGATTACCGGATCAGGCGGAATGGGGCTGGCGGAAGTTTTGCGGATCCCTTTTGTCCAAGAGGTCATCGCTTGTACCAAAACAGTCGAGACAGTGATCCCAGAAACGGATGTGGCGATCGAATTAGGTGGTGAAGATGCGAAGATCACCTTTTTTGAAGGTGCGTTGGAGCAGCGGATGAATGGCAGTTGTGCCGGTGGGACCGGTGCGTTTATTGATCAGATGGCGGTTTTATTGAAAACGGATGCCAATGGGGTCAATGAGCTAGCCAAGGGATACCAAACCCTTTATCCGATTGCCTCACGCTGCGGGGTCTTTGCCAAAACTGATGTGCAGCCGCTGATCAATGAAGGAGCGGCAAAAGCGGACATTGCTGCGAGTATTTTTCAAGCGGTGGTCAATCAAACGATTGCTGGCTTAGCAGCTGGTCGTAAAATCAAAGGCAAGGTAGCCTTCTTAGGCGGTCCACTGACGTTTATGTCGGAATTGCGTCAACGATTTATCGATACGTTGAACCTGCAAGAAGCAGATATCATTTTTCCCGAGAATCCAGAACTATTTGTGGCGATGGGGGCTGCACTGTATGCAGAAGAAGCGCAGCAGCTTTCTGTACTATGCGACCGCTTAGCCAATGAAGAAGACGGCACACTTGCGCCAACAGATACGCTAGATCCTTTATTCAAAGACGAAGCAGAACTGGCTGTTTTTCGTGCCCGCCATGCCCAAGCGGTTGCTACAGAAAAACCTTTGTCGGAGCATAAAGGTGCTGCTTATTTGGGTATCGATGCTGGATCAACGACAACGAAAGTTGTCTTGATCAATGATGCAGGGGATTTGTTGTTTTCTTTTTATGGCAACAATGAAGGCGAGCCGTTAGCGACAACGATGGCGGTTTTACAAGAGCTTTATCGTCAGATGCCTTCTGACGTTTACATCGCAAAGTCAACGATCACAGGGTACGGTGAGCATCTGATCAAACATGCACTGAAGGTCGATATCGGTGAAGTCGAAACAATGGCCCATTACAAAGCTGCTGAACATTTCCAGCCAGGGGTTGATTTTATCCTGGACATTGGTGGGCAAGACATGAAGGCGATGACAGTCAAAGACGGTGCACTTTCTTCGATTCAGCTAAATGAAGCCTGTTCGTCAGGATGCGGCTCGTTCATTGAGACCTTTGCCAAATCTATGAATCAGGATGTTAAAGAATTTGCGCTGGCAGCGACAAAAGCCCAAGCGCCGGTTGACCTGGGTTCGCGTTGTACCGTCTTTATGAACTCAAAAGTCAAACAGGTCCAAAAAGAAGGAGCCTCTGTTGGCGACATTTCGGCTGGCTTGTCTTACTCGGTCATAAAGAATGCTATCTATAAAGTGATCAAGGTTCGGCGCCCCGAAGATCTTGGCGAGAAAATCGTCTGCCAAGGAGGGACTTTCTATAATGAAGCGGTTCTGCGCGCCTTTGAATTGATCAGCGGCCGTGAAGTCGTACGACCATCGATCGCTGGCTTGATGGGCGCTTATGGGGCGGCGTTGATCGCGTTAGAAGAAGCGGCGATCGACGATGTCAGTACGTTGTTGTCTCCTGCAGAAATGGCCGATTTTCAAGCAGAAAAAGAATTTACAAATTGCGGTCTTTGCGAAAACAATTGTTTATTAACCGTGACCCTCTTTTCGGATGGTCGAAAATTCATTACGGGGAATCGCTGCGAACGTGGTGCGCGGATCAAAATCAAAAAAGAAGACCGCAAAGTCAATCTCGTGGATGAAAAATACCGCCGCTTGTTCAAGTACCGTTCTTTGCGTAAAAAAGATGCCCTCCATGGGGAAATCGGCTTACCAAGAGTGTTGAATCTTTATGAAAATTATCCGCTATGGCATACCTTTTTCACCCAGTTAGGATTTCGAGTAACCTTGTCGCCGCGTTCTAATAAAGAACTATATGAGCAAGGGATCGAAACGATTCCTAGCGATACCGTTTGTTACCCAGCCAAACTAGCCCATGGACACATCCAAGCACTGATCGATCAAAACATACCGTTGATCTTTTATCCAGGAGTCATTTTTGAGCGAGTAGAGAACACTGCCGCTGAAAATCATTTTAACTGTCCAATCGTACAAAGCTATCCAGAAGTGATTCGTAACAACGTCGATGCGATTCGTGAAGGGGCGGTTGACTACCGCTGTCCATTTTTAAATCTGGCAGATGAAGCCTCAATGGTCAAAACCTTAATGGAGACGTTTCAAGATTTTGGTTTTTCTGAAGACGAAATTGCCCAAGCGCTGCGCAGCGGCTTCGAGGAACTAGATCAGTTCAAAGCAGATATTGCGCAACGGGGAGAAGAAACGCTGCGAATGCTGATGACGACCAACCAAAAAGGGATCGTTTTATCTGGAAGACCGTATCATTTGGACCCTGAAATCAACCATGGGATAGCGGAAGTCATTACCCAAGAAGGCTTTCATGTACTGACCGAGGACAGTATTGCTCATTTAGCAAATGTCGGCGATCTGCGGGTCGTGGATCAATGGGTCTATCATTCACGGTTGTATGCGGCTGCACGAGTGGTGGCGAAAAACAAGCAGTTGGAATTGGTTCAATTAAACTCCTTCGGCTGCGGGATCGATGCAGTGACCACCGATCAAGTCGAAGAGATCATGGCGCAATATGGCAAGCTGTATACGGTGTTGAAAATCGATGAGGGTGCAAACCTTGGGGCGATTCGGATTCGGTTGCGTTCCTTGAAAGCAGCAGTCAACGAACGGGATAAACAGCACTTTGTTCCTAAAAAGCAATACGAGGAACCAGCAAAGATTATTTTTACCAAAGAAATGCGAAAGCAGCACACGCTCTTATTGCCGATGTTGAGTCCCATCCACCAAAG
This sequence comes from Enterococcus sp. DIV1279b, assembly GCF_050531515.1. Classification (NCBI taxonomy): domain Bacteria; kingdom Bacillati; phylum Bacillota; class Bacilli; order Lactobacillales; family Enterococcaceae; genus Enterococcus; species Enterococcus sp. DIV1279b. The sequence goes on along the minus strand of NZ_CP172891.1, from coordinate 2,695,556 downwards.
CGGATTAGTAGATGTCGCTTTGCAGGCTTCCGGGTATCAAGTGGTCTGTCTGTCCAGTGAAGATCGAGAAGCAGTCAATGTCGGTTTGCGCTTTGTCAATAACGATGCCTGCTACCCGGCCATCATTTCCATTGGACAGCTGGTAGAAGCGTTACAAAGCGGGGAATATGACGTCGAAAACACCAGCGTATTGATGACCCAGACGGGCGGTGGGTGTCGCGCAACGAACTATATTCCCTTGTTACGTAAAGCATTGAACGATGCAGGATTTCCGCAAGTACCGGTGGTATCTATTTCGATGGGCAATACTGGTGTTGAATCAAATCCTGGCTTTCGCTTTACCTTGCCGATGATGAAACGCTTGGCGGTGGCATTTTTATACGGAGATCTCTTTGAACGGGTCGTTTATCGCACCCGTCCATATGAGCAAGAAGCAGGGGCTGTCGATCGGCTCCACCAAGAATGGCTGGAAAAAATTGCCAAAAATGTCCGCAATGGCTCCTTCAGCCTCTTTAATCGCAATATGAAGAAAATCATTCAAGACTTTGATCAAGTGCCGTTAAATGCTATCAAGAAGCCACGTGTCGGTGTCGTGGGAGAGATTTTAGTGAAGTATTCACCGACTGCCAATAATGATGTCGTTCGCCTGTTAGAAGCAGAAGGAGCGGAAGCGGTCGTACCAGATATTGTCGGCTTCATGAATTATTCCCTCTACAATCAGATTTGGCGCTACGAGCATTTGGGGATGGCGAAGAAAAGCAAAATGATCGCTGATTTTGCGATCATGGCGATTGAACGGCTCCAAAAACCAATGGATAAAGCGTTGCGGGCGTCAACGCGCTTTGAGGGCATTCATTCGATCCATCAGCTTGCCGAGCAAGCGAGCGAGATTGTTTCCATCGGCAATCATACGGGAGAAGGCTGGTTCTTGACCGGTGAGATGATTGATCTGTTGGAAAATGATGTCAACAATATCATTTGTCTGCAACCATTTGGCTGCCTGCCTAACCATGTAGTAGGAAAAGGTGTTATGAAAGAATTACGTCATCAATACCCGCAGGCGAACATTGCAGCGATTGATTACGATCCAGGTGTCTCGATCGTCAATCAATTGAATCGTATCCGCTTGCTGATGGCAACTGCCAATAAAGCGCTGGCTGAATAAATTCTCAAGCCAGCGACCGAACCAATTTAAAAGCAAAGAGACTGCTCTTGTTTGGACAATTTGTGATAACTTCTTTTTCTGCCTATAAAATGGGGAAAGAGTTCGCACAAATTGAGAAAAACTGAGCAGTTTTTGCTTTTTTTATTAGCTATTTAGGTATATACCAGTTATAATAGGAGGGGAACGGAGGAATGTGTAGTGGTGGAAAAATTACCTGTTTATATCCAGATTCATGATCAAATCAAAGCCAATATCGAAAACAATACATACAAAATCGGGGATCGTCTGCCTTCAGAACGGGAGTTGTCAAAACAATTCGGCGTGAGTCGCATGACGTTGCGGCAAGCGATCCAAACCTTAGCGGATGAGGGGATTCTTGAGCGCAAAATCGGTTCTGGCACTTATGTGGCTCGCCAAAAAGTACAGGAGAAAATGACGGGCACGACGAGTTTTACCGAAATTATGAATTCTCTTGGTCGTAAGCCTTCCAGCAAAGCGGTCGCTTATTTCTTGACGGCACCTAGCTCCAGTGAGATGGAAAAGCTGCAATTAGAAGGACACGAAACGATTTTACGGATGGAGCGGATTCGGTATGCGGATGATGTGCCGATCTGTTTTGAAGTAGCGAGTATCCCTGAAAAGTTTATTCATGACTTTAGCAAGGAGGAGATCATCTCTTCCCTCTATAAAGTGTTGGAAGAAAAAGGACAGCGGAAAATCGGCGGCGCTTCGCAAACGATCTCAGCTATGGTCGCTTCCGAGCAAATTGCTGATTATTTACAAATCAAACGCGGCGATGCGATTTTACGTATGCGGCAAATCACTTCATTTGAAGATGGGCAACCATTTGAATATGTGCGCACCCAATATGTCGGCAATCGTTTCGAATTTTATATGGAAAAATAAGCTGCCTGAGACGGCTGGAAACAAAAAAGACGCGAAAAAGCCGAAAGGACACTGCGAGCATACGTGCTGTTGCTCCGCATCGGTCAATTCGGTTTTTCAACGATTGGGCGTTCCTGCATTCGCTGCAGCAAGCGGCATAAGGGTCCCCGCTTTGAGGAAAAAAGCAAACCTGACCGGTGCTTGCCCTGCATAGTTACTCGGTTGGCTCCTCGATGAGGCGCTCTACATATTCGGTCTTGCCTTTGTTTAGCTGCACTTGCCCTTGCAGCAAATCAATCAAAGCGGCTTCTTGGTCGGCAAGCGTTGCTTCGGGAATCATTAAGGTAACAACGATTTTCTCGGTATAAGCAATGTCTTTTACGTAGATGTTCTGCAGTTCTAAATAGTTTTGCAGCTTACCTAAAAGGGGATAATCAATGGTCAATGCAAGCTCTTGATGCAAAACGCCTTCGACAATTCCCACCGCCTTGATGCCAGCGGAAGCTGAACTGGAATAAGCGCGGATCAATCCGCCAGCGCCAAGTTTCGTTCCACCGAAGTAGCGGGTAACGACAGCGACCATATTGATCAAGTCATTTTTCTTCAATACTTCTAAAATCGGTACTCCAGCGGTGCCGCTAGGTTCACCATCATCACTGCTGCGTTGGATCTCATGGTTTTCACCCAATACATAGGCGCTGCAATGATGATTCGCCTTCCAATGTTCTTTTTTGAGGGCTTGTATAAACGCTTTGGCTTCATCTTCTGATTGGATTCGTTTTAACGAACAGATGAAACGCGATTTTTTGATTTCTATTTCCGTTTCTCCATCTTGTCGGATCGTTCGATAAGTCACGCGTACGATCGCCTCCTTTATGTTTCTAGTATAGGCAATCGGAAGGAAAGTTACAAATAGAAGAAAGAAAAAGGCACCAACACAGACCTGAAAAAGAGGAGGCAGTTGCTTTGGGTAGACGCAAAAAGTACGATACGATCACGCACTATTTAAAAAACAACGGCGGTTCACAAATTACGTTAACCTTTACACAGTTTGATGAATTTCTTTTCCCAGCATCTGGCTTGCCCAAAAGTGCCCGCAAGAGTACGGATTGGTGGGCAAATGATTACCGACATCCTGAAAACGGGGCCTATGCGTGGCTGAATGCCGGCTATGAGGTAGTCCTCGTCAATTTAAAAAAAGAGTATGTCGTTTTTAACCGTTTAGTAAAATCAAACTGGCTGCTGGATAGAAAGCGTTGACAAATTTCAAACTTGTTCTATACTAGAGATAGGAAATGTTATCTTATTCTTAAAATTCAAGGAGTGTTCGATATGGCGAAAAAAACAATTATGTTAGTTTGTTCTGCAGGAATGAGTACAAGCTTATTAGTAACAAAAATGCAAAAAGCAGCTGAAGCAAAAGGATTAGAAGCAGATATTTTTGCAGTTTCCGCTTCAGAAGCAGATCAACATTTAGAAAGCAAAGACGTAAATGTTTTATTATTAGGACCACAAGTTCGTTTCATGAAAGGCGATTTTGAGAAACGTCTAGCGCCAAAAGGAATTCCTTTAGAAGTAATCAACATGGCAGATTACGGCATGATGAACGGCGAAAAAGTCTTAGATCAAGCTTTGACATTGATCGGCGAATAAGCAAGACCTGCTGTTGAAGCAAACAAGAAACCTGTAATCGGTTCAAGTACTTTTCAAAAAGTAGTTGAACCGATTTTTTTGCGTACTTAAAACTGAGGTGTATGTTATGACCAATCAAAAAGGAAGACAATTTTTTGTTTTAGATGAAACAATGAATGTAGGAAAACCCTTTGATTCTCGACCGGCAATGCTCGAGCAGGGGCAGAGAATCGTTTGTCAGCGATGCGGTTCTTCCCACCGCAAGCCGTCGGTGCAATTACCGATAGGCAGCTATTACTGTCCAACCTGTATTCGCTATGGTCGGATCACATCAAATAGGCGACTGGTGATTCAACCTACGGATAGTCCAGCCATTGATCACCACATCGTCTGGCCAGGAGCATTGACGCAGTTCCAGCAAAAAATTTCCCAGCAATTGGTGTCTAATTGTCGACAAAAGCGATCCTCGCTTGTTTGGTCGGTCACGGGTTCAGGGAAGACCGAAATGATCTTTGAAACGATCCGCTACGTTCGGCAAGAAGGTGGTCGAGTGGCGATCGTCTCACCTCGGATCGATGTTTGTCGTGAATTGTTTCCGCGGATTCAGCAAGCATTTCCACAAGAGGAAAGCTTGCTCCTTTATGGAAAATCAGAAGAGCCTTATCGCTACACAAACATCCTTATTGCCACCACCCATCAGCTACTGCATTTTTATCGGAGCTTTCAACTGATCGTGGTGGATGAGGTAGATGCATTTCCCTACGAGGGCGATGCGCAGCTGCGTTACGGATTATACAATGCCTTAGCCAAAAACGGGTGTCTGATCTATTTAAGTGCGACGCCTTCAGAACGACTGCTGCAAGAAATTCGTGGAAAATTCGCTGTCTTGAGAATGCCGCTGCGGTTTCATCAGCGTCCATTGATCGTTCCAAAACCTGTTCATTATAGTCACTGGGCGCAGGCTTATCGCAGAAAACGTTGGCTGCGACCATTGCTGCAGCAGTTGCAGCGGCTGCTTCAAAAAAACTTTGTCTTGGTGTTTTGTCCAAGCATTGCGCTGATGAAGGAAGTAGAAGCGGCTGTCCGCCGACAAGGCACGTCATGGTCTTTGACTAGCGTTTCGTCGCAAGATCAAAAACGGAGCGAAAAAGTAGCGTCTGCTCGTCGACAGATTTACAAGGTGTTGTTTACAACGATGATTTTAGAGCGTGGGGTGACGTTTGAAAACGTCTCAGTCATCGTATTGGGTGCTAATCATCCAGTCTTTACAAAATCGGCGCTCGTGCAAATTGCTGGTCGTGTCGATCGTAAAGGGGCCTATACGGAAGGGGAGGTCATTTTTTTCTACGACCAAATGACGGAAGCGATCCGAAAAGCACTCAACGAAATCAAGGAAATGAACCAATTGGCAAAAAGCTGGCTGACCGATGGTGTGTAGTTGGTGTAAAAGGACTTTTCCTAGAGAACGAACGATCATTGAGGTGTTGGCTCCTTGGCGTATCCCAGAAAATGAATTGTGCCCGCAATGTGCCCAACAGTTTTCAGTGATCGATTGGCGAACCTGCTGCCCTTCGTGTGGAAAAAAAGAAACTGAGTTTTGCAGCGATTGTCTCTATTGGGAAGAAACGTGTCCCATGATACAATTGCAGCACCGAGCGCTATTTGCTTACGATCAAGGAATGAAGGATTGGCTTCACGAATACAAACTGATGGGAAACTATCAGTTGCGGGGGACGTTTGCGCCTGTGATCAAACAGAAACTCAACAGGTTTGACTATGAGTGTTTGATTCCCATCCCACTATCGGCAGAGCGTTACCAACAGCGAGGGTTTAATCAAGTCACCGCTGTGCTGGAAGCCGCCGGAGTCAGATTTCAAGAGTTACTGGAGAAAGTTGTTGATACCGCACCACAGGCACAACGTTCTCGCAGGCAACGATTAGTAGAGGCGCAACCCTTTGCAGTGAAGCCAGATGTAGCGTGTGAAATCAAAGGGAAAAAATTATTGTTGATCGATGATGTGTATACTACCGGTAGAACGTTATATCATGCAGCTGAAGCACTGCAGTCCTTTGGCCCCCAGTCGATTCGTTCTTTTTCTATTGCTCGTTGAAACGTTATTTTGAAAACGCTTAAAGAAAATTGTTCGATTTACTAGGCAAATGACCAAGAGTTCGATATAATAGAGTTAAGAAGAAGAAAAGAGTGGTCCTTTTCCTTCTTTACTGGTAGACGAAAGGGGTAATTTTTATGTTTAGATATAATGTGCGTGGCGAAAATATCGAGGTAACAGAAGCGATCCGTGATTACGTCGAGAAAAAAGTAGGTAAATTAGAACGTTATTTTAATGATGTGCCAGAAGCAACAGCACACGTTAATTTGAAAGTTTATACAGAAAAAACTGCAAAAGTAGAAGTAACGATTCCTTTACCATTCCTAGTTCTACGTGCGGAAGAAACTTCACCTGATCTATATGCTAGTATCGATTTGGTTGTTGACAAATTGGAACGCCAAATCCGCAAATTCAAAACAAAAATCAATCGCAAATCTCGTGAGACAGCGTTGGTTCCGCCAACAGATGGTGATTTGTTCACAACTGAAGCAAACGATGAAGAAACCAATGGTTCTGATTTAGACATCGTACGTACAAAACGTTTGTCTTTAAAACCAATGGATAGTGAAGAAGCTGTTTTACAAATGAACATGCTTGGACACAACTTCTTTATCTTTGAAGATGCGGAAACGAATGGAACGAGCATTGTGTATCGTCGGAAAGATGGTAAATACGGGTTGATCGAAACGGATTAACACGTGTGGGATCCTTTTGGCGACACCCCAAAAAAAAGTCTTTTTTGACAGAGTAGCTGAGAAGCTGCTCTGTTTTTTTATCTTTTGGAATGAAGCAAGAAATCTTTCTATATAAAAGTTGGCTTTGTTTCTCTTTTGTTTTATTGTGTTATACTATAGATGAAATCATACAGGGAGAGTGAATCATGACTACGTTAGCAGATGTCGCCAAAAAAGCAAATGTTTCCGCAATGACCGTTTCTCGAGTGATCAACCATCCAGATAAAGTGACCGAAGAGCTAAAGCAGCTCGTTCATCAAGCAATGCTAGAACTGGATTATCAACCGAATATTGCTGCCAAATCATTAGTTTCCAAGCGTTCTCATATCATCAAAGTGTATATCTTAGAGGAGATGGACACGACGGAGCCATACTATATGAATTTATTAGTGGGGATCGCTCGTTCCATCGGCAAAGCGCATTATTCGTTGCAGCTGGTTACGACGGATGGGGTGGATCGTGGCCCAGCAGATGGTTGTATCATTACGGGATTTCGCCAAAAGGATATGGACTGGATAAAAAATTTAAAGAAACCCGTCGTTCTATTTGGTGAAAATGAAGCTGGATTCAGCTTTGTTGATAGTGACAACTACCAAGGGATCGTTTCTGCTTGTAAACACGCCCTCGATACTGGCTATCAACACTTGGTCTATATTGGTTTAGAGTTGGAAGAAGCATTTACGAAAAGCCGAGAAAAAGGGTACATAGATACAGTCACAAAAACAGGACAAGCACCAAAAATCCATCGTTTTGAGAACCGTTCTTCCGCAGCCCGCACCTTTATCACAGCACAGAAGGAGCAATTTGCGGAAAATACTTGTTTTATTTGTGCGACGGATCGTTTGGCACTAGGCATCAATCAAGGCTTGCAGTCGATTGGCGCGCAGATACCAAAGGATTTTGGGATTGTCGGCTACGATGGGGTATTCCTGGATCAGGTCAGCTCGCCCAAGTTGACGACTATGAAGCAAGCCATCGTTGAGATGGGCGAAGCTTGTGGTGAATTACTGATTCAAAAAATTGAACAGAACGATACGAGCCTGCGACAACAGCGCTTTTTACCGCAACTCATGGTTCGTGAATCCACAAGGTGAAAAATTAAGCAAATGGTTGCGTAATTTCTTTTCAATTCCTCAATATCTTAATTTAAAGGCTTTTTCAATTTTTGTTATCGCTAACATTTAGAAAATGTTTGCCATTTTAAGAAACCGGTTGCATAATAGAGTTACAAATTGCAGGAGGTAAACAGGATGAAAGTGAATTGGAAAAAGGCAGCTCTAGGATTAGTTTCAGGAAGTGCATTGTTAGCGCTTGCAGCATGTGGCGGCAACGGCGGTAGTACCGATGGTAGTAATGCAGATGCAGGTTCAGGTAGCGATGAAAAAACGATCACGGTCTCTGTAGGCGCAGACTATATTGATTATATCAATGAAGTGAAATCTGACTTTGAATCTGAAAATGATGTCACCATCAACGTTGTGGAAATGGACATGTTCGATCAAATGGATGCGCTTCAACTAGACGGTCCTGCTGGGAAAGGCCCAGATGTTACGATGTCTCCTTATGACCGTGTGGGTCAAGTAGGCTCCCAAGGGCATTTGGCAGAAATGACTTTGCCAGATGATGGACGGTACAGCGATACAGACAAGCAACAAGTGACCATCGATGATAAGATCTATGGCGCACCAGCAATGATCGAAGCGGTTGTCATGTTCTACAACAAAGACTTGATCGATGAAGCACCAGCAACTTTTTCTGATTTAGAAGAACTAGCAAAAGATGATCGTTTTGCAGAAGGCGATGACAATGTTGGTTTCTTAGCTCGTTGGACGGACTTTTATTATACGTATGGTCTATTAGCGGGGCATGGCGGGTATGTCTTTGGTGATGAAGGAACAGATCCATCTGATCTAGGGCTGAACAATGAAGGTTCTGTTGAAGCAATCACGTATGCAACTGATTGGTTCCAAAATGTCTGGCCGCAAGGAATGCTTGATGTATCAGCCAACGAAAACTTGATGTTGGATTACTTCAATCAAGGCAAAACAGCAGCTATCATTTATGGACCATGGGGCGTGAACGGCTTTGAAGAAGCAGGCATCAACTATGGTGTAGCGAAAATCCCAACGCTGAGCAATGGCAATGATTATGAAACATTTGGCGGCGGAAAAGCGTGGGTGGTATCTAACTACTCACAAAACAAAGACGTTTCTCAACAATTTGTCGAGTATTTGACCAACGAAGCCAATCAAGAGAAATTGTATGACATGCGTCATGATATTCCAGCGAACATTATGGCTCAAGAAACAGTCGCTGCTTCTGATGATCCAGTAGCAAAAGCAGTGATTGAGCAATACAGTGTTTCACAACCAATGCCAAATATCCCTGAAATGTCTGAGGTTTGGGTAGGGGCTGAAAACATGCTGTTTGATGCAGGTTCAGGCAATATGACTCCTCAAGAAGCAGCGGATAATGCTGCCAAAACAATCGAAGAAGCGATTGAGCAGAAATACTAATAATTAGCCGATTACGGTCTGTCATTCATGTCGACGATTCTATAGAGGATGTTTGTCAAAAGGATTCCTTGCAACGTAGCACGCAAGAAATTGCTTGACGAGATTGTTTTCTATCGATCGTCGGCCGCTTGGCAGACTTTCGATTTTAAGGAGGATACATATGAGGACGAATTCACAAGCCATGCAGACAGCGCTTCTTTCAATCATCCCTGGTGGGGGACAATTCAAAAATGGTCAGAAATTCAAAGCGGGTCTCTTTTTTGCAGCCTTTCTGATTTTTCTGGTCGAAATGCTTTTGTTTGGTGGACAAGCACTTTATAACTTTGTCACACTCGGATCAGTACCGATGGAAGACAACTCTTTGTTCTTGTTGATTGAAGGAACACTGCAGGTCATCGTTACCGTTATTTTCATTATCTTTTGGGTTTTAAATATCAAAGATGCTTATCAGGTTCGGCAAAGCATTGAAAAAGGCTTCCCGGTAGCTGTTACGAGAAAAGAATTTTTCAAAAAATTATACGAAGATGGGTTCGCGTACTTACTGACGATCCCTGCCTACTTGGTAATGATCGTAGCAATTATTTTTCCAGTAATGGTGACGCTCTTTATGGCATTTACCAACTATGATTTTCGACACATTCCGCCAGCAAACTTAATCGACTGGATCGGTTTTTCGAATTTCACGAATATCTTCACCTTAAGTTCTTACCGCGACACCTTTGTAAAAGTATTCAGTTGGACGGTGATTTGGACCGTTTTAGCAACCACCTTGCAAATTACACTCGGCATACTGACAGCAGTTGTTGCCAACCAAAAATTTGTGAAGTTTCGTCGCGTCTTTGGGGTGATTTTCTTGCTTCCTTGGGCGGTGCCAGCGTTTATCACAATCATGAGTTTTTCAAATATGTTTAATGATACCGCAGGAGCGATCAATACGCAGGTGATCCCGCTATTGAACAATCTGCCTTTTGTGGATATTGGGAACATTGCTTGGAAGACTGATCCGTTTTGGACGAAAACGGCGATTATTTTGATTCAGGGTTGGTTAGGGTTTCCTTACATCTATGTAATGGTTTCGGGGATTTTACAATCCATTTCCGAAGATTTGTATGAAGCAGCAAAAATGGATGGAGCCAATGCGTTGCAGCGTTTTCGGAACATTACGCTGCCGGCAATCTTTTTGGTAGCAGCCCCAACCTTCGTTACGCAATATACAGGGAACTTTAATAACTTCTCGATGATCTATCTATTTAACGAAGGTGGACCAGGGAGTTTAGGCGGAAATGCTGGATCGACAGATATTTTGATTTCATGGATCTACAAACTGACGACCGGCGGCTCACCACAATATTCGATTGCTTCTGCATTGACCTTGATCATTTCCTTTGTGGTGATCTCCATTTCATTACTGGTGTTTAAAAAGACGAATGCATTTAATATGGAGGATTGAGGATGAAAAAGAAGAAGTTTTCTTTCAGCAAATTATTTACCTACTTGTTTATGATCGCGTTATCGATCATTATCATCTATCCCTTGTTGATTACCGCAACCTCAGCCTTCAAGGCAGGGAACATGATCGCTTTTCGCTTAGATTTTGATGCGGATTGGACATTGAACAACTTTCGACGTTTATTCAATGAAACCCCGTATTTGACATGGTATAAAAACACCTTGATCGTGGCCGTTTCGACGATGATCATTCAAGTAATGATCGTAACGTTAGCAGGGTATACTTACAGTCGTTACCGTTTTGCTGGTCGTAAAAGTAGTCTGATGGTGTTCTTGATCGTTCAAATGGTACCGACAATGTCGGCGTTGACCGCTTTTTATGTTATGGGCTTATTAGCAAACGGTCTAGATAGCTTCTGGTTCTTGACACTGATTTATATCGGTGGTGGGATTCCGATGAATACTTGGCTGATGAAGGGGTACTTTGATACGGTACCCATCGACTTGGATGAATCAGCAAAACTTGATGGTGCAGGGCATTTTCGTATCTTTTGGCAAATCGTTTTGCCCCTCGTAAAACCAATGGTTGCCGTCCAAGCATTGTGGGCCTTTATGGGACCATTCGGCGAATTCTTGCTGGCGCGATTCTTGCTTCGCTCACAAGAGCGTTTGACCGTCGCAGTCGGGCTACAAACCTTTATCAATGATGCCCGTAACCAACGGGTCGCACTCTTTGCGGCAGGGGCGATTTTGATCGCCGTACCGATCGCTGCACTGTTTTTCTTCTTACAAAAATACTTTGTTTCAGGTTTGACCTCTGGCGGAACAAAAGGATAGGAATGATAGGATGTCTGAACAACGATTTCCCTTAACGTACTTTGGGGCCATTTTTTCTCCAACAAAAGTCTATGCATGGCGTAAAAAATTAAATCGCTGGCAGCAAGTGTTCGTCTATGTTTTCTTGATGTCCTTGCTGATGATCCCGTTGACCTTAATGATCAGCAAGCAAACGGATCAAGCCTTTGCGGCATTTTTTCCCCATGCAAAAACACTCGTGACGGCAGAAACGGCAGCAAAATACAATGAGTTGCAGCTGGAAGATGGCAAACTTTTAGCGGATGAGTCACAAGTCTTTTCCCAAACAGAAGCGGGGATCATAGGCGTTGCGCTTTCAGAAGCGGCTCTTGAAAAAGCAAAATACGCCATCAATTTTCGGGAAACAGACTGGACCATCAAAGAAGAAATCGATGGACAAACTTATCACTATGAAATGCGTTACACGGCGGAAATGGCACCTGATCAAGTAGATGATGCGGCTTCGTTTCAAAAAGCAATCGAAGACGGCTTCTATCGCAACAACGAGACAGCGATTTTCTTCAGTCAGACGATCACAGTGGCATTTTTATTGGTGGCAATGAATAGTATTCTAGTCATAGGCGCAGCGTTTTTCCTTTGGTTGACGAAAAAATCACGACTATCGACAATCGGCAGCTTCAAAGAAAGTACGAACGTGATTTTAAATGCACTGGGGGCAGGCTCTCTCGTTGCGATGTTGGCAGGATTTATTGGCGCTGATATCGTCTTGATGATCGGGATTCAGTCTTTAGGCATGCTACTGATGCTCTTCTTAGCTTTCTTAAAAACCCGTTTTAAAACGGCATAATTTGCAAACCTTCGCAACAAGACGTTTGGGCGTGTGCTGGACTTTCAGCGCCGATCAATGGCTTGTTGCGTGTTTTTTTTCCCGCGTTTCTTTAAAATCTGTGAAAAAAGGTTAAGAATCCGTTTATCACGCAAGATTGATGCGATAGTTCTATCGAAAAATATTTCATTTATGGTGAACTAGTGCTAAAATAGTTAGGAGAGTTTCCAGCTAGGATAATGCAGAAGTAAAAGGAGAATTATTAAGGTATGGCCAATTTTTTTAGAAAATTAATCGAAAACGACAAAAAAGAATTAAAACGTCTTGACCATATTGCGAATCAAGTTGAATCACATGCGGATGAAATGGCCGCTTTATCTGATGAACAATTACGCGGGAAAACCGATGAATTTCGTCGTCGTTTCCAAGAGGGAGAGACTTTGGATAAATTATTACCTGAAGCCTTTGCAGTAGTACGTGAAGCTGCAAAACGCGTTTTGGGCCTTTATCCTTACCACGTCCAATTAATGGGTGGGATCGTCTTGCATGATGGGAATATCCCAGAGATGCGTACGGGTGAAGGGAAAACCTTGACTGCGACATTACCTGTTTATTTGAATGCTTTGAGCGGTCAAGGTGTCCACGTCGTAACTGTCAATGAATACTTGGCAACTCGTGACTCGACTGAGATGGGGGAGCTGTACAACTTTTTAGGGTTGACGGTCGGCTTGAACATTAACTCAAAATCAGCAGAAGAAAAACGTGCGGCATATGCTTGTGACATCACTTATAGTACAAACAATGAATTAGGGTTTGATTATTTGCGGGACAACATGGTGGTTTACCGTCATCAAATGGTACAGCGTCCATTAAACTATGCCATCGTCGATGAGGTCGATTCGATCTTGATCGATGAAGCGAGAACACCGTTGATCATTTCAGGACAAGCAGAAAAATCAACTGCGCTTTACAATCGGGTCGACAATTTTGTCAAACGCTTGACGGAAGAAGAAGACTACAAAATCGATATCCAATCAAAAACGATCGGTTTGACAGAACGTGGGATCGAAAAAGCGGAAGAGACCTTCGGCTTAGAAAACTTGTATGATATTGAAAACACGGCATTGACCCATCACTTGGATCAAGCACTACGAGCGAATTACATTATGATTCGCGATATCGATTATGTCGTGCAAGATGGGAAAGTAATGATCGTTGACCAATTTACAGGTCGGATCATGGATGGTCGCCGATATTCTGATGGGCTCCATCAAGCGATCGAAGCGAAAGAAAGTGTCGAAATCGAAGATGAAACCAAAACGATGGCGACGATCACATTCCAGAACTACTTCCGGATGTACAAAAAACTGTCTGGGATGACCGGTACAGCAAAAACGGAAGAAGAAGAGTTTCGAGAAATCTATAACATGCAAGTCATTCAGATTCCTACAAACAAACCAATCTTACGGGATGATCGTGCGGACTTGCTTTATCCAACGCTTACGAGCAAATTCCAAGCAGTCGTTCAAGACATCAAAGAGCGTCACCGCAAAGGACAACCCGTGCTTGTAGGGACGGTCGCTGTTGAGACTTCTGAATTACTGTCATCGATGCTTGATCGTGAGAAAGTTCCTCATGAAGTATTGAATGCCAAGAATCACTTTAAAGAAGCAGAAATCATTTTGAATGCGGGACAAAAAGGTGCTGTAACGATCGCGACCAATATGGCTGGTCGGGGAACGGATATCAAGTTAGGTCTTGGTGTTGCAGAACTAGGCGGCTTGGCAGTTATCGGTACTGAGCGTCATGAATCACGACGGATCGATAATCAGTTGCGGGGACGTGCGGGACGTCAAGGAGATCCAGGGATGTCGCAATTTTACTTGTCGTTAGAAGATGATTTAATGAAGCGTTTTGGTTCTGAACGAATCAAAGTGTTCTTGGATCGGATGAAGATCGATGAAGGCGACGCCGTGATCCAAAGCAAGATGCTTTCAAAACAAGTAGAATCTGCCCAACGACGAGTGGAAGGCAATAACTACGATACTCGGAAAAACGTCTTGCAATACGATGACGTGATGCGAGAACAGCGGGAAGTTATTTACGGACAACGTCAAGAAGTGATCATGGAAGAAACGGATCTTTCACCACAATTAATGAATATGGTGAAACGTTCCATCAGCCGAGTCGTCGACAGTCATACGCAATTAGAAGAAAGCAATTGGAACTACGAAGGAATCGTTGATTTTGCGGCGAATGCACTTGTTCATGAAGATACTATCAGTATCGAGGACATCAAGGGCAAATCAGCTCAAGAGATCAAAGACTACCTAAACCAACGGGCAGAAGAAGTCTTTGAACAAAAGAAAGCACAACTTAATAGTCCAGAACAATTACTGGAATTTGAAAAAGTCGTCATCTTACGAGTTGTCGATACGAAGTGGACCGACCACATCGATGCTATGGATCAGCTGCGTCAATCGGTTGGGTTACGGGCTTATGGACAAAACAATCCATTAGTTGAGTACCAAACAGAAGGATTCAATATGTTTGAGAACATGGTTGGAGCGATCGAATATGAAGTAACTCGTCTCTTTATGAAGGCAGAGATTCGTCAAAACGTTCAACGGGAACAAGTTGCTCAAGGGGAAGCACAAGGGGTAGAAGAAGCACCTGCTGCCCAAGCACCAAGTTTCAAAAACGTTGGTCGTAACGATCCTTGTCCATGCGGCAGCGGGAAAAAATTCAAGAATTGCCACGGGAAAAATATGTAACACGTTTTGAAAAAGTTGAGAGTAGGCTGGCAGACGTTTTTGTCCAGTCTACTTTCGTTTGTAAGAAAAAAAGAAAGAAGGAATTTTAATGGAAATCGCAGATATTCGGAATCAATTGACCCAGATGAATGAAAAAATAATCAGTTTTAGGGGGTCTCTTTGACTTAGATCAGTTAGAAGAGGACATTGCGGAAGCGGAACACCAAATGGCAGATCCCACCTTTTGGGATGACTCAGAAAAAGCTCAACAAGTCATTAACGCAAACAATGCCAACAAAGAGACCTACGATCAGTTCAATCAGTTAGCAGAAGAATTGGAAGAGCTGGAAGTGATGTTGGAAATGATTCAAGAAGAAGCAGATCCAGAAATGGAAGCAGAACTTGAAGCACGGATCACGAAGCTAAACGAGAAAATGGCGTCTTATGAATTGTCGATGCTGTTAGATGAACCCTATGATCGAAATAACGCCATCATCGAGCTTCATCCTGGTGCAGGCGGTACCGAATCACAAGACTGGGGCAGCATGCTGTTACGGATGTATACTCGTTTTTGCGAACAACACGGGTATCAAGTAGAGACCCTCGACTATCAAGCTGGTGATGAAGCGGGGATCAAAAGTGTCACTTTACTTGTAAAAGGCCACAACGCCTATGGGTATTTGAAATCGGAAAAAGGCGTTCATCGTTTAGTTCGGATCTCACCTTTTGATTCAGCCAAGAGACGGCACACGTCATTTTGCTCGGTGGATGTGATGCCAGAATTAGATGGGGCGATCGATGTGGAAATCAACTCAGATGATTTGAAAATCGATACGTACCGCGCAAGTGGTGCGGGTGGACAGCACATCAACAAAACCGAATCTGCTGTGCGGATCACCCATATTCCGACAGGAACGGTCGTTGCTAGCCAAGCCCAGCGCTCACAATTGAAAAACCGTGAGCAAGCGATGGGGATGTTGAAAGCCAAGCTGTATCAATTAGAAGTGGAAAAGAAAGAGCAAGAGGCAGCAGCCTTGCGAGGCGAGCAGTTAGAAATTGGTTGGGGCTCGCAAATCCGTTCTTATGTCTTCCATCCCTATTCGATGGTCAAAGATCACCGAACGAATTTCGAAACTGGGAATGTACAGGCAGTCATGGATGGCGATTTGGATGGCTTTATCGACGCGTATTTGAAGCTGAAACTGAATCAAAAATAACCTTGTGTGACTTAAACAGATTGAAACATAATTGTAATCTGTTGCAAGCAAGGTGAAATATATTCATGCTATAATAAGCCAGAATGAAAATTTGAGATGGAGAGATAGCTGTATGATAGAAATGAAAGATATAATGAAAAAGTACTCTAATGGTACGACTGCTATCCGTAACCTTTCGATTTCAATTGATCAAGGAGAGTTTGTTTATGTCGTGGGCCCATCGGGTGCCGGTAAATCAACCTTTATCAAATTGATGTATCGGGAAGAAAAAGCAACCAAAGGCGTTTTGAATGTCGCAGGATATGATTTGGTCGGCATGAAAAACCGCGAGATCCCATTGATGCGTCGGGAAATCGGCGTGGTCTTTCAGGATTATAAACTTTTACCACGGAAAACGGTCTTTGAAAATGTTGCTTATGCAATGCAAGTTATCGGCCGCAAACCTCGTGATATCAAAAAACGGGTGATGGAAGTGTTAGATTTGGTCGGCCTGAAACATAAGGTGCGGGTATTTCCAAGTGAGCTTTCCGGTGGGGAACAACAGCGGGTGTCGATTGCTCGTGCCATCGTAAATACGCCGAAAGTATTGATTGCGGATGAACCAACGGGGAATCTAGATCCTGAAAACTCATGGGAAATCATGAAGCTGCTTGATCGGATCAATGCCCAAGGAACAACGGTCGTTATGGCGACCCATAATAGTACGATCGTAAATACGATTCGTCATCGCGTGATCGCGATTGAAAATGGCCGCATTATTCGCGACCAAGCGGAAGGAGAATATGGTTACGATGATTAGAACATTTTTCCGTCATCTCCTGGAGAGTATCAAAAGTTTAAAGCGTAACGGCTGGATGACTATTGCGTCATTGAGTGCGGTTACGATCACACTGACATTAGTCGGTATTTTTCTAGGTGTAATCTTAAATGCAACAAAACTAGCCGAAGACATTCGCGAGAATGTGGACGTTTCGGTTTTCGTTGATATTGGTACGGAACAAGAAGACATGGATGCTTTGGAACAGTCCTTAAATGATCTGCCGAACGTTTCAGAAGTGAAATTTTCTAGCCGAGACGAAGAATTGCAGAAGATCCAAGATGCAATGGGGGATTCATGGAACTTGTTCGAAGGCGACAGCAATCCGCTGTATAACGTGTTTGTCGTCAGTGCAACAGATCCAGAGTATACGACAGAGATCGCTGAGCAAGCTGGCGAATTGCCAAATGTTTTCAAAGCCGATTACGGCGGAGATTCTTCTGACCGAATCTTTGAATTGTCTGCTGCTGTGCGGACTTGGGGCTTAGCTGCTGCTGTCTTATTGATTTTTGTGGCAATGTTCCTGATCTCTAATACGATTCGGATCACGATTTTGTCTCGTCAAAGAGAAATTCAGATCATGCGTCTGGTGGGGGCGAAAAACGGATACATTCGTTGGCCATTCTTCCTTGAAGGCGGCTGGATCGGACTCTTAGGTTCGATCGTTCCGATTGCATTAATGTACTTCGGCTACCACCAAGTTTATGCAATGGTCAATCCATCCTTACTGCGTTCAAATTACAGTTTAATTGCACCAAATATGTTTCTATTACAAGTTTGCGGTGTAATGGCGCTGATTGGGATCGTGATCGGTTCACTTGGTTCCGTCTTATCAATGCGCCGTTTCTTAAAATTCTAAACCGATGTTTTTTTAGTCGATCGTCAAGATCGGCTTTTTTTGTTTCATCACAGTGTTTCTTTACTTTAGGTACTATTTTTTGATATGCTTTAGTAGCGGGAAATCGGGGAAGAGGTGGAGAAATGGTTGTAATGGATAATTTGGTAACCATTTTATTTATAGTCAATATTTTGTTATCAATCATTATCATTTTCAGAGAAAGGCGGCAGACTGCTCAAACGTGGGCCTGGCTTTTGGTCTTGATGTTCATTCCAATCGTTGGCTTTGTGCTTTACTTTTTCTTTGGTAGAGGGATCTCTAAAGAAAAGATCTTTGATATGCGCTCACAGGCAAAGGTGGGGCTGAATGTTGAATTAGAAGAACAAAAACAAGCCCTCGCTCGTCAGCTGTTTCCGCATCCGCCGACCGCGCAGGTAGAAGTGCAGAAGCTGGTCTACCTGTTGACAGTCTTTGGGCAATCCCTGTATACGACAGCGAATAGTATGACGCTTTATACTGACGGACGGCAGAAATTTGATGCCTTGATCGCGGATATCGAACAGGCAAAAAATCACATTCATATGGAATATTACATTTATCGCAGTGATACATTGGGAAATGAAGTCAAAGAGGCACTGGTGCGCGCGGCGAAGCGGGGCGTAAAAGTAAGAGTCTTATTAGATGCTTGGGGCAGCACCCAAGTATCATTGAAGTTTTTTGATGAGTTGCGTCTACATGGCGGTCAAATTGCCTTCTTCTTTCCTTTATTCGTTCCTTATGTCAATCCGCGAATCAATTATCGAAATCATCGGAAAATCGTGGTGATCGATGGAGAAATTGGCTATACAGGCGGTTTTAATGTGGGAGATGAATATCTAGGGCAAGTGGAAAAATTCGGTTATTGGCGAGACAATCACTTGCGAATTGCCGGTTCCGCTGTCTATTCGCTGCAAAATCGGTTTTTGATGGATTGGAATTCACAACATGCGTTGGAGATCAAATATGATCCTTCCTTGTTTCCTGAAATCAAACAAGTCGGGACAATTGCAGCCCAAGTCATCACGAGTGGTCCTGATACGGAACATGAAGAAATCAAAATGACCTATCTGAAAATGATCAACTTAGCCAAAAAGGAAATCTTGATCCAAACACCTTATTATATTCCGGATGAAGCCATTCACAATGCCTTGAAGTTGGCACTGCTTTCTGGGGTGAAAGTTCATATACAAATCCCTAACAAACCGGATCATCCCTTGGTATATTGGGCGACCTATTCCTTTGCGGCTGAGCTGCTGCATTTTGGGGCAGTCATCGAAACTTATGAGAAAGGGTTTATGCATGCAAAAACGATGATCATTGACAGTGGGCTCGTTTCGATTGGTTCAGCAAATATCGATGTTCGTTCGTTTCGTTTAGACTTTGAGGTCAATACGATCATCTATGATGCACAACTCGCAACGCAAACGAAGGAAGCGTTTCTGGCGGATTCGATCGATTCCAAGCACTTAACGATCGAAGCGTATCAGCAAAGAAAGCTGACGATCAAAATCAAAGAAGGCTTGGCACGCCTTGTGTCACCCTTGCTGTAAAAAAAGTGCCCTTTTCCAAAAGATGGAAGCCATCATTTTGGAAAAGGGCACTTTTTTAATAGGATTAACCCATAATACTTGTGTATGCTGCTAAGAAAATCGAGCCAACAGTGAGAATAAGCATGGTCCAGATCACGACTTGCGTGATTTTTGCAAAGGTACTTTTTGGTTTTTTCTCGTTCATTCTAATCCACCTTTTAGAGTTATTCTAGTGACAGTTTACCCTCAAATACACAAGAACTCAAGTTGAACCAAGGAGAAATTAAGAAATTTTCAATTTCAGGACAAAAAAAATCATTAGAATGGCAAGATAGACTTGTTGAAGATACGCCCTTCTGTTTTAATAGGTAAAGAAATGCATTCTTCAAGACTTTCAAAAGTCAGTTGGTGAACAAAGAGGCTCCTTAAAAAATTTCATGACTGTCTTATTCCAGCTCAGATTTTTAAAAGAACTGAAACACGGATGTAAAGAAAATAAAGTATAGTGACACTAGTTGTTAGAAAGGATTTTGCTGTATGTCTGGATTTAATCCAATCGTTTTGTTTTGGTATATCTTCCCTGTGCTCGTCTATTTCGCCTGTCGGTTTATTGTTTCCGCGTTGTCCTTGAATGATCGTTACCACGTGAAGGCACCGGATTTAGCAGTACCGTTTTTGATGGTCGGGATTCATCAATTATCAAAGTATACTTTTGATCAAGCGATCACATTGTATTATTTGATCTCCATTTTTTTATTAGGGATTCTGCTGGCAGTTTTTCAGGCATATTACTATGAGGAGATCCAATATGGTCGCTATTTAAAGATGTATTGGCGTAGTATTTTTCTATTTACGATCATTTTTCATGTCGTTTTGATCATTCTAAATATTGTTAGTTACTTATAGTGTTTTGACTCTTGATAAACGCCCATTTTTTCACTTAAAGTTTTTTTAAAAACTTTAAGTAGTCGGTTTTCCTCTTTTTCCTCATTTGGTAAAGAAAAGTCAAACAACTTCCCTTTCAAATTTCATATAATTTGTGGTAGAAAGTGGGGGATTGTGGTAGACTGTGAATATCAGGTGGAGATCGGGGGTTATTTATCGATGTTTATGGGTGAATTTCAACATTCGATAGATGCAAAAGGCCGACTAATCGTCCCTTCAAAACTACGAGAAAAACTCGGAGAAAAATTTGTTGTGACACGTGGATTAGATGGCTGTTTATTTGGCTACCCCTTATCTGAATGGGAAAAACTTGAAGAAAAACTAAACGAAATGCCTTTAGCGAAAAAGGACGCTCGGACATTTGTCCGCTTCTTTTATTCTGCTGCAACAGAGTGCGAAATCGATAAACAAGGACGAATCAATATCCCTGTTACATTGAGAAATCATGCAGACCTTACCAAAAGCTGTGTGATCATCGGCGTTTCAAACCGAATCGAGATTTGGGATGAAACGCGTTGGCAAGCATTCTCTGAAGAAGCAGAAGAAAACTTTGATGAAATTGCTGAAACAATGATTGATTTTGGCTTATAGGCTTGATAGGAAGAGGAAAAAACACATGGCAGATTTTCAACACTACACCGTTATGCTACAGGAGACCGTTGATGGGTTAAAGATTCGTCCAGAAGGCGTCTATGTCGATTGTACATTAGGTGGAGCCGGTCATAGTGAATATTTATTGTCGCAACTGTCTGAAGAGGGACATCTCTTTGCTTTTGATCAAGACCAAACTGCTATCGATCATGCGAAAGAACGTTTAGCACCATATGTTGCTAAAGGAATGGTTACGTTCATTAAAAGTAATTTCCGCTATTTAAAGGAAGCATTGCATCAACACGGTGTGAGCCGAGTCGATGGGATTTTGTACGATTTAGGTGTTTCCTCACCCCAATTAGATGAAGCCGAACGCGGCTTTAGCTACCACCAAGATGCACCGCTGGATATGCGGATGGATCAAACTGCAACATTGACTGCCTATGAAGTAGTCAATCAATTCGACTACCACCAATTAGTCAAAATCTTCTTCCGTTATGGAGAAGAAAAATTCTCGAAACAAATCGCTCGTGAAATCGAGCGGGTGCGACAAGATCATCCAATCGAAACAACGGGTGAGTTGGTCGATATCATCAAAACAGCCATTCCGGCGCCAGCAAGAAGAAAAGGCGGACACCCTGCAAAACGGGTTTTCCAAGCCATTCGCATTGCAGTCAATGATGAGCTAGGTGTGATTGAAGAATCACTTGAACAAGCGATTCATCTTTTAGCAGTCAACGGACGTGTGAGTGTCATCACGTTTCACTCTTTAGAAGATCGCATCGTGAAATCGATGTTCAAGGAATACAGCACACCGAAGGAGATGCCGCCAGGTTTGCCGATGATACCAGAAGAATTCCAACCAACACTTAAACTTATAACAAGAA
This sequence comes from Enterococcus sp. DIV1279b, assembly GCF_050531515.1. Taxonomy (NCBI): domain Bacteria; kingdom Bacillati; phylum Bacillota; class Bacilli; order Lactobacillales; family Enterococcaceae; genus Enterococcus; species Enterococcus sp. DIV1279b. The sequence continues at coordinate 2,673,806 of NZ_CP172891.1, read as the reverse complement.
AACCACTTCTTCCAACTGAGGAAGAAGTAGCTGAAAATAATCGTTCTCGCAGTGCGAAACTGCGAATCGCGGAAAAAATCAAGGAAAGCGAAGGGTAACAACTATGGCAGAACTAAAAGTTCATGACTATGAATTCAGAGAACCACTTGAATCACAACCTATGGAACACTCTGAACCGACAACTGAAAAACTGCCTACTGATCCCCAGCGTCCTGAGGTCATCCGCGTACCAGCATCTCCGGCTCGTCGGTTAAAAAGCATTTCTACTCTGGAAAAACTGATCGCTGCCTTTGTGATCATCTCTGTATTGACGTTGGCGATCTTGACCATCAATATTCGAACCAATATCAGTCAAGTCGAACACGATATTTCTTTGATCCAATCGGATATCAATGAAAAAACAACACAAGCAGAACAGTTGGAACAAGAGAAAAATGAACTTTCTAAAACCGAGCGCATCCAAAAGATTGCTGAGGATAATGGATTGTCGATCGATGACGGCAATTTAAGGAAAGTGGACTAAATGAAGTTAACAGATAAATTCAAGCAATACTTAAAAAAGAACAATCAAACTACAACGAACAATCGCAAAAAAGTAGGTATTATTCTCTTTGCTACGAGTATTGGATTGTTCTTTTTGTTTGTCACGCGTTTGAGCTACATCGTCATTGTCGGAGATGTCGCTGGGACTTCCTTAGCTGAAAAAACGAAAAATCTTTATGAAGGCAGTGAAGTCATCAAAGCGAAACGTGGAACGATCTATGACCGCAATGGGATTCCAATTGCTGAAGATGTGACTTCCTATTCAATTTACGCTGTTTTGAACCAAAATTACAAAGATGGCAAAAAGAATCTTTTTGCAGAAAAAGCAAACTTCAATAAATTGGGCAAAATCTTGTCGGATGTATTGTCCATCGACCAAGAAACAGCAGTCAATACATTAGAAGAAGGGCTTGAGCAACAATTATGGCGTGTTTCTTTTGGAAGCAAAGGGAACAATATTACATTAGAACAAAAGAATGCGATTGAAGATGCAATGGAAAAAGAAGGGATTGCTGGCTTTCATTTTGACAGTCATCCAGCTCGTCTTTATCCGAATGGTGTCTTTTCTTCTCACTTTATCGGGTATGCTGTTGCCAATGATGACGATACTGGTCTAGTTGGGAAAACGGGACTAGAAGCTGCGTACAATGACGTGCTTTCTGGGACCGATGGCGAGATCGTTTATCAAAAAGATAACAATCAAAATCCGTTGCCAGGAACCGTAGCCGAAACTGTTGCAGCGGTGGATGGAAAAGACGTCTATACGACCATCGATAGTCGAATCCAAAGCTACTTGGAAACGCTGATGGACAGTGTCTTTAAAGAAAACAAACCAGAAAACTTAACAGCGAACTTGATGGATGCAAAAACGGGTGAGATCGTGGCGATGGCGCAGCGGCCAACCTATAATCCAGAAAATTTGGATTCCATCAATGATTGGCAAAACCTATTAGTTGAGGACAACTACGAGCCAGGATCAACCATGAAGATCTTGACGACGGCAGCAGCGATCGATCAAGGGATCTTTAATGAAAACGAAACTTTTACCCCAAGCCCTGATGGAATGAAACTTTATGATGCAACCATCAACGACTGGGACTTCGGTCAAAAAGGAACACTGACGATGCGCCAAGCACTTTCATGGTCGAGTAATATTGGAATGGTGACCTTGGAACAGCGAATGGCAGATCGTTGGCAACAATACTTAAAAGAATTTGGTTTTGGTCGCAGTACCTATTCAGGATTGCCTAACGAAAATACTGGGATCACACCAGAGGATAACCCTGTCAGCCAAGCGATGACGTCATTTGGTCAAGCGATTGGTGTGACGAATTTCCAAATGATGCAGGCCTTTACGTCGGTGGCAAATAACGGAACGATGTTAAAACCACAATTTATTAGTAAAATCGTTGATGGCAATACAGGAGAAGAAACGGTCACACAACCAGAAGAAGTTGGCCATCCCATCACAGCAGAAGCGGCAACAAAAGTACGGGAATATATGCGTGATGTTGTCGAAAGTGAAAATTACGGAAGTGCTTATGGTGTCTATGAACTACCGGGCTACAATATTTCCGCGAAAACGGGGACAGCCCAAGTAGCCGATCCAACGACCGGTAAGTATTTGTCTGGTGGTACCAATTATCTGTATTCTGTTGTTTTGATGTTTCCTTCAGAAGAACCTGAATATATTTTGTATTTGACGATTAAATTGCCAGAGAAGCACGAAAGCACCGTGTTGGGTGAAATTGCCAATCCATTGATGAAACGAGTCATGGATCTGAAAAATTCTGCATTAGAAGATAGTACAACCTCTGGTAGTGAAACGACTGTAGGGGATTATCGTAATCTTGATACAGAATCAGCGGCAACTGATGTTCAAAAAGCTGGGTTGACCCCTGTTGTCATCGGTGATGGCGAGAAGGTCATCGCACAGTCCGTTGACAGCGGCACTTCGATCATGCCTGGCGGACGGGTACTGCTGATTACGGATAGCGACAAGTATTACATGCCTGATACGACCTCCTGGTCCAAAGCAGATTTGATCAAATTTGGCAGTCTGTTGAATGTGGACGTCAGTTTTGAAGGGGACGGCTATTGTACCAAACAGAGCGTGGAGCCTTATACTGAGTTATCGGGACAATCGATCAAGTTTACACTAAGCGAAAACGAATAGAATAATAGGAGAGAACGATATGGAATGGACAGAGATGATATTACCTTTGGCAAGCGGCTTTGCGATCGTAACAGCCGCAATGCCTTTGTTTATCGGCTATTTTCAAATGAAGAAATACGGACAGGAAATACGTGGTGACGGCCCTAAATGGCATAACGTAAAGGCTGGTACACCAACGATGGGTGGGTTTGTATTTTTGATTTCTGCAATGATCACTGCAATTTGGGTAGGGGCATGGCAAAATCAACTGACTGCTTCATTGTTCATTCTTTTGTTCATTACCTTGGTTTATGGTGCATTAGGATTTCTTGACGATTTCATCAAGATTTTCCGCAAAAGAAATATGGGCTTAAACTCGCTGCAAAAATTGATTGGACAAATTTTAGGCGGACTCGTCTTTTACTTTGTTTTTCGAGCGGAAGGCAATGCAGACGTGTTAAATTTCTTTGGGATCGATGTGCCACTGTCGATCTTTTACGGAGTGTTCGTCATCTTTTGGCTGGTCGGTTTTTCAAATGCAGTCAACTTGACCGACGGTATCGATGGTCTGGTCGCAGGACTGGGCACGATTTCTTTTTCAACTTACGCACTGATTGCTTGGCGGCAAGATCAAATTGATGTATTGATCGTTTGTCTAGCAATCATTGGCGGATTGATCGGCTTCTTTCCGTACAATCGCAAACCGGCTAAAATTTTTATGGGGGATGTCGGCTCGCTGGCTTTAGGCGGTCTGCTGGCAGCAATTTCGATTCTTTTACACCAAGAATGGACCCTCTTGCTTGTCGGACTGGTCTATGTTTGTGAAACAGCAAGCGTGATGCTGCAAGTTGCCTCATTCAAATTAACGGGCAAACGAATCTTCAAGATGTCACCCATCCACCATCATTTTGAAATGAGCGGATGGTCTGAGTGGAAGATCGACACTGTTTTTTGGTGTATTGCGTTAGGTTGCTCGTTGCTCACAATAGCCCTTGTATGGTAGGAGATGAAGAAAATGAAAAAAATTAAAACATATCAAAATAAAAAAGTTCTTGTGCTAGGATTAGCGCGTAGTGGATTCAGTGCGGCCAAATTGTTACATGATTTGGGCGCACTTGTGACCGTTAATGACGGCAAGCCATTTGCTGAAAATCCCGAAGCACAAGATCTTTTGGCGTTAGGGGTCAAAGTGATCACTGGCAGCCACCCAATCGAATTATTGGATGAAGGCTTTTCGTTAGTTGTGAAAAATCCCGGAATCCCTTATTCACAGCCCCTTGTTCAAAAAGCTTTAGAGAAAAAAATTCCTGTAATCACGGAAGTGGAGCTAGCGTATCAAATCTCTGAGGCTCCGATTATCGGCATTACTGGTACGAACGGAAAAACCACCACAACGACCATGATCGCCAATGTCTTAAACGCCGGGATGCAAAAAGGGCAGGCACTGCTTTCTGGGAACATTGGGTTTCCTGCAAGTTCCGTTGCTCAAACGGCCAAAGCGGAAGACCGATTAGTCATGGAATTGTCTAGCTTCCAATTGATGGGGATCGATACTTTGCGACCAAAAATCGCCGTGATCACCAATATTTATGAAGCCCATATCGATTACCATGGCAGTCGTCCAGAGTATGTCCTAGCAAAGTGGCGGTTGCAACAGCGAATGACTGCAGATGATTATTTGGTGATCAACTGGAACCAGCCAGAACTAGAAGCACTGTCGGCAAAATCAAACGCGCAAATCATTCCTTTTTCCACCAAGGAAAAAGTAGCAGGCGCGTACATGCTTGACGGTATCCTCTATTATAAAGAAGAAGTGATCATGGCAGCTGATGAACTTGGCGTGCCAGGAGATCATAATATTGAAAATGCATTAGCAGCGATTGCTGTCGGTAAACTTTGCGATATGCCAAACGAAGCCATTAAGCAAGCGTTACAAACCTTTACAGGCGTGCCCCATCGGACTCAGTATGTCACCACCATCAATCAGGTGAAATTTTTCAATGACTCTAAAGCAACAAACATTCTAGCCACAGAAATGGCATTAGGCGGCTTTGACAATGAGAAACTGATTTTATTGGCAGGTGGTTTGGATCGGGGGAACAGCTTTGATGACTTAGTTCCCGCACTAAAAGGGCTAAAAGCCATCGTGTTGTTTGGTGAAACAAAGGAAAAATTAGCCGCTGCTGCTCAAGCAGCAGGGGTAAAAACAATTGAAATGACAGACCATGTTGAAACAGCCGTCCCATTAGCCTTTTCTTTAAGTGCTGCTGGAGATACGATTTTATTGTCACCTGCGAATGCAAGTTGGGATCAATACCCTAATTTTGAAGTTCGCGGCGACAAATTTATGGCGGCAGTAGCAGAACTTAAATAGAAATGAGTGACGGATATGAAAATACTTGTGACTGGCGGCGGTACTGGCGGACATATTTATCCAGCGTTGTCTTTTGTCGATTATGTAAAAGAGATTGACCCGACAGCCGAATTTTTATACATTGGTGCAACAAGGGGCTTGGAAAATAAAATCGTCCCTCCAACAGGTATTCCTTTTAAAACATTAGAAATCCAAGGCTTTAAGCGTAAGTTGTCCTTCGATAATGTAAAAACGATCCAACTTTTCATGAAAAGTTATTACGCAGCCAAAAAAATCATCAAGGAGTTTCAACCGGATGTGGTGATCGGCACCGGCGGCTACGTTTCTGGCGCGGTGGTCTTTGCTGCAGCGAAGTTGAAAATTCCTACAATTATTCATGAACAAAATAGTGTTCCCGGGATCACGAATAAATTTCTAACCAAATATGTGGATAAAATCGCCATTGCATTTCACGATGCGTCCCAGTACTTTCCAGCGAAAAAAACAGTGCTGGTGGGGAATCCCAGAGGTCAAGAAGTACGCAACAGTCAAAAGTCAGCGATCTTGTCTTCCTACGATTTAAATCCGGCGAAAAAGACGGTCTTGGTTTTTGGTGGGAGTCAAGGAGCACTGAAAATCAATCAAGCGATCATTGCTGCGCTGCCGCTGTTTGCTCAAAAAGAGTATCAGCTTCTCTATGCGTCAGGTGAACGGTATTACAAAGAGATCGAAGAAAAAATCGGCATGTCAAAAGATGCCTTTCCTAATATCAGTATTCGCCCTTACATTGATCAGATGGCGGAAGTGATGGCAAATAGTGATTTGTTGATTGGACGAGCAGGAGCCACATCGATCGCAGAATTCACTGCATTAGGGATTCCAGCGATTTTGATTCCTAGTCCTTATGTGACCAATGACCACCAAACGAAGAACGCCCAAAGTTTAGCCAATGCAGGAGCAGTCAAAATGATTGCCGATCATGAACTAAACAGTCAAAACCTCGTGGAAGCAGTAGACAGTATCATGCAAGATGAAGCCCTTCGTAGTAAGATGGCAAAAGCCTCAAAAGAACAAGGGATCAGCGATGCCTCAGAACGATTATTTCGACTTGTGCAAGAGGTAATCAAATAGTACAATGTGTGGGATAGAAAGGAGCGATTATCATTAGTAAAGACAAAACACCTCATGATGATCAAACCCCCTCGTCAACGGAAGAGTTGACCCCTTGGCAAAAAGAAAATCTAAAGTATTTGCAAGAAAAAGGCAATCAGCCAGCTTGGTCTTCTCCTGCTCCTGAAGAAACAGAAGATACGTCCAAAGACCATGAAGACGAGCAAGAAGAAGCGTTTTTTGAAGCAGATGAAGCAATGGAAGAGTCCGTTGATGAGAAGGAAGCATTGCCAGAGCCAGAAAATAAGGCCCGCTCCTTTGCTGATCGGCTGCCTAACCTAAAGGCGTACCGCAACCAAGTGTTGATTCGCCGTTTAGCCTTGATTATTGGATTGTTGATGATTCCTTTATTGATTGTTTTGTATTTCGTTTCGCCCCTTAGTCGTTTGGCGAATGTGGTCGTCAAAGGCAATCATGAAGTATCCGCAGAAGCAATTCTCGAAAATTCGGACCTAACCGTCAATGAAGAGATGTGGCCGCAATTTTTCGAACGTAATCAAAGCGTGTCTGCCATCAAAAAAGAATTGCCACGTATAAAAAATGCCTCAATTTCTCTATCTGGTATCAATCGCTTCGATATCACTGTCACTGAATTTCAAGAAGTTGCTTTACTAGCCCAAGATGGTGGCTATGCGCCGGTTTTAGAAAATGGCGTTGTGTTAGATGAAATCAGTGAGCAGCCAGTGGAAGGATTGCCGGTTTTAGAAAATTTTTCGGCTGAAGATAAAATCAAAGCAACACTTAGTGCCTATCAAGAATTAAGTTCAGAAATTCGCGATGGCGTTTCTCAAATCAAATATACCCCCCGTGACAGCAATGATGAGCTGCTGACTCTCTTTATGAATGATGGCAATCAAGTGATCGTCAACATTTCGAATATGGTGAGTCAAATGCAGTATTATCCGCAAATTGCCAAAGATTTGACCGAGGACAGTATTGTGGATATGGAAGTTGGAATCTTTACTTACCCAATTTCAAATACACAAGAAGACGATGCAGACGAAAATCAAACAGCTGATAGTGATTCTTAGGAAAAATTCAAGAGTTTTTTTCATTAACTTGTTTCTAAAAAGCGCCATTATATGGTAGAATTGGTAACAGTGAACAAATTATTCGAATGAACTCTAAAAACGGACTGTGATGGTTCGCTATATATCCAATTTAAGTAGGAGGGAACCCCATCCATGGCAAAAACGGGAATGTATGTTGGCCTTGATATCGGTACGACATCTGTAAAAGTTGTAGTAGCCGAATACGTTGACAGCCAAATGAATATCATTGGTGTAGGTAATGCAAAATCAGAAGGAATCAACCGTGGGATCATTGTAGATATCGATAAAACGGTACAAGCCATTCAAAGAGCAGTAAGACAAGCAGAAGAAAAAGCAGGAATTCAAATTCGCAGTGTAAGTGTTGGTGTACCAGCCAATCTTCTTGAAGTGGAAAATTGTCAAGGAATGATCGCTGTCAATAGTGAATCAAAAGAGATCACCGACGAAGACGTGCGTAATGTTGCCTCCGCAGCACTCGTTCGTTCTACCCCTCCTGAAAGACAGATCATTGCTATTTTACCGCAGGAATTTACCGTTGATGGTTTTGAAGGAATCAAAGATCCTCGTGGCATGATCGGGGTTCGCCTAGAAATGTTTGGTGTTGTGTATACAGGACCAAAAACCATCATTCACAACATTCGCAAATGTGTTGAAAAATCTGGTTTGATTGTTAATGAAGTAGTCATTACGCCATTAGCACTAACAGAATCGATTTTATCAGACGGTGAAAAAGATTTTGGTACGATCGTCATTGACATTGGTGGCGGCCAAACAACCACAGCAGCGATGCACGACAAGCAATTGAAATTCACCCATGTGAACCAAGAGGGCGGCGAATTTGTCACAAAAGACATTTCGACGGTTTTAAATACCTCTTTCAACAATGCAGAAGCATTGAAGATCAATTATGGGGATGCGTATCCTGAACGCACTTCAGCCAGTGAAGAATTTCCGGTTGATGTGATCGGGAAATCAGAACCAGTGAAAATCGATGAACGCTATTTATCAGAAATCATTGAAGCCCGTATGGAACAAATCTTCACCAAATCAAAAGAAGTCCTAGACGAAATCGATGGGCTTGATTTACCGGGTGGCGTGATCTTGACTGGTGGCGCTGCAAGTCTTCCTGGTGTCGTAGATCTTGCTCAAGAAGTATTCGAAACAAACGTCAAGCTTTACGTTCCTAATCATATGGGACTTAGAAATCCTGTTTTCACGAATGTGATCAGTATCGTTGACTATTCGGCAAACTTAAGCGAAGTGTACCAGCTTGCCAAAAGTGCGATCACTGGTGAAAAAACAGTGGCGCAACAGCCCGTTGCTATTCAACAACAAGAAGTGCATTACGAACAATATGAAGCGCCAGAAGAAACTTATGAAGAAGCAGAAGAAGAGAAAAAAGGTGAGTCGATCACAAACCGAGTAAAAGATTTCTTCTCAAATATCTTTGAATAATCTAAAACGATTCTCAGGAGGAAGATAAATTATGGAATTTTCAATTGATAATAACATCAATGACGGCGCTGTGATCAAAGTCATCGGAGTCGGTGGCGGTGGCGGCAACGCAGTCAATCGTATGATCGAAGAAAATGTCAAGGGCGTAGAATTTATTGCAGCCAACACTGACGTTCAAGCGTTAAAAAACTCAAAAGCAGAAACAGTCATTCAATTAGGCCCTAAATATACCCGCGGACTTGGTGCTGGCTCTCAACCAGAAGTTGGTCAAAAAGCAGCGGAAGAAAGTGAAGATTCTATTCGCGAATCATTAGAAGGCGCAGACATGATTTTCATTACCGCTGGTATGGGTGGCGGAACCGGAACAGGTGCTGCACCGATCGTAGCGAAAATCGCTAAAGAAATCGGCGCGTTGACAGTCGGTGTCGTTACTCGTCCGTTTACATTTGAAGGACCAAAACGTGGCCGTTTTGCGGCTGAAGGCATCGCTAAATTAAAAGAGAATGTCGATACCTTATTGATCATCTCAAACAACCGTTTATTAGAAGTTGTTGACAAGAAAACGCCAATGCTTGAAGCATTCCGTGAAGCCGACAATGTCTTGCGTCAAGGGGTTCAAGGGATCTCAGACTTGATCACTGCACCTGGCTATGTCAACTTAGACTTCGCTGATGTGAAAACAGTAATGGAAAATCAAGGCACAGCCTTGATGGGAATCGGTGTTGCTAGCGGGGAAGAACGTGTGATCGAAGCAACGAAAAAAGCGATCTCTTCACCATTACTAGAAACGTCGATCGATGGCGCAGAACAAGTGCTATTGAACATCACTGGCGGATTGGATATGACTTTATTTGAAGCACAAGATGCTTCTGATATCGTCGCTCATGCGGCAACAGGCGACGTAAACATTATCTTAGGTACATCAATCAATGAAGACTTAGGCGATGAGATCCGTGTGACAGTCATTGCAACCGGCATTGACCCTTCAAAAAAAGAACGGGGTTCTCGCTCTAGCAGACAAAGCCAAGGTCAAATTCATTCTATCCCTCAAAAACCAACATTAGATATGGATCAAGCACGCCCAGCGCAAGCAGAAGAAAGCAATGGCTTTGGTGATTGGGATATCCGCAAAGAACAAAATGTACGACCTAAAGTAGAAGAAAACACATTTGAAAATGTAGAAAAGAAAGAATTCGATACCTTCAGCCGTGATGAAGTACGTTCGAATGATGACGACGAATTAAGCACACCACCATTTTTCCGTCGTAAACGCTAGGGGGCAGAGCACATGATTTCTGAGAACTTGCACAAGATTCAGCAAGAGATACAGGATTCCTGTGCTCTTGTTTCTAGAAATGCCAATGATGTCTGTTTGACAGCTGTGACAAAATCCGTCGATACAGAAACAACAAGAGTCCTTTTAGAAAATGGTGTGCGGGATTGTGCAGAAAATCGAGTAGAAAAACTACTTGAAAAGAAGGCAGCACTAAAGGATTATCCAGATGTCCGTTGGCATTTTATTGGCAATTTGCAACGCAGAAAGGTAAAATCAATTATAAATGAGATTGATTTTTTCCATGCGTTAGATTCAATCAAACTGGCACAAGAAATTCAAAAACGAGCAGAGCATCCGATCAACTGCTTTGTGGAAGTGAATGTTTCGCAGGAAGCAACGAAACAAGGGATTTTTGTTGAAGAGGTAATGGCTTTTATTGAAGCACTTGCTTCGTTCGACAAAATTCGTGTTGTTGGATTGATGACGATGGCCCCGCTCACTGCTTCCAAAGACGAGCAGCATCAGATTTTTAAAGAATTAAAAAGGATTCAACAACAGATCGCTGACCTGCATCTTACACATGCCCCTTGCTTAGAAACGAGTATGGGAATGAGTAATGATTTTCCCATTGCGATTCAAGAAGGTGCAACATTTATTCGTGTAGGAACAGCATTATTTCAATAAAAAAGGAGGTTGACCGATGTCGCTCAAAGAGAAACTGACCAATTTTTTTGGATTGACTGACGAAGAAGATTACTACGAAGAAACATTTGCCACGGAAGAACCGGCACGCACAGCGTCTAAACAAGCTGTGAACCAAGGAGGAGCTTTTACAGCCCCCAGAGCAACCACGAATACGTATGCATCTGGCCAAGCGGCAACACGTACAACAAGTCAACCACAAAATCAAGCCTATCAATACAGACAGCAACCACAAGCAGCTGTCTATCAACAAGCCTCAGCTGCGGCTGAACGGGTAAGACCGGTGACGAAGACGGAAGAAAAAGTCGTTCCGATGGCACAACAAAGAAGCAATACGAGAGTCAAAGAAACAAAAGCAAAAGAAACACCCGCACAAGCAGCTGGTAAAATAACGATCGTAGAGCCACGCGTCTATTCCGAAGCGATGGGGATTGCCAAGCAGGTCATCAATGGGGATGCTGTACTTGTTAATTTTCATTTAATTGAAGAGTACCAAGCTCGTCGAATAGTTGATTTTTTAACAGGAACAGTGTACGCTGAAGATGGTGATATCAAGCGTGTTGGCGATGAAATTTTTCTTTGCACGCCTAAGGGTATGGAAATTGAAGGCACTGCCCAAACATTAGCAGATACCAATTTTTTTGATATCTAAAGTGAGGAGGAACGCCAATTTTATTTTTGAGATTCGTTAAATTACTAAGTGATGCTGTTTATCTGTATACCATTTTATTAGTGATCTATGCACTTTTGTCTTGGTTTCCAGGAGGGTATCAATCCGCTTTTGGCCGTTTCTTAGCAAAAGTGTGTGAACCGTATTTGAGTTTATTTGATCGATTGAAATTAAGTTTTGCTGGTATTGATTTTACGATTGCGTTTGCAATTATCGTCTTACAGCTAGCATCACAAGCATTGATATTGATCTTACAATCAATTTTATTTTAACGTAAGGGGTGGTTATCGGTGAACGCAAATGTCTATCAACATTTTCGAAACGATGAACGCCCTTTTATTGATTCCGCTCAAGGATGGATCGAACAAGTGCAAATGCAGTATGCGCCTTACTTAACTGATTTTTTAGATCCGAGACAAGCGTATATTTTAGAAAGCTTGATTCGTCAATCAACGGATTTAAGCTTCCGCTTTTTTGGTGGTTACGAAGCTGCTGAAAGACGACGTTGTTTGATTTATCCCGATTATTATGAGCCCACCACCGATGAGTTTGACATGACTTTGTTTACGATTCAATACCCGAAAAAATTTACGGTGTTGAGTCATGGAAAAGTTCTAGGCACGTTAATGGGGACTGGAGTCAAGAGGGAATACTTTGGAGACATTCTTTCCGATGGTGAAATATGGCAAGTATTCGTTGCTACTGAAGTCAGTCATTTTATCCAACTCCAAGTGGATAAAATCGGAAACGTCTCGGTGCGCTTGGAAGAAACAAAATACACCGAGTTGATCGTTCCTAAAGATGGCTGGACCGAGGAAAGAGAAACGGTTAGTTCATTGCGTCTTGATACAGTGATCTCTGCCGTATACAACATCTCACGTCAGCGTTCGAAACAGTTGATCGAATCAGGAAAAGTAAAAGTAAACTGGACAGAAGCACTACGACCAGATTTTGTTCTGGATTTACTGGATATCGTTTCAGTAAGAGGATTTGGTCGGATTCAAATACAGGGGTTAGAAGGAACCACGAAAAAAGAAAAAGTTAGATTGTTATTAGGTGTATTACGTAAATAAATCAAAGAGGTGTATAGAATATGGCATTAACTCCATTAGACATTCAAAATAAAAACTTTTCAGTAAAAATGAGAGGATACAACCAAGACGAAGTCGATGACTTTTTGGATATGATCGTCCGCGATTATGAAGAAGCGGTTCAACGCAATCGCGAGTTAGAGAAATCATTGAAACACGCCGAAGAAAAACTAGAGTATTTCAATGAACTGAAAGACGCCTTGAACCAATCCATCATCGTGGCTCAAGATACCGCGGATAAAGTAAAAACAAGCGCAAGCAAAGAATCAGAAGTGATTGTTACGTCTGCCCAAAACCGTGCGGATGAAATGGTTGCTACTGCAGAAAAACATGCCCATGCCTTGATGACCTCAGCGGAAGAAAAAGCCAAAGAGATTTTGACGGATGCAACAGACAATGCCCGTCAATTGGCAACAGAAACAAATGACTTGAAGAAGAAAACCAGAGTCTTCCACAACAACTTATTGGTTATGTTACAAACCCAATTAGAACAAGTGAAGAGCCCCGAGTGGGAAGAGATTTTGGCGCCATTTTCAAGCTACGTACAAGATTCCCATCAAGTAATCAGAGAAGTTTTATCAAAAGAACTTGACAGTGAAAATGGTTCTGGAGTAAACTCAGAAGCAGTGGACACATTTGATGTGGACGTTGTTGAATCAGATGAAAAAATCGTTGATGTAAGCGAAAGCCCTGAAGTGAAAACATTAGATGATGCGAGAAACTTATTAGACGAATTGAACAAAACAGATAACAACTAAGACACAGAACAGAAAAATTTCTTATATTTTTCAAGCGAGTTTGGGAGAGTGGAAGCCAAATAAAACCCTGTAAGAAATCAGATCATCTGTGAGTTGCGTTCTTTAAAGAGCCGATTATCCAAAGACTCAAGTAGAGAACGACGCCTGATCCCGTTACCGATCATCAAAGAATTGTCTAACGACAATAAAAATTTGGGTGGTACCACGAACACGTTCGTCCCTTGCCAGGGACGGACGTGTTTTTTGCTGTTCATCATCTGCTCTGGTCCGCAATGCGGAACAGAGCAGATGATGAACAGTACTAGGCGACCGTAGGGAGCGTAGTAACCAAACGAGGAATCACTAGGATTGATTTTTAAAATCAGTGAGACCTAAACACAAGGAAGTCATGGCAACCAATCCATTTTGATACGTTCAATAGAAGCAATTGATTGGTCGAGTCAATGGATTTAGAAATTATACGGAAACGTAGTGAGACGAAAAGGAGCGAAACAAGAATGAAAATGAAAGAAACACTGCATCTTGGAAAAACCGCTTTTCCAATGCGAGGCAACTTGCCGAACCGCGAAGTGGATTGGCAAAAAGAATGGGAAGAAAATCGATTGTATCAACGCCGTCAAGAATTAAATGAAGGCAAGCCAACCTTTGTCTTACACGATGGTCCTCCTTATGCAAATGGGAACATCCATATCGGACACTCATTGAACAAAATCAGTAAAGACATTATCGTACGTTCCAAATCAATGTCAGGTTTCCGTTCCCCTTATGTACCTGGTTGGGATACCCATGGTTTGCCGATCGAGCAAGTGTTGACAAATAAAGGAATCAAGCGCAAAGAAATGAGCTTGGCAGAATACCGCAAAAAATGTGAAGAATATGCTTTGACCCAAGTGGATACACAAAGAGCTGACTTCAAACGTTTAGGGGTTTCTGGTGACTGGGAGCACCCATACATCACACTGACGCCCGATTATGAAGCTGAAGAAATTCGCGTTTTCGGAAAAATGGCAGAAAAAGGCTATATCTACAAAGGATTAAAACCAATCTACTGGTCACCATCTAGTGAATCATCACTAGCAGAAGCCGAGATCGAATACAAAGATGTGAAATCACCATCCATCTATGTTGCTTTCCCAGTCGCAGATGGCAAAGATTTGCTTGATTCAGATACATCTTTTGTTATCTGGACGACGACGCCATGGACCTTGCCAGCGAATCTAGGAATCTCTGTGAATCCAACCTTTGCCTATGTTCAAATCTTGGCTGATGGTCGTAAATTTGTCGTGGCAAAAGATTTATTAGAAACCGTGACGAATGAGATTGGTTGGGAATCTGTCGAAGTATTGCAAGAATTGGCAGGCGATCAATTAGAAAAAATGACGGCGCAACATCCTTTCTATGACCGTACGTCTCTGTTGATGTTAGGGGATCATGTGACATTGGATGCCGGTACTGGTTTGGTCCACACTGCACCAGGACACGGGGAAGATGACTACATCGTCAGCAAAAAATATGGGCTAGATGTCTTATCGCCAGTCGATAGCCGTGGGGTCTTCACAGAAGAAGCACCAGGATTTGAAGGGGTCTTTTATGACAAAGCCAATCCAATGATCACTGCGCTTTTAGAAGAAAAAGGGGCGCTATTAAAACTAAACTTCTTTACTCACAGCTATCCACATGATTGGCGGACGAAAAAACCAGTCATCTATCGGGCAACGCCACAATGGTTTGCTTCAATTGATAAGTTCCGTCAAAACATTTTGGATGAGATCGAAAAAGTAGATTGGATCATTCCATGGGGCAAAACCCGTTTATACAATATGATTCGCGATCGCGGCGACTGGGTGATCTCTCGTCAACGTGCGTGGGGTGTACCATTGCCAATCTTTTATGCAGAAAACGGCGAAGCCATCATCACGCCTGAAACGATCGAGCATGTGGCAAACTTGTTTGCTGAACATGGTTCAACGATTTGGTTTGAAAAAGAAGCCGAAGAATTGCTGCCGGCTGGCTTTACGCATCCAGGCTCACCAAACGGTAAATTCTCGAAAGAAACTGACATCATGGATGTTTGGTTTGATTCAGGTTCTTCTCACGAAGCCGTGTTACGTCAACGTCCAGAATTGACGTTCCCAGCTGACATGTATTTGGAAGGTTCTGATCAATATCGCGGGTGGTTCAACTCAAGTATCACAACTAGTGTGGCGATCAATGAAGTCGCACCATACAAAGCCGTCTTGTCTCAAGGCTTCACCTTAGATGGCGAAGGCCGTAAGATGAGTAAATCTCTTGGAAATACCATTGCACCAGAAAAAGTGATCAACCAAATGGGTGCGGATATTTTGCGCCTTTGGGTCAGCAGTGTTGACTACGAAGCGGATGTTCGAGTGTCTATGGATATCTTGAATCAAGTATCAGAAGTCTATCGGAAAATTCGCAATACCATGCGTTTCTTATTGGCTAACACGAATGATTTTGATCCAGCAAAAGACAGCGTACCATTTGAAAACTTGCGTTCTGTTGATAAATACATGATGGTTCGTTTGAATCAAACGATCAAAACGATCCGAGAAGATGGTTATGAAAAATACAACTTCTTGCATATTTACCGAACAGTCATCAACTTCTTGACAGTCGATATGTCATCCTTCTATTTGGATTTTGCGAAAGATGTCGTTTATATCGAAGCTGAAAATGATTTCCAACGTCGCGCTATGCAAACCGTCTTTTATCAAACAGCGGTTGCGTTGACGAAATTACTAACGCCGATCATTCCGCATACGGCAGAAGAAATCTGGTCACATTTGAAAGAAGAAGAGGAATATGTCCAATTAGCGGAGTTCCCTGGCTATGATACATTTGCTAACCAAGAAGAGCTGCTTGATTTATGGCGTGCTTTCCTTGATTTCCGTGACAATGTCTTAAAAGCATTGGAAGAAGCGCGTAATGCAAAACTGATCGGGAAATCGTTTGAAGCAAAAGTGACTGTCTATCCAACCGAACCGGTTGCGGCATTACTAAAAGCCATTGATTCAGATATCGCTCAGTTGCTGATCATTTCACCGGACTTCTTAACGATCAAAGAAGCAGGTGAAGCGGCACCAGAAGCGGCCTATCAATTCGAAGACGTGGCGATCTTAGTGGAAAAAGCCGAAGGTGAAGTCTGCGAACGTTGTCGTCAAGTCCGTGTGGATGTCGGTGTAGAAGAGCAGCTACCAACACTTTGCGGCCATTGCGCAGCCATTGTCAAAGAAAACTATCCTGAAGCGGTTGCAGAAGGCTTTGAAAAATAAAAAAACGGAAAAAGATGATCCCATTGTGGGTCATCTTTTTTTTGAAATCAATCAAGCTTGTTCCTTGAAAATGGGACATAAGCAGCTGTTTGTGACATCCAAATGAGAAAATCCGCGTTAATTGATAACGATTCTCATTTGTTTGCAATAATTTTACGATAGTTTATTGTATAATAAAAAAACCTTATTAGACGAAGACTCCTGCCTGTGATTTACAAGTAACTACTTGTTCAATGGATGTAAGTAACCCTTGAAGGAAGAAAGCAACGAGATCGGATCAAGTAAAAAAAACTTGCCAGATAGAAAATCAGGTTGTAAACTGTTAAAAATCGGAATATTCAGAAAATTGAAAGAAAGTGTGATTCCATGAGTGATTTAGAGATGATGAAAACAACGAACCAAACGATGTACGATGCCGCTTTTGAAAAAGATGCTTGTGGGATGGGGTTCATTGCTCAGAAAAATGGTCATTATTCCCGAGAGCTCGTCCAAAATGCCTTAACGATGTTAGAACGGATGAATCATCGAGGGGGAACTGGCGCTGAACCTGACACGGGGGACGGAGCAGGAATCTTGATGGCGATGCCAGATCCTTTTTTTCAGCAGCGGGCAAAAGAGGCAGGAATCCCATTACCTGAAAAAGACGCCTATGCTGTTGGGATGTTTTTTTTACCGAAAGAAAAGCTCCGAGCAGCACAGGTCCAAGAAGAAGTAACTAAAGACATTCAACAAATGGGTTTTACGGTTTTATGGCAGCGCGACGTTCCATATGATTATTATCAGTGTGGGCCAGGGGCGCAAAAAGTCATGCCATCTTTCGTGCAAGTCTTTATTGAAAAGCCTGTCGATGTAGCAGCTGGCCGTCCCTTTGAAGATCAGCTTTATCGGCTACGGCGTAAACTGGAAAAAACATATCATACCGATGAGCTGTCTATTTGCAGCTTGTCCAGTAAGACAGTTGTTTATAAAGGGATGCTGCATGCCTATCAAGTTGGCTTGTTTTTCAAAGATCTTCAAAGCCCAGAAATGACTTCGAGTATTGCTTTGACCCATTCTCGTTTTTCAACGAATACCTTTCCAAGCTGGAGTCGGGCGCAACCTTTTCGTTTCTTAGCCCATAATGGCGAAATCAACACGTTACGCGGGGCGGAAAATTGGATGCATGGACATCAGATCGAAGTCTACGATGACGAAAACTCCGATTCTGCGAAGCTGGAAAATTGTATGGAATACTTGTATCGTCAAGGTCGAGACATTCCCCAAGCACTGTTGATGATGGTGCCAGAAGCGTGGTCTAAAGAAGCTGGCTTGACGCCAGAACTGACGGCTTTTAATGAATACAATGCAAGCTTTATGGCTCCTTGGGATGGACCAGCAGCTTTATGCTTTACCGATGGGGAGATGGTGGGAGCTGCCCTTGATCGTAATGGATTGCGACCATCTCGCTACTCAATCACGAAAGCTGGTTTTGTTGTCGTGGCCTCTGAGTCAGGCGTGGTGGATCTGCCAGCGTCGGAAGTGATTGAAAAAGGGGTGCTTGGACCAGCAAATATGTTTTTGGTGGATACCCAAAAAGGGATGATCTTACGAAATCAAGAAATCAAAGCGCATTATGCGAATGCCCATCCTTACCAGGAGTGGCTAGCGGAACACCTATTGACACCAGAGCTGCTTCCTGGGACTGAGAAGCAGGAAGAAACAGCAGATGATGCGATTCAGACCCTTTGGAAACGAAATGGCTACACGGATGAGATCATACGCACGTTGATTTTACCAATGGCTCAAACGGGAGAAGAACCAGTGATCTCCATGGGGTTTGATTCACCCTTAGCTATTTTGAGCGAACGTCCCCAATCCTTGTTTACGTACTTCAAGCAACAATTCGCCCAAGTGACCAATCCACCCATTGATGCGATTCGCGAAAAATTAGTAATCGGTACCGAGCTGTTTTTAGGTCGAGATGGGGATGTTTCAAAGGACATCCGAATCAATTGTAATAAGCTGAAGATTGCTAGTCCTGTGTTAAAAACGAGTGAATATGAAAAGATCAAACAGTTAAATCAAAATGGTCAAAAAGCGGTTTTACAGTCGATTCTTTATGATTATGTACCAGAAAACGGGGTAGCTTTGCAACAAGCGTTAGAAGCGCTTTTTAAAGAAACGGAGCAAAAAATCGATGCTGGGGCAACAATCGTCATTTTAAGTGATCGGGAAGTCATCCAAGCGCAAGAAGGAAAAGTGGCGATTCCGATTCTCTTGGCGGTATCAGGCCTGCACAATTATTTGGTGCGAAAAGGCAAACGTTCCTTGGCATCGATCGTTGCGGATACAGCGGAAGTCTGTGAGGTCCATCATTATGCCATGTTAGTCGGCTACGGAGCAAGTGGGGTCCATCCTTATGGGGCTTACCAGACATTGGCGCATTTTGAGCTTTCAGAGAAGATCGAAAGTTACCGCAAGGCATGTGAAAAGGGCATTGTCAAAATCATGTCACGAATGGGAATCTCAACGATCGCCGGTTACCACGGGGCACAATTGTTTGAAGCGGTTGGCATCTCTGAGAAAGTCATCGCTGAATATTTTACCGGCACGGTTACCCGTATCGGTGGACTCTCATTAGCGCAAATCGAGCAAGAATATCTGACGCGTTATGAGGCAGCATATGGTGAAAAACGAATGGATTATCTTGATTCTGGCGGTAGTTTCCAGTACAAAGCCGATGGGGAGCATCATTTGTTTAATCCAAAAACGATCTATGGGTTCCAAAAAGCCGTTCGCACAGGCAGTTATGAGCTTTATAAAGAATATGCGGCGGAAATGAATCAAGAGGCATTGGACAATCCAACGACGTTACGGTCTATGTGGACCTTTGCGAACACAAGACGCAGTATTCCGTTAGCTGAGGTGGAGCCTGTCGAAACGATCGTCAAACGATTTAAAGTCGGGGCGATGTCCTACGGCTCACTAAGTGAAGAAGCGCATCGCTGTATTGCTGAAGGAATGAATGCGATCGGGGCAAAATCCAACAGTGGAGAAGGTGGCGAAAACCGAAATCGTTTCAAACCAGTAGAGGGCATTAATTATAATAGTCGCATCAAACAAGTAGCTTCAGGCCGTTTTGGTGTCAACGCCGAATATTTAATGAGTGCAGATGAACTTCAGATCAAAATGGCGCAAGGGGCGAAACCTGGAGAAGGCGGCCAATTACCAGGCAATAAAGTCTTCCCGTGGGTCGCCGAGATTCGAGGGTCTACGCCTGGTGTTCGATTGATTTCACCGCCACCACATCACGACATTTATTCGATTGAAGATCTAGCCCAGCTGATCTATGACTTAAAAGCCATCAATCCGTATGCACGGATCAATGTCAAATTGGTTTCTAGTACGGGCGTGGGTACGATCGCTACCGGTGTCGTCAAAGCTGGCGCAGACGTAGTCGTGATCTCAGGCTATGACGGTGGGACTGGTGCTTCTCCGAGAAATTCGATCCGTGATGCCGGCTTGCCTTGGGAGATGGGGCTTGCAGAAGCCCATCAAACGTTAGCTATGAATCATTTGCGGCAGCGAATGACCTTAGAGACAGATGGAAAATTGATGACGGGTCGGGACATCGCCATTGCTGCTCTTTTAGGAGCAGAAGAATATAGCTTTGCCTCTTTAGCGCTAGTTGCGGTTGGTTGTGTCATGATGCGGGTATGCAGTATCAATACATGTCCTGTTGGCATTGCTACACAGAACCCAGCGTTGCGAAAATTTTTTGCTGGAAAACCTGAGCACATCATCAACACGATGTACTTTTTAGCAGAAGATCTACGGGAAACGATGGCTGAGTTAGGCTTTCGTACCATCGATGAGATGGTAGGACATGCGGAATTGTTGACACCACGCTTCGTTGCTAAAGGCAAAGCAAAGTCATTAGACTTTTCGAAAATGATTGGGACGACGATCCCAATCGAACGCAAAGTGACCGATCCATTCCTTGAGAAACGTCAATGGCCAGAATTAGATGCTTTTGCACAAGCTGCTATCGACAACAATCAAGAAATCGTGACGAATCATACGATCAATAATGTTCAACGCTCAGTCGGCGCGCGTTTAGGAGGCTGGATCGCGGAACGTTTTGGCAATTATGAAGTTACCCCAGGTCTGTTGCAATTTACGTATCGAGGTATTGCTGGACAAAGCTTTGGGGCTTTTGCCACCCAGGGCATCCAGTTGAAACTGATCGGTGAGGCCAACGATTATGTAGCCAAAGGGTTAAGCGGTGCCCGCTTGATCATTGTGCCACCTGAAGATGCCGCTTATGACGCAGAGCATTCACCAATTGTTGGTAATGTAGCGTGCTTCGGGGCAAATCGAGGCGAAGGCTATTTCCGAGGCATTGCTGGCGAACGCTTTTGTGTTCGTAACAGTGGAGCCAATGTCGTTGTCGAAGGTGTTGGCGATCATGGCTGTGAGTACATGACTGGCGGTGTCGTGGTGATATTAGGAAAAACCGGCCGCAACTTCGGTGCTGGAATGTCCGGTGGCGTGGCGTATGTTTACGACCCCGATCAAACCTTTGCCGATAAATGCAATCGGGAAATGGTTGATTTATATCGGATTGGCGAAAGCGGCGATGACCACCAACTAAAAGAGATGATCCAGCAGCATTTCGCCTATACAGATTCATTGAAGGCGGCTGAGATCCTAGAAGATTGGGGAAATCAGCAGCACCATTTCATCAAAGTCTATCCGACAGAATACCATCAGATGATCCAAGCGACGGAGACCTTGGCGGACCAAGGGTTTGTCGGAGATGAACTTGTGACGAAAGCCTTCGAAGCTGTCGTCGGTCCACAATTGACCATCCCAGGAAAGGAGCGTGACTAATATGGCAGATCCATTTGGTTTTTTAAAGTACCCAAGAGTAGAAAATCCTACCCGACCAGTGGCAGAACGAATCGAAGACTGGCAAGAATTACAGACGCCATTGCCTGAAAATGAGCGTCAAGAGCAAGCAGCACGCTGTATGAACTGCGGGATTCCTTTTTGTCATACCGGTTCTTTTTACGGGGGGCAACGAGCGGTTTCAGGTTGTCCCAATGACAACCTGATTCCTGAATGGAATGACTTGGTTTATCAAGGGCGTTTCCAAGCCGCTTTTGAGCGTCTTGCCAAAACCAACCCATTACCTGAAATGACTGGTCGTGTTTGTCCAGCTCCTTGTGAAAAAGGCTGTACCGAAGCACTGAATGGCTCAGGTGTCACGATCCACGACAATGAACGCTTTATTATCGATACTGCTTTTGAAAATGATTGGGTCAAAGCCTCGGGATTGCCTCAAGAAGCGACTGGGTTCAAAGTTGCCATCGTCGGCAGCGGACCAGCTGGTTTATCCGCTGCATGGCGCTTGAATCAACTAGGGCATCAAGTGACGGTCTATGAACGCAGTGATCGCTTTGGCGGTTTACTGATGTACGGTATTCCAAATATGAAATTAGATAAAGACGTCGTTCAGCGACGGATTGACTTGATGGCAGAGCTAGGCGTGACCTTTGTCGCTAATACGGAGATCGGTCGTGACTTGTCAGCAGAAGAATTGGCCGCTCAGTATGATCGGGTCATCTTGGCAACAGGAGCTAGTGTTCCTCGTGACTTGAAGATTCCAGGTCGTGAATTGACTGGGGTGCAATTTGCAGTCGATTATCTGACGGAAGCAACCAAAGATGTGTTAAAGCATGGCAAAGCGGCAACAAGTAAAAAACTTGCTGGCAAGCATGTTATCGTGATTGGTGGCGGCGACACTGGAAATGACTGTATTGGTTCAGCGATTCGGCAAGGAGCCGCTTCTGTGCGTCAATTGGAGATCACGCCCCAACTGCCATTGACACGGACCGACAGCAATCCTTGGCCAGAATACCCAATGACAGCCCGCACAGGATATGGGCAAGAAGAAGCGGCTGAAGTGCTACAAACACAAGTGACGTATCATGGGGTGTCTACAACGGCCTTTATCGGCGCCGAACGCGGCCAGTTGATCGCCATCGAAACAGTCTCAGTGGATCAACAGTTTCAGCCGATCCCTGGCACAGAGCAAGTGATCAAAGCGGATTTGGTCTTGTTAGCAATGGGCTTTGTTGGTGCAGAGACCCAACTCTTCGATGCCTTTGGTGTGCGAGAAGTGTACGATGATTACACGACGAACAATGAACGAGTGTTAGTCGCAGGAGATGCCAAACGAGGACCGAGTTTAGTTATCTGGGCGATTCGTGAAGGACGCTTAGCGGCAGAAAAAGTCGATCAAGCGTTACGATCATTGGTGTATCAATAAGCAATCAATAAAAAACAACCTGAGCAGCTATTCCTCCTTCAGAATTAGAAGGGGAGCAGCGAAATGCTCAGGTTGTTTGCCTGTTAAGCGATTGGTTCAGATGGATGGGGCTTAGACAGCTGTTCATTTTTTTCCATTGCTGCCTTTGGTAGGCGAATCGAAAAGACGATGGTTTCATCACGGCTTTCCGCCCAGATCTTTCCACCTAATGCTTCAACGATTTCTTTGGCGATCGGCAAACCAAGACCCGTCCCACCCGTCGCTGTTGCTCGGGAAGCATCCATGCGGTAGAAAGGCTCAAAAATCAAGCCGATCTTTTCAGCTGGGATCGTTTTTCCTTGATTGGTCAAACGAATCAGGATATCATCAGACTCGCTGATGGCTAATCGCAAAGGGGAGTTAGGATAGCTATAATTGATGGCATTGCGGATCAAGTTATCAAAAACGCGTTCCATTTTCTCCGTATCAACGGTCGCAAAGACTTTTTTCTGTAGCTGAAGTTGCCAATGGAGGTTTTTTTCTTCTAACAGCGGCAAAAATTCAAACGTCAACTGTTCCAGCATCAAGCTCAGATCCGTGGTTTCAGTTTGTAAGGCGATCGTTGTAAGATTAAAGCGGGTGATTTCGAAAAATTCGCTGATCAATAGTTCCAGCCGTTGGGCTTTTTGCAAGGCGATCTTCGTATAGCGTGCGCGTAGTTCGGTAGAAAGCTGCGGTTCCTCTTCTAAAAGCGTCAAATAGCCGATCACACTGGTCAAAGGCGTTCGTAAATCATGTGCGAGATAGACGATCAAATCATTTTTTCGTTGTTCCGCTTCTTTGGCGGCTCGTTGATCCTGTAAGTTTTTCTCCCGCAACTGGTTCATTTCTTCTTGCACATCAATCATATTGCTGGAAAGAACGATTCGCTTCGTGGGTTCGGCAATCAGTTGGTTTGTGGCTTGGATCGTTTCATTCAAATAACTGATAGCTTTGCTCATATAATAAATCGTTGTGCTCACCCAAATCAGTAAGGCCCCGATGGCTAAGCAAAGAAGCCAATAGTCAGCAAAAAGTCGTAAAATTTGATAAATGGGTTCATAGCCATACCAGACCCTCATTCCAGCAACGAAGCGTACTGCGAAAGGAATGATGATCAAGATCGCCATCAAGATGCCCGTGGTGATAAAGTATTGGGTCAAGAGCTTGCGGATCAATGGATTTCTATTTTTCAATGATATAGCCGACCCCCCATACGGTTTTGATTAATTTCGGTTTGCGGGGTTGTTCGTTCAGTTTTTCCCGCAAACGGGCGATATGTGCCATCACTGTGTTATTGTTGTCTAAATACTTTTCTTTCCAAACTGCTTCAAAAAGGGTTTCCGAGGCAACGACCGATCCTTGGTGTTCAAATAAGTAAAGCAAGATTTTAAATTCGATGGGGGTCAAGAAAACCTCTTTGCCATAAAGAAAACATTGGTGGCTGTTGATTTTCAACAGTAAGCCTTCCTTTTCGTATTCTTCAATCTTTTGGGGATTCGCTGACTGGTTGTAACGCTGGTATCGCCGCAGCTGCGTTTTGACCCGAGCAACGACTTCTAAAGGATTGAAGGGCTTGGTCACATAATCATCTGCCCCAAGGCTTAGACCGGTGATTTTATCCAAGTCTTCCCCTTTTGCCGTGAGCATCAATACTGGGAAAAAGTGGGTCTTACGAATTTGCTGCAGCAGCTGAAAGCCGTCGATATCCGGCAGCATCACATCTAAAACCGCCACATCGACCGTTTCTTTTTCAAGATAAGCCAAAGCGCTCGTTCCATCATAAAAAGGTTCTACTTGGAAGCCTTCATTCCTTAGAAACGTCGTGACTAACTCCGCGATTTCTTTTTCATCATCAACAACAATTATTTTTTCTGCCATCCTTGATTCACTCCAACTATCTACGATCATTTTTCATTTACACTACCATTTACTCTACACCCATCATACCGTAATCGGTAAGCGAATGCATTCGTTTTCTACTTTGAACTAGAGGTGATGCGGGAACCTAGGCGGCTGATCAATTCATTGGTAATGGTTTGTGCTTGATCAGCGGTAGTCGTCCAATCGCTGATTACTTCGAGCGAACTTTCGACCGCCAGTTCTGGATAGTCCGTTAAATCGATCAAGAGCATATCCATACAAACCAACCCAATCTGCGGGAGTAAAGCACCTTGATAAGAAAGCTGGAACCCTTGGTTTGATAGGGCACGTGGAACCCCGTCGCAGTAGCCGATGCTAACGATCCCGATCGTGGCTGGTCGATCAAAAACAGAGCCTAATCCATAGCCGATCGCTTCACCAGCGGCAACTGGTTTTTTGTCTACCAGTAAGGCTTTGAGTGTCAAAATCGGCTGTACGTTTATCTTCTGCTTCGTTGGTTCGTTCGGGACGCTCAATGAACCAGTTAGAAGAATACCTGGACGTACATAATCATAGTGTTTCTCTGGGTAATTCAATATTCCGTAGCTGCTTTGCAGATGTGTCAGTCCATAGGCGATATTTCTAGCTGATAAGCCAGCCAACAGATCATCAAAACAAGTGATTTGGGCTTGTGTCCGCAAGATACTTGCCGTATCCAGCTGATCTGAAGAGCCTAGATGGGAAAAAATGCCCGTGATCTTGAGAGATGGCAAGGCGTAAAGTCCAGTAACTGTCTCAAGATCAGGTGCAACGCCTAAGCGGTGCATACCAGTATCTACCGCTAAATGGCATTCGATCGGAATTCTTGTTTGGGCTAAAGCATGCCCATGGGCCTCACTAACAATGGTTTGAATCAAGGAATAATGTTTCAGCTCTTTGGCACGTTGGGCAGAAGTGTACCCTAAAATCAGTAAGCGACTTTTGATGCCAGCTCGCCGTAATTCAATGGCTTCTTCAAGGGTAGCAACGGCAAAGAAATCAACGCCGGCTCTTTCTAGGGTACTGGCGACCGTCTTCGCATCACAACCATAAGCATCCGCTTTAACCACCGCCATCACTTTTGTTGTTGCTGGGATCAATCGCTTGATTTCCTGCAGGTTGTGCAACAAAGCGGGGGCGGAAAATTCTTTGGCTGCTCGCTGCAATTTGGGCGGCGTTTTTTTCGAAAACGGGAACAGCTTTTGCAAAGCAAAGAGACCTTGCACCACCCCAATGGTCAGTCCTAAGACCACGAAGAAATTGATCAGATTGTTTTGCAGCAAGGGCAGCTTTTGACTAAGAAAATGGGTCACTGCAATGGTATAAGGATGGAGCAAATAGAGCCAAAGGGACAGTCGACCCGCTTGTTTCCAGATTATGGGTGCTTGCCATTGCTGGATGATCGGAAATAAAAACAACAGGACGAAGGGCAAAAAAACATACATGCTGTCATGTTTCGGCGTGGTAAAGTGATGCAAAAGGTAACTTTCCAAAAGCAAGCAAATCAGACTGATCAGCAGATAACTATAGCGATGGGGAGAAACTGGTTTCTTGGAAAATCTTCTGGCTAGTACCCCTAAGATCAAAAACAAAGGAGCAAAAAAAATGCCGTTGCGAGTTCCATCCAATAGTTGAAAAATCAGTGAATAGACTGGCGTAATGGGTGTTTGTGCAGCCAGGCCAGACCAACTGTCCCCACCTAAACCAACCACATACAAACCGACAGCAATGAAAAACACCTGCTTGAAAGAAAGCCGTGTCAAGAGGCCCATCACTAGTAGACTGCCGGTAATGATCGCAGGAAAATACCAAAGATGGTAAAGAATGCCAGTGACCAACAATGTTTGGATAAAGGTGCCCAGCGGCATGTTCAACCCAAGCATGCCGCTGTACCAAGCAAGCGGCAAAAAGAGCAGTGTGGCTATGAGGTAGACTTGCAGCTGCTTTTTAATAAACTGCCAGACACGCTGTCTGGCAGGATAGCTGTTTTGGGTGGCTAAGTCGCTGAACACGTAATATCCGCTGATCATAAAAAAGAAGGGGACGGCAATTCTGAAGAGCGTCAACGTGATCAGGATATCACCGTCAGGCCATAAGCGGTGAAGAGGCAGACAGTGGATCGCCACCACCATCATCGCCAAAATCATCCGGAATTGCTCGATTCCTTGATTCTTCTTCATGCGAACTGCCTCGCAGTTTGTTCAAGGTATTGATGGTATTCTTCCAAGGTCCACTGTTGACTGGCGATGATTTGACTATGAGGCAGACCAACATAACGAAAATGCCACGGTTCATAGCCAATCCCTGTAATTTCCTGTTTGTCTGCGGGATAGCGTAAAATAAACCCATAGTTCATCATTTCCTGGGTAAATAAATCAGCGGCTGCGCTGTCACGAAATCGTGGGCAGATCAAATCATCCTGGCTGCCCTTTAAACCAACATCGATCGCTAAGCCTAACTGATGTTCACTGCAACCGGGCAACGCCACAAATTGTTTCGTATAGGCTAGCCCATTTTCTTTCAAGGAATATTCCCATAAATACCGTTGCTGCTTTTCGGTTCGGTAGCCATCTAACAAGCAGATCTCGTCTTCAAGCTTTAAGGATTTGACGAGCCGTTTCCATTGTTTGGCTGCTTCTGGCTGCAAGTAAATCTCGTCTTCGCTGAAGGCAGCAAGGACTAAATGAGGCGGCTCTTGGTTTTTTTCTAACGGAAATTCTTTGCTAACTAACTGTAGATAGGGATTCATTTGACTTCCTCCTTTGCTAAGACAAGCAGTTTTTGTAGTAGTTCTTGATAGGATAAGCCGACCGCTGCCATCATGGCAGGATAACGGGAGTGACTCGTAAAGCCCGGCATAGTATTGATTTCATTCAAGTATAGTTCTCCTTGATCCGTGACAAAAAAGTCGATGCGAGCAAGACCTTTAAGACCAAGACTACGATAGAGCAGCTGAGCTTGTTCTTTGACCTTGGTTTCAATCGTTTCAGGCAATGGCGCAGGGACGGTGATTTTGGCGCTGATCAGCTGGTACTTTTCTTCAAAATCGAAAAAGCCGTCTACTAATGAAATGGCGTCACAAGCACCGACAGTCAAAGAGTCGTTGCCCAAAATACCGCAACCGATCTCAACACCGGCAATATTTTTTTGTAGGAGCACTGCGGAACAATAAGTAAAGGCTTTTTTTAAGGCAGAAGCGATTTCTTCAACGCAGGTGACTTTAGTGATCCCTTTTGAAGAGCCCGCTTCATTAGGCTTAAAGAAAACTGGGAAGCCATGGGTCTGGATAAAAGCTTCGATTTGTTCTTGCTGGTTGGCTTGATTTGTCAAGAGAATCGTAGGAGCACTTTGTACGCCAATGGCTGCTGCAGCTTGATGCAGCAGCCATTTGTTCATACATAAGGCAGAACCTGCCACCCCGCAACCTACATAAGGTAGTTTCATCAATTCAAACAATCCTTGGATACTGCCATCTTCCCCGTATTTGCCATGCATAATGGGAAATAAAATATCAGGTACTAACGTTTGCTGCTCTTCACTTAGCCAAAAGCCGTTTCCTTCGAATAGCGGCTGGATTTTCTGTTTATGTTTCGTATCCAACAACCACGTGTCTTGTCGGATGTTTTCCAGTTCTCCTGTATACAAGTACCAATCCATAGCATCTGGGGCGATCCCGATCAAAGAGAGGTCGTAGTCATAGGGAGATGATTGGAGTGCTTCGATTGCGCTAGTTGCTGAGGCTAAAGAAACGGTGTATTCCGGTGAATTGCCTCCAAAAATAATGGCGATTTTTTTCATGTTTTTCTTCCTTCCGCTTTTCGATTCTTACTACATTCAGTCTATCAAGGAAAGAAAAAAGAAATTTGCGGGCTTACTGGTATCTTTCTTTTCTTTTTGTGATGAAATTCTGACGAATTTATGACAAAAGGAAAGCGACAGCTGCCGCTCCTTTTACACCAGAAAGAAACTTGCCTTTGAAGTAGAAAAAGCTGCCATAAAATGGAATGGAAAAAATAGTGAAAAAAGAGCACTCTGAAAGAAAGGGGGAGGCAATAGCAGGAACGTTGACACAAAAAAAGCATGCCGAAGCATGCTTTTTCTTTTTGATGATGGCTTTTCGATTATTATACGATTTGCTTATTGTGCGTAATGCGCACGAGGACCACCAATATATTTGGGCCGTGATCCCAGAGCTGTGACATGGGCAGCGCCGAGGGACTTGATAGAGGGACGGATCGGGATTTGAACATGTTTGACATGCATGCCGATTGCTGTGTCGCCAATATCGATGCCAGCTTTTGCTACTATGTGCTCCACTTCAATAGGTTCATCGAACAGCTGGAAAGCGGCAACTGAGCAAGCACCGCCTGCATGCAACTGGGGCACTACTGCGACTTCTTCTAATTGATATAGTCGAGCCGTTTCACGCTCAACAGCTAAAGCCCGATTGAGATGTTCACAGCCTTGAACGGCTAAATGAATATTTTGGGGACGCAAGATCGCTCGTAGTGTTTCAACGATAACCATGCCTACTTCTTGACTGGAATTTTTGCCAATCAAGCCGCCCACGACTTCACTTGTTGAACAACCAAGGACAAAAAGATCATTTTCACCAACGTTCGCTGTCGTAATGACTTCTTCAACGATCGTAGTTAAATCCGTTTTTAATTGATTGATATCTGTCATAAGAATCACCTTTCATTTAAAGAAAACTTTTTCGTGCGGCGCAAAGCATGCGTCAGGGGTAAAGCAACGATGCTGCCAAAGACCGTTTGGATCAAATTACTTGGGATCGAGGCGATCCCAGCGCCTAAACCGAATAGCAAAACCGTTGCTGCTGCATAGCCGGCGATCATGATTAAGCTACCGACAATGACGGCTGCTAGTGGCCGATGGCTCATTCTACCTACGATCCAGCCTTGCACACCATGGATCACGATGGAAAAGAAGGCCCATTCAGGGTAACCTGATAGAAAATCAATGATGCCGCCGCTCATTCCACCGACGAAGGCACCGGCGCTAGGTCCGAACAACAGGGCCGAGATATAGATCCCTGCTTCACATAAGGTCACAAAGCCCTTCGTTTGCGGAACAGGAATGATAAAGGTCAAAGAAAGTGCACACGTGAGTGCCGTCAGCATAGCGATCGTCGTTAGGTTTCTTACTTTCATAGGTGTTCCTCCTTTTTAAAATAGGCGAGCTGATTGACGTTGCCAGAGGTACCTAAAGGCAGACCGTCTTCAATCCCTGCCCAAACAAATGCTTTTGCGGTTTGGATAGCTGCTTCCAACGAAGTGCCTTTAGCAAGCATTGCGGCAATCGCTGATGAGAGGGTACAGCCAGCACCGTTGGTTGTGGTTCGCGTACTTTTTTCTGCCTCAAAAACGGTAAATTGTCCTTCTTGATACAAAACATCATAGGCTGTTTCCCCAGTTAGTCGACTGCCACCTTTGATCAGAACATTTGGGGCACCCAGCGCATGGATTTTTTTTGCCGCCGTTTTCATCTCTGCTAAAGAGGTAATGCTTTGTCCAGATAAGTGTTGTGCTTCGAGTAGATTAGGTGTCACTAATGCTGTGTAAGGAAACAATGAGATCAATCCTGCTTGATAGGAGTGGTTAAAGGCAGTATCTCCTTCTTTGAAGGCGAGAACGGGATCGAGCACGATCGGTCCGGTAAATGTTTGTAAAAAATCTCGCAGCAATTCAATGATGGCGGTTTGATGAAGCAGCCCGATTTTGATTGCATCTAGGGATACGACCGAACGCAGTGAATCCAGTTGTGCTTGGATCACAGGCTCAGGGAGATCATGGAACATAAGATCATCCTTGATGGCGACCACACATGTTAATAGGGCATGGCCAAACACCCCGAATTCCTCAAATGTTTTCAAATCAGCCGTCATGCCGCCACCTGCCAAACTGTCGAGACCGGCGATCGATAAGACTTGTTTCATGTCTGCTGCTCCTTTCATTTCTCATTTCTTTCTATTATAAACAGTCGGTAAAAAAGAAAAACGGCCAATTGGATGTTTTTTCCTCATCCAATTGACCATTTGCTTATTTCTCATTTAGTAAATCTCGCTCACGATACCATTCATCGGGACGCCAGATCCATTCAAAGCCATCGGCAGCTAAGAGATCATAGGCTGCTTGGGGGCCCATCGTTCCTGCGGCATAATTTGGAAAATCAGGTGTTTCTTGGTCCCAAGCGTGACGGATCACATCAACGATGCGCCAAGATTGGGCAACTTCATCCCAGTGGGTAAAGTTAGTGCCATCACCGTTCAAGGCATCTAGAATTAGTTTTTCGTAAGCTTCAGGGGTGTTTTCGACGATTTCAGTACTATTTCGGTAATCGAGCTTCACTGGCAATGTCTCAAACCCTTGGCCAATTTCTTTTCCGTTCAAGGAAAGAGAGAAGCCTTCCGTCGGTTGAATGTAAATCGTCAGCACATTCGGTGCCAAACTCTCGATTTGCTTTTGTTCATTCAGGTCTTGCTTAAAGACATTGACTGGGACTTGTTTAAAGACAATGTTGATGCGAGTGCCTTTTTCCGTCAACCGTTTCCCAGTGCGTACATAAAATGGTACGCCGGACCAGCGGAAGTTATCGATCAAAAATTTCCCAGCAACGAAGGTTTCCGTTGCCGATTCTTCATCCACATTGGCTTCTTCACGGTAGCCAACAAATTTCTTGTCTTCTAATTGTCCCTTATCGTATTGACCACGAACGAAGTGTTGTTTCACTTCTTCTTCGGAGTAGATACGGATCGCATTTAAGGCTTTGATTTTTTCTGTCCGTAATTCTTTTTCAGAAAAAGCCACTGGCGGTTCCATGGCTAATAAGGAAAGAATCTGCAGAATATGATTTTGGACCATATCCTTCAAGGCACCGCTCTTATCATAATAGCCGCCGCGTTCTTCTACGCCTAAGTTTTCTGCGATATTGATCTGAACATTGTCAATGTAACGATTGTTCCACATTGACTCAAAAATGTTATTGGCAAAACGAATCGCAGAAATATTTTGGATCATTTCTTTTCCTAAATAGTGATCGATTCGGTAGATTTCTTGTTCCGTAAAGACTTGATTGATCTCTTCATTCAATTCTTTTGCTGAATTATAGTCGCTTCCAAACGGTTTCTCGATGATCACCCGATGGTAGCCCTCAGTATCCAGCATTCCTTGGGATTTCAAGTGAGAAACGATCGTCCCAAAGAAATTAGGGGACATTGCTAAGTAAAAAATCTGATTGCCTTCTAAATGGTATTTCTGATCTAAGGTTTCCGCCAAATCCTTTAATGAATCATAATGGCTCGTATCTGTTACATCATGTGATTGGTAGTAGAAATGAGAAGCGAATGTCTCTGCTTGTTCTTGTGAGTCACTCAATTCTTTGATTGTACCTATCACCACTTCACGATAGTGTTCATCCGACCAAGGACGGCGTGCAGTACCAATGACTGCAAAATCTTCTTTCAAATCGCCTTTTTTGTACAACCGAAACAAAGAAGGATATAGTTTGCGTTGGGCAAGGTCGCCCGTACCGCCAAAAATCGTAAAAAGGACCTTTTTTTCCATCATCTTCACTCCTTACAGTTTATCGACAAAAATCGTGCTGGCGGCTTTGTAGCTGACAGCAATTTCTTTTGTGTCATTTTTGATCGTAATCGGACCCTCGTATGCTGCCGCATCGATGATCTCGTATTCTTCATGAATATTCAATTTGATCGAAACGAGATAATCCAGCAGTTCTCGTTCGTCAAGGACACGGGCGATACGAATCTTGGTTCCTACCGGATAAGAACTCATGGTGTTTTTTTCGCCTTCGTGAATGAGTTCTCCTTGTTCAGGAATCATTCCCCCATGTGGGCAATACCGAGGATGATCAAGGTAGGCTTCTAAGCGGCTCGCCAACGTTTCTGAGGTGACATGTTCTAAAACTTCTGCGTCATCATGAACTTCATTCCATGAATAATGCAGGTGCTCCACAAGAAAGACTTCCCATAAACGATGCTTACGAATGAGGGCACTTGCAGAAGCTAAACCAGTTTCAGTCAACTGTACCCCTTGATAAGGTGAATGTTCCACTAAGCCTTCTTTTAATAATTTTGAAATCATTTCACTTACTGAAGCTGCTGAGACGTCCAGACCTGACACGATTTGTTTGTTATTGATCTTCTTTTGGTCACCACCAAGCTCTAAGATGAGCTTTAAATAATCTTCACGATTTGGTGTCATCGGATCCATCCTCTCTTATCAAAGACTATCAAAGTAGATTTTATCAAAAAAGCCAGCTGATTACTATGAAAAAAGCCGCCGGTTCTCAATATTCTATGTAAAAAGAAGACCGAGGGGAGCTACTCCACCTCAGCCTTTTTTTATTAAGCCCAATCACCATTGCGGAAGACAGGAACTGTGGTGCCATCTTCTTTGATGCCATCGATGGACATTTGGTCAGAGCCGACCATGAAGTCTACGTGGGTTTGGCTGCGGTTTAAACCAGCCGCTGCCAGTTCTTCTTCACTCATCTCAGTGCCGCCTTGTAAGCTGAAGGCATAAGCAGAGCCTAAAGCCAAGTGGTTTGAGGCATTTTCATCAAACAACGTATTGAAGAAGATGATGCCAGATTGTGAGATAGGGGAAGGGTCAGGGACTAAAGCGACTTCACCTAAAGATTTCGCTCCTTCATCGATCGCTAGCAATTTGCCTAACACTTCTTCGCCTTGTTCTGCAGAAAAGTCCACGACTTTACCGTCTTTGAAGGTGAATTTCATGCCAGAAATAATCGTACCTGCGTAGCTCAATGGTTTCGTACTTGAAATATAGCCATCGATGCGACGATTATCTGGGGCAGTAAAGACTTCTTCTGTCGGCATGTTCGCCATGAATTTTTCATTGCGGGTGTTGTAGCTGCCAGCACCTTCCCACAAGTGATTTTTTGGTAGGCCGATGATCAAATCGGTACCCGGTGCTGTATAGTGTAATGCGCTGAATTGTTCTTTGTTCAATTCTTCTGCCTTGACTTGCAGTGTTTCATCATGTTTTTTCCAAGCAGCAACAGGATCTTCTTCGTAGATACGCGTCGTTTTGAAAATTTGATCCCATAGCTTGTCTTGTGCTTCTTCTGGGGAAGCATCAGGGAACACTTTTTGTGCCCAATCTTGACCTGCAGCAGCAACAACGGTCCAGCTGACTTTGTTGGCTTGTGTTGCTTGACGCAGTTTCATCATCGCCTTACCAGAAGCTGCTTGGAAAGCGGCGACCCGATCTGAGTCAACGCCCGCTAACGCATCGGGATTGGCAGAAACGACACTGATGCGGCTCGCACCTTTTTCGACCCAATCTTCTGTCTGATCAATTTTGTGTTGAGGGATCGTAGACAAACGATCCTCAGCTGCATGCGCAAGAAATTCTTTTTGAACCACATCGTCGGTCCATTGAACGATTACTTCATCAGCGCCTAGCTCATACGCTTTTTTTGTCAATAGTCGAGCTAACGGTGCTTGGTCCACGGCGATTTGGATGACGATGGTGTGCCCTTTTTGGACATTTACACCAACTTCTGTGATCAGTTGGGCATATTTTTCAAGGTTCTGATTAAAGTTTGGTAAAACCATTAAAATTCCTCCATTTATTCTAAAATTATAACTGTCTTCATGATAGCACTAAGTATTTTTGAAAACAAACGAAAAAGAGAGCAAAAAAACAGAGGTCTTCAAATTGAAAAACTGGAAACACTAGGGGCAATAATTTTAAAAGTTTTTTTGCAAACTTAAAAAAACATGATACAATAAGTAAAAGGTATTTCTGAAAGCGATGTATAGCAGAATTAAGGAGATTAAAAAATTATGGCAAGAAAGAAAACTATTACTAGAGACCAGATTTTAAAAGCTGCCTATGAAGTTGTCGCAACCGAAGGATTTACACGTTTTACCGCACGCAATATCGCAGCGAAGATGAAATGTTCAACGCAACCGATCTACTTAGAATTTAAAAATATGGATGACTTAAAAAATGCATTGATCAATCAGATTTACGACTACTTAGCGACAGAAGTTTTTCCAGTTGAAAGACGGGGAGATGTCATCGTTGACTTAACGTTAAATTATATTGGCTTTGCAAATAAAGAAAAACGATTATACCGAGCGCTATACTTAGAAGAGCATGGTGGTGGGGATTCCATGCAGCAGTTTTCATTTGACCTTTTTGTGAAATCAGTGAAAAAAGAACCAAAGTATCAAGATCTATCGGACGTGAAATTACAGTCCTTGCATACTGGTGTCTGGATCGTCGCTACTGGCTTAGCGGCATTGATGTCTTCGGGGATCATTCATCCCACAGAAGATCAGATTGCTAAGCTGATGACGGAAACCACCGATAATATTTTAGCAAGAGAAACACCCATCGATATCAGTTATCATTAAGCAAACAAGAAAACCTCCGACAGAATCAAGTGATTTTGTCAGAGGTTTTCTTGTTTTATTCTGCAAATGCTTCCGCTAGCTTTTTGGCAAAGGCTTCTAAGTTTTGAATATCGTCTTCTTCCGCAGCCAAGTCGACCTTGACGCTATCTGCCCCTTTTGTTGCACCTGTCTTACTAAAGACGGCTTCAAAGTCATCGACGGACTTACAAAAGTCATCATAAAACGTATCGCCAGAGCCGCAGACCCCAAAGATTTTGCCACTTAAATCAAGTTCTTGCAAATCTTCGTAAAAATCGACGATCTCATCAGGCAATTCACCGTCACCGTATGTATAGGTTGCGACGATACAGATATCGGCGTCTTCAAACTCATCGGCATCCACTTGGGTACACTCATTCATTTCAACTTCCATGTCAAGATTTTCAAGGGCTTCAGAAACGATATCTGCAATTTCTTCCGTATTCCCCGTCATACTCGCATAGACGATTTTTGCTAAAGCCATGGGCTTTTTCCTCCAATCTCATTCCTATTCTCAAGGAAAACTCTCTTACAGATTATAGCAAATGCACGAAAGATTGAAAACAAAACTTGAAAAACTCTTTACAATGTCTGTGAATTTTGTAAAATAAGGGATTTCTATGGTAAAATAAGAGGAATTTAATTAAGGGAGACGAGAACATGATTACATTAAAATCTGCCAGAGAAATAGACCGCATGGCCGAATCCGGCGCGCTGTTAGCAGATGTCCACAAACAATTACGCAGCTTCATCAAACCTGGTATCACCAGTTGGGATATCGAAGTGTTTGTCAGAGATTATATTGAAAGCCATGGCGGAATTGCCGCCCAAATTGGTTTTGAAGATTACAAATATGCCACTTGCTGCAGTATCAACGATGAGATTTGTCACGGGTTCCCCCGAAAAAAACCATTGAAAGATGGCGATCTGATCAAAGTTGATATGTGTATTGATTTAAAAGGCGCCATTTCTGATTCTTGCTGGAGTTATGTGGTAGGAAACTCGACGCCTGAGATCGATCGTTTAATGGAAGTAACCAAAAAAGCGTTGTATCTAGGAATCGAACAAGCCCAAGTTGGCAACCGAATCGGTGACATCGGTCATGCCATTCAAACCTATGCGGAAAAAGAAGGCTACGGTGTCGTGCGCGATTTCGTTGGACACGGCATTGGTCCAACGATCCATGAAAGTCCGATGATTCCTCACTACGGAGAAGCCGGCAAAGGGTTACGTTTAAAAGAAGGAATGGTTATTACCATCGAACCTATGATCAATACAGGGACGTGGAAAATGAAAATGGATCCTAACGGCTGGACCGCCTATACTCTAGATGGTGGCTTAAGTTGCCAATACGAACATAGTTTGGCGATCACCAAAGAAGGGCCACGCATTTTGACTTCTCAAGGAGAAGAAGGAACCTACTAAATTTTGGCGGTAGGAGACTTCTGATTGTTACGTATGACAAAGAAAAAAAGGCAGATGATTCGCTGGCGGAGGAAGAAACATGAAAATCGTTGATAAAGTAAAAAGCAATCAAAAGCTGATGCGTTTCATTGAAACAACGCAAAATAGAATAACGGATTCAGAGATGGGGACCACATCGGTCGTCGTCGCCTACTATTTATTGCTTTCACTTTTCCCGTTAATGATTGCGCTGGGAAATCTGTTGCCTTATTTATCGATTGATCCGAACACGGTTTTATCTTATGTACAAGAATTGATCCCTAGTCAAATCTATGACTTTATCGGACCAGCGATCGAAAACCTCCTCACCACAAGCTCTGGCGGGTTGTTATCGATTTCCGCCTTGGCTGCGTTGTGGTCTGCGAGTCAAAGTATCAATGCCTTGCAAATTGCGATGAACAAAGCCTTCGGTGTGGACCAACGTTCCAATTTTATCGTGGTGCGCGCAGTATCATTTGTGATCATCCTGCTCTTTATGATTGCGATCGTTGGTGTTACGATGGTATTTGGGCTTGGAAAAATCATTCTTGATTTTTTGCAGCCGATTTTTAAGTTTCAAGACAATCTGATCGATACGTTCCAAACAGTCAAATGGCCAGTCACGATCGTTGCTTTGCTATTTATCATGATGCTGATCTATTGGTTAGTGCCGAATGCAAAGGTCAAGTTGCGTTCGACTTTGCCAGGGGCGATCTTTGCAACGATTGGCTGGATGTTGCTGTCACAAGTGTTTGGCTTATACGCCCGTTACTTTGCTGCGAAAATCATTGGCTATCAAATTATTGGAAGTTTTATTGTTTTAATGATCTGGTTGAATCTTGCTGCGACGATTATTATCTTGGGTGGAATCATCAACGCAGTGGTAGAAGAGTATGTGTCGGGACAAGAGATCAAAGAACGAACAGATCCTGTTCAGCGGATTTCTTCGAAAATCGAAGATACATTTACCAATAAAGAGAAATAACGGAAAGCGAGAATAAACGATGGATTTTGCATTCAAATTTGTAATGCGCTTATTTATAACAATGATCGTGTCTTTATTATTGACACCAGTCATCAAATTGATATCTTGCAAGATTGGCGCAGTTGATCGCCCAGGAGAGCGTCGGATCAATACGAAGACCATGCCTTCAGCTGGGGGATTAAGTATTTTTTTAGCCTTTTCCTTTGCGCTGCTTTGGGAATTTCGAACAATGATTCCTTTCGACTTCGTTTGGCCGATTCTTTTAGGTGCAACAATAGTGGTGATTACAGGATTGTTGGATGATATATTTGAACTGTCGCCAATGCAAAAATTAATAGGTCTGACATTCGCAGCGCTGGAAATTTATTTCGTTGCTGGAATAAAAATCAGCACAGTCACGATTCCTTATTTTGGCTTTATTGATCTGGGATGGTTTGCCTTGCCTATGACTTTGATTTGGATACTGGCAATTACCAATGCGGTGAACTTAATCGATGGTCTCGATGGGTTGGCGAGCGGCGTCTCTATTATCAGTTTGACGACGATAGGGATTATCAGCTATTTCTTTCTGCCGAATTTTGTGGAAGTACCAATGGTCATTTTTACTTTGATCGCAGCAATCATCGGTTTCTTTCCATATAATTTTTATCCAGCAACCATTTTTCTAGGAGATACTGGAGCATTGTTTTTAGGATTTATGATCTCTGTGCTCTCACTACAAGGATTGAAAAACGCAACTTTTATTTCTGTTCTGACGCCCATGTTTATTCTCGGTGTACCGATCACGGATACCGTTTATGCGATGATCCGAAGAAAGTTTAATAAACAGAAGATTTCCTCTGCCGATAAAATGCACTTGCATCATCGATTGTTGTCGTTAGGGTTTTCTCATCGCGGCACAGTGCTAACGATCTATGCCTTAGCATTAGTCTTTTCTTTTATTGCTTTACTAATGAATTACGCGAGCAATACAGCGATTGTTTTATTAATCATTAGCACAGGATTTGGAATTGAGCTGTTTATTGAGCTGATTGGATTAGTCGGTGAAAATCGTCAACCACTCATGTGTGCGTTAAAGTTTCTGGGAAATCGGCGATTCAGACAAAGTGTACTAACTGAACGTGCTGAAAGAAGAAATGCTGATCAAGAAAAAGAAAACAAAGATTTGGCTGCTAATGTTTCTCAGACTAAAGAAAAGCGGCGAAAGAGAAAACATTACCAAGCAAAACACAAAAAATAAACGATGACAGTTGCGGCAAAAGAACCCAACGGATGAAATGGATATTGATAGAAACCAAACGGTAAAAAATCAGGCCGGGAATCCTGATTTTTGCCGAGCAGCTGCGTATCAATGATTCTTAAAAATCAGTGGGGTGCTCTTGCCGCTTTTTTGAAGTGGCAGAAGCAAAGCCGTTTCCTGTCGAATTCTTCCGTCTTGAATTGACGGATCTAGCCCTAAACGTCTATACTTAAAAAGAGCAGCAGACTAATCAAAGAAAGAAGGATATGAACGAATGCCAAATGTGAAACAACTGACGTCAGAAAGAATGGGAACAATTTATGAGCTTTCCAATGATAGCGGTACCATCGTAAGGCTAAGTCCTGAAGGCGCACGCTTATTGGATTGGGTCGTTCCAGTAGAAGAAGGTCGCGACATTGTGGTCGGTTATGACACGATCGAAGGACATCGCCAAGCACGTTATTATGGCGCAACGATCGGCCCTGTGGCGGGAAGGATCGCAGGTACTCGCTTTGAGATCGACGGACAAGAATACCAAACGGAAGACAATGATGGCGGCAATACGCTTCATGGCGGTTCAAAGGGGCTGGATACTGATACATGGATCACTGAAACCTTTGAAGAAGCAGACAAAGCTGGGGTGATTTTTACTACCACACGGCAAGATGGCGATGGCGGGTTTCCTGGGAATGTTCGTTATCAAGTCACCTATACGTTGACGAATGACAATGAACTATTGCTTGCTTATGATGCCAACACTGACAAAGCGACTTTATTTAACCCAACGAACCACGGTTATTTCAATTTGACAGGTGATACCCAACAGCCGATCGATGACCACTTGGTTCAAATCAATGCCGAACATGTGGCTGAAACGAATGACGATGTGACGACGACCGGTGAAAAAACGCCTGTCGCAGGCACAAAGTTTGATTTTAGACAAGAACGCCCGATGGGAACGACGATGTTGGATGATCCGTTCTTATTAGACCATACGCAAGAGTGGGATCTAAAAGTAACCAGTCCCGATCAAAAAGTGCAGCTGACTGTAACTACTGACCGTCCTGCCGTTGTTATTTACACAACGGGTGAGGGAGAAGCTGGTGCATCAATGAAGACTGGTCCTTTTGCCAATCATGGCGGGATGGCGATCGAAACACAAGGTGTTCCTGGTTCTGAGAAATTTACCCACTTTGGTGAGATCGTGTTGCGTCCAGAAGAACCCTTCCACTCTGTGACGACGTATCAGGTCCACTTTTAAGCATAGGAACCAAATCATTTTTAATGAAATAGAAAAAAGCATTGTCAAAACGCAGAAAGTTTGGCGATGCTTTTTTTTGACAAAATACGATTACAGATGTAAACTTAAAAATGTGAATCACTTATGAAAGGAAGTGGACAAATGCAACCTGTGGTCGAACCAATCAAAATCAGCGATTCTGAATGGGAAGTCATGCGTGTGATCTGGACATTAGGACAATCCGACGCGAAAGAGATCACCGCTTTATTGAGCGAAAATAAAAATTGGAAAGCAGCAACGGTCAAGACGCTTTTAGGACGACTCGTCAAAAAAGGCGTATTGAAAACAGAAAGCCAAGGGAAAAAATTTGTTTATTCGCCGCTTGTTTCCGAAGAAGCAACCGTTCGCAGCGCAGCTGAGAATCTTTTTTCTCATATTTGTGCCAAAAAAGTTGGGCAGACATTAGCAGAAATGATCCAAGAAGCAGCATTGACGGCAGAAGATTTGGCGATGCTCCAAGCAGCAGTCGACCAAAAAGTGCCAGTAGCAGCGATCTCATGTAATTGTATTCCTGGTCAGTGCCAATGCAAAACCCATGCAACAAAATAAGTAGCCAACGAACTGTTAAAAGAAATGAGGAATCGTAATGAAAAAAAACATGCAAATCAGCGGAATGAATTGTGCCCATTGTGCCGCAAAAGTTGAAAAAGCGCTTAGTGAAGTACCGGGTGTGAAAAAAGCCAAAGTGGACTTGAAAAAAGCTCGCGGAACAGTCAAGTTTGACGAGTCGCAAGTGACAGAAACAGCCTTAGTCAATGCGGTCACCGAAGCGGGTTATCAAGGGGTATTTGAGTAAGCAATGGAATTGCTAAAGTGAAAATGAAAAATCAAAACAAATGAAAAGTGTCCAGCCGCTTGAAGCTTTTGTATGAAGGAGCAAGACTGTACGCACATTCAGTGAAATAGGAAGGGGAATACTAGGATGAATCAGAAAAAAACGTCTTCCGCAAGTAATAGTCAGACGTCAAGCCATCATAGGCATGAACCTGCTTTGAATGAGCGGGATAATGGTACACAGGGACAAGAGCAACATACGCAATCACAGCTGGCAGAAGTCCCTGAGCCTAGCCATGAGATGAATGGGATGGATCATCACAGGGCGACATCAAAACAGCAGGAGCATGAAAGCTCCGATAGTAACCATGGTCCTATGGATCATGAAGTGTCCAGCATGAACTATAGCCATAAGGACCATGAGATATCTGGCATGGATCACGGCCACAAGGACCATGAGATGTCTGGCATGGATCACGGCCACAAGGACCATGAGATGTCTGGCATGGATCACGGCCACAAGGACCATGAGATGTCTGGCATGAACCATAGTCACATGAATCATGAGATGTCTGGCATGAATCATAGTCACATGAATCATGAGATGTCTGGTATGGATCATGGAATGGGTGGCATGGATCATAGTATGCATATGGGAAATTTTAAGCAAAAGTTTTGGCTTTCCTTGGTTTTGGCGATTCCAATCGTCATTTTATCACCAATGATGGGCATCGAATTGCCCTTTCAGTTCACGTTTCCCGGATCAGATTGGGTCGTATTGATTTTAGGAACGATCCTGTTTTTCTATGGAGGGCAGCCGTTTTTAAGTGGTGCGAAAATGGAATTGAAACAAAAAAGCCCAGCCATGATGACGTTGATTGCTATGGGGATCACGGTTTCTTATTTTTATAGTCTATATGCGTTTATCGCCAATCATTTTCTTGCTGTTCCTCATGTAATGGACTTCTTCTGGGAACTAGCGACTCTGATCGTGATCATGTTGTTGGGGCATTGGATCGAGATGAATGCCGTTTCTAATGCTGGCAATGCATTACAGAAATTAGCAGAACTATTGCCAAAAGAAGTGATTCGGAAAAATGCGGATGGATCAGAAGAACAGATTCCATTAGAAGAAGTGACCAACAAAACACAGTTGATCGTTCGCTCAGGAGATAAGATTCCTACAGACGGAACGATCCTTGAAGGAGAAACAACGATCGATGAGTCGGCAGTGACTGGTGAATCCAGACGGGTACCTAAAACCATCGGCAGTACTGTCATTGGAGGATCTGTCAACGGCAACGGTACCATCACGATGGAAGTCACAGGAACTGGGGAAGACAGCTACTTAGCGAAAGTCATGGAAATGGTGCGAAAAGCCCAAGCTGATAAATCCCGCTTAGAAGCACTTTCGGACAAAGTGGCAAAATGGTTGTTTTATATTGCGTTAGTTGCTGGTGTCTTGGCATTTGCTGTATGGCTGTTTGTTGCTGATCTACCGACTGCTCTTGATCGAATGGTCACGGTATTCGTCATTGCCTGTCCCCATGCGTTAGGGCTAGCGATTCCCCTCGTAGTTGCTCGTTCGACATCGATCGCTGCCAAAAATGGCTTGCTCTTAAAAAATCGCAACGCACTGGAGAATGCGCATCATGTTGATTATCTGATCCTCGATAAGACCGGTACGTTAACAGAAGGAACGTTTACCGTAACTGGCATCGAGGCGACAGGCAGTCTTTCTGCATCAGAAGTACTAGCTTACCTAGCAGGTCTTGAGAAAACCGCCAATCATCCGATCGCAGAAGGCATTTTAGCCGAAGCTGAAAAGGAAAACATCACAGCCAAAAAGGCGACTGATGTTC
Organism: Enterococcus sp. DIV1279b; assembly: GCF_050531515.1. Taxonomy (NCBI): domain Bacteria; kingdom Bacillati; phylum Bacillota; class Bacilli; order Lactobacillales; family Enterococcaceae; genus Enterococcus; species Enterococcus sp. DIV1279b. The sequence continues at coordinate 2,631,004 of NZ_CP172891.1, read as the reverse complement.
AAACAAGGACAGGGATTGGTCTGGAAGGCGTGATCGATGGACAAAAGTGGTTGATCGTCAATCAAAAAGGATTGGAGCAATTAGCCATTCAGTATCAAGGGAACTCCTTGAAAAATTATCAAGAACAGGGCAATACCATCAGCTATTTGGTTCATGACGGCAAAGTGGAAGGTATCGTCGCATTAGGGGATAAGGTGAAACCAGAAGCGAGTCAATTTATTCAAAAAGTGAAAGACTTAGGCATCACGCCAGTTATGGCTACTGGAGACAACCAAGAAGCGGCGCAAGCCGTAGCCGATTACCTAGGAATCGAAGCCTTCCATGCGGCAATGTTGCCAGACGATAAAGAACGTCTAGTCAGTGACTATGTCAAAGAGGGCAAGCGCGTCGTAATGGTAGGCGATGGGATCAATGACGCCCCAAGTCTTGCAAGAGCGACGATCGGGATTGCGATCGGAGCGGGTACCGATGTAGCGATCGATTCAGCCGATGTCGTTTTGACGAATAGCGAACCTCAAGACATCTTGCACTTCTTGACGTTGGCGAAAAAAACAAGACGTAAGATGATTCAAAATCTCTGGTGGGGCGCAGGATACAATATTTTTGCCATTCCTTTGGCAGCTGGCGTGCTCGCACCGATCGGGATCATTTTGAACCCAGCAGTCGGAGCTGTCTTGATGTCTATGAGCACGATCATCGTTGCCATCAATGCAATGACCTTATCAATCGAAAAAAGCGGCGATTAGCCGCTTTTTTGTTTCTTTTCCTAGGAGCAGTGAAATACCTCTATAATCTGCTTCTGGATTTATGCTATAATGTGTTCGTTGAGACAAGGAGGACGTTGATTATGGAACTGAAGAAATTGGATGTTCCCACTACTTCAATTACTGAAGTAAAAAAATCTCCGATGGATGTATTTAATCAAGCGCGAGAAGCAGGAACAGCAGTATATGTATTCAATCGTGAAAAAGTGGCGGGGGTCATGTTGACACAAGAGCAGTATGAAACGTTATTGCAGGAATTAGATTATTTGCGTCAGCGACCGATGATGGAAGAAGAACCCGAACAGCCGCCAGTGGCAGGGCTAGAGGAATTCTTACAAATCATGCGGCAAGCGCTGATCACCGGTGCGAGCATCTCGGCAAAAAATTTAGATGAGCGAATGGTGGCGCTAGGGTTCATCACTCGTAAAACTGGTTTTGGCGGTGTCGTTGACATGGTGAACGAATTGAAAGAAACAGGCAAGATCGTTTACCAGCTACGTAAAAAACAAGATGGTAAATCGGTGACCGCTGAAGTCATTGGAGAACAAGACAATCAAACGCAATTATTTGATAAATTGATCATCAAAAAAATCTTTCTAAAAGAAAAATAAACGCTGGAACTTGTCCCAGCGTTTCAGACGGTAGACAAAGTACGGATGATTTCGTACTTTGTCTTTTTTTGTTGTAAAAAAGTGGAGATTATTAACTTTTTTTTAACTGTGAAAGATACTGCTCATCCAACCAACAAAAGTTCCAGCCAGTTACAGACTAGGTTTTAAGTCAGCCAGTAAGTTTTCCCGTCTTTCGTCCGTTGCATAAATCCGTATTCGATCAAATAACGTCGGACAGTGACATAATCGGTGATCGCTTGTTTTAATACATCGTTGACAGCAGCTTCTGAATAATTTTTCTTCGGATCAAATTTTTGTGCCAGTACACTCAAGACAACAATCTTGCGCTTTTCTTTGCTGGGAAACTGTTTGATAAACCCCGTTTCATCAAAATAAGTGGCAATGATCTTTTCTCTTTCACTAGCCGTAATGGCATAGCGATCATCAAGCATCGTCGCCCCTTTATGAGGCGGCAGCAACGGGGTATCTTGCAACAAGGACATGATACTTAAAAAAACAGTCGCTTGTCGCTGTTTTTCTTTTAGTTTAAAGCGATGATTCCTGACAGTCGAAGAAGAGATACCTAAGCGCTGGGCAATCACAGTATCGCTAACATCTTGGGCAAACAGTTGTAAAATCTCCTGTTGGCTCTCTGATAAGCCTGTTTGTTCTTTGGGTAAAGCCAACAATGCGGACAAAACGGTTCCGTGATGGTCAGTAATATGCTGCATCATTCGTTTTTTTGCTGTAAAAAAGGCGCCATCAACGGGATAGATTTCTTCTTTGTCGAAGGTCTCCTGACAAAATACGCAACAATATTCCGTTGGTGTTGCGACATATCCTTGCTGATAATCAGAAATGGTAAACTCTTGATAAGGTTTCATTTTGGGTTCTCCTTTTATTGTTTAGATATATACTAACATAAATTTATTTCGTTTGTAAATGAGCAAACGAATTTATCGTTATTAGATTAATTTCATCCGTTGCTTAAAATTGTCGCCTTTTTGTGTTAGGATTAACAACAATAGCGAATGAATTTGCTTAATTCAAAGGAGTGATACTATGGCAGACGTAAGCCAACGCTTCAATCACGAAGTGTACAATATAGCTGTTTCATTGATTCGTAAATTTGATGAACGGGTTTCTTCAATTCCTGATATTTTAAAGTTAACGTTAGGCGAGCCGGATTTCAACACACCGGAGCACGTGAAAAAATCGGGTGTCCAAGCAATCGAACAAAATTTCAGCCACTATTCTGGAATGGCAGGCTTAGCAGATGTTCGGCAAGCAGCCAGCCTCTTTTTGAAAAATAAATATCAGCTTGATTACGACTTTCAATCAGAAGTATTAGTGACGATCGGTGCAACGGAAGCAATCTCAGCTTCTTTATTAGCCACGCTGGAACCTGGTGATAAAGTGATTTTACCAGCACCAATTTATCCAGGCTATGAACCAGTCATCCATTTAGCTCATGCCAAACCGATTTATCTTGATACGACGGATAATGACTTTGTTTTAGCGCCAGAAGTTTTAGAAGCAGCCTTAAAAGAACATGGGGAGCAAGTCAAGGCAGTCATTTTAAATTATCCTAGCAATCCAACAGGGGTTGTTTATACCCGAGAACAAGTCAAAGCATTGGCAGAAGTTTTAGAAAAATACCCCGTTTTTGTTATTAGCGATGAAATTTATAGTGAGTTGACTTATGATGAAACCCATGTGTCCATTGCTGAATACTTGCGGGATCAAACGATCGTGATCAACGGCTTGTCGAAATCACACGCGATGACTGGTTGGCGCGTCGGCTTCATTTTTGCACCAGCAGCGTTGACTGCTCAGATCATTAAGGTCCACCAATACTTAGTGACCGCGGCCTCAACGATTTCTCAAAAAGCCGCAGTGCGGGCATTGATCGAAGGCATCAATGATGCAGAAGTCATGAAAGCCGATTACCGTGAACGCCGAGATTACTTGTTTGAAAAGATGACTGCCCTTGGTTTTGAAATGGCGAAGCCATCTGGTGCATTCTACATTTTTGCCAAAATATCAGCAGGTTTCAACCAAGATTCCATGGCTTTTTGTGTCGACTTAGCCGAAAAGAATCAATTAGCAATCATTCCAGGGATCGCCTTTGGTCCCGAAGCAGAAGGCTATGTTCGTTTAAGCTATGCGGCAAGTATGGAGAACTTGGTGGAAGCGATGGATCGCTTGACACGCTATATGCAAAGCAAATGATTCTACAGACATTTCTTTAGTTCATAAGTGTTAGATAAAGTAAGCCCCCTCTGATGGATGCAGCGGGGGCTTTTTTAGGCAATCGACGAACTTTACAAAATATTTACATCGCTTTATCGATTCTTTACATGAAATCCATCAAGGGTTTACACCGCCTTGCTAAACTAAGCATATAACGAAAGGAGATTTACTAAATGAAAAAATTGGGACTTTTATTTTTTGCAACTGGATTATTATTAGCTGGCTGTGGGAGCGGTGGCGCAAGCACTGAGAGCAGTCAAGCATCAGGCGGATCTTCATCAGGTGCCGCATCAAATGAAAATGTAGAAATTTTAGCTGTGGGCTCAACGGCATTGCAACCCTTGGTTGAAGCAGCAGGTGAAAGCTTCTCAGCAGACAATCCCAATTATACAATTACGGTTCAAGGTGGCGGCAGCGGAACTGGCTTAAGTCAAGTAGAAGCAGGCGCGGTGACGATCGGCAATTCCGATGTGTTTGCGGATGAAAAAGATGGTGTGGATGCTAGCAAATTAGTTGACCATAAAGTAGCCGTAGTTGGTATGGCACCAGTGGTAAATAAAGACGCAGGCGTTACGGATCTTAGCCAACAAGAATTGATCGATATCTTTACAGGCAAAGTGAAGAATTGGTCTGAACTAGGCGGAGCAGATCAAGAAATCTCTGTAATCAACCGCGCATCAGGCAGCGGTACGAGAGCGACCTTTGAAAAATGGGGCTTAGATGGTGCAGAGACGATCCAAACACAAGAGCAAGATTCTTCTGGAACAGTCCGTAAAATCGTTGCTGAAACACCAGGAGCAATCAGCTACCTTGCTTTATCCTATTTGGACGATTCGATCCAAGCGCTATCTCTTGATGGGGTAGAAGCGACTCCTGAAAATATTGCAGATAACAAATGGCCAATCTGGTCTTACGAGCATATGTACACGAACGGCGAGCCAGATGCAAACGTCAAAGCCTTTCTTGATTACATCATGACAGACGATGTCCAACAAGGAATCGTTATCGAATTAGGTTACTTGCCAATCACTGATATGAAAGTAGAACGCAGTGTAGACGGCGAAGTAACGAATGTTGAATAGTGAAATGACCGAAGAAGGAGAATGCTCCTTCTTTTTTTGTGTTTAAAGCATCAAGAAGATGCTATTGACTGATGCTTCATTTGGTAATGAAAAACAACTACAAAAACAGCCGATAACAATTATTCACCTGTTATCGGCTGTTTTTTATCAATAATCATCTTTTTCATGAAGCGGCAAAGTCACCGTAAAGGTAGAACCAATTTTGGGGAAACTGTCAACCTTGATGCTGCCACCTAATAATTTGGTATAGTCTTTAACGATAGCCAGTCCAAGTCCAGTGCCGCCAGAATTGCGGGCGCGGGCTTTGTCCACCCGATAAAACCGCTCAAAAATCCGTTCCTGATCTTCTTCATCGATGCCGATGCCTTGATCCTGCACTTGAAATAACAGCTGGTCGTCTTGCTCTGAATAGGATAATGTGATGACACCACCAGGTTTTGAATAGGTGACAGCATTTTCTACCAGATTTTTTACGATGGGCTGCAGCAGCTCTTTTTTGGTAGATAAAATGAAGGGTTCGGGTCCTTCAAATTGAAAGGTCAATTGCTTCTTAGCAGCTGCGGGACCATAGGTTTGAACGACTTGTTGCAGCAGCTCAGAAAAGTTGATCGGTTGGTCGACATACTGGAAAGAATCACTGTCTTGAGACAGTTGGATGATATCTTGTATTAGATTTTTCAAGCGATAAGCATCTTTTTGAATGATCTCTAAAAAGGTCTGCAATGTTTCTGGGTCTTCTTTGGCGCCGTCCAGCAGTGTTTCGGTAAACCCAATCAAGGAAGTTACCGGCGTTTTTAATTCATGGGAAACATTGCCGACAAAATCTTTTTGCATTTTTTCTAATTGTCGGATGCGCGTCAAGTCATAAGAAATACCAATCAACTGGTTTTCTTGGAAGCTTCGCAAGGTAACATCCAAGACTTTTGAGCGTTCCCCGCTAAGGGTGGTTTCCGCATGGAAAATAGGGGTCTCGTCGTTAAATTGATAGATCAATTGGATCAGTTGTGTGTCATGAATCACTTCAGTGAAGGGCTGCGGCAAGGTTGGCGCAGTTTCCATCCCCAACTGTTCTTGCATCGTCGGATTCAACAGCAGCAGTTGATTTTCTTCATTAATGATAAAGACACCGATCATCAGTTCACTGAGCAAGCCGTACAGCTGTTGTTCAGATGCCGCATAGGCACGATAGGTCTGGCTCATTTGTTCGCTCAGCTGATTGATCAGTTGATACAACTCGTCATGTTCAGGGGTTTCTTGCATAATGATTGCTTGTTGATCGGGCGAGGTGATCATTTTTTTTACGACGGGCAGAATCGTTTGGATTGGACGATTCCGCTGACGCAGCGTGTGAAAAATCAGCAGGCTGATCAAGAAACAAAAGACAAGATAGACAATCAAGATCGATTGCTTGATTCCTTGGTTTTTCGCAAAAAAAGCAGCAGTCGGTTCTGCGATCCGCAAGATTTGAGTTAAGTTTCCATCTTCTTTGACAGGAATCGCCACGTAAAGCAATTCTTCATGCAAGGTGTCGCTTTCCCGCAACGATTGACCAACGGCGCTTCCGCGCAAAACGGCTTGAACTTCTGGACGATCGGAGCGGTTTTCATGGAGGGTATGATCATAAGTATCGAAAATGATTTGGCCTTGATCATCTAACAAAGTGATGCGGCTATTGCTATCTTGAACATAGGCATCGGCAAATTGTTCGAGCGCTGCGGTTTGGTTATCTGAGAGATTCAAAAACACAGCGGCTTTCTCTTGCAGAAAATCCACTTGCTGGGCGATGACTTGCTGACGGTAAAAACTGCTTAGAACTTGCCAACACAGGAAAAAAATCAGCAATAGACCGATTGACCATAAACCATAGCCATAGCGTTTTTTCATTGGGGCGGCTCCTGAAATTTATACCCAAATCCTCGAACGGTCACCAAGTATTCTGGACGCTTTGGATCAGCTTCCAATTTTTCTCTTAAATGACTGATGTGAACATCCACGATGCGACTTTGTCCATCAAAGTCAAAATTCCAAATACGATTGAGTAAGGTATCGCGATCGATCACGCGGCCTTTACGTTTCATAAAGTAAACCAGCAGCTCGAACTCTTTCGGGGTCAGGAAGATTTTCTCCCCATCCACACTGACCTGGAAATTGGTCAGATCGGCTTGAATTCCGCCGATTTGCAAGATTTCTGCAGGTTGATCTTCTTCTCGTGCTTGTTGACGAGGTTCTAAGCGACGGAAGATGGCCTTCATTCGAGCCAATACTTCTCGAGGGCTGAAGGGTTTCGTCAAGTAGTCGTCAGCCCCGATCTCTAAGCCCAAGATCCGGTCGATCGGATCATCTTTTGCGGTCAAGACGAGGATCGGTGTCTCGATTTTTTCTTGACGTAATTTCTTTGTGATTTCGATACCGTCCAAATTCGGCAGCATGACATCCAAGATGATAAAGTCAAAAGGTTTTGACAACGCCAAGTCGAAGGCTTTTTGACCATCTGAGGCGGAAACGACTTGGTAGCCCTCTTTTTCTAAATTAAAGGTTAAAAGTGTGACGATTGAAGGTTCATCATCGACAACGAGTATTTTTTTCATGATAGACTCCTTTCGTTTCTTTTTTTCAAGAAACGATTAAATTTCAACGAACAAGTCCTATTTTAGCATGAATAGACAATTGGTACTATTGCAACCACTAAATAAATGCTATAATAAAGGACGATTTCATAGGAAAGCTGAGGGTGCTAAATGATTGGAATCAGTGCGTGTCTAGGCGGTGCCCTTTGCCGCTACGATGGAAAACATCAAGCAGTACCACAATTGATCGAACTTGTTCGTGCGGGTCAAGCCATGATGGTCTGTCCAGAAGTTCTTGGCGGCTTGCCGATTCCACGTGAACCGGCCGAAATCGTCGGTGGCGATGGGGTGGATGTTTGGGCGCAACGAGCGAAGGTCGTCACCATTTCAGGAGAAGACGTGACGGAACAATTTACTAAAGGCGCGAAAATTGCTTATCAAAAATTGCAAGAGCAAGGCATCACCCAACTGATCCTAAAAGAGAAAAGTCCCTCTTGTGGCAGTCAGACGATTTATGATGGCAATTTTTCTGGAATCAAAAAAACAGGGGTCGGTGTCGCTTGTGCCTATTTTCGACAAAAAGGCATGACTGTTTTGTCCGATGTCGAATGGCTTGCAAAACAGGAGGAAGCAAATGGAAATTGAAAAGACCAATCGCATGAATGCGTTGTTTGAGTTTTATTCCACGTTATTGACGGAAAAACAGATGAATTACATGGAATTGTATTACGCAGATGATTTTTCTCTAGGAGAAATCGCTGAAGAGTATCAAGTTAGCCGTCAAGCAGTCTATGACAACATCAAACGCACCGAACGTATTTTAGAAGACTATGAAAAAAAACTACATATGTTTTCGGATTATATCATGCGGGAAGACTTGCTGGATCAGCTAAGCGAGTATACGAAAACCCACTATCCAAAAGACGAAACCTTACAGGGGTTTATTCAACAGCTCCAAGAAATTGAAGAATAAAGGAATGAAAAAAAAATGGCATTTGAAAGTTTAACTGAACGCCTCCAGCAGGCAATGAGCAAACTGCGCAGAAAAGGAAAAGTATCTGAAGCAGATGTAAAAGAAATGATGCGTGAGATTCGTCTAGCTTTATTAGAAGCCGACGTCAATCTGCAAGTTGTAAAAGAGTTTACCAAAAATGTCCGTGAACGGGCAGTGGGGGTAGAAGTATTAGAAAGCCTATCTCCAGCGCAACAAATCGTTAAGATCGTTGATGAAGAATTAACCAAAACATTAGGATCAGAAACAGTTGGGATCGAAAAATCACCGAAGATCCCAACGATCATCATGATGGCTGGTTTGCAAGGGGCAGGGAAAACCACCTTTGCTGGGAAATTAGCCAACCATTTGATCAAAACCGAAAACGCACGTCCATTAATGATCGCTGGTGACGTGTACCGACCAGCTGCGATCGACCAGTTGAAAGTATTAGGGCAACAATTGGATGTACCTGTTTTTGATATGGGAACTGATGTCAGTCCAGTTGAAATCGTCCGCCAAGGATTGGCTTTGGCTCGGGAAAAGAAAAATGACTACGTTTTGATCGATACGGCGGGTCGTTTGCATATCGACGAAAACTTGATGGAAGAGCTAAAACAAATCAAGGACTTGGCACAGCCAAATGAAATTTTACTGGTAGTGGATGCGATGACAGGACAAGATGCTGTCAACGTGGCGGAAAGCTTCAATCAACAACTGGGGATCACAGGGGTAGTCATCACCAAGCTAGATGGCGATACTCGTGGCGGGGCGGCATTGTCGATTCGTCAAGTTACGGGCGCTCCAATCAAGTTCACTGGTACCGGTGAAAAATTGACCGACCTTGAAGTATTCCATCCAGATCGGATGTCTAGTCGGATTCTCGGTATGGGTGATATGCTGACTTTGATCGAAAAAGCACAGCAAGATTACGACGAGAAAAAAGCAGAAGAACTTGCTCAAAAAATGAAGGAAAACTCCTTCGACTTCAATGACTTTGTTGAACAGATCGATCAAGTCATGGGCATGGGCCCAATTGAAGATCTTTTGAAAATGATTCCGGGAATGAGCCAAATGCCTGGCATCGAGAACGTCAAAGTTGATCCAAAACAAATTGCCCGTCAAAAAGCCATGGTTTATTCTATGACACCAGCTGAACGGGAAAATCCTGATTTGTTGAATCCAAGCCGTCGCCGCCGTATTGCTGCTGGTTCTGGAAACAGCGTCGTCGAAGTCAACCGTATGATCAAACAATTCAAAGAATCTCGCAAAATGATGCAGCAAATGAGTAAAGGGAATATGAACATTCCTGGCATGGATCAAATGTTTGGCGGTGGGGTCAAAGGGAAACTTGGAAAAATGGCCATGAACCGCATGGTCAAGAAACAAAAGAAGAAAAAGAAAAAACGCAAATAATCGTTTCACACTGATAGGAACTGAGAACTGAACCTTATCTTCGTGTAATTAAAAACATGATCTGAAAAGGCACCAAATCGAGAAGCTGTACCTGCTGATTCTAGCAGTTGCAGCTCCTCAGATTGCCTTCTTCAGGTCATGGTTTTTTTATGCTCACAGCTTCCTCTTTAAATGAACTTCTTCAAAGAACATCAAATTGAACATCTAAAGAACATCCCTTTTTATAGAGAAAGCCAGCTTTCTACCGAATATCTCAAATCGTCCAAGAGTCAAAAATAGCGATCAACTATCGTTGCGGACAACTCTAAGAATAGGATAGAAGCAGAACATTCGTGCTTTCTGTTAAATGGTGCTACTATTAATTTATAGCAAGTATGAAAGGAGTTTTTTACGATGACAAACAAAGATCGCATTGAAGGAAAAGTAACCGAAACAAAAGGGAAACTTACAGGAGATGACTCCGAAGAATTAAAAGGCAAAACCCAAAATAAATATGGGAAAGCCAAAGATAAGGTTGAAGATTTTGCGGATGATGTTTCTCGTAAAGTAAATGACTTCTTTGACAAAAAAGACGACGACAAACCTAGACATTAAACTTAAAAGCATCCCTGCAACAAGAAAATGTTGCAGGGATGCTTTTTTATATTCCACTGATTTGTTTGTTTTTTCGTTTGTACCACCAATTCATCAGCGCTTTAGGATAGACAAGCAGCAAACTGATGAATAAGCAGGCAACCAGTAATAAACCGAGCCGAAGGGCGATGTTCCAAAGACTGACATCATACCCCTCATAGAGATTACGGTAAAAAATTTCTAGTGGGTAATAAGAAATCATGGATAAATAGAACCAAGTTCCCAAAGAAAGCAGCCAATAAACTGGTGCGCGCAATTTAGGGATCGTTATATAATCACCGTCATTTTCTAAAGAGATTTTCGAGAACACTTTTTCGGCAGCAAGAATCAGTAAGCCGCTCAAGCCGAGGTAAAGGAGCAGCAGCCACCAAGGGTAGACATATCCTTGCGGCCAATCGATCCAGGTTTGAAAAGGAATCAGAAAATCCCCATGACCAAGAAACACAAAACTAAAAAACTCGCGGGTACATTGGAAAAAGCTATACCCCATTGATCCTAGCGAAATAGTGAAGAAGACCGAGAGCACGCCAGTAAACAGATTCCCCAGCAAAACGCCTAACAAGAGACCTGCAGCAAATACTAGCAGATTCGTTGACAAGGTACTAAGGGCAGAAAGCAGCACGTCTTGAAGCGGCACAGCGAGATAGCGAGCTGGGATCATCGTGTATTCGATCAGGATATGACCTAACAGCCCCAACACTAAACAAGCGGTCAAGGGTAAGCCGATAAAAAGCAGTTTCTTGTGAAAGACGTGCTTTCTGCTAAAGGGTAAGGCAAATAAAAAGCGATTGAAATTGGTGCGGCCATCGACAAAAAAGGATAAGAAGCCCCAAATAAACAGGAAGACAATCACAAATTGATTCATGGTGGTCATATAAGGGCGATTGTAATAAATCTCATCAGGGGACTCATTGCTGATCGTCAATACCGCATCGCGGTATTCTGTTGCCGAATCAAAGTAAACCGGGGTTTCACCCTTGTAGTTTTTGACATAGTACTCTCGATTTTCGTTGAAATCTTTGATAAATTCTTCAGATGTCAAATAGCGTTCTTGCTGATGCCAGGCTTTTTGTGATTGCCAGCCATCACCAAGATACATTAAGAGTAAGACAAAACAAAAGCCGATCAGCAGCTTGCCGTAGCGTTCTTTAAATATATTGCTTAACATCGTTTTCCACCTCTATCCTTCCACTAATGCCTCTTGTCGTAAATTTGCTTCAAACAGATCTTCCAAGGTCAAGGGCAATTCTTCGAAAACCAAAGGGTCAAGCTGCTGGATCTCAGCCGCCAGCTCTTTTGTGTAATTGTCAAACAAAGCGGTCAAGACTCGACCTTGTTTTTGAATCAGCTTGGAGCGCTGCTTGATAAGGGGAGGAATCTGCTTGCTGCGAAAGACGAGTTGAAGTTTGCGAGATTGTTCGCGAATCGTTTCCAAACGGTAGTCTCCTTCAATCGTTTTCCCTTTGATCAACAAGGCACGATCAATAATATGCTCTAATTCATTTAGATTATGGGAAGCGATCAATGCGGTACGATTCGACTCGCTGAGGCTTTCCAGCAATAGTCCGATCACTTTTTTACGGACGATCACATCAAGCCCATCAAAAGGTTCGTCTAACAGTAAGAACGTCGCATTTGAAGCGATCGCTAGAATCATCTTATAAAGACCTTGCATTCCTTTTGACATTCGCCGGTAAGAAAGCGTTAGCGGCAGACCATGGCTTTGCATCAATTCTAAATAAAGATTTTGATCAAAATTTGGATAAGCAAGCCGATAAAATTGATTGATTTTTTTTAACGAGTAGGCAGCCAGAAAGTTTTCTTTTTCATCGATATAAAAAAGCTGTTCTTTTAATTCCGGGTGCTGATCCAGGCGTTGGTTATCGATCGAAATCTCGCCATCATCTAGTAAATAATGTCCAGCGACCGTCCGAAACAACGTGGTTTTCCCAGAACCATTGCGGCCGATCAATCCTACGAGTTCTCCTTTTTCCAAAGAGAAGTTCACGTTTTCTAAGATAATTGTTTGTTCCATTTTCTTGGTCACATGTTCGATCTTCACTGTGGATCGCCTCCTAACTCTTGTTCAAAGCCATTCATCCAATCGCTCAGCTCACGCATGCTGATCTGTAAATGGCGTGCTTCGATCACCAATTCTTTCAAACGTTCTTTCACTTGTAAGATCCGAATCTCATCGCGTGGCAGATCCTCAGTAACTTTCACAAAGGTGCCTTTTCCTTTGATGGTGACAAGCACTTGCTCATTTTCCAATACTTTGTAGGCTTTGCTGACGGTATTTGGATTCATCAACAGGTGCTTGGCCATTTCACGAACCGAAGGTACTTGGTCTCCAGCGGTTAGAACACCGTTCAGAATATCTTCTTTGATACTTAAAACCAATTGCTCATAGTAAGGTTTGCTGCTGGCTTTGTTAATGCGAACCACAAAATCAGCTCCTTTCATTTATGTGTACTAGTATACGTAGTACAATAGTGGAAGTAAAGTCTTTTATGATAAAATAAACAAAAAGGAGCTGATGAGGACAATGGAACGATGTGAGTGGGCCAACAGTACACCAGCAATGCAGGAGTATCATGATACAATCTGGGGGAAACCTGAGTATGAGGATCAGCAGTTGTTTCGAAAATTGGTGTTAGATATGAATCAAGCAGGGTTGAGCTGGCAAACGATTTTAAATAAAATGGCGAATTTTGATGCGGCGTATGATCAGTTTGAAATCACCAAAGTAGCGAACTATACGGAAGAAAAAGTGGAAGAACTGATGATGAATCCAGGCATCATCCGCAATCGGCGAAAGATTGAAGCGGCGATCAGCAATGCCCAAGAAGTTTTAAAAATCCAGCAAGAATATGGTAGTTTCTCCACATTCTTGTGGCGATATGTCGATCATCAGCCGATCATTAATGAATTTGAGCAGCAATCCGATGTACCGACCCATTCGGAAATCTCTGATCAGCTAGCGAAAGATTTGAAAAAGCGAGGGTTTAAATTTGTCGGAACGACCATTATTTACGCCTTTATGGAAGCTGTCGGCATGGTCAACGACCATTTAGTCACTTGTGTTTGTCGAACATCAGCAGCAAACAAAGAATAAAGGAGCGAGCATAATGGGAAAAGTGATATTCTATGGTGCGATCAGCCTCGATGGCTATTTAGCAGGTCTGAAGGATCAACTGGACTGGCTGTTTCAAACCGATACCGGTGTCGCCACGACCTATGAAGCATTTTTTGCGACTATCGACACGACCGTGATGGGAAGAAAAACCTATCAAGAAGCGAAAAAACTGATGGATGAGGGACCGTTGTATCCTGAAACGACAAATTATGTTTTTTCCCATACCCGAAAAGAACCGCTGCCGGATGCAATCCTAGTGGCATCGGATCCAGTTGCATTTGTTTCAGCATTGAAACAAGAGAAAAACGTATGGGTAGTGGGTGGGGGTTCCCTATTAAAACCATTGCTGGAAGCTGATTTGATCGATGAATGGTTTATTCAAATCGCGCCGGTGTTTTTAGGAGAAGGCAAGCGACTGTTTGAACCGGGGGAATATTCGAGACGCTTGACGTTTGTTGAAACAAAACAGATGGGGGAACTGACAGAGCTTCATTTTGTCCGAAAGTCTGTGTCAGGCAGCGAGTAAAAAGCGCAAACGATTATTCTTTACAGTGAAAAAAGACCAAGAAGCTCAGTTGATATGCTCCCCCTATATAGGACACTGAAATATAAAGTGGCTTATATAGGGGGAGTTTGTATGTCTAGAGGAAAAATGAAATTAAGTTCAGAAGAACGGCTAGCTTTTGTAGAAAGAGCTTTAAAAAATGAAGCTAGCATAAACAGCCTGGCCAAAGAAGCACAAGTAAGTTTCAGTACGATAGAAAGGTGGATCACTCTTTATGAGAATGAAGGACCCACAGGTTTACTCCCTACAAAAAGGAATCAATCATACTCAACAGAGTTGAAACTGAATGCGGTCCATGATTATTTAGCTGGAACATATGGTAGCTTAAGAGCTGTCGCCAAGAAATACGGGCTTCGTAACAAAAAACAATTAGAAGACTGGTTAAAGATATATAATACTCATAGAAACTTCAAATCAGAAAGTGGTGGAAGTAGAATGAGTAAATCCAGAAAAACAACATTGAATGAACGAATTAAAATTGTGCATGACTGTATTATCAACGGTCGAGACTATGGGAAAACCGCGATTCAGTACCAAGTCTCTTACCAACAAGTTCGGAACTGGGTGTTGAAATACGACGAGATGGGAGAAAAAGGCTTAGAAGACCGTCGAGGGCAACGAGCGGGAAGTAAACCAGCCAGAACACCCGAAGAAGAAATGCGCGATAAACTGGCTCAACAAGAACGACGGATCAAGTTGCTTGAAATGGAAAATGACCTGTTAAAAAAAGTCAGCGAGTTAGAAAGGAGGCGGGATTTGAATTAGTTCGTCATACGTTTGAATACCAATCGATCAAAGAGCTGCACGAGACAAAAAGCTATCCAATTAACACCATGTGTACCCTGCTCCATGTCACAAGATCGGCCTATTATCGTTGGTTAAAAAATCCCAAACTGCCTGAAGTGGTATTGAATGAACAGTTGGCAGACCTTGTTCGTTATATTTATGAAGCAGACAACGATAAAGGATATCGCAGAATCTGTGAAGATCTCGTGAATGATTATGGCTTTCAAGTGAATGACAAGCGTATTCTTCGAATCTGTCGCAAACTTCAAATCCAATCAACCATCAAGCATTCAGGCAATAGTATCACTAAGGCATCCAAGACTCCGTATCATATTGCGAAAAATTATTTGAATCGAAAGTTCTATGCGGATCAACCGAATCAAAAATGGCTAACAGATGTGAGTGAATTCAAGTATTATGAAGGGGCCGAAGTGAAGAAAATCTATTTGAGCGCTATTCTCGATCTCGCCGATCGTCGCATTGTTTCATTTGTCATCAGCGACAAAAATGATAATAAATTAGTCTTTGATACCTTCGATCAAGCAGTCGCCGCCGAACCAACCGCTCATCCGCTATTTCATAGCGATCGCGGATTTCAATATACAAGTAAAGTTTTTTGCACAAAGCTAAAGAAAGCGAAAATGAAGCAGAGTATGTCTCGTGTCGCCCGTTGTACCGATAATGGTCCAATGGAAGGCTTCTGGGGAATGCTTAAGCGAGAAAAATATTATCGGCGAAAGTTTATCAGTAGAGAAAGTCTCGTTGAAATGATCGAGAAATACATGAACTATTACAACAATGGTCGCTATCAACGATGTTTGAAGAGCAAAACACCGAGCCAAGTTCATCAAGAATTATTAATGGCAGCTTAATCACTCCCCCTCTTGGACAAGCGAATAGAATAAATCCGCTTAACCAAGAAGGAGGCCAGTCGAGCAAAGTTGAGGTTAAACAAAGTAAAAAACATAAAAACTGCCTACCGAATTTCGGTAGACAGTCGTCAAAATAATTTTATTCTATTTCATTGTCCACTTGACGGGGAGCCCAGCACAGTGACGAGTTTCTTGGTCTTTTTGTATGGATTCTTCATTAGTTGAATCGTTGAAAGAATTCAATATATTTTGCAAGGATCGTTTCGAAGAAGCTTACTGTATCTGGGTTGATCTCATTGTTTTCATCGATCAAGTTTGTGATACCGCCAATGTAGGCTTCTGGTTGTTGTAGAGTAGGCATATCCAAAAAGACTAATGATTGACGCAAGTGATGGTTCGCACCAAATCCAGCGATCGCTCCTGGAGAAACGCTGACGACTAATGCTGGTTTGCCACCCCAACTGCTCGCACCGTAAGGACGAGAACCAACGTCTAAAGCATTTTTCAAGGCTGCTGGAACAGAGCGGTTGTATTCTGGTGTAAAGAAGAAGACACCATCAACGGCGCTTAATGCTTCCCGAAATGCTGTCCATTCAGCAGGAACTTTTCCTTCAACTTCCAAATCTTCATTGTAAAAAGGCAAGTTGCCGATTTCGATGAAAGATGCTTCAAAACCTTCTGGTAATAATGATGCGAATTTTTTCGCTACGAGTTTATTGTAAGAACCTTCCCGCAAGCTGCCGACGATAAAACCAATTTTTTTTGTCATGTAAAATTCCTCCTTGTTGTTTTCTACTCATTTAGCTTACCAAAAGTAAGTGAATGGTGCAAATAAAACGATTTGTTCTTAAAAAGGTTTCTCTAGTATTCATGATACGCGTCCAGATTCATTCTGGCAAAAGATAACCATGCCGAAAAAACAGGAAAGAAAAACTTTTTTCAGCTGTAAAGAAAAAACTCTTTACACCATCAGAAAAACCTGTTAAACTAGCTCTTGTGATTAAATCAATGGAGGTGTAAATAATGGCAGTAAAAATTCGTTTAAAACGCATGGGTTCTAAAAAGAAACCTTTTTACCGTATCGTCGTAGCAGATTCACGTTCTCCTCGTGACGGACGTTTCATCGAAACAGTTGGTACTTACAATCCTTTACTAGACCCAGCTGAAGTAACAATCAAAGAAGATCTAGTTCTTGATTGGTTATCTAAAGGTGCGCAACCTTCAGATACAGTTCGTAACATCCTTTCTAAAGAAGGCGTTATGAAAAAACACCACGAAGCAAAATTCACTAAGAAATAAGGTGACTTTGGATGAAAGATTTGCAAGAATTAGTCTTAACGATCGTTTCACCACTTGTTACCAAACCTGAGGATATCAAGCTTGAGCTGGTAGAGTCAGATGATTTCTTGGAATATAATCTTACTGTGGCACCAGAAGATATTGGTCGTATCATCGGTAAACAGGGGCGGGTTGCCAAAGCAATTCGAACGATCGTTTACAGTGTACGGACAAATGGACCAAAGAAAGTTCGTTTGAATATCATTGATGGTAAATAAGCAAGAATGAAAAGCATTTCTCTTTGAGGAATGCTTTTTTTGTAAAATTCATGCTTAAGATGGAGGACAAAAAAAGGTGGTTTTGAGATAATCAAAAATGAGGAGGTGCTTGTATGTCTCAACTAATCGCATGGATCGTTGTTCTTTTGATTCTCGTCTTTATTTATAAAATCGGTTCTTTTCTTTGGCGAACGCTAGGGATCTTGCTACTACTTTTTTTGATTTGGGTCTATCGTGAGGAGATCATGACGCAATTGAACCAATGGACACAAAACTTTCGTTGGGGCGACCTATCGACGATCGCCAATCAAGTTTGGCAATGGATCAAGGATGGCTTTCAATCACTGCAAAATTGGGTGACAAATCTTTAAAAAATCAACAAAAAAATGACAGACAATCTGACTTGTTTGTCATTTTTTTTATTGAGGGGTATCCTTTGTATAAGGAGGGGAACATCATGAAAAAAGAACTAGGATTATTTGTTACGCTGCTAACGATTGGAACCTTGGCTGGCTGTAATAATCAAAAAGACCAAGAAACCAGTCAAGCCAGTACAGCTGAAACAACAGCAACGACTATGGTGGAAAGTACCCAAACACAAAAAAGTAGTCAATCAGAAACCAGTCAATCAACTGCATCGACTAGTCAGGCGGTTTCTGAGGATTCTTCAAATACGAGTAGCACCACAGACATCTATAGCCAAATACAAGCGGTATTCCCTGATCTTGTCTTGCCAAAGGACGTTCCGCTTGCTTCGGGTAAAGTGTTGAATGCTGCCACAGCTGGCAGTCAATCCGATGCCTCGATTCTTTATTATGGACTTGATCAGCAATTGTCTCTCAATGACAAGGCTTTGAACGAAGAAACACCGCTTGCTGCTTTTCAATCAAAAGAGTATCAATCAGCGGATGAAGCTGCTGCAGCGGTCAATGTAACAGCGGATGATGGCGGACAAGCCGTTGATCTCGGATATGGCATTACTGGGCATATGCAAGGAGCTGCTGGCTCCAGTTATTTAAGTTGGCAAGAAGGAAATTGGTCATTGACTGTTCGAGCAGTCAACCAAGAGGAACAAGATCCTGTGCCGGTTGCTAAAGAAGTGGTAGCGTATCTAGAAGAAGCCATGCTTCCAGCACCTGAGGTCGGTCAAATCACTATCGATATGGGAAAAAATGACCATACAGCAACTACCGTGGTCTGGCAACAAGAAACGATCCTTCGAACGGTACAACATCAAGATGCACGTTCAGCATTGGAAATGGCCGTTTCAATGAATCAATAAGTTTCAGATTAGGACATTGCCCCTTTGATCAAGCGTCGAAGGGGTGTTTTTCGCGCGATGATTTTGAGGAAAACAGAGGGCGCTAGGAAACGGCTAGAATTCGCTACTTTGCTATGCTAAAATAGAACAGAAGTTAGAAGAAATGGGGAACGAACGTGACAGAATATTTAAACGTAGGGAAAATCGTCAATACACATGGGATCCGTGGAGAAGTACGAGTGATATCACAAACGGATTTTCCAGAAGAACGCTACCGTAAAGGGGCTGAATTGACACTTTTTCGTGAAAATAAAGAGCCATTACCATTGATTGTTTCAGGTCATCGCAAACATAAAAATTTTGATTTGTTAACGTTTGAGGGCTATCCCAACATCAACGACGTTGAACCGTTTCGTAACGGCATTTTAAAAGTTACCAAGGATGATTTGGTGGATCTAGCAGAAAATGAGTTTTACTACCATGAAATTATTGGTCTGGAAGTCGTCGAAGAGGATGGCACAGTCATTGGTAATGTCAAAGAGATCCTTTCACCAGGCGCCAATGATGTTTGGGTGGTACAGCGAAAAGGAAAGAAGGATGCCTTGATTCCTTATATCGAATCTGTTGTTCATACCATCGATCTTGAAAATGGTCAGGTCATCGTTGAGATCCCAGAAGGGTTGTTAGACGATGAGAATTGATGTGCTGACACTATTTCCACGAATGTTTGAAGGGCCTCTTGGAGAATCGATCATCGGTAAAGCACGGGAAAAGGAACTGTTAGAAATCAACGTCTCTAATTTCCGTGACTATTCCGACAACAAGCATCAAACAGTGGATGACTATCCTTATGGTGGCGGAGCAGGAATGTTATTAAAAGTCCAACCTGTCTATGACAATATCAAAGCGATCGAAGAAGCGACACCAGAAACGAAAAAGCGTGTGATCCTATTAGACCCAGCGGGAAAACCCTTTGATCAAAAGATGGCGGAAGAATTCTCTACTGAAGAGCACCTTGTTTTTATTTGCGGTCACTATGAAGGCTATGATGAACGAATCCGTTCATTGGTCACTGATGAAGTGTCACTGGGCGATTACGTCTTGACTGGCGGCGAATTGGGGGCAATGGTCATGATCGATGCGACGGTCAGGCTATTACCAGAAGTTTTGGGCAATCAAACCTCCGCACAAACTGATTCTCATTCCACTGGTTTATTAGAGCATCCGCAATATACACGCCCGGCAGAGTTCAAAGGCATGAAAGTGCCGGAAGTTTTGATGAATGGCAATCATAAATTGATCGAGCAGTGGCAATTAAAAGAATCATTGCGCCGAACGTATCAGCGACGTCCAGATATGCTGGAAACTTATCCGCTGACCGCTGAAATGCAGAAGCTTTTAAAAGAAATTGAAGACGAAGCGAAGACTGGCAAGTAAAATAGTGCCAGTTTTTTTGATATTCTGTGCCATGACAAGAAAATTCTCTTTACAGCCTATGGTCGACTGTGGTAAGATATTTCAGTGAGTGTAAACTCAACTATTACGATGTTCCGCTGGAGCTTTCATGCTTTAAGAATGTTTGGGAATAAGGAGAATGATAAACATGAATCCATTGATTCAAGAACTAACTCAAGAACAATTACGTACTGACATCCCAGCTTTCCGTCCTGGGGACACTGTTCGCGTTCACGCGAAAGTTGTCGAAGGAACTCGCGAACGTATCCAGTTATTTGAAGGTGTTGTCATCAAACGCCGCGGTGCTGGTATCAGCGAAACTTATACAGTTCGTAAAGTATCAAACGGTGTAGGTGTTGAACGTACCTTCCCATTGCACACACCACGTGTTGCACAAATCGAAGTTGTTCGTTACGGTAAAGTACGTCGTGCAAAATTGTACTACTTGCGTGCATTACACGGAAAAGCAGCTCGTATCAAAGAAATTCGTCGTTAATCATTTATTATCAGATGAAGCAAAAGCCCTTGATTTCAAGGGCTTTTTTCTTTTGTCTGAGATGGAAAAAACTTTCTATTCGTTGTGATAAAATGAAGAAACGACTATACAAATAGGAGGGGTTTTATTGAATGAAAGAAATAACAATCTTGGACGAGAAGAAATAATCATCGAAAAGGAGTTCGTCAGACGGCCAAAGGTTCCATGGTCGAAGGACGTCCAACGCTTTTTACGTTTTTTGCAAGATCAGCAGATAAATTATGTGCCGAAACCATTAGGGTTTGATCAGGAAGAACATGAGTTAGTTTCTTTTGTTCCAGGGGAGGTATATGATCAGCCATTGCCGGATGAACTTTATACTGATGAGGTTCTTTGTTTGGTAGCTGAACGATTAAGAGATTTTCATGATCGAAGTGTTGGTTTTCTGGAAAGGCTAACTGGTGAGGAACAGTGGATGCTGGAATACTCTGGTCCGACAGAGGTGATGTGCCACAATGATTTTGCTCCGTATAATATGACGATCGTGGATGGGGAGCCTTTTGGGCTTTTTGATTTTGACACAGTAAGGCCAGGAAGCAGGTTATGGGATGTTTCTTATGCTGCGTACCGCTGGGTACCCTTGTATTTTGATGGGAACAGTCGTCTGAGTGAAACACAATGCCATCGATTGAAACTTTTTGTGGATACTTATCGGCTGTCCAATAATGACAGAGTACAGATTGTCGATTGTTTGATCGACCGCCTTTGTGCACTAGTTGCTTTTATGAGTAGAAAAGGAGAAGAAGGGAATGGAAATTTTCAGAAAAACATTGACGAGGGACATCTTGCTAAATACCAATATGACATTCAGCGCCTGAAAGAAAATAAATCGCAAGTCATCGAAGGGATAAAAATAGAAGAATAGAAGAACAGTGAGTACAAATCATCCTACAGTCTTCTATCAGATCGTCTTGGTGTTTTTTATTGAAACGATTGTTATTTATATAGATGAATTATCTCTATCTTTTTAATTTTATGTAATCTGGAAATAAAGAAAAAATTTTGAATGATTTCATTATTGTTTTCTAATAAATGATTACAGAAAAAAAGCAATAAATTCCCCTTTTTTTGATGATTTCTATGGTAATCTTCTCGATAGAGAACTTTCTTTTATCTAGCTATTGCTGACCTCTATGCGTTAGTTAATTACTTCACAAATAAAAGAAAGTTCTTTATTTAATCGAATTGAAAGAGGTGTCTTTGTGAAAGCAGCTGTAGTATCTAAAGATAAGGTTGTAAAAATCGAGGAAAAAGAATTAAGAGCGCTTCGTCCGAATGAAGCATTATTGAAAATGGAGTGTTGCGGTGTCTGCCATACTGACTTGCATGTAAAAGATGGCGACTTTGGAGATGCATCTGGGATCGTACTCGGACACGAGGGAATCGGTAAAGTGGTTGCAATCGGTGATGATGTTACTTCTCTAGCGATCGGTGACCGTGCAAGTGTCGCTTGGTTGTATGAAAGCTGTGGATCATGCGAATACTGTGTGAACGGGAATGAATCATTATGCCGTTCGGTTAGAAATGCCGGCTATTCTGTAGATGGTGGTATGGCTGAAGAATGTATCGTTGTAGCTGACTATGCAGTGAAAGTTCCAGAGGACTTAGGTTCTGCTGAAGCCAGCAGCATTACTTGTGCAGGTGTAACCACATATAAAGCGGTAAAAGTTTCTGACATTAAACCAGGTCAATGGATCGCCATCTATGGTTTAGGGGGACTAGGAAACCTAGCCTTACAATATGCTAAAAATGTCTTTAATGCAAAAGTGATTGGAATCGACATCAACGACAAACAGTTGGACTTCGCAAAAGATCATGGCGCTGATCTTGTAATCAATCCTGCGAAAGAAGATGCGGCAAAAATCATTCAAGAAGCAACCGGAGGCGCACATGCAGCCGTAGTAACAGCTGTTTCAAAAGCAGCCTTCAATTCTGCTGTTGATGCTGTTCGTGCGGGCGGTACGATTGTAGCGGTCGGTCTCCCACCAGAAAGCATGGACTTGAACATACCTCGACTTGTATTGGATGGGATTAAGATTGTCGGTTCCCTTGTTGGAACACGAACTGATTTAGCAGAAGCTTTCCAATTTGCAGCGGAAGGAAAAGTTGTTCCTAAAGTTGTCATGCGTCAGTTAGAAGAGATTAACGATATTTTTGATGAAATGCTTTCTGGAAAAATCAAAGGACGGATGGTCATTGATTTTCAAGAAAAATAAACGAAAATAGAGAAATCAACTATGAATTTTTAGCGAAGGAGAAAATTTCGTGTGTAATTTATTGATCATTGACAGCGAAGAGCGAAGAGCAGTTAGCGAGATGATTCG
The DNA here is from genome assembly GCF_050531515.1 of Enterococcus sp. DIV1279b. Lineage (NCBI taxonomy): Bacteria > Bacillati > Bacillota > Bacilli > Lactobacillales > Enterococcaceae > Enterococcus > Enterococcus sp. DIV1279b. Next base: position 2,608,197 of record NZ_CP172891.1, on the reverse strand, counting down.
TTTGATTGATCGTCATTTCCCAAATGTCATCTTGCTTCCAATGGTTGATTCGAAAAAAGCACTTCAGCGTACCTGTCTTGAGCAGATGGTTGACATTGCAGTGATCAATGCGGATGGCGAAGAAGACTGTTTTGAATTATACAAAGAATTGCTTTCTTTTTACCCGAATGCAAAAGCAATTTTGTATTCTGTAGTAGAAAGCTTTGCTATCGCTCAAAAAGCGTTGCGTTACGACTTGATCGATTATTTGGTCGAACCGATCACCAATGATTTTGTTTATGCATTGGACCGAGGGATTCAATCCATCAATCAGATTTCCTTGCTGCACGTCGAGAAAAACAATGAAGCTTCTCCTTCGCTTTCTTTAAGACATAAGATATTGCGCTATATTCATGAAAATTATAGAGAACATATTACGTTAGACACTTTAGCAGATCATCTGCATTTAAGTCGGTATCACACCAGCCGTTTGATCAAGAATACATTAGGAATGACCTTTTCATTATACTTGATGATTTATCGTATTGAAGTTGCCAAAAAAGAACTCTCAACAAGTGATCGATCAATCAGTGAAATTTCTGTTAGAGTAGGATTCAATGATCCAAATTATTTTAGTAAGAAATTTAAAAAAGCAACTTCTTATACGCCCAAAGAGTATCGAAAAATTTATCGTGGGAAAGTAACCGTGATCGACTCAAGACTTGAGCTTTGAGTATTAAATAAAGTAGTTTGGGCTGATTGTATTAGCGAAAACATGATTCTTTGCTAATGCTTATCAAGTTACTTTTTCATAGATGAGAAAAGCTAAAAGGCCTATGCGTGCAAGGTCTTTTTTACTTGAAAAAAATTTTGGATCAGGTTTTTCAGACTAGCAGCAGAGGACAAAGACTGATGTTTTTGTGAATGAACCGATAGGTGCTATAATGAGAACGGATTCAGCAGTGCAGCTTACCAAAGAAAGGAAGCAAGAAAATGGCGAACAAAATGGTGTTTATTAACTTGCCTGTCACTGATATCAAACGTGCAACATCCTTTTATGAAGCGCTGGGGTTTGTAAAAAATGAAGAGTTCTCAAACGAGACCAGCAGTGGAATGGTTTGGAGTGAATCGATTTGGTTAATGCTATTAGAACATGCGTTTTACCAACAATTTCTAAATGGTAGAAGTATTGCAGATACAAAGAAGACGAGTGGCGCATTGATCGCGTTTAGTTTTGACACACCAGAAGAAGCAAAGAATTTTGCGAAAATTGCTGAAGAAAATGGTGGACAGTCGTTCCAAGTTGATATGGGGATTCCAGAGGACATGATGGTCGGCTATGAAATCGTTGATCCTGACGGCAATCAGATTGAGTCTGCTTGGATGAAAGGCTATTAGTAAAGTGCTCGTTTAAATAAAAGGAAAAAAATGGTTCAGTATGCAGTTCCCTCAAGAAGTTAGGCTTTTGTGCTAACTTTTTGAGGGCTGCTTTTTCTTGACGGGATCCTCGAGTTTTGTAAGATTGGTCAGTACCCTTTGTCTAAATTTGAAAAAAGAGGTATGATACAAGAAAAAGGAGTGGAGACGAAGTGAAATATTCAACGAAATACAGCGACGCCATTCACATCCTCGCTTACATCCACCTCTTTAAAGGAACTGATCTATCAAGTGATCGGATCGCCCAGAGTGTTGAAACGAATCCTGCTTATGTTCGCCGGATTATGAGTGATCTGCGTATTTCAGGATTGATCGAAAGCCAAAGAGGAAAACCAAACCCTAAACTAACGAAGGAACCATATGAGATTTCTTTGTTGGACATCTATGCGAGTGTTGAAAAAGATCAGCATCTTTTACATGCGGACAAAAAGACCAATCCCAATTGCTTGATTGGGGGGAATATCCAAACGGTATTAGAGGAAACTTACGATGTGCTGCAAAAGAAAATTGAGCAGGAAATGAGCGCTATCTCGCTGCAATCCATCATTGACGGCATTCAAGTAGAAGCCAATCATTAAAAGAGTCACATGGAAGGCTGTAAAAAAGAACTTTCACCTGCTAGGCAAATTCTTGACAGGGAAGAAAGTTTCTTTTATACTCTAGTTGTAACTTGATTAGTAACAACTTATTTTGAAAAAAACAAAAGTAGGAAGGATGATCATTATGAAAATCGGTATTATTGGCGCAACAGGGAATGCAGGTTCAGCAATTTATCAAGAAACAGTACAGAGAGGACACGAAGTGACTGCTATCGTGAGAAATGAAGCGAAGGCCAAAGAACAACTTGGTGAAACGGTCAAAACACTTACAAAGGATGCTTTTTCTCTCACAGAAGAAGAGCTCAGTGACTTTGATGTGCTTGTTGACGCGTTTGCGACAAGTCCTGACAAAGCTTACTTGCATGTGGATATGGCAGCAAAATTAGTGCACCTGTTTCGAGAAAAAAACACTCGTTTGTTCTTCATCTTAGGAGCCGGCAGTTTATTCAATGAAGCGGGGGAACGTAATCTCTCTGAGTTGAAAAAAGCACCAGGAAGCGAAAGTTGGATTGCGATTCCAGAAAATCAGCTAGACGAATATCTCTTTTTAGAAACAGTCAAAAATGTCCCTTGGGTGGGGATTTCTCCTGGGAATGTCTTTCAAGAAGGACCAGCTAAACCAGCGATTTTAGGGAAAGATCACTTACTATTCAACGAACAAAAGGAATCGGTGACATCTAGCGGTACGTTAGCTAAGGCAATTATCGATGAGATCGAAACAGTACAACATGAAAACACTCGCTTTACTGTGATTGATGCCTAGTAAGTTTTCAAAGACGACTGAGAAGGAAATGCTATGAGTAGCGTTGACTATTGGTACGAGTGGATGGATAGGCTATTTTAGGCAACAGTTCTTTTTTCACATTATTGTTTCCCATACTCAGTAATTTAGACAAGACAAATCCTCTGTCTTTGCTTATAATCAAGGACAGAGGTGAGAAAATGAATAAAAAAATCGAAGCGTATGAATTGATGCTTCTGCAATTAAAAGGATTATTAGAAGCAGAGAGTAATTGGATCGCTAATCTAGCAAACTCTTCTGCTTTATTAAATGAAACATTGGAAGATACGGTGTTTGCCGGCTACTATTTGTTTGAAGAAGGCGAACTGATCTTAGGCCCGTTCCAAGGAAGAGTATCTTGCACCAGAATCACTATGGGCAAAGGGGTTTGTGGAGAGTCAGCGGCAAAACAAACGACATTGATCGTCCCGAATGTCAAAGAACATGAGAACTATATCTCTTGTGACTCGGCAGCTATGTCTGAAATCGTTGTTCCCATGATAGCTGATGATCAATTGATTGGTGTGTTGGATATCGATAGTGGCAAAACGAACAGCTATGATGAGATCGATCAGAAATATCTGGAAGAATTTGCGGCGATCCTAGTAGCGAGTCGTAAGTAAATCGTTATTTCTTAATAATTAGTAAAAAACAATATAATGTTTAAAAAGTAAGTGTTCATTGAATAATGGGCACTTTTTTCATTTTTGTTTTAAATGGACATGCATATCGCTTTATTTTATTAGAATTAGATGATAAGATGATAATACAATTAGAGAAATGAGTAGTAAGGAGCGCATTATGGAAGCAGAAACAATTGTATTAGGTAAAGCATATGAATGTAAACCAGTTGGCTTAGAAAGCCGCGTTATCGGAGAAGTGGTCAGAAAAATGGAACGTTGTGCCGTTTTGCATGTGATCCGTTATGAAGAGACCGATCATGACGAGCTTGAAGAACGTTGTGGACGAGTTGTGGCAAAATACAACGAGATCTATCAACCAGCATTGGTTGAATGCTTTTCTAGCTAAGGGTTAATCCCAATCAAACGAAGCCATGCACGTAAACCAATTCCCTTAACAAAGGGGCTGTTTCTTGGAAGCAGCCTCTTTTTTTGATTCTTGGACACCGCTGCGTAGAAAAATGCATGCTATAATGGGCGAGAAACTAGCAGAAAGCAGGGAGCGAAATGGAATTAGAAAAAACGGTCATTGATGACAAACAGATGCTTTTTGAATTGCCGAAGGAAGCAGGGCAACTGCAAATTGTTAAAGGAAAACTTATTGAAACAAAAGACAATACCGTCCTCTTAGCCATAAAAGAAGGCCAATTACTATCAGTAGCAGATGAGAAATCATTTGATGACAAGCAAGAATATGATCGCTTAATGATCCTTACACCACCTTGGGAGATCATGGCGCCATACTTAGCAGCCTATTACCAAGAGAAATATCATTTGTCCAATGCTTCCAACGCACCTATCGTGATTCCACAGGAACTGCAACAAGGGGTCGCTGTTTGTGCGGAATCATTTGATTGCTTGATCGATTTTCTGGGGTATGTATCCACCAGTAAAAAGGAAACGAAAGCGGTGAAAAAAGGGGGCAAGCCTCGTCATAATTGGTCAAAAGAATTACAAGATGAACCCTTTATGGTGGATTATCAAGGAAGTACAGCAACGGTCTATTGGCAGAAACGCAACGAGGTTCGAATTGAAAAAGGCGCTACCTTGCGTCAAGAGGTCCCTTTGAACAAAGACGGCTCGGTGGGCTTTTCAGCTCGATTAGCAGAAAAGATACGGCAAGAGAATCAATCAGCGATCAAAGAGGGACGAACGATTGAAGACGTCGTATTAAAAAGTGTCAATGAGGTCGGCATGTTTCTTTACTATGGGGGGACCAATGGCTGGCTTCAATTAAAAGATCAGCAAGGAAGAACCCTGAACGAGCGAACGGTGGAATAGAAAAGAGAGATACTGAACAAGAAAGCGATCCACCAAAGCGAACGGAATCAGCTTTGGTGGATCGCTCGTATCGTTTAACTAGGAGTAGGCTCTTCATCGATCAAGACAAATTCTTGACCTGTTTTGGACAAAACAAGGCTCGGTTTTGCAGTTCCTTCCTTTTCTGCTCGATACGCCTCTCGGTGCTTTTGCAGATGTTCAGGGCGTTTTAACCAAGCTTGAAATGCTTTTTTCTCAGTCCATTTTGACACCAACTGGAAAACGAGGCTGTCTTTTGATTCTGAAAACCAAGCTTCAGCAGAGTGACACCCAGCGAATGTTTTCATTGAGGCGGTATCTTTTTTCATTTTAGCAAGAAAGATGTCTTTGCCTTCTGGAATGACTTCAAATGCGACGGTACGGATATACATGAAATTCCTCCTTTGACTGTGAGTGATTTCATTTAGTATAGCGCTAATTGAGAATCATTGTCAATTAGCGTGGGGATTTTTACTTTTTTATCGATTTTCACTTTTTGATTAAATCTTTCAAAAGCCTTGAACAAATGAAAAAAGTACGTATAATTAATATACGTACTGAAGAGTCCGAAGAGTATTGGAGAAAATGGATACTTGGGGAAGTCTTTCTTTTCTCACGTGCAATACTCTTCGTTTGTTTAGTGTACCACTCCCATTTTAAAATAGATACGTTTTTTTTACTTTCTGAGGAGATTTCTTTTACTCCTTGAGTTGAAAGGCAAAAAAGTGGGAAGGTTCTGAGAAAGCGCTATGAAGACGAAATTTATGTCTTCTTTTTTTGTGTGAAAGGAAAGGAAAATTAAGAAAGTTTTTTTATCCATTTTACCTGCGAAATGATGTATAAGAAAGTATCAAAAGTTCTGATTACTAGAAGATCAGGACTTTTTTGTATGCTTTCTTGGCATGACTCCTTTCAACGATATTCAGCATAAAGTCGCTCTTTTCTACTTTTTACATTCAGAAGAGCGTTTCTGACACAACCGTGTAACCTCTTACATTTTTTGGTCGTGTTAAATTGACAGGCTGCATAAACATGCGGTAAACTCGGTACAACAAACAGAATTTTTTGAATTATCTGAATGTTAGAAGGGGATGAGTAGAAATGGGGAAACGTAGCAAATATGCAGTATCGCTTGTGTTACTAGGCAGCTTATTTTTAGCAGCTTGTCAAAATGGCAATCAAGATAACGAGACGGATTCATCAGCAGCTTCTTCTGCAGAGCAAGTGATCAATGTGCAATTTTCGGCAGAGATGGGCAGTGCAGATATTTCTTTAGCAACCGACTCTTACAGCTTTATCACGTTAAACAACGCCTATGAAGGTCTTTATCGCTTAGATGAAAACAATGTTCCTGTGATCGCTGGTGCAAGTGAAGACGCTGAAGTTAGTGAAGATGGGCTTTCTTACACCATTTCACTGCGAGAAGAGGCAAAATGGTCCAATGGCGATCCAGTTACTGCAGCTGATTATGTTTTTAGCTGGCAGCGAACCGTTGATCCAGCCACTGCTTCCAATTATGCTTATATGCTGGCACCCGTTAAAAACGCTGCCGCTATTTCAGATGGGACGCTAGATAAAAGCGAGTTAGGGATCGAAGCAGTCAATGATTATCAATTGAAAATCACGTTAGAAAAACCGACGCCTTACTTTTTATCTTTACTGGCTTTTCCAACCTTCTTCCCGCAGAACGAGCGTGTCGTGGAAGAGTTTGGTGATCAATATGCCTTAACCAGTGAAAACGCGGCGTACAATGGACCATTCCTATTGACCAATTATGCTGGACCAGGCACCGACATCCAATGGACATTGGCGAAAAATCCCGATTATTGGGATGCCGATTCGGTCAAACTTGAAACAATTAACTTTGATGTCGTGAAAGACTCATCGACCGCTTATAACTTGTACGAAAGCGGACAAGCCGATGACATTATTTTAAGCGGTGAATTGGCGATGCAGAATGTGAATCATCCTGATTACATTGTTCAGCCTAGTGCAACCACTCAGTATTTAGAAATGAATCAAGCACCAGAAGATTCGCCTTTTCGAAATGCGAATCTGCGCCAAGCAATTTCGTATAGTATGAATCGACAACAAATCGTTGACAATATTTTAGGCAACGGCTCCTTACCAGCTGTCGGCTTTGTTCCTTCTGACCTAGCGTTCAATCCAGAGACAAAGGCTGATTTTGTCGAGGATGCGGCAACCAGGTTAGCCTTTGACGAAGAAAAAGCCCAAGAATATTGGGAAAAGGCAAAAGCTGAACTGGGTATCGATACATTGTCTTTTGAACTATTGACATCAGATACCGACCAATCGAAAAAAATGGCGGAATACATTCAAGGCACCTTGCAGCAAACACTGGATGGGCTGACTGTCGAAGTCACAAACGTTCCATTTTCTGTGCGCTTGGATCGTTCAAATAGCGGCGATTTTGAGATGGTCATGAACAACTGGATCGGGGATTATGCAGATCCAATCAACTTTTTGGAATTGTTCAAAAAAGACAGTTCCTATAATCGTGGAAAGTGGCTAAATGATGACTACAATCAATTGATCGAACAAGCCTCCAATGAAAATGCTAACAATCCAGAAGCTCGTTGGGAAAATATGGTAGCAGCAGAAAAAATCTTAAACGACGACTTAGGCGTTATTCCACTCTTCCAAAGTGCTGAAGCACATCTACGGTCGCCAAAAATCAAAGGCCTCATCGTTCATAGTGTTGGCGCGGCCTATGATTATAAAAATGTCTTTGTCGAAGAATAAGGAGAAAAAAGCTCCTTTTGTCTATTCATTGTCTGACTTCGCCAAAGAGGGCAGCAGACGAGAAAAACGTTACTAGAATGTTTAGCAACTTGATAACAAGGAATAAAGCAGTTCTTTTTCTAGCAGCGAACAATGACGTATTCATTTTAGCTAGATAAGAACTGTTTTTCTTTTTGGGAGGAACACCAATGAAAATCACAGCAGTTGAAACCAAACGAATTCCGATCCAGCTGAATGCACCGTTTAAAACGGCCCTCAGAGAGGTGCACGCCGTCGAAGTGATTCGAGTGCTGCTTTTTTTTGATAATGGGATCGTTGGCATCGGAGAAGCAGCACCTACCGAAGTGATCACCGGTGATACAAAAGAAAGTATTTTAAAAGATATCGAAACGGTCTTTGCCCCGTTCCTGTTAGGCAAAAAGGTAGATGCCCAATTGCTAGTAATGGATGAGCTTCATGCGTTGATCCAGCATCATACGAGCCCAAAAGCGGCGATTGATATCGCGATGCATGATGCACTGGCAAAAGCGGCAAACTTGCCTCTTTATCGCTATTTAGGTGGTTCTGCCAATACACTGACAACCGACTATACGATCAGTGTTGGCTCACAGGAGCAGATGCTGCATGATGCCCAAGCGAAAGTCCAGGCGGGATTTCGCTCCTTGAAAATCAAACTAGGGGCAGGAACGATCGAAGAGGAAGTTGCGAAAATTCGCCGCATCAATGAACGCTTGGCAGGAAAGATCCCCTTTCGAATCGATGCGAATCAAGGCTGGACCAAAGAAGAAGCGGTGCAGATTTTAGACCAATGGCAAGACATTCCGATCGAGTTTGTTGAACAGCCAGTAAAAGCCCATGATTTTGCTGGACTCAGCTATGTGACTGCTCGTACGACGATTCCAATCATGGCCGATGAAAGTCTTTTTTCCTATGAGGATGCCAAGCGTTTGATTGCTGAAAACTGCTGCAATTATTTGAACATTAAATTGATGAAAAGCGGCGGGATCAAAGAGGGACAAAAAATTTATCACTTGGCAAAAGAGCATCAAGTGCCGGTGATGGTCGGTTCGATGATTGAAGGGTATGGGGGAATGGCGGCAGCCGCCCATTTTGCTTTGGGGATGTCTGATGTCCAATTTTATGATCTGGATGTTCCTTTTATGTGGGAGACCCAAACGACTTCCCCTGAAACACAAGGGATTCTTCAGCGTCCAGGAAGCTTGAGCGTCACCGAACGCATCGGGCTAGGAATCAACGAATAAACAGTTATGAGAGGAGCAAAGATGAAACAAATTGTTCAGGCTGGCTCTTCCTTCTTATGGAAGGAACCCAAAGAAAACAAAGTACTAGCAAAAATCAAAGCATTTCCTTTAGAAGCGCTGCACACTTTTTTGACTGATGAAGATACGATGCGGCTTTACCAGGAAAGCTTAGTGGACTCCGAAGTATTATATGGGACGATAGTAGAAGTCATCGCCCAAACGGATGGTTGGTCACATGTGATCGTCTTGGATCAAATAAGCAATAAACACCCACTCGGGTATCCCGGTTATCTGCCGAACGAGGTATTGAAGCCATTGCCACCAGATTATGCAACAGCTAAAAGAAGGATTGGTGTGATTGCAAAAGAAGCCGTGCTTGTTTTTGACTCGACCACACGACTCGTTTCTTTTGGAACAGTTTTACCACTTGTTGGGGAAACCGCAGATTCCTATCAAGTGGCTACGCCTAATGGACTAGCAACGATTGCTAAAGCTTTTGCACACGACCTATCGGATACATGGGCAAAGCTCCCAGAAAAAATGGTTGCTTTAGCCGAACAATTTATAAACCAGCCCTATGTCTGGGCAGGCATTAGCGGCAGTGGCTTTGATTGTTCTGGATTCATGTATTCGCTGCATCGACTTCATGGTATTTTGATCCCCCGTGATACGATCGAGCAAGCACAACAAGCAAACACCGTACCTTACAGTCAGGCACAACCAGGGGACCTGCTGCTGTTTGCTTATGAAGAAGGAAAAGGCGAAGTCCATCATGTTGGGCTGTACTTGGGAGATGATGAAATGATTCATTCAAGAACACCCGGATCGCGGGTCATGAAAACCAAAATCACTGGCTCTAATTATGAACCAGAGCTCGCAGTTGTGGCGCGTTATTGGCAAAACCAGCCGAATGAATCACAGGAATGCTCATGAACATTCTTTTCATGAACGTAAGGAAAGGGGCATTTGATGGGAAAAGATGACTTGCGTGTAGCAATTAAGCCTATTCTAAAAAACTATCAGACAACCTTGGAAATGGGTTTATGGATCGGTACGCCAACGGAATGTCTCATTGACTATCAGAGTCAAAAGTCGTTTTCGGCAGCGAGTATCAGTAAGCTTGTTTTGTATGCCTATTATCTTGAACAGATTATCGAAGAAAAAATCGATCCGCAACAGCTGATCGGTGTGAACGCCGTTGATCTGACAGGGGGTGCTGGGGTGATCCGTCTTTTTCCTCAGAAGAAAGGTTGGACCATCAGTGAGCTTCTCACGGCGATGATCGCCGTATCTGATAATACTGCGACCAATGTACTATTGGACTTAGTAGGGTTGCCCACGCTTCAGGCCTGGATTCAGGAGCCAGAGATTCAATTTGAACGGTATATGATGCGACCGATCAAAGACAAAGAGAACCGCTTGACCCCCTCGGCGGCTGCCAAACTACTACTAAGGTGTGTTAAACGAGAAGAAGCTGCACTAGGATTTTCACCTTTAAATCAGCAGCAATTTCAAGAAGGATTAGCGGGAAATTTTGCGGAAACTGCGCAGCCTGCTTGCCGCATTTTTAATAAGACAGGCCGTCTTGACCGCATCGAACACGATGTAGCGTATTTACAAGCCAATGAAACGACGGTCATCATTGCGGCGTTTTCCTATGATAAAACCGGTAGTGGTCAAGGGATCAGTTGGCTAAGAGAAATTGGTCAAACAGTTTATCAGCAATATTTTTAAGTAAAATGCGCTGCGTATCGATCCTCACTCAGAGGCACTCGATCCGCAGCGTATTAATTATTTACAACAATAAAATCCCCCATATCATAGCGGTGCCGTGATTGGGAAAATTCAAAAGGCGTCCCATCGCCGAGGTAAACCGTTTGCTCAACTTCTAAAATGGGATCGGTGGCAGCACAAGCTAAGTATTGCTGGTCATAGGTGTCTGCACGATCCGCTTTGATACGACGGACAGATGTTCCAATCGAGGAGTGGAGTTGGTTCGTGATGTAGCTATAGACGGAAGAGGATAAGACTTCTTCGGTAATGCCAGGAATGACATGAAGCGGCATGATGGTATATTCTAAAACCACGGGTATATCGTCAAATAGACGCAGACGAACGATATCATAAATTTGCTGGTCACTGCGAATTTTTAGTTTTTCTTGTTCTTTCTCATCGGGAAAAAGAATGGCAAAAGAAATGATCTTGCTGGTGATTTTTCCTGTCTCTCCAAGGCGCTTGGTCAGCCCACGATTGATCTTGGCGTTGTAATCGAAGGTTGAATAGGAATCACTGATAAACGTACCCGTGCCTTTTTTACCGTAAATAATGCCTTCCATTTGTAAAATATTCAATGCTTTTTGAATCGTCACGCGGCTCGTTTGATAATCCGCAGCCAGTTCGGATTGCTTCGGCAATTTTTTCTCTTCTTCGTAAAACCCGTGATTGATTTTGCTCCGTAAATCGGCAGCGATGTCATGGTAGTTCGCCATTTGCTTCACCTCAAAATAATAATAAGTGATAAAACGAAGTATGTAAACTTGGAGCTTTACATACCCTGTTTTGAAGGCTTTTCCTGCGTTTACATTCTTCAGGAAATGAATTACATTTGTAATGTAATCGTTTTCTAACAATTGAAGAATAGGGGTATAGGAGGGAGTTTTATGCAAGGATTTATGGATCGACTCGCTGACGTTTTAGGAAAGTTTGCCAATAGGATCAACAATTTACGCTACATCATGGTCATTAAAAATGCTTTTGCTGCTTTGATTCCAGTAATCATTACAGGGGCGTTTGGTACATTATTTTCAGCAATGGTTTTTGATGCTGAAAATGGATTGGCACAAATCGAGGCACTGCGCTTTTTAGAAAGTTTAAAACCGATCTCATCTGCGGTCAGTTATGTGACGTTGAGTTTCTTAACGATCTATGCAGTGTTTCTGATTGGGATTGAGCTAGCAAAATTAAATAAGATTTCTGGGGTCTTTCCAGGAATCATCGCAGTGATGTCTTATCTTTCTGTTAATCCAATGATCTTTGAATTTTTGCACGAAGATGCGACGGTGGTTGCCGAAAACGTGCTGGCTAAGCAATATACTGACACGAAAGGCCTATTTTTAGGCATGTTCGTTGCGATCGTTTCCATCGAGCTTTATGCGTGGTTAGGAAGACAAAAACGGCTGCAGATCACGATGCCTGATAGTGTTCCAGGGAATGTTTCGGCAAGTTTTTCGGCATTGTTTCCAACGATTTTCACCGTGACCATCATCGCCACCGCTGGTTTTGCTATCAAAGCACTCACAGGGATGTATGCCTACGATATCATCTACAATGTCGTCCAACGACCACTGGAAGGAATCGTCCAAGGCTTACCAGGCATCTTGTTGTTGATGTTTATCGCACAAGTCTTTTGGGTCATCGGGATTCATGGGAACCAGATGGTCAAACCCATTCGAGAACCATTGTTGCTGGCAGCGATCGCCGTCAACACGGAAGCTTTTGAAGCTGGAAAAGAAGTACCCAATATCATTACGATGCCGTTTTGGGATATGTATATGAGTATGGGTGGCTCTGGCGTGACGATTGGTTTGCTGATTGCGATTTTGATCGTCGGTAAACGAGAGGACATGCGCCAAATCACTAAATTGTCATTAGCACCTGGGATTTTCAATATCAATGAGCCAGTGATCTTCGGCATGCCAATTATGCTGAATCCCATTTTGGCGATTCCCTTTATCCTGACACCGTTAGTAACAGGAACGATTGGGTACGTGGCGACAAGTCTAGGCTTTGCCGCTAAAGCGGTGGTAATGGTCCCATGGCCGATGCCACCGATCGTCAATGCTTATCTAGCTACTGCTGGGGATATCGGGGCTGTGATCACGCAAGTTATCTGTATTGTCGTGGCGATTTTGATCTATCTACCTTTTGTTTTGGTAATGAATCGTACGACCAATGAAGTTGCATAAAGGAGTTTTGAAAAATGGTAAAAATACCTGAAACATTTATTTTAGGGGCTGCTTCGTCTGCTTGGCAGACAGAAGGCTGGCAAGGAAAGAAAGAAGGGCAAGATTCGTATCTCGACCGCTGGTACAAAGAAGAACGCTTTGTCTGGCATAATGGCTACGGGCCGGCTGTTGCAACGAATTTTATGGAAAAGTTTTCAGAGGATGTTGAACTGATGCAGGAGGTTCATTTGACCCATTACCGAACATCGATCAACTGGGCGCGCTTCTTTACCGACCATGAACAGCTGATCGTTGATGAGGATTATGCTGCTCATATCGATCAGCTTATCGACCAATTGCTTGCGGCTGGGGTCGAACCGATGCTTTGTTTGGAACATTATGAACTGCCAGCTAGTTTGATGGATGCCTATGATGGCTGGAGCTCGCGTAAAGTGGTCGATCTATATACTCGTTATGCCGAAATCGCCTTCGAGCGTTACGGTGATCGAGTCAAACAGTGGTTCACCTTCAATGAGCCGATCGTTATTCAGACTCGTTGCTATCTCGATGCGATACGTTGGCCCCATGAGCAAAACACAAAAAAATGGATGCTTTGGAACTATCACAAAGTATTGGCATCCGCCCAAGCGGTGGCTGTCTATCATGAAAAAGGCTACGAGGGGCGCATCGGTTGTGTACTGAATCCAGAAATGGTTTACGCACGCTCTTCCTCACCGGAGGATCAAAACGCACAAAAAATGTACGATCTTTTTTTCAACCGAATCTTTTTTGATCCAATGGTCAAGGGGCATTATCCAAATGAACTTATCACACTTTGCCAAACCTATGACATCTACTTTGATCCGACAGAAGAAGATTTGGAAACGATCCGCACCCATACGGTGGATTTCTTAGGGGTCAATCAGTACTACCCGAAACGCGTGCGGGCACCACGATATCAATGGCATTCGGATACACCATTTCATCCAGAAATGTTTTATGAGACCTTTGATTTGCCAGGAAAACAAATGAATAACTCCCGTGGCTGGGAAATCTATCCGAAGGTCATGTACGATATGGCTAATTATCTTAAAGAAAATTATGGCAATATTCCATGGCTGATCACTGAAAATGGTATGGGGCGGGAAAATGAAGAACAGTATTTGGATGCCACAGGTCAAGTCCAAGATGATTATCGGATTCAGTTTATTACCGAACATCTTTACTGGCTGCTAAAAGCCGTCGAGGAAGGCGCCAACTGCGAAGGCTATATGCTTTGGGCATTTACCGATTGCGTTTCACCTATGAATGCGTTCAAAAACCGCTATGGTCTCGTACGAATCGAGCTAAATGAAGAACGGACTCGGTCATTAAAAAAATCAGCCGCTTGGTATCGTTCCCTGATTGATGAACGGTGGCTTCCATTTGAAGAAAAACCATTGATTCTGTAATAAAAACCCACGCTGATTTCCTCATCCTAAAGGAAATCAGCGTGGGTTTTCAGTTAAAAGGGTTGTTTATGAGGAGCAAGTTTCTCCCAGTCAAAGGTGACGCCAATCCCTGGTTCTTCTGGGGCAATCGCACAGCCATCGGATGGATCGATCACTAACGGTCTCGTGGTGTATTGATCGATTGGGAAACTGTGCATTTCGAGATACCCAGCATTAGGCATCGCTGCCAGTAGACTAACGTGCAATTCTTGCATGCCATGTGTAGAAACAGATAAGTTACTTGTTTGTGTTAAGGCAGCAATTTTCAACCAGCCGGTGATCCCACCGCAATTGGAAGCGTCGGGTTGCGGAAAATCGACATTGCCATATTTGATCATATGAGCAAATTCGATAGGGGTGCGCAAGTTTTCTCCGCCTGCAACCGCAATTTGTCCTTCTTTAGCGATACGAGCGTAGCCTTCGTAATCTTCGGGGATCGTTGGTTCTTCAAGGAACAAAATGTCATAAGGCGCCATCAGTTTGGCGGCTTTGATCGCTTTTTCAACAGACCAGCTCATGTTGGCATCCACCATAAAGACAACATCGGGACCAATCAATTCTCTGACCGCTTTTATTCGAGCAATATCTTCGGCAAGTGTTTTTTGTCCCAATTTGATTTTGACCGCTTTTAATCCCATGTCTAAATATTTTTGATTATTGGCTAAGAGTTTTTCAAGAGGAAAGTTTAGATCAATCGCACCACCATAGCATTTGACTTTGTTGCTTGCGCCGCCTAAAAGTTTGTAGAGGGGTTCTTGTGCTTTTTTCGCACGTAAGTCCCACAAGGCGATATCACAAGCCGCAATGGCGAAACTTGCTAAACCGCCTCTGGCAACATAGTGGATTCCCCAGTTCATCTGATCCCACAAGGCTTCCACACATGCTGGATCTTTCCCTGAAAGGATCGCTTTTAGTTCTTTATCGATCAGTTTGGCGATCGATTCGCCACCGAAGCCACCAGTATACGTATAGCCGACCCCTTCGCGTCCATCATCAGTAACGATCTTGACGATAGGCACTTCAAAGTGGGTGTGTAAGCCGTGCTTCGCATCTTCCATGATTTCTGGAAGAGGTATCCGATAATACGCTGTTTGTACATCTGTAATTTTTGCCATTAAAAATCCTCCTCAAATTAATGTTCACGTGTGCATTTTAATGTTAACGTTTGCATAACCATGGTAGCATGGGAAGGCGAGATTGACAAGGCTGAATTTCCTCAAATTCAAAACTTTAAAAGAAGGAGGATCGCTATCGAAGGGATCGCATCTCATCAACTGATGCTTCATGGAACCATTTAGAATATAAACAGATATAGGGAATATTAGCTAGAAACGAAGTGAAACCCCTATAAATTGTCACAAAATAGCATTTTGTTTATTTTTAAAGCATAGTTATTGAATAAAAATCATTTTTGTATTATGATTATCTTAACAACGAGCAATGAAGAGTACTGGGGCAAATGAAAGCTTGGGGAAGTCTTTTATTTGGGATACCCAGTACTCTTATCTTTGTTAAACGACAAGTGAAATACAAAAGAACGACTGAACTTCTTTGGTTCAGTCGTTCTTTTGTATTTCATAAAGCGAGCGAGAGTAACTTATCGTAAGGAAGAACAAGTTTTTCTCAATTGACAAAGGAATAATCATTGGCGGTTAAAACAGTACGAGCTTGTTCTACCTGATGTTCCTTGATTAAAATATAATCAGTATTGAAGGTAGAAACAGCAAAAATACTGATTGACTCCTCGGCTAGAAGGGAAGAGATTTTTGCAATAATGCCAATTAAGCTAAAATCCAGCACACCAATTATTTTCATCGCTTTCCATCCATCTTCTCTGTTTAGTGTTTCAGCTGGAACCTTTGCCGTTGGTAACACCAAAGAAAGTTCTTCTGACGTATGGGCAAAAAATAGAGGAACGATCTTCAGTATCGAAGGATCAATACGCTCTACTTGGATGACAGAAAAAGAGGGTGCCAATAAGGTCAGTTTCATTTAATCACGTCCTTCGTTTGATGCAATCATCATATCAAAGGATAAGAAAGAAGGGAAGGCGATTATCATTTGATCACGTACGATTCTAAGCGTTGTGTCCTTTCTGCGAGACGTAACAGACGGGTAGATTCTATACAGAAGAAAATAAGCGGTTAAAACTGATGGGTATACCTCTGTTTCTGGAGAAGAAGAAATATCAATTGGATCCGCAATCTATGCTGAATCAGATTTGAAATCAATCGAGTTAATAGAAGATAAATAGCACTCAATCATAAATCAATGGTTGAGTACTATTATTGTACATAAAATTATGGTGGACAGAGGAATGGAATATAAATCACTAATTGTTTGATTGGAAGAAAAATTGATACTGAGGATCATAAAGAGAAGAAGGAACATGCTAAATTTTACGAAGACCTTACAAGATTCAAGGAGAAGGTAAAGAACGCTCTGTAATATTTTGATAAACTTTAGTCAAGGAGGTGTGATAAATGGATAAATTTTTCAACTTTATTGAAAAAGGACTTTCCGAAGAAATTAATTTTTTTATGTTTTCCATAGATTTGGAACATTATTTAGTCGATCACTACGAGGAAATGTATACCGAAAACAAAGAAGCTACATTGTACCTGAATGATTTACTTCCTGATGAGGCTGAGAAAATGGAACCTGGAATGAATCCAGATAGTTTTTGTGAACGAGTAAAGGAAATTGTAGAGAAATCGAAAACACTTTAATTAGCACTTTTTTTGCTGAGGCAGAGTCAGATCAAGCCAGCAACGAACTATCATAGATTGTTGATGATCAAGCAGATTATGAAACTTACATCAAGCTTTGATGATAAGAAACATCTTCAAAAAATTTCATGCGATGAGGCAGGGAAAATAACTATTGTAGAAGCAAAGAAAGCCGTTGATAACGCAAAACAGGAGTGAAAAAAAGTGTGTCTAAAGATACTAAGGAGTAAAAAGCCTTAAATCAAACATAGAGTAAAAAAATCAGCCCAAGAAAAACTCGCAAAAAAGAGATTCGTATACAATTTGGTGAAAAGGTACGCCATTGAAGAGCATTGATTGCTTAAAAAAAGCATCTGACTTCACTTGAACAATTAATGTAGGTTCAATCGGTATAAGAAATACAATCTAAGAAAAGCGAGGAATAGCACATCGGTTTAAAGCTGATAATTAACCACCATTTGACTACCAAACAAGAAAACTACGAAAAACATTGTGGAACTGAAAATACAAAAAAAGTGTTCAAAACCTCTTTAAATCAAGGCTTTGAACACTTAGGAAAAACTACAAAAATCTAATCGATTTTTCTTTATGGAGATGGCGGGAGTCGAACCCGCGTCCAAACATATTGCTACCTAAAAATCTACGCTCATAGTCAACTCATTTGAAGGTTCGCTTTACAGCTTGCCGAGTGACAGGCAGTCTGTATCGCTAGTCTGATGCTCTCTTTTTTATCTTACAGACGGAAAGATAAAACGTATCCCACTTAGAATAGGACCCTTACTCGAGCACATGGGCGATGCCGAGAGGATCTACGCTAACTGTTTTTAGGCAGCTAAAGCGTAAGAGTTTTCGTTTTTAGCAGTTATATTTAACTGTAACGTTTTAACGTAGACGTAACCTACGAAGCGCAATTCAGGCTCAACTATGCCTGTCGAATCCGTAACATCCCCTTGATAAAAGGGGTATCGCTACCATTCATTAGTATACCATAGTTTTACCTGTATGCAAAGAATCAGATTAAGTCAAAGTGTTTCAGGGCGTGCACGATCCCGCCTTCGGTATTTTTCAGGGTCACGAAGTCTGCCAACTCTTTCAACTCTTGAATTCCATTTCCCATTGCAATTTTGTGGTCGCAGGCTTCTAAAAGAGCGAAGTCGTTGCTGCCGTCACCAAAGCCGAAGGTAGGTACATCTTCTAGACCCAACAATTCTACCAAGGTTTTTACGCCCGTCCCTTTAGAGGTGCCAGATTTTACGACATCGATGGAAAAGGGGGTATTACGATAAAAAGTTAATTCTGGAAAACGCTCATGATAATAAGCATCGTTGCCGACACCTAAAACCAACAACATATTGGTCCGATCTGTTTCATAATGCAGAGGATCGATTTCTGGTAAAGGGCTGCGGACATAGTTGTACGCACCAATCATTTCCGCGGTATGTCCAGTCGCCCAATAGCCTTTCTCATTGTAATAGCACAGTTCATCGCCATTGTCTTTGACTGCTTGGAACATCCGTGCGCAAAGTTCAGGTTCAAGGGTATCGGAAAAAACTTCTTTGCCGTCAATACGGATAAAGGCGCCGTTCATGACGATGTTCGAGGTGATCCCAGCTGCTTCACGAATGGCGGTAACTTCAGGTTCGGTTCTTCCTGTTGCAATGATCGGCAGTACTTGGTTTTTTCGCAACATCGCCATCGCTTCAGCGATTTCGGATGTGATTTGCGAGTGTTCATCTAAAAGCGTACCGTCAAGATCAAAAAAAGTTAATGCTTTATAGGTCATGTATCTTACTCCTAAGGTTTATAGTCATAGTCCACTCACAATCTTATCAAAGATTGAAAAAAAGGCAAACCTTTATGAATAATCGGTGAAGTTGTTGGTAGAAGAAAGAAATTCGAGTATACTATAGGAAGAATGGAGTGAAACGATGATTTTTTTAGTAATTGGCATCATTTTTTTCTTGATTGGTCTCACTTTTTTTCTTTTTCCATCAAAAAAAATGAACCTTATTTATGGCTACCGTTCCTATTTAGCAAAACAAAATGAACGCAACTGGCGGCATGCTCAGAAACTATGCGCCCGTTATTTTCTGCTTTTTGGCGGAATCATGGCGGTCATTGGGTTTGTCTTGAAATGGCAAGAATGGACCAATTTTTTCCTAGTTGAAATGATCGCGATCCCTTGGTTCATCGTGCCGATCTTTGGCCTGATCGAAGAGAATCTGCAACGATTTGATAAAGAACATAGAGGTGAAGAAAATGAATATATTAATGATTGAAGACAACGAATCTGTTTCTGAAATGATGCAAATGTTTTTCTTGAATGAAGGATGGGAAGCGGCTTTTAAGTACGACGGCAAAGAAGGACTGGAAGCCTTTGCTGCTGAACCAGACAAATGGGACATGATCACCCTTGACTTGAACCTTCCTTCCATGGATGGCATGATGGTGGCGCGCGAAATTCGCAAAATCTCCAGTACAGTACCTATTATTATGTTGACGGCCCGTGATTCAGAAAGCGATCAAGTCATCGGGTTGGAGATGGGGGCAGATGACTATGTGACGAAACCTTTTAGTCCACTGACCTTGATCGCGCGGATCAAAGCCTTACACCGCCGCAGTGAGTTGGTTGAAAAAACAACGCCTGAAGCTTCCGATGCAACTTTTGATGTTGTGACCGATCATTTCAAAATGAACACAAAAACACGGGAAGCCTATTTAAATGGCAAACCCATCGATGGGTTGACGCCGAAGGAATTTGATTTGCTTTATACGTTAGCGAAAAAACCGCGGCAAGTCTTTTCACGAGAGCAATTGTTAGAACTAGTTTGGGATTACCAATATTTTGGTGATGAACGGACGGTTGATGCGCACATCAAAAAACTAAGACAAAAAATAGAAAAAGTGGGACCTCAGATCATTCAAACCGTCTGGGGTGTGGGGTATAAATTTGACGATGCAGGTGCTGCTTAATGCGCTACTTGTATCAACAGCTGATTGCGTTTTTTGTTGTGATCTTCGTGATTTTGATGACGATTGGTATTGCGTTTACACAAATGACGCGCCAAACATTACAAGAACGAAATTATGAGCAGTTAATGGGGTATGCTTCGTCGGTCGCGACGATTTCGCAAATCAGCGATTCAGAATATTTGCAGCAAAATATGACGCGAGATGGCTATCTGCAATATTCTCTGCATTTGGCTGAAAATATTTTGAGCAACCAAGACATTTCTTTTGCTTTCTTTAAAAGCCCCGATGACATCATTTATCCATTAGATACGACTCGTGCGGTAGATTTTCCAATTTCTGAAAAAGACTGGCAATCCTTAGAAAACGGGGCGCGTCTGCAACTGACGTCGCCTACGAATCTATATGGGGGAAAAGAACTGACTTCCTATGTTTTGATTCCTTTTTCTGTCAACCGAACGGATTTTTACGGGGTGATGGTGGTTTCGCAATCGGCAAGCAGCATCTTGAATCTTGTCAGTGCTTTTAACCAAAACTTGTTTAAAGTATGTTTGATCTCGATCGTCGTTTCCTTATTGATCAGTTACCTATTTGCTACGTTCCAAGTAAGGCGGATCAATCGCATGAAACGAGCAACCAAGGAGATCACCAATGGCAATTTTGATATCTTCTTGCCAGTGCATAATCGGGATGAATTTGATGAGTTAGCCGAAGATTTTAATTTAATGACGAAATCCTTAAAAGAGTCGCAAGAGGAAATTGAACGACAAGAAGAACGTCGTCGACAATTTATGGCAGACGCTTCGCATGAGATGCGTACGCCTTTGACGACCATCAATGGCTTATTGGAAGGGTTGGAGTACAACGCGATTCCTGAAAATCAAAAGGACAATGCGATCCGTTTGATGAAAAATGAAACCAATCGCTTGATTCGATTAGTCAACGAAAACCTTGACTACGAAAAAATCCGAACCAATCAAATCTCGATGGTCATCAAAAAATTCGATGCAACGCAAACCATTAAAAATCTGCTGACGCAACTTGAGAGCAAGGCAGAAATCGCCAAAGATGTGTTGATTTTAGAAACAACAGAGCCAATTGACGTCTATGCCGACTACGATCGTTTCGTCCAAATCATAGTCAATATTTTACAAAATGCGATCCAGTTTACGGAAGATGGAGAAATTCGGGTTCGAATCGAAAAAGGCTACTTGGAAACGATCATCGAAATCAGTGATACGGGAATCGGCATGTCTGAAGAACAAGTCAAGAATATTTGGGATCGTTATTACAAAGTCGATCCTTCCCGTAAAAACCGTCAATTTGGTGAATCAGGTTTGGGCCTATCGATCGTTGAACAGCTCGTACGCCTGCACAAAGGAAAGATCAGTGTAGAAAGTGAACTTGGCAAAGGCACGACGTTTAAAATCTCTTTTCCTGATATCGACTTAAATGAAGAATAGCAATCGACCGGCAGCAATTCGCTTAGCCGGTCGATTTTTTTGCGGTTCATTGGCAGCAGTCCAAACAAAAAGACCTGCTTTTGCAAGCAAGCCTTCTTGTTCGGGGGCTATGTAAACTACAGATAAGTAGTATAAGGGGTATGGGCAAAGCATTCGTCTTCATGAATCAAATAGATGGCAACAGCAAATTGTTCGGCGATTTCTTGACACAAGGGCAGCAGGGTTTGAACCTCGTTCGTTGTTAATGTGCTCAAGACATTTTCGATTAAAAGGGTTTCTCTTTCTGAAAGTAAAGCTAAGAGCAGTTGAATTTTGAGCTCCTCAAAGGGCGTTAACTCTGTTCGATTTTTTTTCAAAGCCGATAAGGGAAGCTGTACATAAGGCAGCACATCCTCTAAATCGCCCCCCTTTTTATTTGCAAGAGATACATTGTCCATGACCGATAAAAAGGGGACGGAGGGCCACTGTGCGCGAATCAAGATTGCTTTTTTTTGTGAAAGCAGCAAACTTAATTCAGATGTTTTTGTTTCATTGTCTTTCGCAACATAAAAGAAACCAATTGATTTCGTTAGCTGAGTTGGTTTTTCCATTGTTTTTTCCTCCAATACAGACTATGTCCGCTAGCAATCAGACCAGTAAAGCTGGTAACCGCGGCAATCAATACGATAAGTGTGTGGCGCGTACTTTCAAATAAAATAGCCAGCCAGGTGGTGCTGTTCAAGTCAACATTTTGGACAAGAATTTGACTGTTTTGTGGGATCGTAATGGCGAATTCTTGACCGGGAAGACTTTGAACAGCCTCCCAAAAGTGATCCGAAGCACGCTCACGATCAAGAGCGATGATATGCCCGCTAAGCAATTCTCGCTGGAAATAAGGCTGGAAGAGCAGCAACAACACAAAGGCGATCACGGCAGCTGCTAAAAGCGGCAAGAGCATTTCAAGCAACTGCATCGCCACCCATTGTCTGGTGGTGGCACCACTTGCTAACCAGGCAGTGTATTCTGAGCGTTTCGATAATTGGTAATAAACTTGAAAGCCGATAAAGACCAGTGTAAAGGCGCTAAAAATCAAATAGAACAGTTGATGATAGATCGTCGTGACTGGTTGGATCTCTTCCGCTACTTTCGTTTGCAAATCTTCTGTTGTTAAGAGATCTCTGGTTTGAGCGATTACTTGATCCATTGAGTAGATCAAAGCGAAGGTCACGATCAAGCCAATCACGGCAAAGAAGGATACAAGCGTATAAAGCACCATGGCTTTTTTATGATAAAATATGCTGGCAATCGCAAAATGTATAGTTTTCATCTAGTTCACCTCATCCTATTTCATAGTATAAAAGGGGAGTTTGAATAAAGTATGAAGTTCTTGTAGTAAAATATCGAAGCTAAAAAAGCAATAGAAAAAATCGGGTTTTTACGAACAAAACAGCCGAAAAAAATCCAGCAAAGCATCCGCCTTGCTGGATCGATCTTGTAGTACTTATAGGTTATTCTCCGCTATCTTGTTCCGTCATCTGCTGGTATTCTTGGAAGGTTTTTGTTTGGTACAGATCGACGGTCGATTGATTGCCGTTTTGAGAAAAGGCGCTGGTTGAATCACTGCCTAGATTCTTTTCGATATCCATCATTTGCTGAAGGGCGTCTTTGTAATTATAGGTCGAAGGATCGACTTCTTCTAAACCGCTCTTCGCATAGAAACGTAAGAGATCACCATTGTTGATCTGATCAGAAACCGACAGCTGTTTGTCAACTTTGGCTTTCCACTCATCGACTTTCGCTTGCAGTTCATCGGATGGATCGTTGATCGGCATGCCGGTACGATTGTCATACAATGTACTGCTATAGTAAGTGTAGTCTGGTGTCACAAAGTCGCCATCGCGGAAGGCAACCAGTTGTTCATTTTGATCAGAGAATAAATCTTGTCCCAATTGAATATAGTTCGATGTATCTACACCGAGTAAGTGCAAGAGGGTTGGCAATGCATCAACTTGGCCACCATACGTATGATTGATGCCGCCGTTTGATTGTCCTGGAATATGGATCATATAAGGGACACGTTGCAATGAAGCATTGTCAAAGTTTGTCCAAGTCGAACTTGTTTTTCCAAGCAATTCTGCTAAGTTGCGGTTCCGAGAATTGGAAATTCCGTAATGGTCACCATATAAAACGATGACTGAGTTTTCGTACAAGCCGCTTTCTTTCAAGTAATTAAAGAACTCTTCTACGGCTTTATCTAAATAATTCGCGGTTGCGAAATACCCATTGATCGTTTGATCCGAAGTGTTCGCTAGCGGGAAGCCGCCTTCTTCATTGGTAAATTCAGAATATGGGTAGTGGTTAGAAACTGCAATGAATTTTGAATAGAACGGTTGTTGCAGACGTTCTAAGTATTGTACCGATTGTTCAAAGAACGGTTTGTCATGTAAACCGTATTGGAATGAATTTTCATCATTGACATCATAATACGATGCGTCGAAGAAATAATCATAGCCAAACCGTTTGTAGGTTTCATTTCGGTTCCAGAAGGTACCCGTATTTCCGTGGAAAACCGCACTGGTATAGCCTTGGGTTTGACCTAAAATATCTGGCGCTGCCTCAAAGGTATTTTTCCCACCCAGTTGAGTGAATAATGCCCCCTGATTCAATCCGAACAAGGAATTTTCGAATAACGTTTCCGCATCACTGGTCTTCCCAGCTTTTACTTGATGGAAGAAGTTATCGAAACTAAAGGTACTATCGCTATGATACAAACTATTGATAAATGGCATGACTTCATGTTCAACACCATTTTCATCTTTTAATTTATAATCGATCAAGAATTGCTGAACACTTTCTAAGTGAATATAAATGACGTTCTTGCCTTTTGCGATACCGAACAGATCATCATTCGGTTCCGCGTAATGTTCTCTGACATAGCTTTCTACTTCGTTCATGTCGTTGGGACTTGCTTCGGCACGTACTTGCGAAGCTTGATAGGTTTGCACGCCATCATAAACCGTAAAGGCGTTGATCCCAAGGTATTTCACTAAATAGTCACGAGAAAACGTTCGAGTAAGCAGTTCAGGACGATCCGCTTCTGCTAAGAAAAGATTGGCAGAAAAGACCATGACAGCTAAGGTTGAGATCGCAAAAGCCATCCGTGCCCGCACAGGACGAGTGTCCATTTTGATTTTTTTCATTGAAAAGGCTGCAATCAGCACGATAAAGTCAATGAAGTACAACACATCGTAGGGACGGAACAAGCGAATTGCGCTTTCTCCTAGACCACTTGCTACTTTTCCTACACCGAGCATCGTGTTGATGGTGATAAAGTCAGTGAATTCTCGATAGTACGAAACATTAGAGAACAACAGCAGAGTCATCAAGAAATAGATCACAAGCATCGTGATATAAGCTGCTTTGGTTCTTCTTACGTACAATGCGATCGACAGCAGCAACAAAGTCGTTGCGATCGGATTGATGAATAAGATGAAGTACTGAATGCTGCTTTCAATACCTAGGTGGAAGTCCACCATATAGGCAAAGATATTTTTTAGCCAAAATAATAGGGCTAATAGGAAAAAAAAGCCCATTCTTGTATTCACAAAGGTGGATACTTTATTTTTTTTCAAAGGAATCGTCCTCTCTTTTTCCAGTATAACCGGTAAATTACGATTTTACATCACAGTACATTTTACTAGGCTGTGAAAGACGTGTCAAATGAATTCCTTGTCATGACGCGGAATTAAGTATTTCTTTACTTTCAAGGATACAGACAATACAGTCGCTTTTTGCTATACTAAAAAGGAGAATGAATGGAGCAGATGAACATGAAAATAAAACTAACGAAGCAAGGATCAGCGAAGCTTCGCAAAAAGAATCCGTTGATCCAACGAGAAGATCTTCAACAAGCAATCGAGACGAAGGAGTGGGTCACCTTTATTGATCAGGCCAACCATTTCTTAGGTGTCGGCTATCTTGGGGAACAAAATAAAGGGATCGGATGGGTCGTATCCTTTGAAGAAACAGTGATCGACCAAGCATTCTTTGCGCAACGCTTTGCGAAAGCAAAAGGCAAACGCATTGCTTACTATCAAGATGACCTGACAGATGCCTTTCGTCTGTTTAATGGCGAGGGGGATCAATTGGGGGGACTTACCGTAGATTTGTATGGCGAGTATGTCGTTTTTTCTTGGTACAATGCCACCCTTTATCAACATAAAAAAGCGATCGTGGCGGCTTTTCGTCAAATATTTCCCGAGATCAAAGGGGCTTATGAAAAAATCCGCTTTACGTCTGAACTGCCTGAATCAGCATGGGTCTATGGAAAAACGGCACCTGAACCCTTACTGGTGAAGGAAAATGGCGTCACGTATGCGACGTATTTGAACGAAGGACTAATGACGGGCATCTTTTTGGATCAAAAAGAAGTTCGTGGGCAACTTGTTGATGGCTTGGCAGCTGGCAAGACGGTTTTAAATATGTTCAGTTATACGGGGGCGTTTTCTGTCGCTGCTGCTGTCGGTGGCGCTGCTCAAACAACGAGCGTCGATTTGGCAAAACGCAGTCTAGAAAAGACCCGCGAACAATTTGCAGTCAACGGCATTGATCCAGATACCCAGCGTATCCATGTCATGGATGTTTTCAATTACTTCAATTATGCCAGCAAAAAAGACTTGCGCTTTGATGTGATCGTTTTAGATCCGCCGAGTTTTGCCCGCAACAAGAAAAAGGTCTTCTCGGTTGCGAAAAATTATGGCGACTTAGTCACTGATAGTTTGGCGATTTTAGCGCCTGATGGCTTGTTGATCGCCTCAACGAATGCGGCCAATCTTTCACCGAGGAAGTTTCAAGAAATGATCGAAGCATCCTTAGAGAAAGCACACGTTGCTTATGAATGTATTCAAAGTTATCGTCTACCAGCTGATTTTGCGGTAGATAAGCATTTTTCCGAAGGGAACTATCTGAAAGTATTCTTTTATCAAATGAAAAAGGAGTGAAGTAGATGAGCCGATCAAAACCAGTAACGTTAGACGGGAAAACACCGTTGATTTGTGTGCCATTGATTGGGAAAACCAATGAAGAGATCTTGAAACAAGCCATTGCTGCTGAGGAATCAGAGGCACAGATCGTCGAATGGCGTGTTGATCATTACAAACATGTCGAAGACCAGCAAGCGGTCTTAGATGCGTTATCACATATTCGCACGACATTAAAGCACAAAGAGCTGCTCTTCACTTTTCGAACCTTGGAAGAAGGAGGCGAGCGAGCGTTCACATTGACCCAGTACAAAGAATTGTGTTTAGCTGCTGCTGATTCAGGCTTGATCGATTGGATCGATGTCGAATTAGAGAAAGCTGAATTTTTAGGTCGAGCCTTTATTCAAGAAATCAAAAAGGCACAGGTAAAGCTGATATTGAGCAATCATGATTTTGAGAAAACGCCAGAAGATGCTGTGTTGATTTTAAAGATCGGCGTAATGAATCAATTTGGTGCCGATGTTGGCAAGTTAGCGATGATGCCCAAGCAAGTCCAAGATGTTTTACGTTTGATGGGGATCATTACTAAAGCGCGTGGCTTCAACCAACTGCCGTTGGCGATCATGTCGATGGGGGAGCTGGGGAAAATCAGCCGGGTTAGTGGGGCATTGACTGGTTCGGTCTTTACTTTTGCTTCGTTGCAAGGTGCTTCAGCACCTGGACAAATACCGATCGAACGAATGACCAACTACTTACAAGAATTTTCACTCAATGAGTAAGACCAGCCAAGGCCTTCTCTTAAAAGAAACCAAAACAAAAGAGGGATAAAATGGCGAAGAAGAAACAAAAAACCAATGCGATCCGTCAAGTAGAACAACAGAAAATCGCTTATAACGAATACACCTATGAGTGGTCGGAAGACCATCTCGATGCGCAATCCGTCGCTGTGCAACTAGCACGCCCGCAAGCCATCTACAAAACGCTGGTGGCAGTGGGCAACAAAACAGGTCCGCTGGTGGCTGTGATTCCTGGAAACAGAGAAGTGGATCTGAAAAAGTTAGCCAAAGTCAGTGGAAACAAAAAAGTAGAGATGCTGCATCTGAGAGATTTAGAAGAAACGACTGGCTATATTCGCGGCGGCTGTTCGCCGATCGGGATGAAAAAGCTCTTTCCTACTTATATTGATCATAAGGCAGAGACACTGGAAGAAATCGTGGTTTCTGCAGGAAAGCGCGGGTTGCAGATGGGGCTTGCCCCACAAGCGTTGCAACAATTGACTAGGGCGGTCTTTGCCGATTTGTTGGCACCTGAACACGAATAAAAAATCCCCGTGAACCATCTTGAAATGCCGTTCACGGGGATTATTTTGTACTATTTTATTCCATTACTTCAATATCGAAAACCTCAATATTTTCTAAACCACCATAAAAGTCAAACCATGGAGTGGCATATTGTTTTAGAATGGCGTTTAATTCTTCAACATTTTCTTTCCCTTGGGTGTCCAGCCATTCCAGTAATGCTTTGGCGCCTTGCTTCCCATAGATTTCCACACTATCGCGCCAAGTTGCTCGTCCACCTAAGATTCCTGAGAATTTAGCACCATGTTGACCAGCAAAGGTCAATTCATCGCGAAAGACATTCGCTGGGACACCCGCACTCAAATAGATAAATGGTCGCGTCGCAGCGTCACTAGCTTCTTTGAAGTAATTGGCGGCTTCTTCTTGCGTATAGACGGCCTCTAAGCCTTCTTTTTGGAAACCTTCAACTAAGTCGAACTGAACCGGTACTTCGACTTTCAAAATATCGATATGGTAGTGATCTTTCGTCAGTTCCTGAATGGTTCGGATGACCTTGCTCGGTTTGATCTTGGCAAAAGCAGGTGATTTGTCATCTGTGATCTCATCGTCGTAAACGATTGGCTCTACAAATAACGGAATATCGGCCGCTTGTGCCTCCGTACCTAAACGTTCTAAAAACGCATGTTTGGTATCTAAAATCTCTTGCGGTTCATCTGGATTATAATAAACCAAGACTTTCGCAGCATCTGCCCCTTTTTTCACTAAGCGCTGCAGCGATTCATTGGGTAGAATTTCTGGCAAACGACCCTGCGTATTGACATCATACCCTGTTTTTTCATAGGAAAGGATCAAGCCAGCGTTGGGATTCTTTGCCTCGATCCCTAAGAAGCCATATTCCTCGTCTAACAAAATACTGCTGACATATTTGGTCAATTCTTGGGAAACCAACTGCTTGAATTCATAAATGTGTTCCATCGTAAAGTCATCCGGTCCAGTTGCCGCCTTCATCATTTTTTTCAT
Source organism: Enterococcus sp. DIV1279b (assembly GCF_050531515.1). Classification (NCBI taxonomy): domain Bacteria; kingdom Bacillati; phylum Bacillota; class Bacilli; order Lactobacillales; family Enterococcaceae; genus Enterococcus; species Enterococcus sp. DIV1279b. The sequence goes on along the minus strand of NZ_CP172891.1, from coordinate 2,579,525 downwards.
GGAACCACGTTGGTCGATCGCTAGTGCGGCAATCACACCATCCTCATTTGAAAGTTTTTGCATTCGTTCAAATTTACCTCTTGAAATTCGTTTCATTAAAAAAACCTCCCTCGATCTTGCTATCTTTAGTCTACGCCTACTTTGAGAAAAACCCAACTAATAAGCAAAAAGAGAGGAGACCCAGGTGTTGGTAGCAACGGCAAGGATATTGCTGCCAACACCTGGGTCATCGATCAATAACTGAAATAACTAGCTGTTTCTGCTGCGTTTTTCCCTGAAACATGTCCAGTACAAAACGCTGCTGTAATGTTGAAACCACCTGTATACCCATTGATATCCAATAATTCACCAGCAAAATACAAGCCGTTGATTTTCTTGCTCTCCATGGTTTTTGGATTGATTTCTTTCAGATGGACCCCGCCACCAGTCACGAAAGACTTTTCTAACGGGAACGTGCGAACGATAGTGACTGAAAAGCCTTTGATCAAGGAATCGAGCGCAGCCAACTGTTCTGGTGAGGCTTTTTCAGCAACCAGCTCATGCAGGTCTAGCTGCTGCAAAAAGAAGGTCATCAAGCGCTCAGGCAAAAAGCCAGCTAAAGCATTCGGCAATTGTTTCTTCGAAGCCGCAGACTGAATCAATTCCTGGGTCAAGGCTTCATGGGATTTTGCTGGCAGACAATCCAGAACAACCGTCACGGGTTGTTGCTTTTTCAATTCTTGGTTCACAAAAGAGGAACAGCGTAAAGCAGCTGGACCAGATAACCCAAAGTGGGTAAACAAAAGATCCATGGTATGGGCGACGATGGGCTTTCCTTTTTGATCCAAGACACTCAACGTGATGTCTTGCAAGGAAATGCCTTGCAACGTCCGCTCTTGAATAAAGGAGTCTTCTGAAACAAGCGGCGATTCGGTTGGATAAAGTGGCGTAATGGTATGGCCGACTTTTTTTGCCATCTTATAGCCGTCCCCCGTTGCGCCCGTGGAAGGATAGGTGCGGCCACCTGTCGTCAAAATCACACTAGGGGCAGAGAACTCATCGGTTTCGGTTCGCACGCCGCGAATTTGACTGCCGTCATGGATCAGCTTTGTGACGACTGTGTTCGTCAATAGGGTGACGTGATGATCGTTGATTGCTTGAAGCAACGCTTCGACGATGGTTTTTGATTTGTTCGTCACAGGGAACATCCGTCCGTGGTCTTCTTCTTTTAAGACGACACCTAAGTCTGCGAAAAACGCCATTACATCATAATTATTGAATTGAGAAAACGTGCTATACAAAAACTTGCCGTTTCCTGGAATATGAGCAACTAAATCATCTACCGGCCGATTATTGGTTACATTGCAGCGTCCGCCGCCAGTCATCAATAATTTCTTGCCGATTTTTTTGTTTTTTTCGATTAATAACACCCGCGCACCTTGTTTGGCAGCAGTGATCGCAGCCATCATGCCGCTCGTACCTGCACCAACAACAATGACATCATAGGTTTTTTCCATTCTTTTCACCTCTTTGGGATTGTAACACATCGGCTATGAGTGCTGAAAGGATTGGTCGATTTTTTTCGAATAATAAAAAATTCTGACAATTCTAAAAAAAAGCGTGCAATTTCAGAAAATTTCTTTAAAATAGAAAATATCTTAAAGGAGGTAATGCACTATGACCAAAGCTTCAGCTTACGTGAAAGAAATTCAAGCGAAGATTCATGAGAAAGACCAACACCAACCGGAATTTCTTCAAGCAATTGATGAATTTTTGCCTACGATCGTTCCCTTTTTAGAGGAGCATCCAGAATATATTGAATCAAATATCCTTGCACTCTTAACTGAACCAGAACGTTTTATCCAATTCAGAGTCCCGTGGCAAGATGATCAAGGCAACTGGCAAGTAAACCGTGGCTATCGGATTCAATTCAACTCGGCAATGGGGCCTTACAAAGGCGGCTTGCGTTTTCACCCAAGTGTAAACTTGAGTATCTTGAAGTTTTTGGCGTTTGAGCAAATCTTCAAAAACAGCTTGACAGGTCTGCCGATCGGCGGCGGCAAAGGCGGAAGTGATTTTGATCCAAAAGGCAAATCCGATGCCGAAGTGATGCGTTTTTGCCAAAGCTTTATGACGGAGCTGTCAAAACATATCGGACCTGACTTAGATGTTCCTGCTGGCGACATTGGTGTCGGAGGCCGAGAAATCGGCTATTTGTTTGGTGCCTACAAACGATTGAAACAATACGATGCTGGTATTTTAACTGGTAAGCCATTAGACTTCTGGGGCAGTAAAAACCGCACAGAAGCAACGGGTTATGGCGCCGTGTATTTCGTTAAGCATTTATTGACAGACCTAGGTGAAACCTTTGCAGGCAAAAAAGCGATCGTTTCTGGAAGCGGCAATGTTGCGATCTATGCAATTGAGAAATTGCAAGAATTAGGTGCGATCCCTGTCACGTGTTCTGATTCCTCTGGTTTTATCTATGACAAAGACGGCATTGATCTGGCCTTGTTAAAAGAGATCAAAGAAGTGAAGCGTGAACGGTTGACGGCTTACGCCAAGGAACGTCCATCAGCCGAATATCATGAAGGGGCATCTGTCTGGGATTTTGATACACCAGCGGAATTAGCCTTTCCTTGCGCGACCCAAAACGAGATTGATCTCTCACAAGCCAAACGTGCAAAAGCCAATGGTGTCCGGGTCGTTTCTGAAGGCGCGAATATGCCTAGCTCATTAGAAGCAGCAGAATATTTTATTGAAGAAGGAATTTTCTACTGCCCAGGAAAAGCAGCCAATGCTGGCGGCGTAGCCGTTTCTGCGTTAGAAATGAGTCAAAACTCCCAACGACTGCAATGGGAAAAAGCTGAAGTCGATGCCAAATTGGACGATATCATGAAGTCGATCTATGAAGCATGCCGTGATACTGCTGAAACCTTCGATCAAAAAAATAATTTTATGTTAGGTGCGAACGTCGCAGGCTTTGAAAAAGTTGCTAAAGCAATGTTTGCTCAAGGACTTGTCTAAAATCACCCAACAGGCTACCTATCAGGAATTACTTGAAAAAAGTTGAAAAAAAACGTAAAGTAGGTAGTGTATGAAAAACTATTTTTTCAAGGAGGACAAATCATGTCACACATCAAGTTTGACTATTCGAAAGTAGCACCATTCGTGAACGAATACGAATTGAGCTACATGCAAAGTCAAGTTACAGCAGCAGACAAACAATTACGCGAAGGAACAGGTGCTGGTAGCGACTTTTTAGGTTGGATCGACCTTCCTAAAAACTATGACAAAGATGAATTTGCGCGTATCAAAAAAGCGGCTGAAAAAATTCAATCTGATTCTGAAGTATTAGTCGTGATCGGGATCGGCGGATCTTATTTAGGAGCGAAAGCAGCGATTGATTTCTTAAATCACTCTTTCTTTAACTTGCTACCAAATGAAGAACGCAAAGCACCACAAATCTTTTTTGCAGGTAATTCGATTTCTTCAACATACTTAGCAGATTTGATCGAAATCATCGGTGACCGTGACTTCTCTGTGAATGTGATCTCAAAATCAGGAACAACTACTGAGCCAGCGATCGCTTTTCGTGTTTTCAAAGAACGTTTGATTGAAAAATACGGCAAAGAAGAAGCCAACAAACGGATCTACGCAACAACGGATAAAGCGAAAGGTGCAGTAAAAGTTGAAGCAGATGCTGAAAACTGGGAAACCTTTGTGATTCCAGATGACGTCGGCGGCCGTTTCTCTGTATTGACTGCTGTTGGTTTATTACCAATAGCTGCCAGCGGAGCGGATATCGATGCCTTGATGCAAGGGGCTGCAGATGCTAGCGATGCTTACGCAAGTGACGACCTTGAAAAAAATGAAGCGTATCAATATGCAGCAATGCGTAACATCCTTTATCGTAAAGGCAAAGTAACCGAATTGCTGATCAACTACGAACCAGGCATGCAATACTTCTCAGAATGGTGGAAACAATTATTCGGCGAGTCTGAAGGAAAAGACCAAAAAGGGATCTATCCTTCAAGTGCAAACTTCTCAACAGATTTGCATTCTCTTGGGCAATACATCCAAGAAGGCCGTCGCAATATCTTTGAAACAGTTGTTAAAGTTGAAAAACCACGCAAATCAATTGCGATCCCTACACAAGAAGCAGATCTTGATGGTCTTGGCTACTTAGAAGGAAAAGAAGTTGATTTTGTTAATACGAAAGCCTTTGAAGGAACATTACTTGCACATACAGATGGGGATGTACCAAATCTGTTAGTAAAAATTCCTACAATGGATGCATACACGTTAGGTTACACCATGTACTTCTTTGAGATCGCTGTGGGTATCTCTGGCTACTTAAATGGCGTGAACCCATTTGACCAACCAGGGGTTGAAGCGTACAAGAAAAACATGTTCGCCTTACTTGGCAAACCAGGTTTTGAAGATCTTGCAAAAGAATTGAACGAACGTCTATAATTCGATAAAGAAACGCCTTGAGCCAGTCTGATTGGCTCAAGGCGTTGTTTTATTTTCGTATTTGTTGTGTTACTAGTTCGTTGGGCCAATAAATCAGCGGTCTTCTTTTAATCCCCAAAGCAACGCAGCAGACAATAGTCCAAAGATACAGGTTTGAATAATTGGCATTTGGCTCATCTCCTTTTGATTTCCTTTAGTATAAAATGCTTTTTAAGAAGTGGCACGAACAAACCAGTGTGTTTCAACGAACGAAACTGTCATTTCTTGGTGACAAATGCGTGATGAATTGAAATAAAACGTTTTCAATTTGATGCTTTTTTGTTATTATATCTTTAAGAAAGAAAACGGTTGAGGTGAGGATATGGAGAATATTACGATCGGTGAAAAATATGTCTGCCAACCTGTCGGGGCCAGCAAGCCTCTGATTGGTGTGGTGGAAAAACTATACGTAAATACGGCGTTGATCGTCGTTTCAAGTTATGAAGAAGAAGATCAAGTACAAGTAGAAGCTTGTAATCGTCGGATGATCGTCAGTTTCAATAAAATTTGTACGCAAACGAACGTTGCCTAACCAACTAGCAAAAAATGCTGCTCAACGGAACACCGTGAGCAGCATTTTTCTTCGTGTGAGATCAGCCAACGCCGATCACAAAATTCAATAGTTTGTCTGAATAAGTCATATCTTCTTCCGTCACACTCAACTCTTCATTTAAGATCTCCATCTGGTCAGTAATGATCCCGTCCACCCCGTAAAAACGCATCCGGCTGATAGTATCCGCATCATTCGGGGTCCAAACGAACACTTCCTTGCCATCGGTTCGGGCAGAAGCGATGAAGTTGCGGTTGATCGTACTGTATTCCATCGTCAGAAAATCAGCACTGGTCAGTGGTGGCCCCACGACATTGAAGGGCATGATGTAACCTGAAATCAATTGAGGCGCCTGAGCCTTTAATTCCTCAACAACTGTATAGGAGAGACTTTGCATAATATGACCATTTGCAAGGAGGTCCTCTTGATATCTTGCTAAAAAGGCATTTACAAGTTCCGCGGTATCTTTTCGCTGCGTTTTGATCTCCACCAGCAGTTTTTGGTCCAATTGGTTGGCAAGTGCCAAGTACTCATCAAAGGTTGGAATACGCGCTGTCTGATTGTTTTCCGAAACTGTCAGTGATTCGGCGTAACTCAAAGGCAATTGCTCTGGTTTGCCATGACCACCTGTCAACGGACGGTAAGAAAAATCATGATAAACAATAAAATGACCATCACTGGTTTGCTGGACGTCCATTTCAACATAATCCGGTTGGTACTTCTCGCTAGTAAAGCGTAGTGCTTCAAGAGAATTTTGGACCCCTTGTCCGTCGCTGACCCCTCGATGGGAGATCGTTACCGGATGGATCGAAGCAGCTGAAGTCAGATAGTTCATATTATATAGACTAACACCGACACCGAAAAGCACCGTTACCAAGGTAAACAACGAACTTTTTAGACCTAAGAAGTGACGCTGGTTCAATGGTTCTTGGTGGAACCATGAAGGAATCTCTGGTAAAAAGCCTTCATCATCCATGAAATCAACGATGATGTAAAAAATGGCTACCGTCGATAAAATGACATTCAGTAACAAGATAAACTGCAAGAAAGTCATAATAAAAACAGCACTATACAACGCATAGTTCGGTGTAATAACTTCAATCACCGCCTGAATGGTAATCAGCAAAGTGAAGCCCAGTGTCGAAATCAACAAGATGCTGCCACCGATAAAGACAAATTGTCCAACGATGGCAAAAAAACGGCGTTTTGTTACTTGGAGGCTTTCTTTGATCGCTTTTCGAAAGGGCAGATCACGTAATATCATTTCTGGCAAGGCAAAGATCACGCGAATCCCCAAGTAAATCAACAAAACATAAACCAACAGCACTGCCCCGATGATCAAGACACGGTTGGCAAAAATGAAATCCATGATAAATGCGGGAATTTTGATTTTTGCGAGTAAATCAGAATTAAAACTCAACCCACCGATCGGTAAAATCAGTAAGAAGTAAAACAGGAAAAATAAAAAGGTCATCGGCCGTAATTTACGCAACTGCAAAACAGTCATCCGTAACAATTGCCGCAAGCTGATCGGCTGTTTCTTTTTAATAAAATAGACACTTAGCAGCAAAAAAGTAAACTCAAAAAAGACGGCTAATAAAATCAAAAGTAAAATCAGTGTTAATGAGAGCAGCACGACTGGGTGGTCGGTAAAGATACTGCCAATATTATCAAAAGAAAGGTAAGGCAAGCCCCCACGTTTTAAGACGAACTTGGTGGAAGCCGATAAGATTGGGATCACTAAGAACAACAAAGCACCGTGCATCAGTAACACATCACGGAAGTAGGCATTGCTGTCTTTCAAAAAATCCCAAGTGTTGACTAAGCTGTTTTTTAAATAATTCATTGTCGTCATCCTAACAAAAGTAAGTATTTTGGTTCCTATTTATTCTAAAAAGGCGGAAAAAAAGAGTCGAACAGTTTCAGAAGCACATTCGCCACAGGTATAGATCCCTGTATGAAAAGCAGCTCCTTCATGTTCGGCTCAATGAATTGATCGTTTTTCTTACCTATTTTTCTTATCCGCCTAACAAACCAGTTAAGAATGTTCCACCATAAATCAAAGCCATGCTGTACAAGAAAATTGAAGCAGGTTTTGCCAACAAAATAATCAGCGTAAATTTCTTCACTGTCATGTTGGTCAAGCCAGCCATTAGACAAAGGGCATCATCTGGGGCGACTGGTAGAAAGATTGCAAGGGCGAAAAGTTTTTCAAATCGGCTTTGGTTATCTAACCAGCCAATATATTTATCGTAAGTTTTGTCACTGATCATACTTAAAATGAATGGTTTACCGTATCGTCGGCCTAGCAGGAAAATAATGACAGAACCAATACTGATTCCTACATAGTTATAAACGAATCCTAGATAAGGACCGAAAATCAACACACCTGCAGCGCTGGAGACACCACCGGGAATGATCGGGATCACTACTTGCAAGATCTGCAAAAGGATAAAGACGATTGGTCCTAAGATAACGGAATTTCCAACTAGACCTCGCAGTGCATTAATGTCTTTGAAAACACCTAGATTGATAAAATAGATCGTTAATGCGATAGATAAACCTAAGCCAATAATAGAAATCGTATTAATGATACGACGAGAAGTTGCTATGCTCACAGGACTTCATCTCCTTTATGTTTCATAATCCCACTATACGGGGTGAGACCAGAAAAATCCAGTAAAACAAATGACAAACGTCAAACAGTTTTGTAAGGTATGCCTTTATTATAAAAGAAGTCCGAAAAGAAAACATTGTACTAAAGTCTGAAATAAGAAAAATTTATAGTTTCTGCGCACCAATAGTTTCAGGAGATTTTTTTATCTGAGGGATGTTTTTTCGTTCGCTTCATTTGCCAACGATTAACGATCTTTTCAACCACACTCGTCATCATGAAGCCTCCAGCGATCGCCCCAGCGGTGATGACAACGATCATCAGATTTTCAAAGCCGACAAAGTTGTCGCCCAAAGCGAATTCTCGAACGGCTTTGTAGGCAGGACCACCCGGTACGAGAGGAACGAGGCTAGGAATGTTAAAAATGATCATGGGCATTTTTTTTCTGCGGGAAAAAAAGATGCTGACGCAACCGACGGCAAATGCGGCTAAGAAGTTGGCGCTGCCTAGACCGTAGCCAATCGTTTTCAATGACCAATAGATCATCCAGCCAACCGTTCCAGCGATGCCTGTTGCAACTAAGGCTCTTTTAGGAATATTGGTCAAGATACCAAAGGTCACGGTGCTTAAAAAGCTAAAGGAAAGGTGAATAAAAATCGTCATGAGATCCCTCCAAATAAGGTGAAGACCGTGGCGATGCCAACACCGATCGCGGCAGCTGTGAAAATAGCTTCAGTTCCCCGAGCAGTCCCACTGATGAGATGGCCTGCCAAAATATCCCGAAAGGAATTGGTGATCGCTACACCAGGAACTAAGGGCATGACGGCACCGATAATCAAATTATCGACGTTTTGTGCGACATGAAGAGAGACCGCTAGAAGAGACAAAGTACCGATCAGTAAAGAGGCGCAAAACATATCCAAAAAGCGGATATCGATGACTTTTTTGACCCAATAGGCGCATAAAAATCCCAGACAGCCAATGACAAACGTTGCTAGAAAATCAAACCAAGCACCGCCGAAAATAATCATTAAAGTACTGCTGACCACGCCCGCACTAAACACCTGCAGCCAATAAGGAAAACTTGGTGTCGTTGGATTGACCTTTTTTAATGCCTCGTGCAGTTCCACTAACGAGATTTTTTTTTCAGCATAGGCACGGGACAATCCGTTGACGGCAACAATTTTTTCGAGATTGATGACTCGATCATGAACATTTTCTACTTGTGCATAGTGGCTACTGCGTAAGCCCATAAAAAGTCCAGTTGCTGTTACATAACTAATGCTGCCTTGCTCCCCGGCATTTGCTGCAATTCGATTCATTGTATCTTCCACTCGATAGACTTCCGAGCCGTTTTCCATCATGATTTTTCCTGCCAACAAACAGGTCTCCAATAATAGCTCTTTTGATTCAGCCATTTCCAAACTCCTTTTTCAATCGAATTTGCGCACTACATTCTTAGTGTACAATTTCAGCGAGTTTTCAACAAGGAAGAAAAGTAGATTTGAAAAATAACTAGCAGCCAATGCGTAGGATTTTTTGTGATAAATGAAAGGAGAAGCACTTCTTTTAATTAGTAAACATTCGTTTTTAATGAACAAAGTGAATAGAAATAAGATAACGGATGGAGTGTTTTATTTTAAAAAAATGAATATCTCGGTTACAATTAAATAAATATAAAAAGGGGGATTTATTGATGCGAAGGAAGGTCTATACAAGAGAACACATTTTGAAGGCCGCTTATGAACTGATCAATAGAGAAGGTTTTGGCAATTTTACGGCCCGGAATATCGCTAAGCACATGGGAATTTCTACTCAACCGATTTATCTTGAGTTCGAAAATATGCAGGACTTAAAAAATACCTTGGTGGAGGCTGTTTTCAAAGATTTATCGGAAAATGTTTTTCCAGTTGTTCGAACAGGAGACAAACTTGTTGATTTAGGCCTGAATTATATACGCTTCGCTCAAGAGCAGCACAATCTCTACATCGCCCTTTTTATCGACGACTATGGCGGGGGGAAATTGATGCATGATTTTTCATCGACCTATTTCAAATCCTTGATCAAATCAGAAGAAAAATATGCGGATCTTTCAGAAGATGCGGTAAATGCACTACATAATGGCGCATGGATCGTTGTGACTGGTTTGGCTTCCTTAATGTCGGCGGGTATCATCACACCCACCGATGACCAGATCATCAAAATCATCAACGAGACCATTGAAGGCGTAATCGAAAAGAAAGATAGCTACATCTTCGATTAAAGAACAAAAAATCTGCATCCCATTACTTATTGGGTGCAGATTTTTCTTGACATTTTTAATAAAACTAGCGAAAATAACTGTTATGGAGAGTTGGCAGAGTGGTAATGCAGCGGACTCGAAATCCGCCGACCCGGTTCATCCCGGCGCGCAGGTTCAAATCCTGTACTCTCCTTATGAAGAAACCAGAAGAACCCCTGATTATATAAGGAATGCTTATATATCAAGGGTTCTTGTGTTTTTTAATATATAAGAAAGTGGAAGAAAACTAGAGAAAATAAGATTATTTTGCACCGATTTTGCACGAGATTAAGGATTCATGCAAATAGCTCACCCATTGTCGTGCTAACGATTTGAGATTCTTTTTGTTCCATTTCATCAAGAATATGCTGATAAATACCTAATGTCGTTTCAATTTTTTTATGGCCCAAACGTCTGGAAACGTATTTTAGATTAACACCTTGATAGATAAGTATTGATGCATGTGTATGTCGAAGGCCATGAAAGTTTATAGGTTGATCTATTCCAATTTTCTTTTGATGTTTCTTCAACGTTTTGTTTACTGCAGAGTTTGATATTAACTCCATATCGTCATTTAAAAAAACTAGATTTTTCTCATTCTTTAGTATTCTGCCAAAGTAATATTCACGTTGATGTTTCTTTAATTGTTTCAGAAGATCAAGAGTGAAGTCGTCAACAGTAATAAGGCGCATTGATTGGTAATTCTTAGTATTTGAAAAGTCTTGTTTGTATACATAGTCCCATGTCTTCTCAACCCTAACAGTTTTATCTTCAAAATCTATACAGTTCCAAGTCAATCCAAGTATTTCCGCATATCGCATTCCTGTAGCAATACCTAAAAGAATCATATATCTGGATACGTATGTTGGTTTGATACCATCAATTAAAGAATTTGTGAGTTTTTTGGTTTCATTGTAGCTTAGGAATTTATCTCTATCTGATTTATCTGAAACACCACCACGAGATGAAACCTTATAAGTAGGGTCCTTGAAAATAATTCCTTCTTGCAGTGCATCTTGTATCGCTGCTTTCATATAGATGTGAATTTTTGAAACAGTGGAGGTTCGTCGCGTTTTAGCGAATTCATTCAACTTCTGTTGGTATATTTTCCTATTCAAATCTTTAAGTTTTATTCCTTTGAAATTTGCTTCCGCAAATTTTATAGACTTTTCTATATCGGCATCATTTGCTTTAGAAAACTTTCCTTTTCTATAAACTTCATACCATTCTCGAAAATAAACAGAAAACTCCTGGTCAGAATCAGAAATTCTAAATCCTTCAGTTAGTTTCTTTTCAATAGCAGCAGCAGCTAGATGCGCTTCTTTTTTTGTTGCAAATTTTCCTTTTGTTTTTGTTTTATATTTACCATCAGTATCTTTATAAGAGACACGATACTGCCATCCGTTTTCTTTCTTTTGAATACTAGCCATATTGATTCAACTCCTTAGTTTTGCTACAATAGGCATGACTAAATAAGCCTTACGTTTATTTGTGTCCAGCACGTCCTCGACCGCCAAGAAGAGGGACGTGTTTTTCTTATTAATCTAAATTATTAACAGCGTAATCAGCTTCTTCTTGTGTAAACTGACCTCCGTGTTCAGAAACTAATTGATCTCTAATACCTTCAGGAGACATTGACATGCTTTCTTGATAACTTTTCGCTTGTTCCAATGCATTAGCATTCCAATCAGCTTTAATGTTATCAATAGCGTATTGTGCCTCTTCAGCAGTAAACTGACCGCCATTTTCAGAAATTAGTTGATCATAAATTCCTTGTTTAGACATATGCATTGAATCAGAATAAGATTCAGCTTGTTCCAATGCGTTAGCATTCCAATCAGCTTGGATATTATCAATTGCATATTGGGCAGCATCAGGTTGAAATTGACCACCATACTCGGACACTAGCTGATCATAAATTCCTTGTTTGGACATGTGCATTGTATCTGAATATGATTTCGCTTGATTCAGTGCAGATTTAAATTCGCTAGAAACATTATCTTCTGGCTTAGACTCTTTTTCAACAACAGTAGATGAACTTTCTTCTTTAATTGATGAATCCGTCGACTTATCTGCGACAGAAGAGCTGTTTGAAGGTTTTTCGGCAGCAGAATCATTATTACCACCAGATAAACCGTTACCCACTATTGCTATAAAGATAATAGCTAATACCCAAAACCAAACCCTTTTGTAAAATGGTTTCTTAACCTTGTACATTTTACCATCTTCGCCTCTAACTCTTTTTGCCATTTTTCTTTCCTCATTTCTTTGATATAATATATTTGTACAGTCTCAGAAATGAGTAGATCTTTTGGGAGCGGGAACTTCCAAAAGATTTTTTGTTTATCCAAAAATTTTAATAGGTTCCACGAATATAAACTCATTGTCGAATGTAAATTTATAGTTGCGATGAAAATGGTATTTACCGTATTTATTGAAGTAGTGAATGAGGGTATCTTCAAAAAAATCGGGAGTTACGTTCAAGTGTTCGCTGCATTCATAAATGTTGTTACATCCATTCAAAGCACAGTCTAAGAGATCATCAAGTGTGATCAGAATTTCAATACCATATCTTCTAGCTTTCCATTCTTCTTTCCAAGCCTCGGGATCTTTATAATTAAGAATATTTCCAATAGTTCTTTTATGGTGACCAAATTCTTCAGCCAAAACAACCTTCTTTTTTCTACTTGATTTATTTTTATCTAAGTATATCCGATTGTTTCTATAAAGACCTGTATATCCAGTGTCCTGTTCTAAAGGTAATTCTATAACTGGAATTTCAGTCGTAACCTTGTTTAAAAGATTTTCAAAATCATCCATCTGCAACCCTACTTATCATCAAATTTTTTATCTGCCTCATCTAAATATAGATTTAGATCTTCAAATTCTTTTTTAGATAACTTCATATTAGGATCGTCAGAGTGAGCTGCGATTGTGAATAATTCTTTCTTCTGTTCTTTGAGTTCATTTTGAGCAAAATCATATACTCTTTTTTGGCGATCCATATTCAACTGGCTGTAAATAGAATCTATTGAAGACTTGCTTTCTTTGTAAGTAGTGTCAATATCACTTTTCATAATCCCAAAATAATCAGCGATTTTTTGAATAACTCCATGAGATGGATTAGAGCGCAAATTCATATAGTCACTCATAGTTGATGGAGAAATCCCAATTTCTTTAGCTAACTGTTTTTGGGTTATATTATTTTTTCTAATAAAACTTTTTATATTTGCTGCAATAATGATATTCCTTTGTTTATCATCCATGTTCTCACCTCTTTATATTTCATATTATACGAAAAAATCGAATCAAAGTAAATATATAAGTACGAAAATTACGAATTTATTTGTTGACAATACGAAAAAATCGTATTATATTTGACTCATCAAATACAGAACTATGAGGAGGAAGTTGGATGAAGACCCTAAAAGAGTTGCGAGTGATGCATAGTTTGACTCAGGAAGAGCTAGCTGAACTTTTTGATGTTACTTCAAGAACTATTCAAAATATGGAAAAAGACTCTTCAAAAATAAAAGATAGTTTGCTTAGGAAATATATTGATGCTTTCGGTGTCAAGTATGATGAAATTTTTTTAGGTAACGAATACGAAAATTTCGTACATGAGCAAGATAAAAAGAAATCAATCATTTTGACCTTCAAAAGCAAACAAAGAAATTAGGGAGGGAGAAACACTATGTCTCAAACCATTGAAATCAATACACCGATTCAAATCTTAATACCTTCACATTTAAAAGTTGTGGAGATTGAAGAATATGAATCATTAAAGAAAAAAGATTTGATGGGTCAAACATGGACAATGGATGATCTTAAGGAACGGCTGCAAACTACTGACGAAGATTGGATAAAGGAAAAAATTCTTTATCCAAACAGAGAAATACTAGATGTCAGAAACGGCGGTTTTGTTCGTTACTCAAAAGGCAAAGGGAATCCTTGGAAATTCAATGCTTTAGAAATGGCGAAGTATTTGCAAGAAAACTGGGCAAATATCATGTCAGATTGAAAGGAGGGATTTTGTGAATAAAAAATGGTTAGCTACGCTCCATGACAATCCATTGTATAAAGCACGTCAATTACAAGGGATTGCTTATGCCAGCTTATTGTTAAACGGTATTTTGTTAGCTATTTGTTTCCTATTAATGATTGGAGGGTAACTAGATGTTCAAAGAAAGAGAAATTATTTTCACAACTAATCGAATGTATGTTAAGCCATACACTCAAAAAATTAAGTCGATTATCTGGTATAAATTTGAATCGACATGCGAAGTAGAGGATCGTTCATTTGATAGCGATGAGACACCTACGATTGCTTTTTATTTCGTTATTTCAGATGATCAGTTTCAAAAGTTACAAATGGCCATTCCAAAATTGCTACCGGATTTAGTAAGTAAAGGAGGAATTCAATATGAATAATGACAAGTTAGCCCTAACGTTAGCCGATAAGTTGATGGCAAAAGTCAGCAGTTTGCTAGATGCAGAAGTTCGAACAATTACTGCCGATTTACAGGATACTCAAAAGGACATTGAAGCAAAACGCACGATTTCAATAAAGGTTGGAATCAAAGTCACTAGTGATCATCGAGGAATTACCATCGATGCAGAATCAAATCATGGACTACCGAAACGAGAATTGGAACCAGTTGTTTATCCAATTGATGTCAATAATTCTGGACAGATAAATTTGTTCGAAGATGAGTGAAAGCTGCAGGTGATGTAGATGTTATCAAAGGCGATCGATTACTTGGAAAAAATGCCTGCAATTGTGATGCAGGTTCGTATGAGGAAACGTGGAGAGAATTATGTATACAGTATTGAAGCGAAAACTGAGCGAGGGAGAGTAGAGACGTTTCAGCTGCGTGGAAGGACTCTCTATCACCATATTTTTCATCTGGGAAAACCAACCGAGGAAAAGGTTCTTTTTCAGTTTTCAGAACAATAAAAAAAGCCGCCAAATTTGGCGACTTCTGAGAATGGTATTTCTTATCTCCGACAAGATAAGTATACCATCCTCAGACTATTTTTGCAAAAAACGCTGCTATTTCGGCGTTTTATCGTCCTTGTATTAGATACTAACTTAACGGACGTAGAAAATTCTGGGGTGTTTGTCATGAAGAAATCATTTGTTAGAGAACGCAGAGTGGAAGCAGGACCATATAAAGAAATCCGACTTTACAGTAGGACGATCGAGCAGGAACGAAAATGCAGAGAACCCCGAGGTAGGAGAAAAAAAGTTACTGGCTTATCTCAAGCAAGATGGAATCAAGCCCAAAGTAAAAGAAAGGCCGCATTGTTCCTATATGCAAACTTTGGAGAGAAAGATTACTATGCCACGTTCACTTATTCCGATCAGTTTCTACCTGAAAAGCCTTCTGATGCCAAGCGTGATCAAGAAAACACTTTGAAAAAACTAAAAAGACTCTATGAGAAAGAAGGGGTCGAACTCAAGTACATGTGGTTTACCTCTTATCAATACGATGAGGAAGTAGGCTATATCACTCGAATCCATCACCATATTGTTTTAAACAATGGACCATCAAGGGATGCAATCGAGAGTGTTTGGTCTAAAGGACGAGGAAAGAAGAAACAGCCTCTTGGTCGAAGACAAGTGCAAAACATTCAATACGATTCAGATGGGATGCAAGGCTTGGTCAATTATTTAACAGGTCAAGAGAAATGGGAAAATCGCCAGTGGAAGAAAGGTCAAAAGCGATGGTCCAAGAGTCGAAACCTCAAAGAGCCACACGAAACAACCAACGATGATTATTGGTCATTTAGAAAACTAAATAAATTAGGTATGTCCAACGATGATGGAGCAGAGGAAATTCTTAAGAGGTTTCCTCAATACCGAATTTTAGGAGATATATTGAAAATTTACGATGAGGATCGTGGATGGTATTTCAAAATCGAACTGTTCAGAAATGATGATGGATAGAGAAAGAGGTAGAAATGGAAAGTAAACAAACGTATCTGGTCGCCTGCTTTGATAAATCAGATTGTACCGACATGATGCAGGAAGTCTTTTTGATGTTAAACATTGATGATCAAAACAAAGGGAAATTTTCTCCATGTATTAAAACATTGGAAATCAAATCAGAAGAAAAGGAAATCCGATTTCTTCAAAATCAGCAAATTTGCGATGCTGCATCAATCAATTTAAATGATTATTCAGCATACACAGGAATAGTTAAGAGTGATCGGTATTCACAATTCGTTTGTTTTGAAGATAAAGCACATTATGAGCGCATTTACCGAAGAATATTAGATACATTTGGGCAAAACGACAAAGAAGGATTTATTACTGAACTAATGAAGAAAGTAGGTAGAAACGATGTCTTCAAGAAAATACCAAAATAGAGTCAACAATGATTTGGGCGATATCTTTGAAAAAATGATTGATCAAGGATGTTGGTATTACAGAACAAAAGAAATAGCTTTAATTGAAAAAACACCTGAACCGTTTCGTGTGAAGCAGATACTCGGCGATGGCAGAATGATCGTTTATCCGATTGGGAAAGCTCAACCAGATTACAAAGGAACTCTATGGGATGGACGTGCCATTGTTTTTGAAGCAAAGATGACCACAACGGATCGATTAAAAAAATCAGTGATCACACAAAATCAGGCGGCCTTGTTGGATCTCCATAAAAAATTAGGAGCGATGGCAGGTGTTTGTTGCATGATCAAAAAGACCGTTGGGTTTATCCCATGGAGTGATTGGCAGAACATGAAAGCAAAATATGGACGACAGTACATTCTTGAAGAAGAGTTGGAAGAATATCAGGTTGCTACGCCGGGCTACATCGATTTTCTGAATAAAACGAATTGGTGATCCTATGGATGAAAGAATAACCAGTTTCAAAGTAGCACGTGTCGAATTCACCATGTTTTGCGAGATACGAGGATGGACGGTTGAGTATTTTTCTAACAATCCCAAGAATTACCGTCAATACTATGCAAGATGTTACGTTCCGGAGAAGGCAGATACCTATCATTTTATTATTACACTTGCAGGGAAGTACTATCGCCTTCTCGGAAATAAGAAGTGGGAACCTTATGAATATGTGTATAAGCCAGCAGATGCAGGAGATGATCAACATGAAACAGAACCAACAGGCGATGAAGCAGAAAGAACATGAAAAAAAGAAGCGTCACAGAGAACGTGCTTTAAAACTACAACGATTACTTTATCTATCTAACCTTGATGATCGAGAGATTAATCCATTAATTGAGGACGAGCGAGAAGCATTACGTGTTGAACTCTGGAGAGGTGAGCAATCCCATTTGCGAATTGTAGAGGTTCTTTACAAAGGCGAAGTGATTTTCACAGGTACTCGGAAAGACGTATGTCGGAAGTGTAAAAAAGCAAATCGAACGATGAGCGATTTATTACGTTATGGTCATGAAGATAAACAAGGAAGGACTTACCGCTATAAGGATTGGAGTGGAACCATTGACGATGGGGTTGATTACGATTAATCAAAATAATTGGAGGGAAATTCATGAATGAGTTAGTTGAATTAGTAGAACAATGGTCAAAAGAAAAAGGATTGGATAAAGCAGATTCTAGCAAACAAATGTTGAAAGTTGTCGAAGAAACTGGTGAAGTTGCAGCTGCATTAGCAAGAAACGATCGAGATTCACTAAGAGATGGTATTGGCGATGTAGTAGTAACCTTGATCATCTTGGCAATGCAAAATGATATGGACTTGTATGAATGTTTGAATTTTACTTATGACGAAATCAAAGGACGGACTGGAAAGATGGTCAATGGTGTTTTCGTTAAGTCCAGTGACCTGAAATAATTCCAGAATCGGAAGATATTACCAACTAGGAGGACAGAGAATGATTGATGCAAACCAAATACAAAAACAAAAAGATGAAATGTTCAGGCTTGAAGCTCAAGTAATCCCATTTCTTAATCAGTTTGAAGTTTTGGAATGTTCAGCCAGCGGAGAAGAATTAGAGTATGTTCTAATTCCTGAAACAGCAGAAAACGTTCAGAAGCTAAATGAATTTCTTTGCTTTATGAATCATTGGGCTATAGTACCAGAACACTATGCCCCAGCAATGCGTGAATTCTTGGAATATTGTCGTATGGAAAATGCAGGCACTTTGGATTTAGCTTATCTTGTATACAACTATCTAAACATCAACACAGATTGGCTATGGTTTGGCACGGCTGAAAGAAAATGGTTAGTCAACTAACGACAGAAATAGCAAACTAGAAAGGAAGATAAAAAATGAGATTTTTTGAAATTAATAACCCGTATTTTGCAATTGTAGCAGCTGAAAATGAAGAAAAATGTATTGGATTTTATGAAGAAGTAGTGTGTGACGTAGAAGATAAAGAAGATTTTATGGCTAGTATGAAGGAACTTGAAAAGCCAGATGCGGTCACAAAAGTTGCGAATACAGTGAGTGAAGAAACAGGGGAGCCAGTCGGTAGTGAAGAGGCAGAGGTGCAAGTTTTTGATTGTATTAATGACAATGAACCGACATTATTGGCAGTTGACGGATCGCTGGTTTAGTCAGTTATCCACCAAAATTGTGGAAATAAAAAAACTACCCTAAAAGAGTAGCAACAGAATCATAAATTATTTTTTTTGGAATCGGAAATTCCGTGTTTAACTGCCAATCTGATGATTCCATAAAGCATAAATCCTATAAAAATATACCAAATAAAAGCTAAAAAAGTTCCCAAAGCAATACCTCCTTTTAGGTATTGTAACATATTTTATATTTTACCAAGTCAGTTATTCGACGAAATAAAAAACTACATTCTAGTATCCGGAATGTAGTTTCAGACATATCTCATTATAAATAGTTAAAGGATTGTTTTACGAGGAGCTTTAATATTGCTAAAGCGATACGCCCTTTTATTAAAACTGTTTCAGCTAATTTTTAAGGCAAAGGTCCATAAGTTTCTTTCCAAGCGGAGTAAATCTAACGTATCTTTCTTTTAGTACGATTTTTGGTTCATCTTTAGAAAAACTGTCTCCGAAATTTTGAAAGTTTCTTGCTATTAAATGAAAATGTTCAGTTTGTTTAATTTTTTCCGCTTGAGAAAGACCAGGAGCATGTGATTCATTAAAATAAAAGGCGTCTTCAATAATGCCTGATCTTCCAAGCAAAGAAATAGTTAGTTTATCTATTTCTTCAACCTTATTACTCCAAATCAAATAAGTATCATTTATTGGCATTTCAAAAGCAGAATTATCGGTAAGCAAATCCATTGGGGAAAAACTTTCATAATTAGAAAGTTTTATCTCGAAAAGTGGTAAAACATTGTGCTCCAGTGAAAAAATACTTTTACAAAGAGCAGCTTCATCAATAGATAAGTTCTTCAATATATCAGAGAATGCAGGGGGGATTTCAGTGTTAAACCTACTATCCATTGTTTTTACAATTAGTCGAGCAAACATTTCTCTTAAATCATCACTAGATAGCTGATATTGAGAATCTTCTATAGTTTTAAGAGTAAGTCCTAATTTTGAATTGTCTCTGTATTGATCAGGAGTTTGATTAAAATATTTATTAGCGTCTTTTTCTAATTTTTTTAATTCCGCTTTTCGAACGATTTGATACTCGATCGGTTTAGAGAATACTTTATTAAACAAAGCATTTGCAACTTGTGCAAGAGGTAAATTATTTATAGATTCAGCATCAACATTAATACTGATAAGATTAAATGAATTATCATTTGCACCTATCTTAACCATTATTATCACACCTTTTTTAATGGATTATATCACAAAATATTTTATTTAATGATTTTATAGTCAGCGATAAATAAATGGAGGGATAAGGTAACTATGGAAAAATGTAAAGCATGTTCCGACTATTTCAAATGGGATGATGAAGTAATAGAAGTGGATGATTAATATTATCACAAAGACTGCGTAACTCTCTATCCAACAGGATATGTTGCTTTTTTAGATGATGACTGCCTCGGAGAAACTGACAATGCAGATGGAACTACGGCATATAGTATTTTGGAAGAAGGTCAATATATAGATGACGAAGATTAAGAACAGGAATAAGAAAATGAATGATAGTCTATCCATCATCATAATACTGCTGACGATCGCAGGTCTAAGTTGGCTATCCTATACAATTGTGGATCAACAGAAGCAGATTGAACAACTTCAAGAGCAACTGCAGTATGAGCAGCTGAAGTACAAGATTATTATAAATGATCCGCTAGTGCGAGATGCGATGGAAAGTGGAGGATGATTATGACAGTTGCAGTTTTAGGTTTCACAGGATTCGTAATGATAATGGTCGTTGCAGTAATTGTTGGAAAAAAGATGGACGAGAGGGAAGGTAAATAAAAAAAGCCACTTCCTTTTTGGAAAGTGACCAACGCAAGATTATTTTACCATAAAAGGAGTGGCGTTTGTGAGGTTTCAATGGCTTAAAAATTATCAAGATTTAGAAGAGCAGATCCTCTTCATGAAATGGAATCTTAACAAAAGTAAGTTGGAATTAGAACGGTGGGTCAGTGGTGATTTAGCAAACGTCCGTCTTGAAAAAAACTCAAGGTCAGCTTCTTTAGAAGAGAATATTCAAGTAATTGAAGAAGAGATTGAATTACTAGAAGAACAACTAAATGAAATGGTTCTATTGATAAAATCGTTTAAGGGATTAGACAATCAAATAATGTATTTGAAATATGTTGAAGGAATGACTTTAGAAAAAATTGCCGAAAATCTTAACTACAGTACATCACATATTCAAAAGAAACATACTGAATTAAGAAAAGCAATTGATTTTGTTGATGAGTATATTTTAAACAAAAATAAGTTTAAGATGAAGATATCATTGCAAGATCATCGAGAAAAGTTGCACAAAAGTTGCACTACTAATTCTAGTTTTAAACTTGATTAATATAGAATATATTAATAGCGTAGAAGAAACGAGAGATGGTCTATGGCTACTCACATAATCATAAACCGAATGGAGGAAAGCTCCTTATCGCAAAACTTCTTTGAATAAATAGAAAGGCAGCACATTATTTTGAAACGAGGTGAATCACTTCAAATCAAAATTCGCTAGTGCTGTCTTTTTATATTTAATTAAATTAAAGGAGGAAATCACTTGAAAGAGTTTAGCAAAGTGAATGTGTTAGGAACGCAGTATACAATTTACAAAGATACAACAGAACTCGATAAACCTTTCATTAGTGGAGCTGATGGGATCACTGACTTCACTACTAAAGAAATATTCATTGCTACCATTGATGATGGTGATCCTAATAACATGCAGGCTATGGAGCATTATGAAAAGAGAACCATAAGACATGAGATTATTCATGCAATCTTGTTTGAATCGGGTTTAGATCACAACAGCAAATGGGGAAGAGATGAAGAATTAGTAGATTGGCTTGCAATTCAATTCCCTAAGTTGTTAGCTGCATTTAAATCTATAAACATTGAAATGTTTTAGTACCCCACCACCTAAAGAAAGGACCCTTATACAATGGCTTTAAGAGCGGACAGACAAGGATCCCACCGGGTAGCATTTGAGAAGAACAAAAAGGTATTGCTTAAAACCCACAACACTTGTGGCATTTGCGGTAAGCCTATTGATAAAACACTAAAGGCACCGCATCCTTTGAGTCCAGTAGTGGATCACATTGTACCAATCAATAAAGGTGGTCATCCATCAAGCATCGAAAACTTACAACTGGCTCATTGGACATGCAACCGACAGAAGTCTGACAAGTTATATTCAATTAAAGATGAGGCACCGAAAGTTGTGGGAAACAGAAACCTTCCACAAAGCGCTGATTGGGCTTCTTATGGCGGTTGAATAATTTAGATACAATCATATCAAAAAGAAATACAAAACTGATACGAGCGAAAAGAGAAGGGGGGATGGGTACCCCTCCGCCTTGGCGGCCGAGCTTCACGCCGTCACTGTACATTTTTTCTCGCGCGACTTTTCGAAAGGAGTGAAATAATGGAAATTTATGGCATTGATTACCTAAGAAACAAGCTAGCTACACATAAAATTCGTGTTGATTTAAGGTATAGACAATACGATATGAAAAAAAATGAATCAAGCTTTGGCATCACAATTCCACCTGAAATAAGAAAAAGATATCGATCAGTTTTAGGATGGTGTGCCAAAGGAGTAGATTCTTTGGCTGATCGTTTAGTTTTTCGTGAATTTGAACATGATGACTTTGAGGTAAACGAAATTTTTGAAGCAAATAACCCGGATGTTTTTTTTGATAGCTTGGTTTTGTCATCTTTGATTGCTTCTTGTTCTTTCGTCTATATTTCAAAGGGTGAAGGTGAAATACCTAGATTGCAAATAATTGAAGCAAGCAATGCAACGGGGATTATTGATCCAATTACAGGACTTCTAACGGAAGGGTATGCAGTTCTCGAAAGAGATAAAGATGGAAATCCATCTATTGAAGCATATTTTCTACCTGGTATAACTCATTACTATTATGCTGATGAAAATATACCGGATGAACCTATCGAACATAGTTTTGATTATCCATTATTAGTGCCGGTAATTCATCGGCCAGATGCAGTTCGGCCATTTGGTCGTTCTCGTATTACACGATCAGGTATGTATTACCAGTCATACGCAAAACGTACATTAGAACGTGCAGATATCACCGCAGAATTTTACTCATTTCCGCAAAAATATGTTTTAGGAACAGATCAAGATTCAGAACCATTGGATACTTGGAAGGCAACCATTTCAGCGATGCTCGAATTTACAGTTGGAGAAGGTGGTAATGCTCCAACAGTGGGACAGTTCACGACTTCTAGTATGACTCCATTTACAGAACAATTAAAAACTGCAGCTGCTGGATTCGCTGGTGAAACAGGACTTACATTGGATGACTTGGGATTTGTTTCCGATAATCCCTCATCGGTTGAAGCGATTCGGGCAAGTCATGAAAATTTAAGGCTAGCTGGACGTAAAGCACAACGATCGTTAGGATCTGGAATATTGAACGTAGCATTTATTGCTGCTTGTTTACGTGATGACTACCCGTATTTTAGATATCAGTTTGCAAAAACAATTCCTAAGTGGGAACCATTATTTGAAGCTGATGCCAATTCATTAACATTAATTGGAGATGGTGCGATTAAATTGAATCAAGCGATTCCAGGATATATCAATAGTGAAACAATCAGAGATTTAACTGGAATAAAAGGTGGCGATAGGAATGGATAACGACATTGTTCCCGCATTACTTGAAAAAATTAAAAATGAATTTAGTGAGCAGACAATCAATAGTCAGAAGTTGAAGTCTGCTTTTTCTTTGCTCAAAAATCGTAAGGCCACATACAAAAATGTAAATGAGTTTGCTATTGAAATTGGAGAAATATTAGCAAATGTATTAGGCAGCAATATCAGCATTGACATTCTTCCTGACGGGAAAATGTATTTTAATATTGCTGATCGGTTGCTTAATGAAACGCTGAAAAATAATTACGATTTGATTTCAAATTTTGCTGTTGATGTTCAAGAGCAGTTAAACAAAGAAGCTGCAATTAAAATTAAAGGACAGAAATCTGACTTCAACCAAGACAGGGTGAATGGCCTTGTAAACAAGATATCAGCAGCAGAAGATTTCGATACTGTTAAGTGGGTATTAGGAGAACCGATCGTAAATTTTAGTCAAAGTGTTGTTGATGATGTTATTAAAGCAAATGTAGATTTTCATGCGAAATCTGGGTTAAGGCCAAGAGTCAACAGAACCTTAGTCGGACATGCTTGTGATTGGTGTAAAAGTTTAGCTGGCTCATTTGATTATTATGATTTACCAGATGATATTTATCGAAGGCATGAAAGGTGTAAATGTATAGTTGAATATAAACCGGGTGATGGTCGAAAACAAAATGTATGGTCAAAAGCTTGGACTGATCCACAAAAGGAACAGAAAATTCAAGCTAGAAAAAATATAAATTTGAGAAAGGAGGCGTAATCCAATATCTCCCAGCGACAGGGTTATCATGCATGATCGAGATTGAAAGGGGATAGTTTATGACTACTAAAGTGAAATTTGGTAATCAACATCCTACTCAATCGGTAATTATTCCATATGATAGATCTGTATCTCAAAGAGCGATTGAAAGATATCAAAGAACTGGGCGCAATTGTTATGATTGGCAAATTAGTATGCTTGAACCTATCTTGGCTATTGATGAAGATAATTTATGGATTCATCAAAAGTTTGGTTTCTCAATTCCACGAAGAAACGGTAAAACCGAGGTTATTTACATTATTGAGTTAGATGCTTTAGAAGAAGGATTAAGTATTTTGCATACGGCTCACAGAATCAGTACGTCTCACGCTTCATATGAACAAGTAAAAAAATTACTTGAAGACACAGGATATATTGAGGGCGAGGACTTCAATTCAATCAAAGCTAAAGGTCAAGAACGATTGGAGCTATACACAACTGGCGGCGTGATTCAATTCCGAACAAGAACATCTAGTGGTGGGCTTGGGGAAGGATTTGACTTGCTTGTGATCGATGAAGCTCAAGAATACACTACTGAGCAAGAATCAGCTTTGAAGTATACCGTGACAGACAGTCAAAACCCTATGACGATTATGTGTGGTACGCCACCAACTCCTGTATCTAGTGGTACCGTTTTTACAGGTTATCGAGATACTACGCTATTCGGTAAATCGAAATATTCTGGATGGGCCGAATGGTCAGTTGAGGATATGAAAGATATCCATGATGTCGAGGCTTGGTATAATTCCAATCCTTCATTGGGATATCATTTGACGGAACGAAAGATTGAAGCGGAACTTGGTGATGACAAACTCGATCACAACGTACAGCGTTTAGGATACTGGCCTAAGTACAATCAAAAATCTGCTATTTCTGCTAGTGATTGGTCAAGGTTGAAAGTAGTAGCTCTGCCTGTATTGAAAGGACCGTTGTATGTTGGTATCAAGTATGGGAATGATGGACAGAATGTTGCAATGAGTATTGCAGTTAAAACTTTATCCGGAAAAATATTCGTTGAAGCAATTGATTGTGTGTCTGTAAGAAATGGCAATCAATGGATCATTAATTTCTTGAAAAAAGCTAACGTAAATGCAGTGGTCATTGACGGTGCTGGAGGTCAAAATATCCTAACTAAAGAAATGGAAGAGTTTAAAATTAAAGCGCCAATCCTTCCAAAAGTATCAGAAATCATTACTGCCAATTCATTATGGGAACAAGGGATATTTCAACAAACAATTTGCCACAAAGATCAGCCATCTCTAAGTTCAGTAGTTACGAACAGTGAGAAACGCAATATAGGTAGCAACGGTGGATTTGGTTATAAATCGCAATTTGAAGATAGAGATATCTGTTTAATGGACAGTGCACTATTAGCACATTGGGCTTGTAGTATTAAAAAGCCCAAGAAAAAACAACAAAAAAGGTATTAGACGACTATTTATCGGTAGTCGTTTTTTAATACGCAAAATTACCGAACTGCCGGGCAAGCAGGAGAAAGGAAGTTTGTATTATGACATTCAAAGCAATTGAAACACAAGAGGAACTGGACCGTATTATTCAGGAGAGATTGAGTCGTGAAAAAGGGAAGTTTGCTGATTACGATGAGATCAAAACACGTAATGCTGCATTAGAAACAGAAGTAGATGCTTTGAAATCAACAATCGAAGAAACAAACAATGCCGCTAAGACTCATGAGCAAACAATAGCTGATCTTAATAAACAAATCGCTGAGAAAGAAACAGTGAATTTGCGTACAAGAATTGCATTACAAAATGGATTACCCATTGATTTAGCGGATCGTTTAATCGGTTCAGATGAAGAAAGTATAAAGGCTGATGCAGAACGGCTAGCTGGTTTAGTAAGTAAGAAACAAACACCGCCACCTTTGAAAAATACTGAAAATAATTTAGGAGAAGGTAAAGATGGTGCATATAAAAAATTAATCCAAGGATTAACACAAGAAGGAGAATAATATTATGCCAACATTATCAAGAGGAAATTTATTTGATCCAGAACTAGTTACTGATTTAATCAACAAAGTAAAAGGGAAAAGCTCATTGGCTATTTTGTCTCAACAAGAAGCGATCCCGTTTGATGGTACAACGCAATTTGTTTTCTCAATGGATTCAGAAATTGACATTGTAGCAGAAAATGGCAAGAAATCACATGGTGGTATTTCTTTAGCGCCAATCAAAATGGTACCTATTAAAGTCGAATATGGCGCTCGTGTTTCAGATGAGTTCATGTATTCTTCTGATGAAAAGAAGATTGAAGTTATTAAGGGGTTCAATGAAGGTTATGCTAAAAAACTAGCTCGTGGTGTTGACCTGATGGCTTTCCATGGTATCAACCCAAGAACAGGAGCAGCTTCAACAGTTATTGGTACAAATCATTTTGACAGCAAAGTAACTCAAACGGTGGAATTTGATGCTTCTGATCCAGATACCAATATTGAAGCAGCTGTTTCTTTAATTCAAGGTTCAGAAGGAATTGTTACAGGGCTTGCTGCAGACCCTCAATTTTCAGCAGCTTTAGCAAATATGAGAACAGGTGGAGATACCAACATCCGCTTATTCCCTGAACTTGCTTGGGGTGCTAATCCAGGATCAATTAATGGATTGAAAGCGGATATCAATAATACTGTTTCAGCCAGTTCAAATGATGTGGCAATCATTGGAGATTTTGCGAATTACTTCCAATGGGGATTTGCAAAAGAGATTCCTTTAGAAGTTATTGAGTATGGTGATCCGGATAATTCGGGAAATGATTTGAAAGGGTACAATCAAGTATATTTACGATCTGAGACATATTTGGGTTGGGGAATTATGGATCCTAGTAGTTTTGCTCGTGTGATTAAACCAGCAGGAGGCGGAGAATAATGAAATATAAAAACACAAAAACAGGGGTTACTTTTAGTAGCCCTTGTGTTGTTTCTGGTGGCGATTGGGTCTTAATTGCAGATGAGCCAAAAACTGATGAAGGACCAAAAGCGATTAATGAAGAAGAAACTGAAAATACTGCTGATGATGCTGAAACATCAGCTGCTGCTCCAGAACAACAAGCCGATGAAAAAGATGAACAAGTGGCTGGATTAGAAGGCATTACTAAAAAGCAAATCATGCAGGAATTAGATGCATTTGGCATCAAGTATAACCCTAGCTCTAAAAAGCAAGAATTGTACGATTTGATGATGCAAGGGAAGTGATATCATGGCAGCCTTTGCAACTATTGATGATTTGTCAAACCTATGGCGTGCCCTTAAGCCAGAAGAAATCACGCGAGCTACTGAATTGCTTAATATTGTTTCTGATTCTTTGCGAATGGAAGCAGATAAGGTGGGAAAAGATTTAGATAACATGATAAGTATGAAGCCTGATTACTTTTTGAATGTTGTCAAATCGGTAACTGTTGATGTTGTAGCTAGAACACTAATGACATCAACTGATCAGGAGCCAATGACCCAGTATGCAGAAGGAGCATTGGGTTATTCCGTTTCTGGATCGTACCTTGTGCCAGGAGGCGGATTATTTATTAAAAACAGCGAATTGAGCCGTCTTGGTTTAAGACGGCAACGGATGGGAGTGATTGAACCTTATGGCACTTTTGAAAGGAATAACAATTCAATTGGTGGGTTTGACCAAAACGGGAACTGATCCATTCGGGAATCCAATCTACGAAGAAGCAGATATTGATGTTGAAAATGTCTTAGTCACTCCTACTTCCTCTGATGATATTGTCAACCAACTTACTTTAACTGGAAAAAAAGCTGTGTATACGTTAGCAATTCCGAAAGGAGATACTAATGATTGGGAAGACAAAGAAGTAAAATTCTTTGGTAAACGCTGGCGCACCTTTGGTTTTCCTACAGAGGGTATCGAAAACTTAATCCCACTTGATTGGAATAAGAAAGTGATGGTGGAACGTTATGGCTAAGATGAAATTCAAGTTAAACCGAAGTGGAGTAGCATCTCTAATGAAGTCTAATCAGATGCAAGATGTATTAGAAGAGAAAGCAACTGGTGTGAGAAATAGAGCTGGCGAAGGTTACAAACAAGATATTTATGTAGGTAAAACGAGAGCAAATGCAATGGTATATGCGGATACATACCAAGCAAAAAAAGACAATATGAAAAATAATACCCTTTTAAAGGCGGTGAGATAAATGATTGAAATTGTGATTAAGAATTTTCTTGATAGTCATTTATCTGTAACGTCTTTTTTAGAAAAACAAGGGAAAATGCCAGAAAGCTATGTTCTTTTCGAAAAGACTGGTAGCGGTGCAAACAATCATATTTCGTCTTCAACATATGCTTTTCAAAGCTATGCACCTACATTGTATGAAGCCGCATTGTTAAATGCTGAGTTGAAAGAAGTTCTAAAAGATCTGATCAAACTGGATGAGATCAGCAGGATTAAGCTGAATAGTGATTATAACTACACGGACACAACAACAAAAGAGTACAGATATCAAGCAGTATTTGATATCACTCATTACTAGGAGGTAATAACATGTCAGATGCAAAAAATGTATCAACTGCTAAACCAAAAGTGGGAGGAGCCATCTATTCGGCTCCATTGGGAACTACATTGCCAAAAAATGCAACAACTGAATTAAATGCTGCATTCAAAAGCTTGGGATATATTTCAGAAGATGGTATGACAAACTCAAACACACCTTCTTCTGAAAATATTAAAGCCTGGGGTGGGGATACTGTTGCAAGTCCTCAAACAGAGAAAGAAGATACCTTTACTTACACTTTGATTGAAGCGTTAAATCCAGAAGTCTTGAAAGAAGTCTATGGATCGACAAACGTAACGGGCACAATTGATACTGGAATTGAAATTAAAGCAAACGCAAAAGAACTTGAAGAACACGTCTTAGTTGCAGACATGATTCTAAAAGGCGGGATTCTTAAAAGAATTGTTATCCCAAACGGAAAAGTAACGGAAATCGGAGAAATTAGTTACACTGATGCTGATGCAGTAGGTTATGAAACAACTATTACTGCTATTCCGTCTGATGATGAAGGAAATACTCACTTCGAATATATTCAGAAACCAGCAGCTAGCACAGGAGGTTCAGGACAATGATTAAAGGGGAAACAAATTCAGGATTCAAATATTCTATCGAAGAAAAACGATTAGATAATTATGAACTCTTAGAAGTTATTGGTGAAATAGATGAAAATCCTGTGGTTGCGCCGAAAGCTTTAAATCTTCTTTTAGGAAAAGAACAGGCAGCAGCTTTGAAAGAACACGTTCGAGATGAAGATGGAATTGTTCCTGCTGCTAAAATGGTTGAAGAACTTGGAAATATTTTTCAAAATCAAGATCAAACAAAAAACTCCTAATCCTCGCCGGAATGATCAATATCGATGAGAGTTCATTGATATGCGATCTAGCCGAAACCTATAAAATATATGACTACAAACAGCTGCCAGCTTCTAAGGTAGCTGTTTTTTCATGTGGACTTAGAGATGAATCTAGAATAAAGCAAAAGCTTAGTGGGCAAAAAATTCCGCTGAATACTCTTTTATTAGCGGGAATAAACGATAACTTAAGGCTTTTGGTTTGGGCAAAAACAAAAGATGGCCAAAAAGGAAAAAACCAGCCTGAATCGATTCTTTCTAAATTAGTCGGAAATAACATGAACGAAAGAGAGGAAGTTGTATTTGATTCTGGTGAGGATTTTACTCGTATGAGAAAACAACTGATTGGAGATTCAACGAATGGGGGTGAAGAATAATGGCAACAGAATTAGGACAAGCTTTTGTACAAATCATGCCCTCTGCCAAGGGAATTAGTGGATCCATAACAAAACAATTGTCTGGTGAAGCTGATGCAGCAGGAACAAGTGCTGGAAATTTAATTGGCGGTAAGCTAGTTACGGCGATTGGTGGAATTATTGCAGCGGCTAAAATTGGCGAACTTATAACTAAAGGCATTTCTGCTTCTTTGTCAGAGGGTGCCGCATTGCAACAGTCATTAGGAGGGATTGAGACTCTTTTCAAGGGCAGTGCTGATAAGGTAAAGCAGTACGCCAATGAAGCATATAAAACGGCTGGATTATCGGCGAACGATTATATGGAGAATGTTACTAGTTTCAGTGCAAGTTTGTTGCAATCTATGGGCGGAGATACTGAAAAGGCTGCCGATAAAGCGAACATGGCAATGGTTGATATGTCCGACAATGCTAATAAAATGGGCACAAATATGGGGGATATTCAAAATGCCTATCAGGGATTTGCGAAACAAAACTATACTATGCTTGACAACTTAAAACTTGGTTACGGCGGAACTAAAACAGAAATGGAAAGACTTTTAGCAGATGCTACAAAATTAACCGGTGTTAAATATGATATTAACAATTTGAGTGATGTGTACACTGCGATTCATGCTGTTCAAGAAGAATTAGGAATTACTGGAACTACAGCTAAAGAAGCTGCAGAAACATTCAGCGGGTCTTTTACTTCAATGAAATCAGCGTTTTCTAATGTGCTTGGAAATCTTTCATTGGGACGTGATATAGTTCCTTCTCTTCAAGCATTAGCACAAACCACTTCAACGTTTTTATTCGACAACTTCATTCCAATGGTCGGTAATATATTGAAAGGTCTGCCGGTAGTGTTTTCTACACTATTTCAAGAAGCTGGTCCAAGGTTTCTCGAAGGTGGGGAAGCATTGTTGTCACAGTTAGGAATTGGGATCGATGGAGGTTTATCAACGTTGTTAGGAAACGTTCGAAGCGCAATCGATCCAATAATTCAAGCATTTAAAACAGCCTTTGGTCAACTTCCACAGCTATTTCAAACAGTGGTATCTACACTTACGCCAATAATTAACACAATTGCTACTGCCTTTACTAAGCTTGATTTTAGTGGGCTTCAAGCAGTAATCTCTGCAATCATTCCTGCTATAACGAATGCTTTCAGCACAATGATGACAATTGTTAGTCCTGCTATTGATATGGTCGTCAATTCTTTTGTAAAAATGTGGAATGCAGCTCAGCCTATCGTCACTGTGTTGGCTAGTGCGCTGATGCCTGTTTTACAAGTTGTAGGTGCATTTTTAGGAGGAGTTTTCAAAGGAATTCTAATGGGTGTTTCTGCGACATTCGACATGATCACAAGTGCAATCGGATTTTTAACGCCAGTTATTACGTGGCTAGTTGAAGCGTTCAAAGCCTGTGTACCGGCATTAACAACTGTTGCCGAATGGGTTGGAACTGTCATTGGGTACTTTACAAATTTAGGCAGTGCTGGGGGATCATTAAGTTCTATTCTTAGTAGTGCATGGTCAAATATAAAAAGTGCTATCTCTATAGCAGGAAGTTTGATATCAGGTGCAATTAGCGGCATTCGTGTCGTATTTAGTGGCTTAGGAAGTGCTGGGAGTGTATTAAGTGGAGTTATGTCTAGTATATGGGGCGCAATTCGATCAGTCATTTCAGCTGCAGGAAATATCATTAAATCTGTATTATCGACAGTTGGTATTGGATTCAGTGCTATGGGGAACATATTTTCAAGCGTTGGATCAAAAGTAACAGGCATTATTGATAATGTAAAAAATGTTATCAACGGACTGAAAAATATAGATATCAGTGGTGCAGGGTCTGCGATAATGGAAGGCTTTCTAGGAGGTTTAAAAGCTGCTTGGGAAGGAGTAAAGAACTTCGTTGGAGGAATTGCAGATTGGATCAAAGAACACAAAGGACCGATTTCTTATGACCGAAAATTGTTAGTACCAGCTGGTAAAGCAATAATGGGAGGGTTTAACGAGTCATTAAAAGATAAATTTAAAGATGTACAGGCAACAGTAAAAGGTATGGCAGCAGGTATTTCTAGTAGTTTTATTGCTGATGAAATAGATGCATTTTCTAATAAAACACTTCAAATGGATGTATCTAAAACTATATCTGATGGAAACTATACCGCTAAAAGAGTTATTGCTGATGGCGCACTCGCTCAAAAGAAAAATGAACCTATGTATATCACTATAGAGGGTACAGTGTTATTAGATGGTCAAAAGACTGGAACTATCTTAGCACCAATGGTAAAAATTGAAAATGATCGTATAGAAATTATGGAAAACAAAGTTTATAGAAATAGGGGGTAAGTTATGAAAATACCGGTGTTCTTTGGTGAGGTTGACCTATCTTCTTTTATAGACGAGATTACCTCATTAGACAGAGGGATTGGACCTTCAACCACAATTGAATCAAAATCTTTTGGTGAGGCTGGTAACGCTTTTGTTTCCAGTACAAATGAGGAAGCCTTAATCAAGATGTCCTTTTTTATAAAAAGTAATGTGATAGAGAAGAGAAGAGGATTAGCGGGTGTTTTGAATACTAAAGTACCTCGGAAATTAGTATTTGGTGATGAACCGAATCTCTTTTATTATGCTATACCTCAAGGTGATAAAAGTTTTGATGATAAAAAAACTTATGGAACAGGAACTATAACTTTCCAAATTACTGATGGAGTTGCTCATAATAATTCACTGGATAGTGTAGTCGCGAAAGTTGATTCCAATGGAATTCTTGCGATGGATATTGATTATAAAGGAACAGAGAAAACCCCGCTAACACTTACAATCCATAATAATGCCGAAACTGGATTTTTAGGTGCTATTGGCATGCATGATGATGAAAATACATTTCTAACACAACTTGGTTATGTTGATGAAGCAGATGGCGAGATTCGAGAAAAAGCGCAGATCATTATCGGAAAGGATGGCGGCGTATTTAGCAATTGGACGGATGCGACGACATTCTATGAGAACCAAGAGAAGGCGATTGTTGCCAAGATGCCTGTAACGACTGCGTATGGCGGATGGATGGGTGGTATCCCAGCGGATGCCAAGAAATCAGGTACAAAAAAATGGTACGGAACGGCCAAGGAATTGATTCTTCCGAATCCGATTGAAAGTGCGTACTTGTGGGGAAGGGCATGGTTTGAAACAGGAAAAATGGGGCAAACTGGTCAATGGACATTAACCTATGTTGACGAGAATAATCTCTTTGTGGCAGGCATGGCAATTTCCAAAGGAGACAAGAACGGAAATAGTGCTACTGTGTATTTTCTGATTAATGAAGGAGCTGGCACAAAGATTTATAAAAGTATCCCACTGACTCCTTCTTATTGGTTGCCTCCAAACCCGTATGGATCGCAAGCAAGAAATAATAATCGAAATATGTTTGATCTGAGAAAAGAAGGCGAGAAGATCACGTTTTTCTGGAATGGCGGCTATCATTCTGTCAATGTTCCCTTCTTAAAAGGAAAAAAAGTGAAACGAGTCCAGTTCTATACTGGTCAATATGCAGATCGTACACCGCAACAAGCTGTTCCTAATATGGGACTTAGGGATGTGTTGGTTGCAGATTTGAAATCACAGTATTGGGAGAATTTACCTAATCGATTCTCAGCTGGATCGGATGTGATTATCACCAAAGAAAATGGCATGAACATGATCTATCGAGACGGAATCCAAACACTTGAAGATTTTATCACTGGTAGTAATTTTCCGTATCTTGTACCTGGTAATAATCATATTGAATTCCCCTATTCTCCATTTACTACCGTTCCGCCGACAATAACCGGGACGTATGAAAAGAGGTTTGTTTAGAATGGAACGTCCATTAATCGCAATCTTAGATAATAAAGACCAATTGCTCTGTGTGACTGATGAATATGAAGGTGGGAATTTACATACCTATTTGTTAGGTACTGCTGCATTCTTTCGATGTTCCATCTTACAAAAATCTGCTATATCGCCATTTTTTAAAGTTGGAAACAAGATCTCCTTTATTTATAAAAACACTGCCTATCATTTTGATATTACGGATATGGTCAAAAATGAGAAGTATGTTACCGTACAAGCTGACAGCCTGACGTTGGAATTGCGAAATGAAGATGCTTCTGAATATAAAGCCGCAAAAGCGATGACCTTTGAGGAATATCTCAAGGTCTTTTTGTTTGCTGGTGACAATCCATTGGTTATGGGGATCAATGAAGTAGCGGACAAAAAACTGCAATTAGAATGGGAAAGTAGCGAAGATGATCTTCTTGCTCGCTTGTTTAGTTTAGCAACGAGGTTTGATGCAGAGATTGAGTTTGTGACGCAATTGAATCAGCACTGGGGCCTATCTCAAATTGTTTTGAATGTGTACAAAGCGAATGATGATAAAAACCAAGGTGTAGGAAATAATCGACAGGATGTTCTTCTTGAGTGGGGGAACAATGTTGAAACAATCGAAGTGAAAGATAACATTGATAACCTAAAAACTGCCATTAAGCCGATCGGAACAGATGGTTTAACAATAGCGGGTATTGAAATCGATGAACGAGATAAGGATGGCAATCAACTTTTTTACAGTCCTAAAGCTTCCGCGATAATTTATGCTGTTCAAGCAAGAAATATTTTTATTGCAAAAATGAATGGCGAAGGGTATATCAAAAAGAATTGGTCCTATGAAACTAAAAACCAAAACACCTTAGCAGGTCAAGCATTAGCACAGTTGAAAAAACTATCACAGGTGGAAGTTACAGTAACAATAAAGTCGTATGAATATCTTGGAATCGGCGATACAGTCAGGGCTTTGAATACAGAGTATCAGCCGGCGTTGAATTTATCTGTTCGAGTAAGTGAACAAGATATTTATTTTGATGAGCCGAATAGAAACCAAACAAAATTTACTAATGCTCAGATTCTACAATCAGAAGTGGATACTACTCTGCTTACTCGTGTTCAAGCATTGATAGAAGCAAATAAAGTCTTTACGAATGAAATCATCACTAGTGATGGAGTTACTTTCAAAAATGGATTCGGCAGTACCACATTAACTGCTCGTGTTAGAGATGGTATCAAGGATGTAACAGATACCTTTAGTCTGAAATGGTATAAAGATGGCACTTTGTTTTCAAATACCAAGACAGTGACGATCAATGCTGCAGATATCGAAGAAAAGGCAGTCTTTCGTTTTGAAGTAGCAGACGATTCGGGGAACGTGCGTGGTGGCGCTGAGGTGACAGTCACGAATATTGATGATGGTAAAAAAGGGGAACCCGGTGAAACCTACTATCCACATCGTGGATATTTGATGGCAGACGGTACCTTTACCAAGATTTATCCGAATGAGAATTTAATAGTTGGTAGTATATCACCTTTATCGCTAGTTGGAACAAACTCAGCTAATCAAGGTATGTATCCATATCGCTTTTCTTTCGGTGCTCTTAAAAATATTCCTGCCAAACTGGGAGATGCTGTGGTTATTGCTTATGATTGGGAAGTTCTAGGAGATGACGTTGCAGGCACCTTCCTTCCTCAATTTGGAAATACACCATACTCTATCGCGAATAGAGAATCTTTTACTGTGACGAATACTAATAAAAAAGGAACTTCATCTTTTATAACCTCGGTTGCAGCTTCTTGGTTGGCGAGTACGGCAGTAGCTGTAAATCTTGGCTTTAGGGCTGATAATTTGAAAGGCACTCTAAAAATCACTAATTTCAGATTTTTGATATCCGATGTTGATTCAGGTTGGCTTCCATCTCCATCCGAAGACTACGAAAATGCCTATCCTAAATATGAAGGATTCTATTCAGATACGAATGTAGAAGGCTCAGACAATCCTGACGATTACAAACCATGGAAACCATTCATGGGACCACAAGGAAAAGACGGTTATACACCGGTAAAAAATGTTGATTATTTTGACGGACAACCCGGTCAAAATGGGAAGAGTGCTTATCTATGGATAAGATACTCTCAGAATGCCGATGGATCAGGAATGACTACAGATCCAGCAAATGCTAAATATACTGGTTATGCTACAACGGAAACGAACGTTGCACCTACTAGTCCAAGCGTTTATAAGTGGCAACAAACGAAAGGCGATTCTGGTATTGGTATTCCCGGAGAACCAGGACCAGACGGAAAGACGTCATATCTGCATATCAAATATTCGAATGATGGCGGATTGACTTTTACGGGAAATGGCGGAGAAGACGGTGGGGATTATATTGGGCAGTATGTTGATTTTACGGAAGCAGATAGTAAAAAGCCAAGTGATTATACGTGGTCATTGACGAAAGGTTCCAAAGGTGATAAAGGTGATCCTGCACCACTCATTTCTTTATCAGGAACAACACAAGCGATCACAGTTGATAAAGATGGAAAGATCACTCCAGCTTCTAGTTTTGCTGTGACCGGAACTGCAGTGAACACCGCTATCTCAAATTGGACGTATAGTCTAAACGGTGGGAATTTTGGTTCAGCTGTGCCGACTGGTGTTACTCGATCAGGTAATACGGTTACGATTAATCCAGTTACTGCGACATTTGATACATTCACCATCAAGGCGGCTGATTCGACTGTGAGCGATGTATTCACCATTTCTAGAATCAAAGACGGTGGAGAAGGACCTCCTGGATCAGATGCTTATACTGTGTTTCTTACGAACGAATCCTACACCTTTGCGGGATCAACAACTGCAGCATTGGCTGGATCAACAACAACAGAAGTGATCGTATATAAAGGCATCAATAAAATTACGCCTACTAGCATTACTGTAGGAACTAAGCCGACAGGACTCTCCTCTAGTGTGAGTGGATCAATAATCACATTAACAGCTACAACCGCATTAGTATCAAAAAGCGGTACCGTGCCAATCACAATCACAGCTGATGGCAAAACATTTACGAAGCAGTTTTCTTACGCTCTATCTTTACAAGGGGCAACAGGGAACCCCGGCAAAGGGGTTACTGCAGAGGAAATCAGCTATGCTATTTCTCAAGATGGAACAACTCCGCCAACGTCTGGATGGTCAGGGACAAGACCCACACCTAAAGCGGGCTGGTATATGTGGACAAGAACAAGGTTCAAATATACGGATAATACCTACAGTGCTTATTTCTATCTTGTCGCTCAACAAGGGAAAGATGCGATTGTTATCTCTGATACAGCACCTGCCGATCCAACAAAAGGAACTTTATGGCAAGACAGCAGCGTCACTCCTCAAATCATTAAAGTGTTTAACGGAACTGTTTGGAGTATGTGGGGGATGCCTATTGATAACTTACTTGCTACCAACATTCTTTCTGAGAATGGGGTGTTCAAAAGGTTAGAAGGAGCAGAGATTGTAAATACATTTTCCTATACAGATTCTGGTGTAACTTATACTGGAACTACTACTATGAAAGATGGGAATGTGACTATTGCACGAACCGGTTCGGACGGGTCAACATGGACGACCACAATGGATCGTGTCCAAGGATTTGTTGATACCTACAAAGCTAGTTCTTCTGCACCGGCTAGAACAACACAGTTAGGACAAGGGAAGTTATACATGGTTGAAAGTGGAGTCGGTGGTTACTTGCCAGCGGCCGCTTTAAATCCGGCACCTTGGGTAAATATTCCATTAGCAAGTGGATTTGTCACAATAGAAGGGGCCACTCCTCAATATCGGAGAATTAGACTTATAGATGGTAGTTATGAAGTCCAGTTGAGAGGTCGTGTGGGACCGTCCAGTGGGAATTTCGATTTAACCGGACGAAGAATCGGGTCGATTCCTTATGCTGCTTCAATGCTTGAACTTTTTTTATGTGGGGCAAATTCTGGTCGATCTGGTCGTATACAAGTAGAATTAAATGGTGATTTGATGGTAGCTTCCGCAGACAGTGGTGTGACTTATATCTCACTATCAGGGATTAGATTTGTTAGTATATAGGGGAGGTGAAACGATGAATATTGCAAGTATTACATTTAATTATGACGCGCAAAAACAAGTAAAGGGATATACTGTTTATGTCGACGGAAAGGCAGGAGATGTACAGTCTTTTTCTGGTCAAGTGAATATTGGTAAAGATGAATTGGATCTATCTTTCATTCTGAATCTAGTTCAGGAAAAAATCGGAGAAACATTTACGAAAGAGCAACCAGAATAGGTTGCTCTTTTAATTTATTGGAAAGTAGGTGGCATATGTTCAGTTGGGGGAAAACAGAATGAAAGAGTTTTTGGAACGCGGACTTTGTTTAAATAATAGAAAAGGTGGTATATATGGTGATTATTGATAATGGTGTGTTACTGAATGAATTTCGGGGGTTGCTGACAAATGGATATGTGCAGTTGTTCTTGTGGGTAGTGATAGGAGATATCGTGACAGGACTTTGCAAAGGGGTATTTATCAAAGACGCTAATAGTACAAAAGGATTACTTGGCATTGTTAAGCATATGCTAGTTGTGTGCTTAGTGATCATTGCTTATCCGTACCTAAAGATTATGAATCTCGAGACGTTTGCGACCGCATTCGTCTTTTTCTATATCGCAGTTTATGGAATCTCAATTATTGAAAATCTTGGACAACTGGGGATTCCAATTCCAAACTGGGTAAAAGAAAGACTAACTAAATTACAAGATAGTAATGAAAATCCAAAATCTAAAGTAACAGAAATCAAAATCGATTATGGTGATGGTCAATCTGAAACCCAAGCTCTGGATAGTAAAAATGTTCCAGAATATGGCGATGGCCAAGAATTTACAGAAAAGAAGGAGTAGCCGATAGGCTGCTTCTTTTTTTAGAGAGGATGATTGATATGAGTTTCATCAAATACGAGTATATCAATATTAATGAGTACTCAAGACCAGGTATCAGGAATAACGGTATTGATGGTATCGTTATGCACTACACCGCCAACAATGGTGGCACCGCACGCAATCACAAGAACTATTTTAATAATCTAAAAGGAATCTATGCTTCTGCTCAACTGTTTGTAGATGATATTGAAGCACTCTGTATCATTCCCTTGAATGAAGTTGCGTATCACGCCAACGAAATTAGCAAATACAATGCAGATGGTTCACGCTATCGTCCGCTGTATTCTAAGATAGGCAACGCCAACTATTCAACGATCGGTGTTGAAATGTGCCTAGACAAGAATGGAAACATTACGGAAAAGACATTCCAAAATGCTGTGAAGGCCGTTAAAGAATTGATCGCCATTTATCCTCATATTACGAGAGAGAAGATTTGGCGCCACTTTGACGTAACAGGCAAAAACTGTCCAGCTCCTTGGGTGGCAAAACCAAGCGAGTTCGAACGATTCAAGAACGCAGTTTTCAGCAATACAAGCAACAACACACAAGCAAACACACCACAAATTCAACCAAAGAAAGTAGGAGAAACCATGTTACTATTTAGAAATCAAAATGATCCGAAAGTTTACTTTTTGACAGGAAACAAATTTACTCATGTGAAAACAGAAGGCGACTAGAAGAAAATCCAAGCGATGATGGAAAAAGCAGGCTATGAAACTTGGATTCACACAGATCCAGTTCAAGTTGCGTATCTCCGCAAAGTAGCAACAGAAGCATAAAAAATCGCCCACTCAAAATAAAAGAGTGGGCGATTTTTTTATTATTAATAGGACAAAGAAAGTTTTCAATTAAATTATTTGTTTTGATTTGTAGTCGATAGTTCCTTTACAATAAAACTTAGAAAAAAGAGGAATTAGATACGATTTTTCGAGTAAACGGAAAGCGAAAATTATTAACCTGTTTTTTATCCCCTCACCTTTTAGATCATTAGATAAAGGGTTGAGTGTACTATCAAATTTCCTGTCAGAAATCCATTTCTTTATTCGTTTATGTTCAATTATAAAATCATTTCTATGAGCCTGTCTTCCTGAGAATAGAAGGAACCAAACATAGTAACGCTTAATAAAGTATTTTAAGTAGGCATCTGATTGACCATGTGCAGCTTCAATTAACTTATCTAATAAGAAAAGAATATCAATATCTTTATTAAAACCTTTTTGACAAGTATTTGAGATACTGTGGCCATTAAAATACCAATTATATCCGACATAATCAATTGACACTATTTTTTTGGTGTTGCTGAATACTTTTAAATTAAAGTAAACATCTTCACCAATTGGATAATCTAAGAATAAGATATTGTTGTCTATCAAAATCTGGCGATTATAAATTTTTGCCCACGGCGCAAGAATAACATACTTTCCCCAATCACAATCCCGTGGAAAATCAGAAAACATGATTTTGCTTTTGTTCACACGCTTATAACCACCGATTACCAAATCAGCATCGTTCTTGATACAATTATCAATAAACGTCTGAATATAATCCTTCTCAATATAATCGTCATTATCTATAAACATTATGAATTTCCCGGTCGCTTCTTTTATTCCAAGATTTCTAGTTTTAGATACACCTTCATTGATTTTTGTAATAACTCTTATTCTTGAATCTTCTCTTTCTTTTTCTTTTAGGATCTCTAAGCTATTATCAGTTGATCCATCATCAATCAATAGTAACTCAAAGTTTTTAAACGTATTCGCAGTAATTGAATCAATGCATCGAGTCAAATGTTCTGCAGCATTATAAATAGGGACAACAATTGTGAGTGCGGTTACGGTCGACATTTTTTTCACCTTTTATTCTGAAATAAGTTTCTTTTAATAAAAAATAGCACTCAGGGTAAAAAAATACAACTTACAGAATTGTCACATAACGATCAGGTAAAAGGTGAGGTAATTTAATTGATTTTAGAATTGCTCATGCAAAGAGTGGATTTTTTTATCTACAAAAATAGCCCACTTCGGCGGGCTTGTACATAGAATCATAAAAAATAAGGAGTAGATTGATGGGACTGTTAAAGAATTAAAAGCATTGTGGAAGATGCTACTAACATTCTTACTGAAATTGAAAAATGCTCTCATACTTTAAATCAGTATGAGTTTTTTTATATTTTTAGTTTAATAATAGAATTGAACTGTGTTAATTTTACTGATATTATGTGTTAGGGAATATTCATGTACCAATATGATAAAAGGAGTACTACTATTGAAAAAAATTAACAAGTCACGTATGAGGTATCATGATATTATTGTGTATACAATTTTGTTTGTTATGATAATTCTTATAGGTTACTATCCTCTGTGGAGTCAAAACTTATCTTTGGTTTGGAATATAGATGGTTTAGGACAGTATTATCCAGCTTTCATCTATACTGGAAAATACCTCCAAGAAATATTTTTAGGGATTTTTAATGGACAATTAAAGTTTCCAAGTTTTGATCTTGCAATTGGTATGGGAGAAGACATAATTGGTTCCTTAAACTACTATGGTTTTGGTGATCCATTAAACATATTTGCGATTTTAGTAAATGATAGAAATGCCCCATATTTATTTTCTTTTATGATTGTATTTAGGATGTGGTTGTCAGGTTTATCACTTATAAAGTATCTATCGAACTTTAATCTTGATAAA
The DNA here is from genome assembly GCF_050531515.1 of Enterococcus sp. DIV1279b. Taxonomy (NCBI): domain Bacteria; kingdom Bacillati; phylum Bacillota; class Bacilli; order Lactobacillales; family Enterococcaceae; genus Enterococcus; species Enterococcus sp. DIV1279b. Next base: position 2,538,288 of record NZ_CP172891.1, on the reverse strand, counting down.
GTAGCTGTTAATATAAGTGCTTTGGCTTATGTATTTTGTGGCTTTTCCGTAATGGGTGGAACAAGGTACGTTGAGTGGTTGTCCGTATTAATTTTTTCTCCGATGATTTTGTTAGGTGTTGAAAAGATTATTTATAATAAAAAGTTTACTCTTTTTATTGTATCGGTAATGTACGCTGCCCTATGCGGATTTTATTTTTTATTCATGATTTCAGTTGTTCTAGCTTTTTACCTCCCTATAAGACTTTTGTTTCAGAAAAAGAGTTTTAGAATAATGATTTTAGAAATAGTAAAATCTATTTTTGCTTATACTGTTGGTATACTTTTAGCGGCACCATTTTTCTTTCCAACTCTTCAAAGTTATTTTTTAAGTGAAAGAAAAAGCGAGCCAATTCAAAATATAGTTTTTAATTCAAATAATTATATTCCTAATGTTTCAATAAAATTTGATAAATTAATTAGTCTACAAGCAGTAGAACCACCAAATTTTTTGTCCGGAATTATCATACTGGAATTATTGGCAGTTGTATTATTGTTGTTTTTACCTAACAATAGAAGAAAATTACAATGTTTGATTTTCTTTGTAATTACTTTTGTCGCTTATTCATTACCAATTACTGGGTATCTATTTAATGGTTTTGGTCAGACAAATGATAGGTGGGTATTTATTGTTCATTTTTTATTGTCCGGAATTTTAGCATATGTATTGACCGAATACAGAAAGATTTTGGAGAAAGCGTTTGCTCAACATAAAAGTAAGGGCAAAAAAATAAATATTATTTTTTCTCTAACAGGATTGATGGTATTTGTGAATATTATTATCAATTTATGGGGTGTTTATAGTAGCTACGGTTATGACTGGACAAAAGAATTTATTGCATATGAAAATTCTGAAGTTTATACCAACTCACCCGTAAACTTTTCAACTAAAGTACAAAAAGATTCTGAGTTGTATAGAGTATCAAATGATATTCTTACGGGTATAAATGGACGACCTGAAAATGTAGCAATGATTAACGATTATTATGGATTGTCTTATTGGTTTAGCGTTATTAATAATCGTTCGCAAGAAATTGTTGATCAATATAGTCAATCATCATTAAAGTGGCGCTCCTATGGTTTTGCCAGCCATAATACGATGAATACATTAAGTGGCGTCAAATACTATTTTTCAAAAGAACCTCTAGTTGATCCTACAGGATACCAACTTATCGAAAATGTTTCTTTTAATAATCAGAACTGGTTTGTTTATAAAAATGTAAACTTTCAGAGCATTGCGTTTGTTTTAAGTGAGGGAGAACAGGGAAGATTTGCAATAAACAATCCAGAAGACAGGGAATTACTCATCAAATCAAGAAATGACGCAGATGGAAAAGTGGAAGATATAGTTTATAGTGGAAACACATTTGAAATAAAAGCATCTGCTTCTTTAGGAGAAAAACTTTTGCTACTAGTTCCATATCATGAAAACTGGAATGCTTATGTAAATGGTAAAAAAGTTGATCCCAGAATTGGACCTATGAATTACATGTATGTGATCTTAGATAATGGAGAAAATAGTGTACGATTTGTTTATTCAAACCCATTTATCAAATTAGGTTTGATATCGTCAATTATAGCTTTGATCATGTGTATTATATTTTATATTTATTTTAAAAGAAGTTTCTAAAAAACTAACGTATAAATTTCTATGAAATTAATAATAGAGACGTTTAATTCATCTATAAATCGTAAAGTAGATAATGAAGAAAAATAAAATAGTCCGCTACGCGGGCGTTTGCATAAATCCTATTCATTTTACTTGCAGTAACTAAGTTTATCCTATAGATTAGTAGGTACGTGCAATACTCTACGAGGAGTATTAGGCGGTAATGCTTGGGGAAGTGTGCCTAGTACTCTTCGATTTTTTTATTTTAGCATTATTTCAATGTAATAGATATTATTGATTAGAAAACCGTCATAAATTGGTTGAGTTTGATTAATAAAAGATGTATCTTATACTCATACCCAAAATGTTTATTTTTCGTTTACTCTTTCGAGATCCACTCTATCATAACTAGGGTGGATTTTTTGTTGAAATAAAAACTATGTTCTTGTAGAATGGAATCATAGCCTTGACCGGGGCTATTTCATTTTATATCTTTTTTCAGTCCCACTCTCCTTGAGGGTGGGTTATTTTTGAGCATAAGGTTTGAATAAATTTTAGATTGCTCATAAAATTAGTTTACCATATAAAAAAACTTTTTTATCTAATTGAGCCACTCCTCCCCGAGAGTGGTTATTTTTTGTAAAAAAAGCACAGCATATTCTCATATGCCGTGAAAGAGTGACAAATAAAAATGTGAAAAAACAGTTCTCACTAAGAAAATTTATTTTGCATCAATTTTGCATTAACTCTGAAAATTGGCTTCTAAATCAATGTTTATAATGGGGGTTTTAGGCTTGTACTCTCCTTATATCAACGCTTTGGAGCGTTTAGCCTATCTTTTGAGATAGGCTTTTTTGTTTGTTGTGGGCAGAAAAATGGGCAGAGAAGCTAACTGACTGCCGAGCTTGCTCGATGACCATCTGAAAAACCCTCAGCCTAGACTCGAGCTGGAAATCAACAGAAATGTACACTAATTCGTCGAACCCTTTTTTGCTTGTGGTCCTGCAACAAACGAAAAGAATCAATCGGGCAAACGCGCTAAGGCGTATTCAATTTGTTCAGAAGTAAAGCCTTCAAAGGAAAGTTGGCTCGCCACACGCTCATCTGATAAGGATAAATTTTGCGAGTAGCGAATTGCTTTTTTCAATGCTTGCTCATTCCAATCGGCATCCACAGTGACTACGGCAAAGTCTGCTGCGCTCTCAGAAAAATCTTCATAGAGTAGTTGGCGTTTCAAGCTCGACTGAGAAAACGCATTGCTGGATAAGTATCTTTCTGCACGATTCAGTGCATTTCTTTCTTCACGAGAAAGTTGAGGTGTATGTTGCTCGTTGTTTGCGGGTTCTTCTTGTTGCGCGCTGCTTGCTTCGTTGTTGCCAGCTGTTTGTTCTCCTTGTGGTTGTTCCATGGAAGCAGCGGCATCGCCAAAGGACTCATTTTTCCCTGATTCGTTACGTAAAGAAAGGCTTAATTGCGCAGTGATGCTATCGAAAGACGTCACATCTTGGTAGAAGGACAAGCCACCATACGAAAACAAGACAATAAAGGCGGAAGCGACAATGAGAAAAACATTTCGATCTCGTTTGTTTTTTTGAGTTATCAACCCAATATAAAATAAGATAATGCCAAAAATGAAACCGATCAAACCGATAAAAAACAAACCAGCGAAAAATGTAGCCATAAGCATCCCTCCTAATAAAACAGTTTCCTAAAGTTAATAGTACTATGTCTGGAATCAGAAAACAGATTTGTCTTTTCATGAATAGAGGAAAAGAATGATTTGACAAATGTAACGTGTATGCCATTAATGGATCATTCATATGTATTAAAGAAGTGACGCTCAAGAATTACTGGTGAAATCGCTGGTAAACGAAATGAAAGTACAGTTGTATCAGTAGGAGGGAAGAAGATGGATTTTCAAGAAAAAGATTACTTCATGCGTTACACAAAAATTGCGGCACAGGGATTGAGCAAGTTTATTACGCAAGGATCTGTTGATGAAATCTTACAGCTGGATGAACAGCAAAGTGGACAGAAGCAAGAAGCGGATACTGCAAAAGACAAAAGCGAGCCAAAAAACAAGAAAGCACCTAGCTAATTTTTTCCTTAGCGAGGTGCTTTCAGTACGAATCGGTATCCTTCATTTGGATAAACTCCTTATGCAGTTTTTTTCAATTCTTGTACAGCTTGCTCGATCGTAATTCCAGTCGCAAAATGATTCGCATCTTTTTTATCGAAAACGATAAATAAATTCAATTTGGTATCCAGAGTTACACGATATTGTAGATCTGTGTTATAGAATGTCATAGTCATTCTCCTTTCTTAAAACTTGTCATTGAAAGGCAACGGTTAGTTGATAACGAAATTCCATAGTTAGAATAACACTTTTTTTCACATTCGTCCAATAAAACTATCAAACGAACGAATCTGACTGATCCTTTTCAAGAAATCAATGCCTGAGAATGGCAGCAAAAGAAGTTTCCTGGAGTCAGTAAATTCGGGAAAAGTATCTTTGTATATTTTCAGAAAAATAGAATTCATAAAAAATTTCTTAAGAATTTTGAGGATAGCTATTTTCTTAGATAACAAATTTGTAAGATTGAGAGTATGAGATGGTTGGAAACCTTGATATCATAAGGTTTGTCTCCAAATTATGTTTTGTGCAAAAATATATTGATTGTATTTTTTTGAAAAAGAGATCGTATCTCTTGAATTCTATGGTATGATTTACTTTAGAAAAATGAAAATGGATTATGAAAACGGATGTGAAAATATGTGCGGAATTGTCGGCTTTGTCAATTCAAAAGACCAAAAAGAAATCATTATTGAACGCATGATGGACCGGATCGTTCATCGCGGACCAAACAGTTCAGGAAAATTTACCGACGACCAAGTAGCGTTAGGGTTTCGTCGTTTATCGATCATCGACTTAGAAGGTGGCTCACAACCGATTTTTAACGAGGATCGAACAAAAGTCATTATTTTTAATGGGGAAATCTATAACTTTCAAGTGTTGCGGGAAGAATTGATCCAAGCGGGTCATGTTTTTTCTACCCATGCGGATACCGAAGTAGTCTTACATGGCTATGAGGAGTGGGGCATTGATGTTTTGCAGCGCCTGCGAGGAATGTTTGCTTTTGCCATCTGGGACACAGAAAAACAAGAGCTTTTCGGCGCGCGGGATCACTTTGGGATCAAACCATATTACTATGCGCAAATGAATGGCAGTTTTATGTTTGGTTCTGAAATCAAGAGCTTTTTGCCTCATCCAGATTTCAAGAAAGAGTTGAACCAAGAGGCGTTGAAACCTTATTTGACCTTCCAATACTCGCCTTTGAACGGAGAAACCTTCTTTAAAGGTGTTCATCGTTTGCAAGAAGGGCATTATTATTTGTTTAATGAACAGGGATTGACGATCAAGCAGTATTGGGATGCAGATTTTTCAGTGAAAGAAAATCATTCAAGAGAAGAATGGGTCGACAAAATCGATCAAGCAGTCCAAGAATCAATTGCCGCTCATCAAATCAGTGATGTTGAAGTCGGCTCATTTTTATCCAGTGGTGTCGATTCAAGTTTCGTAGCTTCTGTCTTGCGACCAGATCGCTCGTTTTCAATCGGGTTCGATGACAAAACCTACAACGAAGCGATCGAGGCCCGCAAATTGACGGAAAAACTTGGTTTGAACAACACAGCAGCGGTCATCGATGGTGAAATGTCCTTTGAGGCATTCCCGTTGATTCAGTATCACTTGGACGAACCAGATTCTAACCCAAGCTGTGTCCCTTTGTATTTTTTAGCCAATCTGGCAGCACAGCAAGTGCGAGTCGTTCAATCTGGGGAAGGGGCAGATGAATTATTTGCCGGTTATGCTGCTTATGGCTTCCACACAAACTCTAAAGCGGTGCGCGTTTTTGCCCAAGGGTTGAAAAAATTGCCACAAAACATCCGCTTTCGTTTGGGACGTCAAATCGGCAAAATGAAAAACTTCCATGGTCGAATCCATCTTTATGAAGCAACGGCACCTGCCCAAGACTTCTTTATCGGGCAAGCACTGGTCTTTGAAGAAGAGGAAGCACTGCAGCTTTTAAAACCAACGTATCAAAAAGGACCCTCTGTTGCTGAAATCGTTGCGCCTCATTACGAGAAAGTCAATGGTCTCAAAGACGAGGTCAATAAGATGCAATATTTAGATCTTCATCAGTGGATGCCGAAGGATATCTTGTTAAAAGCAGACAAAATGTCCATGGCGAGTTCCTTGGAATTACGTGTTCCTTTATTGGATATCGAGATGCAGAAGTTGTCGCAAACGATCCCGACGAAATATTTGATCAATCAAAACAACACCAAAGATGTGTTTCGACAAGCGTCAAACCGTCATTTGCCAAAAGAGTGGGCAAACCGTGAAAAACTCGGCTTTCCTGTACCTATCAAGGCATGGCTGAAAGAAGGAACAGGGTATGAAGCAGTCAAGAGCCTTTTTGAGTCAGACTTTGCGGCAACCTTCTTCGATCAAACAGCAATTTTACAAATGCTTGAAGACCATCGCCAAGGAAAACCGAATCTTCAGCGAAAAATCTGGACGATCTTTACGTTCTTGACCTGGTATAAAGTATTCTTTATTGATGAATCGATTCCAGAAGCCAAAGAAATCGTTTATGAAACACTTTGATTTGAATATGGCAGCAAAAAAAAGCTGATGCGGACATCCCGCATCGGCTTTTTTTTATAGACCTAAATATTTTTCCAAGTAATCGACCATGCCATCTTCCGCATTGGTTTTGTCGGTAACATCATTGGCGATCGATTTTAATTGTTGCGTGCCATTCGCCATGGCAACGCCCCAGCCCGCATAATCCAGCATCTCCAAATCGTTGTGTTCATCACCAAAAGCGATGATATCTTGTCGATCCAAAGACAAAGAATCCGCGATCACCGAAAGACCAAGTGCTTTATGGACCCCTTTTGGTACGATCTCTAAGATAGCTTGAGGTCCACCCCAGGTTCGAACATCGACTGCATCGTCAAATTGATCCTTGATACGTAAAGAAACAGATTCTGCTAATTCATTTTCGGTTTTCACCAGTAATGAAGTGGGGTCCGTTTTTAAATTTGCTAATAGATTTTTTTCGGAAGCATTGCCCGAAAAGAAAAAGTGCTGATCAAATCCGCTTAGGTCATCGATGAAAAAGGTTTCGCGATTTTCTGCTGCCACAAACGTCAGCCCCAGCTGCTCTTTTTGCGCCATGAGCTCAAACGCAATTTCTCGAGAGATCGAGTGCTCCATTTCATTTGCCCAGACTTGTCGAGGTTTATGGACTAACCCACCGTTAAAATTGACCATTGGTGTTGTGAGCGCCAATTCTTTATAGAATTGATCGCTCATACGAAAAGGTCTTCCTGTAGCGATGGTAACAAAGTGTCCCGCTTTGGTGGCGCGAACCAGTACCTCACGTGTGCGAGGGGAAAGTTGGGATTCAGTATTTAAGGTTGTGCCATCTAAATCAATGGCGATGATTTTTGGTTTCAAAAGACTCGCTCCATTCTCTTATGGTAGTGGCTTAAGTGTAACATATTTCTGTCATTTCACAATACAAGTAAGTTTTCGATAAGTTTTCATAATATTTACAAAGCAAAACACGAACATTAAACGTTTTTGGTTCGTTTTATTCGGAAAAAGGTTTGAAAAGCGAAAATTATTCCCTTATAATTTGTAATTGTTCGATGAAAAGCGCAATTATTCATTTTTTCTTTTCATAGAAACGATTAAAGTTCAGGAGTGAAACATAACATGGAAAAGTTTTTCAAATTAAAGGAGAATAAAACGACGGTTTCCACAGAAGTGATGGCTGGGGTCACCACCTTCTTCGCGATGAGTTATATTTTGTTTGTGAATCCGACGATTTTATCTGCTGCAGGCATGCCGTTTCAAGCTGTTTTCTTAGCAACGATCATCGCTTCAGTGATTGGTACCCTGATCATGGGCTTATTTGCAAATGTGCCTTACGCGCAAGCACCTGGAATGGGCCTTAATGCATTCTTCACCTTTACCGTCGTTTTTGGTTTGGGGTATACGTGGCAGCAAGCATTAGCGATGGTTTTCATCTGCGGCTTGATCAACATTTTTATCACGGTCACTCGTATCAGAAAAATGATCATCCATGCGATTCCAGAAAGCATGCAGCATGCAATCGGCGGCGGGATCGGGATCTTTGTGGCTTATGTAGGGATCAAAAATGCCAACTTGCTAAACTTCAGTGCAGACACTGCGGCAGTGACGGGTTCAGTTGTCGACGGTGAGACGATCGTGAGTGCCAATTTTAATGGGGGGATCGTCCCAGCTTTGGCGAATTTCAATAATGCACCTGTTTTGTTAGCAGTGATTGGTTTAGTAGTGACTACTTTATTAGTGGTGAAAAATGTTCGTGGGGCAATTATTTTTGGTATTTTAGGAACGACGATCATCGGTATTTTGATGGGTGTGGTGGATTTAAGTGCCATTGATTGGCACGGGAATTCATTAGGAAGTTCCATCAGCGAACTAGGCATCACATTTGGCGCTGCGTTTGGCTCTGAAGGAATGGGCTCACTATTCAGTGATTCTGCCAAAATCCCTCAAGTAATCATGACGATTTTAGCGTTTAGCTTATCAGATGTCTTTGATACGATCGGTACCTTTATCGGGACTGGACGTCGTACAGGGATCTTTTCGAAAAAAGATGAAGAAGCGGTTGAAAACAGTAACGGATTGAACACGAAGATGGATAAAGCCCTTTTTGCAGATGCCGTAGCCACTTCTGTAGGTGCCATCGTAGGGACCTCAAATACAACGACTTATGTGGAATCAGCAGCTGGTATCGGTGCTGGTGGACGCACGGGCTTGACTTCTGTTGTAGTGGCAGCACTCTTTGCAATCAGCAGTATCTTTTCTCCACTGATCTCAATCGTTCCCGCACAAGCGACAGCACCAGCGTTGATCTTAGTTGGGGTAATGATGATGGCTTCGTTTGCAGACATCAAGTGGACCGATCTAGAAGAAGCAGTTCCCGCTTTCTTCGCGTCTATTTTTATGGGCTTGTCTTACAGTATTTCCAATGGGATCGCTGTTGGTTTCATTTTCTACGCATTAGTGAAAGTAGTGAAAGGAAAAGCCAACGAAGTGTCTCCGATCATCTGGGTCGTCAATGCGTTGTTTATCCTAAACTTTGTCATTTTGGCTTTGATCAGTTAAGTTTAATGAAGAAAATCTTTCTGTATGTTACCTGCAGAAAGATTTTTTTATTTGATTATTACTCACGATACGGTATAGTATTTGTGAAAGAAGGTTTGTAAATGAAGATTGATTGGAAACGAAATCTACTGATTTCATGGGTAGGTTGTTTTTTTACGGGTGCCAGTTTTAGTCTTGTCATGCCATTCATTCCCTTATATATAGAAGAGTTAGGCGCTCCAGAGAGTCAAATTGAGTTGTTTTCTGGATTAGCAATCTCAGTAACGGCGTTTGCGGCGGCTATCATTGCTCCAGTATGGGGAAATCTAGCAGATCAAAAAGGTCGTCGCTTAATGATGATTCGCGCGGCTGCGGGGATGACAGTGACGATGGGGTCTTTGGCTTTTGTACCGAATGTCTATTGGTTGTTGATCATGCGTTTCTTTACCGGAATTTTATCGGGGTATATTCCCAATGCGACTGCATTGATTGCTTCGCAGGCGCCTCGAGAAAAAAGCGGTTGGGCGCTTGGGACATTGGCTACAGGAGCCATCGCAGGGAATTTGATCGGTCCATCGATGGGTGGGGCGTTGGCGCAATGGTTCGGCATGAAAAATGTTTTTATCATTACTGGTGTTGTGCTGCTAATTACGCTCTTGCTTACGATTTTTCTCGTTCAAGAAGATTTTGAGCCGGTTGAAAAGGGCGATTTGCTGTCCATCAAAGAAATTTTTGGTCAAATCAAAAATATGCAGTTGCTTGTCGGTTTGTTTATTACGTCACTGATTTTACAGCTAGGTGTAACGAGTATCAGCCCGATCCTTACATTGTATATTCGTGATCTAAGCGGGAACAGTGGCAATATTTTGTTTGTCAGCGGATTGATCGTCTCTGTTGCTGGTGTTTCGGCAATCATCTCTTCGCCATTTTTAGGCAAAATCGGTGATCGTTACGGCAATCACAAGGTATTGTTAGGCGGTTTATTGCTGTCATTTTTCTGTTTCATTCCGATGGGCTTTGTCTCCACACCGTTTCAGTTGGGCGTGCTGCGCTTCTTGCTTGGTTTTTCGACAGGTGCGTTGATGCCGTCGATCAACACACTGATCAGCAAGATCACCCCGATGGAAGGGGTCAGCCGTATCTACAGCTACAACCAAATGTTCTCTAACTTTGGACAAGTGTTAGGTCCGATGGTCGGCTCAACGGTGGCAGCTGGCTTTGGTTATCCCGCCGTCTTTTGGGTAACTAGCGGGTTTGTACTGATCAATATTTTTATCTCAGGATTTAATTTCCGTAAAAGCTTGCGTAAAACGGACATCAGTGAATAGTTGAAAAGAAAAAAAAACCAGTTACAATAAAGGTAACTGGTTTTTTTTTTAATGGCTTGTCTTTTCAGGCGCTGGTGCGATAATACCAACAAGAATGATCACCACACCTGTGACCAAAGAGATGATTGAAGTTAATTGAAAATCATAAGTTGCTCCAGCAAGTGAGCTGCCTAGATAGCCAACGACTTGACCTAATACAAAAGTCCAAAATAAAGTGACTAAGTAACGCATGACGACACCTCTTTTCTGCGTATCTTCCATTTCGACTTTAGTTTATCACAAAAATATTTATTGTAAAGATTTTCACTTTTTCATTTTGTTTTTCAAATCTAATTACTAGCAGAAAGAAAGAGAATTTTCATTTTTGGAGGGATTTCAATGTATTCACAGCTCACCACCTTAAGCGCCTATTCGTTGCTGCAAAGTACGATCAAAATTCCTCACTATATAGAGCAAGCCAAAAAGATGGGCTATCAGACGTTGGGTCTGACCGATCATAATGTTCTCTATGGCGCGGTCGAGTTTTATCAGCAATGCCTAGCACAGGGCATCAAGCCGATTTTTGGCGCTTTGTTCGACTGTACCTTCGGAGAGGGATCAATGTCCTTTCCGTTGTACGTATTTGCAAAAAACCTCAAGGGCTATCAAACCTTGATGCGTTTATCAAGTGAAAAAATGATCACCGAGCAGTTGAATTTAGCTGCTTGTGATTCTTTGCAGGACCTCTTTGGTTTGCTGCCTGAAGGCGAGGGATTTCTGCCTTCTCAGCACGATGATCTAGAAGCCAATCAAGAAGCACTGCGAGCAATCAGCCATAAATTTGATTCTGAGAGCTTGTTTTTAGGTATTACTAGCAAAGGGTTAGATCCAGAAACGATCGCTTGGTTTAACGAGCAAAACATTGCACCATGTGCCTATCAACCAATCGCGGCTTTAGCACAAGAAGAAGCCTTTGCAGTCAAAGTGATGACGCATATCAAAGAGGGCTCGCAAATTGAAGACTTTCGTCAGGCTAAAGAGCAAGGGGCTGCGCAGCTTTTTCTACAACCAGCAGACCAACTGACCGCGGCATTTGAAGAATGGTCGCAGGCATTGATGAATAATCAGCGGATTGCAGCTGAATGCGCCGTCGAGCTGCCGCTGCATCAGCGGCTGTTGCCTCATTACCCGCTACCAGCCGAAGAAAGCGCTGCGGACTATTTGCGGAAAATTTGTTTTGAGCGTCTGCCTCAGCGTGTTGCCCACGTTACATCGGCGTACGAACAGCGTTTGGATTATGAGTTGTCCGTCATCCATAAGATGGGCTTTGATGACTATTTCTTGATTATTTGGGACGTCATGGACTTTGCCCACCAACAAGAGATCGTTACCGGCGCTGGACGGGGATCGGCTGCTGGCGCACTGGTGGCATATGTTTTATCGATCACCGACGTAGATCCAATCAAATACGATCTTTTGTTTGAACGATTCTTGAATCCAGAACGTTACACGATGCCTGATATTGATTTAGACATTCCTGACAATCGCAGAGACGAGATTTTACAGTATGTGCGCCAAAAATACGGGCAAGAATATATGGCACAGATTGCGACGTTTGGCACCATGGCGGCCAAAATGGTTCTGCGAGATGTTTCTCGTGTCTTTGGTCTTTCGCAAAGTGAAGCCAATCGCTGGTCAAAAGCCATCCCCAATGCCTTGAAAATGACCTTAGATCTTGCTTATGAACAATCCAATCAGCTGCGAGAATTGGTGTCGTTTAATGAGCGAAACCAAGTAATGTTTCAAGTCGCCAAAATTTTAGAAGGCTTGCCACGTCACGTATCGACTCATGCCGCTGGTGTGGTGATCAGTGACAAGAATTTGCTTGATCTGGTTCCCTTACAAGAAGGCAGCGATGGGATCTGGCTGACCCAATTCACCATGAATGACGTAGAAGCCATCGGCCTATTGAAGATGGACTTTTTAGGCTTGAGAAACTTATCGATCATTGATAATACCTTGAAAGGCATTAAACGAATCAGCCAACAAATCGTTACCCAAAAGGAGATTCCTCTTGATGATCCAGCAACATTGCGCTTGTTTCAAAAAGGCGAGACCGCAGGGATCTTCCAATTTGAATCAGCGGGGATACGCAATGTGCTGCGTAAGTTAGGACCAGAAAGCATCGAGGATATTGCCGCAGTCAATGCCTTGTATCGTCCAGGACCGATGCAAAATATCGATACCTTTATTAAGCGGAAAAAAGGACAAGAGCGTGTCTCTTATCCAGATGACAGCTTGATTCCGATTTTGCAAAACACTTACGGAATCATTGTCTACCAAGAGCAGATCATGCAGGTAGCTTCCAAAATGGCTGGTTTCAGCTTAGGACAAGCAGATATTTTGCGTCGAGCAATCAGTAAAAAGAAAAAAGACGTCTTGGATGAGGAACGTCGTCATTTTGTGCAAGGCGCCTTAGCCAATCAGTACGATGAAAAGACCGCCAATTTGGTCTATGACTATATCGAGCGGTTCGCCAATTACGGGTTTAATCGATCCCATGCGTTTGCCTATTCCTTTATCGGCTTTCAAATGGCCTATCTGAAGGTACACTATCCCGCACCATTTTTTGCTTCGATCCTACACTCGGTACGCAACACCGCCAGCAAAATGAAAGAATATTTAAATGAAGCCGCACGTTATGGCGTAGAAGTACTGCCGCCTTCGATCAATGCCAGTGGGTTTAGTTTTCAACTGCAAAATGAAAAACAAATTCGTTTTGGTTTCAGCAGTATCAAAGGAATCCGACGCGACATGATCCAAGACATTTTGGCAGAAAGAAAAGAGCATGGTAATTTCACGTCTATGGATCAATTTTTGCTTCGCTTGAATCAGCGGAACAGCAAATGGTTAAAATTGGATTATTTATTGCCGCTTTTGAGCATCGGCGTATTCGATGTGATCGCACCCAATCGAAAACAAGCACTGATCCAGCTAGAAGGAAAGATCCAAAACATTACTTATAGTGGCGGCAGTTTGGATCTCTTAGAAACTATGGCATTAAAAGAAGAAGCCGTTGCCGATTACAAACTAGAAGAAAAACTGGCTTTGGAAGAAGAATACTTAGGTGTTTATTTGTCTGGCCATCCCGTGGAACAGTTTCAAAAATTGCACCAATTAAAACAAATCACTGATATTGCCGATCTGGTTCCGAATGAACGGGTGCGTATCCTTTTATATGTGCGCAAGATTCGAGAGATTCGAACGAAAAAGGGCGAACAAATGGCGTTTGTCGAAGGAACAGATGCCAGCAAAGAAGTGTCAGTAACGATTTTTCCCATCATTTATCGACAAGTACGTTCCTTGATTGAAGAAAATGCTGTTCTCTACATCGAAGGAAAGGTCGAGGTAAGTCGTTACAATGGTGAAATCCAACTCATTGCTGATAAAATAGACTTAGCAGAAAACGTTCAAAATAAAATTGCGTCACAAACTTGTTACTTAAAGATTTCTGCTGAAGCTGAAACGTCGCACCTGCAAGCATTGTCGAAGGAAATGAAGCAGCATCACGGAAATATTCCAGTGGTGATGTTCTATGAAAGCAGTGGCAAAAAAGTGTTATTAGCAGAAGAAAACTGGGTGACGGATGAGCCGAACTTTGTCAAACAACTGATCGCATTATTAGGAAATGGAAATGTAATTTTCAAGTAATTTTCCGAAAACGGTAATTCAACTTACACTTTTTTCAACTTTTTCCCACTATTTCAAGACATTTTCATGGAATAATGGTAGAATATGTCTCGTGGTTATTACTTGAAAACTAGCAAACAGGGGCTTCCCTAAACAAAATCTTTTGATGAGGTGAAAGAATAATGAAACGCATTGGAATTCTAACCAGTGGCGGCGATGCACCAGGAATGAACGCAGCGATTCGCGCAGTTGTCAGAAAGGGTATTTTTGACGGACTTGAAGTATACGGAATCAACTATGGCTACGCCGGACTAGTCGCAGGTGACATTCGTCGCTTAGATGTTGCTGATGTTGGTGACAAAATTCAACGTGGTGGAACATTCTTATATTCAGCACGTTATCCAGAATTTGCGACACAAGAAGGACAATTAAAAGGAATCGAACAATTAAAGAAATTTGGCATCGAAGGGCTAGTCGTGATTGGTGGAGATGGATCTTACCATGGTGCGATGGCACTTACTCGTCACGGTTTCCCAGCGATCGGGATTCCAGGAACGATCGATAATGACATTCCAGGAACAGATTTCACGATTGGTTTTGATACAGCGATCAATACTGTCTTGGAATCGATTGACCGGATCCGTGATACAGCGACATCACATGTCCGCACATTCGTGATCGAAGTAATGGGTCGTGGTGCTGGCGATATCGCTTTATGGTCAGGTGTGGCCGGTGGTGCGGATGAAATCATCATCCCAGAACATGATTTTGACATGCAAGTTGTTGCTGATCGTATCCGTGAAGGACGTGACCGCGGGAAAAAACATTGCTTGATCGTTTTAGCCGAAGGTGTGATGGGCGGAAATGATTTTGCTGACAAACTTTCTGAATACGGCGATTTCCATACCCGTGTATCCATTCTAGGACATGTTGTCCGTGGTGGTTCACCAAGCGCTCGTGACCGTGTGTTAGCAAGTAAATTTGGTTCATATGCCGTTGAATTATTGCAACAAGGCAAAGGCGGTCTATGTATCGGTATCGAAAACAATGAAATGATTGCTTCTGATATCATCGATACCCTTGAAAACAATCGTCACAAACCAGATCTTAGCTTGTATAACTTGAACAAAGAAATCTCATTCTAAAGAGATTTTTAAAGCAACGCAACAGTAATTTTGTAAAAAAAGCTTATTAGCTATTTTAAATAAATGAATAGGAGCGTTTAGTAATGAAAAAAACAAAGATCGTAAGTACATTAGGACCAGCAAGTAACAGTGTGGAAATTATTTCTCAACTGATTGAAGCCGGTGCGAATGTCTTCCGCTTTAACTTCTCTCATGGAGATCATGAAGAACAATTAGCGCGTATGACAATGGTTCGTGAAGCCGTAAAGAAAACTGGTAAAGATGTCGGTATCCTTTTAGATACAAAAGGTGCTGAAATCCGTACAACTGTACAAAATACGACAGAAGCAGACTTTGGTCGTGCTGGATACATCCAATTCAACGTTGGCGATGAAACACGTATTTCAATGGATCCAGAACACAAAGGAACAAAAGAAAAAATTGCTGTAACTTATCCTGGTTTATTTGAAGATGTTCATGTGGGCGGACACATCTTGTTTGATGATGGCTTGATCGACATGGAAATCAAAGAAAAAGACGAAGCAACCCGTGAATTAGTGGTTGTCGTTAAAAATGCTGGAATGTTAGGATCACGTAAAGGGGTCAATGCTCCTGGCGTATCAATCAGCTTACCTGGTATTACTGAAAAAGATGCAGAAGATATCCGTTTTGGTCTTGATAACGATATCGACTTCATTGCCGCTTCATTTGTACGTAAAGCGCAAGACGTTTTAGAAATTCGTGAAATTTTAGAAGAAAAAGACATGACTCATGTGCAGATCTTCTCTAAAATCGAATCACAAGAAGGTATCGATAATATCGATGAAATCATCAAAGTTTCTGATGGTATCATGGTTGCCCGTGGTGACATGGGTGTTGAGATCCCTGCTGAAGAAGTACCAATGGTTCAAAAGAGCATCATCAAAAAATGTAACGCTGCTGGTAAATCAGTTATCACAGCAACACAAATGTTAGAATCAATGCAACAAAACCCACGTCCAACTCGTGCAGAAGCTTCTGACGTTGCCAATGCTGTCTTTGACGGTACTGATGCAACAATGCTTTCTGGTGAGTCAGCAAACGGTGACTACCCTGTTGAAGCAGTAGCAACAATGGCACGTATCGACGTGGAAGCAGAAAAAGCTTTATCAGAAAACAGCACTTTCCAAATCAACCAATTTGATAAAACAGATGTAACGGAAACAATCGGTTTATCTGTTGCGCGTGCAGCGAAAAACTTAGGGGTTAAAACAATCGTTGCTGCCACTGAATCTGGCTACACTGCGAAAATGATTTCTAAATATCGTCCAGATGCTGACATTTTAGCTGTTACATTTGACGAACGCACAAAACGCGGCTTGATGCTTAACTGGGGTGTGTACCCAACCGTTGCTGAAAAACCATCAACAACTGATGAAATGTTTGAATTAGCAGCAAAACAAGCAGTTGATTTAGGCTTTGCTAAAGAAGGCGATCTAATCTTGATCACAGCCGGTGTTCCTGTTGGTGAACGCGGAACAACCAACGTAATGAAGATCCAATTGATCGGATCAAAATTGCTTGAAGCGCAAGGAATTGGTGAAAAATCAGTTGTTGCCAATGCCGTGATCGCTCACAGTGCCGAAGAAGCAATTGCGAAAGCAAAAGATGGCATGATTTTAGTTGTACCAACAACAGATAAAGAATATATGCCAGCAATCGAAAAAGCAGCAGCTTTAGTTGTTGAAGATGGCGGCTTGACTTCTCATGCAGCAGTTGTCGGAATCGCGAAAGATCTACCAGTGATCGTTGGTGCCAAAGACGCAACAACAACCATCAAAGATGGCGAATTGGTTACTCTTGATTCTCGTCGCGGTATCGTTTATCGTGGAGAAACAACAGCGATCTAATGATTTTTAACGATTGATCAAGCAACAGGCAAGTGCACGTTGTGCGCTTCCTGTTGTTTTTTTGAGAGTGTCGAAATCCCTTGAGAAAAGGCATTAAAATGACACGATCAAAAATGAAAAAGGTGTCAAGAAAATTTCATTGACAAAGCCTCAGAAGCCCTGTATAATTGCTTTTGTTGCTTAGGGGTGATAAAAATGAAATGGTCTTTATTGGAATTAAAAAAATACCAAGAGACACCGCTGATGTTTGAAGAAACACTTGACCTAAAAAGTCAACTGATAAAACGCGATGGACAGATCATTGATTTGTCTCCTGTAAAAGTAAAAGGGCTGATGAGTGTTGATAAGCAAGGATACTTGCTGCACTATCAAGTGGAAACGACGATGACATTGCCATCTACTCGTTCTTTGACACCTGTAGCGATTCCTTTTGATTTTTCAGTGGATGAACAATTCATGACACCAGAGCAATTTCAGCGTCGCGATGAAACGATCGTCGAAGAAGAAGTTTTGATCATTGAAGGTCAAACCATCAGCTTAGATGAATCGGTCGCTGATAACCTATTACTTGCGATTCCTTTGCAAGTCCTGACAGAAGAAGAAAAACAAGGTTCAGCAATGCCATCTGGCAACGATTGGGCTGTTTTGTCAGAAGAAGACTTTGCAAATCAAAAAGAAGCGCAAGCTCAACAAGTTGATCCTCGTCTTGCAAAATTATCCGAATTATTCAATGAATCAGATGACGATAACGCGTAGGATTGGAATAAATTGCAGCCTCAAGGTTGCGTTCATTAACAAGGAGGTGTAGCAAAATGGCAGTACCAGCTAGAAAAACTTCGAAAGCGAAGAAAGCAAAACGTCGTACACATTACAAATTGACAATCAACGGTTTGAACGAATGTGCAAACTGTGGTGAAATGAAAAAAAGCCACCATGTCTGCTCTAACTGTGGTCATTACGATGGCAAAGACGTAGCAACAAAAGAAGCATAATTCCTTTTTTTCAGAAAGAGGATTCTAAAACCTTAGGCTAACCATGGAGCCTGAGGTTTTTTTGTTTTTTTTGGAAAAGACGGAACTTTTCAGAAATATTTTTTGTCCATCGAAAGAGAATAGTTCAAAAGCAGGTACATTTGCGCTATAATGAAAAAGATAATTGAATCTTAGGAGGATGAAAGATGACAAAACAACAAATCGGCGTTGTCGGTATGGCTGTTATGGGCAAAAACTTAGCGTTGAACATCGAAAGCCGCGGTTATTCAGTTGCCTTATTTAACCGTACTGGTTCAAAGACAGAAGAAGTAGTAAAAGAACATCCAGATAAAAATTTTAAAGCAACTTATACGATAGAAGAATTTGTCCAATCAATTGAAAAACCACGTCGTATTTTATTAATGGTAAAAGCAGGATTTGCGACGGATGCTACGATCCAAGAACTATTGCCTCATCTAGACAAAGGCGATATTTTGATCGATGGCGGAAATACCTTCTTTAAAGATACCGTTCGTCGTAACGAAGAGTTGGCAAACTCAGGAATCAACTTTATCGGTACGGGTGTTTCTGGTGGGGAAGAAGGCGCCTTGAAAGGTCCTTCGATCATGCCTGGTGGACAAAAAGAAGCATATGAATTGGTTGCACCGATCTTAGAACAAATTTCAGCAAAAGCTGAAGATGGTACACCTTGTGTAACTTATATTGGACCAAATGGTGCAGGCCATTACGTAAAAATGGTTCATAATGGGATCGAGTATGGCGACATGCAGCTGATTGCGGAGTCTTATGACTTGATGCAAAACATTTTAGGTCTATCTGTTGATGAAATGGCTGATATCTTTGCCGAATGGAACAAAGGTGAATTGGATAGCTACCTAATTGAGATCACAGCGGATATCTTGACACGTAAAGATGATCAAGGAACAGGCAAACCGATCGTTGATGTCATCTTAGATGCTGCAGGCAATAAAGGAACTGGGAAATGGACGAGCCAAAGTGCCTTAGACCTAGGTGTTCCATTGCCATTGATCACTGAATCTGTTTTTGCTCGCTATATCTCAGCTTACAAAGAAGAACGGGTCAATGCCAGCAAAGTATTACCGAAACCAGAAGCGGTTGCTTTTGAAGGAAACAAAGAAGAATTTATCAATAAGATCCGTGAAGCCTTATACTTCAGTAAAATCATGAGCTATGCACAAGGTTTCGCGCAATTACGTACAGCATCAAAAGAGTACGATTGGGATCTTCCTTTTGGTGAGATTGCCAAAATTTGGCGTGCAGGCTGTATCATCCGTGCGCAATTTTTACAAAAAATCACGGATGCTTATGACAAGAATGCTGACATCGAAAACTTATTATTAGATGATTACTTCAAAGACATCACGAAACGCTATCAATCTTCTGTACGTGAAGTAGTTGCGCTAGCTGTCCAAGCGGGTGTCCCTGTGCCGACGTTCTCCTCTGCGATCGCGTACTTTGATTCGTATCGTTCTGATCGTTTGCCAGCGAACTTGATCCAAGCACAACGGGATTACTTCGGCGCGCATACGTATGAACGGACAGATAAAGAGGGAATTTTCCATTATTCATGGTATGACGAAGCGTAAGCTTTAAGAGAATCCAAAAGAGAAAGGCCGAAAGTGAGAACTTTCGGTCAATCTCTTTTTTATTTTTTAGATACATGATAAAATAAGACAGATAATGTCTATTTTAAAGGCAGAATAATCAATAAAGGGGCTATCAATAATGAGTAATATTCTAATCATTGAAGATGAAAAGAACTTAGCTCGATTTGTGGAATTAGAATTGAAGCATGAAGGGTATAATACCGAAGTTCATTACAACGGACGGACGGGACTGGATGCTGCGCTGAATAATGAATGGGATGCAATCTTATTGGATCTAATGCTTCCAGAGCTAAATGGGTTAGAAGTTTGCCGACGTGTGCGTCAATCGAAGAATACCCCGATCATCATGATGACCGCGAGAGATTCTGTGATTGATCGAGTATCAGGTTTGGATCATGGTGCTGATGATTATATTGTGAAGCCTTTTGCAATTGAAGAATTGCTGGCACGCTTACGTGCGTTGCTTCGCCGTATCGATATCGAAGGGGACAAAAACGTCGCAAAACAAACCACGATCACTTACCGCGATCTAACGATTGAAAAAGAGAACCGTGTCGTTCGACGTGGAACAGATGTCATTGAACTAACAAAACGCGAATATGAGCTATTGTTGACTTTAATGGAAAACGTCAATGTCGTTTTAGCCAGAGATGTTTTATTAAACAAAGTCTGGGGCTATGAGACAGAAGTTGAAACCAACGTTGTCGATGTTTACATCCGCTACTTACGAAATAAAATTGATGTACCAGGGGAGGAAAGCTATATCCAAACCGTTCGTGGTACAGGTTATGTGATGCGGTCGTGAACCTTAAAAAAAGAATGAAAAAATTAAAAGAACTGAAGGGGCCTTCTTTAACTGTAAAGTGGGCCTTCGCAAGTTCTTTCTTTATATTCGTCGTATTTACGATCTTTGCTGTGATCACCTATAAAACATCGGTGAATTTGATCGTCGCTAAAGAAGAAAACAATGTGGAGCGAACGATGTCAGAGGTCGCTTCTCGTTTAGCCAATTCGGATCAAGAACTAACATTGGTTCGAACATATCGTAATTTAACCAAAAATGATGCGGGGACGACGAGCATTTATGATCGCACTTCAACGATCGATGGCAACTTAATGAAAATCGATTCCTTTATTTCGGAATTAGGCCAAGCGCCGTTGAGCTTGTTTGTTTATAATTTGAATGAGGATCTTGTGTTTAAAACCCATGAAAATGATTTAGCACTGATCGACACGCAGCGCAAAGCCCCAACCATCGTAACGCTGGATGGTATCACAGGCTTTCTCTCGATCCAACCCATCTATTCAAAAGGCACCAGAGAGCGGATTGGCTATGCACAAACCTTTTATGAATTGACTTCTTTTTACGAAATACGCAGCAAACTGCTGCTGACTTTGATTATCTTAGAAGTCGTTTCTCTGATTCTTAGTAGTGTGCTTGGGTTCTTTTTATCAGCGTATTTCCTTCAGCCGTTAAAGGTCTTGCGAGATACGATGGAAACCGTTCGGAAAAACCCACAGTCAACGGTGCATATGCCAGAATTAAATACGAACGATGAACTGTCTGATTTAGCAGATATCTTTAACGAAATGCTGGATCGCATGCGCCTATACATTGAACAGCAAGAGCGATTCGTCGAAGACGTTTCTCATGAGTTGCGAACGCCTGTGGCGATCATTGAAGGACATATGAATCTGTTGCAGCGTTGGGGAAAAGACGATCCAGAGATTTTGGATGAGTCTCTGGCAGCCAGTATGCAAGAGATCAGTCGGATGAAGACGCTAGTACAGGAAATGTTGGATCTCTCAAGAGCGGAACAAGTGGATGTTCATTATGCAAATGAAACAACCAATGCAAAAGAAGTTGTCTATCAAGTCTTCAATAACTTTAAAATACTGTATCCGGATTTTGTTTTTACATTGGATGATGACTTATACCATGAGTTGAAGCTGAAAATCTATCGCAATCATTTTGAACAGATCATTATTATTGTCTTGGATAACGCAGTGAAATATTCCACTGATCGAAAAGAAGTTCATCTATCCATTTCGTTGGATCGGCAATCCTTTGAAATTGCCATTCAAGACTTTGGTGAGGGAATCTCCAAAGAAGACCTCGACAAGATCTTTAATCGTTTCTATCGGGTAGATAAAGCCCGTGCTAGAACCAAAGGCGGAAACGGGCTAGGGCTCTCTATTGCGAAACAGTTATTGGAAAGCTATAAAGGAAAAATTTCAGCAGAGAGTGTCATCGGTCAAGGAACGATCTTTCGAATCTATATACCGATCGTTCAATCAGAAGATCGGACGAAAAGAGAACGTTAGGCGAAAAGCTTAAGTTCTCTTTTTTTATCCATTAATGATAGATTTAGCCGCAAAATACTTCTTATAAACGAACGTTCGAATCGTTTGACAATGAATAATTCGCTTATAAAAATAGTTGCCAAAAAGCCTATTTTTTTAGTTGATTTTTCCTTTAAGAATTGCTATATTATTACTTGTCCTTGTTAAGGCATTTGTAACAAACACTGATTGATCTTTTTTGAAATTAGTTGTTGACGAAACATTTTACAAGTGTTATTATAACAAGGTCGAAAAAATATCATCTCTGAAAAACCTAATAAATCAAAAAAAACTTTTCAAAAAAGTGTTTGACATATAACGGTTGAGATGGTAAGATAAAAAAGTCGCTGAGGTTAAGAAAGAAGTTAAATAACAACTTCTTGAAAAAAACTTTTAAAAAAAGAGTTGACAAACAAACGTCGCTCTGATATGATATAAAAGTTGCTAACACAGCACGGTAGACCTTTGAAAACTGAACAAAGCAAGCAAACGAACCAATGTGTAGGACGTTTCAATTTATTGAAACAAATACATGCAAGCAATAGCTAGCAAAGTTAATTTTTATGAGCTTAATGACCGTATGGTCATTCAAACAAATCATTATGAGAGTTTGATCCTGGCTCAGGACGAACGCTGGCGGCGTGCCTAATACATGCAAGTCGAACGCTTTTTCTTTCACCGGAGCTTGCTCCACCGAAAGAAAAAGAGTGGCGAACGGGTGAGTAACACGTGGGTAACCTGCCCATCAGAAGGGGATAACACTTGGAAACAGGTGCTAATACCGTATAACACTATTTTCCGCATGGAAGAAAGTTGAAAGGCGCTTTTGCGTCACTGATGGATGGACCCGCGGTGCATTAGCTAGTTGGTGAGGTAACGGCTCACCAAGGCAACGATGCATAGCCGACCTGAGAGGGTGATCGGCCACACTGGGACTGAGACACGGCCCAGACTCCTACGGGAGGCAGCAGTAGGGAATCTTCGGCAATGGACGAAAGTCTGACCGAGCAACGCCGCGTGAGTGAAGAAGGTTTTCGGATCGTAAAACTCTGTTGTTAGAGAAGAACAAGGATGAGAGTAAAATGTTCATCCCTTGACGGTATCTAACCAGAAAGCCACGGCTAACTACGTGCCAGCAGCCGCGGTAATACGTAGGTGGCAAGCGTTGTCCGGATTTATTGGGCGTAAAGCGAGCGCAGGCGGTTTCTTAAGTCTGATGTGAAAGCCCCCGGCTCAACCGGGGAGGGTCATTGGAAACTGGGAGACTTGAGTGCAGAAGAGGAGAGTGGAATTCCATGTGTAGCGGTGAAATGCGTAGATATATGGAGGAACACCAGTGGCGAAGGCGGCTCTCTGGTCTGTAACTGACGCTGAGGCTCGAAAGCGTGGGGAGCGAACAGGATTAGATACCCTGGTAGTCCACGCCGTAAACGATGAGTGCTAAGTGTTGGAGGGTTTCCG
>NZ_CP172891.1:1980000-2510000 GCF_050531515.1 Enterococcus sp. DIV1279b | reverse complement strand
GGGTATAGCCAAGCGGTAAGGCAACGGACTTTGACTCCGTCATGCGTTGGTTCGAATCCAGCTACCCCAGTACAATCTTCACTTGATTGTAGATTGCAACAATAGTATAATGGCGGTATAGCCAAGTGGTAAGGCAGAGGTCTGCAAAACCTTCATCACCGGTTCAAATCCGGTTACCGCCTTAGTACTAAATACTAACCTTTCAACATGCCGGCGTGGCGGAATTGGCAGACGCGCTGGACTCAAAATCCAGTGCCCGTTGAGGGCGTGCCGGTTCGACCCCGGCCGCCGGTATCATTGATGTATCAGTCTTTTATAAGATTGATACATTTTTTTTGTTTATAAAAGTCTAAAAATACGATTTTGAAGGACCACTCATATAGCAAAGATTTTTTGTTTTGTTACTATTGAAAGCCTTCCCTTAATCTTGTATAGTTTTTACATGAATAGCTGCAAGGAACAGGAAAGAGGGGGATCAAATTGAAATGGTATGAGAATAGAATCAAATCAGCGATAGATGGGACAAATCCAATGGTGATCAAAGAATTGTCTGGCAGTTTTGCTGTTTATGGCGATGTCCAATTTCTTCCCGGATACTGTGTATTATTACCTAAAAGAGAGGTGGCTTCTTTAAATGATCTAGATTTAAGCGAGCGACAGATTTTCTTAACTGATATGACTCTTTTAGGAGATGCTATAATACAAGCTTGTTCTCCATTGAGAATCAATTATGAACTATTGGGAAATACTGATAACTTTCTTCATGCACATTTGTTTCCCCGTTATGAATGGGAAACCGACGAAGCGAAAAAAATGCCTGTTTGGTTGTACGACAAATCCCATTGGACTAATCCAGAGTATCACTATTCAGAAAAAAGAGATGGAGAGCGAAGACAAAAGATAGCCTCTTATTTAGAAAATGCCTATCGCTAGTCTAATGACTCTCCCTGAATCTAGTAACGTCTATTAAAGAACCTCCATGAGGCGATCGCTTCATGGAGGTTCTTTTTCCTTAGATCAATCAACATACTTAAGAACTGCGACTTCTTTTGGTTTCAGAACTACCAACTGTCTGGTTTCTTTGATTAGAAGGTCTGCTCCAGGGGCTTTCAGCTTCACTTTGGTTGTCTGCTCCGTATGGTTTAAGAGAAAGACGAGTGTATAGCCAGCACCTTTGCGACAGGTAACGGAGACTTCAGTAGGAGCAGCCAAGAAGTGCTGGGCATGAGTCGCTAATTTATGATTTTCCAGAATGGTCGCTAAAAATGTAGTTAGCCCTTCAAGAGACAATTCTGTTCCCACGTAATACGCATACCCATCGTCGATCTGATTCATAGTAATGGCTGGCTTATCGGACAAATAACCGGATTGGAAGGTTGCCAAAGCTTTCGCACCATTTAGATGAATGACTTCCTCCCATAGAGAATTGTCGTACCGACGACCTTGGAAGTCAATTTGGTGATGGATAGCTGCTTTCATTGGGTAAAACTCTTCTACAATGATCCCTAAGGTGTCCCTAAACAGTCCTGGATAGCCCCCAAGATAGACTTGGTCATATTCATTGACGATCCCACTAAAGAAATTCGTCAAGAAGATGCCACCTTGTCGCACGTAATCATTGATTTTCTTACCGAAGGCTTCTGGTGCTGAATAGAGATTTGGGGCGATCACTAAAGGATAGCCGTCTAGGGATTCGGAAGGATGGACAAAGTTTACGCTCAGATTTAACGCCCTTAGCGCGCCATACAGGCTGCGTAACTGATGAATGTACTTTAAGGTGCTTGGTTTGGCATCCAATTCCAGCGCCCACCAATTTTCCCAGTCAAAGACAACCGCGACATCAGCCAAGAAGCGCGTCCCAACAATTTCCGACAGTTGCGAAAATTCGTTGCCTAATTGCGCACATTCACGAAAGATACGGCTTGAATGAGGATCTCCGTGAGGCACCATCGCACTATGAAATTTTTCCGCACCGCCACGAGACTGCCGCCATTGAAAGAACATGATGCCATCAGCGCCATGAGCGAGCGCTTCATAACTCCAAAGACGCAGCTGGTTGGGTGTCTTGGCACCATTGATTTGCCGCCAATTAACGGCGCTGGTGGCTTGTTCCATGATCAAAAAAGGTTTTTTCTTTAAACTACGAGTTAGATCGTTAGCAAGAAATTGCGGGTAAGGGATCTTTTCAAAGGGATTCGGGTACGAATTCCAGCTGACTACATCCATTTCGGGTGCCCATTTAAACCCATCCACGTATTTGTGCAAGCCCATAAGATTGGTCATGTAAGGGATGCCTTGTGAATATTTTGCGATCGCCGCCTTTTCGAGTTGATAGAGCTCCAGATTCATGTCGGAAAGAAAACGGCGATAGTCTAACTGCTGCGCAGGATTTTTGAAGGTCGGCATCGCTTCAGGTAGAAAAATTTCGTCCCAGCTACCATAGGATTGACTCCAAAACTTAGTTGACCACGCATCATTCAATCCAGCGATGGTCTGATATTTCTCTGCTAACCATGTCTGAAATCTTTTCCGACAATGATCGCAATAACACTCGTGGATGTGACAGGTATATTCGTTATTGATATGCCACATGACTAGCCCTGGATGATTGGCATAACGGTTTGCGACTGCTTCTGACAAATCGGTGGCATATTGACGATAGATAGGGGAAGTCGGACAGTAGTGCTGGCGCGACCCATGAACCAGTCGATTGCCATGAATGGTCACAGGCAGCATCTCAGGATGTTTTTGAACAAGCCAAGCGGGAGGAGATGCCGTTCCATTGGCTAGGTCGATCATGATATTGTTTTCATATAAAAGATCCATCAACCAGTCTAGAAAGTCAAAATCATAGGTGGATTCATCTGGCTGCAGATTGACCCAGCCAAAAATATTGATACTCACATAGTTCACACCTGCTTCTTTCATTAAGCGCATATCTTCAAGAATGACTTCTTTAGACCATTGTTCAGGATTGTAGTCGGCACCATAGTAAAGTTGACGTTGCGTTTTCATCAAATCGCTCCTTTATAGACGTTTCTTTAGCATCAAGATACTTGAATCATAGCAAATATTTATCTGTTTGATAGCGGTACCATTTGAAAATCATGAAATGATCCAAAAAAACAAAGATAGTTCAATCTGGTTTCGCAGCTAGGTCTATTGTCCATCAGTTCTTTTGCCTTGCTGTTTTTTTAACAAAAATATACAATTGAAAAAGGCGGTAAATTACAGTATCTAGAATTTATAATCTTAGATAGTTGTTTTTTTATCGGAGGTTTCTTTTTGCTGAAATGCATGTTTATAACTATATGATCCAGAAAAACTTTGAATCACGAGTAGAAAAAACACGATGAGTCAAAGAAATGAATAATTATGTGTTGAGGAATCATAAAAAATGAATGACATAAGTTATTCAAAAAAATTGCCAAGAAGGAGAGACAAGTTCATGAACCAGCCAATACAGATTTTTTCTGAGATTGCCCCTTTAAAACGGGTGCTGCTGCATCGTCCAGGCGCAGAATTAGAAAACTTGATGCCGGATTATCTTGATCGATTGTTATTTGATGATATTCCTTTTTTAACCCAAGCGCAAAAAGAACATGATTTTTTTGCGGATACGTTAAGAAGCAAAGGGGTGGAAGTCCTTTATTTGGAGGATCTAGCTGCTGAAACATTGACAACAACTGGTGCCAAAGAGGCCTTTTTAGAAGACTATTTAAATGAAACAACGATCCTTGATGAAGAGATTCGCAACGAAGTGCGCAACTTTTTCCTGTCGATTAAAGACAATCGCGCCTTTATCGATCATACGATGGCGGGCTTGAAAAAAAGTGAGGTAGAAATTTCAAAAGCCAGTAACTTAACGGCAATCGTTGAAACAGAATATCCTTTCTTGATCGATCCAATGCCAAACTTGTATTTCACGCGAGATCCGTTTGCTACGATTGGTCACAGTGTTTCCTTGAATAGAATGTATTCTGCAACAAGAAGACGGGAAACCCTCTACGGAAAACAAATTTTTACGCACCATCCGATGTTTGCCCGCAATGAGACGAACTTTTTGTATCATCGGGACGAAACGACGCGGATGGAAGGCGGCGATCAGCTGATTTTATCTGATAAAATCGTGGCGATCGGGATCTCTCAACGAACAGAAGTTGCCTCAATTGAAAAAATTGCCGAAACGATTTTTGCCACAGAACCGAGTTTCGAACATATCTTGGCATTTAATATCGGCGAGGAACGAAAATTTATGCATTTAGATACGGTCTTCACGATGGTGGATCATGATAAGTTCACAATCCATCCAGAAATCGAGGGAGAACTTTCGCTGTATTCAATCACTAAACATAAGGACGGTGTGCGAGTATATGAGGAAAAAGATACGTTGGAAAACATTCTTTGCCGTTATTTAGATTTGCCTGAAGTACACTTGATCCGCTGTGGTGGCGACGATTTAGCAGCGGCAGCTAGAGAGCAATGGAATGATGGGTCTAATACCTTGGCGATTGCACCTGGAGAAGTCGTGGTCTATGACCGCAACACCATTACCAATGGGCTGTTAAAAGAGGCAGGAGTCATTTTGAATGAAATCTCGGGCAGCGAATTGGTTCGCGGACGTGGGGGTCCTCGCTGTATGAGTATGCCGTTTATACGTGAGTAGGTCGATGCTTTGTTATTTTAAATACTTGTTTTTTCTTTAGAAGCATTTAAGTTAAGAAAAAGACGAGAAAAAACTAAAAGAAAGATTTGAAACATTATTTTGTTTCTAATCTTTCTTTTTTGTCATCATTTAACCCCCAATAAAATGAAAAGGATTTCTTTTTGTGAAAATGTGTAATTTTTGTGACTTTTATATGTAAAGACTATAAAAAAACGCTAGGAACCTTGTTCTATCGCAAAATTTATGTTACGGTTATATTAGAAAACGGAAATAGGTGAAGGTATTTGCCACTTATTGATTTTTGACACCCTACGATCAGCGAATGCCATATGCTTGATTTGTAGTGGTTTTTTTTGCGGAAAAAAAGTGAAAGCAGGTGAGAAAATGATAGTAGATGCCATTCGATTATTACAAGAAGCAGAGCAATTTGCGGAAAATAAAAATAAAGAAGCAGAAGCAGAAAAAAAACAATTGGCACAAGCAAGAGAAGAACGGTTGAAGGCGTTTAAAAAAGAGTTGGCAGAAAAAGAAGCCCAACAAAAAGAAGCAATCAACCAAAAAATCGCAGCTGAGTTGGTACAGTCTAAGGAACCACTCTTGGCTAAGACCAAAGCAGAAGTGGAAACACTGCGAACGATCCCTAATGAATTGAAAGAAGAAGCATTAGCAATAATAATAAATAAGGTTGTGACATAAATGGCAATTGCAAAAATGCAAAAGTTCAGTCTGTTGACCTTTTACGATCAGAAAGAAGCTGTTTTAGAGCAGCTGCAAGACTTTCAAGGCGTAGAACTGCTTTCTTCGGAAAAATATTATGATTCTGAAGAAACGACGGGTGTTTTGACACCGGTTCGCGAGGAACAGTCTGAAGAAGAAATGGAGAACCAGTTTGGTCAAGTCAACTGGAGCTTAAATTTTTTAGAAGAATATGTACCCAAAAAAGGAATGCTGGCACAACTGCGGCAACCAATCAAAAAATATACCCTTCAAGAATTAGCTGAAACAGCCCACACCTATCCTTGGCAAGAATTATGCCAAACCCTTCGTAAACAAGACAAACGTCTTCGCTTGATTGATCAAGAAAAACGCGATGTATTAGCACAAGAAGCAGAACTGTCGATCTGGAAGTATTTCAAAGAACGACCAGCTGTTTTAAAAGAATTAAAAAAATCAGGTGGCTTGTTAGGATCGATTCCTACTTCTGAAATGGCTGACTTTACGACCAACAGTGAAAAGCTGCCGCTTGTCTATGTCG
Source organism: Enterococcus sp. DIV1279b (assembly GCF_050531515.1). Lineage (NCBI taxonomy): Bacteria > Bacillati > Bacillota > Bacilli > Lactobacillales > Enterococcaceae > Enterococcus > Enterococcus sp. DIV1279b. Next base: position 2,504,079 of record NZ_CP172891.1, on the reverse strand, counting down.
AAACCATTTATCAATCACAAACGACAACATACTTATTGGTACTTTTCCATAAAGATGTAAAAGAAAAAGTAACTACTCTTCTAAAGAAAGCAGCCTTCGAGCAATACATCTACCCTTATGAGGGCATTCCAGAAGAAGATCTGCAAACGATGAAAGAAAAATCCCAACGTCTAATTGATGAAGAAAAAGAAATCAAAGCTTCTCTTGGTGCGATGACAAAAGAGCAAGAAACCTTGCGAATCGTTGCCGAGTATTTAGATGGAGCGATCACTCGCTTAAAAAGCAGTAAAATGCTTTTGCGTTCGACTCATGCGGTCTCGATTTCTGGCTGGGTTCCTGTTGATGGGGCGGCCGAATTAGAAAAACGTATCAAAAAAGGGACCACGGATAACTATTACCTCGAATACCAAGAAGTGACGGAAAAAGAGCTGGCTGATGTGCCGATTTTATTAGAAAACGCACGTTGGATCAAGCCTTTTGAAGGACTTGTTCGGATGTACAGCTTGCCGCAATATGACGAGTTAGATCCGACACCATTTATGGCGCCTTTTTACATGGTGGCATTCGGGATGATGGTTGCCGATTTTGGCTATGGATTGCTCTTGTTTCTGGCGACATTTCTGGGGAAAAAGCTGTTCCACCTCAGCAAAGGCCTGGAACAAAATTTGACCCTCTTTCAGTTGTGCTCGATCCCTACGATTATTTGGGGCTTGATCTATGGCAACTTCTTTGGATTTGAATTCTCATTCCAACTGTTGTCTGCCCAGGATGATGTCAATCAGATCTTAGTCTTATCCGTGATCTTTGGGTACATTCAGATCATGTTTGGCTTGGCGCTGAAATTCTATATTTTATGGAAGAAAAAAGACCAGAAACTGGCTGCGATGTTCCAAGCCGGTTCGTGGATCGTCTTTTTGATCAGTGTCGTTTTTGTCGCCGCAGGAATGCTGCTTTTCCCTGACACCCCGTTACAAACGATTGGGATCGTAATGATCGCTGCCAGTCTTTTAGCAGTGGCAATCGGAGGCAGTTTAGAAGGAAAAACGTTGGCAGGAAAAATCGGTTCTGGATTGTACGGATTGATGGATGTGACCAATTATGTTGGTGACTTGATCAGTTACACCCGTCTGATGGCGTTAGGGGTTGCCGGCGGAAGTATCGCCTCAGCCTTCAACTTGATCATTAGCTACTTGCCGCCAGCAGCCCGGTTCACCGTCGGTATCTTATTATTTGTGGCGCTACATGGCCTGAATATTTTCTTAAGTTACCTTAGTGCGTATGTTCATGGTATCCGCTTGCAGTATTTAGAGTATTTCGGAAAATTCTTTACGGGGGGCGGACGTGCCTTTGACCCGTTCAAATCAAATGAAAATTATGTAGAGATCATCTCAGAAGAAAAGTTACAGGAGGATAATAATGGAAAATTGGATTAGTTTCTTTTACGAAAATGGTGGAATTGTTTTTGCAGCTTTAGGTGTAGCGACCGCAACGATTTGTGGTGGTATCGGATCAACGATCGGTGTGGGGATGACCAGTGAAGCAGCATCAGGCTTGATCTCAGAGCAGCCAGAGAAATTCGGGCAAGCGTTGATTTTGGAATTGCTTTCTAGTACCCAGGGGCTATACGGCTTTGTAATCTCCTTTATGATTTTTGGTCAGATCAGTGGTTCGATCTCATTCGATCGCGGGTTGTATTTGTTTATCGCTTCATTACCGATCGCGTTAACAGCAATTATCGCCGGTAAGTGGCAAGGACGTGCCGCAAGTGCTGCGATGCAGATTTTAGCAAAAAAACCAGAACATGTGACCAAAGGAATTATCTTGGTAGCGATGATGGAAACGTATTGTATTTTAGGGTTCGTTATTTCCTTCTTGCTTGTCTTGAATTAAGAGGAGGGAAAAGTGAATGTCTGATATTACACGTTTAACTGACAAAATAACCGCTGATGCGGAAAAGAAATACCAGCTTCAAATCAAAGAAGCACAAAAAGAAAGTGAAAACCAAGAAAATTTAAAACGAGCACAGTTAGAAAAAGAGCTTAATGAACGGTTAGCTTTTTATGAAAAAGAAAAACGTGCTGCGATGTATTTGGAAATCTCAGATGTGCATATCCAATCAAGAAACAAGGTCTTGGCAGCAAAGCAGTCCGTCTTAGATGAGCTGTTTTCTGAGGCTCTGACCCGTTTGAACACGATGGATCAGGCAGCATTTTATACGTTTATCGCGAAAGGCTTGGCGAATGCACGGTTAACTGGTGAGGTCGAGTTGCTTTTAGGCGAGAAGTCCCGTCATTTCGTTGATGAGGAATTCCTTACTAAGTTGCAAGCATCGGTCCCAGAAGTTCAGCTGAAACTGGTAAATAAAACGATCCCTCGCAAGGGTGGCTTTTTGTTGCGACAAGAAGCAATTGAGTTGAATTTTACCTTTGATGCGCTACTAGAAGCCAACAAAGAAGAGTTAAGCAATACGTTACTGCAATTGATTTTTGAACAGTAAGCAGGTGCAAACAGATGAATGACATCAAATATAATACGTTGAATACGAGAATTCGGACGTATGAATCGCAATTATTCGATCGTAGTCGCTATGAGCGAATGCTCTCAGCTGCCAGCGCAGAGGAAATCTATGGGATGCTGCAAGAAACGGTTTATGGTGACTTCATCAATGAAGATGATCGTGTACACGACTTTGAACAAGTCCTGATGGCTGAGTTGAAACGGGTATACGAAACGATGTATCAGTTGACACCAGAAAAAGCGATCGTTGATTTCTTTGCTTTGAAATATGACTATCAAAATCTGAAAGTTTTAGTAAAAGCGGCATATATGCAAGAAGATTTTTCGGCGTATCTCGTCCCAATCGGCACCCAGCCACTTTCCGTCCTTAAAGATCTGGTCAAGACCAGAAAAAGTACTCAGGTCGCGCAAGAGATGGTTGCCTGTGTGGAAGAAGTCTTTTCTTATATTGAGAACTATCATGAAGTCCAGTCCATCGATATCATCTTTGACAACCATTATTGGGAGCAATTATGGACGATCGGTAAAGAATACCAAGACGAGTTGCTGCAAAGCTTGATTCGCCGTCAAATCGATATCTTCAATATTTCAACAACGTTGCGCAGTTACGCGATGAAACGCAAGCGCGGCTTTATCAGCGCAGTTTTAGCCGACCATGGGAATTTACCTGCAAGTGAGTTGTTAGCAGAAATCACGACTTCTCTTGAGGCGTTTGTGGGATACTTGCAAGGAACCCCTTATAAAGAGCTGATCAATCATAGTTATGAAGAATTGGTAGAAAAGAAGACCTTGAATACCTTTGATATACGTAAAGACAATTTTCTAATGGCGAAGCTCAAAGAACAAAAAATCGTGCCTTTTGGGCCGTCAGCATTGGCAGGGTATCTGTATGCCAAGGAAATTGAAAGCAAGAATTTGCGTATTCTCTTGATTGGTAAAATCAATAAGGTGCCAGAAGAGATTTTAAGAAGTCGGGTGCGTGATAGTTATGCATAAAAAAATAGCAATGATGGGTGGTAAGAACTCGATCTTGCCTTTCAAAGGGCTGGGGATCGATATCTTTCCAGTCAGCGATTTGGATGAAGCCGCCCAACAATTAGAAGAGATAGCTGAAGCGTATGGTGTGATCTTTTTGACCGAGCGGTTGATCGAACAATTAGAACCGATCGTTCGTCGTTACGAAGAAGTACCGACACCAGCGATCATTCCGATTCCAAGTAGTACGGGTAGTTTAGGGATCGGCATGGCACGCATTCAGCAAAATGTGGAAAAAGCGGTAGGAATGAATATATTAGATTCATAACAGACAAGTCAGCCAGCTAGGAGGAATAAATGTGGCATTTGGCACAATTGAAAAAGTATCGGGACCACTGGTCACCGCCTCAGGATTAAGTGGCGCAAAAATCCACGAAATCTGCAAAGTCAGTGACAAGGGCCTTATCGGTGAGATCATTGAGATCAAAAAAGGGCTGGTTTCGATCCAAGTATACGAAGAAACAGCGGGGATCGGACCAGGCGAGCCCGTAGAAACGACAGGCGCACCATTGTCTGTCGAACTAGCACCAGGTTTGTTGACTCAGATGTTTGATGGGATCCAACGACCATTAGATACATTTATGTCGCAAACAGAGAGTGATTTTTTGGAGCGGGGGGTCACCATCGATCCACTGAATCGCCAAAAGAAATGGACCTTCGTCCCACAAGTACAAGTCGGCGATACTGTACAAGCCGGTGATATTTTAGGTTCAGTACAAGAAACTTCGGTGATCGAGCATAAGATCATGGTGCCACCAAACTATGAAGGAACCGTCAAAGAAATCATGGTGGGAAATTTTGCGATTACTGAAGTCATCTGTGTTCTAGAAACCATCGAGGGTGAAAAATCCTTGACAATGGTACAGAAATGGCCGGTTCGTCAACCACGTCCCGTTACTGCTAAATTAAATCCAGGCGAACCGCTAGTCACTGGACAGCGAGTCATCGACACCTATTTTCCAGTGGCAAAAGGCGGATCAGCTGCTGTTCCTGGACCTTTTGGTGCTGGAAAAACAGTCGTTCAGCATCAGATCGCTAAATGGTCAGATGTGGATATCGTGGTCTATGTCGGTTGCGGTGAGCGGGGCAACGAAATGCGGGATGTCATGAACGAATTTCCTGAGTTGATCGATCCGAATACCGGCAAGTCGATCATGGAACGAACGGTATTGATCGCCAATACGTCGAATATGCCAGTTGCTGCTCGGGAAGCCTCGATCTATACAGGAATCACGATCGCGGAATATTACCGCGACATGGGCTATAGTGTTGCCATCATGGCAGATTCAACTTCTCGTTGGGCAGAAGCACTGCGGGAAATGAGTGGCCGATTGCAAGAGATCCCAGGAGATGAAGGCTATCCGGCTTACCTTGGAAGTCGAATTGCGGAATACTATGAGCGAGCAGGGCGTTTCCATTCATTAGGCACGCAGCCTCGAGAAGGAAGCATTACCGCAATTGGTGCGGTTTCACCTGCTGGAGGAGACATCTCAGAACCGGTCACTCAAAATACCTTGCGAATCGTGAAAGTCTTTTGGGCATTGGATAGCATGCTGGCGCAAAAACGGCATTTTCCATCCATCAACTGGATGAATTCCTATTCCCTTTATGAGGATCAAATCAATTCTTATTTGGATCAATTATTAGGTGATCGCTGGTCGGAGCTAGTCAATGAATCAATGGCGATTCTCCAAGAGGAAAGCCGATTAGAAGAAATCGTTCAGCTGGTAGGGATGGATTCTCTTTCCCAAAAAGACCGCTTGACGATGATGACTGCTCGTTCTTTAAGACAAGACTACTTGCAGCAAAACGCCTTTGATGACGTTGACACGTATACATCTCGTAATAAGCAGTTCAAAATGCTGGAAAACATTCTCTACTTTAATGAACAAGCACAGCGTGCATTGCAGCTAGGTGCTTACTTAGATGAGATCGCCAAAGGAACGGTTGATCTGCGTGAGCGCATCGCCCGCAGCAAATACATTCCTGAAGAAGAATTGACTCGCTTGGATACGATCAAGCATGACATCAAAGAAATGTTACAACGAATCATTGAAACTGGAGGTGTTCATTGATGTTAAAAGAATATCGTACAGTTTCCGAAATTGCTGGCCCCTTAATGGTGGTCGAAAATGTTCGAGGCGTGAAATTTGACGAACTCGTTGAGGTCCGCATGGACACAGGTGAGATCCGTCAAGGACAAGTACTGGAAGTCAGTGATGACAATGCTGTTGTCCAAGTCTTTGAAGGTACCAGTAATTTGAGTGCAGAAGAAAGCAAAGCAAGGTTTCTAGGGACTGGTTTGACCCTAGGGGTTTCTCTAGATATGATGGGTCGGGTGTTTGACGGTTTAGGAAAACCAAAAGATAACGGCCCGAGAATCTTGCCAGAAAAACGCATCGATGTAAACGGTGAAGCCATCAATCCGATGGCGCGAGACTTCCCAGATGAATTTATCCAAACGGGGATCTCAACGATCGATCATTTAAATACATTAGTTCGTGGACAAAAACTACCAATCTTTTCTGCGTCTGGTTTGCCTCATAAAGAGATCGCTGCTCAAATCGCACGACAAGCAACAGTACCTAGCCAAGAAGGCAATTTCGCGATCGTCTTCGCAGCAATTGGGATCCCTTTTGAAGAAGCTGAATTTTTCGTGGATGAATTCCGCAAAACCGGTGCGTTAGATCGTTCTGTTTTGTTTATGAACCTTGCCAATGATCCAGCAATCGAACGGATCGCTACACCTAAGATGGCATTGACCGCAGCAGAGTATTTGGCTTTTGAAAAAGGCATGCACGTCTTAGTGATCATGACCGATATGACGAATTACTGTGAAGCGTTGCGAGAAATCTCCGCTGCCCGCCGAGAAGTTCCAGGACGTCGCGGCTATCCAGGGTATCTGTACACCAATTTAGCGACGCTGTATGAACGGGCAGGACGTTTAATGGGCAAAGAAGGATCGGTCACACAAATACCGATCTTAACGATGCCAGATGGCGATAAAACCCACCCGATTCCTGATTTGACCGGCTATATCACGGAAGGACAAATTATTTTGTCGCGGGACCTTTACAAGCGCAATATCAACCCGCCAGTGGATATTTTACCAAGTCTTTCACGGTTGAAGGACAAAGGAACGGGAGAAGGTAAGACCCGTGCCGATCATGCGGCAACGATGAATCAAATCTATGCCGCCTATTCCGATGGGAAAGCTGCCAAAGAGCTATCGATCGTTTTAGGGGAGTCTGCCTTATCTGATCTTGATAAAAAGTACGCGCGCTTTGCTGATCTTTTCGAAAAAGAGTACGTCAATCAAGGATTTGAAACCAATCGGACGATTGAAGAAACGTTAGATTTAGGCTGGAAGTTATTAGCTACCTTGCCAAAACAAGAGTTGAGCCGTATCAAAGAAGAATTTATCGACGCCTATTACCCAACGGACGAGGATGTGAGTTCTTAATGGCGATCTTAAATGTCAATCCGACGCGGATGGAACTAAGTCGTTTGAAAAAACGGCTCACGACGGCAACCCGTGGTCACAAATTATTGAAAGACAAGCAAGATGAGCTGGTGCGCCAGTTCATTCAGCTAGTAAAGAAAAATCAGGAACTTCGTAAAAAGATGGAGACCGCATTGCAAGCAGGAATGGAAGAGTATGTGCTAGCTTCTAGTAGTATTCCCGATGTCGTTTTGCAAGAAGCATTTATGATCCCTTTGAATAAAGTGACCTTAGATGTGCAAAGCCGAACCATCATGAATATGGATGTGCCAGTGTTGAACCCTGTTTACGAAGAAGAAAGCTCGGATGATGATTTTTCCTACGGTTTTGTGAGTACCACCAGTGAGCTGGATCTCTCGTTGTCCCATCTGGATCAAATGCTGCCAGTGATGCTGCAGTTGGCCGAGATCGAGAAAACCTGTCAACTGATGGCCAATGAGATCGAACGGACGAGGCGAAGAGTCAATGCGTTAGAGTATATGACGATTCCCAAGCTGACAGAAACCATTCAATACATCGAAAGCAATCTGGCAGAAGACGAACGAGCAACATTGACTCGCTTGATGAAGGTAACGGACATCATTGCAGAAAACGAAGCGAAGTAAGGCTTTTGCAAGCAGTGTGATTACAGCAAAAAGGCACGTAGAAAGGAGATTCCTTCTACGTGCCTTTTTTGCTTATTAAGAGCGTAAGAGCAGTTGGTCATCTTTCAACTCAGCACCACTATTTTGATGGAACATTTCCATCAATTCAGGGACCGTCAAATGCTGCTTTTGCTCACCGGCAATGTCTACGACGATCTTGCCTTGATGAAGCATGATCAGGCGATTGCCGTAACGAATGGCATCTTCCATGTCATGAGTGACCATGAAAGCCGTCAACTGTTGGGACCGAATCAACTGATCAGTCAATGCCATGACCGTCAATGAGGTCTTAGGATCAAGGGCCGCGGTATGTTCATCTAATAAAATCAATTTAGGCTGTTGCAATGTCGCCATCAAGAGGGTAATCGCTTGACGCTGTCCGCCTGATAACAAACCGATCTCGGCAGAAAGTCGATTTTCTAAGCCTAAGTTTAGGCTGGCTAACTTCTCTTGGAAAAACGCGCGGTTTTTCGCTTTGACGCCTGTCGCAAATCCGCGGACTTGGCCGCGCTTGTAAGCCAATGCTAAATTTTCTTCAACGGTCAAACGAACCGCGGTCCCCATACGTGGATCTTGAAAGACTCGGCTAATATCCTTTGACCGTTTTGTCACGGATAAACGGGTAATGTCTTTCCCATCTAAGGTGATTTTTCCTTGTTCTGTTGGGATCGTTCCTGCAATACTGTTTAAGAGGGTCGATTTTCCAGCACCATTGCCACCGATGATCGTAATAAAATCTCCGGCGTTCATCGTCAGGTCAATGCCTCGCAAGACATGGTTTTCATTGATTGTTCCTTTTTCAAAGGTTTGGTGTAGATTCTCGATTGTTAAGACTGAAGTCATTAGGATTGGCCTCCTTTGGTTTTTGGCAGCATCTTTTTAAGTCCTAGTTTTGAACGAAGCTGCGGTAAGGAGAGGCAGATGACTAAGACGATTGCAGATGCCAATTTGATATCGTTGGCCTCGACATTGAATTCGAATACGACGGCCAAGATAAAGCGATAAACGATTGCCCCGATCACGATGGTGATCAATCGCAAAAGCAAAGATTTATTGGCAAATAAAACTTCTGCAATAATGATTGATGCTAAACCGATCACGATCGTACCGATCCCTGAGTTCAAATCAGCGAAGCCGTTGTTTTGGGCTAAGAGGGCACCAGAGAGGGCGATACAGCCGTTAGAGATCATATAGCCGATAATCTTCATGTTATCAGTGTTGATGCCGTTGGCCTCGCTCATAGCTAAATTGTCGCCCGTCGCTCGCAACGCTAAGCCGATCTCTGTACGGAAAAAGAGGAACAAGCACAAAATGACGATTGCCGCGAAGAGAAAGCCTGCAAGAATCACGGCATTGTTTTTGGTCAGTCCCATGGCTTGAAATTGGGTGAAGACCGTGTCTTGCCCCAGCAAGGCGATGTTGGGAGCACCCATCACACGATTTGTGATGGAATACAGTCCAGTCATCGTGATGATCCCCGCCAATAAGGCAGGGATTTTTAGTTTTGTGTGCAGCAGACCAGATACTAAGCCGGCTACCATGCCGCCGCCAAAGCCCATCAGACTCGCTAAAATAGGCGAGAGACCATTCGTAATACTGATTGCTGCGATCCCAGCGCCTAAGGGGAAACTCCCTTCTGCAGTTAAATCAGCGATATCTAAAATACGGAAGGTTAAAAATACACCAATCGCCAGCAATGCCCAAAGGATCCCTTGAGAGGTGGCAGATTGTAGTAAGAGCAAGAATGTGTCGACTAAATTCATATGATTTCCTCAAATCTAAGTTAGTATGGTTATTCTGGTGCAGTGATGCTGGTAGGATCAATCCCTAAAGCAGCAGCCATCTCTTCATTGACGACTAACTCTAAATTATCCGCTGTTTCAACGGGCGTCGTTGCTGGCTCTGCATCGCCATCCAAAATTTTCGCTGCTAGTTTCCCTGTTTGAATGCCAAGGGATTTATAATCAATACCGTAAGTTGCTAGGGCACCATCATCGACTTGTTCTACGGAACCAGCGACGATCGGTGTTTTGGTTTCTTTGGCAACTTCGCCGACGATTGCAGCAGCAGAGGCAAAGGTATTATCTGTTGGAACATAAATGCCGTCAACATCTTTTGCAAGGCTGGTGGTTACTTGTTGCACATCATTGGTTGTATTGGCGGTCAATACTTTTACATCAACGCCCGCAGCTTTTAAGGCTTCTTCTGCCAAGTCAGCTTGGATTTTTGAATTGGCTTCACCTGCGTTATACATAATGCCGATCGTTTTGGCATCAGGCACGATGCTTAACAGCAAGTTGATCTGTTGCTCAATCGGCACCATGTCTGAAGTACCGGTGATGTTGCGACCAGGTTCTTCATTTGAATCGGCCAATTTCGCTCCAACTAAGTCAGTGACTGCGGTAACTACGATTGGGGTATCGGTGGTTTCATTTGCTAAAGATACAGCAGCAGGGGTGGCAATACCTAATAAAAGATCTGGTGAGGCATTCACTAGGCGTTCGCTCATACTTTTTAAATTATCTTGGCTGTTTTGCGCATTTTGGTATTCGATCGTCAGGTTTTCACCTTCTGTGTAGCCCGCTTCTGCTAAGCCTTCTTTGAACCCTTCATAGGCGGCATTCAAGGAGCCGTGTTCCACGAGTTGTAAAACACCGACTGTTTTTGTTCCATCGTTTTCCTCCGAAGCATTGTTTGATTCGCCACAAGCTGCTAATGCCAGCAAGGAAGCCGTAAGTAACCCAGTTGTGATCCATTTTTTCATTTTCATTGTAACTCCTCCTATAAACGTTTCTTTTTTAATTGGGGTTTACCTGAACAAAAAAATCCATTCAGACAATCGTCTAAATGGATTCGATCCTATACCAAGCGTAAACGTATATTGGCAACCATTTAGAAGATTTTCTACATGGCTGCAAGTTCAAGTTAAAATGCTTTAGCCATCATAGATACAAACAAAACTCGTTTTTGGTTTGCATCCATAATGTGATATGAATACAAACTATCTAAAGTAGCTAAAGTAAAAGGTATTCAGTTGTGGGGATACGGTCGTGTTTAACATAAAAAGTTCCTCCAAACTTGAATTGATTTTAGTATAGACAAAAAAAAGCGGACTGTCAAATGTTTTTCCTGAATTATCTGAAAATTTTTGAATAACACGCAGAAAATATTTGGAAAACAAGTTTTGTTTCAATCATTTTCAAAGAAAGAAAAAAACTTTGTTCCTTCAAGCTTTTTAGCTAAAAAAGAAGCAAAGTTTTTTTCAGGGTCATTCGTTTTCTTCTTTATAATAACGAATGGTATTTTTGATTTCACGAATACTATAAAGCAGATCATCTTCGAAGGATTGATCTTGATCGATATCGATCGTCTCATTGAACATCGCTTCGTATTCAGCGATCGTTAGCTTTTGACGGTCATCGAGCAACGCTTGGTGTGCCGCTTGCGCCAACTGTTTTTCATAGCCAGGTACCAACAAGCCGCTGAAAAATTCAGCAACCGCTCCTGATCCGTAGCTAAATAATCCGATTCGATCATTTGCTTGGAGGCTAGAGGAATTTTCCAATAAAGAGATCAAGCCCAGATACAGTGAACCCGTATACAAGTTGCCGGTACGACGGCTGTAAACGATCGATTCTTCATAGCGAGCCATCAGGCGTTTTTGTTCTGTTTCATCTTCTTCGGCAAAAACAGCCAACAAGGCTTTTTTACCCATTTTTGTATAAGGGATATGGAAGCTCAAAGCCGCATAATCTTTTGCTGTCCGCTGATTTTTTTCGCAATGGGCTTGCCAAACTTGTTTGAAAGAATCGATATAAACGGCATTTGACAAATGACCATCTACCATTGGATATTGATGTCCTACTGGACGCCAAAAATCATAAATATCTTGCGTCAACATCAAATTATCATTTTCAAGCTGCAAAATTGCTGGATCCGCCGAGATCAACATAGCAACAGCGCCCACACCTTGAGTCGGCTCGCCACCAGAAGCTAAGCCATAACGGGCGATATCTGAAGCCACGACCAAAACTTTGCTTTGTGGATTGGCTTGTACATGGGCTTTGGCAAATTGTAAGCCCGCCGTTGCGCCGTAACACGCCTCTTTGATTTCAAAGGACCGTGCAAATGGCTGGATACCTAATAGGCGATGCAAAACCACTGCCGAAGCTTTTGATTCATCGATGCCAGATTCTGTTCCGACGATCACCATATCAATTGCTTGTAAATCTTCTTTCGTAAGGATATCTTTTGCCGCGTGCATGGCAAAGGTGACGATATCTTGTGTTTTTTTATTGACCGCCATTTGATCTTGACCGATCCCGATCGTAAATTTATTCGGGTCTACCTCTCGGGCGTGAGCTAGATCAACCATATCTATAAAATAGGGGGGGACAAAAAAATTTATTTTATCAATACCAACGTTCATTCCGTCGCTCCTTTATGTTCTACATACTTAGTAGGCTACACGTTCTAAGGTATCATATTTTTTGAAAAAAATGAAAAAGAATTGATTAGAATTTAAACTTTATTAAAGAAAGTAGAAAAGGGTGCGACAACCGAATGTGGGGTATTCTTTTTTGGAGGATTTAATGATATATTTCAAGAGGAGGTGACGTACGTGGAAGAAGTTGTCATTATCGACGCACTAAGAACGCCAATTGGCAAATACTATGGGTCATTAAAAGAATATACAGCGGTAGAATTAGGAACAGTCGCTGCAAAAGCCTTGTTGGCAAGAAACCAACAAGCAAAAGAACATATCGCACAAGTGATTATCGGAAATGTGCTACAAGCAGGCAGTGGTCAAAATCCAGGACGCCAAGTTTCCTTGCAAAGTGGGCTTTCCTCAGATATTCCAGCCTCAACGATCAACGAAGTATGTGGTTCGGGAATGAAAGCGATTCTAATGGGGATGGAGCAAATTCAATTGAACAAGGCATCCGTCGTATTGACTGGTGGGATTGAAAGTATGACGAATGCGCCGCTCTTTAGTTATTATAACAAGGCGGAAGATCAGTATTCAGCTCCGGTGTCAACAATGATGCATGACGGATTAACAGATGCATTCAGTAGCAAGCCGATGGGACTGACGGCTGAGACGGTAGCAGAAAGATACGGGATCACTCGCAAAGAGCAAGATGAGTTTGCCTACCACTCCCAAATGAAAGCTGCCAAAGCGCAAGCAGCAAAGAAATTTGATCAAGAGATCGTGCCGTTGACTGAAAAATCGGCGACCGTTCTTCAGGACGAAGGCATTCGCGCCGCTACGACAGTCGAAAAATTAGCTGAATTAAAAACAGTTTTCAAAAAAGACGGTACGGTGACTGCTGGGAACGCCTCAACCATCAATGATGGGGCGGCCATGGTCTTGATCGCGTCAAAAAGCTATTGTGAAGAGCATCAGATTCCTTATCTGGCAGTGATCAAAGAGATCGTCGAAGTCGGTTTCGCCCCAGAGATCATGGGAATCTCACCAATCAAAGCAATCGATACGTTACTGAAAAAGCAAGCACTGACGATTGAAGATATCGGTATTTTTGAGATCAATGAAGCCTTTGCAGCTTCTTCGATCGTAGTAGAACGTGAACTTGGTTTGGATCCGAAGAAAGTCAACCGATACGGCGGGGGCATTTCACTGGGACATGCCATTGGAGCGACTGGCGCGCGGATCGCAACGACCGTCGCTTATCAGCTAAAAGACACCCAAGAGCGCTATGGAATCGCCTCTTTGTGTGTCGGTGGCGGATTAGGGCTAGCGATGCTGTTAGAAAATCCTTCGGCGACAGCAAGTCAAACGAATTTTGATGAAGAGTCGGCATCAGAAAAAACAGAAAAAAAAAAGTTCTACGCCCTCGCGCCTAATGAACGATTAGCCTTTCTTGAAGCACAAGGAGCGATCACAGCAGCAGAATCCTTGGTTTTTCAAGAAATGACGCTAAACAAGGAAACTGCTAATCACTTGATCGAAAACCAAATCAGTGAAGTAGAGATCCCGTTAGGCGTAGGGCTGAACCTGCAAGTGAATGGCAAAGCATACAATGTCCCGTTAGCCACAGAAGAACCCTCGGTGATCGCAGCGATGAGCAATGGAGCAAAAATGGCTGGGCCCATTACGACGACCAGTCAAGAACGTTTGCTTCGAGGCCAGATCGTCTTTATGGATGTTCAGGATCCGGAAGCGATTTTGGCAAAAGTTGAATCCGAGCAAGCAACGATCTTTGCAGTGGCGAATGAGACGTATCCTTCCATCGTGAAACGCGGCGGTGGATTGCGAAGAGTGATCGGTCGGAACTTCTCGCCAGCAGAATCTGACTTAGCAACCGCTTATGTGTCGATCGATTTAATGGTTGATGTCAAAGATGCGATGGGCGCCAATATCATCAATTCGATTTTAGAAGGAGTGGCAGAGCTTTTTCGCAAATGGTTCCCAGAAGTAGAAATTCTCTTTAGTATTTTAAGCAATCTCGCTACGGAATCGTTAGTAACAGCCACTTGCTCGGTGCCTTTTGACAAATTGTGCAAGAACGGGAATGGCAGACAAGTTGCCGAAAAAATTGTTCATGCAGCTGATTTTGCCAAGATCGATCCATATCGTGCCGCTACCCATAACAAAGGGATCATGAATGGCGTTGAAGCGCTGATTTTGGCTACCGGAAACGACACTCGCGCCGTTTCTGCCGCTTGTCATGGCTATGCTGCCCGTAATGGCCGCATGCAAGGGTTGACTTCCTGGGCAATCGTAGAAGACCGTTTGATTGGTAGTATCACACTGCCGTTGGCGATCGCCACAGTCGGGGGTGCCACAAAAGTATTGCCAAAAGCCCAAGCGGCGTTGGCATTGACTGGTGTTGAAACGGCGAGTGAGTTAGCTTCGCTGGCGGCAAGTGTCGGGTTGGTTCAGAATCTGGCAGCGTTGCGGGCATTGGTTTCAGAAGGTATCCAGCAAGGCCATATGAGCATGCAAGCTCGTTCATTAGCTATTTCAGTTGGGGCAAAAGGAACCGAGATTGAACAGCTGGCAGCTAAGCTACGAGCTGCGACTCAAATGAACCAAGAGCAAGCCCGTAAATTTTTAACCGAAATACGCAATTAAAAAAGGTTCTCTAGTTTTTAAAACTTTTTATCCTAAACAATAAATGGAAAGGTCGAATCCCCTTATTAAAGGGAGTTCGTCCTTTTTTTGTTTTGGAGATAATAATGCAATAGATAAAAAATCTTGCTGTACTTTTGCTGATAGAGGACTTTTTTTATTTGTCGGTTCCAAGCAGCGATTTATCAAACATAGTTTTACTAGGACAAAAAGAAAAAACAACTATGACAAAAAACGCTTTCAATTATACATCTTTTTACGAAGAATCAAAGCTATAATGATTTCATCAGGAGGGAATCAAATGAATGAACGGATCCGAAGAATTCTCACACGATTGGTAAAAAAACCCGAGACAAAGATGGCAGAGTTAACCACATCACTTTCTTTAACAAGAAGACAGATTAATTATTCCATTAAGCAATTTAATGAGGAGTTACTTGAAAACGGTTTGCCTCAAATCAGGCGTAACCATATGGGAGATTTTATTATTCCTTTAGAAGTGTTACGAATGATTTCTATTGAACAAAATAAAGAAGATTCTTCTGCCATGGTTACTATTTTCTCTGAATATGAGCGGATTGCCATCATGTTAAGTTATTTATGTACTAATACCGATTACATTGGTATGGATCATTTTACACAGCTCTTATCGGTAAGTCGCAATACGATTCAAGAAGATTTAAAGAAAGCGAAGCAGTTTGTTAGCAAATACGCCCTGTCCATTCACTATGATCGTCAAAGCGGTTATCAACTGCAAGGATTGGAAAGGAGAATCTTACAACTGCTCTCTGATTTAATTAATCAGCATTCATTATTTCGTCTTGATGATATTAAAGGAAAATTGGCACCGACTATTCCCGAAGAAGAGGTTGTTCATTTGATACACAACATGGAGCAATTGCTTCATTTAAGGTACTCAGATGAATCTATTGATTATCTGCAATCAGCTGTAAGAATGACCTTGCAACGTGCAACTTCACCGATTGCTTCAAAAGATGAAATGGTACAAATAGAGATTCGAAAAACTCCAGAATATAAAGTTCTGACTATTTTGCTTCAAGATACACCTTGGTCCAGCATGTCTCCTAACTATCTTTCTTGGCTAGCTCTGCTATTTTTAACATCTAATATTTTTGAACGTAAGACGACTCAAGTATTTGATTCAGATAGTGAATTAAGATGTTTGATCAGTGAAATGGTTACAAGTTTTCAAAACCAAACACTAATTATGATTGAAGATAGAGAGGCATTTGAACGTCGGATTTTGGGCCATCTGCGTCCAGCGTGTTTTCGTATAAAATACAATTTGAGCTTGGGCATGTACTCCCTTGATAGCTTAGTTCAAGATAGCAACCATGCAATTTTGAAGGATCTTATGAAGGAGCTGATTGTTCCCACAGAAAACTGGTTAGGCCGAGCGTTTCCAAATGATGAGTTGGCACTTCTATCTTATTACTTTGGTTTTCAATTAATGAGTCCTCGTCAAATAGCAGCGCAATTACCAAGGGCAGTAGTTGTCTGTGCAAATGGGGTTATGGTTTCAAAACTGATGCGAGAAAATTTAAAAAAACTATTTCCCGAGTTACATTTTTTAGCTTCATTTTCAGTAAGAGATTTTTATAAATTTGGAACGGATTATGACTTGGTTTTTACAACTACTGCATTAAACAGTGAATTACCGCAATTTATTATTGATCCTATCATGACTTATAAGCAGCAGATCAGTCTGCGATACCGTGTGTTAAAAGAGTTAGGATTAAATGAAGTAGACCGCTCAGTTGATGAGTTGTTTTCGGTGATTCGCACATATGCTCAAGTAAATGATACGAAGCAACTAAGGGAAGAGTTAGAGTACTTTTTATTGAAGCAAAAGCAAGATTCACCTTCAGAAAATTTTAAAGCGTTACCATCATTGACTGATTATTTAAAACCCGATTTTATAAGAAGAACGTCAGAGAAGCTAACTTGGCAACAAGCAGTGAAATTTGCTTGCCATCCTTTGTTAGAAAATCAGATGATTACAGAGCTGTTTATTCAAGATTGTTTGGATCAAATCGAAGAACAAGGATACGCTGGGTATTTAGGGAGTCAAACGTGTATCCCGCATACAGCACCACAAAATGGCGTGTTAAAAGATGGGATAAGTCTATTGATTGCTGCTGAGCCAATCGCTTTTCCAAACGGTAAAAAAATCCATTTTATTTATCCATTATCGTTTTATGATTTGACGAAACATTTGAAAGCTGTGAATCAGTTAGCAGATATTAGTAATGATTCTACGTTTTTAAATCGTTTGAAGGAAAGCTCAGATACGAAAACAGCTTATCAGCTAATTAGACAAGTGACTTAGGAGGAAAACGATGAAAGTAGAAGATTACCCACGCTTTACAATTATTATGAGGGGTTACACATATGAACAAGCTTATGCAGTTTTAACGGCAATGAGTGGGCTTGAGAAAGAGTTTGCAGTTGAAATCACATTAAACACTTTAGGGGCTCTAGAACATATCAACAAGTTAAGCAAATTATTTGGTGAAACTATTCTCATTGGGGCAGGAACAGTAAGAACGTTACCTGACGCCCAAAAAGCCGTCGCAGCTGGGGCTCGTTTTTTATTAGGTCCCCATCGTTTTACGAAGCAAATAATGGATTTTGCAAGGAAAGAGCAAGTGCTCTCAGTACCGGCGGCAATGAGCCCTTCTGAGATCAATGAGATGTTTACAGATGGAGCGGATATCGTTAAAGTTTTCCCCGCTGCAGTTGTGACACCACGCTTTTTCACAGATGTGCAAGCTCCATTGGGCAAGCTACCTTTGATGGGTGTTGGTGGAATTTCGATTTCTAACGCCAAGGAATATTTTGACCATGGAGCGAGTTATCTTGGTTTAGGTTCCAATCTTTTTCAATCGCAAGACTTGCAAGCTGCTGACCCAGCAAAACTAGCGCTATCACTACAGAAATTAGCGACAGAGATTTAAGGAGGAAAACAAATGGAATTGCAACTGAACGAAGAACTAGTATTTCGAAATATAAAAGCAGGCAGTGATAAAGAAGTCCTTGCTTTTTTAGCGAATGAACTATACCAACGAGGCTATGTCAAAGAAGATTATATCGAAGCAATACAGTTACGCGAGTCCGAATATCCAACCGGTTTACCTTCGACACAGCCCGGTGTAGCAATTCCTCATGCAAATTTTGATTTGGTCAATCAAACAACTTTGGCGATTGCAACCTTAGAAACAGCTGTAGGGTTTCGCAATATGGAAGATAATCAAGTCATTTTACCTACTAAAATCGTTATCATGATGGCCATCGGTGAACCGCACGGCCAAGTGGAGATGTTACAAAAGATTGTCAGTATTATTCAAGATGAGCCACTTCGTGAACAAATGACGGCGGCGAATTCGGATCTAAAATTGCTGACATTATTAAAAAAGGCGATAGCCTAAAAAATAGGAGGAAATGAAAATGAAAAGAATTTTAATTGCTTGTGGGAATGGGATTGCGACTTCAACCGTAGTAGCATCAAAAGTGAAGGATTATCTGAATGAACATGGAGTTGAGGCTTCCACAACCCAAACCAAACTGATGGAAGTACCTAGTAAAGTTCAAGACTATGACTTGTTAGTGACAACTGGTCAATTTGAAGGTCAGACTGGTGAAGTTCCTGTGGTAAAGGGAATGCCTATTTTAACGGGAATTGGTTCTGAACAAACTATGGAAGAAATTTTGAATTATTTAAAATAAAAAATTTAAGGAGAAAAAAGAATGAATTATGTAATGAATGTATTCAATTTCTTTATTGACGCTGGTCCTACAGTGATGCTTCCTGTCATTATTACAATTATCGGCATGATTTTCGGTTTGAAAATCTCAAGAGCATTTAAGTCTGGGCTAACACTAGGAATCGGATTTGCAGGGATTCGTCTGATTCTGGATTTTATGACAACCAATGTCGGACCAGCAGCCCGTGCTATGGTAGAGCGGACCGGCGTACAGCTGGATGCCTTGGACGTAGGATGGGGCTCAATCGCGGCGGTTACTTGGGCATCTCCAATTATTGCACTGCTTATATTTGCTATATTGATCGTTAATATCATCTTGTTGGTTCTCAAAAGAACTCAAACGTTGGATGTTGATATTTGGAATTATCATCATATGGCTATTGTTGGTGTAATGGTTTATTTTGTGACTAAGAACGTAGCGTTAGGTGTGGGCGCATCAGTTGTAATGGCAATTGTCACATTTAAAATGTCTGATTGGTCACAGCCTTTGGTTGAAGATTTTTTTGGAATTCCAGGGGTTTCATTACCCACGGTTTCAGCCTTATCTTCTTTAGTAATTGCATGGCCGTTAAACTGGCTTTTAGACCGCATTCCTCTTTTTCGAAATTCCAAGTTTACCATTAAGGATGCACAAAAATATTTGGGCTTCTTTGGGGACTCTATGATTATGGGCGGTGTCATAGGTATCGCAATCGGCTTTTTAGCTGGCTATGATATCACTCAGATTCTTCAATTAGGGGTTATTATGTCTGCTGTCCTTGTTCTGATACCAAAAATGACCTCTCTTTTTATGGAAGGATTAATGCCTATTTCAGACGCAGCGCAAAAATGGTCTCAAAAGAAATTTAAAGGTCGCCGTTTATTTATTGGACTAGATGCAGCGGTTGTTGTGGGCAATCCAGATGTTATAACAACTGCACTGATTATTATTCCTTTAACAATTGCTATGGCTTTGGTCTTACCCGGAAATCGTGTGTTACCATTTGCCGATTTAGCTGTAGTTCCATTTCGAGTAGCAATGGTTGTTGCATTGACTAGAGGAAACTTGCTGAAAAACATTATTATCGGTTTAGTTGTCACAGCCTCTTTGCTTTGGTGTGGAACAGTCACTTCACCTATTCTAACCGAAATAGCCAAACAGGTAGGGATTGATCTTGGGTCCAGTGCCATGCTTATTTCTTCTTTTGCAGCAACTTCAATGATTCAAAGTTACCTGGTTTTCATTGCATTCACCTATGAACCGATGATTGGTATTCCAGTTCTTCTTCTAGGATTTGGCGGTGTATGGTATTTCTTTGAAGGAATCAAAAAAATTAATCGTGAAGCAGCAATTGAATAAAATATTGTCGAAAAAGAGGAGTAGATTGTTTTGAAAATTTCTAAAATTACAGTATATAAAGTAAAACCCCGCTGGATTTTTGTAAAATTGTCAACAGATGAAGGAATCGATGGCTGGGGAGAGATGATTTCTGGAACAAAAACCGAAACAGTTGTTGCAGGAGCTTATGAGGTAGGGGAAAGATTTCTGTTAGGACAAAACCCGTTTGAGATTGAGCGATTGTTCCAAGAAATGCACCGATCTTTCTTTCGTGGCGGTCCCATACATGGAACAATCGTTTCTGGTCTAGAGATGGCTTTGTGGGATATTAAAGGAAAAGCATTGAATGTTCCTATCTACGAACTATTAGGCGGTGCTGCTCGTGACAGAATCAAAGTATATTCTTGGATCGGCGGTGATCGTCCGGATGATGTCGCAGAGCAAGCACAAGATCGTGTTGACCGTGGGTTTACTGCAGTTAAAATGAACGCAACAGAGGAACTGCACTATATTGACTCTTATGTAAAGATAGAGGAAGTGGTGGAACGTGTCGCTTCGATTAGGGAACGCTTTGGTAATAAATTGGATATTGGAATTGATTTTCATGGGAGAGTCCACAAGCCGATGGCAAAAGTTTCAGCGAAGGCATTAGAACCTTATCATCCAATGTTTTTAGAAGAAGTTGTTCTTCCTGAGAATGAGGAACATTTTAAAGAAGTTGCCCAGCTTGTGGCAACGCCTTTAGCCACTGGGGAGAGACTGTATACTCGCTGGCAGTTTAAAACACTTTTTCAGCAAGGAGCAATAGATGTGATCCAGCCTGATGTGGCATTATGTGGAGGGATCATGGAAATGCGAAAAATAGCTGCCATGGCTGAAGCTTATGACGTGGCTGTTGCCCCGCACGCACCATATGGTCCCGTTGCTTTAGCAGCAACACTGCAAGTTGATTCTTGTACCCCAAATGTTTTTATTCAAGAGCAAAGCTTAGGAATCCATTACAATAAAGGCTTTGATCTGTTAGATTTTGTGAAAAACAAAGAAGTATTTCAGTATAAGGATGGCTATGTAGAATTACCAAGTAAGCCCGGTTTAGGGTTGGAGATGGATGAAGATAGAGTTAGAGATATTTCACAAGAAGGGTTGGTTTGGACCAATCCTAAATGGAAGAACTATGATGGCACTATTGCAGAATGGTAGTCTGAAAGGAAGTTATTCATGGCGGAAGCAATTATGATCAACTTATTTTTACTCGTTCTGTTAGTGATGCAACTCAAAGAGCAGCGCAAAATTCTTTTGCAGGCAAAAGCGAGCTTTATAAAAAAGGCAACTGCTTTCATTCTGTCTGCGCTTCTTTTCGTCATTTTTTGGCCAGATCAGTTGAGTGACCAGTTGAAATTGTTTGCACTGATCGGCTTAGTCTGTTTAGTTGGTTTTTCAAAAGAAGGCTTAGGAGCAGATCAGCTGATCAAACTGGGTGTTTTAAAAGGTGAATATGATCAATATACCGCAATAGAGATTGAACAAACAGTAAATAATCAAACTTTTGTAACCTTTTATAAAAGCAAAAATAGCCGCTTCTCGCTTTTATTTTCAGAGTCACCGCAAATCTTGGCAGAGTACTTCAGTTTATTGAAGAAGGAAGAGAAGCTAGTGTTTAAGGAAGAAGGATTGACGCAAAAGAAGCAAAGGAATACTAAAGTATCCCATTAATTTCGTTTGTGGAGAAGGACAAATTTAATAAATTGTGGTAATCCTTACTGATTTTAAGCAAAGAGTAAAAATCAATCAGCTATATTTTTATTCACATCGTCGGGTTATAAAAAACTGGGAGAATGAACCATTCTCCCAGTTTTTTATCGTTTCGAAATCGCCGTGTGGGCATACGCCTCGATCAATGGAATGACTTCTAATTTTACTTTGTATTTGCGCTCTAGCGCAGTTTCGATGGTAAAAGTATCACTTTCTGTTTCAGAAATCGTTGCTAGAACACGATCTTCTTTCGGGGAAGCTTCGATCACGATCGTTTCTCCTGAAGATTGTTTGGCAGAAAATTTAGGGAATGCTGCGATTTTTTCAGCAAATGCTGAAAAAGTCATTGTGTTGTCAGCAGTATCAGCCATTGTTTCAGTTGCTTTTTCTACTTCTTTAGTTGATGCAGAGGTAGTCGGTGCAGCCGCTTCAGCTGGTGTTGATTCTTCCTTCACTTTCGCTGGTTCTTTTGCAGGAGCGGGTGCCGTACTTTCTTGCGGATTGGTCGGCAACCAGTAAGCAGCGATCTCATCGACTAAGTTATCGCTGAAACGATCAAGCAAACCAGCTTCTAAGCGTTGGATTCGTTTCACGACGATCTTGAAGTTCTCATCTAAAGGAACAGCGATTTTTTGTTCTTTTGGCGTTTCCTTCAACAATTCAATCAATAATTCCTCTTGGTTTTTAGGATTGATATACACAGTCGTCGGAAGGTCAAACTTATCTGCTGTTTTGCGCTCGATCGCTGTAAACAACTGTTGTCGAGCTGTTTCATAAGACGGGCGGAATTGTTGTTTCAATTTTGCTAATTGTTTCTTTTTCATAATCTTCTCCTCTCGATCACTATCGATTATAAGGAAAATTTGCAGAAAAGAACAGTGATTCTCATGAAAAAATACAAAAAAATTTATATACTTCCTGAAAAAACACCAACGCTGCTAAAAAAGCGGCGCTGGTGTTTCTACTAGATCATTGATTTGATGGTACTTGGGCATCAGGACCAAAAGGTCATTTTCTCCAGTTGCGACTAAGTAGTTTTCCCAAAGAAAAAAGCGTGGTTCCCCAGTAAGTTTCTCGGTCAGCATCTGCTGATAGTCGCTGGTCGTCCATTGACGTGCTGGAAAGTGTTGGACTTTGTCTGGCCAAACGAGAAAAACAAAATCAGCATGTAAGGCTTTTTGAACAGCAGGGGAGAGATGATTCAAATCAGTTTTTTTCATAGGCTTCTCCTTTATAGAGAGTGAAATTAAAACCCTGTCGTATCTGGATTGGTCGCTTTCCCAACCACACCATCTAATTGATCGATCGTTTTCATGTCCTCTTCAGATAGCTCAAAATCAAAGACGTGAATGTTTTCTTCGATCCGACTTGGTGTGACTGATTTTGGTAATGGCAAGAAACCATGTTGTAAAGACCAGCGTAATGCAACTTGAGCGATTGATTTTTGATGCTTTTCAGCTAATGTTTTCATTTCTGGTACATCAAAGATCTTCCCAGTACCTAATGGGCTGTATGCTTCAAGCAATACATCGTGTTCTTGGGAATAAGTCACGACTTCTTCTTGTAACTCGCCAGGTGCAAGGAAAATTTGATTGACCATTGGGAAGATAGTCGCTGTTTTTTTCAATTCTTCAAAATGATGTGGTAAGAAGTTGCTGACGCCGATCGCTTTGATTTTGCCTGCTTGATACAACTCTTCAAAAGCACGCCATGTTTCTGCGTTCGCTGTTTGCCAATTGTCGCGAAAAGCCACTGGATTTGGCCAATGGATCAAGAAAAGATCGATATAGTCTGTTTGTAATTTTTCTAAAGATTCTTCAAAAGAGGACATCACAAGATCATAAGAATGGTTCGCATTCCATAATTTTGTAGTCAAGAAAAGCTCTTCGCGGGGAATGCCGCTTTCTTTGATCGCTTGACCAACACTGGCTTCGTTTTTATAGCCTTGTGCTGTATCAATATGGCGGTAACCTACTTCTAGTGCTTTTTTGACTGATGCTACGGCAACGTCGCCGTCTGGTGTTTGCCATGTGCCAAAGCCTAGCTCAGGGATGGTCACATTGTTTGATAACGTATAGCTGTTCATGTTCATTCCTCCGTTTTCTGTGATACTTCTAGTTTAGCAGACGAGGCAGGAATTTCCAATGATTGCACCTTTTAAAAAGAAAGCGAATGTTGAAGGAAAATGCCGATTCGCTCTTGTCAGTTCGCCTATTTATTTTGTACACTAGACAAATGGATAAGGAGCGTAACCAATGGATATTTATTTGAAACATGCGATTTTACACATTGTGGACCGTCAAACAGGCGATCCAGTTTTTTCTCAAGTTGAACTTGATTTAACAACGGAATACATTCGTGATTATTTGACGAAGAAAATACAGAAACTTGCTACACCGCAAACCAAAACAGGTCGTTTACTCGAAACTTCAACGATCGCTCAATTGGTCAAACAAGCACCAGACGACTTTATCGCAGCCAGTGAATCGATCGTGCAACGCTGGTATGAAGCGTACAAGGAAAGTGAAGATGCGCCAAGTGCGGATGCGTTTGTCGTCTTATATGAATTAGATACAAGAATGCAGCTGGCTTTTTTGAAGGTCAATTATCAAGATGGCTATACGCATTTTATTGATAATGGGGAGGCTGGGATCGAAAATAATTTGATTTTGCATCGTGCCTTACTAGCAGGTAAAACCCAAAAGGCAGATGAAGGGATCACGATCGATGTGGAGAGCTTAGACTTTGAACTGATTGAAAAGAAATATAGCTTTTCAGGTGAAAAATACGCCTACTTTTCAACAAAAGTCATTGATGCCGAACCGATCCCATCTTTAGAAGAAAATGTCAAAGTCATCAAAAAAGTAGCCGAAAAAATTGGTCAGAAATTTGAAACACCCACCTATAACGTTGTTGCCGATTTGAAAGAAGCGGTCTACGACACGATCGAAGAGTCTGGTCATATCGATGTGAGTGAAGTGGCGCAAAAAGTCTTTAAAGACAATATTACTGCTCAGCTTTCATTTCAAGAAGAAGTGGTTGAAAAAGGATTCGTCAATCAAGCACCGATGATGCGGGATGTTCGTGAGATCTCGGAGAAAAAATTTGGTAAGCAAAAACTAAAATTATCGAATGGAATCGAATTGATCGTTCCTTTGGATGTTTACCGAGATCCGAATTTGATCGAATTTATCAATAATCCCGATGGCACGATTTCCGTAACGATCAAAAATGTAGAAGAAGTGATTAATCGGATGTAACAAGAGCTGTTTCTAAGCAGACGATGGCAGAACAAGTACAAAAAAGCGGCTCTTTGTCAATAATGAAAATGGAGCTGAAGAATCAATTCTGATTCATCAGGCCCATAAATTATAGAGCACAAAAAGCAGGGCGTCCTCATTTAGAAAGAGGACGCCCTGCTTTTTTACAGACGCTTGCTTGATCGACAGCAGCAATTATTGAGGGGTCAACTTTTCAAGAGCCGCTTGAGGAACGTCTTCTTCAGAAACTTCTTCCCAGCTTATAACGCCTTTGTTTGGATTGACCAATAGTTTCAAATAGGCGCCTTCTTTCAAAGGAGCGGAACGGTGTTCATTCATTTTGACCGTTTTGACGTCACCAGAGGCGCTGTAGGCTGTTTGTGTATAACGATAGATGTTTTCAACGACCCCCTCTTCACTGACTTCGGTATCGTGTTCCCCCGCATCGTTGATAACTGTATAGTAGTCACTTCCACCATAGTAATAGTCATAAGTAAGGAAGCAGCCGCCAAGAAAAATTGCTGTAAAAACCAGCGCTGCAATGATTTTCTTCACATTTCTCACCTCATCTTCTATTATTCATAAAAACTAGGCTTGCGTCCAATGGATCACAAAAAGCAAAGAAATTCTTAGGGATTAGCTGCCGAGTCCTCTTGCTTGACTTTGACTAATTTTGACCTATAATAAGGGTAGATTTAAACTTACAAAAAATAAGTTAATCCTTATCTCTTTGGAAGCGTAAATCGCAAAAATATGATTCGAGTCAAC
This sequence comes from Enterococcus sp. DIV1279b, assembly GCF_050531515.1. NCBI lineage: Bacteria > Bacillati > Bacillota > Bacilli > Lactobacillales > Enterococcaceae > Enterococcus > Enterococcus sp. DIV1279b. Next base: position 2,478,405 of record NZ_CP172891.1, on the reverse strand, counting down.
CAACGACTCAACTTTCTCTAGGAGGGAAACAATATGGCAAAACAACATTATGATCGTAGCAAACCCCATGTTAATATCGGAACGATAGGACACGTCGACCATGGGAAAACAACCTTGACTGCTGCTATTACCACAGTTCTTGGGAAAAAAGGACTTGCCAATCCGCAAGATTACGCAAGTATCGACGCGGCTCCTGAGGAACGCGAACGTGGTATCACCATCAATACTGCTCATGTGGAATATGAAACGGAAAAACGGCACTATGCCCATATCGATGCACCGGGACACGCGGATTATGTGAAAAATATGATTACAGGGGCTGCTCAAATGGACGGTGCAATCTTGGTCGTATCAGCGACAGATGGCCCAATGCCACAAACACGGGAGCATATTTTGCTTTCTCGTCAAGTGGGTGTGAAACATTTGATCGTCTTTTTGAATAAGACGGACCTTGTCGATGATGACGAGTTGATCGATTTAGTTGAAATGGAAGTCAGAGAATTGCTGACTGAATATGATTTTCCTGGCGACGACATTCCTGTGATCAAGGGCTCTGCGTTAAAAGCCTTGGAAGGGGACCCAGATGCTGAAGCAGCGATCTTAACGCTGATGGATACAGTAGATGAATATATCCCAACGCCTGAACGTGATACAGACAAACCATTATTGTTACCAATCGAAGATGTCTTTTCGATTACAGGACGGGGAACCGTTGCTTCTGGTCGGATTGATCGTGGCATGGTAAAAGTCGGGGATGAAGTAGAGATCGTCGGAATCAAACCTGAAACACAAAAAGCAATTGTCACTGGGGTAGAAATGTTTCGCAAAACGATGGACTTTGGCGAAGCTGGCGATAACGTAGGGGTATTGTTACGGGGGATCACCCGTGATGAAATTGAACGTGGCCAAGTGTTAGCAAAACCAGGTTCCATCACACCACATACGAAATTCCAAGCAGAAGTCTATGTGTTGACGAAGGAAGAAGGCGGTCGCCATACCCCATTCTTTAATAACTATCGCCCACAATTTTACTTCCGTACAACGGACGTAACTGGGAATATCGTTTTACCAGAAGGAACGGAAATGGTGATGCCTGGTGACAACGTAACGATCGATGTGGAATTGATCCATCCGATCGCTGTAGAAAATGGAACGACCTTCTCCATTCGTGAAGGTGGACGAACAGTTGGTTCTGGTATCGTGACCACGATCGAAAAATAAAAAATAGTGAAACAGTGCTTCCATTATCTGAAGGAGCACTGTTTCCTTTTTTCATGTCAAACCATCAACAATCCCTCCATCAGCTTAGGATTGCTTGTTTTTTTCTAAATAATCTTGTGATTTTATTAAGGATTTTTTAGGAGAGAAAAAATTCTAGTCAGCCTGTTCATTTCATAGTACGATAGATTCTGACTTAGAAAAGATGGGATGTATTTGATGAGAAAAATTCGACGTTTCCTAGGATTTGTACTGAAGCTTGCGCTCTTGCTGCTGCTGATCGGAGCAGGGGTTTGGGGCTATCGAAATTACACGGCATTGAAAGCTGTCTATGCGTATGAAGAGGAAATCGCACAGCAGACACAAGCCCACGACATCTCTGAATATCAGTCTTTAGCAATGAGTATCATGCTGACGGAGTCAAAAGGACAAGGCAATGACCCGATGCAAAGTTCTGAAAGTGTATATGGAAAACAAAATCAATTTGATACGCCAGAACAAAGCATCGAACAAGGGGTTTCTTATTTAGCCGAGTTGATCGAAAAAGCCGAGCAAATGAACTGTGATCTTTGGACCGCAGTCCAGGCTTATAATTTTGGGACAGATTATATTGATTATGTCGCTGAACGGGGTGGCATGAACACCTTAGAATTAGCAGAAACATATTCCAGAGAGGTTTTATCCCCGTTGTTAGGCAATGATACAGAACAAACCTATCGTTATTGGGGCATCCAATCCGTTTTTTATAATGGTGGTCACTTGTATCATAACGGCGGCAATTTATTCTACGCTGATTTAATAAAAATGAATCAATGGAAGATCAATGTTACGGCGCGTTTCTTTTCATAAGCGTTGTAAAATAAGTGAAACAAAAAAGCTTGAAATACAAATAAAATATGGTAAAATCATTATGAGTGATTCTGTCTAATTATTCTTCGCACTGATATCTATTAGTGCGTTTTTTTACCTAGTAAACCGATGAATACTTACCAAATGGAGGTGAGTGGATGGCACGAATTCCTCAAACGGTCATTGACGACATTCGCGAACGTAGCAATATCGTCGATATCGTGGGACAGTATGTCCAGTTAAAGAAGTCTGGAAAAAATTATTTTGGTTTGTGTCCGTTCCATAATGAAAAATCACCTTCTTTTTCCGTTGCAGAGGACAAACAAATTTTTCATTGCTTTGGTTGTGGTCGTGGTGGAAATGTGTATGGTTTCTTACAGGAGCTTGAAGGGATCAGTTTTCCAGAAGCAGTCGTCAAAGTAGCAGAAATGAACGATATTCCTCTTGATCCGCAATATCAGCAGTCTGAAGGCATCAATGAAGCGACCTCACAAACGAGTCAATTGATTGCGTTACATGAAAAAGCCGCCGAAGTCTATCATCACATGTTGGTGAATACGGCTGCTGGACAAGAAGCGCTTGATTATTTATTAGATCGTGGCTTGACGATGGCACTGATCGAAGAGTTCAATATTGGCTTTGCACCGAATGAACGCTCGTTTTTGGAGAAAGTTTTTTTGAATGAAAAAGCCAAAGCAGAGTTTTTTCCTGATACAGGACTCTTTGTTCAGCGCAACGATGGCTCACTGGCGGATCGCTTTTACCAGCGAATCATGTTTCCGATCCGCAATCCTCAGGGAAAAACGATTGGTTTTTCTGGTCGTTGGTTAGCAAGCGAAAAAGTCGGTGATCAAGACCAACCAAAATATTTAAATAGTCCTGAAACGATTCTTTTCAATAAACGCGAGGTTCTTTTCAACTTTGACAAAGCGCGACGAGCGATGCGTAAAGATGGCCAAGTGTATTTATTTGAAGGATTTATGGACGTGATCGCCGCTTGGCAAGCAGGGATCGAAAATGGGATCGCCTCGATGGGGACCAGCCTGACCAATCAGCAGATCGCCCACATCGAGCGAGTGGCACAAGAAGTGATTCTTTGTTACGATGGAGATAGTGCAGGGGTTGAAGCCACGAACCGTGGGATCGATCTTTTGCAAAACAATAGCCGCTTGAAATTATCTGTGGTTCGAGTGCCGGAACGGATGGACCCAGATGACTATTTGCGCAAATATGGGACAGAAGCTTTTTATAAATTAGCTGTACATGGGAAAGAAACCGTCTTTGCTTTCAAAATGGATTACCATCGAGCGAATCGAAATTTGGCCAATGAGAAAGAGCAGCTAGATTATGTCCAAGTAGTATTAAAAGAATTACAGCGGGTGGATTCTTTGCTGGAGCAAGACCGTTATTTGACTCAGTTGTCCACAGAGTTCAACTTGAGCCGTGAGACCTTGCAGCAGCAGCTCAAGCAAAACCGGCAAGAGCAGCAGCCGCGGCAAGATGCACCGCCGCCAGCGCCAACAACCAATAATCCTATGGTCTTTACGCCGCCAACGCGGCAACAGCCCAAAACACAGGTAGAAAAAGCACAAGAATTATTATTGTACCGTTTGTTTCATGACAGTACGTTAAACCATCGCTTTCGAGCGAGTGGCATATCCTTTATCCATGATCGTTACCAACAGCTTTATCTGCTGTTTGATGCGTATATGGAAACAGAAGAACACTTTGTTTTAGCAAAGTTCTTAGATTTTTTAAAAGAAGATTCAATGAAAAAAATGGTGATCGATATTGCAGATCTTAAAGCTTCTGAGGAAGGGACTGAACAAGAATTTCAGGACATTCTGCAGGTATTTCAAAAGTCGGGCATTGCTGAAGAAATCAATCAAAAACGAATCCAGCAGCAAGAAGCAAGACAAAAAGGAAACCAGCAATTAGAACTTGAACTTGCGATCGAAATCATTGATTTGACCAAACGGTTGAAACAAGCTAAATAGCGAACTGAAAGGGGCTTTCTTTCATGGCAGAAGAAACAAAAAAAACGTATGACAAAGCAGTTGCCGAATACATCCGAGAAAACAAAACAAAGGGGCAAGTTGTTTACGATGACATTACGAATCGTTTAGCAACGCCGTATACTTTGGATGCTGATGCAATGGACAAATTAATTCAAAAACTGGAGGATTCAGGCATCAGTGTCGTGGATGAAAATGGAGAGCCTTCAGTCCATAGTCTAAAGAGCAATGAAAAACGACAAGAAACACAACCTCAAGAAGATCTGTCTGCACCAACTGGTGTGAAAATCAATGACCCCGTTCGGATGTACTTGAAAGAAATCGGTCGTGTGCCGTTATTGACCGCAGAAGAAGAAGTGGCGCTCGCACTGAAAATCGAAGAAGGCGATCAAGAGGCAAAACAGCGTTTGGCAGAAGCCAACCTACGTTTGGTCGTTAGTATTGCCAAACGTTATGTGGGTCGAGGAATGCAATTCCTTGATTTGATCCAAGAAGGAAACATGGGCTTGATGAAAGCCGTTGAGAAATTCGACTACCGCAAAGGGTTCAAATTCTCGACCTATGCGACCTGGTGGATCCGTCAAGCGATCACCCGTGCGATCGCTGACCAAGCGCGAACCATTCGTATTCCTGTGCATATGGTGGAAACCATCAACAAATTGATCCGTATTCAACGGCAATTGCTGCAAGACTTAGGGCGCGAACCGACACCAGAAGAAATCGGCGCAGAAATGGATCTGCCGACGGAAAAAGTTCGTGAAATCTTGAAGATCGCTCAAGAACCTGTTTCATTAGAAACACCGATCGGTGAAGAAGACGATTCTCATCTAGGTGATTTTATTGAAGACCAAGATGCCACAAGTCCAGCAGAGCATGCGGCTTATGAGCTGTTGAAAGAGCAGCTAGAAGATGTACTGGATACGTTGACTGACCGTGAAGAAAACGTGCTGCGCTTGCGTTTCGGAATCGATGATGGTCGTACTCGGACATTAGAAGAAGTCGGCAAAGTCTTTGGGGTAACGAGAGAACGGATTCGTCAGATCGAAGCAAAAGCATTACGGAAACTACGCCATCCATCTCGTTCAAAACAATTGAAAGATTTCTTAGAATAATCAAGGTTTATCGACTTTCCAAAGGAACCCTTTGGAAAGTCTTTTTTATTCAGATTCTGTCCTCTCGACACAAGATTGGTAAAGAACTTAATAAAAACGTAACCAAGCAAGTGTTGGCTAATTGCCAAGAATGTGATAAATTTAATTTTGTGCATCTGCATCAAAACGTAACAAACAACGAAGTGTCAAAAAAGACCCATTATTTGCTGGTCTAAAAAAAGAAGCAGTAGGTACAGCAAGCGTCTGATGAAAGAGGCGACTGCTTCATAAAAGGAAATGCAAAAAACAAAAGGAGTCAGTTTGAATCAATGAAGAAGACATGTCCTGAATGTGGATTTCAAGCAATAGAAGAAACACCCGTTTGTCCCAATTGCGGGTTCCAATGGAACCAGGCAAAGGAGAATGAACTGGAACCAACATCTGACTCTTCCGTTACGCCAGAAGAGCCACAGAATAAAAATGATGATATTCGCTGGTCAGACTTTAAAAACGTCCCGATCGGAAAAATGGAGGAGCACTTAGGTGATCGGCCATCCTCAAATGAAGAAACGATCGACCTCGCGCAGCAAGGGACTTTTTCCGATGAGCAACATGTAACCCCCACATCAGCCTCTAAGAAAGAAGCTGAGGAAAAAACGGAAGTAGAAAGTTCTAGCGCAACGCAAGAGCATGCGACATCAGCCAGTGAGGAAGCAAGTGAAACCGATGCATTAAGTACGGAGGAACAGCATGACGCTGATATTTTGGCTGCTTATATCCGCCAACACAAACTTGATGAAGAAGAAAAAGCCGCTGCTCTAGAAGCAGAAGCCGCCACTGATGATTTGTCTGCTACTGAAGAAGAAAGTCAGGAACAAGCCAGTGAGGAACCTCTACTGATAAGCGAAGATGAACCAGTGACGGATCCAGTCATTGAAGAAGCGAAGAAGCAGCCAGAACCAGTGATCGATCCAATTCCTGAGCCGATCACCGCAGCGGATGAAGCACCGAAAAAGGCGACTACTGAAGAAAAAACGTCGACGCCTAGCGAAAAAAAGAAGAGTCCTCGCAAAGCACTCTATATTACAGCGGCTTGTTTATTAGTGGCAGCTGGTGGCGGTTGGGCGTATTACTATCAACAGCAGCAACAAGAAACAGCCCGAGAAACGCAACTGGCGCAGGAAAACCGTACACTCGATCAAATTGAAAATGAGCTGAATGATTTTTATACAAATGATGAACGAGTGTTCATTAAAAACGACAAAACATCAGAACAGCTGACGGCTGTGACGAATCAGTTGGCAGAGTTTCAAGACCATGAACGGTACGATGCCTTGTCACAAGAAGCTGCGACGATCGCTGACAAACTAGCAACTTTGACCGAGATCAACAGCTATTTTAGCAGTCCTGCCGTTGTGGAAGATCAATTGGAAGAAGTCTCATTGAAAGAAGCGGCTGCCGTCACAATGGCGAAGCGTGAGAACGGGGATGCCTTTGATGAGTTGATCAATCAAGCCATCGACATGGGACAAAAAGAGTTCAGTGCGATCGAGGAAGTTCAAAATGCGGTGAAGAGCATGGTGGCTTTAAGTGGTGATGGTGAAGCACCTGCAAGTGTCACCCGTGAGAACTACAATGCCTTGATGAAAAAAGTCCAAGCTTTACCGATCGATTCATTGGTGGAAAGTCTCACTGCTGATCTGCGCAAAGTCGATACTGCGTTGACGAAGCGTGAAACCGCTACGCAAGAAGCAGCGGCACAACAACAAGCGGCCCAAGAAGCAGCACAAGCGGCGGCTTCTGAGAACACCGCTTCCGCTTCAAGCGGCGGTTCTACAAGCGCTGCGACGCCTGCACAAAGCACGTCTGAAGAAGAGTATGTGCTTTCGCCAAATACGCCAACAAATACCAATAATCAGCCAATTATTCCAGCCCGTCAAAGTGATTTGAATGATGTAAACAATAGCGCTTGGGTGTGGGCAGATGGTGTCCAAGAAAAAATCATTGCCACAGCGATTGCCCGTGGTTACGTGGTTGATGGTGGTTATACTTTTGAACGCGTGCGGATCGTCAACGGCGAAGGCTATTACAATTTTTATGCGACAAATGCCCAAGGCAGCTTGCTTAAAGGAACGGATGATTCAGCGTTCCCGCTATACTTATTTACGGTAAACGCCAAAACTGGCTATTTCAGAGGCAATGGGAACGATCACACCGTTCGCTAAGTCTCCTGAGTCACTAGAAAACTTTCAGAGTTATTACATGCACATGTGAAAAATACTTGTTTCCCCTCCCTGTTTTCGATATGATGAAAGATAATCGTTCAAACAGGGAGGTTTTTTTGTGCAGAAAATAGAAAGATATGATCGCTTTGAAGATGGGGTCATTGCTTGTGTACCAACGATTCTTGGGTACTTAGGGATTGGTTTTGCGATGGGGGTCGTAGGAAAAGGTGTTGGGTTGTCGATTCTTGAAATTATTTTAATGTCTATTATTGTCTATGCAGGCAGTGCTCAATTTATTATTTGTGCATTACTCGCGATTCAAGCACCTTTCATGACGATCGTCGCAACCGTCTTTTTAGTGAATTTACGACATTTCTTAATGAGCTTATCAGTGGCTTCCTATTTTAAAAAGACTCCTTTGCTTTCTGCTATTGGGATTGGGACGCTTTTGACTGATGAGTCCTATGGCGTTTTGACGACGGCACTGCAACAAGACAAACCAGTCACAGCGAAATGGACCCATGGGTTGAACGTGATGGCGTATTTGAGTTGGATCTTCGCAACCTTTTTGGGCGGACTATTAGGCTCGTTTATTCCAGATCCAGAAGCGTTAGGCTTAGATTTTGCCTTGGTAGCCATGTTTGTTGGTCTTTTTTTATTTCAAGTAGAGCGACCCCTCAAGAAGAAAACCCAGCAAACGCTCTTCGTACTCGGGGCAGTTGTGGGGACATTGATTTTATTTATGCGTTTTTCTACTGCTGAGATCGCGGTAATTGCTGCGACCTTGGCAGGATGTTTGGTTGGGACGGTGACACATCATGACTAATTTTGTTATACTAATGCTAGCATGTGGGTTGGTTACTTGGATTCCGCGGATCGTTCCTTTTTTATTTTCTAAAAAGCTCGTATTTCCGAAACCTTTCACCATCTTTTTGAGTTACTTGCCGTTGTGTATTTTGGCGGCATTGTTGGTTCAAAATTTGCTGATCTTTCGAGAAGGGCAATTTCCCATCTTGAAAGTCAAAGAAACTGTTGCCTGTATCCCAGCATTGTTGGTGGGGTATTATACAAAAGATTTGATGAAGATCGTTATCACAGGCGTTATTGCTATGGCACTGCTGCGTTTCTTTTTCTAGCAACGGGCAGTTTTTATGAAGAAGGAGAGAATAGATGAAAGACTTATTAGCATCCGTATTTAGCGGATTGATCATTGATGAAAATGAACAGAATTATTTTGTTCAAAAAGGCGGGGTTACCTTCCGACTAGCCAAGGAAGAAGGCGAACATCATTTAGGTGAAGCCGTCGAAGGGTTTGGCTATCAAAACCAAAAGCAAGAAAATGTACTCACTACGAATATTCCGAAAAGCCGCAAAGGGCATTATGCCTTTGGTACAGTCACAGGAAGCCGTCGCGACTTAGGCGTTTTCGTCGATATCGGTTTAAAAGACAAGGACATGGTGGTTTCATTAGATGAATTGCCAACAATGCGGGAACTTTGGCCCAAAAAAGGCGATCGTTTGATGGTCAGCTTGCGCGTCGACGACAAAGAGCGTATATGGGCTTCGTTAGCAGATGAGAAAATCTTCAAGGCACTGAGTAAGAATGGTACGGAACAGATGAAGAATCAAGATGTTACAGGTACCGTGTATCGCTTAAAACTAGCGGGAACCTACTTGTTGACGGATGATTTTTATATTGGCTTTGTCCACCCATCAGAGCGCTATCAAGAGCCGCGTCTTGGGGAAGTTGTCAAAGGACGAGTGATTGGGGTTCGTCCAGATGGCGTCTTGAACCTTTCGTTGAAACCAAGAGCCCACGAGGCGATTTCAAATGATGCCGCCATGGTCCTAACCTTTTTAGAACGAGCACCAGAAAATAAAATTCCTTTCACCGATAAATCAGCACCAGAAGAGATTTTACAAACATTTGGTATTAGTAAAGGCCAATTTAAACGGGCGTTAGGAACCTTGATGAAACAGCGTTTGGTTGAGCAAAAAGACGGCTTTACGATTCTTGTTAAAAAACCTAATTGAGAATACTTGTTTCTTTTGCTGTTCTAATTTATAATGATTACAATGTTTGTCTTGGGTGATTCTCACTCAAATTAGAATCGTTATAAATTAGCGGCATACGGAGGCAACTATGAACACAACAGCAGCGTTAAAAAAGACCAAGAAACAATTGCACGAGTCGGGGTTCAAATTAACTCCTCAGCGAGAAGCGACGTTGTTGGTCTTATTAGAAAATGAGAAAGATCATTTATCCGCCGAAGAGATTTTCTTCTTTGTGCGCAAAAAAAATTCTGAGATTGGCTTAGCAACCGTCTATCGAACATTGGAGATTTTGACGGATTTGAAAATCGTCGATAAAGTCAGCTTTAATGACGGTGTCGCTCGTTATGACCTACGTAAAGAAGGCGCCAAACATTTCCATCATCATTTGTTGTGTTTGGAATGCGGCAATATCGAAGAGGTTGAAGAGGATCTGTTGGGCAGTGTCGAAGAGATCGTCGAACAAAAGTACCATTTTTTAGTGAAGGATCATCGGTTGACATTTCATGGTGTCTGCCAAAAATGCCAAAACAAAGCCTAGTGTCTGTAGCTGGGCAATTTGAAAAGATTTTTTTATCACCCGAATGATAGTCAGATGGTTTCAATAGGAAGAGAGCTATTTTTTCCGATTTGAAAGAAACCAAAAAATCTGCTATGATTCGGGTGTTTCCTTTGGCAAAAGATACGGGTAGATGCCTCTTTTTTGTTGGCAAGCTACTATCTAAACGAGCCAGAATTTGATATGATAAAAAAGCTGAAAGTAGAGGAAGCCCCATGAACGAACAAATTATTGATTATCTTCATTATTTGACCATTGAGCGCGGGCTATCCCAAAATACCCGTGCCAGCTACCAGCGGGATCTGCAACAGTATCTTGCATTTTTACAAAAAAAACAAGTGACGCAGTGGCAACAGATCGACCGAGTGATCGTTTTGTCTTTTTTGCAAAGTCTGCAAGAGGCGGGAAAATCCTCGGCAACCGTGATTCGGATGGTTTCCAGTTTGCGAAGATTCCATCAATATTTGCGTCAAGAACGGTTGACAGATCATGATCCGATGCAGCATATTGATTCGCCGAAAAAACAGCAGAAGCTACCTGATACTTTGAGTTTGCAGGAAGTGGAGCGCTTGATCGAAACACCAGATACTCGAGCGGTGTTGGGTATTCGTGATCGAGCGATTTTGGAAGTGATGTATGCGACAGGCTTGCGCGTCAGCGAGTTGATCGGTTTGAAATTGAATGATTTGCATTTAAGTATGGGCTTGTTGCAAACAACCGGGAAAGGCGACAAAGAACGGATCGTCCCACTAGGGGATTTAGCGATTCAATGGATCGAAACATATCTCAGCGATGCACGTCCGTATTTGACGAGAAAAACACCGGATGAAAGCCACCTGTTTGTAAACAACCATGGCAGGCAGCTGTCTCGTCAAGGAATCTGGAAAAATTTAAAAGCCTTGGTTCGACAAGCTGGGATCACCAAAAATGTGACTCCCCATACGCTGCGCCATAGTTTTGCGACTCATCTATTAGAAAACGGCGCAGATCTGCGAACGGTTCAAGAGCTGTTAGGACACGCAGATATCTCGACCACTCAGATTTACACGCATATAACGAAGAAACGGATGACGGAAGTGTACAAGCAGCACTTTCCGCGCGCCTAGAAATCGAGGATGGAATGGAAGAAATCAAAATAAAATTAGCTGTCTTTGAAGGACCGTTGGATTTGCTGCTTCATTTGATCAAAAAACTGGAAATCGATGTTTATGACATTCCAGTTGCAACCATCACCGAACAATACATGCAGTATATCCATGCCATGAAAATTTTAGAATTAGAAGTCGCTGGTGAATATTTAGTCATGGCGGCAACTCTGATGGCGATCAAAAGCCAGATGCTGTTACCGAAACAAGAGCTGATTGCTGAAGTGGAAGAGTACGAAGAAGATCCACGGGATATGCTGGTGGCACAGCTGCTAGAATACCGCAAATTTAAGTATGCAGCCGAACAGCTTTCCGAAAAAGCGGAAGAGCGCAGTTTGTATTATACGAAAGATCCGATGGATGTCGATGAATACAAAGAGGAAGAAGATCAGTTAAGAGCCAATCAATTCAATACGATCGATCTCTTTTTGGCTTTTCAAAAAATGATCGAGAAAAAGAAAAATCGCCAAGTGCTAGAAACCAAAATTTCTCCTGATGAAAGCACCATCGATGAAAAGATGGCGGCGATTCAGCTGGAGATGCAGCATGTCAGTGCCAAAAAAGGCCGCAGCTTTGATTCGTTTTTTACGACCTACAATAAAACAGAAGTTGTGGTAACTTTTATGGCACTATTAGAATTAATGAAAAAAGGAACGATTCGAGTAGAGCAAACAGACAATTATGCGTCGATTCTGCTCTATCCAACAGGTAAAGAAGATGAGTAAATATAGTGAATTAGAAGCGATCTTATTCGTCGTCGGTGATGAGGGGATCGGACTTGAAGAATTGAGTTACTTAGTCAAAAGCAATACTGCCAGTGTCTATCAGCATTTGCAGGAACTAAATCAGCAATATGAAGAAAATGAACATACTGCGTTGCATATTCTTGAAGTGGGCAATCATTTCATTTTGACCACCAAGAAACAATTTGCCCCTTTATTGAAGAAATATGCTGAATCACCGATGGGCAGCTCGTTGTCTCAGGCCGCTTTAGAAACGTTGTCGATCATTGCTTACAAGCAACCGATCACTCGGATGGAAGTAGAAGAGATCCGCGGCGTCCAATCCAGCGGTTCGGTTCAAAAATTGGTGGCAAAACGACTGATTGAAGAAAAAGGCCGCGTTGACGGACCAGGACGAGCGATCCTATATGGTACGACGGAATACTTTATGGATTATTTTGGCTTAAAAAGTTTGGCTGAATTACCCGATATCCAATCCATGGAAGATGAACTTGAAGAAGATGCACCGTTTGATCTTTTTTACGACCGCTACAAACAAGCAGAAACAGAAGGAGAATGAAGATGGAACGTTTGCAAAAAGTGATTGCCCATGCTGGCATCACCTCAAGAAGAAAAGCTGAAGGATTGATAACCGAAGGCCGAGTGCGCGTCAACGGGCAAGTGATCAAAGAATTAGGGGTCCAAGTTAGCTCAAAAGATGTCGTTGAAGTCGATGGTGTACCGATCGAACAAGAACAACACGTCTATTATCTATTCTACAAACCTCGTGGCGTGATCTCAGCTGTAACGGATGATAAAAAACGCAAAGTCGTTTTGGATTATTTTGCTGAAGTCCCTGAACGGGTGTATCCCGTCGGGCGCTTGGACTATGATACCTCTGGTTTGTTATTGCTGACAAATGATGGGGAATTGTCACAGACACTGATGCATCCGAAACACGAAGTCGACAAAGTGTACGTTGCCAAAGTCAAAGGGATTGCGGATAAAAAGCAGCTGCTCCCATTGACAAAAGGGATTCGGATCGAAGGCCGTAAGACGGCACCTGCTCGCTTTGAGATCTTGTCGACAGACCAAACGACGCAATCTAGTATTGTGCAATTGACGATCCACGAAGGACGCAACCATCAAGTCAAAAATATGTTAAAAGCAGTTGGTTTGCCTGTGCAAAAATTAAAACGGGAAAATTATGGTCCGTTAGATTTGAAAGGTCTTCGTCCAGGGGAATACCGAGAGCTGACGAAGAAGGAAGTCAGCCAGCTGAAAAACAGTGCAAAATAATTGAAAAGTATCTGAAAACGTAACTATTGTTAATTTTTAGATTTTGTGTATAATAGAACATGTAATAAATAGAATAAAGGTTCGTCTTCAGGGGCAGGGTGCAATTCCCGACCGGTGGTTATAGTCCACGACCTATTTCTTCGGAAATAGCTGAATCGGTGAAATTCCGATACCGACAGTACAGTCTGGATAAAGAAGATAGAGCGTATTTGATTTGCTTATGGCTATTTCGAATGCCCTCTTTTTTCCCTGTGGAAAAAAGAGGGCATTTTTTGTCTGGCGCCGACAAGAAAGCCGAGGAAATTTAATAGGTTCGTTTGAAGAGGAATCCTGAACTTAGGAGGATTTATACTGATGAACAACAAAACAAGAAAAATGGTGACGATCGCCATGTGTGCTGCTATGGGAACAATTTTGCAATTTATCGCTTTTCCGATTTTCCCAGCATTCAGCTTTTTAAAGATCGATTTTAGTGATATTCCCGTGATGATCATGATGTTTTTATTTGGTCCTTGGAGCGGGGTATTGACTGCTTTCATTCGTTCGGTGCTGCATTTGTTCTTATCTGGTTTTTCACCTGCTGATATGGTGGGGGATACGGCAAGCTTTTTAGCATCATGTGCCTTTACTTTGCCAATGTACTACTTTTTCCGCAAAGGTATTCACACCAAAAACAAAATGGTTGGTGTCATCAGCGGTATCTTGTCGGTAACGATTTTTATGAGTGTGGCGAACCTATTTGTGATCACACCGCTTTACCTGCGCTTTTTCGGGGTCACAGCCGATCAATTTTTAGGAATGTCTTTGCCGCAATATGTGGCGATCGGGATCTTACCTTTCAATTTGGTCAAAGGCGCAATCGTCAGTGCCGTCTTTTTAGCACTTCACGCCAAACTGCTGCCATGGTTGGCTCGTAAGCAGCCCCATCATTCTGCTATAGGAAAATAAAAAAATGAGCCGACTTGCTGTTGCAGACGAAAGGTCTGTCAATGGCAAGTCGGCTTTTTTTATTTTTCCATGATAATCGCACGGGTAGGGCATTTGCGATAAGCAGTTTTGACTTTTTCTTGTTGGTCTTCTATGATAAACTGTTGCCGAGCATTCGGTTCTTGGGCAAATAAAACGATCCCGTCTTCATCATAATCGAAGATCTCGGGGGCATAGATCGCACATAGGCCACAAGCAATGCAGCGCTCAGGAATAATTTTACAGCGTTGTGACATTTTTTAGTCCTTTCTGGAGGGGAAATATGGATTCTTTTATTTTAGCGCTGTTTTCTGATACTGACAAGCTGCGCCCATCGACACTTTATCAAATTCTCATTGGTAAGCGTACTAGCTCTGTCTTGAGTTATGCCTTTTTTTATGATCGCTTAGGTCTCTTTCAAGCGTTGCCCCAGTTCAATGAGAAAGCGTATCAACAGACGCTCGCGGACTTGATCCAACGAGGGGCTCTAAGTCGAGATTCAGATGGTCTGCTGCTCAAAACGACCGCTATAAACAGCCAGCAGCCAGGTGAACGATTGTTGCGGTATGCGAATTACTTTCGTTATGGACGAACGACGGAGGAGGCTTGGCGTTTTGTTCGGCTGCTGGTTCAAGCAGCTGCGTATCAAGGCGTGACCAATCAGTATATTCCCGTTGAAAACACGCCACTCTATACAGAACCTGTCCGTCAGCTGATCCGTCACGATCCTGACATCAAAAAGTGCCTGTATCAAGAGCTATCAGCAATTTTTGACCAGCTTCCCGCAGAAGTGGCAGATTTTTTAGCGGGCACCTTATCGGGTCCAGATATTCTAGGGCAGGCGTTTTTTCAGCTTTTACCAGAAAATGTTCAAAGTAAGCCTTGGGACACTCTTTATGTAGGAGCTTCGATCCATCAATTTTTAACCTTGATCGAAAAAACGCCCCTGACGATCCTGTTTCGAGGATTGTCGCCTTTTCTAAAGAGAAATTTAAACCAAAGCATGGTGGAAAGCCGATCATTGTTTTTGCGAGGCGATTCTGTCGAGCAGATTATGGAAAAAAGAAGGATCAAACGAGGAACTGTTAATGATCATTTGATTGAGTGGGCATTGCTTGATCCAACGTTTCCTTTTCAGCGCTTTGATACAGCGTTGTTGAAAAAGCTGCCAGAAGCTTCTTGGAAAAATAGCTATCAAGAATTACAGGCGCTTCTTACGACTGATTTTTTGACGATTCGTTTGTTACAGATTGCTCAGAAGCGGGGGATTCGATGTTAGAAGATGCACTGAATCAGTATTTTGGTTTCAAAACATTCCGCCAAGGACAAAAAGAAGTCATCGAAAGTGTTTTAGCACAGCAAGATACGTTAGCGATTCTGCCTACTGGGAATGGCAAAAGTCTGTGCTATCAGCTGCCAGGGTACCTAGTAGACGGGATCGTGATCATTATCTCGCCGTTAGTCTCTTTGATGGAAGATCAAGTCTACGGCTTACAAAAGCAAGGGGAAAAACGCGCGATTGCGTTTAATAGTCAATTGGACCTTGCTGATCGCCAGTATGTGATGCAGCATTTGCAGAAGTACAAGTTTTTGTTTTTAAGTCCAGAAATGATCGTACAAGAAGCTGTTTTGCATCAATTGGAACAGGTTAAGATCGCCATGCTCGTGGTGGATGAAGCCCATTGTGTTTCGCAATGGGGCATTGATTTTCGACCAGAGTACTTGCAGCTTGGTGAAGTAAAGAAACGCTTGAAGGCACCCGTTACGTTAGCATTGACGGCTACAGCAACAGCACAAGTGGAAGCAGACATACGGCAAGTATTATTAGCAAAGAACGCCAATGTCTACCGTTATTCGATGAACCGCAGCAATATCGGCTTGTTCGTAGAGCAAACGACAGACAAAGATGCGGCATTAGCAGACTATCTCAGCCGCTTAGGCGGGGCTGGGATCATCTACTGTTCCACAAGAAGCAAAGTCGAAGAAGTCTATAACAAACTGCGTCAGCGCTATTTGGTAGGCTATTATCATGGTGGTCTCGCGAGTGATCAAAGAAAAACGTTGCAGCAGCAGTTTTCTCAGAATAAATTAAAATTACTCGTTGCTACCAATGCGTTTGGGATGGGGATCAATAAGGAAGATATTCGCTTTGTGATCCATTATGATCTACCTGATTCATTAGAGAATTACAGTCAAGAAATCGGGCGAGCTGGTCGTGACGGCAAACAAAGCAATGCGATTTTGCTTTATCAGGAACATGATGAGCAGATCCATTACTTCTTTCAGCGAGAAAACAAAGAAGAACGCCTTGCTTTAGAACGAATGGTTCAGGAGAAGAGGAAAGAACCCTTGACACCGTTGCAAGAAAAGTGGCAGCAAAAAATGAAAGAGTTGGGAACTTCCTTTTGGCTGGAAACATTAAAACGCAATGAACAGCAAAAACAAGAACAATTACAGAAAATGTTGGCTTATATTCATTTTACAGGTTGTCGCCGACAATTTTTACTGGCGCATTTCGGAGAGGAAGCCCAGGAGAATCCTTATTGTTGCGACAATGACGGGATCGAAATAGCGGGTGAAGAACAGCTGCCCGAGAAAAAGGAAGCCCATCATTGGCAGGAACGTTTAATAAAAATTTTTAAAGATATAAATTGAATCGTATTTTGTAGGACAGTTTTTATTTACCTATGGTATAATACATCGGAAGGAAACTAGGAGGGAATACGAGTGAGCAAGAAAGACAATGACTACAATTCAGAAAATCAAGAACCGTGGGAACAACCAATCTATGATACAGAATACGATGATTCTGCATCAAGATCCCAACAAAGAAAACAAAAGCGTGGGAATTCACTCTTTTTGACGATCGTTTTAGTTTTGCTTTTCTTGATCGTGGCAATTCCGGTTGGTGCCGGTATTTGGGTATTGAACCATAACAATGATGCCCCAACCACAGCAAGTTCGAGCAGTACTGTAGAAAGTACGACAGAGTCTTCAACAACCGAATCATCAACGACGGAATCATCCACTACGGAATCGACAAGTGAAACGAGTTCGTCAACAAGTGAATCAAGTTCTTCTAGCAGTTTTTCTGCGCCAGCTTCATCAACACCTTCAAGCAGTGAGCCGGCACAAGAACAAAACAATGCTGGACAAGATACTACCCAAAATAACCAAGGGCAAGGCGCTGCTGGTAATGAACAGTATACCACTGTGCAAGCAGGTGAAGGTCCTGAACAAGTGGCAGCTCGTACAGGTATCTCAGTTGAAACCCTATATCAATTAAATGGGATTGATCCGAACAACTACATGCTTTACCCTGGCGACACGTTAAGAGTTAAATAAAAAACCGCTTTGGCGGTTTTTTTTCTTGAAAGAGAGAAGCCAAGGTGGACGATAAGCAGAAACGATGAAGGAATACACATCGTTGGGAAACGAGGAGTAAGAAAAATGAAAAAAATCAACATCGCTATTGATGGTCCTGCGTCATCTGGGAAAAGCACAGTGGCAAAAATCATCGCGAATGACCTGGGATTTATTTATACGGATACCGGTGCCATGTATCGAAGCATCACGTATTTAGCTTTAAAAACGGGCTGTTCACTTGAAGATGAAGCGGCGATCGCTGCTTTGATCGATCAATACCCCATCACTTTTGAACCGACTGAACACGGTCAAGAGGTCTTTGCGGGAGGAGAGCAAGTCACAGAAGCGATCCGTCAGCCAGAAGTAACCAACGCAGTTTCGAAGGTGTCGGCATACCCTGCGATCCGCGAAAAACTCGTCCAACAACAGCAGATGATCGCTAAAGATGGCGGTGTCGTGATGGATGGCCGCGATATTGGTACGGCGGTTTTACCACAAGCAGAAGTCAAAATTTTTCTGGTAGCAAGTGTGGAAGAACGCGCACAGCGCCGTTTTAAAGAAAATCAGCAAAAAGGGATCAAAACCGATTATGAGACGTTGAAAGAAGAGATCCAGCAAAGAGATTATCTGGATTCTCACAGAGAAGTCTCCCCTTTGAAACAAGCGGAGGATGCGGTTCGAATCGATACGTCTGGTTTAACGATCGAGCAAGTCGTCGAAGCAATCAAAAAAACCATCAAAGAAAAAATTGATTAACAAAAACAATGGGTGTTCCCCATTGTTTTTTTATTTTTCGAAACCAAAAGATGAAAGTGAGTAAGAAAACAGAGGTGAAAAGACTTTTTTAACGAAAAAACCGTAGTTTTTTAGGAAAATAAGAGAAATCGCTTTATTTTTTTTTCATTCTATTTTAAACTAAAAGATGTAGTGCAATTATTGCAGAATTGTTGGTTAGGAGGACATGAGAGATGACAGAATTTGAAAATAATCAGGTTGAGAGTGGAAATGAATCAATGGAAGCCGCTTTAGACAATTTCCAAGAAGTAAAAGTTGGAGATATCGTTAAAGGTGAGGTATTGGCCATTGAGGATAAACAAGCGATCGTAGGGATCGAAGGCGCCGGCGTTGAAGGCGTTGTTCCTGCAAAAGAATTATCAACTTTACCTGTTGAAGACATCAACGAAGCAGTCAAAGTTGGGGATGTCTTAGAATTGGTTGTGATTTCAGCAATTGGTAAAGACAAAGAAAACGGCAGCTATCTCCTTTCTAAACGTCGCTTAGACGCGAAAAAAGTTTGGGAAGATATCGAAAAAGATTTCCAAGAAGGAAAAATCATTGAAGCACCAGTCACCAACGTCGTTAAGGGCGGGTTAGTGGTTGATGTAGGTGTTCGTGGGTTTGTCCCAGCATCAATGGTCGAAGACCATTTTGTTGCGGATTTCGAAGATTACAAAGGGAAAACATTGACCTTCAAAATCGTTGAGATCGAGCCTTCAGAAAACCGTTTGATCCTTTCTCATAAAGCAGTTGTCGAAGCAGAAAAAGCAAAACAAAAAGAAGCTTTATTAGCTGATTTATATGAAGGACAAGAAGTAGAAGGAAAAGTAGCGCGTTTGACCGACTTTGGTGCCTTCGTAGACCTTGGCGGCATCGATGGACTTGTCCATGTCTCTGAAATTTCTCATGGACATGTTGGCAAACCGAGTGATGTTTTATCTGTTGGCGATACCGTCAATGTGCGTATCTTATCTGTTGATGCAGACAAAGAACGTGTGTCACTTTCGATCAAAGACACATTGCCTGGACCTTGGACCAATATTGAAGAGCAAGCGGCTGTTGGCAGTGTCTTGACGGGGACTGTTAAACGCTTGACAAGCTTCGGTGCGTTTGTGGAAGTCTTCCCAGGTGTTGAAGGGCTGATCCATATTTCACAAATCTCCCATAAACACATTGCGACACCACATGAAGTCTTACAAGAAGGTGATGAAGTGCAAGTGAAAGTGCTTGAAGTGAACCCTTCAGAACACCGAATCGCATTAAGTATCAAAGCATTAGAAAAAGCCGAAAACACCAATGAAACACAAGAGGTTTCAGAGGATGATTATCAATTGCCAGAAGAATCAACTGGTTTTACTATGGGTGATATCTTAGGCGATGCCTTAAAAGACAGCGACGAAGAGTAATTGTATGCCATCAGCTTATAACGATTCGATGTTTGAATTTGTTATAAGCTGGTTTTTTGTTTGTCAGGAAAGCTTGCAACTTTCCATGGCTTTAGGTAAACTAAGTAAGATTGAATACAAGAAGCAGCGTACAAGGACTGCTTTTTTAAATGGAGGGTAAAAAATGTCAAATCCAACAATAGCGATCGTTGGACGTCCGAATGTGGGGAAATCGACCATTTTCAACCGGATAGCTGGAGAACGAATTTCGATCGTTGAGGATACTCCAGGAGTGACCAGAGATCGTATTTATGCCACTGGTGAATGGCTAGGCCGTGAGTTTAGCGTGATCGATACAGGTGGGATCGATTTAAGTGATGAGCCGTTTATGGATCAAATCAAGCATCAAGCAGAAATCGCCATCGATGAAGCAGATGTCATTGTTTTTATTACGAGTGCTCGTGAAGGAGTAACCGATGCTGATGAGCTTGTGGCTCGTTTGCTGTACAAAAGCAATAAACCCGTGATTTTAGCCGTCAACAAAGTTGATAATCCCGAGATGCGTACCGACATCTATGAATTTTATGGTTTGGGTCTAGGCGATCCATACCCAATCTCAGGAAGTCATGGATTAGGGATCGGGGATGTCCTTGATGAAGCTGTCAAACACTTCACCAATGAAGCAGAAGAAGAAGATGATTCCATCATCAAGTTTAGTTTGATTGGTCGACCAAATGTCGGTAAATCCTCTTTGATCAATGCAATTCTTGGGGAAGAGCGAGTGATCGTTTCTGATATCGAAGGAACGACTCGTGATGCGATCGATACCCATTTTACCAGCGAAAGCGGTCAAGAATTTACCATGATTGATACGGCAGGGATGCGTAAAAAAGGGAAGGTCTACGAGTCTACTGAAAAATACAGTGTGATGCGGGCGATGCGGGCCATTGAACGCTCAGACGTCGTCTTGATGGTCTTGAACGCCGAAGAAGGGATTCGCGAGCAAGACAAACGGATCGCTGGCTATGCCCATGAAGCAGGCCGTGGAATCATTATTGTTGTCAATAAATGGGATACATTGAAAAAAGAAACGAATACGATGCGTGATTTTGAAGAAGAAATCAGAGATGAATTCCAATATTTGGATTACGCGCCAATCATTTTTGTTTCCGCAGTGACGAAACAGCGCTTGAATAAGCTGCCGCAATTGATTGAAGAAGTCAGCATGAATCAAAACATGCGTATTCCATCTGCGTTGTTGAATGACGTCATTATGGACGCTGTGGCGATCAACCCAACCCCAACAGACAAAGGCAAACGTTTGAAGATTTTTTATGCGACGCAAGTAGCTGTCAAACCGCCAACTTTTGTTATTTTTGTCAACGAAGAAGAACTGATGCATTTCTCTTATGCACGTTTCTTAGAAAATCAAATCCGCAAGGCATTCACTTTTGAAGGAACGCCGATTCGGATCATTCCTCGCAGAAGAAAATAGAGATTTTATCATACTTTGTTTCTTTTTACAAAGAAATCTGTCCTTTTCTAGAAAAATGGGAAAAAACCAAAAAAAAACCCCCTAAAAACGTTAAAATCCTTGATATTACAAGGTTCTTATGATAACGTTATATCAGAATATTGATGGTAATCAATATTTGACAAAAACCTTGGACCACTCAAGATTTTTGTTGATGCATGACATCAAAAAAAATATCAGGAGGTGAAACCATCCATGGCAAATAAAGCAGAATTAATCGAAAAAGTTGCAGCAGCTACTGACTTAACTAAGAAAGACGCAACTGCAGCAGTAGACGCTGTATTCTCAACAATTCAAGACGCTTTAGCTAACGGTGAAAAAGTTCAATTGATCGGCTTTGGTAACTTTGAAGTTCGTTCTCGTGCAGAACGCAAAGGACGCAACCCACAAACTGGTGAAGAAATCAAGATCCCTGCTAGCAAAGTACCTGCATTCAAACCAGGTAAAGCTCTTAAAGACGCAGTGAAATAATTGAGTCTTGTAGAAACCCTTGAGTAATCAAGGGTTTTTTCTTTTGTCTAACTAGGAACTGCCACCATGCAGGCGGATCGAATGGGAAAAGAAACGGTTATTATTGTCAGAAAATTCAAAAATATTTTTTGTTTTTCTTTTGATCTAAAAAAAACAAGGGTTGCGGGCACACCCTAAATTCTCAAGCAAGAATAAAGGTGATTTAAAAGTCATTTTTATCAAAAGAAGCAAGCGATTAAATGACATCTAATGTGAGGAAGGGTTCCTTGAAATTGTCATTATTGAAAAAAAATTCAGAAAATTCGTTGACAAGTGTTTTTGCAAAGGGTATATTGGTAAACAATTACAAGAACGTTACTATTTCTAATGAAGGAGCCATTTTCTATGCGCAATTTTAATCAATATTTATTAGTCATTATTATTGATACCAGGACTTAGAACACGGAAGCAAAAATTATCCGTTTGTTTGAGTCCTATTTGCGTAAGTAAAATGGGATTCTGGCAAAGCATCCCAGTTTTTTATAACCGGGATGCTTTTTTTTATTCCAAAATGCAGGAGATGATGAGTGTGAGAAGTGATCAGATTAAAAAAGGGATCGATGCAGCGCCAGCTAGGAGTCTGCTCTATGCCACAGGACAAGTAAAAAATATCCATGACATGAACAAGCCATTTATTGCGATATGTAATTCCTATATCGATATTGTGCCTGGACATGTGCATTTACGGGAGTTAGCAGATATCGCTAAGGAAGCGATTCGTGAAGCTGGCGGCATCCCTTTTGAGTTCAATACGATCGGTGTGGATGATGGCATTGCGATGGGCCATATTGGCATGCGTTATTCGCTACCCAGCCGAGAATTGATCGCTGATTCCGCAGAAACCGTGATCAATGCTCACTGGTTTGACGGCGTATTTTATATCCCGAATTGCGACAAGATCACTCCTGGCATGATTTTAGCAGCGATGCGGACGAACGTACCGGGGATCTTTTGTTCTGGCGGTCCGATGAAAGCCGGTATTGATCCACGGGGCCACCAGATAACCTTGTCTTCCATGTTTGAAGCCGTGGGGACTTACAAGACTGGCAACATGACGAAAGAAGACTTTGAATTTATGGAGCAAAATGCCTGTCCGACTTGCGGTTCCTGTGCAGGGATGTTTACTGCCAATTCAATGAACTGTCTCTTAGAGATCTTAGGATTGGCAATGCCAGGCAATGGTACGATTCTTGCCGTGTCTGAAGAACGACGAGAACTAGTTAGACAAGCCGCCTTTAAGTTGATGGATCTTGTTGAAAAACAAGTGAAACCTCGAGACATCGTGACCAAAGAAGCTATTGATGATGCCTTCGCTTTAGACATGGCGATGGGGGGTTCCACCAACACAGTGCTGCATACCTTAGCGATCGCCAATGAAGCTGAGATCGATTATGACTTAAGACGGGTCAATGAAATCGCTAAAAGAGTGCCTTATCTCTCAAAAATCGCGCCATCATCAGCCTATTCGATGCACGATGTTCATGAAGCTGGCGGCGTTTCGGCAATCATAAGGGAGCTTTGTGATATCGAGGGAGCGATTCATCCTGATCGACCGACTGTCACAGGCAAGACGTTACGAGAAAATGTCGCTGAAGCGAAGATCCACAACGAAGAAGTTATTCATCCCAAAGAAAACCCGTATAGTCCTGTGGGTGGTCTATCGATCTTGTACGGTAATATCGCCCCAGAAGGCAGTGTCATCAAGGTCGGTGGGGTCGATCCAAGTGTCCAAGTGTTCAAAGGCAAAGCGATCTGTTTTGATTCACATGATGAAGCAGTTGCTGCCATCGACAATCATACCGTACAAAAAGGACATGTTGTAGTGATCCGCTATGAGGGACCAAAAGGAGGACCAGGTATGCCAGAAATGTTGGCGCCTACCTCAAGTATCGTTGGACGTGGGTTAGGCAAAGATGTCGCCTTGATCACCGATGGCCGCTTTTCAGGAGCGACCCGAGGAATCGCCGTGGGCCATATTTCGCCAGAAGCCGCTGCAGGGGGTCCATTAGGCCTTGTCAACGATGGCGATGAAATCATTATAGATTTACCAAATCGAACGCTGAATCTGCAAGTATCCGATGAAGAGCTTGCCGAGCGCGCGCAAGAACGACCGAAGTTTCGTTCAAAAGTGAAAAAAGGATGGCTTGCACGTTATACCGCTTTAGTGACTTCTGCCAATACGGGCGGGATTATGCGAGTACCTGATGAGGAGGAGTAGCAATGGAAAATATCGAGTATCAAGCATCGCATCTAAGGACTGGCGCACAAGTATTAGTGGACAGCTTACAAGAGCAAGGCGTCGAAATGATCTTTGGCTATCCGGGCGGCGCCGTCCTGCCGTTATATGATCAATTATATGATGCAGCGATTCCGAATATTTTGACGCGTCACGAGCAAGGCGCGATCCACGCCGCTGAAGGCTATGCCAAAGCTACTGGCAATGTTGGGGTCGTTTTAGTGACGAGCGGACCAGGTGCTACAAATGTCGTCACGGGCATTGCCGATGCTATGAGTGATTCCGTACCATTGGTAGTTATCACGGGACAAGTGGCGGTACCAGGAATTGGCAAAGATGCCTTCCAAGAGGCGGATATTCTGGGTATCACGTTGCCGATCACGAAGCACAACTACCAAGTCCGCTGTGTCGATGAGCTGCCAAAAGTGATCGCTGAAGCCTTTCATATCGCTTCCACAGGGCGAAAAGGACCGGTTGTCATCGACCTTCCGAAAGATATTACCTTACAAGAAACCGCTGAAACCTGCTCGTTGCCAATCACAAGGAAAAGCTATCAACCAACGGCAGAGCCTTCCCGTCTGCAAATCGAAAAACTGATGCAAGTCTTGGAAAAAGCTCAGCGACCAGTGGTATTGGCGGGTGCAGGCGTGATCGCTGCCGAAGCTGCGGCTGAACTAAATGCATTTATTGCCAAGTACAAGTTGCCGACAGTGACAACGTTGCTTGGCTTAGGCTTACTGCCAAGTGATCATCAATTTTTCTTAGGCATGGGCGGTATGCATGGCACCTATGCGGCGAACATGGCTTTATCAGAAGCCGATTTGATTATCAATATCGGCTCTCGCTTCGATGATCGCTTAGCAACGGCCGGCAGTCAGTTCGGCAAGCAGGCCATCGTTGCTCATATCGATATTGACCCAGTGGAGATCGGCAAGATCGTAGAAACAAAGATCCCAATCGTCGGCGATGCCAAGGCTGCTTTGCAGCAAATGCTGCGGTACCCACCAACAAGAGGAACCTGGACGACTTGGTTGGATCTATGCCAAAAACGGAAAAAGGAAAAACCTTATCGCTATGATCGCACTCAGACACAAGAAATCAAACCACAAAAAGTCATCGAAGAAGTAGGGCGTTTGACCAAAGGAGAGGCTTACGTCATCACCGATGTTGGTCAGCATCAAATGTGGGTCGCGCAGTATTATCCTTTTCGCTTTCCCAAACAATTGATCACCAGTGGCGGACTAGGGACGATGGGCTATGGCATCCCTGCAGGAATCGGCGTTCAATTTGCTCATCCAGAAAAAATGGTCGTGGTGTTCGTTGGCGATGGTGGATTTCAAATGACGAACCAAGAATTTGCGATTTTGAATGAGTATGGCTTGAATGTCAAATTTGTGTTATTGAACAACTGCTCTTTAGGAATGGTTCGCCAATGGCAAGAAACATTCCATGGCAAGCGGCGCTCTGCCTCCGTTTTTGCGCAGCAGCCTGATTTTGTCAAACTGGCACAGGCTTATGGCATTGAAGGCTGTCGGATCGATGCCCCAGAGCAACTGGCTGATCAATTGGCAGCAGCTTTTTCTCAAGCAGGGCCGCAGCTGATCGAAGTAATGGTCTCGCCATCTGAGCATGTGCTACCGATGATCCCACCGGGGAAAGCCAATCATGAAATGATGGGGGTCTAAGGGGATGAAACGGGTATTAGCAGCAATCGTCCATAATGAAGCAGGTGTTTTGAGCCGTATCACGAGTGTCTTAAACCGCCGGCAGGTCAATATCGAGAGTATCTCTGTCGGCACAACGGAACGGCCAGAATTTTCACGAATGACGATCATTGTCAACGTGAACGATTTGGCAGAAACAGAACAAGTGACTAAGCATTTGAACAAGCAGATCGATGTCTTGAAGGTTTCTGATATTACAGAAGTTCCTCATATCGAACGGGAGCTGGTGCTGATCAAAGTCAATGCGCCAACCACAAGCCGTTCGGAGATCCAAGCAGTGATCGATCCATTTCGAGCACACATTGTCGATGTGGCACTGAAAACGATCGTTGTGCAAGTTGCCGGCGATACGAAAAAGGTAGAAGCATGCATCGAAGTTTTACGTCCATACGGCATCAAACAATTGGCACGGACGGGTGTCACTGGCTTTACAAGAGGGTAAGTGCAATTTTGAATTGCTTAAAATAAAGAAAGAATTCGGAGGAAACAAGTATGGTAAAAGTATATTACAACGAGGAAGTTACAGATAATCTAGGAGACAAGAAGATTGCGATCGTCGGCTACGGCTCTCAAGGGCACGCTCATGCGCAAAATTTACGGGACACAGGTCATGAAGTCTTTATCGGCATTCGTGAAGGAAAATCAGCGGAAGCCGCAAGAAACGATGGATTTGAGGTTTTCCCAGTAGCCGAAGCCGTTCAAAAAGCGGATGTAGTCATGATCTTGGCACCCGATGAGATCCAAGGATCGTTGTATAAAAATGAGATCGAACCGAATCTTTCTGCGGGCAATGCATTAGCATTTGCTCATGGTTTCAATATTCATTTTGATGTGATCGCGCCACCAAAAGAGGTGGATGTTTTTCTAGTTGCGCCAAAAGGACCAGGTCATTTGGTGCGTCGAACCTTTACCGAAGGGTTTGCGGTACCAGCCTTGTTTGCAGTTTATCAAGATGCGACTGGTAACGCACAAGCAACGGCTTTATCCTATGCAAAAGGCATTGGTGCCACAAGGGTCGGCGTTTTGGAAACGACCTTTAAAGAAGAGACCGAAACCGATCTTTTCGGTGAGCAAGCCGTACTTTGTGGCGGTTTGACCAGTATGATCGAAGCGGGCTTTGAAACATTGGTAGAAGCGGGGTACCAACCGGAATTGGCTTATTTTGAAGTTTGTCATGAATTGAAACTGATCGTTGACTTGATTTATGAAGGAGGCTTCAAAAAAATGCGCCATTCGATCTCGAATACGGCTGAGTATGGTGACTACGTTTCTGGTGCTCGGGTGATCACTGCACAAGCCAAAGAAAACATGAAAGCCGTATTGACAGACATCCAAAACGGCCAATTTGCGAAAGGATTCATTGAAGACAATCAAAACGGCTTCCCTGAATTCCATAAAATGCGTGAGGAAAACGGCAATCATCAAATTGAAAAAGTCGGCAGCGAGTTACGGAAAATGATGCCGTTTGTTGCGAAAGATTAGGAGGGACGCGTTTGTTGGTGACAGTTTCTGCAATCGAACAAGCCTACGAGCGACTGCGGGGAGCAGTTAGTCATACGCCGCTGCAGTATGATCGCTTTTTATCTGAGAAGTATCAAGCGACGGTCTTGTTGAAGCGAGAGGACTTGCAAAAAGTCCGCTCCTTCAAATTACGCGGTGCCTACTATGCGATCACCCAGGCAGATCCTGAACTGACTCGTCGTGGCGTCGTCTGTGCCAGTGCCGGAAACCATGCGCAAGGTGTTGCTTATACCTGTCAAGAACAGCAGATCCGAGCGGTTATTTTCATGCCGACAACGACGCCACAGCAAAAAATCGCGCAAGTCCTCTTTTTCGGTGGAGATTATGTCAAAATCGAATTGGTGGGAGATACGTTTGATGCGGCAGCCCAAGCGGCTAAACACTTTGCAAAAGAACAGCAAATGGCCTTCATTGCTCCCTTTGACGATCCTAATATTATCGCAGGACAAGGAACCGTTGCTGTGGAGATGCTGGCGGATGCTGAAAAAAAACAAGTAACGATCGATCTGGTCGTGGCAGCGATTGGCGGGGGCGGCTTGATCAGCGGAACCGCAGCCTATTTGAAAGAAAAGCAACCGAAGATAAAAGTTGTTGGAGCAGAACCTGTAGGGGCCGCCTCGATGCAAGCCGCCTTTGATCATCAAGGACCAGTGGCGCTGGAGCATATTGAAACCTTTGTGGATGGTGCAGCGGTCAAACAAGTCGGAGCTCAAACCTATGCCCATGCCAAACGCTACGTGGATCAATTGGTAGCTGTGGAAGAAGGCGCAATCTGTCAAACGATTCTGGAATTGTACAGCAAGCAAGCGATCGTCGCTGAACCAGCTGGTGCCTTGAGTGTGGCAGCTTTGGATCTGATCAAAGAGCAAATCAAAGGCAAAACAGTCGTCTGTATTGTGAGTGGTGGTAACAATGATAGTTCCCGTATGGCAGAGATCGAAGAGAAATCACTGATCTATCAAGGATTGAAACATTATTTTATCGTCAATTTCCCACAACGTCCCGGTGCGTTGAAGGAATTTGTTAGCCATGTATTAGGTCCCGATGATGATATCACTAGGTTTGAATATACAAAAAAAATCAATCGTGGAACAGGACCAGTAATGCTGGGAATCTTGTTGAGACACAAAAAAGATCTCCCCGCATTACTGTCACGAATTGAACAGTTTGACCAAAACTATATCAACCTTCAGCAAAATCAATCACTCTACTCACTTTTGGTTTAAGAAAAAACATGATTTTCCTTTGGAAGAAGAGGAAATCATGTTTTTTGCTTTTTATCGGATCGTTCAACCAATCACAGGAAAATACTTCCTAATCATTAGCGATTTAGTAGGTGTTTAAGCGGCTTCTTGTTATAATAGAAAGTAGTAGCAAAGGAGTGAGCCGATGGAAGCTGTTTTTTTCCGAAATGAACAAGAAACCCAAATTTCTTATGGTGAAACACTAGCATCGGTCATGAGAGAACAGTCGATCGAGCCGCAGCAGGTGATCATTTTGACGAATCAGCGCTATTATGACCGCTTTTCAGAAAAATTGACCCGCCTGTTTTTGCCACGAGAGGTCAATTGGTATATTTGTACCAATCAAATGTATTGCAACAACTTTAGCGAGTTTAAAGCTGCAATGGATTTCTTCGGTCGCTTTTCAAAACAAGAGCCGCTGTTGATCGTCGGTTTTGGGAATGAAGGCGTGTTGGCATTGAGCAGTTTTATCCACGCGACGTCGGTTCTGACGACACAGCTTTGGCTGATTCCCGTTTCCTTGCGGGCCTTAGCTAAAAGTGTGAAAGAAACAGCGATCGTTGTGAAAAAGCCAGATATCCCGATGCTGGAAAATCCTAATACACCCGAATTTGTTATTTACGATCAGACGATCGCAGAAAAACAGATCGATGGGAAATTGGTCGATTTTTTGACTCTGATTCGTTGTGGCGTGCTTGCCGATAGTGAGTTTTTAAAAGAGCTTTATCGAACCTATCCCAGTCATCAGGCGTTGATGAGACATTCGTTGGCTGCGTATACCGATCGGTTGATCCAACTATACCAGCAATCAGGCAGCGAATTGGAAGAGTTTGGCCAACTCTTTGCCGATGCTGCTTATCGAACGGAAAATGGGCACTTGTTGTCTGATGCGATGAAATTATTCTTTGGCTTTTTGTTTCATTTTATGTGGACCGTCCAGCAGCAATTGACTGTCGATCTGCCCGTGTTCTGCCAATGGCTTGCCCGATTGGGTTTTCCTATCGAATTGCCCGAGTCTTTTTCATTAAGCGAATATTTCAGTCATGTACTGGAATTGCAGCAAAAA
Source organism: Enterococcus sp. DIV1279b (assembly GCF_050531515.1). Lineage (NCBI taxonomy): Bacteria > Bacillati > Bacillota > Bacilli > Lactobacillales > Enterococcaceae > Enterococcus > Enterococcus sp. DIV1279b. Next base: position 2,448,901 of record NZ_CP172891.1, on the reverse strand, counting down.
GAAAAAAAACTGTTATTTTTGGCAAAAGTTGGTACAATAGGGGGCAGAACGAAAATCGAGGAAAAAGATCTCGTCCAGACGATGGAGACTTATCAGCGATTAATCAATGAGATTCGAGGGGTTTAAATGGAAACATATAGTGAAAAAATGTTAAAAGCATTAGCCGCGGAAGAACTGGCTGAAGCACAATTAAATTTTACCGAAGCTCTGCAAAAAGATGATGATGAGACATTAGGCGCTTTAGGTGATGAACTATTGCAGATCGGCTTTTTGGAAGAGGCGAAAACGTTGTTTGAAACCTTGCAGCAACGACATCCTGATAATGAAGCTTTGCTGCTTCCTTTAGCAGAAATTGCGATGGAAGAAGACCAGATCGAAACGGCTTTTGCCTATATTGATCAAATACCACCGACCAGTGAAGCGTATTTGCAAGCCTTGCTATTGAGTGCGGATCTTTACCAATTGATCGGTATCCCTGAAGTTAGTGAAGCCAAACTAAAAGAAGCGCAAAGCATTGTGCCAGATGAACCTTTGATACGGTTTGCCTTAGCTGAGTTAGCCTTTTCGACTGATCGCTATCAAGAAGCCGTTGACCTTTATCAAGGATTGCTGGAAGAAGAAATCACGGATATTTCGGGGATCTCGATCGTTGAACGGACTGGTACATCATTGAGTATGGCGGGCAAGTTTGAAGAGGCATTGGAATATTTTGAAGCAAGCCTAGAAGACGAACAGACCGATGAGCGTCTCTTTCAAACAGCTTTAGTCTATTTGCAGCTAAAAGAAAATGAACAAGCGATTCGCTACTTGCAGCAGTTGCGGGTCATGAATCCGCAATACCGTGCCTTGTATCTTTATCTTGCAGAAGCATTGCAAGAAGAAGAGCAGCTGGAAGAAGCGCAGCGTGTGATCGAAGAAGGGATTCATGAAGATCCATATCAAGTGGATTTCTATCATTTTGCTGCCGAGAATGCTTACCGACTTCATGACAGTGAAGCAGCAGAATCATTTTTACTGAAAGCACTGGAGACTGGTGACAAAGAAGATGATACGTTACTGACCTTAAGTAATTTATACTTGAATGAAGAGCGTTGGCAAGAAGCGATCTGGACCATCGAACGAATGGAAGACAATGAACAGCCGCATGCCCTTTGGAATTTGGCGCAAGCGTATAATGCGCTGGAAGATTTTGACAAAGCAGCAAACTATTACGAAGAAGCCAATGCTGATTTGCACCATGAGCCAGCATTTATGAAAGAATATGGCATTTTCTTACGTGAAGAAGGGCGTTTGCCTGAAGCACTTCATTTGCTGCAGCATTATTTGGCGCATGAGCCAGGTGATTTAGAAGTACAGTCGATCGTGGAGGACTTATTAGAAAGATAGGTGAGAGAAATGAACATCAATGTACAAGAAAAGAAAAAGTTTCTTAATTGGTTAGTTTCGACCGTTTCCTTCAGCCGCCGAGAAGTCTCTTGGGTGTTAAACTATCTGGCGAACCATGAAGCGATCTTGACCAATGTTCATTTTGTAGAAGGGGCAGCCGCAGCCAAACGGGGCTTGAGTGTCCGCAGTACAGAAATTGGGGGCGAACCGTTTGTCTTGAGCATCGAAGGGCAGACCTTTTATGACATTGATCAGATTTTTCATGAGATTCGCATGAATTGGAAACAACCTTTGTATCTTGAATGTCTCTTCCCAGATTCTTGGTCGCAATCCTTTTATTTAGCAGTTTTAGAAGACAATCCTTATGAACGTTGGAACGACCACTTGGATCAAGAAATGACCCAACATGTTACCCAGTATCTTGAAAAAGAAGAAACAAAAACCAAAATCGATACCTTGTATCGGCAAATCGATCTAGCCTTGGAAAATGGGGATCGTGATGCCTTCTTAGAACTTTCGGATGAAGTAAATAGACACTTGCTCCAGCAAAAAGAAGAAAGCCGTTAACAAGCAAAAAGCAGCCCTTTAACCGGGGCTGCTTTTTTCAGTCTCTATTTTGTTTTAGAAACAGCGGTTTTGCGCTGTAAGAACCGCGACTTAGGTCTTAAGTAGGTAAAGCCTTCACCTTCGACTTCATGGACATTAATGACAGAAACAAACGCTTGCGGATCAAAGTCATGAACGATGCGCTTGACTTCAGAAATCTCCCGCCCGCTGACCACCATATAAATGATTTGTTTCGACACTCTTGAGTAAGCCCCTTCGCCCTGTAAAAACGTGACGCCTCGTTCTAATTCATCCATTAAAACAGGAGCCATCTCTTCGCTGTGATTGCTGATCACTAAGATCCCTTTGGCTGAATAGCCGCCATCTAGGATCGAATCGATCACGCGCGTGAAGACATAAGAAAAAATCAAGGTATACATCATGCGGTTCAAATCTATATAAGTCAAAGAAAGCAACAGGACGAACACATCAAAGATCAAAAGGGAACGACCGATTGTCACCCCAAAGTTTTTCTCTAAAATACGTGCCAATACATCGACTCCACCAGTCGTTCCCCCGACTTTGTAGACGATCCCACTACCGATCCCTGCAATCAAACCAGCCAAGAGCGCAACGATCAGCAGATCGTGCTGCAGATCGATCAACAGGGGAACACTCTGCCAAAATGCCAACCAAAAAGACAAACCAAAAGTTCCTAAAATCGTATACACTAATGAGCGTCGACCAAGAATTTTGCCACCGATCAAAATGATCGGAATATTTAAGATCAGTGTACTGATGGCAGGATTGATTCCCCATAAGGCTCGCATGATCAAGGTGATCCCCGTCACACCGCCTTCTGCTAAGTCATTTGGGATATTTAGATAGACTAGACCGAAGCCATAGATACTTGTACCAAAAATAATCAAAACAATATCGCGAATCGTTCGCCATGAAAAAAATGCCCGCATCCTGTTTCCTCCGTTATTCAACTTCCACAAGTATCAATGTAGCACGAAATCATTGAATGCACAACAAATCCTGAAGGGGGATCTATCTAGGCAGGCAGCCATTCTTTTGGTAAGATAAACGAGAAAGGGTGGAGAAAATGACAGAAAAACGTTCTTTGGCATCGATGCAAGAAGAAGTCGATGCGTATATTCAGCAATTCAAAACTGGCTATTTCAGCCCCCTCGCCCAAATGGCTCGTTTGACCGAAGAAGTCGGCGAATTGGCGCGAGAAGTGAATCACTATTACGGGGAAAAAAATAAAAAAAGCGATGAAGTTGAAAAAACAGTGGCAGAAGAGCTCGGTGATGTACTCTTTGTGACGATGATCATGGCCAATTCACTAGACATCGACCTGACTGAAGTGTTTGAGGAAAATATGGCAAAATTCAATCAGCGGGATGCGTATCGTTTTGAAAGAAAAGATGGGAAAGTAAATGAAACTGACTAAACTACCAAAAGAATTTGCAGAAGCTGCACCGCTTTTAAAAAAAATCGAAGCCGCAGGCTATGAAGCATACTTTGTCGGCGGCAGCGTGCGAGACACGATCTTAGGCCAGCCGATTCATGATGTCGATATTGCTACCAGTGCATTTCCAGCCGAAATCAAGGCGCTTTTTCCTCGAACCATTGACATTGGCATCGAGCATGGAACGGTGTTGGTTTTGTGGGAGCAGGCGCAGTATGAGATCACTACGTTTCGAACGGAAGCAGCCTATCAAGATTACCGCAGACCCGACAAAGTGGATTTTGTCCGTTCCCTGAAAGAAGATCTAAAACGGCGGGACTTTACCATCAATGCGTTGGCACTTCAAGAAGATGGTGTCATCATTGATCTTTTCGATGGTCTGGCAGATATCGATAATCAAATCTTACGAGCAGTGGGTCACCCCCAGGAACGTTTCCATGAGGACGCCCTACGAATGATGCGGGGGCTGCGTTTTGTCAGTCAATTGGGCTTTGTTTTAGAAACAGAAACATTGGCTGCTATCCATGCGAATCATGCCTTGTTGGGAAAAATCTCTGTTGAACGGATCATGATTGAATTCGTGAAATTGCTGTTAGGCAATCATCGGAACCAAGCACTACGGGCGCTAGTAGAAACCGAATGCTATATCTATTGCCCAGGCTTGCGGGAATACGGTGAGGCGTTACTGCGGATGGCAGACCTGCCAGCGATCCCATTAGAAAACGAAACGGCGGCCTGGGTTTTGCTCATTGACCAAATGGGTTTAGCGCCAGAGGCAGTCCGCAGCTTTTTAAAAGCTTGGAAATGTTCCAATGACTGCATCCGCCAAGTACACACGGCTTATCAAGCACTGCTCGCGCGTCGAAATGGCGAATGGAATGACCTAGTGTTGTATCAGTTCGGTCTAGAAGCAACCTGTTTAGCCGAAGGATTATTGCGTTATGACAATCAGCCCAACGATCCAGCAAAAATCAGTCAGCGCTATCAGCAGCTGCCGATCCATTCACTGAAGGAGTTGGCGATCAATGGACGTGATTTACTACAAACGATCGATCGTTCTTCTGGTCCGTGGCTCAAAGAAGTCTTGACCGCTGCCGAAGCTGCAGTCATCACACGAAAAATCCCTAATGAAAAAGAAGCACTATTAGCGTTTGTCCAAGCGTATTTAGCAAAGGAGGGATAACTGAAAAATGGAAAGCAAAAAAGAATTTATCGTGGGACAGCAAGACACTGCGGCTGTTTTGGGTTCTGGGGGATTAGACGTTTTAGCAACCCCACGATTGGTAGCAATGGTGGAAAACACCTGTTGGGAAGCCCTTGAGCCTACTTTAGATAAAGGGTTTACTACCGTCGGTACAAAGTTTTCGATCAATCATTTGAAGCCTTCACCAGTTGGAGCGACAATCACAGTTCTTGTGCAGTGGGAAAAAGAACAGGGGCTCCAATTTCATTATCAGGTAATAGACGCGAAACAACAGATCATTGCCAATGGGACGCATCAACGAGCAGCAGTGGAAATCTCTCGGTTCATGAAAAAAGTCAACGAAAAACAAAGTTAATTTGTGTCCCGATGGCGACTATGTGTTAGAATTAAAGTGTATTACTAATAAAAAGGAGCGTTTTGTCATGGCTAGAGAAATGAAAGCTTTAAAATTTTATTTCCGTAATGGAGAAACATGGACGATTGAGCGCCGTTACATCGGTGACTTGTGGATCAAACAAATCACGACCAGTTTTGGCCGCATCCACGGAAGCGAATTTGTTGAGATTCATCCATGTGCTGGGTTCAAAATTGAAATCTTCCAAGAAGGCGATCATGTGGCAACGCATGACATCAACTTAGGTGGGCTTGAATTAGGGATGTTTGCCCGTGCGTTGAAATATGAAGATATCGAACGGATGGAAATTCTTTACCGTAACGGTACACCGGATCTTGTGTATTTCCCATATAAGGACAAAGATACGGAAGGATTGGATAACGTATACCAATCAACAAAAATCAGTGAGAAAACGAAGAGCCTTTATATCGTGATCGACCCGAACCAGACAGTCGATGATGTTTATAAAGAACATTTCGAAGAATAAGAAAAACGCAGAACCAGTTGGTTCTGCGTTTTTTTTTAGAATGATTCTTGGAACATATCCGTATACTTTTTTAATAAAAGATAATCTTCGGCATATTCATCTTTTAAAACGATCGTATCGCCAAAGAAACTCTTACGCGCATGTTGGATGATACGATGCTGAATATCTTTTTCTAAAAGGTAATCGATCTCAGACTGTTTCAGGTTTTGTGCAGCAGTCGCCCGATTCTTTTCTAAATATTGCAGCAAATCGTACTCAAGGTGTCCCGCACCGTTGATGACTCGTTTGTATTCGATTTTGTCAATTTTCATCTGCTCACACTCCTTGCTATTAAAGTACCTTAGAAAAGAACAAAGGGGGAGGTGGGCGAATCGAAATTACATAAATCTTTAAAAAATGGACCGTTTGTTAATGTTATCTTAAGATTTGTCAGCAAAAAGGAAAGAAAAACGAATCAAGTGCCAGTATTTTTCGAACCATCAGCAAACGGTTCTTTTTCCTTTTGCTGATGGACGGGTCCTATATTAGCGATCCCATCTAGACCACCGGCATGTCCGCCGACTAATTTGCTGCGAGCAATGGCGCGAGCGCCTTCCATTCGGCTTGTGGCATGAACGATCGAAGTGAAGCCATATTTCTCACGAATCTTATCGATGATCAAATCTAATTTACGCTGGCGCAACTGCGTTTCTGCTTGCTCAAAAAGATCCAACTGGACATTTTCTGTATAGAACAATTTTGAATAGGTAATACCAATGTGGCGAACGACTTGCCCCGTATAAAATTTTCGAAAGAGAAACAGGCAATGAGCCACAAGTTTGCGGGTATTGTCAGTTGGCGGGATCTTCATTTGTCGGGAAAAACCAGAGGCAGTTTCACCAAAGGCTACGCCGATGTAAACATTGATACAAGCGGTCTGACAATGATGACGGCGAATCCGAGCGGCAACTTGCTCCGCCATTTCCTTGATGACGATCTCGATTTCTTCTTGTAAATAATAATTGCGATGTAGGACTTGGCTATTGCCGTAGCTTTTTTCCATCACTTGTGGTGTCGGTTCAGATAAAATCGTGCGATCAATGCCATGGGCGTGATGATAGAGCTGCTCGCCAATGATCCCCATGCGACTGCGTAAAAGATCAGGACTGGCGTGAGCCAATTGCTCGATCGTTTCAATCCCCATCAAGTGAAGTCGTTTTTCTGTGCGCCGACCGATCCCCCAAAACTCTGTCATAGGGGCGATCTGCCAAACTTTTGTCGGTACATCGTCATAGGTCCATTCAGCGATCAAGGAACGATTGTGTTTGGATTCGTTATCTAAAGCTAGTTTTGCTAACAATGGATTGTCGCCAATGCCGATGGTGACATACAATTTCGTTGTTTCGTAAATGTCTTTTTGAATTTGCTGGGCAATCAACCAACGTTTTTCTTCGCGAGAGATCGTTTTATCGGGAATGAAAAGATCCAATGTACGGGTCAGATCCATCATCGTTTCGTCGATCGAATAGAGCAGCAAGTCGTCTTGTCCAACATATTTGCGAAAGACATTATTGACTTTGGTGTTTTCTTTGATATAAAAACTCATACGCGGCGATGCTTTGTACAAATCGGGATGTGTCGGCAGGTTGTCATTGCGAGTCACATTTGAAATCCCCAATACCGATTTTGCCTTTGGGGAAGCTGCTAAGACTAAGCCGTTACCAGTATTGTCAGAATGTGACATGACGACCAGCATCGCTTGGATAGGATCTAATCCACGAGAGATGCATTCGACAGAAGCATAAAAACTTTTGACATCAATAAATAAGATATCGCGTTTTGGCTCGAGCGCATAATTAAAACCACCCATTTTTATCACTCCTTACCGAAATTATACGAACGTTTGTTCTTTTTTGTCAAGCAAACAGGAGCGGATGAGGGGGATTTGTTTTTTTATAGAGAAGTTATTTTTGTTTTATAATGATGGGAAACGTTGGTTTATAAGGAATACATTCATTTCAGATTATCAGAATTCGATTGGACATAAATACGGGGTTTTGTCTTTTTACCCGAAAAACGGATAAAAAAACAGCCGCTCCATTGGACCGACTGTCGTAGCTTAAATCAATTTTCGGCAGGTAGGGTTGCAAACAAACTTAAGAGATTGCCGTCTATGTCTTTGACAATGGCATAGCGTTGCCCCCAAAAGGCAGACCAAGGTTCTTTGAAAGACTGATACCCAGCAGCAACGACTTTTGCATGAAGGGCATCAACTTCTTCAGGAGAATCACATAAAAAGGCTAATTCAATCGTATCACCCACAGTCATTGGTGCATGTCCGTAGATCCCAGCAACCATCTGGCGGCTATTCAAGGAGATACGAACCCCGTCGTTTGCTAATTCCATATAATCTTCTGAGTGCTGACCTAATGGCGTGAAGCCAAGTACTTGATAAAAAGCCAGTGCCTGTTCCATGTTTTTTGTGATAATACCGACCATATCTAGTTTCATTGTTTACTTCCTTTCATGTGGGCGTTCTTTACATAACAGTCAATGCAGCTGCTAGCAATGAAGATCACCTCGTTTCTGTCAGACGGTAATGGTGCAACCGTTCAGCCAACGTACCAGTATGCAATTCAAATAAATGGTTGTCATCGTCATAAAAATAAATAGAAGCACCTTCGCCTTTGATGCGGGAACGATCTTTTTCGATCTTCAATCCTAGTCCTTGGATGCGCGTAATCAAGGAATCGATTTGAGCTTGATCGATTTTAAAGGCAATATGGTTATACGTTTTCGGCAGCTTCTGGGAGGCATCCTCCATGACAGCAAGCCATAAGCCATCGATCAAAAAGAATTTTTCTGGGAAGTAAGAATGGGCCTGGTCTTGACTATCATAAACTTCCTCTGCATCAAACAATGTTTCCAGCATCGTTGTTGTCTTTGCTAAATTCTGTACGATCAACGTGATATGGGAAATCTCCATCGCATCAACACTCCTTTGTTATGACGAAATAGGGGAAAGAGAAACAATCAGTATCAAAAGAAGCATTATGTTAGTGATTGTGAAATACCAATAGGAAGAGCAGAACATAAAACAGTGCATCTGTTGCGCAAGGAATAAGTTTCTTCGTGTATTTTGTCCAAAAGAAGACATTTATTAAGAAGAGGACAATCACCGTCGGTAGGCTAAAGGTCCAAGCAGGGTGTTTGATGAAAATGAAAAGCATATTTCCAATAAGTGCAAAAAGAAAAGCGCCATAAAACAGACGATAGTTACTAGGTAGATACGCAAAATTGCCAAGCATGGGTTCACCTCCTATAGGCAGTATAGCATGAAAGGGTCGATCGGAGATCAAAGTATACAGAAAAGGTGGCAACGGGAGAGAGCGGCTTCATATTATGGTTATTGCCAAAATCATCTCGCGCATAATCGCGGGAGAGATACTGCAAAAAATTTCGGAAAATAAAGCTGCCGCTTAATCGCCCCTGAAATCTTTGTTGCTGCTCATGCGTTCTCCTGATGCTTATTCAAAAAAGCAGCAATACATTCACTAAGTGAATTTGGCTACTGCCTGCTCTTTTTTATGATGGACAAAGAGAGACAATAAAACGATGAAAAGAATAGTTACTCGAGGTGTTCCAGGAGAAGCTTTTCTGAGCAATTTAGGCAAAGGATCGGCGCGTTTATCAGTGCTAATTCTTTTCTGGGTTTTAGTTGGTAAGCAGAAGCTTTCGGCGGAAACGGCCATTTTGTCCAAACGACTTCCCCTGTGTCGATCACTTTTTTGCAATGGTTGCAACGAAACTCATTTCCTTCTTTGTTAAACATTTAATTTCTCCTTTTTTCTATACATTATACATTAAAATTTATTTTTGTGACTTTACAAAGAATTGGCTTAAAAGTCCAAAGAAGAGAAGTCAAGAAGCAGCTAAAACAAAGAGTAATCAAGGAGACGATGCAATTACTATCTAAGTTTGAAAGAACAAGGGCTAATAGAAGGGGAGTTCCATTCAAAACCATCACCTCAAAGCTAGTTTTTACAAAAAAAGAAGTTCGCAAACGCCTTGGTTATCAGCGTTTGCGAACTTCTTAAATAGCATTATTTTGTTTCGCGGTGTAAAGTAACTTTTCTTTCGCGTGGGCAATATTTTTTCTTTTCCAAACGATCAGGATTGTTACGTTTGTTTTTGTTTGATAAGTAGTTGCGTTCTTTACAAGAAGTGCACTCTAATGTGATGTTTACGCGCATGATTTTCCCCCCTAACGATACAAGAATCCTCTAAGAAATCTCTCAGACTAAAATATAATAGCATGTTTCGTGAGGGAATGCTAGCTTTTTCCTGAAATTTGTTAAGTAGTTTTACTTGACGAATTTCTTGAAACGCATTAGTCCAATTTGCTCTGGATATCTTCGATCATTTTGGTGTAGGCGATCGGACCGTTGTAGAGCCAGCTTGATTCAGGGCCGAATTCCCATAAATGATTGTTTTTGACTGCATCAAGATTTTGCCAGACTTGTTCACTGAAAAAATCAGCGCCTTTATCACTATTCACTAAAATCAGGTAATCGGCATCCAATTCTGCTAATTTTTCCAGAGAAACGGCAGACCAATCAGCAGTGGCACTTTCACTGATTTCCGAAACCAGTGCGGGAACTTCAAACCCGAGTTCGTGATACAGCAGCTGACCGCTTGATTTTGTTTCTGAAACCATGAAGACAGAGTTATTGACCACCCATAAAGCAGCGATCGACTTGCCTTGGATTTGATCAGCGTACGTTTCCTTGGTAGCAGCGACTAAGTCATCATAATCAGCTTCTACTTGGGCAGCTTGCTCTTCTTTGTGTAACACCTTTGCAATATCTGTCAGACGTTCCCGCCAGGTCACGTCTTCGCCATTTGTGACCACATAGGTCGGCGCGATTTTACTGTATTGATCATATTTGTCACCTTCCACCATGGAATTGCTATCCATCAGTAGCAGGTCTGGCTCAAAGCTCAAGACATCTTCAAAGGGCAGATCGTAGTTGATCCTTGGAACCTCCGCCAGTTTGTCTTGCAAGTATGCTTGATCACTGTCATTGCCGACGGTCCATTGAGCAACCGGTGTTACCTCTAAAGCGACCAAATAATCTTCCAAATAACTACCAATCACCCGCTGTGGGTTTTCGGGAACAGTGACTTCATTTCCCATCGCATCGGTAAAGGTTGTTGCTATTTCTGAAGAAGTAGTGGCTGATCCACTGCTATCCGTTGAGTCATTATTCGTGCTGCAAGCACCCAGTAGGGTAAGAGAGCAGGCAGCTAGCAGGGTAAGCCAAGTACTTCTTTTTGACCATTGTTTCATAAAAACACTTCCTCCTTTGTTACATGTTGAGCACTTATTGTTTTAATTGAGAATAGTTCTCATTTGCTGATAGCTATTATCACGAAGAAACGCTTCTTTGTCAATCTTATTTTTTTATTTCCTTTTTTTAGAACTATTGACGAATAGTAGGATTACATTCATAATTGATAAGCATTATCAATCATTTATTTTGGGGACGAATATGGCGAAATTACGAACAGTTGACTTGAGTGTCGGCTATCAAAAACAAAAAATTGTGCAAAATCTAACAATTGAGATGCCAGAAGGGAAAATCATCGGCTTGATTGGTCCGAACGGCAGTGGGAAATCGACGTTTTTAAAGGCACTTGCCCGAATTTTACAGCCATTGTCTGGTGAGGTCCTCTTAGATGCACAAAACCTGCAAAACATCAAAACCAAAGAAGTGGCGAAAAAGATTGCGCTGCTCTCACAAGTTAGCGATTCATCGATTGGCTTGACGATTCGCGAAATTGTTTCTTATGGTCGTTTTCCCTATCAAAAAGGACTAAATAGTTTATCGGAACAAGATCTTGCGGCGATCGAATGGTCTTTGCAGGCAACGGGTTTGACGGCACTAGCAGATGAAACGATCAGCACGCTGTCAGGGGGACAAAAACAGCGCGTTTGGATCGCCATGGCACTTGCGCAAGATACGGATATCGTGATTTTAGATGAACCAACGACCTTTTTAGATCCAGCGCATCAATTAGAAATTTTGCTCTTATTACAGCAAATCAATAAAACCTACGGAAAAACGATCATTATGTCGATTCATGACCTGAATCATGCCTCTCGTTTTTCTGATTATATTTATGCATTAAAAGGTGGAGAACTGTTGGTCTCTGGTACACCAGAAACAGTGCTGACCAAAGAGTGGCTACAGCGTTTGTTTGAGATCGACGCCATGTTAGGAACCTTTCCTAATAGCACAAAGCCATTGGTCTTGACCTATGAGTTAGGAGCCCAAGCATGAAAAAGTTTTCTTGGTTGCTGCTGCTTTTTAGCGGCTGCTTTATTATCTGTTTCTTTTTGGCGATCACCCAAGGCGCTGCAGACCTTTCCTTTGAAACGATCTGGAATGCTATCTTTGCTTTTGATTATGAGAATCAGCTGCATCAAGTCTTGCGCAATATTCGATTGCCCCGTGTGTTGGCTGCTTTTCTAGTAGGAAGTTGTTTTGCTGTTACGGGAGCTATCATGCAGGGAATTACGAAAAACGCTCTGGCAGATGGCGGTCTTTTAGGTGTCAACAGTGGGGCTGCGATGGGATTAGCGATCGCATTTATCCTATTTCCTAGTATTCAACCGAGTCAAGCGGCGCTATTTTCGTTTTTTGGTGCCTTTGCGGCAACTGCGCTGCTTTTTTTATTGACTCGCTATGCCAAATTGGGTATGTCACCTACAGGTTTGATTTTGGCTGGTGTGGCACTAAGTTCTTTTTTCTCAGCCATCAGTCAGACCCTGTCACTGCAATTTGATTTAAATCAAGAGTTAGCCTTTTGGTTTATCGGTGGTGCCGCAAATGTGACTTGGCAGCAACTGCGTTTTGTGGGCCCCATCTATCTGATTGCCATCGTTTTTGTGCTACGTCTAGGAAAAGCGTTGAATCTGTTAGCGCTAGGAGATGACACCGTCATTTCATTAGGCAAGCACCCGCATCTGATTCGGGCATCTGCCTTACTGTTAGTCGTAGTTTTGGCGGGAATGGCAGTTTCGCTTGTTGGACCGGTCAGTTTTGTCGGCTTAATGGTTCCTCATGTCGTGCGGGGAATGGTGGGCAAAAACTATCAACTGATTTTGCCTTTGACGATCCTTGGAGGGGGAACACTGGTGATGGCCGCTGATCTGGCTGGCCGCCTGATCAATCCGCCCTTTGAGACACCCTTTGGGATACTGATGGCATTGATTGGTGTGCCTTTTCTATTGATCAAGATACGGAGGGAAGGCTGATGAAAAAAACACTCTCTGTTTTTTTCCTACTGCTGATGGTCGCTTTTTTAGGAAGTGTCATGGTGGGAAAAACAATTTTATCCTTTCAGACATTAGGGGCAATCTTTCAAGGAACGGCATCTTCGAGTCAAGTACTGACTTTTACTGAGTTTCGACTACCACGGGCTTGTCTAGCGCTGATCGCTGGTGGTGCCTTTGGTTTTTCTGGGTTTGTCTTGCAAGGAGTAACGAGAAATGAGTTGGCTGATGCAAGTATCGTAGGAATCAACAATGGGGCAGGGCTCTTTGTGTTGATCTACTTAGGTTTTTATACCCAAGGATCGCAGCTTTTGCCTGTCGTTGGGATCATCGGTGGTTTATTAGCTGCTGTACTGGTCTATTTGATTGCCTATAAGCACCGCCAATTGTTATCGATGGAGCGAGTACTGCTGGCGGGAATCGCCGTCAATGCAGGGCTGGCGGCGGCTACCTTACTCTTTACGGTGGAATTATCAAAAGACCGCTATCGCTTTGTAACAGCGTGGCTTTCTGGTTCGATTTGGGGAACTTCTTGGCAGCAAATCACCAGTCTGCTTCCTTGGGTCATCGTATTGTCTGCCGCAGCTTTCTGGACCGTACCAAGGTTTAACTTACTTGGCTTTGGCGAGGAGCAGGCAATTAGCTTAGGGGTTTCTTTGACCCGTTTGCGGACGTGGTTTTTAGTGATCGCGGTTGGTTTGGCTGCCAGTACGGTTGGCTATACTGGTAATTTAGCCTTTGTGGGCTTATTGGCGCCTCATATCGCTAAGGGACTCATCGGCAGAGAATCTCGCAGTGCCTTTTTCTTAGCGGGAATGATCGGCAGTCTGCTAGTCTTAGTCAGTGATACGATCGGTCGTTTGCTATTGACAAGCGGCGAGATCCCAGCTGGTATCATCATTTCTATCGTGGGGGCACCGTACTTTGTCTTTTTGCTGATCCGACGTAAAGAAGAATGAGCAACTAGTCATGATCTTGCCAAGAAATCTGCGATTCTAGTTTGCTATTTGGACACAGTTTTTGGTACTATTTCTGAGAGGAGTGATCCAATGGAAAAACCAGTCATTAGAGAGCACATGATCCAAACATTAAAACAAATGCCAATCAAACAAAAGCAGCAGAAAGAAACGCTGATTTTGCAGTTGCTGTTTTCTTCTCAGATTTGGCAAACAGCTGAGTCAGTAGGTGTGATCCGTTCGTTGCCATTTGAATTTGATACAGCGGCTATTTTTGCTAAAGGATTTGAACAAAACAAACGAATCGCAGTGCCGAAAGCACAACAGAAAAAATTGCAGTTTTATCATGTGGAGCCGACAACACGTTATGAAGCGTCGGCATTTGGAGTTGAAGAGCCGATCTGTGAGCAAGAAGCCCATCACTTGGATTTGCTGATTGTTCCCGGTTTGGCGTTTTCTAAAAACGGCTATCGCATCGGCTTTGGCGGTGGCTATTATGATCGTTTCTTGTCAGCTTTCGATGGCAAGACCGTTTCTTTGGTCTTCGGAGAGCAATTCAACGATCAATGGACACCAGATGTATTCGACATCCCAATCGATAAAATCTATACGGATTCTCTTATTCGCACGTAAAGGAGCACGTCAATGAATTCTCAAATGAAAAGATGGCTGAATCAGCCGGTCTTCACGTATCTGTTTTTAGCTATCCAAACAATTGTGTTTATCTTAGGTTATTTTAGTCCCTCTATTCAATCAGGCGGGGTGATGTTTGGTCCGTTTGTCGTTTATTTAAATGAATATTGGCGTTTCGTTACCCCGATCTTTCTACATTTCGGTTTGGCTCATTTTGCGATCAATTCTGTGATTCTGTATTATATGGGGCAGCAAGTAGAAGCCATCTATGGTCATAGCCGTTTTTTTGCCTTGTATTTGCTAAGCGGCATCATGGGCAATACCATGAGTTTTGCCTTCAACCAAATAGGGATTCAATCAGCAGGCGCTAGTACTTCTTTATTCGGACTTTTCGGGGCATTTTTGATTTTAGGTTGGCATTTTAGAAATGATTACCGCATCCAAGCAATGGTACGGCAATTTGCCCTATTCGTTGGATTGAACCTGGTTTTTGGTGTGTTTGATCAAACGATCGATATGTGGGGACACATTGGGGGGATCCTCGGTGGGTTATTACTAGGGAATCTTTTGGCATTGCCAAAGAACTACGGAAAATATTCGATCCACACCAGAATCCTCTCTGGCGTACTCTTTGTTTTCTTATTGGCTATTTTTGTGATATATGGTTTTAAAAAATATTAATTACTTGTATAATAAGCAGGAAGTGGTTAAATGGAAACGTTATATGACGTACAACAATTACTGAAACAATTTGGTGTTTACGTATATGTCGGCAAGCGGATCTACGATATAGAACTGATGCAAATCGAGCTGAAAAACTTTTATGACAGTCGCTTGATAGATCGGGATGTATATCTGACTGCCCGGCGAATTCTTACGCGGGAGCATCGAATTGAAGAAAGCCGGGAGGAAAACAAGTGATGGACAAAAAAATCATCGGAATTGATTTAGGCGGAACAACGGTGAAATTCGCTATTTTAACGAGCGAAGGCGAGATTCAGCAAAAATGGAGTATTGACACCAATATTCTTGATGAAGGCTCACATATTGTGCCAGAAATCGTGGCATCGATCAATCATCGCCTAGAATTATATGGCTTACAGCCAGAAGCATTTATCGGTATTGGTATGGGGACACCAGGAAGTGTCGATCGTGACAAAGGAACCGTCATCGGTGCCTACAATCTGAACTGGAAAACACTTCAGCCAGTCAAAGAACTGATTGAAAAAGGCACAAAAATCCCCTTTGCCATCGATAACGATGCCAATGTAGCAGCTTTAGGTGAGCGCTGGAAAGGGGCAGGGGATAACAATCCTGATGTCATCTTTATCACACTAGGTACAGGTGTTGGCGGCGGTATCATCATGGAAGGGCAATTGCTTCATGGGGTTGCTGGTTGTGCTGGAGAAATCGGTCATATCACTGTTGATCCTGAAGGGTTTGAATGTACTTGCGGCAAACGTGGTTGTTTAGAAACGGTTTCTAGTGCGACGGGTGTTGTGCGAGTTGCTCGACAGTTGGCAGAAGAATATGCTGGCGATTCGGCATTGAAACAGCAGCTGGACAATGGGGAAGATGTTTCAAGTAAAGATATTTTTGAAGCGGCTCAAGCAAACGATCCATTTGGCTTGATGGTCGTTGATAAAGTGTGCTTCTACCTTGGGTTGGCATGCGGAAACTTAGGAAACACATTAAATCCATCGAGTATCGTTTTAGGTGGAGGCGTATCAGCAGCCGGTGAATTTTTACGTGAACGGGTTGCTGCCTACTTTGCTCAGTTTACCTTCCCACAGGTAACGGAAAGTACCGAAATCAAATTGGCAGAACTTGGGAATGATGCCGGTGTGATCGGGGCAGCATCATTAGCTTTGCAATTTGCAGCAAAAGCTTAGATGCCAAGCTGCTAGGCAATGATACATTCAAGCAGCATAAATCAAAAAAAGAATGATTGTTACAATAGAGAGGAATAGAAGAAATGACACCAATTATGTGGCTAAACTTGGTTTTGGGATTAATCATCTTAGCAATCGCTTTGAACTGGGCGTATTTTCAAATCATGGGACGCCGTTCAGCAACGATCATCTCAGAAGATGAATTCAAAGCAGGAATGAAGAAAGCCCAAGTGATCGATGTTCGGGAAAAAAATGAGTTTGACAGTGGACATATTTTAGGGGCGCGTAATATTCCTTTTACTGTTTTAACCAATTCCTTCAGCGCATTTCGTAAAGATCAACCGATCTACTTATATGACACGCGTAAATCGTTGAGTATTCGCGCAGCGAATAAATTACGTAAAGAAGGCTTTACCAATGTCTATATCCTAAAAGAAGGATATGAAGGCTGGAGCGGCAAGACGAAAAAGAAAAATAGTTTATAAAACAGAGAACTCAAGGCAAAAGAACACAAGCAAATTTGAATGAGTGACGAAACACCAAACGGAGTGTTTCAAGTAAGTCATTGTTCAATTTACATTGTGGGCTTTTGCCTTTATTTGAACTTAGGTCTATCAATAAGGAGAGTGTGCGTTGATCAAGCGAAAAAGAATTTATGAAGCGGCGGAAACGACAGATGGCTATCGGGTATTGGTGGATCGCATCTGGCCTAGAGGGATGAAAAAGGAAACAGCTCAGATCGATCTATGGCTCAAAGCAGTCGCACCAAGTACTGAATTGCGCAAATGGTTTGGGCATGATCCTGAACGTTTTGATGCGTTTAAAGACCGCTATCTACAAGAATTAGAGAAAGCGCCCGCAAAAGTTGCCCTGGCACAGTTAAACGCGTTGGTTGCTGAACAAGAGACCGTTACCTTACTATACGGAGCGAAAAATGAAGAACAAAATCAAGCCGTGATTTTGCAGGACTTACTGGAGAAGGAAGAATGATTACCTAAAAGAGCCGCCAGCCTATTGAAGGCTGACGGCTCTTTTGTAGCAAATGATTAACGGGCAACGCTTTTACGCATCGCACGTTTCCGTTTTTCATCATGATCCGCTTGTTGTTCATCAATTGGATCAATCACTTGTTTCTTGACCGTCATAACAACACTTGCAGCTGCAGCAACCGTTGCGACTGTTCCTACTAAAAATCCTGAAAGAAATCGTTTCATCATTAAACACCTCGCCTTTAGTTATAGGTTCATTATGAATGAAAACGGAAAAAATATCAAAAAAAATCACTTTTGGGATTGAAAACGCTTGAAATGATTTAGTAAATATTTTACAATAAGTTTACTAAAAAGAAAGTGGGAGTGAGAGAAATGGAGCAATTGCAACAGATATTTATTGATAAATTTGGAACAGAAGGCACAGGCATGTATTTTGCACCAGGGAGAATCAACTTGATCGGTGAACACACGGATTACAATGGCGGTTATGTTTTCCCGGCGGCGATCACATTAGGGACGTATGCAGTAGCGCGAAAACGTGAAGACCAGTTGATCCAACTCTATTCAGAGAACTTTCCAGAAAAAGGCGTGATCTCCTTTTCGTTAGATGAGCTGGATTACCGAAAAGAAGATGATTGGACAAACTATCCGAAAGGAGTCGTTCGTTTCCTAAAAGAAGCGGGGCAAGTGATCGATCGAGGCTTTGACATCGCTTTTTATGGCAACATTCCGAATGGCGCAGGTCTTTCTTCTTCGGCATCGATTGAATTGCTGACGGGGGTTTGTCTAAAAGATCTCTTTGATTTAACCCTGACGACCTTGGACTTAGTTAAAATTGGCAAAAAAGTCGAAAATGAGTTTATTGGCGTTAACTCAGGGATCATGGATCAATTTGCGATCGGAATGGGTCAAAAAGACCATGCACTGCTTTTAGATACGAACACGTTAAATTATGAAGTCGTACCAGCGGCATTTGGCGATTATGTCGTAGCGATCATGAATACCAATAAGCGACGCGAATTGGCTGATTCTAAATACAATGAACGACGTGCAGAATGTGAAGAAGCATTGGCTCGTTTGCAAAAATCATTAGCCATTGATTCATTGGGCGCATTAGACGAAGCAACCTTTTTTGCAAATACAGCATTGATCGATGATCCACGCTTGATCAAACGGGCGAAACATGCGGTGACGGAAAACCAACGGACATTGAAAGCAAAAGCTGCTTTGACTGCTGGTGATCTTGAAAAATTCGGCCAGTTATTAAATGCCTCCCATGCTTCATTGCAAGATGATTATGAAGTGACAGGGCATGAACTAGATACACTAGTCGCAGCCGCTCAAGCGCACCCTGCTGTTCTAGGTGCGCGGATGACTGGTGCGGGCTTTGGCGGTTGCGGGATCGCATTGGTCAAAGCAAGTGAATGGGCTGATTTCGAAGCGTCAGTCAAAGCAGCCTATTTAGCAGAAATCGGCTACGCAACCGACATTTATCAAGCAAGTATTGATGATGGTGCACGAAAACTGTAGAATAAGAAACGATGAAGGAATGAAGAAAGAAGGCTGAAAATATGGCGATTTTAGTATTAGGAGGAGCCGGCTATATCGGTTCTCATGCAGTCGATCAATTGATCGAACAAGGAAAACAAGTCGTTGTCGTTGACAATTTGCTGACAGGACATCGCCAAGCGATCCATCCAGCAGCAACCTTTTATGAAGGAGATATTCGCGACAAAGCATTTTTACAATCGGTATTTGAAAAAGAAACGATCGATGGCGTGATTCACTTTGCTGCCAGTTCTTTGGTGGGAGAATCTGTGGAAAAACCATTGAAGTATTTCAACAATAATGTGTATGGGATGCAGATCCTCTTAGAAGTGATGAAGGAACATCAAGTGAAACATATCGTCTTTTCCTCTACAGCAGCAACTTATGGGGAACCTGACCATAGTCCAATCACGGAAGAAATCCCAACAAATCCTAAAAATCCATATGGCGAAAGCAAGTTGATCATGGAAAAAATGATGCGTTGGTGCGATGAAGCCTATGGAATGAAGTATGTCGCATTGCGTTATTTCAATGTGGCTGGCGCGAAGTCGGATGCTTCGATTGGTGAAGACCATGATCCAGAAACACACTTAGTACCGATCATCTTGCAAGCTGCTTTAGGACAACGCAAAGAGGTAGCGATTTTTGGGGAGGATTACGATACTCCAGATGGTACTTGTGTTCGCGATTATGTCCATGTCGAAGATCTGATCGCTGCTCACCTGTTGGCATTAGAATATTTACAAAAAGGCAATGAGAGCAATGTTTTCAATTTAGGCAGCAATCATGGGTACTCTGTGAAAGAAATGGTGGAAGCTGCTCGCAATGTAACGAAAAAAGAGATCCCAGCCAGAGTGGCGCCTCGCCGTGCCGGTGATCCAAGTACCTTAGTGGCATCGAGTGAAAAAGCACGAAAGGTTTTAGGCTGGAAACCAGTCTATACCGACGTCGAAGCAATCATCGAGACTGCTTGGAATTGGCATGTCAGCCATCCAAATGGGTATCAAGGGCAGGAGGAATAACCAATGACGATCAGCCAAACAATCAGCGATTTCGTCACTTTAGCAATCAAGGCTGGCGGCTGGATGGAAATGGATCGTATTTATTTGCAAAACCGAGTACTAGCCATGATCGGGGAAGCTGTTTTTGAGCCCAGCGAAATTCGTTCTGTCGATCGTTCCTCCATTGATTTGATGGACGAGCTGGTGGCATGCGCTTTGAGCAATCAGCAAATTGGCGATTCTCACGCAGAAAGAGAAATCTTTGAAGCCCAGTTGATGGACTTTTTGACGCCACCGCCTTCAGTAGTCAATGCTTTTTTTGCGCAGCATTATGCCAATGATCCTAAAGAAGCGACGGATTATTTCTTTGAGCTGTGCCGTCAAAATGATTACATCAAGACTCGGGCCATCGCAAAGAATATCGTGTTCCCAGTTGATACCGAATATGGGGAGATCGAGATCACGATCAATTTATCAAAACCTGAAAAAGATCCCAAGCAAATAGCGAAAGAAGGAGCTGCTGCTTCTGTAGATTATCCGAAATGTATGTTGTGTTTGGAAAATGAAGGCTACCAAGGACGAGTCAATTATCCAGCGCGGACCAACCATCGGATCATCCGTATGAATTTGGATAATGAAGCATGGGGCTTTCAATATTCGCCCTATGCCTACTACAATGAGCATTCGATTTTTCTCTCTTTAGACCATCGTCCTATGAAAATCAATTTGCAAACCTTCGCTCGCTTGTTGCAGATCATTGAAGTGATGCCGCATTATTTTGTCGGGTCCAATGCCGATCTGCCGATCGTTGGGGGTTCGATCTTGTCTCATGACCATTATCAAGGGGGACGGCACACGTTTGCCATGGCAAAAGCGCCGATCGAGCAACACTTTTCTTTAACTGGTTTTCCTGATGTCGCTGCGGGGATCGTGAAGTGGCCAATGTCGGTGATACGACTACAAGCGAAAAACAAACAAAAATTAGCCGCCGCTTGCCAATATGTGTTAGCCCAATGGCAACAGTACTCAGATCCAAGTGTTTCGATCAATGCCTTTTCAGAAGATGGAACGCCTCATCATACGGTGACACCGATCGCACGCAAGCAAGGAGAGCTGTTTGAAATGGACTTAGTCTTGCGGGATAATAATGTTTCCAAAGAACATCCTGACGGCATTTTTCATCCGCATCAAGAAGTGCAGCATATCAAAAAAGAAAATATCGGATTGATTGAAGTCATGGGCTTGGCAGTTCTCCCGCCGCGTTTAGCTCCGGAACTAGAAGAAGTGACTGCTTATCTATTGGATCAGCCCAATCAAATCGCGGCATACCATATTCCTTGGGCAGATACGATCAAAGCCCAGCACCCAGAATGCAATGCCGATAACGTGTCGCAGATTTTGCGTAATGCATTAGGGGAAGTCTTTACGCAAGTATTGACGCATGCAGGCGTCTTCAAGCGAGACCAGACAGGGCAAGCGGCCTTTGCTCGCTTTATAACTACTTTATAAAAAAGTTCCCCGCAAAAAAAGGAGGCTGGAAGATGGCAACGATCAAAGATATTGCACAACAGGCTGGCGTCTCGCCAGCCACTGTATCACGGGTGCTGAATTACGATTCAGAATTATCGGTCAGTTCTGAAACCAAAGAGAAAATTTTTAAAGCCGCAGAAGCACTCAATTACACAAAACATAAAAAAAAGAGTCAGCCAGAAACCAGTAGTATGCGCTTGATCCAATGGTTTGATACCGAGGAAGAATTAGCAGATCTTTACTATTTAGCGATCCGTATCGGGATTGAAAACAAAACCGAAGAATTAGGGATTCGTTTGCTGAAAGAACCCTACGAAGGATTGACTGATACCGCAGTCGATGGAACGATTGCACTAGGGAAATTTGATGATCACCAGATTCGACAATTGAAAAAAAGCCAAGCCAATTTGTTGATGGTCGATTTTGACGCATTGGCTCAGGGCGTCAATTCTCTGGTGGTGGACTTTCAACAAGCGGTGGATTTAGTGATCGATGACTTTATTGCAAAAGGCCACCAAAGGATCGGCTTGTTATCAGGCGTTGAGTTTACCAAGGATCATCACCAAGAAATCGAAGACCCTCGGCGCCGAATTTTTGAGGAACGGCTCCGTCGGTTGAAGCTGCACCACCCGCAATATCACCTCAGCGCACCGTTTACAGTAGAGGGCGGTTATGAGGCGATGAAAGAGTATTTGCAGCAAAACAAAGAGTTGCCAAGTGCTTTATTTGCTTCCAGTGATGCCTTAGCGATTGGCGCTATGCGTGCTTTGCAAGAAAAAAACATCAAGATTCCTGAGGAGATCGCAATTATCGGCTTCAACGATGTCAGTGTTGCAAAGTACGTCTTTCCGACGCTGTCAACCATCAAAGTTCATACGGAATGGTTGGGGGAGCTGGCAGTGACGACCTTGCTGGATATCATTACGAATGCAGCACCCGTTCCTCGCAAAGTTACGATCGCAACGGAACTGATCACGCGCCAATCCTCCTAGCAACCAGTTGAATCACCGAAGGATGTCGTTACACACGTCAACTGAGTTTTAATGGAATAACAAAAAATGACTATCGTCTTACCCGAACCTTTAAACAGCCTCGTCGGTTTGCAGCTGCAGCCGTGCTTGCTTTTTTCAAAGGTTCGGGTATTGTTGTCCTATTGCTTTTTTTCTAAACGCAGGCATCTTTTTGGAGACTTGGTTGGGCATTTGATTAGAATATGGTAGAATATGAGAGAGTTTTTTGAATGGGGAGAAGATAGATGAAAACATTAGCGATTGATACCTCAAACCAGACACTGGCGGTTGCGGTGGTCGATGGTCAAGAAGTGTTGGGACAAAGCCAGACGATGGCGATCAAAAACCACAGCACAGCATTGATGCCTGCCATTGATGGATTGATGCAAGCGGTGGGGATGGCACCTAAAGAGCTGGAGCAAATCGTTGTTGCGAAAGGTCCTGGTTCGTATACAGGTTTGCGAATCGGCGTCACAACAGCAAAAACGCTGGCGCAAACATTGAACATCCCGCTGATTGGTGTTTCTAGTTTGAAAGCAGTCGCTGCCAATTGTGTGGGCGTATCGCAAGTGATCGTGCCGTTGTTTGACGCTCGCCGTCAAAATGTCTACGCAGGTGCCTACCAATGGCATAATGGGACCTTAGAAACAAGGATCAAAGACCAGCATATCTCACTGTCTGAATTATTGACCCAGTTAAAAGCAGTCGATGGTCAAGAAGTGCTATTTGTCGGCGCCGATACCATCAAATTTAAAGACATGATCGAGGCGGAACTGCCGACAGCCCATATCAATCAAGTATCGTTATGGAATTACCCGAATGGCGTTGTTTTAGCTGCTATTGCGAAAGAAGAAGCGCCGGTCGCTTCGATCCATGATTTTGTACCAGACTATTTAAAATTAGTTGAAGCCGAAGAAAAATGGTTAGCCTCGCATGAACCGGGAGTGGATGCCTATGTTGAAAAAATTTAAAACGATGACGGGAAAGCTGGCCCTTTTCCGTCAGATTCAATACCCAGAGCGTAAAAAAGAGATACGAGGGGAAATGTACGTTGTTCGTGAATTAGTCGGAGATGACATTAAAGAGCTGCTGCAGGTGGAGCGTCTCGTGTATGCGGGGGAACTGCCTTGGACCAAGAGCGCCTTTTTGTCAGAACTTTATTCACGGGTCAAACATCTTTATTTGGGCATCTTGCATAATGAGCGGATGATTGGGTTTATCGGGGTGCGGATTTTAGGCGCTGATGCCCATATCACCAATATCGCGATCATTCCTGATTATCAAGGAAAAGGGATCGGTTCTTTCTTGCTAGGAGAAATCGAACGTTATGCACGGAAAAACAAATGCGACCGTTTGACATTAGAAGTTCGCCTGGGCAATCGTGATGCGCAACGTTTGTATCGGACCCTCGGGTTTGTTTCACAGGCGATCAAAACGGCGTACTACACCGAAGGCAATGAAGACGCATTGGATATGGTGAAATTTTTAAATGACTAACGAACAAGCAGATCAAACGATCCCGACACCGCAAATGCTCTGGTCATTGGCAGATCAGAGCTATCCCTTTGGCTCGCCTTGGAATGTGCAGCAATTTCAACAAGATTTGCAAAACAGCAACAGTCGCTATTTGTTCCGTTATGGAAAAACCAATCAAGAGCTAATGGGGTTTCTCTGTTTTCAGCAAGTGCTGGATGAAGCAGAGTTGTTTAATGTAGCGGTTTTACCAGCGTATCAAGGTCGTGGTTTGGCGAAAGAATTGTTGAAGCAAATGGAATCGCTCGTGGAACAAACCGATGGTCGGCGCATCTATCTTGAAGTGCGTGTGTCGAATTTGCAAGCACAAGCTCTTTATTTACGTATGGGCTATACAGTCATCGGTCGTAGAAAAAAATATTACAGTCATCCAGAAGAGGATGCGTTGATTATGGAAAAGAAAGTAGGCGGACAAAAATCAAATGAATGAATTGATTTTAGCCATTGAAAGCAGTTGTGATGAAACCAGTGTGGCAGTGATTAAAAACGGCGACACCATTTTAAGTAACATTGTTGCTTCGCAGATCAAGAGCCACCAGCGCTTCGGCGGTGTCGTACCAGAAGTCGCTAGTCGTCACCATGTCGAACAGATTACTTTATGTATCGAAGAAGCATTGACACAGGCCGACACCCAACCTGAAGAGTTGTCAGCTGTTGCTGTTACCTATGGTCCAGGGTTGGTTGGGGCACTGTTGATTGGGCTTTCTGCAGCAAAAGCCTTTGCGTGGGCCCACAGCTTACCGCTGATTCCGGTCAATCACATGGCAGGACATATTTATGCAGCTCGCCTAGTGAAGCCATTGGTTTTTCCTTTAATGGCGTTATTGGTCAGTGGTGGCCACACCGAATTGGTGTATATGGCAGAAGATGGCTCTTTTGAGATCATCGGTGAAACGAGAGATGATGCCGCTGGTGAAGCCTATGACAAAGTCGGTCGTGTTCTAGGTTTGCCTTATCCTAGTGGGAAAGAAATTGATCGCCTTGCGCATCTAGGCAGTGATACGTATCACTTTCCTCGAGCAATGATACAAGAAGATAATTTTGATTTTAGTTTCAGCGGCTTAAAGAGTTCCTTTATCAATTTTGTGCATAATGCACAGCAAAGAGAGGAAGCTTTGTCAGTAGAAAATCTAGCAGCTAGTTTCCAAGCCAGCGTTGTCGAAGTATTGGTTCACAAAACGTTGCGGGCATGCCAAGCTTATCCTGTAAACCAGCTGATCGTTGCTGGGGGAGTCGCGGCGAATCAAGGCTTGCGTGACGCTTTACAAAAAGCGATGCAGGAATTGCCGGAAGTGGAATTGTTGATTCCACCGTTGCGTCTTTGCGGAGATAATGCGGCCATGATTGGAGCTTATGCCCATGTTGCGTTGAAAAAGCAGCGCTTAGCAGATCTTTCATTGAATGCTGATCCAAGTGTCAGCTTTGCCCATACGATTTCTTAAGATGATTGCACCTAAGATCCGTTCTTAGGTGTTTTTTTTTGGTTTCTTTATGAGCAAATAGAAGATTTTGTTGTATTTTATTTCATAATTTGATATTATCGTGTATAATTATTAGTTAATTGAAGGGCGGGTATGCAATGACATCGGTTTTTAAAGGACGCAGTTTTTTAGCAGAAAAGGATTTTACAAAAGAAGAACTACAATATTTGATTGATTTTTCCCAGCACTTGAAAGGGATGAAGGCCAACAATCAACCACATCGCTACTTAGAAGGAAAAAATATTGCACTTTTGTTTGAAAAGAATTCGACACGGACGCGAGCAGCCTTTACGGTTGCAGCGGTGGATCTGGGGGCACATCCGGAATTTTTAGGGGCCAATGATATTCAGTTGGGGTCTAAAGAATCCGTTGAAGATACCGCCAAAGTATTCGGCCGTATGTTTGACGGGATCGAGTTTCGCGGCTTTAGCCAACAGGTTGTCGAAGATCTGGCCAACTATTCAGGCGTACCTGTTTGGAATGGTTTAACGGATGAATGGCATCCAACGCAAATGATCGCTGACTTTTTAACCATTCAAGAAAACTTCGGTGAGCTGACTGGCTTGACCATCGCATACTGTGGGGATGGGCGCAACAATGTCGCTAATTCTTTATTAGTGACCAGTGCGATTTTAGGGGTCAATATTCATGTCGTCACTCCGAAAGTCTTGCAGCCAGAAGCAACCATCATCGCACAGGCACAAGCCTATGCCAAGCAATCGGGCGCAAAGATTTTGGTGACTGATGATGTGGATCAAGGTGTTTTAGGCGCTGATGTCGTGTATACCGATGTTTGGGTATCAATGGGTGAAGAAGAAAAATTCCAAGAGCGGATTGAACAGCTGCTGCCGTATCAAGTCAACCAATCGTTGATGAAAAAAACACAAAACGATCAAGTGATTTTTATGCATTGTTTGCCAGCATTTCATGATGATCAGACCACGTATGGCAAAAAAGCAGCGCAGGCGTATGGAATTTCTGAGATGGAAGTCACTGATGAGGTCTTTCGTAGCAAGTATGCCCGTCAATTTGATCAAGCCGAAAATCGTTTGCACTCAATCAAAGCGATCATGGCAGTGACTGCTGGAGATCTATTTATTCCTAAAGTATAAAATAATTTTTTTTTGAAAATGCCAAAATCTCGCTAGCCAAACAAACATTTCTTTGCTATACTTTCTGGGAAGTAAATAGCCTTGATTTGATGAAACAAGAGAAGTAGCGATTCGAGTATCAGTTAGCGAGTTCGGGGTGGTGGAAGCCGAATTGATCAGATTGTGAAACGCACTTGTGAGAATTTGCCAAGCAAACGGAATTCTGCCGTTATCAGAAAAAAGTAGGTCCGAAAAGGACAATCAGAGTGGTACCGCGGGAAATCTCGTCTCTAGTGCATGTTATGCGCTAGAGGCTTTTTTGTTTTTATCAATAATTTCTTGCATGAAAAACATACAACTGTTTGCTTGCTTCAAACAACTTTTCATCAAAACATGGGCTCAGTCATTATAGGAGGGATACTATGAATAACAAAGAAATCGTCGCACAAGCCATCCATCAAGTAGTAAAAGAAGATCTATCGATCGAACAAGTTCAGCAATTACTGGAAAATCCAAAGTCAGCTGACCATGGGGATGTGGCATTCCCAGCCTTCTCGCTAGCAAAAGTCTATCGGAAAGCGCCGCAGCAAATTGCCGCAGACTTAGCAGAAAAAATCGATCAAGCGTCTTTTGAAAAAATTGAAGTGGTCGGTCCATATTTAAACTTCTTTATGGATAAAAAAGCAATCTCTGCCCACGTCTTAGAGATGGTTCTCAAAGAAAAAAATCATTTTGGCGATCAAACCATCGGCAATCAGCAAGCAGTACCCATCGATATGTCTTCACCAAATATTGCCAAACCCATCTCAATGGGGCATTTGCGTTCCACTGTGATCGGTAACTCAATCGGCTTTATTTTAGAAAAAATCGGTTACCAGCCAATTCGCATCAACCATTTAGGCGACTGGGGCACACAATTTGGGAAATTGATCGTGGCCTATAAAAAATGGGGGTCAGAAGAAGCGGTCAAAGCGGAACCAATCAACGAACTGTTGCGTTTGTATGTTGATTTTCACGAAGCTGCCGAGACAGATAAACAATTAGAAGATGATGCGAGAGCTTGGTTCAAGAAACTAGAAGATGGTGACCAAGAAGCAATGGATTTGTGGCAATGGTTCCGTGATGAATCATTAAAAGAATTCAATAAAATCTATGATATGTTGGAAGTTTCCTTTGATTCATTGAATGGCGAAGCTTTCTATAATGATAAAATGACAGAAGTCGTGGAATTATTAGAGGAAAAACACTTGTTGAAAGAAGACCAAGGGGCAGAGATCGTTGATTTGGCTGCGTATGACTTAAATCCAGCCTTGATCCGCAAATCCGATGGTGCGACTCTTTACATCACACGGGACATGGCCGCAGCGCTGTACCGCAAACGGACCTACAATTTTGCCAAATCATTGTACGTGGTAGGAAATGAGCAAAGTTATCACTTCAAGCAATTAAAAGCTGTTTTGAAGGAAATGGGCTTTGAGTGGGCAGATGATATGACCCACGTACCATTTGGATTGATCACCAAAGATGGGAAAAAATTATCTACGAGAAAAGGGAAGATCGTTCTTTTAGAAGAAGTATTGAATGAAGCGATCGATTCGGCGAAAGAACAAATCACTGAAAAGAACCCAACGCTTGAAAACAAAGAAGAAGTTGCAAAACAAGTCGGTGTCGGGGCAGTCGTTTTCCACGACTTGAAAAATGACCGTTTGAATAATTTCGACTTTACGCTAGAAGAAGTTGTCCGTTTTGAAGGAGAGACCGGACCCTATGTGCAATATTCTCATGCCCGTGCCATGAGCATTCTTGAAAAAGCCGACTTTGATCCTGCTGTTGTCAGCAGTTTGTCATTGGCAGATACTGAGAGCTGGGAAGTCATCAAATTGATTCAGCGCTACCCAGAAACCGTGCTGCAAGCAGCAGAAAAATATGAACCATCCGTCATTGCTAAACATGCCATCAAATTGGCACAGGCCTTTAATAAGTATTACGCCAATGTGAAAATCTTGGCTGAAGATGCGGAAAAAGACGCACGTCTGGCTCTAGTTTATGCAGTAACGACCTTATTAAAAGAAGATTTACGGTTGCTTGGTTTACATGCACCCGACAAAATGTAACAAAAAAAGCTGTGTCCTTGTTTCGACAAAGACACAGCTTTTTTGTAGTAAAAATACAGATAGGTCACATTTGTTCGGTGTCTTATAAGACCGCGTGGTTTCTGATAAATTGATAAAAAGTTTCAGCATCTTCGTCGCTGCGGGAAATCACCGCTACTGTATCAAAGCCCGCCAACGAGCAAACTTTTTCTGGCATAGTCACTTCATCGATCGCAGCCGAAAGCAAAGGCGCATTGTCCGCAACGGTATGGATCAACGTCATAAATTGCACACGATCTACTTTAGTGACAACGTCTTCGATCATCTGTATCAAACGCTGCTCTTCTTCTTTTTCATCTTCTGACGATTGCATTCCTTGAAAAATGACAAACTTCGTCTGACCTGTTTCATCGGGCACTTTCACGATTTTCAAATCACGAATATCGCGAGAGATGGTCGCTTGCGTGGCGGAGACGCCTTGGGCTTCCAATTGCTGCAATAATTCTTCTTGCGTGCGTACAGTATGTTCAGTAATGATTTGTCTAATAAGTAAATGGCGATCAGCTTTTCGCATAGGTAAACTCCTTTAAGCATGATTGATTAAGTCAGCCTTATCATAGCAGATAAAGCCGAAAAAACCTAGATATAATAAGAAAAGAATTAGAACGTTAAAAAAAAGCTGGACCACGAATCGTAGTTTTTCATTTGAATCAGTTGCATTTCTTTTTTAGCTACTGTATACTGTTTAAGGCGTGAGTTTTTCACGTCAATCCCACATCTTGTTCCATCTGCGAAGCGGTGCTGATCGATTCAGTTCTTCAAGGAGTAAAAGAGCAAGAGAGGAAAACAAAAAAACCAAATTGGAGGAAACACAACATGGCAGTAATCTCAATGAAACAATTACTAGAAGCCGGCGTACACTTTGGTCACCAAACTCGTCGCTGGAACCCAAAAATGAAGAAATATATCTTCACAGAAAGAAACGGCATCTACATCATTGATTTGCAAAAAACAGTGAAATTAGTAGACGCAGCTTACGACTACATGAAAAATGTTGCTGAAGAAGGCGGCGTTGCATTGTTCGTAGGTACTAAAAAACAAGCACAAGAAGCAATCAAAGAAGAAGCAATCCGTTCAGGTCAATACTATGTTAACCATCGTTGGTTAGGTGGAACTTTGACAAACTGGGAAACAATCCAAAAACGTGTTGCTCGTTTGAAACAAATCAACAAAATGGAAGAAGATGGCACATTTGCTGTTCTTCCTAAAAAAGAAGTCGTTGGCTTGAACAAAGAGCGCGAACGTCTTGAAAAATTCTTAGGCGGTATCGCTGATATGCCAAGAATTCCAGATGTAATGTACGTTGTTGACCCACGTAAAGAACGTATCGCGATCCAAGAAGCACGCAAATTAAATATCCCGATCGTAGCGATGGTCGATACAAACTGTGATCCAGACGAAATCGATGTTGTTATCCCATCAAATGATGACGCTATTCGTGCCGTTAAATTGATCACTGCGAAAATGGCAGATGCTTTCATCGAAGGTAACCAAGGCGAAGACCAAGTAGCAGAAGAAGATTTTGCTGCTGAATCAACAGAAAACGCAACTTCAATCGAAGAAATCGTTGATGTTGTCGAAGGCGACAACGCATCAGCTGAATAATAAATGATGGAGCTGTTTCAAAGGCTAGGCGCCAAGCCTCACTCTCCTTTGAAACAGCTTTTTTTAAAGACAAGCAATCTTGTTTAAAAACATTTAGGAGGAAACAAAAAATGGCAGAAGTAACAGCTAAATTAGTAAAAGAATTACGCGATATGACTGGTGTAGGAATGATGGACGCAAAACGTGCATTAGTTGAAGTAGAAGGCGACATCGAAAAAGCCGTAGACTTATTACGTGAAAAAGGTATGGCAAAAGCTGCGAAGAAAAACGACCGTATTGCTGCTGAAGGTTTAGCATCTGTGGCGATCAACGGCAACACAGCAGCAATCGTTGAAGTGAACTCAGAAACTGACTTCGTTTCTAAAAACGAAATGTTCCAAGACTTAGTAAAAGAAATCGCTGAAGTAATCGCAGCAAACAAACCAGCTGATATGGATGCTGCTTTAAAATTAGAAACTTCTAAAGGCACAATGGATGCTGCGTTGATCGAAGCAACACAAGTAATCGGAGAAAAAATCAGCTTCCGTCGTTTTGAAGTTGTTGAAAAAGATGACAATGCTGCTTTCGGCGGTTACCTACACATGGGCGGACGTATTGCTGTATTGACTGTTCTTGAAGGAACAACTGACGAATCAGTTGCGAAAGATGTTGCAATGCACGTTGCAGCGATCAACCCTCGCTACGTGAACGAAGCACAAATCTCTCAAGAAGAATTGGATCATGAAAAACAAGTCTTGACAGAACAAGCATTGAACGAAGGCAAACCAGCGAACATCGTTGAAAAAATGGTTGAAGGACGCTTGAAGAAATTTAAAGCAGAAATCGCTTTGGTTGACCAACCATTCGTTAAAGACCCAGATATGACAGTTGAAAAATATGTTGCATCAAAAGGCGCAACTGTGAAATCTTTTGTCCGCTTTGAAGTCGGCGAAGGTATCGAAAAACGCGAAGACAACTTCGTTGAAGAAGTAATGAGCCAAGTGAAAAAATAATTCTGTTCCTCGAACAGATGGGAACGCATGGAAGTGCGCTCCCTTTTTTTAAGCAAAAACGGTTTTTGAAGAAATAGTGTAGATAATTTTCAACGAAAGAGCACCAATATGCTACAATAGAATTGGAGAATGTACGGAGGAATCATGATGGGCAAACCAAAATATCAACGTGTTGTATTAAAATTAAGTGGTGAAGCATTAGCGGGTGACGAAGGCTTTGGGATCAAACCACCGACGATCCAAGAGATCGTTAAAGAGATCAAGGAAGTCCACGAATTAGGCGTACAGATGGCGATCGTGGTCGGCGGCGGAAACATTTGGCGTGGACAAATCGGCGCGCAAATGGGGATGGAAAGAGCACAAGCTGATTACATGGGCATGTTAGCGACTGTGATGAATGCTTTAGCATTACAAGACACACTAGAAAACGCTGGTGTACCAACGCGTGTCCAAACTTCGATCGAAATGCGTCAAATCGCAGAGCCTTATATTCGTCGCAGAGCAGAACGTCACTTAGAAAAAGGGCGGGTCGTCATTTTTGCAGGCGGAACCGGCAACCCTTATTTCTCAACTGATACGACCGCAGCCTTACGGGCAGCTGAAATCAACGCTGATGTCATTTTGATGGCGAAAAACAATGTTGATGGCGTCTACTCAGCAGATCCTAAAACGGACCAAAGTGCTGTGAAATTTGAAGAATTGACCCATTTAGAAGTCATTTCTAAAGGATTGCAAGTAATGGATTCAACCGCAAGTTCATTAAGTATGGACAACGATATTCCATTAGTCGTATTCAACTTGAATGAGCATGGAAACATTCGCCGCGCCATTTTAGGTGAACATATTGGAACGACAGTAAGGGGGAAATAACATGGCTGACAAAATTTTAACAGAAGCAAAAGACAAAATGAAAAAAGCAGCAGAAAACTTGCAGCGGGAATTAGGACAAATCCGTGCTGGCCGCGCGAATGCGAGCATCTTAGACCGCGTAATGGTTACTTACTATGGTGTACCAACACCCTTGAACCAAATGGCTTCAATTACGATTCCAGAAGCAAGAATTTTGATGATCACACCTTTTGACAAAACAATGATCCAAGAAGTAGAAAAAGCTATCATGCAAAGTGATATTGGTATCACGCCTGCCAATGACGGAACAGTCATTCGTTTGGTGATTCCTCAATTAACGGAAGAACGTCGTAAAGAATTAGCCAAAGACGTGAAAAAAGAAGCTGAAAATGCGAAAATCGCGGTCCGTAACATTCGCCGTGATGCGATGGAAGCTTACAAGAAACAAGAAAAAGCTGGCGATATCACAGAAGATGATTTGCGTGAATCTGAAAAAGAAGTGCAAACTGCTACAGATAACAGCATCAAAGAAATCGATGCGATCGCAGCTGAAAAAGAGCAAGAGCTACTTGAGGTTTAAAAGGAATGACGAAGAGTCGCTTCAGCGGCTCTTTTTTTATGGTCGAAAGTGCCGTATGTACTTGAATATCACGACTGTTTTTTTGTTTTTTCTTAATATGGAAATCTTTTCTTGGTTTTCATAGGCAAGAAATCTGATTATTGTTATAATGTAAAAGATGAATTTCAAGAATTGGAAGAGGAGCGAATACGATGCTGCGTTTTTTTCCACAAAAAGACAAATATATCAAAGAAGCGGCTGAACATGAATTTGATCCATCACTGCCGATTCCCCAACACATCGCGATCATTATGGATGGCAATGGCAGATGGGCGCAAAACCGGCGCTTGCCAAGAGTAGCTGGTCACAAAGAAGGCATGGAGACGGTAAAAAAGATCACGAAACATGCTTCACACCTTGGTGTGAAAGTATTGACTCTTTATGCGTTTTCAACAGAGAATTGGAAACGGCCAAACGAAGAAGTGGACTTTTTGATGCAACTGCCCGTCGACTTTTTCGACACGTTTGTTCCTGAGCTGATCAAAGAAAATGTTCAAGTCAAAGTGATGGGGTTCACGGAATCTTTACCCGAACACACACAAGAAGCGGTCAAGCGAGCTATTGACCAAACCAAAGATAATACTGGGATGATCTTGAATTTTGCTTTAAATTACGGCAGCCGCGCAGAAATTTTGACTGCGGTCCAAGCCCTTTATGAAGAGCTTGCAGCTTCGGAGGAAGCCCTGCCCAAGCTCACGGAAGACATGCTGGCGACACATTTGATGACTGGTTTTTTGCCAAACGCGTTACGTGATCCTGAATTGGTGATTCGCACGAGTGGCGAAGAACGTATCAGCAACTTCTTGTTATGGCAGATTGCTTACAGCGAATTATTCTTTACGAAAGCGCTCTGGCCTGATTTCGATGCTGCTTTACTAGAAGATGCGATCGGGAGCTTTCAACAACGAAACCGGCGTTTTGGCGGTTTGAAAACGAAGGAGGAAGAAGAGTGAGACAACGTGTAATCACTGCGGTCGTCGCATTAGCCTTTTTCCTGCCAATTATTTACGTTGGCGGCATTGCCGTCGAATTGCTGGCAGCAGCGATGGCAGGGATTGGTGTTTATGAATTATTTCGGATGAAAGGACTAGCTGTTTTCAGTTTTGAAGGAATTCTTTCAATCATCGGTGCGGTGATTTTAGTTTTACCTCAAGAACGCTGGTTTTTCTTTTTGCCAGAGGGCACAGATAAAAGTGCCTTGTATTATGTAATCGTCCTTTTATTACTAGGGATCGCGGTTATTTCTAAAAATACGTATACTATCGATGAAGCTGGTTTTCCAGTGATCGTCAGCTTATATACGGGTGTCGGGTTTGAACGTTTCTTGACGGCACGTTCAGCAACAGATGGCTTAGTCGTTTTAGTTTTCGGTCTGTTTATCGTGTGGGCAACGGATATTGGGGCTTACATGGTGGGACGGCGTTACGGACAACGAAAATTATGGCCAGAGATTTCCCCTAATAAAACGATCGAAGGGGCCCTAGGCGGGATTGCTGCTGCGGTGGTCGTAGCCGGTCTGTATCTGCTAGCATTTCCAGGGAAAGATTATTTTGGACATGGTAGTGCCATCATGATCTTATTGACGGTCCTCTTTTCGATCGCTGGTCAATTCGGGGATTTAGTGGAATCGGCAATTAAACGTCATTATGGCGTGAAGGATTCAGGCAATCTTTTGCCAGGACATGGCGGGATCTTGGATCGCTTCGATAGCATGCTGTTTGTGTTTCCAATCATGTATTTATTCGGTGTTTTTTAGAAATTATTTAGAAGTGCAGGCTTGGCTTGCGCTTCTTTTTTTAAATTCTTGTTACAACGGGAATGTGAGTTCCTCAACGGGAATCGGTGTGATAAAATAAGGAAAGGCTGCCCTGAATGAGAGGGATGCTGTGAAAGAGAGGAACGAGCATGAAAACGATACTTGTATTTATCATTATCTTTTCCGTAGTGGTAGTGATTCACGAGTTTGGACACTACTTCTTTGCAAAACGGGCAGGTATTTTAGTAAGAGAGTTTGCCATCGGTATGGGGCCTAAATTGTTCGCGCATCAAGCGAAAGATGGGACGACCTACACGATTCGGATGCTGCCATTAGGCGGGTATGTCCAAATGGCGGGCTGGGGTGAAGATGAAACAGAATTAACACCAGGTATGCCAGTCTCCTTGGTTCAAGATGCAACTGGCAAAGTTATCAAAATCAATACGAGCAAAAAGATCCAATTGCCGCAAGCGATCCCTATGGAAGTGACCGACTTTGACTTGGAGGAGAAGTTGACGATCACAGGGTTCATCAATGGCAATGAACAAGAAGCGATTACGTACGCTGTGGATCATGATGCAACGATCATCCATGAAGATGGCGTTGAAGTTCGGATCGCACCTAAAGACGTTCAATTCCAGTCCGCAAAGCTTTGGCAGCGAATGCTGACGAATTTTGCTGGACCGATGAACAACTTTATTTTATCCTTGGTCTTATTCACTGGGTTGGTGTTTGCACAAGGTGGTGATGCGAATCAAGATGCAACCATCGTGACAGGAATCGAAGCAGGAACACCGGCAGCTGAAGCAGGGCTGCAAAATGGCGATGAAATCTTAGCTGTCGAAGGTGTCGATGTTTCTAACTGGTCAGAATTAACGACTGAGATCCAAAAGTACCCAGATACTCAGATTGCTCTAGCAGTCAAACGAGGATCAGAAACACTTGATTTGACGGCAACTCCTGCGAGTCAAGAATCAGGGGAGACCACGATTGGTTTCTTAGGGATCACCGCTTCCTTAAAAACTGGGATCGGAGATATCTTACTGGGCGGCTTGCAAACGACCATTGACAATTCACTGGTGATTTTTAGAGCAGTCGGCAACTTGATTGCCCAACCAGATATCAATAAATTGGGTGGACCGGTAGCGATTTTCCAACTGTCTTCTCAAGCTGCATCGCAAGGGGTAACAACGGTGATCGCGATGATGGCGATGATTTCTATCAACTTGGGGATCTTTAATTTATTACCGATTCCTGGATTGGATGGCGGTAAGCTGGTTTTAAATATTTTAGAAGGTTTGCGAGGCAAGCCAATCAGCCAAGAAAAAGAAGGCATCATTACTCTGATTGGGTTTGGGTTTTTGATGCTGCTGATGGTTCTCGTTACCTGGAATGATATCCAACGTTTCTTCTTTTAAAAATAAGACGCACAAGCAAATCAATTGTTGATCGGGTGAACATGATTTTTTGTAGCAAAGGAGAAAAAAATGAAACAGTCAAAATGTTTGATTCCGACATTGCGGGAAACCCCCAGCGATGCGGAGACGTTAAGTCATCAACTGTTAGTTAGGGCAGGGTATATTCGACAAGTGGCGGCAGGCATTTATGTTTACTTGCCGCTAGCACAAAGGGTGTTAGAAAAGATCAAGCGGGTCATCCGTGAAGAATTGGCACAAATCGATGCCGTAGAGATGGCGATGCCTTCTTTGCTTCCGTATGAGCCATGGAAGGAGTCAGGACGTGCCTCATTGTATGGTGAATCCTTGTATCGATTAACAGATCGAAACGAACGAGAGATCGTTTTAGGACCTACTCATGAAGAGCCGTTTACGACATTGATCAAAAACGAGATCACGTCTTATAAACGGCTGCCATTGAGCTTGTATCAGATCCAAACGAAATATCGGGACGAACAGCGGCCGCGCTTTGGATTGATCCGCAGCCGCGAATTTATCATGCAAGATGGCTATTCCTTTCATGCCGATGAAGCCAGCTTAGATCAAACCTATAATCGTTACGAAATGGCTTATCATGCAATATTGAAACGCTGTGGGATCGAGTATCGGGCAGTGGTCGGGGACAATGGCTTGATGGGTGGCAGAGATTCGAAAGAATTTTTGGCATTGTCGGGGATCGGCGAAGAGCTGATCTGCTACTCGACCGAAAGCGATTATGTCGCCAATTGGAAATTAGCAACCAGTCAATACATCGCCAAAAAATCTCACGAGACCTATTTAGAATTACAAAAAGTTGTTCAGGATGAGCCTTTAACGTTAGAGGAGCTGGCGCAGGCATACGAAACAGACTTGCAAAAAATCGTTCAAGTATCTTTATTACTCGTTGACGAGCAAGTCATTATGGTGTTATTACGAGGCGATCACAGCCTCAATGAAACAAAGGTCAAGCATTACTTAGCCGCTGATCAAGTGAAGGTGCTGACTGTTGAGGAAGCGGAGTCTTATCTGACGAGTGAGACGCAGCTGCGCAGTCCCATTGCGCTTGCTGATTCGATCCAGTTGTACGCCGATCAGCATGTCCAAGATATGGCGAATCTGATCGTTCCAGCGGCAGAAAAACAAAGCTATTATCTCAATGCGAATGTGGGGCGTGATTTTCAACCATTAGCCTTTGCCGATTTTCGCTTGGTTCAAGAAGGTGATCCTTCCCCAGATGGAAAAGGAACCTTAACCTTTACGCGAGGAATCGAAGTTGGGCATATCTTCAAGTTAGGAACCAAGTACAGTGAGGCGCAAGAAGCGACGGTTGTCGATGAAAACGGCGATGAGCAGCCAATCATCATGGGCTGTTATGGGCTGGGGGTTTCTCGGCTGCTTTCAACGATCGTCGAACAATACGGCAATGAATTTGGGATCGATTGGCCCCAAGAAATTGCCCCATTTGATGTGCATATCATTCAAACGTCGATTGAAGATAGCTATCAAAATGCCTTAAGTGAAGAAGTAGAAGAAATGATGAACCAAGTCGGCTATCAAGTGCTGGTAGATGACCGCAATGAACGTGCAGGGGTCAAATTTGCAGATGCCGATTTGATTGGCTGTCCGATTCGCTTGACTATCGGTAAAAAAGCCGTAGAAGGCATCGTGGAGATCAAAATCAAGCATACTGGTGCGACCGTTGAAGTGAGAAAAGAAGAAGTCGCTTCGACCTTGACGATTTTGTTAGCCAATCAGGAATAAACAGGAACGAACAAGAATGAATAACAGATCGAGAGAGGAAATCCTTTCTCGATTTTTTAATGAAAATGAGGGCAAAAAGAGGTATACTAGTGAGTACTGAGAAAAGGAGGATCTTCAATTGTCAAAAGAAAGAGAGACCTTTGAGATATTATTAGACCAAATTGCAGCTGCCCCAAATCTTCGGCAGCATCCGTTGATGCAGACTGCCCAAATCAAACAAGTGACCGTGCATCGACAATCAAAAGCGTGGACGTTTTATTTCCAATTTGAACGTTTATTACCGGTGATGGTGTATCAGTCCTTTAAACAACATATTGAATTGGCGTTTAAAGAGATTGCGGAAGTTCGTATCATCATTGAAGCTCAAGATGGTTCCTTTGATGAGCAATTCATTCAAGAATATTGGCCATTAGCGTTAGCCAATCAAAATTGTGATCGACCACTGGTTCATCAAGTGATCAAAAACCAAATGCCTGTGCTGCAAGAGAACAAAGTGATTTTGCCAGTCAACAATGATGCGGTCATCACGATTTTGCAGCAGCAGTACTTGCCGATCATTGAGGAAAATTATAGTACCTTCGGCTTTCAAAAATTTCGGATCTTGCCGCAGCTAGACCAAGAGCAAGCGGAGGCGGCCTTAAAAGAACTTGAAGCACGCAAGGAAGAGCAAACAGCAGCGTTCCAACAACAAGCTGCTGAGAACTTAATGGCGCACGAGCAACGCAAAAAAGAAGTCAAAACAGTCGAATTTGACGGACCAATCGCCTTGGGACGTAATATTCCTGCCGATGAACCTGTGACACCGATGATCAATATCATCGAGGAAGAACGCCGAGTTACGATCCAAGGGTATGTCTTTGATAAAGAAGTCCGCGAATTGCGTTCAAAACGGAAGATTTTGATTTTGAAAATCACCGACTATACGTCATCGTTTAGTGTGAAAAAATTCTCCAACAATGAAAAAGATGAACAAGTTTTTGATGCCATCGCCAAAGGTAGTTGGGTCAAAGTACGCGGTAGCGTCCAAGAAGATACCTTCATGCGAGATCTCGTTATGAATGCGCAAGATTTGCTGGAAGTCAAACACGAAGCCCGCAAAGACTATGCACCTGAAGGCGAGAAACGGGTCGAACTCCACCTGCATTCCAATATGAGTACGATGGATGCCACCAACAACGTGGCGGATTTTGTCGCTCAAGCAGGCAAATGGGGCCATAAGGCGATTGCGATCACCGATCATGGTGGCGCACAAGGGTTTCCTGATGCCCATCATGCAGGAGAAAAGGCTGGTGTTAAAATTCTTTACGGTGTGGAAGCCAATATCGTGGATGACGGCGTAGCGGTTGCCTACAATCCTCAGCCTGTTCCACTGACCGATGCTACTTATATCGTGTTTGACGTGGAGACCACTGGGTTGTCTGCAGTATACGACACCATTATTGAGTTGGCTGCTGTGCGGATGCATAAAGGCAACGTGGAGGCATCCTTTGATGAATTTATCGATCCCGGTCATCCGTTATCGCGAACGACCGTAGAACTGACGGGAATCACCGATGAAATGGTTCGCGGGTCAAAATCAGAAGAAGAAGTCTTACGTTTGTTTCGTGAGTTTTCTGAAGGAGCCATTTTAGTTGCCCACAATGCGTCATTTGATATGGGCTTCTTAAATACCAGTTATCGAAAATACGGTATTCCAGAAGCGGAAAATCCGGTCATTGATACATTGGAACTCGCTCGTTATTTGTATCCAGAGTTTAAGCGATTCGGTTTAGGTGTCCTTTCCAAAAAATTCGGCGTCAGCTTAGAACAACATCACCGAGCGATCTACGATGCCGAGGCAACCGGTCATTTAGCAT
This sequence comes from Enterococcus sp. DIV1279b, assembly GCF_050531515.1. Classification (NCBI taxonomy): domain Bacteria; kingdom Bacillati; phylum Bacillota; class Bacilli; order Lactobacillales; family Enterococcaceae; genus Enterococcus; species Enterococcus sp. DIV1279b. Next base: position 2,409,395 of record NZ_CP172891.1, on the reverse strand, counting down.
GGATCTTTGTCAAAGAAGCGATGGAAAAACATGACATGCTACTGCACGAAGAGTTGAACCGACACGTGGGGGGTGAGAACTCCTATAAAGCAGCTCGGCCTTTCCATGCCACGATTTTAGCCCGAACACAGGCGGGATTGAAGAATTTATTCAAGCTAATCTCGATGTCGAATGTGAAGTACTTCCATGATAAAGTTCCGCGGATCCCGCGCTCAGAATTGGTGAAATTGCGGGAAGGATTGTTAGTCGGAACCGCTTGTGATAAAGGAGAAGTCTTTGTCGCAATGATGCAAAAAGGGGTCGATGCAGCACGAGAACTTGCCAAGTTTTATGACTATATCGAAGTCATGCCCAAAGCAGTTTATGCCCATCTTCTGGAAACGGAGCTCGTGAAAAGCGAAAAAGACCTAGAAGACATCATTCGGAATCTGGTAAAGATGGGGGAAGAGTTAGGGAAAATCGTTGTGGCTACTGGGAATGCCCATTACCTGAACGAAGAAGATGCCATTTATCGTAAGGTCTTGATCAATTCGATGGGGGGCGCCAATCCCTTGAATCGACATAGTTTACCGGATGTACATTTCCGAACAACCGATGAGATGCTGACCGCTTTTCAGTTTTTAGGTCCAGAAGTAGCGAAAGAAATTGTAGTGACGAACCCGAATAAAATCGCTGATCTCTGTGAAAAAGTCATTCCGGTAAAAGATGATCTGTATACACCAAAGATTCCCGGATCTGAACAAGAGATCACCGACTTGAGTTACAACCGTGCCAAAGAGCTATACGGTGATCCATTACCAGAAATTGTGGAAAAACGTTTGAAAAAAGAGCTTGATTCGATCATTGGGAATGGGTTTTCCGTGATCTATTTGATCTCACAAAAACTGGTTCATAAAAGCAATGAAGACGGCTACTTAGTAGGGTCGCGGGGATCAGTCGGTTCTAGTTTTGTCGCAACTATGACCGGGATCACTGAGGTCAATCCATTAGCTCCTCATTATTATTGTCCCGATTGCCAGTATTCTGAGTTTTATGAAGACGGCTCGTATGGTTCTGGTTATGATATGCCAGAGAAAAAGTGTCCAAAATGCGGCACTCGTCTGAACAAAGATGGCCATGATATTCCTTTTGAAACATTTCTTGGCTTCCATGGCGACAAAGTCCCCGATATCGATTTGAACTTCTCAGGGGAATATCAGCCAGAAGCCCATAACTATACGAAAGTACTCTTCGGTGAAGAATACGTCTATCGTGCAGGAACGATCGGTACCGTAGCCGATAAAACAGCCTTTGGTTTCGTAAAAGGCTTTGAGCGCGATCATAATCTTCATTATCGAGCAGCCGAAGTCGATCGCCTGGCAAAAGGCGCCACTGGCGTCAAACGGACGACTGGTCAGCACCCGGGGGGGATTATCGTTATTCCCGACTATATGGATGTTTATGATTTCACCCCGATCCAATACCCAGCGGATGATCAAAATGCGGAGTGGAAAACGACCCACTTTGATTTCCATTCGATTCATGACAATATCTTGAAGCTGGATATCCTCGGACACGATGATCCGACAGTCATTCGGATGCTGCAGGATCTATCAGGTATCGATCCTAAAACGATCCCTACCGATGATCCAGAAGTGATGCGTATTTTTGGCGGCACGGATGTGTTAGGCGTGACCGAAGATCAGATTTATTCGAAAACCGGCACATTAGGCATCCCAGAATTTGGTACCCGCTTTGTGCGGGGGATGCTGGATCAAACCCATCCATCGACCTTTGCTGAACTCCTGCAGATCTCTGGTCTTTCCCATGGTACCGATGTATGGTTGGGCAATGCGGAAGAATTGATCCGTCGCGGAGATGCCAGCCTAGCGGAAGTAATCGGCTGTCGGGATGATATCATGGTGTATTTGATCCATGCTGGTTTAGATGACGGGATGGCCTTTAAAATCATGGAGACGGTCCGTAAAGGACAATGGAACAAGATCCCTGACGACTTGCGAGATACTTACTTGCAAGCGATGCGGGAGAACAATGTCCCAGAATGGTATATCGATTCTTGTTCGAAGATCAAGTACATGTTCCCGAAAGCCCATGCGGCGGCGTATGTCTTGATGGCGTTGCGGGTGGCTTACTTTAAAGTGTACTTCCCAATTCTCTATTACTGTGCTTATTTCTCTGTCCGAGCAGATGACTTTGATTTGATTGCTATGTCAAAAGGAAAAGATGCCGTAAAAGAACGGATGCAAGAAATCAATGACAAGGGAATGGATGCGTCAACGAAAGAAAAAAATCTGTTGACGGTTCTAGAATTAGCCAATGAAATGCTGGAGCGCGGCTATGAATTCGGGATGATCGATCTGTATAAATCCGATGCAGAAAATTTCGTGATCGATGGGAAAAAATTGATCGCACCGTTCCGAGCAGTACCGAGTTTAGGGCTGAACGTAGCGAAACAAATCGTGGAAGCACGAAAAGATGGTCCCTTCTTATCGAAAGAAGACCTCGCCAATCGCGGGAAAGTTTCTAAGACATTGATTGAATACATGACGGATAACGGTGTTCTAAAAGATCTACCAGATGAAAATCAGTTGTCGTTGTTCGATATGTTGTAAGCCAACGGCTGTTCACATAAAAAAAAAAGCCCATCATTGCAGCATCTAGTATTGTAGTGACCCCAAAAAGTTAGACTTTTATGGAGTGGAGAAATCCACTCCTTTTTTGTACGATAAGATTAACTGTTAGACAGCTGTTTTTACAGCTTCTCGAAACTGAACCGGACTTCGCCAATTTAATTTCTTTTTGATGCGTTTATGGTTGTAATAATAGATATATTGGTCAATTTTTGTTTTCAATTCATCTAAACTCCGATAGACTTCTCCATGAAAAATCTCTTGTTTTAATAAACCAAAGAAGTTTTCCATAGGTGAGTTATCTAAACAATTCCCTTTACGAGACATACTCTGGAAGATTTTATGCTGCTTCAATTTATTCTTATAAGCATTCATTTGATAGGCCCATCCTTGATCTGAATGGAAGGTTCTACGAAATGGACAATCATTTGTCATCTGGATTGCTTCTTCTAATCCTTCCATTATGGCTAGTGCGTTTGGTTTTTCAGAAATCCGATAAGATAGAATTTCACTATTGTAGAAATCCATGAAAGGATCTAAATACAGCTTTTTCTGACGAACGACACCTGTGGTGTCTACTTCATAATACTTAAACTCTGTGGTATCAGTTGTAATTTTTTGGTGACAGATATTTGTATAAAACCGACGATGAATACGATTTTTGGCGACAGTGCCAACCTTCCCACGATAAGAATTGTACCGTCGAGATTTTCGAGTGTAAGACTTTACTTCGATACCTAGTTTTTTTATCAGACGTTGAATCTTCTTTTTATTGACATGAATCCCTTGATTCTCTAATTCTTTTTTTAGTCGCAGACAACCATAATCTTTATGCTCTTTGCGAATTTCAAGCATTTTTTCTTCAATTTCTTGGTCTGGGTTTGGTCTGTCAAACCGTTTCTGCCAATACATATAGGTTGCTTTAGGAAATTTCAATGTTTCAAGAAGCTCAACTAGTTTGAATGATTCTCGGAGGCTGGCGATGATTCGTGCGATTGATTCTTGCGTCTTTGCTGGGCTTCCTGTTTTCGCAGCTTCCTCAACTCTTTTAAAAAGGCATTCTCAATTTGAAGGGATCGGACTTGCTTTTCTAATGCCTTGATACGATCGCGTTCTTCAGTTGTTGTATTTTCTTTTTTGTTTTCTTTTTTTCTAGTCAAAGTAAGTGGTCGCCCTTTCTCTTTTGAGAGCCCCTCAATACCTGCTTCTCTGAAATTACGCATCCAATTGGCAATAAGCGCAGGGTTGTTCATTTCTAAAGTGCTAGCAACTTTTCGATAGGACATCTCACTTGTTTGATATAACTCTAGCGCATTTAACTTAAATTGAACAGAATATTTCTGATTTTGATGTTTTCTCAATAGACCTTCCTCTCCGTATTCACGATAGGCATTCACCCAATTACTTACTTGAGACTTGCTTGAAATACCGTATTTGTTGGCAAGATACCGATATCCGCCCACGCCACTAAGATATTCTTTAACGATTTTTAGTTTTAATTCAAAAGGATATTTTGCCATACAAATAACGACCCCCAAAAGTTAGATTTTTTGGTCTAACTTTTGGGGGTCGCTTCATATAGCTAGTTTCTGCATGATGGGCTTTTTTTGTCTTGTGTATGAAAGGGGTGAACAAAGAAGGTAACTATTTTTACAGGCTTTAGGCAGTTATCAAGGATGTCACGAAATGTGGCAATCGTCAATGCTTCATTTTCACAACAAAAGAGAAGGGATTTTGTGTTTTAATATAAGAAAAGATCAGAAGGAGGAAAAAATGGTATTCCATCAGATGATAAAAGAAAGAAGAAAATAATTAGGAATGACGCAAGAAGAGTTAGCGAAAGAATTGAATGTCAGTCGCTCAGCGATTTCAAACTGGGAGATTGGAAGAAATTACCCGGATATCACTACATTGATCGAGCTAGCTCAAATGTATCAAGTTTCTTTGGATGAATTGTTTTATGATGATATCGATCTAGTAAATAAATTCGCTGAAGACAACAAGAAGAAAGAGCGCTAAAGAAAGTCAATAAGCTTTTGGTCTTCTTGTTACTTATCGGCGTCAGTTCGATCATCTATTTATTTTTGACGAGGAAACCTGAAATTGTTTTTGCCCACGAAAACGTCGCTAATCATTTCCCGATGACAAATTTCAAAGAAGAGGAAGTAAAGCGAGTAGAGGTAAAAAAGGACAAACTTTATCTCACAGTAGATCATCCACAAAACATCGCCTATTATATCGAATCCAATAAGGATGAATTGCAGGTTAATCTGTATCAAAGTAAGCAATCAAAAATCGACGAACGCATTTCCATTGAAGGACGGATTGAAATCGACCTAAGCAGTCACAATCTGGCGAAAATCAGAAAAATCGTAGTCTATAGTGACAAATCATAAGGGGAGTTACCGCTTGGACAGCGAATCAATCGAACCTTTACCATACAAAGAGAAGAAATATACTCGTTACCGAAAGAAGCGAATGCCTTTGGTAACGAGTATTTTTCGACAAAATTCGTTAACTAGCTAAAAAAAGAAAAAAAGCAAAACAGGCAGATACACCATGTACAGTAAGACGGAATAGCCTAGACAAGAAGTTGCAAATTCTTCATCCCCTTGATAGTTTCGCACAAGAATTGGGACAGAGTTTTGGACGGGCATGGAGGCTTGGATAATAAACACAGAAAGCATCAATTCAGGAACAGGGATGATTCTGCTTAATAGCCATACAACGAGGGGCGAAAGAATGAAGCGACCAAACAGGACACCAGCAATGTCTTTGGTCATTCGCAAGTTCTTGAGCCCGCCAAAGTACACGATGATCCCGATAATAAACATTGATAGAGGCGTCGTTAAATCTGCTAGGTAGCTTCCAAGGCCATCAACAAAGGAGGGCAGTGGGAATGTGAACAGCATCCAGATCAAGCCGATAATGAAACCAATCAAGGCTGGCGAAAAAATCTTTTTTAGCATGACCAATGGATGAAAGGAAATGCGGGCTTCGCCGAAATCGGGGTTATCTTTTGCTAACTCAAAAATACCGATGGTCCAAAATAATGTCGTATTTACGATGTAGTACAACAACACATAGGGAACGGCTTTTTCACCAAAAATGGCTAAATTGATCGGTAAGCCGATGAAGATCGTATTGGAAAAGGTAAACATGGCGGAAAATGCCCCTTGGTGTTTGGTTTCAACTTGCGCGAAACGGCGCCATAAATAACCGGCGAAGTAAGTGATCATCATGGAAAGCAAAGGGATGATCATCCCGGAAACTAATGAGAGAAACTCGTCTTTCGTAAAGTTTTTAATGATCGTCAAAAACATATTGGCGGGTAATGAGACATTTAACACCAGTTTTGAAAACGTATCGGCGGTTCGATTAGAAAACCATTGTTTGTAAGACAACCAATAACCGATAAACATGAGACTGAAAATGACAAAAATATTGATATATGCTTGAAACATGCGCTCACCTCTCATTTACTATAGCGAAAGGCAATAGAAGAAGCAACTGAATCCCATTTGAAAACAACAAAAAACCAAACCGCCCAATGAGCGATTTGGTCAAGAATTACTTCCGTTGCTGCTTGCCAGCGTTACGACCTTTTCCGTTAGGCTTTGTCGTGTTCAACGCTTTTTTGACAGCTTCTGTTTTTTCAGGCGTTACGTCTTTACGAGGCATAACTACCGTTTTAGGCGGATTTGCTTTCATTTCCGCTTCGACTTGGGCACGAATTTTTGGTTTCATGATGACATTCGTGATAAACGTTTGGATACAACTGAAGACCCCACCGACTACCCAATAAAGTGTCACACCAGCTGGTGCACTCATTGACATGAAAACGATCATCAATGGAGAAACGATCAACATGGTTTTCATCGTTTTTTTCTGTTCTTCCGGAATCCCAATGGTTGAGATGTATCCTTGTGCCAAGTAGGAAAGACCAGCAATCGCCACAAAGAGGATGCTTGGGTCACCTAATGATACGCCAAAGAACTCAGAGTTTTGGATTCCTTGTGTGTAACGGGCTGTGAAGTAAAGGGCAGAGAAAATCGGCATCTGAATCAGTAAAGGCAAACAACCGATACCGCCAAACATACTGACGTTGTTTTCAGAATAGATTTTTTGCATCTCCGCTTGCGCTTGCATTTGTTCTTCCCGAGTGGTTGCTTTCTTCAAATTGGCTTGCGCAATATCCACTTGAGGTTTCAGAAACTGCATTTTTTCACTTTGAATCATCGTTTTTCGAGACTGATGGATCCCTAATGGTAAGATAATGACGCGGACAACGATCGTTACGGCGATGATCGCCCAGCCGTAAGACCAGTTGAAGTTTTCAACGAGCATCGTGATCATATCACCTAAAGGTTTCACCAAAAAGCGATAAATCATTCCTGTTTCTTTCGGCGTACCATCAGCATTGGTACTGACACAGCCTGATAATGCTAATAACAGGCCAAATAATCCTGATGAAAGCAGCCATTTATTCATTTTAGACATTCTATTCTTCCTCTTCACAATAAATTTAGACAAAAATAACTATACTAAAAAAGACCGACTATTTCAATGTACAAAGAGAAATTCATTGAAAAATCAATCTTTCGACTTAGAAAACATTCAATTATCAATAATAGACTACATCAAAGCTAGTACGTTCTTTAATGGTATCGTCTGGTTGGATGTCGATTTGGTTCACTTTTCCAGCGGGAGAAGGAGAATCTTTCACTCCGGCAACAAAGGCATCGATGATTTTTTCATCTCCCATCGCTTCAATCGAAACAGAACCATCTGCCTCATTTTTTACAGATCCTGTGACCCCTAATTGATCGGCAAGCATTTTTGTGGTATAACGAAAGCCGACACCTTGGACACGCCCTTGAACATGGATTCGTAGTTTCTTCATGGACAATCCCTCCTCTGCTTTATATGATAGCGTTTTTTCAGTAAAAGAACAAGTTAGATCGATTGACTCATGCTATAATGAATCGAGGTGACAAGATGAAAGAAATTCAATCGAAAAAAAATACCTTTATCAAGGAAATCAAAAAACTAACACAAAAAAAACATCGGACACAAACCAATACCTATTTGATCGATGGCTGGCATTTGGTGCAAGAAGCATTGCATGCACAAGTACCCATCAAAGCATTGTTGGTGACCCCGCGAGGGTTAAGTGAAGCCAACGGGCAACTCGATGATTATCAGGAAGAAAGCTATTTGATCACAGAGGAGATCGCAGCGATGCTTTCTGATTTGCCAACACCACAAGGGATTTTTGCCGTGGTGGAAAAGCAAGAACAAGACTTACAGACACTGACGGGCAATTGGCTGATTTTAGATAATGTGCAAGATCCTGGAAACGTTGGCACCATGATTCGAACAGCGGATGCCGCTGGATTCAGCGGGGTTTTTCTCGGCGAAGGAACAGCCGATCTCTACAGTACCAAAGTCTTGCGCAGCATGCAAGGGAGCAACTATCATCTGCCGATCGTAGAAGGAGCGATCCCACCATTTTTAAAGCAGCTGCAGGCAGCTGGTGTGGCGATTTATGGCACCGAGTTAAACAAAGAAGCAGTCCCTTATACCGAGCTTCCTAAAGGACAAGCGGTTGCCTTCATTTTAGGCAACGAGGGGCAAGGGGTCAATCAGGAACTGTTGGCATTGACCGATAAAAATCTATATATTCCTATCTATGGTCAGGCGGAATCATTGAACGTCGCCATTGCGGCAGGTATTTTGATGTATTTTGCTGTCAGCTAGATTTTTAAGGAACTGTTAAACTATTTGAATCTATTGCACCTCACCTAGAAACTTGCAGGAATAGGTGCTATACTTTGTCTTGTAACAATCAAGCAGATCAAAAAAGGTGGCAGACAAAAATTTATGACAGAAAAATGGCAAGAAGATAGCGAATATATGTCTTACGTGGCTGACCTGTTAGAAACAGAAGCTGTAAAAAAATTAGCCAACTTTGTGCAGCATATGAACTCCACACGTTTGGAACATTCGATCAGCGTCTCTTATTATAGTTACAAATTGGCCAAGAAATGGGGCGGCGATGCTCGTGCAACAGCTCGTGCAGGACTCCTTCATGATTTATTTTATTACGATTGGCGTACTACAAAGTTTGACGAAGGTACCCATGCGTACATGCATCCACGAATCGCAGTAAAAAATGCCGAAAAAATCACTGAACTTAGTGATCTAGAAAAAGATATCATCTTGAAACATATGTGGGGAGCAACGATTGCACCGCCACGCTATAAAGAAAGCTATATCGTCACGATGGTGGACAAATATTGTGCGATCAAAGAAGCATCAGAACCCCTTACAGACAGCATGAAAGAAAAATGGCAACAACGCTTCTGGAAGAAACATCGCACGATTCAATAAGAAAAAAGTTCTTCGAACCAACTGGTTCAAAGAACTTTTTTTGTTTGTTTAGCCAAAAATAAGTTGGAGGATCGCTGCTCCTGCATAGAGAATCAGTAAGGTGATCAATACCGTTAAATGTCGTCTTTTATGCATAAAAAGGATTGCCACAAATTCTCTTAAAAAGGCATTCGGTAAATAGTAAAAGGCAGTAGGTGCTCCGATACCATCCGCTTTAAGTTGGGCTTGATCTGCATAGAGACCAGCACGAAAAATATGGTAATTGTTTGAGGCAAAGATTGCTTTGTAGCCGTTTGGCTTAAGCGAATCCATGATTTCTTTCGAAAATTTCATGTTTTCATAAGTAGTCGTGGAATTTGTTTCCACTAAAATCTCACCTTCTGGTACGCCTTGGGCAATCGCATATTCTTTCATAGCAACAGCTTCCGGCAGCTGCTCATCGCTTCCTTGTCCGCCTGACATCAGTAATCGAGGCGCGGTTTTTTTCGCTTTGAATTGCGATTCGTAGAACGAGATCGCTGTATTGATGCGTTTTGCCAATAAAGGGGAGACCGTGGTGCCATTCAAAAGGCCTGCACCTAAGACGATGATAAAGTCCTGATTATAGCGAGGATGGTTGAACTGATAAATGACTGAAATGGATAAAAAGTTCAAAAAGACTACAAACAGATACAAAAGACTTAGGGGAACAATGCCGAATAAGGTTCGGATCCAATCTGGGAAAAAGTGCAAAAGGGTATCTGAAAATAGTAAAACGGTCAAAACCACCGCTAAGATCAGGGTTAACAAATTGGCGATCGATCGCGATTCTCTTCGTAGTACGATAATGGAATTCCAGTAAAGAAAGACCACGAGTGTTGCCAAACCGAATAATAGTACAGCAACGAAGATTGCCAGTAATACAGCGAGTAAACCACCTACGAGTATGTCTTGGGTTCGGTATAAATTAATGACTAAGTAGCCGCCAAAAGCCAGCACGAACAAATTAAAAAGTAAGCCATTTACAAGTTGGTGCTTGTTGCGCCGATAAGAAAATAAAAAAAGGCCGGCGAAGGCGACGGGTATCAGAATAAAGAAACTACCTGTCCGTAATTCTGAGACAGCTAAATAAATTAGCAGGGCTAGAATCGTCCAACAACATTCAAAAAAGAAAATATCCGGATCATCTTTTTTCTTGCGCCATTTTTGAACGACGATCACGCCCGACACATAGCTGATGGCAAAAATCAGCAATTGCGTAAAATCCATGTTTTTCACTCCTTTAACGATACACTTAGTATACCGAAAAATGGCAGAAATTGCTTGTTGCTAAGGTCAAAGTTGCTGAATTTCTTGCAATTCGCTAAAATGAAGGAAAGAAGGAGGAAGGAACATGCAATTAGGTGAAGTGATTCGCGTCGAACGACCCGCTTTTTATGTGATTGGAAAAGAGGGCAAGGGGTTAGCAGAAGAAGGTGCTTCTTGGGTACCAGCGCTCTGGGAACTTGCAAAAAAGGATTTTGAAGAGATCGAATTTCTCGTAAGTGATCAAAAGGCAGAAGAACTGGAGTTTTGGGGCTTGATGAGTGATGGCACCAATTGGTTAGAGCCTTGGCAAGAAACCGGTCGCTACTTGGCAGGCGTTCAAGTCCAGACAGAAAATTTTCCTCCTGTCGGTTGGGTCCGTTGGGAAATGCCCGCAATGACCTATCTCGTTGTAAAAACGGATGAAAAAAACTTAACGATGATGACTGAAAAAATGCTGATGGAAGTTTTACCAGAAAACAACGTCCAGTTGTCAGCAGCCATCCAAGAAAGGTATCTTCCTCATTTTAAGGAGGGGGAAGTTGAATTGTTTTTCCCTGTGGAGCCATTGGCAACAGCAACGGTGGAAACAGTAGAATAAAAAAAATCTGTCCGAGAAGCAGTTTTTGCTTCGGACAGATTTTTTCGTTTAGGTTAAAAAAGATTACTGAAAAAGTTGGATACGCCGCGCCAAGCACGAACAAAGATGTTGGCTTTTTCCACCGTTTGTGTTGTGATCAATCCTGCAGTCTCGTCATGATCGGAATCATCAATATAACCAAGCGTATCAGCTGGAATCGAAGCACTTACGGTACCGACTTCTGTGCCCTCAGTCAATGGCGCTTGCAGGGCAGAATCACGATAATGCTCATTAAAGTCAATGGTTGTTTCAAAGGCTGTGGCATCCATATCCCCACGCACCCATAAGGTCAAACCTTGATTTAAGGCAACGGGCACACTCAATTCTTTCCCATCTTTGACTGCAACCGTCTGGGTATCTTCTAGTTGCGCATTTTCTGGTAAAATCTCTACTTGTTCCCAAGCGTCAAACGAGTAATCCATCAAACGGCCTGTTTCAATAAAACGAACACTAGGATTTTCTGCATGACCATTGACGTTTAGCACCACGGTGATGATTCGTTGGCCATCTTTAACGGCGGTTCCGACAAAGCAGGCGCCTGCCATATCTGTCGTACCAGTCTTCAGACCGTCGACACCATCTTTCGTATTCGTAAAACCTGGAAGCATCCAGTTCCAATTGACCATCTCGACAGGCGAATAGGAACCTTCACCAAATTGTTTTGTTGAAAGGCTGGTTACTTCCAAAACATCTGGAAAGTCTTGTAACAAATGACGGGCAATCAATGCCACATCTTTTGCGGATAGTTCGTTTTCATCAGTTGAAGTTGATCCTGGGTAAATATTTTCCCCAAGATAAGCATTGTTTAAGCCAGAAGCATTGACGATCTTTGCATCGGTGATGCCCCATGATTGCACTTTTTCTTGCATTAAATCCACAAAGGCACTTTCAGACCCAGCAATCAGCTCCGCGAGCGCGACGATTGCAGCATTTGCAGATTGGATATAACTGGCATCATACAGATCTTTTACAGTATAGGTAACGTCTTGATGCAAAGGGACATTTGATAAGTTAGGGGACACGCTGAGATTTGCGGCATAATCGGAAATCGGCACAGGATCATCCCAAGCGATCGTTCCTTGTTCTACTTGCTCAGCGACAAGGTAGAGGCTGATGATCTTGGTGATGGAGGCAATACCCATGGCTGTCTCGCCATCTTGATCATACAACACTTTCCCTGTGTCAAAATCAATGGAGTAGGCGGCTTTGGCGTCAATCGAAAACTCTTGGATCTCTTCGATGCTCATTGCTGTATCATCAGCATATGAAACGAGGGGGATGCCGACAGCAGCAAAGAGGATTGCCAAAGCAGCAACGAAGGAATACCCGAACTTGGTTATTTTCTGCATATATGTAGTAGCTCCTTTTAAGTTGTATCTAAGCAAAAATTTTAACAAAGAGTATCCGCTGTTGCAATACTCTAAGAGAAAACTTAGCATTTAATTGCGAGAAGACCGCTAAAATGGGGAATGGGCGTTGTTAAACCATTACAAACTAGAAGACCTAAGGGCAACAGACAGCAAAAAAAACTTGCCTTCCTATTTAATAAAGAAGACAAGTTTTTCTGAATTGACATCGGGTCAAACGATTTCACTTAGCGACGATTGGAATGGATTCTCGGGTTTTGGTTTTGGGCTCTGACGGGAACTTTCACTGCTCTCGTTTCTTGTTGCATGGCCAATTTTGCTAAAAAGAATGTCCCAGCTAGTAACGCAGCTAAAGCAAAGATGGAAAAGAGTGAAATAAAGGTCGTTAACATAAAAATCCCTTCTTTCTGTTTAAAATAAATGTGGAAGGTAGGAATCGAACCTACACCTTAATCTATGAACGATCAAACATCACTCAACGGAACACCTTGTTCAACCACTTGTTAAGTTAATGATAGCATGGATTGCCAGGAAATGCTGATAAAAAGTCTGAGAATTGACCGAAGAAAATGTGAAGAAAACATGAACTCGATCTTCTCATGTCCCTTAGGCGATTTTTGTCAAAGAATAGTGGCAATCTTCTGCTTCATCATATAAAGTAATAACGGAGCCTTTTTGTTCCAGGACTAAATGATAGCCAAATGTGTCCAGTAACACTAATCGCATCGGAGTCAGTTCAACAATGGAAACAGGCAACGGTTTGCCTTCGATGGTCAATGAATAATCATTGGCAATTTCTAAAATGACATCTTCTTTTGTCTTTGAAGTAAAACGCCAATTTCCAATGAAATTTTGGCGGTTTTCATTTTTTTGTTTTTCCTTTCGCAACAGCAAGGAGCTGACCACGCCCGTTGCTAGAGATAAACCAATCAATAGAGACCTTTTCTTCATTTATACACGTCCTATCACTTACGATTCATCTAGTTGCACCTTGTGAACAAGATGCCCGCTTCTGCACACTAGAAAATAATTGCCATAAGTATACCATGAGAAGGTAAAAAAGCATGGTACTTTAGTTTGAAGTTTAGAAGTTTTTATCAAAATATGCTATGATTCAAAAGAGCAGGTGAGAAAATGAATTATCCGAATACCCTCTTAGCCACGTTTCTCGTTCGCGACAACCGATTCATTGCCCGATGTCTAGTCGATGGGCAAGAAGTGATCGTCCATGTGAAAAATACGGGACGAGGAAAAGAACTATTGCACAAAGGGGCACTCGTGACCCTCCAATATTGGGACAATCCGAAACGTAAAACCAATTACGATTTGATCTCAGTCAAGAAAGAAGACCAATGGATCAATATTGATAGTCAAGTACCCAATCGATTAGGCTATGAAGGCCTTTTGGATGGCACGATCCAGTTGCCAAATATCAAAGGGAAAATTGCCCTCTTACGGCGTGAAGTCGTCTATGGGATGTCTAAGTTTGATCTTTATTTTGAAACAGACGAACAAGAAAAAGGGTTTATAGAAATTAAAGGGATGACACTTGAAAACAAGCAAATCGGCGCTTTCCCAGATGCGCCAACGATTCGCGGCTTGAAACACGTCAATGAATTGATCCATGCCAAAGAAGCAGGCTATTATGCGGCGGTTTTGTTCATGATCCAATTTGAAGTGGTGCAAAGCGCCACGATCCATCGACAGATGCAGCCGGATCTGGCCGATAAGATCGCTGAAGCGCAAAGCAAAGGTGTCGAAGTGTTTGCTTATAATTGCCAGGTAAACCAAGGGATGATCGCGGTCAAAGAACCGATCCCTTTTGATTTGAACGTCGAATTTGACGACCCCAATCTATAGAAGAAAGAAGGAAAACACATGATTCATTTAGGGATTATCGGCACAAATTGGATCACCGATCAATTTGTACAAGCAGCCCACGAAACCAAACGGTATCAATTGGTAGCCGTATACTCAAGGAAATTAGCCACAGCGCAACGCTTTGGGGAAAAATACGGGGACATCGAATATGCGACCGATTTGGCCACTTTTTTTGGCTTAGCTCATATGGATACGGTCTATATCGCTTCTCCGAACAGTTTGCACTTTGAACAAGCCAAGCAAGGTATTTTGGCAGGAAAAAATGTCATTGTGGAAAAGCCAGCCTTTTCAACGCCTGAGGAAATGGCGGAGATCATTGACCTAGCAAACCAACAACAGGTTTTATTCTTTGAAGCAGCTCGCAACATTCATGAAGCGAGTTTTTCAACCGTAGCCGAATTCTTACCGACACGCGGTGCCATTCTTGGGGCGAACTTTTCTTATATGAAATACTCGTCTCGTTATGACGCTGTACTAGCTGGGGAGGAACCAAATATCTTTTCTCCACATTTTTCTGGCGGAGCTTTAGCCGACTTGGGTGTGTATCCAGTATATGCGGCGGTCGCTTGGTTTGGTAAACCGCAGGACGTTCATTATTTTGCGCGCAAATTACCGACCGGTGTAGATGGTATCGGGACTGCTGTGCTACGCTATGCTGATTTTGATGTCACGATCCAAACAGGCAAAATCGCTGATTCAGAGTTACGATCAGAAATTTATTTTGAAGACGGGACATTAGATTTGAATGCCGTCAATGCTATTGAAGAAGCAGCATTTTATGAACGCCAAACAAAACAAACGCATCCATTAGCAGTCGCTGCTTTAGACAATCCGATGATCGAAGAAGCGCAAGACTTTGCAGACATCATTGAAAACAAAGATGATCCTAAACAAGGACAACGCTATGAGGAATGGGTGGAACTTGCCCGCAGTGTCAATGAAACCGTCTCTTTGATGCGTAAGCAGGCCGACATCATTTTTGATGCAGATAAAAAATAAGGAATGGAACATTTATGACAGTATTTGAATTGACACAATTGCCAGACGTCTGGCAGGAAAAATGGCAAGCGGCTGGGTATCACGTACCGTCCTTGATCCAAGAAAAAACCTTTGGTCCTTTAAAAGACGGCGCGTCTGTCATAGGAATCTCACCGACCGGTTCAGGTAAAACGTTGGCGTATCTCTTGCCATTGTTAACGAAGGTTGAAAAAAAGCAAGGCAATCAGCTGTTGATCTTGACTTCTTCACAAGAATTAGCGATGCAAGTCACAGAAGTAGCACGGGAATGGGGCCAAGCCATTGGTTTGACCGTTCTGCCGCTAATTGGCGGCGCAAGTACAAAACGCCAAGTGGAAAAACTAAAAGACAAACCCGAGGTCTTGATCGGTACCCCAGGCCGTGTGTTAGAGTTGATCAAAGCCAAAAAAATCAAGACCCAGCAGCTGCAATCGTTGGTATTGGATGAGGTTGACCAATTATTGAAAGAGGGTGCCTTCACCCTGGCAGCCAAGATCAATCAAACATTACCAAAACAAATCCAGCGTAGTTTCTTTTCAGCAACCGCGAACGAAGTGATCGATGAGATTCGACCATTCGTGTCAAAAGAGCCGCTGATCATTGATGTTACCCAAGAAGATCAGAGCAAAGGCGTCATCCATCATTACTATTTGAACTATCCGCAACGACGAATCGTGGATGCTTTAAGACGCTTTGCTCATTTACCAAACTTTCAAGCTTTGGTTTTCTTCAATGAATTAAGCACTATGGGGAATGCGGAAGAAAAGCTATTGTTTCATGGCTTGCCGGTGGCCTCTCTGGCATCTGATCAAAACAAACTTGCACGAAAAGGTGCATTAGAGAGCTTTCGTCAAGGAAAACTAGTGGAACTATTGACGACCGATGTCGCCTCTCGCGGCTTAGATGTCGTGGATCTGCCTTACGTGATCAATACAGAAGTCCCTTTAGAAAAAGAATCCTATTTACACCGCGCAGGACGCGTTGGAAGAATGGGCAAAGAAGGAACTGTCGTTACGATCGTTCAAGACCATTCGTTGAAGGATTTGAAAAAAATCGCGAATCAGTTGTCCATAGAACTCAAGGAAGTCTATCTGCATGGGGGACAGTTACACACAGAAGCACCTGTTGTCGAAAAAGAAAGCAAGAAAGAAACGAAAACAACAAGTGTGCAGAAAATTTCCAAGAAAACGCCTGAAAATTTACACACTCCTGTTAAAAAGAGCAAGAAAAAGACGAAAAAGCAAAAAGACAAAGGAAAAAGACGCCATTGAGCGTCTTTTTGTGTTACCATTAACGTTGTTTATTATTAGTGTGTAAAAAAATGAGGAGGCTATCGAATGAATTCGCGAAAAGAAGAGATTTTTCAAACGATCGAACTGCATAAGCAAGGGTTGACCGCAGTTGATGTCGCTAAAATCTTACAAATCGATCGCAGCAATGCAAGCCGTTATCTCAGTGAGCTTTATAAAGAAAAGAAAATCGGCAAACGTTCCGGCCGTCCGGTTGTTTATGAGCCTTTAGAAGAAACGGTCCATGTGGATGTTTCCTCTGAAGTTAGTTTTGAAAGTCTGGTTGGAGTCCAAGCTTCCTTGAAAGTAAGTATCCAGCAAGCCAAAGCGGCGATCTTATATCCACCTAGAGGACTCCATACCATTATTTTTGGTGAGACAGGCACGGGTAAATCCTTATTTGCCGAATGTATGTACCATTTTGCGGTTGAATCAAATATGTTAGAAAAAGATGCCCCATTCGTATCCTTTAACTGTGCGGATTATGCACAAAATCCGCAATTGTTGTTTGGTCACATCTTTGGCATTAAAAAAGGCGCCTACACTGGTGCGGCAGAAGATAGTCCAGGGTTGATAGCAAAAGCCGATGGCGGCATCCTGTTCTTAGATGAGATCCATCGACTGCCGCCAGAAGGCCAAGAAATGCTCTTCACCTTCATTGATAAAGGGATCTACCGTCCTTTAGGGGAAAGTAATCAAGTTCATGAAGCCGCCGTGCAGATCATCGGTGCCACCACGGAATCATCAGAAACCTTTTTAACGACCTTCAATCGGCGAATTCCCATGGCTATTACTTTGCCAAATGTGGAAAGTCGTTCCTTAGATGAACGGTATGAAATCATTTCCTTGTTTATCAAGCAAGAGGCGACCCGTCTGAACCAACGAATCGATGTCGAACGAGATGCGATATTGGCCTTTATGCTCTATGATGCAGAAGGCAATATTGGTCAAATCAAGCGCGACCTTAAACTCGTCTGTGCCAAAGCATTTTTGCATTATCGAACCTATGGAAAAAAACACTTGCTGATACGAAAAGGCGACTGCTCCTTGCAAGTTCAAAAAGGCTTGCTGAAGATCAAAGAAATGTCGGAACGCTTGGATCGGTTTTTAGATGGCAAAGGCGACTTTCTAAGTTTTGAACCTGGCGATCCAGATGTCGTCTGGTCTCGTGATCCACAACGGAATATGCAAGTGTATAACGAAATCGAAGAAAAAGTCAGCTCGCTGATTGAAACGGGCGTAGCCAATGTCGATCTGGAAAATTTGATCTCTAAAGATGTCGATGCGTACTTTGAAAAGTATGTCGAAGAATTGATCCAAAATCCCGTTCATAAAGAACTGATTCCAGAAGACATTTGGAAACTGACAAATGTTCTTTATGATCTAGCTGGGCAAAGATTGTCTCGAACCTATAGTGAAAAAGCCCGCTTTGCCTTTGCACTGCATCTGCAAAGTACACTGGAACGTGTCAAGGAAGGACATATGATCGTTCACCCAGATTTGAATACAGTCAGAAAAAACTTGAAATCCGAGTTCCAGGTGGCAATGGATCTATCGACCATTATCGAAGAAGAACGCCATGTCGAGATCCCCTTCGATGAGATCGGCTTTATCAGTATGTTTTTAGCGATTCAAGTCAAACAACCCTCGCAGCTGCCCCTTGAAAAAGTTGAGATCATTGTCTTGATGCACGGCAAGGCGACTGCCAGCAGTATGTTGGAAACGGCACAAGAGCTGCTTGAAACTGACCACGGCAAAGCGATGAATATGTCTTTAGATATGGAAGTCGGTCAAATGTATGAGCAGCTATTGAACTATGTCACTGACAATAAGGAAAAGATGAGCAACGGCTTATTGCTTTTAACTGATATGGGTTCCCTCAATTCATTTGCGAATTTGATTTCCGAAGAGACCGGGATTCGTACGAAAGCCATCTCGATGGTCAGTACGATGATCGTCTTAGAGGCTTTGCGAATGGCGGAAAGTGGCCGAAGTTTAGAAGACATTTATCAAAACATTCAGCGTTCTTTTGAAACCATCGTGCAAGAACAGTTCCGCACAGTTCGCGAAGCGAAGGGAAATAAAAAGGCAGTCATCGTCACTTGCTTTACTGGAGAAGGTGTCGCTGCCAAACTTTATCAACGAATTTATCCCGTCGTCGATCAATCAAAAGTCGAGATCATTCAAATGCAATTTATTGAAAAAGAAACCTTCAAGAAACATATTGATGGCTTGCTAGAAGAATATGAGATCAAAGCCATTGCGGGCACCGTCGAGATCGATTATCAAAATATCCCGTTCTTTTCCGCCTATGATGTCTTTGATGACAATCGGTTGAATGTACTGAAGCGGATCGTTTCAGATGAAGTGCCGATTGAAAAAATCGTACGTTCATTAGAAAATACTTTAACGCATGTGGGGTCCGTCTATCATCTGATCGAAAGTCTACAACGAATCGTTCATCAAATTCAAAATCAATTGCATGTGATTGTGGAACCTACCGTTGATGCGGGCTTAGTGATTCATTTAGCCTTTCTAGTGGAAAGTTTATTGAAGAAGGAACATTCTCGTACCTTCCCCAATTTGGCGGCCTTCCAAAAACGCTATCGTATCGAAACAGATGTGTTACGAACTCATTTATTGCAGATAGAGAAAAACTATCAAATCAAAATCTCTGAAGATGAGATCGCCTATTTAACACAAATGTTCTTAGAAAATGAAATAAAAAGTTATGATGAATCCGCACACAATATTAGTGTGTAATGAAAAATCCGTGAGTGTGCAAAAGAAAAATTGGTTCAGACCATTGATATATAAAGGTCTGGACTTATTTTTTTTTGGCACGCTTTTTGCTTTATAGTAAAGTGTAACTTACAACAGAAAGGAGCAGATACGCGATGGCAAAAAAAACGATTATGCTTGTTTGTTCAGCAGGAATGAGTACCAGTCTATTGGTGACGAAAATGCAAAAAGCAGCCGAAGCAAAAGGAATGGAAGCAGATATCTTTGCTGTTTCAGCTTCAGAAGCCGACCAACATTTGGAGTCGAAACCAGTCGATGTTCTATTATTAGGACCACAAGTACGATTCATGAAATCACAATTTGAACAAAAGCTAGCACCAAAAGGCATTCCTTTGGACGTGATCAATATGGCAGACTATGGCATGATGAACGGCGAAAAAGTATTGCAACAAGCAGAAACATTAATGAACTAAGATTTTTAGGATCGAAGTGTAAGGAGGATTTTTAAAGATGGATGAGCAAAATTTGGAAGCCATTATGGGATTGATCATGTATGGTGGTAATGCAAAAAGTGACGCAATGGAAGCAATCGCGGCAGCAAAAGAAGGGGACTTCGAATTAGCTGACCAAAAAATCAAAGATGCTGAAGCATCTCTTGTGGAAGCGCATCATTCGCAAACAGGATTATTGACACAAGAAGCGCAAGGCAATCATATGACCGTGACATTGTTGACAGTGCATTCACAAGATCACCTAATGACGTCAATCGCATTTACCGATTTAGCGAAAGAAATCATTGATGTCTATCGACGTCTAAATAACGAATAATCTTTGAACGGATAGAAGTAGTTATTGTCGATGAATCAAAAAATCTTCTTTGACGAATAGAACTTATAGGAGGAATTAAGAATGGATGGATTAACAAGTTGGATGGAGAGACACATTCTCCCAGTTGCAGCTAAAATTGGTGCGCAAAAGCATTTGGTTGCTTTGCGGGATGCCTTTATCGGAATGATGCCAGCAACGATGGCTGGGGCAATTGCAGTATTATTGAACGCCTTCATGCGTGATTTTCCAAACACTTATCTAGGTGCGGACAATGCAATCACCAAATTTTTCACACCAGTGATCGCCGTCAACGGATTAGTTTGGACAGGTACCTTAGCAATCATGGCGGTTATCTTCTCAGCATCTTTTGGCTATAATTTAGCAAAGGCTTACAATGTTGATGCACTATCAGGTGCGTTGGTTTCTTTAGCAGCATTTATTATGGGTATTCCACAATCAGCTTCTCTTTCTTTAGCATTAGAAGAAGCACTACCAACCAACGTAGTAGACTTGATCAACAGCACAAGTGCTACATCAGGATTTGCAGCAGATGGTTCAACGATCAGTGCTGCTGGCTGGGGCTATTTCCCATTTAGTGCTTATATGGGCGGCTCAGGATTGTTCACCGCAATCATCTTTGGTTTCGTTTCAGTTATTATCTTTGCAAAATTGATGCAAAAAAATATTATTATTAAAATGCCAGATTCAGTGCCACCAGCAGTTTCTCGTGCTTTCGCAGCAATTATCCCAGGGATCGCCGGGCTATATGCATCAGGTTTGATTTACTACCTATTTGAACGTTTCGTTGGTATGCCAATTATTGACTGGATCTCCGAATCGATCCAAAAACCATTATTGGGTCTTTCTCAAGGATACTTTGCCGTATTTATCATTGTATTACTTGTCCATGTTTTGTGGTTCTTTGGCTTACATGGTACAAATATCATGGGACCCGTTTTACAATCGATTTACGGTGTGGCCATGGTTGAAAATACCAATGCTTACCAATTAGGGGAAGCAGTTCCTTATAAATGGGTAGCAGGTTCGTTCGAAGCGTTTGTTTGGCCTGGTGGAGCAGGTGTGACTTTAATGCTCTTGATCGCAATCTTGCTATTTTCTAAACGTGCCGACTACAAAACAGTTGGTAAACTAGGGATTGGACCTGGTTTGTTTAACATCAATGAACCAGTAATGTTTGGTCTACCGATCGTGTTGAACCCATTGTTTATCATTCCATTTATTGTTGCACCATTAGTTACAGCGACAATTGCTTACTTTGCAACAACATTAGGCTTAGTTGCACCAGTTGTGGTAAATGTGATCTGGGTAATGCCAACGATCCTAAGTGGCTTCTTGGCTACCGGTGGGGACTGGCGTGCAATCATCTTGACGATCATTAATTTGGCTGTAGCTTTATTGATCTGGGCACCATTTATTATTGCTGCCAACAAAATCAATCCAGCAGACCAAGAGAACTAATCAAACGAAGCAAACGTTCTAGATGGGTGATTTCACCCATCTAGCTATCTTTTTTAGGAGGAGAAAAAATGATTATCGTAAATTCCGCAATGCAGCAAGACAACATCAAAGCATTACTTGAGTCTTTGTCAGAAGATGAGATCAAGTATACCTTCAAAGAAAAAAAAGGGATTCAGTTGATTTTTGAAACAACGGCAGATGACAAAGAAAAAGCAGTGAAGCTTGCCAAGGACGCAATCAAAAATACCGATTGGGGCCGAGTACTATACTTCAACGTCGTTAGTCAATAGTGAGGTGATATCATGTTTAAAAATGGATTGTTTTTTATAAGTATCGGTAGTATGTTATTTATATACAGCGCCAATGCGCAGTCAGGTGAATACCACTGGGTGAATCTCATCACGTCAGTCATTCTAATGGCTATTGGAGGAATCATGGCTTCAATTGGACACAAACGCAACAAGAAAGACAAGGAGGCGCAAGATGGAAATCACTAAAAAAATGAATGTACCCGCTGACTTTTTATATAAAACGATCATCGATTCCGTTTTACATGATATTAAACAAGCGACAGATCAAACGTTGACAGAAGACCAATTAGAAGGCTATAGTTATCTAAAACAATTTTATAAAGATAGCAATGCCAACATAACGATTGAAACAGTCAAGAAAAACCAAGCCTATGCGTTCCAAACGGCGACGAAAAAAAATACCTTCCGTGTACACTATCAAATTGAAGCGATAGATGACGCGCATTGCACCTTGCACTATGAAGAAAAAATGACTTCTGAAGGAATGATCCAACAATTGAATGACATGCTCTTAGGCACCATTCTAGGATATTTCAAACGCAAGCAATTTAAAAAAATGTTGAGTATGATGGAAGAAGCATATTAAGGGGTCGACTGACGCCTTTTTTGCGTTTCTTGCGTGTTTTCAAGTAGAGGAGATGAAGGAATGACAGATGTCAAAAAAATGACCGAATTCGGTTCGCAAGAAGTATTGGAATTGGTTTCTTATGCCTTTCAGTGGGAGTTGAATGAAACAAATATCAATCGCTATCGCAAGCTTGCGGAGAATTCATGGAATTATGGTTCCTACGACGAGGATGGAAAACTAGCGAGCCAAATCATGGCAACTATTTTTGATGTGAATTTTCATGGAACGACCTATCCAATGGCAGGGATCGGTTTTGTGGCTTCTTATCCAGAGTATCGCAGCCAAGGTCGGATCGATCGGATCATGAAACAAATCATTAAAGATTGCTATGAACAAAAAATCGTTCTGTCCTATCTGGCACCTTTCTCCTTTGCGTTTTATCGCAGATATGGGTATGAATATACCTTTGAACGCACCGTTTATGAAGTTGATGCGCATCAATGGCCCGATGGCAAGAAAGTGAACGGAAGGATTCAACGCATGAATTGGGAGGAAGCACAGCCGATCATTCACGAGATTTATCATCAATTGCCTCGCCATCAAAAAGGTGGGCTGATTCGCCAAGCCTGGTGGGAAGAAATCAAGTTTGTTTTGCGCAGACCGTATACGTTTGCGATTTATCGCAATGAAGCGGGCGTTCCTGAAGGGTATTTGATCTACTTTGTTGAAGGAGGACGCTTTGATATTCAAGAGTGGGGCTATTTGACCGCTGACGCGTATCAAGGATTTAATCGGTTTATCGTCTCTCATGCAGATTCAGTAGCACAGATTAACTATCGACCAGGGTTTGATGGGGAAGTCCTACAAGCAAACGCGGCCAAACCATTGGCTCACTACCAAGTGCGTCCGGACATGATGGCGCGCGTCATCGATGTGGAAGGGTTTCTAAAAAGTTATCCATTCACATTGAAAAAAGCCGGCGGTTTTGCCATAGAAATTCAAGGGGATGAATATGCCCCATGGAATAATGGCTGTTATGAAGTGACAATCGAAACCGCTCAGCATCAGGTCACGAAAACGACGGCTACCAAGCTGCCAAAAGCAACCTTGTCGATTCAGCGTTTTGTGCAGCTGTTCATGCAGGCACAATCCCTCGATTCTCTGGTCTTTTTCCAGCAAATGGAAACGGAGAAGGAAGCTGCAGTGATGATTCAGGAAAACTTACCAGACGGAAAGCCGATTCTGGAAGATTATTTCTAAGCAAATCGAGGCAGAGGTATTTACTTTCCAACAGAAAAAGATTCCTTAAAAATAAGGAATCTTTTTCTTCAAAAAACGTTCCCTGCCGGAATCGAACCAGCAACTAATCCTTAGGAGGGACTTGTTATATCCATTTAACTAAGGGAACACAATAGCTATATTTTACCTGTTATTCGTGTTTCTCGCAAGATGAGAAGGAAAAGAAAGGAAGAAAAACATGGTCAAACGATTGATAAGTGCAAACTATAGTGAAATCAAAGAAATGTCGGCGCAAGAATTAAAGCAATCCATTAAAGCGAGCGAAGGACGAGTGATCGTCTGTGAAACGGTGGTTCAAACCATGCCGCAAGCTGGCGATATCACCAACGCAGAAGTCGCGGCAGCTTTTGGGGCTGACTTGATTTTGTTGAATGGCTTTGATTGTTATCGTCCAGCTATTTTTGGGATGCCTGGTATCACATTGGAGCAGCTGCTTGATCCTACACAAACGATTGAAAACCCGATTCCTCAACTAAAACAACTGATTGGATGACCTGTCGGCATCAATCTTGAGCCGATCCCAGCTACGACGGAGATGATGAGTGAAAAGATCAGCATCAGTCAAGGCCGAACAAGTTCGGTTGACACCATCAAAAAAGCCCAAGAACTCGGGGTGGACTTTCTCTGCTTTACAGGCAATCCTGGAACAGGTGTGACCAACCGAGAAATCGCTAAAGCAGTAAAATTGGCAAAAGAACATTTCTCTGGGTTGATCATCGCTGGAAAAATGCACAGTGCCGGCTCAGATGAACCTGTGGTTGATCGAGAAGCCATCATTTCTTACGCTGAAGCTGGGGCAGATATTTTGTTACTGCCTTCCGTTGGCTCGATTCAAGGCTTTCTAGAAAAGGATCTGATTGAAGCTGTTCAAATTGCCAAACAATATGACTTATTGACGATGTCAGCGATCGGAACGAGTCAAGAGAGTGCGCGTCCGGAAACGTTGCGACAATTAGCCATTATCAACAAAACTTGTGGGGTCGACCTGCAGCATATCGGTGATGCCGGTTATGGCGGCATGGCACCGACCGAAAATATTTTTGAAACATCGGTTGCGATTAGAGGCATGCGCCATACGATCAATCGTGTCGGACGTTCAATCAACCGTTAAATCAGAAAAAATTACTAGCGAAGGAAAACGGAGAATCGTTCTGCTTCGCTTTTTGCATTTTTTTCGCTAAGTTAGAAAGAAAAGAGGAAACACAAAATGAAACAAGCATTGATCATTTACGGAGGATGGGAAGGACACGCCCCAAAAGAAACCAGTCAGTTTTACCAAACGTTGCTGGAGTCAGAAGGATATCAGGTGACACTCGCCTCAGATTTTGAACCTCTCTATCATAAAGAAGAATTAAAAAGGCTGGATCTGTTGATCATGAATTGGACGCGAGGAGAATTGCCTGATGAGCCGCTACAAAATGTCACTCAGGCTGTAGCAGAAGGGTTAGGATTAGCAGGCGTTCATGGCGGCTTTGCCTCGGCTTTTCAAGCCAGTAAAGGCTGGTTGTTTCTGACTGGCGGCTGTTTTTTGGCACATCCTGGTGGATTGGAAACGACCTATAGCATCGATCTTACGACAGATCACTATATTACGGCAAATACGCAATCGATCCCTCAGTTGACGACGGAGCAATACTATTGTCTGGTTGATCCAGCCGTCACTGTGTTAGCTACCTCAATATTTGCCGCTAAAGATCATCCGAATGCAGCTAACCAAGAAGTCATACTGCCAATGATGTGGATCAAAAAATGGGGCAAGGGCAGAGTCTTTTTTCAATCCATTGGACACAGTCTAAAAGAGCTAGAAGAGCCCACCATTCAGACTTGGACTAAACGAGGCTTTCTATGGGCCACCAGAAATACCTTGGCTGATCCGCTGAAAAATAGCCAGTATAGTGAGTAATCAGAAAAACGAATGAAGAAATAAACGCGTGCAATCGTTTTACTTTATGGAAGAAAATAAGCATGGTACACTTTATTTGTATTTGATTAAGCAGGAGGTAATGTGGAATGGGAAAATTTGGAAAAAGTTTTTTATCGCAGGTAATATCTGACGGAATCAAAGGACCATTTGTCACGATCATGCTCAATACGCATGTCGGCCACCAGAATGTCGAAAAGGATCAAATCAAATTTAAGAACTTTGCCAAAGATGCGAAGCGCCGCTTTGAAAAGAAATACCCAGAACATTCTTGGGATCTTTTTCAAACAAAAATTGATGAACTGCTTGCAGATCAATCATTTTGGCGTAACAGTACAACGAGTGTGGCGGTGATTATCACACCAGAAGATGTACTAGTTCATCGGTTAAGTATTCGTGTGGATGATCAATATTACGTAGGGGAAACCCCGTATGTATTAGCTGTCATCAAAAACGCACAATTTAATTACCCATTTTATCTCTTAGCGTTGAATCGCGATTCAATGCAAGTCTATCAAGTTGAAAACAATCAAGTGCGTGAAGTCGAGTTGCCAGAAGAGGCACCGACAACGATCGAAAAAGCGCTGGGGGAAGAAATCACTGGCGGCGGCAACTTTAATTACAGTGCCCAAGGTGGCCCTAACTCAGGAGGAGAAGGCGTCGCTTATCACGGCTTTAGTGCCAAAGATGAAGAAGTCGAGATCGATCACGTCAACTACTACCAAGCAGTTGATGCATTTTTTAAGAATGATTTTTCAAACGAAGAGCATTTACCAATGTATCTTTTTGCTTTACCAGAAAATCAAACGCTGTTTAAAAAAGTGGCAAAAACGAACTTTTTCAAAGCAGAACCAAGCATTTCCTCTTCACCAGCATCGTTATCTTTGAAAGAGATCCAAACGTGTACGCAAAAGCTGATTGCGGAGTTGACACAAAAAGAAGTTGGGGAATACGGCAAGCTGTTGGATCGGAAATTTATTGACCAATTGGTTGATATCGTACCTGCAGCTAAAGAAGGCAGGATCGCCAATCTGTTTGTAGCGACTTCCAATCTCGCCGATGGGTTTGGAGAAGATCCTGACACGGAATACGATCGTCGCCAAGTGTTAAATACGCTGGCAATCGATGTTTTAGAAAATGGCGGCGAGGTATCTATTTTGGAACAAAAAGATGCCCCAGGAGAAAAAAGTTTGACTGCGATTTTGCGCTACTAAACGCAGTTGCGTCCTTCGTAAATAAATCGTTTCCAAAAAAGAAAAGACTGTTGCAGATCTTTAGTGCAGCAGTCTTTTTGCGAATCATAAAAAAATAAAGGCGTTTTCATTTTTTTTGATTTTCTATTAGTCATAAAGAAGATAATGTGCTATAATACAAAGTGTAGTTTTTGTTACGGTAAATTATGGTAGCTTGTTTCATCTTAAACATCTTCCACATTTTCACCTTATACAAGTAATTGCAAAATATGTGTATAAACACAAGGAGGATTTTTATTATGGAAACAGGTACAGTTAAATGGTTTAACTCAGACAAAGGTTTTGGATTCATCACTGCAGAAAACGGTAACGATGTATTCGTTCATTTCTCAGCTATCCAAGGCGAAGGCTTCAAAACTTTAGAAGAAGGTCAAGCAGTGACTTTCGATATCGAAGACGGACAACGTGGCCCTCAAGCGACTAACGTTAACAAAGCGTAATTTGTGAATGCCTTTTAAGAGCAGCTTAGCTGCTCTTTTTTTTTTGTGCGCGTGATATTTGCTTGCGGAGAAAGTAGTTGTTATACTCTTAGAAAAAAAGGAGGCAAACTGATGGGATTGAATGAATTTATTCTTGGATTGGCTAATTTAGAAAAAATCCAACGAGCACCTGGATTTTTTAAGTTTACCGAGCACAGCGTGGCCGCTCATTCGTTTCGAGTAACCATGATTGCCCAGACCTTAGCCGATATCGAAGAACAAGCGGGAAATCAAGTCGATTGGCAAATTCTTTATGAAAAAGCCTTGAACCATGATTACACGGAACGTTTCATTGGCGACATCAAAACGCCAGTCAAATATGCAAACAAAGAATTGCGGGCGATGTTATCAACCGTTGAAGAAAAAATGACCGATGCCTTCATCGAAGAAGAAATCCCCCAAAGCTTTCAAGCGACGTATCGCAGACGCTTGGCGGATGGCAAAGACAACAGCCTTGAAGGACAGCTGTTGGCAATTGCGGATAAGATCGATCTTTTGTATGAGTCTTTTGAAGAGATCTCAAAAAGCAACCCCGACAAAGTGTTCAAAGAAATGTTTCGTGAAGCGGTTTTGACGGTCAAAGCGTTTCAGCATCGTCCATGTGTGACCTATTTCTTTGAAGCCATTTTTCCCGAGTTATTGAATGCAGATTTTTATGGCAAGACTGCTTTTCTAGAAGAAATCGCAGCTTTGGTGGAAAAATAAACAAAAAGAAAAAACGAAAAATCAAGAAATGATCCATCTCACAGGTTTTACTTGAAACAAGTGAGGGGAGCAGGTTTGATTTTTCGTTTTTTTGTTGTATTAAAGCAAAGATTCCGCTCCATCAATATAGACTTCCGTTCCAGAAATATTGCCCGCAGCCTCTGAAGATAGAAAAAGCACAAGGTTGGCGACTTGTTCTGGCACGCCTGTTTCTTGTTTTAATGGTCGAGAACGTTCTGGATATTTGACGGGGATCTCAACGCGAGCAACCTCTTCTTCAATTTCTGTGCTGGCATCGATATTCGTTGCGATCGCCCCAGGGCAGATGGCATTGACCCGAATATTATAACCAGAAAGTTCCAGCGCAGCCATTTTTGTAAAGGCGACTTGACCTGCCTTAGATGTACTGTAAGCAGTTGCACCAAAATTGCTGAAGATGCGGTTTCCATTGACTGAACTCGTGATGACAATGCTGCCGCCGTTTGCTTTCATAAATGGGATCGCAGCTTTGACGGTAATAAAGGTACTGCGTAAATTTGTGTTGATTGTCTGGTCCCATTCCGCCACCGTCAATTCTTCGATCGGTGTCCAAGTACCGTTGATGCCGGCATTGACGTGAAGTACATCGAGACCACCTAGTTCTTCCACAAGACCACTCATCGCTTCTTGCAGCTTCTCTGCTTCAGTGACGTCAACGGCACGATAGTGGGTTTGTGCGTCATAGTCAGCAAGAAACTCCTGCAGCTCCTCTTCGTTGCGATCAATCAACCCAACAAGAGCACCCTGGGCTAGAAATTGTTCTGCCACCGCTTTTCCAATCCCTGAAGCAGCCCCCGTTACAATCACTCGTTTGTTTTTGAAATCATTCATTTTTTTCGCCTCCTTATAGTAAATTATAAAAAAGATCTCTTTTTTTGTCGAAAAAAGCGATCAGCGACGAGTGACAAATTCCTTTGGCTGATAAATACGGATACTAGATAGTAAGGTTCTTCTTCCTGCGAACCCTCGTATCCGATGGGAAAACAGATGTAATCGCCATTGATTTTGTAGTATAATGCAGACAGTGTGCAAGGAGGAATACAATGAAACCCATATACGCTGTGGTGGATCTTGAAACAACAGGAACCGATTCGACGATTGATCGAATTATTCAATTTGGCTGCGTCTTAGTCCAAGATGGCAAGATCATTAATCGTTTTGCCGCAGATATCAACCCTGACCGCAGAATTTCTAAGCAAATTCAACGATTGACACACATCACAAACCAGCAAGTAAGCAAAGCGCCTTATTTCGAAGACATAGCTGACACGATCTACAACTTACTCAGCAATACGATTTTTGTGGCGCATAACATTTATTTTGACTATCATTTTTTAAGCAATGAATTTGTTCGTTGCGGTCTGCCGCCTTTATCGATTCCAGGGATCGATACGGTGGAATTGGCGCAAGTGTTTTTGCCGACAGAAAGCAGCTTTCGCTTAGGTGATCTGGCAGACAGCATCGGCTTTCGTCATGACAACCCGCATCAAGCCGATAGTGATGCAGAAGTGACCGCAGCATTATTTTTATACATTGAAGCAATCATGCGACAGCTACCACGGACGACTCTTAAACAGATTGCGCTTTTAAGCGGTCAGATGGGGATGCAAACGAGTGAGTATATTCACGGAATTTTGAAAGAAAAAGGACCAGAGTTGGCGGAAGATTTCGAAGTGATCGACGGCGTCGTCCTGCGAAAAAAAACTGTTTCGCTTTTTGAAGCCACGCATTTTCAAGAAACGTATCCGAAAGTAAAAACGGAAAAAGAACAGCGCTTTGGCGAGCACTTGATCTATCGGAAACAACAAGCACGTTTGATGAATGCGGTGTATACGCATTACACCCAACCAGAGAAAAATTTGATTATTGAAGCAGAAACGGGGATGGGAAAAACCATCGGTTACTTGTTTCCAGCCGCTTATTTAGCGACGCCAGAAAATCCATTGATCGTTAGCACCTCATCGATTCTTTTACAAAATCAGATCATTAGCAAAGACATTCCATTGGTGAACCAAGTACTGCAGCAGCCTTTGCAAGCGGTCTTGGTCAAAAGCCATCGTCATTACATTGATTTGCAGCGCTTTAAAGCGACGCTGGATCAACCGGTAGAACAAAAGCAATACGCCCAATATCAGATGGGGATCTTAGTCTGGCTGACCAAAACAGAAACAGGTGACTTTGATGAATTGAATTTAGTTCGTCTTGATCATCCTTTATTTACCGACATTCGCCATCGCGGGGTCGACTTTTTAGCCAAAGATCAACCCTTCTATGAACAAGATTTTGTTCGACATTTATATCGGCGGATGGCGCAAAGCAATGTTTTGATCGTCAATCATGCCTTTTTAATGCAGGAAAACCGACGGGCGCAGCCACTGTTGCCAACGAGTGATTATTTGTTGATCGATGAAGCCCAACAGTTGCCGCAGCAAGCAGAAGGCTTTAGTCAACATGTCTTTGACTCTGCTCATTTCAAGCGGCAGTTTTTACAGCTGAATGAAGAAGGACTATTTGAAGAAATTGCCCAGATCATTACCGAGGACGATTTTTTGCAACGGATGTTCTCGTTGTATCGAAATGCATTGTCGGTTTTGGTCGAAACACAAGAACAGTATTTTCGCACCTTATCGATCGATGCCCCAGAATTAAAAGTCGTTCAGCATAATGACCTCTATGATGGGTCATTAGAGCAGGACAAGCTACATCAAAAATTGAGCCTCTATTATCAGGAAATCAATGAGATTCAACAGCAGCTGCGTCAGCGATTCGAGTTGACCAATGATCGGTGGTATGCAAGACAACGGATCGTGATTGCCCGTTTATTTGATTTCTTTAGTCAAATGGACGCACAGGAACAAACAGTGACCGCGTGGTTGACTTGGTGGCATCCTCGTTACGTTCATTGGCTGAAAAAGCATCCCCAGTCAGGAAATGCTGTGATTGAGTTAGCTGATCTAGAAGGACAATCGATCGTGGAGAGCACATGGTACCAACGCTATCAGCACATCATTTATCTAGGGGGGACATTGAAGATCCCAGGCAACAAAGAATATTTTGCCCATCAGATCGGCTTGACGGATGTGCCAGTCAAAACGATTCCTGCCTTTTATGATTACAGCAAACAAACGCGACTGTATGTAATCAAAAAAGGTCTCTCGATCCAACAAGCATCAGCTGCCGAATACGCGGATTATTTAGTCGAAGCGTTAGTCCCGATTTTGTTTGACAATCCGCAACCAGCGCTTGTGTTGTTTACGGCGCACGAAACTTTGAAAAATGTCTATGATCGATTGAATAAAAAAGCCCTGCATTATGGCAGAGAAATCGTTGCTCAAGGGACTGGCGGAACCCGTGAGAAAATCTTAAAGAAATTTTTATTAGCGGAAAATGGTATCTTATTAGGGACTAGCAGTTTTTGGGAAGGGGTCGATTTACCAGGACAGGCACTGAAGATCGCTGTGGTGACCCGATTGCCTTTTGAGAACCCTAAACAACCCATGGTCCAAGCACGGCACGCCTTTTTGGAAGCAGAAGGCATTGATTCTTTTAAAGAAGATGCCTTACCTAAAGCGATTTTACGGCTGCGCCAAGCGTTGGGGCGCTTGATCCGTTCCGAGGAGGATACCGGCGTGATGGTCGTCCTTGATCGACGCTTGCTATCGACAAAGTATGGCAAACGAATGGTCAAAGGCTTACCCAAAAACTTACCTCTGATTGAAGCAAGTCCAACCGAGATCGCCGAAGACATCCAACATTTTTTTGCGCAAGAGGAAAAAGCAGCAGCCGATTTTGAAAAATGAGTTGAACATCTGATATAATGGATTTTATTTAAGATTGGAGTACGAAGTGTGAAAACAAAAGACAAAGAACATCGGCGTGTGGTTATTTTGCTGAGTGCGATCACAGTCTTACTGGTCGTTATTCTCTTCGCTTCTATTTTCTATCTCCGTTCTTCTCGTCCAATGCGACAAGCAAGAAACGAAGCAATCGAAATAGCAGAAAGATACACCGATTTAGCAGAGGTCGAACAATTTTATTGGTTTACCCGTGAGGAAACCTCCTTTAGCATTGTTGGAAAGGATACGAATAACAATGAGATCGTTGTGATCATCCCAAAAAGCGGTGAGAAGGTTTCTGTTTTTAATCAAGCGGATGGGCTGACGGAAGCACAAGCTAAGGCATTTGTTCGCGACAATCATCAAGGTCAGGAAATCCAAAAGGCCGCATTGGGTATTTTTGAAGGCGAGCCAACTTGGGAAGTCATGACGAAAGATGGCGATGGTCGTTTGAACTATTATTTGATTGGTTTCAAAGATGGCGAAGAAATCAAAGCGATCACTGAACTATAGGAAGACGCTTATGATAGAATGAATTTTGGATCGTAGAAAGGATGATAAACATGGTACTTTCAAAAAGAGCAGAAAAATTGGAACCCTCCGCAACGTTAGCGGCATCTGCTAAGGCAAAAGCGTTAGCGGACCAAGGTGTAGACGTATTAAGTCTAACTGTCGGTGAACCCGACTTTATTACCCCGAAAAACATTCGCCAAGCAGCGATCGCAGCGATTGAGAGCGGCAAGGCCAGTTTTTACACAGCAACTGCGGGGATTCCTGAATTAAAACAGGCGATTCTTGCTTATATGAAAGAGTTTTATGGTGCTGACTATGATTCAAACCAAGTGATCGTGACAGATGGCGCAAAATTTGCCCTTTATACGCTGTTTCAAGCGCTCCTTGATGAAGAGGATGAAGTACTCATTCCAGTGCCTTATTGGGTCAGCTATGCGGAACAAGTCCGTTTAGCGCAAGGGACACCTGTGTTTGTTGAAGCCAAGCAAGAAGCCGATTTTAAAGTTTCTGTGGCTCAATTAGAAGCTGCTCGTACAGAGAAAACGAAAGCCATCATTTTAAACTCGCCTGCCAACCCTACAGGGGCGATTTACTCAAAAGAAGAGTTAACGGCAATCGGCAACTGGGCAGTGGAAAATAATATTTGGATCATTGCCGATGATATCTATGGTCGTTTGGTTTATAACGGCAATACCTTTACATCGATCGCAAGCTTATCAGAAGAGATACGCAAACAAACCATCGTGATCAATGGCGTTTCTAAAACCTATTCTATGACTGGGTGGCGGATCGGATTTGCTGTCGGCGATGCAAAAATCATCAAAGCGATGATCGATATCGCTTCCCAAGCTACTAGCAACCCGCCGGCTGCTAGCCAATACGCAGCAGTTGAGGCACTGACTGGGAATCAAGAATCGATCGAAGTGATGCGTCAGGCCTTCGAAGAGCGCTTGAACAAACTATATCCGCTAATTGCCGCTATTCCTGGTTTTCAGGTGACGAAACCCCAAGGCGCGTTTTACTTGTTTCCAAATGTCAAAGAAGCCATGACGATGTGCGGCTATCAAACCATTGATGCCTTCGTGGAGGCCTTGCTGATGGAAGCCCACGTAGCAGTAGTGACTGGTGCTGGTTTTGGTACACCAGATTATTTACGCATCAGCTATGCAACTGATTGGGACACGTTAGCGGAAGCTACCAAACGAATCCATGATTTTGTTGAAAAGAAACGCCAAAAAGCTTAAAATGCTCTATGGTGCCTTTATTAATTAGATAGGAGAGAATCAAGTGGAATCTATTCAAATTTTAGATGCAAAAAAACACGTTGGCGAAACCGTTCAAATCGGAGCATGGGTTGCTAACAAACGTTCCAGCGGCAAGATCGCCTTCTTACAACTTCGCGACGGAACAGCGTATTTTCAAGGGATCGTTGTAAAAAGTGAAGTAGGTGAGGAAGTTTTCCAATTAGCAAAAAATTTAAATCAGGAAACTGCCGTACTGGTCACTGGGGAAATCAGAGAAGACAGCCGCTCAAAATTTGGCTATGAAATTGGTATTTCTGGTTTAGAAGTTGTTGGGGAAAGCCATGATTACCCAATCACACCAAAAGAACACGGAACAGATTTCTTGATGGACCATCGTCATTTATGGTTGCGTTCCTCAAAACAACACGCCATCATGCAAATCCGAAACGAAATCATCCGGGCAACGTATGAATTCTTCAACAAAAATGGCTTCATCAAAATCGATCCACCAATCCTAACCGGATCAGCACCAGAAGGAACGACTGATTTATTCGAAACCAACTATTTCGATCAAAAAGCATATTTGTCTCAGTCTGGTCAATTGTACATGGAAGCTGCCGCTATGGCGTTTGGCAAAGTCTTTTCTTTTGGTCCAACTTTCCGTGCCGAAAAATCAAAGACACGTCGTCACTTGATTGAATTTTGGATGATTGAACCAGAAATGGCCTTTATGCACCAGGAAGAAAGCTTGGAAGTCCAAGAGCAGTACGTGGCATTCTTAGTGCAAAATGTGCTCGATAACTGTGACTATGCACTAGATGTCTTAGGTCGTGACCGTGAAGTCTTGAAAAAATACACCAAATTACCATTCCCACGAATCTCTTACGATGATGCAGTGGCATTATTACAAAAGAACGGCTTCGATGATATTCAATGGGGCGATGACTTTGGCTCACCACATGAGACCTTTATTGCCAATTCATTCGATCAGCCCGTCTTTATCTTAAACTATCCAAAAGCCATCAAACCTTTCTATATGAAGCCACATCCAACGAGAGAAGATGTCGTGATCTGTGCCGATATGATCGCACCAGAAGGCTATGGCGAGATCATTGGAGGTTCTGAACGTGCCATTGATCATGAATACCTGCTAGAGCAAATCCGCGCCCACGGCTTGGACGAAAACGAATACTCATGGTATTTAGACCTACGCAAGTACGGCTCAGTTCCTCACACCGGCTTTGGTCTTGGATTAGAACGGACCGTTACCTGGTTATCAGGAATCGAGCACGTAAGAGAATCCATTCCGTTTCCACGGTTGTTGAATCGGATTTATCCTTAATTTAAAAAGATTTTGTGCGAAAGCGTAAACGATTCACTCATCACACCATCCCTTGCTAGAAAGTCTCTAGCGGGGCTGGTGTTTTTATCTGCTCTTGATGATGAGGGATTACTTCAGAAAAGAAGCAAGCAGCAATCCAACGGGCGGCTGGGACTGAATAGAAGAAATCGCTTTGCTTGCTCGAGTGTGCTTTTTTTACGCGCGGGGATGTGATATAATAACAAATTGACTAGTATCTCTCATTTTATAACATTAAGGACAATACACTATGGATAATAGAAAAACGAATAAAATAATCATCAGTATTGTGACACATAATAGTCGTGATATATTCAAAACATTGGATCATCTGGAGAAAGAGATAGGAGAGGATCCACGCTTTGAAGTGAAAATATTTGATAATAATTCGAAAGCAGAATACATTGCTAAAATGCAAGATTATCCATTTGTCACTGTGATCTCAGCCAATGAAAATCTTGGATTTGGTCATGGACACAATCAATTATTAATGAATGCAACGCAAGAATACGGATTTATTTGCAATCCTGATATTCTTGTCACGAAAGAATCAATTGAAGGATTATTAAAAAGAATTCAAGAGAATGAAGCAGCTGTCGTAGTTCCTCAGGTTTTGAACGAAGATGGCTCTATTCAGTATTTAGTAAGAAAACGATTAGCTGTATTCGATTATTTCTTGCGATTTATTCCGTTTCATTGGGTAAAAAAAGTATTTAAAAAAAGACTGTCTGCTTATGAGTGCCGTGACCTTCCACAAGATCAAACCAGTTATATCCGAATGGGCTCTGGTTGTTTTATGTTGGTAGAAATCGCTCGCTTTAAAGAAATCGGCGGCTTTGACGAACAGTTCTTTATGTATTTTGAAGACAATGATTTGTGTTTGAGATATGAAAAAGCGGGGTACCGCATTTTGTATACGCCCTTTGAAAAAGTCGTGCACTTATACGGTAAAGGAGCTCATAGAAGTGCAAAACTCTTTTTGGTGTTTATGCATTCGATGATGAAATTTTTTAATAAATGGGGTTGGAGGCTGTTTTGATGAACCGTTTATTTGTGACGATCGTAATGTATGAAAGAAGCTGGCAAGAAGCGTCGGCTTCACCGCTTTTGGAAAAAGCGGTGAAGAACCAGCAAATCCAATTGCTGGTTTATGATAACAGTCCACAAAGTCATGATGAGCCTTTTTTTCAGCATCCATTAGTGACCTATTTCCATGATCCAGCCAATCCCGGCCTCTCCAAAGCATACAATAAAGGGTTTAAGTCTGCGTCTAGCGGCGATTTTGATTTGCTGCTTCTCTTGGATCAAGATACGGAGCTGACAAAAGCCTACCTAAACTTTCTTATGACTGAGACGATCGGAACTGAAATAGGTGCTGTTGTGCCGCTGATTTACAGTGGCACAACACAGGTATCACCGGTCTTAGCTGATCGTTACATCAATCGAAATCTGGCATATCCTGCTATCGGTGAGCAAAAACAGCGGATTATGGCAATCAATTCCGGCACCGCAGTCACTCTCGCGGCTATAAAAAAAATCGGCGGATTCAATGATGCTTTTCCGCTGGATTTTTTAGATCATTGGCTTTTTCTTCGCTTACATCAAGAAGGCTTTCGGTTTTTGATCGCAAACCAAAAGTTGAATCATGATCTTTCAGTCATGCATTATAAAACGATGACTAGGGAAAGATATGAGCAGATTCTTACCAGTGAATCGAAATTCTATAGGGATTTCGATAAAGAAAAGAAAAAGGAACATGAAAAACAGCTTTTTTTTCGAACAATAAAACAAGCACTTTCACCCAAAATGTGCCGATTCAGTCGAAGAACATGGAAAGAATACTTGTCATTTAGGAAGGATCATTTATGATATCAGTATGTGTAGCCACTTATAACGGAGAAAAGTATCTTCAAGAACAGCTGGACAGCA
The DNA here is from genome assembly GCF_050531515.1 of Enterococcus sp. DIV1279b. Taxonomy (NCBI): domain Bacteria; kingdom Bacillati; phylum Bacillota; class Bacilli; order Lactobacillales; family Enterococcaceae; genus Enterococcus; species Enterococcus sp. DIV1279b. Next base: position 2,372,388 of record NZ_CP172891.1, on the reverse strand, counting down.
TTCTAATTCAACTTGCACCTGATGATGAGCTGATTATTTCGGATGACTTCTCTACTGACAAGACAAGAAATATCCTCGATTCTTATCGCGCAGATCCCCGAATCAAACTTTTGGAAGGACCGCAAAAAGGCATTATCAAGAATTTTGAACACGCAATTAAGCAGGCTTCAGGCGATCTGATTTTTTTGGCCGACCAAGACGATGTGTGGCTTCCCGATAAAGTTGCTGATACAAAAGCAAAATTTGATGAAAAAAAAGAGACACAGGTAGTCATTTCTGATTTGAGAATTGTCGATGAGCAGCTTGAAGTGATTGAACCCTCCTATTTTGCCTATCGGAATGTAAAAGTCGGATTTTTACGAAATGTGCTTAAAAATAAATACATCGGAGCAGGCATGGCTTTTCGAAGAGAGTTGAAGCCAGCTATTCTTCCGTTTCCGCAAGCAATTCCAATGCATGATATGTGGATCGGTGCAATGGCAGGCAACCGTATCGAACTTATTGATAAGCAGTTAACGTTGTATCGAAGACATGAAAAAAATGCCAGTGAAATCAAAACATCCGCTTCATTTGGCCAGCAATTCGTGTGGCGCTGGGGTTTAATAAGAAGCCTGTTCATGAGAAAAGTATTTGATAAATAAAAGTTACATTTTCATTTCAAAACTTTGAATTGAATGACAAAGCTTTCTAGAAATGAGATAATGCTGTGGTGAGAAATACAAGTAAATTATTTAAGGAGCGTAATGAATGAAAGGGATTATTTTAGCAGGCGGTTCAGGAACACGCCTTTATCCATTAACAAAAGCAACTTCTAAACAATTGATGCCTATTTATGACAAACCAATGATTTTTTACCCAATGTCTACATTGATGTTGGCGGGGATCAAAGAAATTTTAATTATTTCCACTCCTCAAGATACTCCTCGCTTTCAAGAGTTATTCGGCGATGGCAAAGACTTAGGACTGCAAATTGACTATGCAGTACAGCCAAGTCCTGACGGCCTCGCTCAAGCATTCATTATTGGGGAAAAGTTTATCGGCACTGATAGTGTTTGTTTAGTCTTAGGAGACAATATTTATTATGGCGGCGGTCTATCGAAAATGCTTCAACGAGCTGCTGCAAAAGAATCAGGTGCAACTGTTTTTGGCTATCATGTAAATGATCCTGAACGATTTGGTGTAGTGGAGTTTGATGACGATATGCACGCCTTGTCTATTGAAGAAAAACCTGAGAAGCCGAAATCAAATTATGCTGTAACAGGTCTGTATTTCTATGATAACGAAGTAGTCGAAATAGCCAAGAATATCAAACCGTCTGCGCGTGGAGAATTAGAAATTACCGATATCAATAAAGTTTATCTAGAAAAAAATAAACTTTCTGTTGAAGTCATGGGAAGAGGTTTCGCTTGGCTTGATACAGGAACACATGAAACATTGCTTGAGGCATCTACTTTTATTGAAACGATTGAAAAACGGCAAAACTTGAAAGTTGCGTGTTTGGAAGAAATATCATTCCGAATGGGCTATATCACAAGAGAGCAGTTGGTTGCTTTAGCTGAGCCATTGAAAAAAAATCAGTATGGTCAATATTTATTACGACTAGCTGCTGAATAAAGAGGAGACGCTTTGATGAAAGTTATAGAAACAAAATTGACAGATGTAAAATTAATAGAGATGGACGTTTACGGCGATCATCGAGGTTTTTTTACTGAAAGCTATTCAAAAGAAAAATTTTCAGCACAAGGAATTGACTTTGATTTTGTTCAAGATAACCACTCATTATCTGCTGAAGCAGGTGTGTTAAGAGGCCTGCATTTTCAAAAAGGTGAAGCAGCACAGACAAAATTGATTCGTGTGGTGACTGGTGCGGTACTTGATGTTATCGTAGATATTCGTAAAGGCAGCCCGACCTATGGAGAGTGGGAAGGGTACTTGTTAACCGAACACAACCATCGTCAGTTATTAGTACCTCGCGGATTTGCTCACGGGTTTATGACACTGACCCCAAATGTGAACTTCTTGTATAAGTGTGACAACTATTATAATGCTGAAGCTGATGGCGGCATTGCATTTGATGATCCCGATTTGGCAATTACTTGGCCTATAGATGTGAAAAAAGCGATTCTATCAGAAAAAGATAAAAAACATCCAACACTGAAAGAATTTGAAATAGAAAATACATTTGTCTATGGTGAAGTATAAGGAGTGAAAGTGATGAAAAAAATTATTGTAACCGGTGGAGCAGGATTTATCGGCTCTAACTTTGTTCATTATGTGATCAATAATCATCCTGATGTTTTTGTAACAGTTTTAGATAAGCTGACCTATGCGGGAAATAAGAACAATCTTAATGGTCTTCCAAAGAATCGCTTCGAATTAGTTGTCGGCGACATTGCTGATCAGGAGCTGGTAGATAGATTGGTTCAGGATACAGACGCTGTCGTTCATTATGCTGCAGAATCTCATAATGACAACTCGTTGAAAGATCCTTTTCCGTTTGTTCAAACCAACATTATTGGAACGTATACGCTGATAGAAGCATGCCGAAAGTATAATGTAAGATACCATCATGTTTCAACCGATGAAGTATATGGCGATCTTCCTTTGAGAGAAGATCTTCCGGGACATGGCGAAGGAGCGGGAGAAAAATTCACGGACAAAACGCCGTATAACCCATCAAGTCCTTACTCTTCAACAAAAGCTGGTTCCGATCTTTTGGTAAAAGCTTGGGTACGCTCATTCGGTCTCCAAGCGACGATCTCCAATTGTTCTAATAATTATGGACCTTATCAACACATTGAGAAATTTATTCCTCGACAAATTACCAATATTTTGAGCGGCATCAAGCCGAAATTGTACGGTGACGGGAAAAATGTCCGTGACTGGATTCATACAAATGATCATTCATCAGCTGTGTGGACGATTTTAACAAAGGGACAAATGGGTGAAACGTATCTCATCGGTGCCGATGGTGAAGAGGATAATAAAGCAGTAATTGAACTGATTTTAGAACTAATGGATCAGCCCAAAGACGCGTATGAGCACGTAAATGATCGACCAGGTCATGATTTACGCTATGCAATTGATTCGACAAAATTGAAAGAAGAATTGGGCTGGCAACCGGAATTCACCAATTTCCGAGATGGCTTAGCCGATACGATTGAGTGGTATCGCAACAACGAAGAATGGTGGAAGACAGAAAAAGAAGCGGTAGAGAAAAATTATGCTGCGAATGGACAATAAATAAAAGCAGGGAAACCTGCTTTTTTTGAAGGGATGAGAAATATGATTTTACTGACAGGCGGAAATGGGCAGCTGGGCACGGAGCTGCGACATCTATTAGATGAAAAAGGATTAAAATATGTCTCAACGGATGCCCAGGAAATGGATATTACGGACGAACAAGCAACTCTTGCGTTTATTCAAGAATTAAAACCGACCGTTATTTATCATTGTGCTGCATACACAGCAGTAGATAAGGCGGAAGATGAAGGCAAGGAACTTGATGAGAAAATCAATGTCAACGGGACGGAAAACGTGGCGAAAGCGGCGAAAGCGGTAGGAGCAAAGTTTGTTTACATCAGTACTGATTATGTGTTCGATGGAACGAAAAAAGAGGGGGTCTACAAAGAAACAGATAAGCCGAATCCTCAAAATGAATACGGTCGTACAAAATTGTTGGGTGAACAAGCAGTGAAAGATCTTTTAGATGAATACTTCATTATCCGAACTTCATGGGTTTTTGGTAAATATGGACATAATTTTGTATATACAATGAAACGTTTAGCGCAAACGCACCCGCGCTTAACCGTCGTTGATGATCAATATGGCCGTCCAACATGGACCCGAACATTAGCTGAATTTATGGTTTATATTATCGAAAACAATGCAGACTATGGGATCTACCATCTATCAAATGACAATAGCTGTTCATGGTACGAATTTGCCAAAGAAATTCTGAAAGAAACGGATGTTGAGGTTGCACCTGTCACTTCAGCAGAATATCCGCAAAAAGCAAAACGACCACAATACTCGGTGTTGGATCTTACAAAAGCAAAGAATACCGGTTTTGTTATTCCTACTTGGGAAGAAGCATTGGCTGATATGACTGCATCTTTAGAGAAAGAAGAAAACTAGAAAAAGAGGGATCATGATGAAAGTTTCCGTTTTTGGTTTAGGTTATGTAGGATTAGCAAACGCTTTGTTATTGGCGCAAAAAGAAGAAGTACTTGCTTATGATATTGTGGATGAAAAAATCGATCAATTGCAAAAGAAAATCTCACCTCTTGAAGACAAAGAAATTCACCAATTTTTGGAGCGGACAGACTTGTCCGTTCATTTCACCAAAGCTTTTGATGAAGCTGTTGACTTTGGGGATGTATTAATTATTGCGACGCCTACAGATTACGATGAGCATAAAAACTATTTTGATACGTCGACTGTAGAATCGGTGATTGAAAAAGCGCTGGAGTTGCGTCCAGATGCTGTGTTTATTATTAAATCAACAGTTCCTGTAGGGTATACATTAGATCTTAAAGCACGTTTTAACACAGAGAACATTTTATTTTCACCTGAATTTTTGCGTGAGGGAAAAGCTTTATACGACAATTTGCATCCTTCGAGAATTGTTGTTGGAGAATGCAGTGAGCGAGCGAAAGAGATCGCCGAGATGTTCAAGCGAAATGCATGGGAAAATGAAATTCCCGTGCTTTTAACAAATCCGACTGAAGCTGAAGCAATAAAACTGTTTTCTAACACGTATCTGGCGCTGCGCGTGGCATATTTCAACGAATTAGATACCTATGCGGAAGTGAGGGGACTTGATTCACGACAAATCATTGAAGGCGTCGGGCTGGATCCTAGAATCGGCTCCCACTACAACAATCCGTCTTTTGGATACGGTGGCTACTGTCTGCCCAAAGATACCAAGCAGCTCCTAGCTAACTATGATAAGGTTCCGAATAATATCATTCAAGCGATCGTCGAAGCAAATACGACCCGCAAAGATTTCATCGCGGAGCAGATCCTTGATCGACAACCGAAAGTTGTGGGCATCTATCGATTGACTATGAAAGCTCATTCTGATAATTTCCGCTATTCTTCCATTCAAGGAATTATGAAGCGGATCAAAGCCCATGGAATCAACGTAGTAGTATACGAGCCTTCTTTAAAAGAGAAATCCTTCTATAACTCTGAAGTTATTGATGACTTTGAGACGTTTAAAAAGATCTCTGATGTTATTGTAGCAAATCGTATGGAAGATGTACTGCATGACGTAGAAGACAAAGTATACACAAGAGATTTGTTTGAAAGAGACTAAAAACTTTGAGAAAAAGGAGGCCAAATTTCGTTCGTTGAATGCGGCTTTCTTTTTTTCGTTTAATCTGTCAATGAAACATTAATTTTTTTTCTCAATTTTTGAAATGATCTGGTAAAGGTTGAGAAAGAGGGGAATGTCGAGTATACTTTTTAAGGATAGCTTTAAAAAGTTTTACCGTAAAAAAGATTAGTGGAACCTTAAAGGAGAAAATGATGTTCGAGCGTAAAAATAGAATTTTATTGAAAGAATTAGTAAAAACCGATTTTAAACTAAGATATCAAGGAAGTATTATGGGCTATGTTTGGTCTGTTTTAAAGCCCTTGATGCTGTTTACTGTCATGTATGTGGTCTTTGTACGTTTTCTTAAATTTGGACAAGATGTTCCTCACTTTGAAGTGGCGTTACTTTTGGGAACCGTTCTATGGAGCTTTTTTAGCGAAACGACAAATTTAGGTATGTCATCAATCGTCACACGAGGCGATCTGCTTAGAAAACTAAGCTTTCCTACACATATCATTGTTATTGCTGTATCGATCAACGCCTTAATCAATCTAGTAATCAGCCTTGTGATCGTTCTTTTATTTGCGATGATCAATGGAGCGGATATTTCAATCTATGCTTTTTTAGCACCGCTGCTTCTGATTGAACTCTATGCCTTTTCATTGGGCGTGTCTTTTATTTTGGCAACAATCTATGTTAGGTTTCGGGACATTGGACCGATCTGGGAGGTTGTCCTTCAAGCGGGTTTTTACCTTACACCGTTAATTTACCCATTGACACTTGTAATGAATATGGACGTGAACATTGCCAAACTTCTGATGATGAATCCAATGGCTCAAATTATTCAAGATATGCGGCATATCTTAACAAGTACAAGCAATATTACGGTATGGCAATTAATAAATACGAATTGGATCGTCGCAATTCCATATGTTTTGCCATGGATCGTATTAGTTGCTGGCTACATGATTTTTAATAAAAATTCGAAAAAATTTGCGGAGATTATTTAATATGAATAATGAAATAGCAGTGAAAGTTGATCATATAGGAAAATCGTTTCGTCTTCCTACAGAAAGTACAACGAGTTTAAAAAGAACGATCGTTAATTATTTTAAAGGAATCAAAGGATATAATGAGCAAAAAGTCCTAAGAGATATTTCGTTTGAAGTGAATAAAGGAGATTTCTTTGGAATTGTCGGAAGAAATGGGAGTGGAAAATCAACCTTATTAAAAATTATCTCCCAAATTTATACACCTGAAAAAGGGTCTGTAGAAGTGAACGGAAAATTGGTTTCCTTCATCGAGTTAGGTGTTGGATTCAATCCAGAATTAACTGGGAGAGAGAATGTCTATTTGAATGGCGCTATGCTTGGTTTTTCCGAAAAAGAAGTGGATGGAATGTATTCCGATATCGTTGAGTTTGCGGAATTAACTGAATTTATGAATCAAAAATTAAAGAATTATTCAAGCGGCATGCAGGTTCGACTTGCGTTTTCTGTAGCGATTCAAGCGAAAAGCGATATTTTAGTCTTAGATGAAGTATTGGCTGTCGGGGATGAAGCGTTCCAAAGAAAATGCAATGACTATTTCATGAAGGCCAAAGATGAGAACAAGACCATTATCCTCGTGACTCACTCAATGGAATCTGTTCGTAAATACTGTAATAAAGCACTGATGATCGATAAAGGGGAAGTAAAAATCATCGGGACCCCAGATGATGTAGCAAATCAATATTCTTTAGACAATGTTACACAGACGGGGACCTCCACCGTTATTGAAAAAACAGACGATATCGATGTAAAGAAAGAAGAAGAGAACGATTACATTAAAGACTTCAAAGTACGGTTGCTATCAGATGAACTAATAGAGAAAGATCAAAAAAGAATAGCGTTTGAAGTTTCGTATGAAGTTTTAGAGGAAATGAAAACATATATAGCTTTTTCTTTAACGGATATTGATCGAAATATTTGGGTATATAATGACAATTCATTAGATCATATGACCACAGGCTTAGGGAAAAAAACTTTGCGTTATACATGTAATTTGAACGAAATGAATGGTTGCAAACTTCGGTTAGGTGTTTCAGTCAGAAATGAATCAGACCAACCATTCGCGTTCTCTGATAAGGAGAATTCACCTATTATAATTATTTCTCCAAAAAAAGAAATGTCTAAAAGCGAGAGAATTTCTTCTAGCGGATTAGTTAGACGAAATGGATCTTGGGAAGAAATCGAAATATAGTCTGGTAATGAGGTGGGCAAAACTTTATGGGGTTAGTATCTGTTATTGTGACATGTTACAATCACGAAAAATATATTGAACAATGTTTAAAAAGTGTACTTTCTCAAACATATCCTGAGATTGAACTGCTTGTTATAAATGATGGTTCAACTGATAAATCAGAAGAAATAATTCTTAAAACTCTTGAACTTTCTAACACAAAATATGAGTATATTTATCAAGAGAACAGTGGTGTTTGCGTAACAAGAAACCGTGGGTTAGATTGGATAAAGGGCAAATATGTTCTTTTTATTGACAGTGATAACTATCTCGATCCTGAGTTTATTGAAAAATTAGTTTCTTTGGCTGAAAGCGAAGAGGTCGATATAGTATATACCGACTTAATCAATGCTTCATCAAAAGAACTTTTCATGAAAGCCAGACCGTTCGAGCTTCAAGCCTATCTAACAAATAATTTTATTGATAATTGTTCACTAATACGAGCATCCATCATTAAAGATGTTCGTTATGACTTGAATTTAAACCGAAAAAAATTAGTTGATTATGATTTTATCATGAATTTAATTTTAGTTAATAAAGCAAAACCAAAAAAATGTGAAGAAGCTAAGCTGAATTATCGAGTACTAGCAAATTCGATTTCTAGGACCGGAGAGCATTCTTCTGATAAATTTTATTATGAAGTTTATTTTTATATATTAAGAAAACATATTGAAGACTATCCCAATGAAATTCTTAATGCAGTTTCACACAATACTATGATATTGGAAAATAGATTAAGCAATCTCACAAAACATTTGACTGAGTTAACAGAACATGTAAAGAATCAAGATCACGAAATTATCGTGAAAAACGATGAAAAAAAACTTTTAGAATTGGATAAGCAAAATCTGCTTGTTGAAAGAAAAGAGTTGGGTGAACATTTCTCTTATGAAATTGAAAAATATGAAAAAGAACAATTTACAATGAAACAAATTATTGCAACTTTGGAAAATGAGAAAAATGAAATTCGAAATTCAAATTCATATAAATTAGGGAATCTTTTCATCAAGCCGATACATTATGGATATCGCTTTATTAAAAATCCAGCTCTTGCTTTAAAAGTGTGGAGTAAATTAAAAGAGAACACAAGAAAATACTCAACAAAAGTTGTAAAACCCTCTACACTCCTGATGAGGGTTAAAAGGAGTGTAGAGAGAAAGAATAATAACTATGTTGCTCCATCAAGAATTTTGATTTTTGTTATTTATGAAGACAAAGAGAAATTACAAGAATATAAACTTCTTTTCTTGAAAGCATTTAAAGCTCTATGTACAGATCTCTTAATTATAGTAAATGGTGATTTACCAAGCTCGGATATTGAGCAGTTGGAACAATTAGGCCGTGTAGAAACCAGAGAAAATAAAGGATACGATACGGCAGCATTTAGACATGGAATTTTGTTTTTGGGTAAAGAGAAGCTTTTGGAATATGATGAGTTACTGTTAGTAAATGATACCAACATTGGACCTGTTGGTGAATTATCATCTATTTTTAAAAAAATGGCAGATAAAAAACTGGATTTTTGGGGTTTGACTTATGGAGAAGAATATAACGATTTTACTAATTTAAACAAATACGGCTATATTCCTAAACACTTACAGTCTTACTTCTTAGTAATAGAAAAGACATTGCTTTCTTATTCAGGGTTTTATTCTTATTGGGAAAAAATGAATGATACAAATTCAAGAGATAAAGCAATTGGTATGCACGAAACGGTATTCACAAAGCATTTTTCAGATTTAGGATTTAAGCATGGTGCGCTAACAGAAAAAAACGAGGATAGTGCAATGTATATCCATCCTCTTGAGATGCTTAAAGAGGGTATACCAGTAATCAAATATACTGCATTATCAAACTATACAAATGAGAAATTTATTTGGCAAGGCTTGAATAGGCAAACAGAAATCCCTAGTTTGGTAAAATATATAGAAGAAAAGACAGATTATCCTGTTAAAATCATCAAAGAGATCATAGAGGATATAAAGGAGAAAGATTCACAAAAGTATGTATTGATTATTGATGGTGTTGAAAATGTTATTCCACAACTGACAAAATATCGTGTTGAAAATAAAATTGAACAATTAAAAAATTTGAATTTTAGAGTGAAGTCTGTGGGACTTTCTGAGCTGAAAATTAGCGATGCAGAAAGAGCGAGCCATATTATAATTTATAGAGCGCCATATAATGAGATGCTGGTCAATTTGATTCAAGTGGCCAAAGAATTTAATAAGCCAGTTTTATATGATATTGATGATTTAGTGATTGATACGAAATACACTGACCAGCTTTCGTATGTTAAAGGATTATCTAAAATAGAGAAGCAAAATTATGATGCTGGCGTGACTAACTATGGAAAAATGCTGGTTCTATGTGATATTGCAATAGCTTCCACAGAAGATTTGAAAAAAGAGCTAAAAAAGTATAATACTAAAGTGTTGTTAAACCGTAACTTAGGCAGTGAGGAATTAATAAAGCTAAGCAATAATGCAGAAAAACTTAGTGATGCATCATGTGTTCATATTGGGTATTTTTCTGGATCAATTACTCATAACGAAAATTTTGAATTAATTATGCCGGCAATATTGAAAATTTTAGCTTCCTTTAATAACGTGAAATTACATTTAGCGGGTCATATCGATATTCCGAATGAGTTAAAAGAATATAGTGAACAAATTGTGATCCATCCATTTGTTGACTGGAGATTGCTGCCGCAACTTGTTAAAAATGTAGATATAAATCTTGCGCCGCTTGTCGACACTATATTTAACAGGGCAAAATCTGAAATTAAGTGGTTAGAAGCTGGGTTATTAAAAATTCCAACAATTGCCAGTAACATTGGATCATTCAAGGACATGATAATTGAAGGTGAAACTGGCATTTTAGTTGATTCATCTGAAGATTGGTTTGAAAAACTAGAGCTGCTTGTAACGAATGGAGAGTTGCGCAAAAAAATTGGACGTAACGCGTATAATTATGTTGTTAACAATTGTACGACAATTCAACATAACGATGAATTGACAGATTTTTTATCTGAAGAGGCAAAAAATAAAATAAACGATTAAATAAAATATTCTTTAGTATAGGTATGTTTTAAATGAAGGAGACAAGATGAAAACAATACTTTTCGTGTCACCAACGGGTACGCTCGATAATGGAGCAGAAATATCTATCGTCAACTTAATGAAGTTTTTAGCTGCAGAAGGATATCATGTAGTTAATGCAGCACCGATATATGGAGTTGCAACAGAAAATGATTATTCTAGATATTGTGAGTCCAATGGCATTGAATGCTATTTGATCAATAACCAACGTTGGTGGTGGGAAGATGCTCCCGCACATATATTTGGTTCAGAAGAAGAAAGAGTTGTTTCATATAGAGACACAATTAAGACATTAACCGAGATTATAAAAGAAAAACAAGTGGATGTGGTGATTACAAATACGGTAAATATGTTTCAAGGTGCTCTTGCTTCTTGTCTAGAATCTATTCCTCATATCTGGTTAATTCATGAATATCCAGAAAAAGAGTTTGCTTACTATAAGAATAAACTAGATTTTATTGATCAATTTTCCACGGATATATTTTCGGTCACAGGTGATTTAAACAATCATCTGAATAAATTATTTAATAGTAGAGAAATACTTCCTTTTGCGCCGTATACAGAACTAAAAAGTTCAAATATTCAAATAGGAAAGAAAAAAAGAATCGTTTCAGTTGGAAGAATAACCAAAAGAAAAAATCAATTGGAGCTAATTCGAGCATTCCATGAAATAAATAGAAAAGATATCGAACTAGTTTTTGTTGGCGGTTGGGATGAAGAGTATAAAAGAGAATGCGAACGATATATAAAGGAGCATACTATTGCATCAGTTTCTTTTACCGGGAATGTAGAGAATCCATGGGATATAGTTACAGATAAGGATATTTGTGTATTTACATCAAGTTTAGAGACATATGGATTAGTTTATGTAGAAGCTTTACTCAATGGTATTCCAGTGATCATTTCGGACAATCCAGGCCATTTATCTGCATATGAGATGTTTCAACATGGGAAAATATATCCATTAGGTAATATTGATTCGCTTGTAGAGGCTATTAATTATTTTATAGACAATTTTGAAGAAGTAAAAAGTAAATCAGAAATGTTCATTAAAACAGCGAAAGAAAAATATCAAATCAAGTCAGTTTATCATGTTTTAATAGAAAGAATAAATCAAGCAAAGACAAATGAACATGCTATAAGACACATAAAAAACTTATTAGTAATCAACGAAAAGAAAAGTAAATTAGCAAATCTAGAAATAAAAATAAGAACCTTTGTGCAGAGAGTGATGTATAAAATTAAAAATAAATAAATACTTAAGGGGTTAAAATAATGGTTCGAAACAAATTACGAGAACCGCAAGGGATTTTTCTCGTACTAGCAACTCTATTTATAGGGATTTCGGTATTTTTAATGCCTATTAATAGAGTGCCCGATGAGATGAACCATGCGAGAATGGCATGGAATTCAATATTTGTAAGAACTGACACGAGTTTTGATTGGATGAATAGTGTTAGTGCAGATACTGAAATTAACAAAAGTGAATATAAACAGTTGTTTACGGAAAAAATTGATTTATCCGAGGAAAAATTTCAACCAAGCTTTGAGTTGAAAAGAATTATGCATATTCCGCAAGTTTTAGGAATGATACTAGGAAGCATTGTTTATCCATCAATAGGCGTAATGGTAACATTGGGACGCTTATTTAACGCTGTATTTTATATAGCCAGTATGTATTTAATTATTACAAAGACTAGATACGGTAAATGGTCGATGGTGCTTTTATCTTTACTCCCTATAATGGTTCAACAAGCAGGATCATTATCTTATGATGCTGCAAACTTCGTAGCGATTCTTGGCTTTTTTGCCTTTTTAAGCTTAATGATTGAAAATCCTCAAATCAATTTAAAAAAGTTGTTTCAAATTTTGCTATTTGCTCTAGCACTATATATTACGAAAAGTAATAACTTTTTATTTCTATTGCTTCTGTTCCCAATCAATTTCATATTAGCAGGAAAACTTTCTCCTTTGGAGAAAGTTAATCAGCATATAAGAAAGTTGATCTTCAAATACAAATATATACTGATCGTCCTTTTGCTTGTTCTTGGGGGATTAGTAGGTATTAAAATGTTTGGTGGTATACAGGGAATTAAAGAATTACTGCTCGTTTTGGTGAGAACTCTATTTAATAATAATCTAAATGGACATTTAAACAGCATTTTAACCGTGGGTATGTTTGGTTATATTGGGTTGTTTTCGGTAGAAATCCCTTTGTGGATTATTTTTATAGATGTAGCTTTATTGGCTTTTATTTCTGCTCTGAATAGTGATTTTGAAATCAAGAAAATATTCGGATTTTCATCGTTAGCAATCATTGTAATTCAAATTTTGGCTATAATCGCTGGAATGTACTATGCTTGGACACCGCTAGTATTAGGAGAGAATGCAATAATTTCGGTAGGTGCACAAGGGAGATACTTTACTCCGTTTCTTATTTTTCTTGTTCCTTTTTTCATCTCATTAAAAGATAGCATAAAAGTCGAGATGAGTGAAAAGCTATTAAGGTTTGCTATAATATTAACTTTAGTATTCAATTTTATTGTTTCTACAGGCTTGGTTTTGGATACTTATTGGTTTTTATGATGGGAGAACTTATGAACAGGGTTGCTTATCTTTAGATTAGTTTTTTTTCTTTTCTAATTCATTTTCAGTATAGAAATTTGCTAATTCTGTTTTTTCAATAATAGATGAAATGAGTTGTGTAAAATCAAATCTGGGTCAGAATGAACCACATTCTGGCTCAGATTTTTTGTTATCTTACATTGATTAATTGATTGATCAAAAAGATTCTAATTCTCATGTTCTCGAATGATTTAAATCCGTAGGATACTCGTTTCATTGTCTTTATGTGGGTATTCTTCGCTTCTATTTTTCCATTGGAATAAGGATAGATCATTGCGTTGGTGATGCCTTCTTCATAGGTCAGAAGGTTTTGAAGCTTCTCCCGAAAGCCGTCATCTAACGTTTCGGGAAGTTCTGCCAATATGGAGAAAAATAAGTCAGGGTCTTTGTCTCGAAAGGCTTCAACTAATTCATGAAAAAAGGGATACGCCTCCTTCAGGGGCGTAGAAAACTCAAGCAAACGATCAATCATCATTGCTTCAGTAAGAAATGGGTATTTTGGTGCTCGGAAACTTTTCCATGTTTTGTATTCATAATGGTTGATGTTTGCACGATTTTTTAGCAAAAAGCGCCAGTTCTTTTTCAGTTTTTCTGCATGGCTTTTCTGCCCAGCTTTACGAAGTTCATTCATTTCACGGATACGCAACTCATTGAACGCTTGATTCATGTGTTTGACAATATGAAACCGATCAATCACTACTTTCGCATTTGGCAGAACACGTTTGGTGAGCTGGAAGTAGGCAGCGTTCATGTCTGTAACCAAGAATTCTACTTCTTCTGGATTGGTACAACCTAAGAAATAGCTTGTTAATCGGGGTAATTTACGCGTAGGCAAAACATCAATTAATTTTCCTGTTTCGCCATCTGCGCAAATAAAGCTCATCTTATCTTCTATGGAAGCGTGCGAACGAAATTCATCAACCATCAATACACTGGGGAGAATCATTTTAGATTGCTTTGGCAAATAGCTTTTAAACTCTTTCAACGTACGAATAACGGTGGTCAAAGATACCTGACAGCTTTTCGCAATAAAAGATAAAGATACTTTTTCAGTTAGTAAAGAAGCAATTTTATATCTAACATGATTTGCGATTGAATGTCTGGGTTGGACAAAATAACTTTGAGCCGTCCAATGGGTGCGACAGTTTTTACAGGTATAGCGTTGCTTTTTAGGCGCATAACCAAAGGCATATGATTGTATTGTTCAAAACGGACAATCGTTTCCTTTTTTCCATTTTTCACTATAATTGCTTTCCCGTTTCCATCTACCACAGTAGTACCACAACTTCTACAAGCACGAGGAGTAGGCGAGAGAACCGCATCGACGACCAACGTCTTTTTCTTCTGAAGGGTCTCGTAAGAGACCTCTGTAATCATCAAATCTTTCTCTATTATTCTCAGCATTTTTTTGATAGAATCATTCATATAGCATATCGTTCTCTCAGTTGTTTATTTTGTGGTGATTTAATCATACTAGAGAACGATATATTTTTTAATACCTAAAATGAAAATGGGACTGAAGAATCAATTCTGATTCATCAGTCCCATAAATTATAGAGTCAGATTTTTTGTTATCTCACATTGATTAATTGATTGATCAAAAAGATTCTAATTCTCATGTTCTCGAATGATTTAAATCCGTAGGATACTCGTTTCATTGTCTTTATGTGGGTATTCTTCGCTTCTATTTTTCCATTGGAATAAGGATAGATCATTGCGTTGGTGATGCCTTCTTCATAGGTAAGGAGGTTTTGAAACTTTTCCCGAAAGCTGTCATCTAACGTTTCGGGAAGTTCTGCCAATAAGGAGAAAAATAAGTCAGGGTCTTTGTCTCGAAAGGCTTCAACTAATTCATGAAAAAAGGGATACGCCTCCTTCCAGGGCGTAGAAAAGTCAAGCAATCGATCAATCATCATCGTTTCTGTCCCATAAAAATTATAGAGGCTGATTTTTTGAGGAGAATGATTAGGCGGTTGAGAAATAGAAAGCCTTATTCTCATTACATGATATAAATATCTTTTGATGTCATGTTGTAACAGGAAACTTGAAATGCTTTTAATTTTCACTTTATAGATAATGGGATTATAAGAAGTCTGTTAAAATAAAATTTCGCTTTTTTACCAAAAAAATATTCATATAATTATATTATGATTAAAATAAAAAAAGGTGATAAATCAAGCAGCATTCTTTTTTAATTTACCTCTACTCACAATATAGTTGATTTAATAAATATTAAAGTAATAATCGCTCTTTAAAGAATCGATGTAAAAAAGGTATTTTAAGAAAACTTTTTTATGTACAAAAGTAGTATAAACGAGAGGATATTATGATTGACTTGCAATTCTGTCATGCAGGTCACCTTAGAAAGTGTAATTTGGCTGATACATAAAAAGTGGTTGTGGACAATCAAGAAAAATCTCCCCTCTTCCAGTTGCTACTATATATTTTTTATTTTAAGAGCGGATGTGAAATATTGTTGTTATTTGAAAAAAGAGTTTATAGATTAGACCAGCAAAATATTTTTGGATTTTGAATCGTGTTTAAAAAAAATATTAGATTTCTATCAGAATATATTATTTCAAAAACTACTTAATCATATAGCTAACAAGAAAGTGATCTTTCTGACATGTTGCTTTGAGCAAGCGAAAAAAAAGACAAAAACATCACTTGGATGCTTTTGTCGGGGCGATTTATGAAGTATTCCATGCAGCAGCGATCGATATATTTTTCACTAATTATTACTATTTGTATTTATGGTAAGATCCGAACCTTTCATTATATACTTATTATAAAAACTTGAGTTTTTACTTAATTCAGAGGTAAATGTCTCGTATCCCAAGAATTCCATTAAAGTATTAGTATCAGAATATAAATTAGTACCTAGTCCTATTCGGTCGCCTTCTATTTGTACGCCTAGTGCGGCCAATGTTGTAGGGAAAAGATCGAGTGTGCTAAATTGACGCTCAGTGTTATTTAATGTAGTAATAGGAGAGTTGATGAATAAATTAAAAACCGTTCTCTGGTAAGTTTCTTCTATTGAAGCGAAGTAACCTTGGTCCATATTTAAATGGTCTCCAGCAATAACAATAGTTGTATTTTCATAAAATGGCTGTGCTTTTATCCAAGCAATAAAGTCGCCAATCATCTGATCCGAATAATAAATAACATTGCTAAGCTGTTCATCAAAAATCTCAGGTGTATTTTCATTTTTGTATCCATCTGGAAAATGAGTATCTGCCGTTAGCATAGTCAAATTAAATGGCTGGTCTAGTGATGCTTGTTCCAAAAGTGTGTTTTTCGCAAATTCAAAGAGTTTCTCATCCTCATATCCCCACCATACTTTTCTATCTTTTGGTATCCAACCATGGTCATTAGCATAATTATAATCCCGTATCTCGTAGTCTCCATGTTGCTCATAAAATTTCTTCCTACCGCCAAAATCGGCGTCTGACCCCAATAATAAAATTTGGTTATATCCGTTGTCATGTAATATGTCACCTATAGAGGTAATTCCTGGCATGAAATGTTCAGTATTGCCATAGTCGTTTTCACTATATCCGCCGGTCACACGTAAAGGCACGCCTGTGCTTTGTCCAACCATTCCTCCTACCGTAAATCCAACACCAGGAACTTGAATTGCCCCCCCTAACAGCTTTTGGTTGGAGAAATTTAGTCCATCTGAATATGAGAGTTCTGTGATATTAGGCATTAAATTTTCTTGTTGGGCGCCTCCAACAGCTGACGAAAGATAAGTTGTCTCTAAGGACTCAACAAAAATATAAATCAAGTTTCTCTTGTCCTCAGGAAAAGTTATAGAAATCGAATTTGGATCAACATAAAAATCTTCATATATAGTTGATTTTTCAAAAAAGTAAGCTTTCAATTCATTAAAACCAAGTTTATTAAGGCCTAATACTATATTTGCTAACAATAAAATTACTGTAAAAAAAATAGAAAGAAAGCATGATTTTTTTGAAAATTTGACTATTCTAGTGGTTTTCGAAGAACGAATCATAATCATGAAATAGAGTAGAATGATGATAATTTGTGTAATGACTATAGAGTTTAGTAAAGGACCTAAAAGATATGCGTAAATCTGTCCTTGATCAGTTCCAGTTAGCGGTTGAGAAAGTGTATAAAAAATTTCATCTATTCCAACGTTTCCGAAGTAGCTTTTAGTCCAATAGGCGCTATTAGAGGCCAAAAAACCTAAAAATGTCAACAATATCAGTAGTAGTGAAAGTGCAACATATTTTTTATCAATCTTTATAGGTTTCTCAAGCCAATAGTTTGAACCAAATCTAAAAATTGCATAGAAAATTATCGCAAGGACTAATGAGAGTATGGTCCTTACAACCGTACCATTTTCTGAAACCCTTTCTAAAAAAAGTACGACTCGAGTAAAATTGGATGAAATAAAAGTACTAAGGGTGAAATGAAAGCTAGCAATAAAAAAAGCGAAAAAAAGCCGCTTCAAAAAGGTAGAGCGACAGTAAAAAAACAAAATAAAAAAAAGACCCAGGCTTATAAGCATTTAAAAAATCCTCCCAGAAAAAACTGTTTTAGAAATAAGTGTCGTTAGCAAAAAGTTTAATATAAATCTTCGATTAAGTAAATTATTTCATTAAATACAATCTTAAAAAGATGAAGTATGATAAAGTAAGAAAAGGTTATATATTTTATTTGATTATTGAGATTTATTTAGAAGTCGAGTATAATTTTAAAGATTGAGTTTGTAGCGGCAGCTCTAGAATAGGAAAGGGGAAGAGAATGCATACCTTTGTAATTTGTGCATATAAGGAATCGCCATTTTTAATAAAATGTATTGAATCTTGTAAGAATCAGACGAGTGTTTTAAATAATAATTCCAAGATAATAATGTACACAAGCACGCCAAACGAATATATAAAGAAAATTTCTGGACAATATGGGATCCCTTTATTTATAAAAGAGGGAGGCAGTATTGGAAAGGATTGGAACAATGCTTTGTCTGTGGTAGAAACAAGATATGCGACAATTATTCATCAAGACGATCTCTACTTGTCAAACTATGGAGAAAAAATATTGAATTCTTTCGAAGAAAACAATAATCTTAATATAGTATTTTGTGATTATGAAGAAATTGATGAGCAAGACAACATAAGAGAACGGAATGTTAATTTGAAAATAAAGACCTTCGGATTGCATTTACTGAGTTTGTTGCCATACAAGAAATATCAGCGCAGAATATATGCTTTTGGTAATTTTATATGTTGCCCAGCTGTATCATATGATTTAGATCGGTTAAAAGATTTTTCTTTTAATGAATCTTTAAGAATGGCGGTTGATTGGGATGCTTGGGAACGCATAATGAAGCGCCATGGAGAAATATTATACATTCCTGAACGTTTGATGTATCATCGTATCCACTCAGAATCAGAAACAACGGTTAATACAGTTTCAAAGACAAGAGAAGCTGAGGAATACGAATTGTACCAACGTTACTGGGGAAAGACTATTGCGAAGTTATTGATGAAATATTATGTTAATAACCAAAAGAGCAATCAACTATGAAAATAAGGATGAGATAAAATTGAATCCCAAAATATTGTTAATCATTCCAGCCTATAATGAGGCGGACGGTATTGAAGATGTTATCCGCAAAGTAAATGATTATAGAAAAAATTATAAATATATCCTTGATTACATTGTAATAAACGACGGCTCAACTGACAATGAAGAAGAAATCCTTCGAAAAAATGATATCAACCATGTTGAACTTGTTAATAATCTTGGTATTGGTGGAGCAGTTCAGACCGGGTACATTTATGCTTTAGAAAATGATTACGACATCGCTGTTCAGTTTGATGGGGATGGACAGCATGATATTCAAAGTCTACCTAATTTGATAGAGCCTCTCATAAATGACGTAGCTGATTTTACTGTTGGTTCAAGATTTGTTTCTGATAGTAAATCTAGTTTTAAATCCACTGGTGCCAGGCAGGCAGGAATAAAAATTTTATCCAATTTAATTTATATGCTGACTGGTCTAAGAATAAAGGATGTTACAAGCGGTTATCGAGCGGGCAACAGAAAAGTTATAGAACAATTTGTTAGTAGATACCCAAGTCAATATCCAGAACCTGAGAGTTATATGCATTTAATTGCGAAAAACATTAGAGTAAAAGAAGTCGGCGTTAGAATGTTTGAGAGGACTAGTGGGAAATCAAGCATTCATTTGTTGGACTCAGTTGCCTATATGTTTAATGTTTCGATCTCTATATTGATTGCTTCTTTGATTGAGAGGGAGGATAAGTAATATGCCAATACAGCTCCAAATAATTGCTATTTTTTTAGCAATTGGTTTTTTATTGTTAACGATATTTTTAATTCGGAAAGATCATGCAGAAGTCAGACAAATGAATAAGTGGTTATTTTTAAGCGTAATCATGATTTTTGGCGCTTTGTTTCCCAGTTTAGGAACAAAAATTGCTCACTCATTTGGTATCACCACACTGACTTCATTAGCATTGTTTACATTAACTGCTTTTTTGTTATTTATTGCTTTAACAAGCAGTATTGCCTTGATAAATACCCAACGTCAAATTAAAACATTGACACAGCAATTGTCACTTTTAAAACATGAAATAAATAAATTAAAAAAGGAGAAACAATGAGAGGCGTATATCTATCGCAAGATTTATCGCATGCTGGTGGTATAGAGAAAAAAATCTATAAACAAATCGAAGAATTTGAAAAGAACAATTTTACTATATATAAGGCGATTAATCCCAAGAGAAATATATTTCACCTAATTCGCAATGTTATCCCATTTTTTTCTAAACAATATTTTATGTCTGATAATATTAATTGGATTGAATATGACTTTGTTTATATAAGAAAAGGCGCCGTCTTAGACAAAAGTGTTATTGACTTATTAACTAAAATAAAATTACAGAATCCGCAGATTCTTATTATTATGGAAATTCCGACATATCCTTACATAAATGAATTCAAGGGTTTGCTTAAATGGATTATAAAAAGCAAAGAAAAATTATGGGTTCCTAAGTTGAAATTGTATGTTGATTTGTTCGTTACTTATTCCGACGATAAAAAAATCTATGATATTCCATGCTTAAATATTTCAAATGCATACGACTTTCCGGAGCGTCCGCCATTAATTAAATGTTCGAGTGATTCAATACAACTCTTAGGCGTAGCTGCGCTATGCTTTTACCATGGTTATGATAGAGTCATCGAAGGGTTGAATAATTATTATCAATCAAGTAAATCACAACGCCAGATTCAGTTTCAACTAGTTGGTGATGGTCCTGTGCTTAAAGAATATGAACAATTGGTTAAAAAATATCAATTAGAAGACAAGGTTACGTTTCATGGTAGAATAGCATTTTCCGATTTAGATCGATTTTATCAGACAGCAGATATTGGAATTGACTCTTTGGCTCGTCATAGATCGGGTGTTTTTTATAATAGTAGTTTAAAAGGAAAGGAATATTTAGCAAAAGGTTTACCTATTATATCAGGGGTTAAAACAGAGCTGGATTCAGAAAATTTATCTTTTTATTACAAAATTCCCAATGACGATACACCGCTAGATATTGAAAAAGTCGTTGAATGGTATGATTCTTTGAGAAAAAACATGTCGAAGAAAGAACTGACAAACTTCATATACAAATATGGTAAGTCAAACTATACGTTTGAAAAAACGTTTCAGCCTGTGGTGGATTATTTAAAAGAACGAGAGACTAAAAGAAAATAAATTTTACTTTGTTGGTTTGCTATCCAATGGTTCAATCAGCGAGATATTGAGTAAAGAAAATAAAATTTATTTAGTTGAAAGGATTCTAATGGAAAATAATCAAACAAAAAACTTATTTAAGAACTCATTTATCACTGGAGTTATTTTTGTAATTCAGATGATTATGAGTTTTGTTACAAGAACTCTTTTTATTAAATTCTTAGGTGTTGAAATACTGGGATTCAATGGTGTAATAAGTAATATTTTGATGGTTCTATCTGTTGCTGAGCTAGGGATAGGACCTGCCTTGATTTTTTCGCTTTATAAACCTTTAGCGGAAAATGAAGTCGAACTAGTGAAAATTCTGATGAAATTTTATAAAAAAATATATACTTTGATTGGCTTAATAATTGCAGGACTAGGGCTCGTTCTAATCCCTTTTTTACCCTTTATCGTAGATAGTTCTGCTCAGATTGATCATCTGTATTTGTATTATTTATTGTTTTTATCAAATACAGTAGTGTCATATTTCTTCACTTATAAAAGAAGTATAATTATAGCAGATCAAAAGAACTATATAGTAGCTTCAAATGACTTTTTATATTGGATGATGTTTCAAATCTCAAGTTGTTTTGCTATAATGCTATATAGTAGCTTTACTGCGTATCTGATCTTTCAACTTTTAAGTACGATAGCTGCTAATCTAAGTATTTCTTTTATAGCGGATAAAAAGTTTCCTTATCTTAAGGATAAACCCAGTGATACACAGTTGCCGCAAAATTTAAAATCTGAAATAAAGAAAAACACAATTGGTCAATTTACCAATAAAATAGGAACTATGGTTGTTAACGGAACTGACAACATCCTTATTTCAATTTTTATAGGTTTATCTCAAGTAGGAATGTATGTGAACTACACGTTAATAGTTACTTCCGTTACAAATTTAATCAATCAGATTATTAATTCAATGACCGCTACAATTGGAAACGTCGGAATAACTGGTTCCCGTTCAGATTCAGTGCGTATGTTTGAAAATCATCTTTTTTTTGTTCATTCTATCGGCTACTTTTGTAGTTTCTATTTGATTGTGTTGTTTAACCCATTTATTATTCTTTGGCTTGGCAGTAAATTTACGTTTAGTTTTTTTACAGTAATATTAATTGTTTTAAATTTTTCTATAACAATTTCGAGGAAAAGTGCGCTTAGCTTTATTGATGCTTATGGATTGGCATGGTACCAGAAGTATAAACCGGTTTTCGAATCTATAGTGAATTTGGGACTTTCTATACTTTTCATCACAGTGTTCCATCTAGGCGTTGATGGGGTTTTGTTAGGAACCATCATATCCAGCATAACGATTTCATGTTGGTTTGAACCATATGTTTTATACAAACATGGTTTTTCTGAACCGTTTAAAAAGTTTGCAATATTAGCTGTTAAAAATTATGGCACAACAGTAATAGGCTTAATATTGGCAATTGTAACAGCTCTATTGACATCAGAGCTTAGAGGATTTCAAGGTTTTATTCTCCAAATTTTAATCACAAGTACAATATTAATATCTTCATTTATTGCTATTAATATTAAACGAAGAGAATTTCGTTGGTTCCTACACCTTGTTTTAAGAAAAAAACATAATTAATTTCTAAAACAGTTTCACTAGTGATATCATTTAATTAAGAAGAATTTAAGGAGGAGTTGTTTTGTCTAAACAACAGCATCCAGAAAAATCGTTTAAAGACGAAGTTTTAAAGTCTTTAGAGTCAAACCAAAACAAAGAACGGGATATAGGAAGCGAATTGAATTCTCAGCAAGAAGAGCGTCAATCAATCATTTCTCGGTCGAATAAAGAAAGCACAGAGAAAGAAAAAGGCTCTAGAAGCCAAAGTAAAGCTTTTGGTCACAATAATAAAATAGACCCAAATAATGACGATTTAACGGGGAAAAACCAACGCAGATTGCAGCGCAGCAAGGAAGACAAAATAGTTAATAAGATCGTGTTGATTGTTGTTCTTGTTTTCTTAGTAATCGGCGGAATATTAGGTTTCTCAGCTTATCGATATGTTACTTCAAGTTTGCAGCCATTAGATCCCGATGATACTGAGATGGTGACGATTGTTATTCCAAGCGGTTCTTCGAATAAAGCAATTGGTGAAATCTTAGAGGATGAGAACATTATTAAAAGTGGAATGATTTTTAATTATTACACAAAATTTAATAATCTGACGGGCTTTCAAGCAGGAACATATCATTTTTCACCAAATATGACACTGGAAGCGATAAGTGAGCAGTTGCAAAATGGCGAGGGCTCGGTCACCTCTGATGCAAAAGTGACGATTCCAGAAGGATTTGATGTTGATCAAATCGGTGATGCTCTAGCGGAAGCAACGAATATCTCGAAAGACGATTTCTTAGCTTTGATGGAAAGCGATGAGTTCTTTGAAAAAATGAAAGAAACCTATCCTGAGCTTTTAGCAAGTGCCGGCGATGCGCAAGGTGTGCGTTACCGACTAGAAGGATACTTGTTCCCAGCAACTTACGACTACTATACGGGAAATACCCTAGAAGAAGTCGTTACCCAAATGGTGGATAAATCAAATTCAGTCTTGTCAAAATATTTCGATCAAATCGCTCAAAAAGAAATGACGGTTCAAGAAGTCCTTACTTTGGCATCACTTGTTGAGAAAGAGGGTAGTAAGCTAGAAGATCGTAAAAATATCGCACAGGTATTCTTCAATCGTTTAGCGATTGATATGCCGCTGCAATCGGATATTTCGATTCTATACGCGTTAGGTGAGCACAAAGAGCTAGTTACTTATGAGGACACTCAAGTTGACTCTCCTTATAATCTCTATGTGCATACTGGCTACGGACCTGGACCATTCAACAATCCAAGTGAAGCAGCGATCCAAGCGGTCTTAGATCCAACACCGAACAACTACTATTATTTCGTTGCTGACATTCAAACCCAAGAAGTTTACTTTGCGGAAACCTATGAACAGCATATGCAATTAGTGGAACAATATGTAAACAATACCTCAAATTAAATTTTCATAGGTTTATAGTTTACATTTAAAAAAAAGCATGGTAATCTTTTGTGGACTCATCGCAAAAGATTACCTTTTGCGATTTATTAGAAGTTACTAAAAGGAGAAAAGAACTATGGTAGAAAAAGTTTACCCAATGACACTTGAAGGAAAAGAAAAGCTAGAACAAGAATTAGAAGAATTGAAAACGGTAAAACGCGGCGAAATCATTGAACGTATCAAGGTAGCCCGCAGTTTTGGCGATTTATCCGAAAACTCAGAGTATGAGTCTGCTAAAGATGAACAAGCGTTTGTCGAAGGCCGAATCACTACTTTAGAAAATATGATTCGTTTTGCAGAGATCATTGATAATGAGGGTGTAGACTCTGATGAAGTTTCCATCGGAAAAACAGTTATTTTTGTTGAGTTGCCTGATGGTGACGAAGAAGAGTACATGATCGTCGGTAGTGCTGAAGCAGATCCATTTTCTGGTAAAATTTCCAATGATTCACCAATCGCTCGTGCCTTGATTGGGAAAAAAGTCAATGATGAAGTGACGATCTCAACGCCAGGCGGAGATATGCAAGTAAGAATCACAGAAGTAAAGAAAAGCTAATTGCTTGATCACTCGATCAATCTAGTTGACCCTGTTGTTCATTCTCCTTTAGGGAATTTGATCAAACAGGGTCTTTTTTCGGACCAGCGACGGATGGACAAACCATTTTTTTCAGGTATGATAGAGTAGAATTACTAAGAGGAGGAGCTTGAATGAAAAGTCCTTGGCGTTTTTTCTTTATTGTTGAAGCGCTCTTACTGCTTTTTGCGGTATGGCAAATTTTATCTAATCCGCCATTATTATTTTTATTAATACTTGGTGTGACGTGCTTGGTCCTTGTGAACCGAAGTGAGCGCAAGAGCAATTTTAAAAATTTCTTGATGGTCTCAAGTTCCATTGCTATTTTGATCAGTTTGTTAAATAGTCCAGCACTGTGGCTGATGCTGATTTTTGCGATTTTATTTATTGGTTTAAAAGGAGTCGAGATTACCGGAATCGACTTAACTAAAAATTCGTTCTGGCGCAAAAAACAAATGATTATCGTTGAAACTGAAGAACCCAAAGCTGATCATCCACTGAAACAAAAGCAGCAATGGTTAGGCAATGAACGGATCGGCAGTCAAGTCTATGAATGGGACGATATCAATTTAGATATCTTGACGGGAGACACTTTCATCGATCTAGGCAACACTTTATTGCCTAAGAAAGAAAACGTCGTGATCGTACGAAAAGGCTTTGGCAGAACTCGTATTTTAGTGCCTGCTGGTATAGCGATCAAATTAGAGCACAGTACTTTTATTGGCTCCGTTATCTTTGAAGGCGAAGAAACGAGCTTGAAAAATGAAAAAGTGACGATCTACAGCCCTGATTATGGCGAAAATAGTCGGCGTTTGAAAATCTTGACGAATACCCTTGTTGGTGATGTTGAGGTGATTCGGGTATGATCGGGAAATTTTCAAGAGGCATGATCGCTTTTTATGCAGGATTAGCAAGTTTTTTTACCATGATTTTGATGCTGTTTTCCTATTTGTATGCCAGTGGGAAAAATAATTGGCTGATTGAAGTCTTTCAAATCAAGCTCTTCTTTATCCCAATCGTCTTTCACTTACTTGTAATATCTGCATTGATTGCTTTAGCTGTCTTTTTACTGACTTCTTTTTTTCGCAACCGTCAATACGGTCCGGTGGAAGAAAAGTTAAGACTGTTAGCCAGTGGCTATATCGATAGTCCTTTATTGGAAACAAAAATCCCCCATGCGTCTGAAAACCATTTGATTGCGAATGTGGATCGTGATATTGCCAGTATCCAATCGAAGATGAAACAGATGTCGATGGAATTACAGCAATTGAATGCGAAACCGCAGTTTGTTGATGGTCAGACGAAAGAAGAGATTTTAGAAGCAGAAAGGCAGCGTCTGGCTCGTGAATTGCACGACTCTGTTTCTCAACAGCTGTTTGCCGCCATGATGATGATGTCTGCACTAAATGAGCAAGCGATTCGAACAGATGCGCCAGAAAGCCAAAAGAAACAGTTAGCTATGGTCACAGACATTATCAATGCTTCGCAATCTGAAATGCGAGCGCTCTTGCTTCATCTACGACCTGTTACTTTGGAAGGGAAGAGTCTAAAGCAAGGAATCGAGCAATTGTTAAAAGAATTAGAGACCAAAATCAAAATTCTATTGACTTGGGATATTGAAGACTTTACGATGCCTAGTTCGATTGAAGATCAACTCTTTCGTGTGATCCAAGAACTCTTATCTAATACACTGCGTCACGCCAAGGCTAATGAGTTGGAAGTTTACTTGCATCGCATTGATAATAACGTGTTGTTGCGGGTGATCGATGACGGTGTTGGCTTTGATCCACAAGATCAAAAGGCCGGCAGCTATGGCTTGATGAATATCCGAGAACGGGTAAGTGCCGTTGGCGGAACGTTGAAAATTATTAGTTTTAAAAATCAAGGAACCAGTATTGAAATTAAAGTTCCACTGTTGAAGGAGGCATAAGGTATGATTAAAGTGTTGTTAGTTGATGACCATGAAATGGTTCGTCTGGGAGTCTCTTCTTATCTATCGATTCAAGATGATATAGAAGTAATTGGGGAAGCGGAAAATGGTCGAGTCGGGTATGAAAAGGCATTGGAATTACGTCCAGATGTGATTTTGATGGATTTGGTGATGGATGAAATGGATGGGATCGAATCTACGAAATTGATTTTAAATGATTGGCCCGAAGCAAAAATCATTATTGTCACTAGTTTTATTGATGACGAAAAAGTCTATCCTGCTATTGAAGCGGGTGCGGCAGGTTACCTGTTAAAGACGTCTACTGCTCATGAGATTGCGGAAGCCATTCGTGCAACCCAGCGAGGAGAGCGGGTCTTAGAACCCGAAGTCACCACGAAAATGATGGATCGTTTGACGAATCGGACACCGATCCTACATGAAGATTTGACCAATCGGGAACAAGAAGTGTTACTGTTGATCGCCGAAGGAAAGAGCAATCAAGAGATTGCGGATTCACTCTTCATTACGCTGAAAACAGTGAAGACACATGTGTCAAATATCTTATCAAAATTAGAAGTAGAAGATCGTACACAAGCTACGATATATGCTTTTAAACATGGTTTGATAAAATAAAATCTTAATAATCATACCTCCTCATGGCAAGCAGAGGAGGTTTTTGTTATACTAAATTATGATCTGGTAAAAAAGGAGCGTTTGTGGTGAAGCAAAATTATGCAATAATCGGTCTGGGCCGTTTTGGTGGCAGTATTTGTCGCACGTTGATTGAATCTGGACAAGAAGTACTGGCGATCGATAGCAACGAAGATCGTGTCAATGAGTACATGAATATCGCCACCCATGCGGTGGTCGGCAACGCACAAGATGAGATGACGTTACGTTCATTGGGTATCCGTAACTTTGACCATGTCATTGTTGCGATTGGTGAGGATATTCAAGCCAGTATATTGGTCACACTGATGGTTAAAGAAATGGGTGTTCCTAATATCTTAGCGAAAGCCCAAAACGAATACCATGCCCGTGTACTGGAAAAACTCGGCGCAGACCGTGTCGTCCATCCCGAACGTGACATGGGGATTCGCATCGCCCATAATCTAGTTTCCAAAAATATTTTAGATTATATTGAACTATCTGATGAATTTTCTCTAGCAGAAATTCGTGTGTCCAATCCACGCTTTTTCAATAAATCCCTGATTGAGCTGAATTTTCGACAAAAGTATGGTTTGACAGTCGTTGCGATTCGTCGGGGACCAGGACAAGTGATCGTTTCGCCTGATGCAGAGGCGATCGTGCGTGAAAATGACAATTTACTCGTGATCGGTAATACAGATGATGTAGATATACTTGATGAACATATGAATGATTAGGAGTGAAGAAAATGAACTTAACAATAAGTCCTGAAGCAATGCAATGGTTTAAAAAAGAATTGGTGGTAGACCAAGGAAGCGGGATTCGTTTTTTCGGAAAAATTTATGGCAAAACACAAGTGCATGACGGATTTTCCGTGGGAATGTCAGTGGATAAACCAGAACGTCCGATCGTCGAACAAACCATTGATGGCTTGCTTTTTTTTATTGATGAAGCAGACGAATGGTTTTTCAAAGGCTATGATCTAACTGTGGACTATGATGAAACGTTAGATGAACCGAAATATGATTTTAGCGAAGATAAAAAATAATGTGGATTCGGTCCCAGCTGACCGATTTCCCACGATTGGCTCTAGGAGATGAAACCGATGTTATCAATTGTTGTACCTTGTTTTAATGAAGAGGCAAGCTTGCCGATTTTCTTTGAAGAAACAGAAAAAGTGAAGAAACACTTAAATATGCCTTTTGAATATATTTTTGTTAATGACGGGTCTTCAGATCAAACTCTGTCTGTTTTAAGAGACTTGTATCACGCCCACCCTAAAAGTGTTCGCTATCTATCTTTTTCGAGAAACTTTGGCAAAGAAGCTGCTCTTTATGCGGGGCTACAAGCTGCTAGAGGCGATTTTGTCACTGTAATGGATGCAGATTTACAAGATCCGCCGTCATTACTACCTGAAATGTTTGCTTTGCTAAGAAGTAAACCAGAGCTTGACTGTGTGGGGACGAGACGTGCCGATAGAAAAGGTGAGCCAAAGATTCGCAGTTTTTTTTCGAACTCGTTCTATAACATCATCAACAAAATTGCCGATACCGAAATGGTAAACGGTGCGCGAGATTTTCGTTTGATGCGTCGAAATATGGTTGACGCGGTTTTACAGCTGTCAGAGTACAATCGCTTTTCAAAAGGGATCTTCAGCTGGGTTGGGTTTGACACTGAATACATCGCCTATGAGAATCGGGAAAGGGTAGCGGGTGAGACGTCCTGGTCATTTTGGAAGTTATTCCAATATTCGATTGACGGTATCGTCAACTTTTCAGATACGCCTTTGAATATCGCCTCGTTTATTGGTGCGCTTTCCTGTTTTGGTTCTCTGATTGCTTTGATCTTTATTGTGATAAGAACCTTTATTTTTGGAGATCCGACATCAGGGTGGCCTTCAATGGTCAGTATCTTTTTATTTGTTGGTGGTTTGCAATTGCTTTGTTTAGGGATCATCGGCAAGTATATTGGAAAAATTTTCTTAGAGACTAAAAATAGACCTTTGTACTTCTTGAAAGAAACCGAAAAAGACCAAGAAAAACTACGATAAAATAAAAGTGTACAATCTGAAGGGGCTGCCTTCAACTGTACACTTTTTTTGTGGAAAGAATTTGTTAGTATCCCTTATTTAAGTTTATCTCATTTTTTACAAGTTCTTGTTTCGTTAAAAATTGTTGGAAATTCGCTAAGAAAATATCCATAAATGCCTTTTGAAAATGGGGCGTGTGTCCTGAGATATGAGGAGTAATCAACAGGTTTTCGGTATGCCATAGCGGATCATTTTCTGGTAGAGGTTCCTCTTCAAAAACATCTAGTGCGGCAAATGCCAGCTGCTTTTTCTCTAAAGCCTTTGTTAATGCGGCAGTATCCACGCTAGGACCGCGACCGACATTATAAAATGAAGCGGAAGGCTTCATTTGTGCAAAGAAGGCTTCCTCATACAAATGTGTGGTTTCTTCTGTCAGTGGAAGAATATTGATGATGCAATCGGCGGTTTTTGCGCAATCGTGTAAGTCAGATAACGCAAACGTTTTTTCAATACCCGCCACCTCATGGCCGCTTGTATTAATGCCAATCGGATGTACACCAAAAAAGGTTAATGCTTTGGCTAATCTTTGGCCTATTTGTCCCGTACCAACGATCAAAATCTCTTGATCAGATAGCTTTGCATAAGGAATCGTATCCGGTGCCCATTGTTGTTTTCTTTGTTGTTGGATTGCTTGGAAAATCCCGCGGTTTTCCATAAAGAGCAAAGCCAATAAATGGTCTGTAATCGATTCTGCGTGGATGCCACTGCCATTTGATAAGAGAATGTCGTATTTTGCAAACTCTTTTAATGGCAAGGTGTCCACACCAGCCGAAATCGCTTGGACCCATTTCAAATTTGTTTTTTCGGTTAACAGGTGTTCGTTCCATGCTGGTTTCCAACCGATAGTGATTTCTACTTGTGACCAATCAATTGCTTGGTCCTTTGAGTACACGAGAAATTGATAGTCTTTTTCCATTTGTTCCACATAAGTGTCGCGAAAGTTGCGAGTGGCTAAGATTATTTTTTTCATTGCCAAGCCTCCTTGTATCTTAAGTGTAGCAAAGAATGAGAAAAAAGCCATGTTCAATGAATTGAACATGGCATAGATCATTTTTTTAATTGTATTTTTGGGGAATCTTTGACACCTTGTGTAAATAAGAATAGGGAACCAAACAAAATAAAGGTGGTAGCATCAAAGGAAGGCAGCGCTAGTTGTACAATAACACTAATGAGTGTAGGCAATGCAGCACAGACAATGAGAATCTTTAAATTTTCGAAAAAGGTATAAGAGAATAGCTTCAATTTCGTATAGATCGTTGCAATAAAGGTTCCCATGATTAAGGTGATCAGTAAGCTGACAAACGTGGGATATAAGGCGACAAAAAAGACAATGATTTTTATCAGCCATGGGATCGCTTGGTTGGATAAGGTTTCACGAATCGCCTGACCGTTAAGACTACGCAGTGCTGGTTCACTATAATCAAATTCTAATTGGTTTGAGTCTAACATAGACGTTGAGAAACCAGAAGAAGGGATACGAATGACCAGCTGATCTTTTAACAAACCTACTGCGATCACCGAGCCGGTGACATCAGATGCAATATCCGCTGGTGTACGATTGCCATCAGGATCAAAAGTAAAGATGATCGAATCGGTTTGATAGATGAATCCTTGCGTATTTGGAGCGGCAGAAAGCTGTCCATTTTCGATCGTGAAATCAGGAATTGTTTCTCCGATTTTTTGTCCATCTGCTTGCACATCACGAAAGACGCCTAAGACATTGATGGTAATTGGCAAAGCCATCATCACGGCTGCACCTAATAGAAAAACGATCACTTTGGAAAACTCTGCTTTTTTGACGAATTTTAGTTCTGGTATTCGAAAAAAAGCAATTTTAAATAGTTGGACGATAGTCATTTGCTGATAAACTCCTTTGTGGTATAACTAGAGTAATTGTAACGAAGGGTTCTTAGGATTACAAGGAATTCACAAAAAAAGAGCCAAATATCTATTGAATAAGTAAATAAAGTAATGAAAGTAGGCATATGTATGCAAAAGTTAATTGAATACAAACAAATCTTACAACAAAAAAAACTGTGGGAGCCACTCACGTATTTATTTTTTGGTGGTTTGACCACCGTAGTCAATATTGTCGTCTATCTTATTTTTCGTGAAGGGTTTGGTTTTTATTACCAGACAGCGAATGTGATTTCTTGGATCGCTTCAGTTTTATTCGCTTACTTTACAAATAAGTTATGGGTCTTCGAAGCAAAAACAAAAACGAAGCAAGAGTCTTGGGCGGCATTTGGAAAGTTCATTTTTTTTCGCGTTATATCATTAGGCTTGGACATGCTCTGTATGTATTTCTTTATCTCAGTTTTAGCTACCGGCGATCTTGTTGCCAAGCTGGTCACCCAAGTCGTTGTTGTTTTGGCAAATTATGTATTTAGTAAATTTTTGATTTTCAATACGAAAAAAAGTGAGAAAAAGTAAGCATATTTTTTGAACAAAGTCTGATAGTCTGATAATGTTACTTATGTAAACATTATCATTGAGGAGGATTTTTTTATGACTTACACATTACCAGATTTACCTTACGCATACGATGCATTGGAACCATATATTGATGAAGAAACGATGCATTTGCATCATGATAAACACCACAACACTTATGTAACAAACTTAAATGCAGCGATTGAAAAACATCCTGAATTAGGTGAAAAAACAGTTGAAGAATTATTAGCAGACTTTTCTTCTGTACCTGAAGATATTCAAACAGCGGTTCGCAACAATGGCGGCGGCCATGCTAACCACACGTTCTTCTGGGAAATCTTAGGCCCAAATGCTGGTGGCGAACCTACTGGGGCGATCAAAGAGGCAATTGAAGAAACATTCGGCAGCTTTGAAGACTTTAAAGAAGAATTTAAAACTGCTGCAACTGGACGTTTTGGTTCAGGTTGGGCATGGTTAGTCGTTAAAGACGGTAAACTAGCAATCACTTCAACAGCGAATCAAGATTCACCATTGATGGATGGTCAAACACCTGTTTTAGGTTTAGATGTTTGGGAACATGCGTATTACTTAAAATATAAAAATGTTCGTCCAGAGTACATCAATGCTTTCTGGAGTGTTGTTAACTGGGATAAAGTGAACGAATATTTCGCAAAAGCTTAATCAAACTATTAGGAAGAAGCCTGTCTAAGGGCTTCTTTTTTGTTGATGGAAAGAAATTTCGTTATTGCTAACGCTTACATATTCCGCTATAATGAAATCGACGGAATCGTCGGATTATAATTATTGGAGGCTTTACACACTATGGAACATGGGAAAGTAAAATGGTTCAACAACGAAAAAGGGTTTGGTTTTATTACAGTTGATGGTGGCGATGATGTATTTGTTCACTTCTCTGCCATTCAAGGAGATGGTTTTAAATCGCTTGAAGAAGGACAAGAAGTTGAATTTACGATCGTTGAAGGTGCCCGCGGACCGCAGGCAGCGGAAGTAACCAAAGTCTAATTACTTAATTACAGAATCGACTGAAAACCTTGCAGCTAAGCAAGGTTTTTTTCGTCCTA
The DNA here is from genome assembly GCF_050531515.1 of Enterococcus sp. DIV1279b. Lineage (NCBI taxonomy): Bacteria > Bacillati > Bacillota > Bacilli > Lactobacillales > Enterococcaceae > Enterococcus > Enterococcus sp. DIV1279b. The sequence continues at coordinate 2,339,482 of NZ_CP172891.1, read as the reverse complement.
GCTAGTTTCTGGCAAAACCATGAAGGAAAAGAATGAGAAAATTATTTCTTTCCTTCAAGTGAGGGATACTTTCGTTTTGTTTCATTTACATTACATTTTTATTAAAACAAAAGTTTTATAACAAATGAGATTGCTGTATGATATAAATTATGCGAAAATTTAGTCGATTGTTATTTTTATCGGACGAGGTGCAAGATGCGAAAATATCAAAGAATAGTAATAGGAACATTAGGGATTTTAGTCCTGGGAATTATCGGATTAACTGTGTACGGCTTGCAAGTTTATAAAGATACAAGTTCAACTTTTGAACATATTTCTAAACCAGTAGATCGAAAAACAAAAAGGCGTTCAGAAACTGTCAACATTGAAAAAAGAGAACCTTTTTCCATCTTGTTACTAGGAATTGATACCGGAGCTTTAGGAAGGACCGAACAAGGCCGTTCAGACAGCATGATGGTTGTTACAGTAAATCCAGAAAAAAAGCAATCTACGATTGTTAGCTTGGATAGGGATATATTTACTCAAATCGTCGGGTATGGAACGCTAGATAAGTTAAATCACGCATATGCTTTTGGCGGAGAAGCCATGGCAATGGATTCTGTGGAAAATCTTTTGGATATACCGATTGATCATTATGTGACAATCAACATGCAAGGCCTGAGAGATTTGATTGATGCAGTTGGTGGGATCAAAGTAACGAATGATATCGACTTTACGCTAGAGGGGGTTCATGTTCCAAAAGGAAAAATCACTTTAAATGGGAAAACTGGTCTAGCTTATGCACGCATGCGTAAAGAAGACCCAGAAGGAGATATTGGTCGGCAGAAAAGACAACGTGAGGTCGTAACAAAAATTCTAAAAAAAATAATGAGTTTGGACGGAGTCAATAATTATCAGAAAATATTAAAAGCAGTTGAGAAAAATTCAAAGACGGATCTGACATGGGACGATATGCTGGATATCGGAAAAAACTATTTACCGGCTTTTACGACGATTCATCAAGAGCAGCTGCAAGGGGAAGGGCAAATGTTGAATGATGTCTACTATCAGCTTTTAGGGGTCAATCAGCTCTTACACATGCAAAATACACTCAGAGAACAACTGGCCCTCCCTCCAAACAATCAGCTTTCACAAGGAGATGAACATACGCAAGGCTATGTGAACTATCAGTTCTATGATGACAGTGCAGTGTTTTCCGATGGTGAGGATGCGAGTGAATAAAACCATATAGCTGTCTTTCGATCATTTGAGGGTGTGTCGCTTTACACATCTCCTTCAACTGTTTGATAGGATAGCGGAATCGATACATGGGCAACTGCTTGTGTGTCGATTTTTCGTTTATATGAAAGATCCCATCGCTTCAATCGATCTAGTTTTCCACAAAAACTGAAATGTATATCTTGTTTCACGAAATCAACAAATGAAAAAACAGAAGAAAGCTTAAAAAAACAATTTTTTCATGAAAGAGTGAAAATGAAACAATCTATCTGTGAAACATTCAGGCAGATATCGTTGAGTTTTTATAGTTTTTTCTAAGGATTAATGGATATTTTTTGTTTTTTCTGTTTCAGATCGAATTTTTTGGTAAAATAGGACAGTAGTCATTATAGATTGGAAGGATAGATGAGATGAAGAATTTGAAAGATAAAGTTGTCCAAGGGATACGTAAGGGGCCAGAAGAACCAAAGGCCAAATCGTATCGCAAATCTCATGTTCCATTTCGATTGAACTTTTTGTTTTTTATTATATTTGCTTTGTTTGTATCATTGATTGTCCAATTAGGCTATCTACAGATCGTCAATGGCGAAAATATTGAGCAGCAATTGAAAGCTTCATCTGTAGTGGAAGTAAAAGGAAGTGCCCCTCGGGGTATGATTTACGATGCTTCTGGGAAAGCTTTAGTGGAAAATCAAGCCAATGCAGCAATCACTTTTACCCGTGGAAACAAAATGACCGCTCAAGATCTTTTAGAAACGGCCAAAAAATTGAGCGAGTTGATCGAAATGCCAGTCGACAAAAACTTGTCTGATCGAGATCTTAAGGACTTTTGGTTGGCAGATGAAGACAATCTTGAAAAAGCAACTGAACGATTGAGTGATGAAGAGCGTTCTTTAGGTACTTCTGAACAATATGCGGCAACCGTTGAGAAAGTGACTGAAGAAGAAATCAATTTTTCCGATGCCGAATTAGAAGCAGCCACGATTTTCAAGCGGATGAACAGCGCACAATCCTTGAGTACGGTCTTTATTAAGACGTCGGATGTGTCTGACCAAGAATTGGCAGTTGTTGCTGAAAACATGGTCGATTTACCAGGAATCTCCACCGGGACCGATTGGACACGAAAGATCGTTGAAGGAAGTTCTCTGGCTAGTTTGATCGGAACGGTGACTAGTGAAGAACAAGGAATACCTGAAGAAGTTCTAGATGAATTCTTAGAAAAAGGTTACGCACGTAATGATCGCGTTGGACGTAGTTATTTAGAACAGCAATATGAAGAAGTTTTACAAGGAACAAAATCCATCTCTGAAATATCGCTTGACAACAACAACAATATTGAAAGTCAAAAAGAAACCTTTGCAGGCGCAAAGGGGGATAATCTGGTTTTAACACTCGATGCTGAATTTCAAGCGAAAGTTGACAAGATTTTGCAAGACAATTTTCAAAAACTGATTGATTCTGGTGCTGCAGAGTATTCCCCAGGGGTATACGCAGTGGCGTTAAATCCGAAAACCGGCGGTGTCCTTTCCATGTCCGGGTATCATCATGACACGGGATCAAATGAAATGCAGGAAAATGCCATTGGTACCTTTATTAATTCCTTTGTACCAGGGTCCGTCGTCAAAGCAGGAACCTTGGCTGCCGGTTGGGAAAATGGCGTCTTAAACGGCAACGAAGTGCTGCTGGATCAACCAATCAGAATCGGCTCCGATGTAAAAGCCTCTATTTTCAACCCAACTGGGGCAAATAATCGCAATCTTTCTGCGGAGCAGTCATTGGAAGTTTCTTCTAACTCCTATATGATGCAAGTCGCTTTACGTTTGATGGGCATCAATTATCAGTCAGGCATCTCGATTCCAACAGTGGATCGTCAAGGGGATGTCTACGAAAAACTCCGTTCCTCTTTTGCCTCTTTTGGTATGGGAACTGAAACAGGTATCGATTTACCAGGAGAAGCAACTGGTATCAGCACATCCATTGAGAACATGGATCCTGTCAGTGATGGCGGAAAGATCCTCGACTTAGCATTCGGCCAGTTTGATACTTATACGACACTGCAACTGGCACAATATGCAGCAACTGTTGCTAATGGTGGCAAAAGATTGCAGCCTCACATCGTTGACGGAATCTACGACAATGATGAAACAGGCGGACTAGGTTCGCTGATTGAGGACATCGAACCAACGGTATTGAACGAGGTTGGTTTATCAGATGCGCAAATGCAAATTATCCAAAATGGTTTTTACGATGCGGTTCATGGAACGGATGCTTGGGCAACTGCCAAAGGCTTGGCTTCTGCGAAAATGGAAGTCTCTGCCAAAACAGGTACTGCCGAAACACCCATCGTGGATAGTAATGGCAATACCATCAGCTTAGTTAACTTAAACATCGTTGCCTACGGTCCAAGTAGTGATGCGGATATTGCGATTGCGATCGTGATGCCTCAATTAAAAGGAGACACCGATACGCATCCAAATATTCAAATCGCGAAAGAGATCATGGATGCTTATTACGACTTGTATATGAAATAAACAAAAAATCGCAGTGAAAGCTGCGGTTTTTTTAGTTTATAAGAATGCGGATAGAAAATCATCTTTTAGTGAGAAAGGCTTGCTATTTTTGAATGATTGGCTTAGAATACTAGCGGTCAAGAGATAATTTTGATTTATACGATAAATAAAAAGATAAACTGATAATAAAAGGGGCCCAAAGCACAATCATGAACAAGGAATGTTTAAGCAAACAAGAACTGATGAAACAGTTGGGACAATTTACACCAGCTGAAAAAAAAGAGATTCGTGAGTACTTGCAACGGAAAAATCCATTGCTTTTTCGTAAATTTGAGCGAATGAAACACGATCTTTACCGCTTGGAATCACGGCGTGTCCAATGCGAAATTGAAAATAACGAAAAGGAGTTAGATCTTTTAAACGATAAGATCCTTTTGAAAAAAGAAGATTTTCTTGAGCTGTTATTAGCTATTCGAAAGAAAAGAGGGTAATGGATGGAATTTATTGAACTCGTCATTATCATTGCAATTCTCGTCACGTTATCAAATGTGGCGAGCAAAATATTACCCTCGGTACCGATCTTTTTTATTCAAATCATCTTAGGAATTTTACTAGGTTTAACAGAAATGGGACAGGAAATCGCTTTTGAACCGGAAATGTTTTTAGTAATGATCATTGGACCATTGCTGTTTCGTGAAGGAGAACGAGCAGATGTACCTGAAATCCTCAAAAACAGCAAGATCGTATTGTTTTTGGCTTTTGGCGGCGTTTTAATGACACTGTTTGCTGTCGGCGGAACGCTCCATTGGTTGATGCCCACGATTCCTCTGGCTGCTTGTTTCGCTTTTGGTGCTGCGTTAGGACCAACTGATGCAGTGGCAGTCTCCTCATTAGCAAAACGTTTGAAAATTTCCAAAAACATTATGCACATTCTGGAAGGCGAGGGCTTACTGAACGATGCTTCAGGGGTTACCGCATTGCAGTTTGCTATCGTAGCTTTGACCACCGGGAGCTTTTCAGCAGCCAACGCAGGGTTCCAGCTCCTATTCTCTAGTATCGGCGGCGGGCTTGTCGGTTACTTGATCGTGTGGCTGAAACGCCGAATTTTGCGCTTTATTGAAAAAATCTCGGCACAAGATGTCACAGTATACTTATTGATTGAACTGCTCTTGCCATTTGCTGCCTATTTGCTGGCAGAAATGATTGGCGTCTCAGGGATTATCGCAGCAGTTGTGGCAGGTGTAGCCCAAGCCCAAAGAAAACGCCGGATCTCATTGTTTGATGCAGAGCTGGCGAACATTTCAGAAAGTACTTGGTCGACCATTGTCTTTACATTGAATGCATTGGTGTTTCTTTTTCTAGGAATCGAGTTGTCACAAGTATTTTCACCAATCTGGGAGAGCAATAATTATGCAAACTGGCATCTAGTGATTACGATTTTGGTGATCACGGCGGTGATCTTCCTTGTTCGTTTTCTCTTTTTGTTGTTTTACTATTGGTTTTTACAGTCAAAAAAACAAGTATCAATGAATCAAGTCGCCTTGTTGACTTTTGGCGGAGTCAAGGGAACAGTCAGTTTGGCAGCCATCTTTATTTTGCCTGTGATGGTGCATGATGCACCCTTTCATGAAAGAGGCTTGCTTCTGTTTTTGACCGCTTGTGTGATCTTACTGACATTGATCATCAGCGTGATGGTCTTGCCATACTTGGCAGATGGGGAAGCTGCCGAAAGCGTCGACTTCAATCACTTGCTGATCTTAGAAGACGTCATCGAACAATTGGAAGCAGAAGAAAAGCAAGAACTCTCGGATAAAGGCCGTTTAGCGATCGATGCTGTCATCAATTCCTATGAAAATCGGCGCTGGGAGTTGTATCGCAATAGTTTGACTGATTCAGAAAAACAAGAAATCCAAGAAATTCAAGGATTGATCCTATCGATCGAACAAGACGGCTTGGATGAAGCTTATCGAAATGGGAAAGTCAGCTTAAATGGCTACCGTTTTTATTCACGGTTTATTTCTCAGCAACAGCATTCCCTCGCAAAACAAATTCTCTCATTCTTTAGTTTTTGGCTCTTCTTTATTCAGCGATTTATCCGTATTTTGATTCATCCTCGCTTGTTTTTACAGCGACAGCAGCAGCTAAAAGCTGCCTTGAAGCAACGAGACATTTCTGAAGTACAAAAAATTTACTTAAAGAACAGTGAATATATTTTTCATAGTTTGAGCAATTTAGAAGATGTCTATGATTCCTCGCTGATCAATTTCTTTATTCGTCAACGAGAAATGAGCATCAAACGATTTGAACACAGCAATTTCATTGAAACGATCATGATCGAGCAAGACCCGATTTTTGTTAAGAAAGTCCTTTGGGGCTATTACCTTGAGCGCAAGACGATCGATGAATATGAAGTGGCGGAAAAAATCTCAACGATTTCTGCAAATGAATACCGACGCAATGTCAATCTGTTAGAATCGTATGCGATGTCTCGAGCAGAAGAACAGCCGAAGCAGCGAATGTTTCGCCGATAATACGTCTCAAGAGGCGCACAACTTGAGGCACGTTTTATGGAGTGTCTTCGTCAGGTTATTCCTAAAAGATGATCAACAGCGATGATCAGAAGGAGTAGACTGACGAAGGCATTCTTTTTTTACAAAAATTGATTTTTTTCTCTCATCGTTTCCGCTGATGAAATGTGGTACAATGAGCGAAGAAAAAACTCAGGAGGGATTCTGTGAAAGAATTAAAAGTAAGTGAATTAACCAAAACATATGGTGAAAAAACACTGTTTGATCAGCTTTCTTTTCTGATACATGAAAAAGATCGAATCGGTTTGATCGGTGTCAATGGCACGGGTAAATCGAGTTTGTTACGGATCTTGGCCGGTTTGGATCGCGGTGATGGCGATCGCCAAACGGTATTTGCCGCCCAAGATTATCGCATCGGTTTCTTGACTCAAGACAATCAGTTACAAGAAGAATTATCTGTTGTAGATGCTGTTTTTCAAGGCACCAGTCCGCTGATTCGCGTTGTTCGTGACTATGAAAAAGCGCTGATTGCCTTAGAGAATAATGGCTTGGATCAACAAACGCAACGGAATTATCAGTTGGCAGAAGAAGCGATGAATAAAGCCGATGCTTGGAATACAGATACAACTGCCAAGATCATTTTACAAAAACTTGGGATCAATGAGTTAGAAAAAAAGGTCAGTGAATTATCTGGAGGTCAAAAGAAACGAGTAGCTATGGCTCAAGTATTGATCGATGAACCAGACCTGTTGTTATTGGATGAACCGACTAACCACTTAGATTATGATGCGATTCAATGGTTGGAAGGCTATCTAAAAAATTATCGGGGTGCATTATTGATGGTGACCCATGATCGCTACTTTTTGGATCGAGTCGTTAATCGGATCTTTGAATTGTCCTTTGGTAAGCTACATGAATATCAGGGCAATTACGAGACGTATCTTCATGCTCGAGCAGAAAGAGAACGTGTGGAGGAGACGCAAGAAGACAAGCGCAAGCAGTTGTACAAACATGAGTTGGCTTGGATTCGCACTGGTGCGAAGGCCCGTACAACGAAACAACAGGCCCGGATCGATCGTTTCGATGATTTAAAAGAAAACCTACATCAAGTAAAACGGAACGGCGAAGTGGCCATCGATGTTGCTACGACACGCTTAGGCAAACAAGTCTTAGAGCTAAAAGATGCGAGTTATCAGATTGAAAACAAAACGATTTTGTCTCACTTTGATTTGTTGATTCAATCAAGAGAACGCTTAGGGATCACAGGAGAAAACGGAGCGGGTAAATCAACGTTGCTCAATATTTTAGCTGGACGCCTGCCTTTAGAAGAAGGAGAGCGTACGATGGGCGTGACTGTGAAAATGGCTTATTATACGCAAACGATTGAAGCGATGAACCCTGATCAGCGAATGATTGCTTATTTGCAAGAAGCGGCCGAGGAAGTGCAAAAAGTGGATGGCTCCCAAGTCAGTGTCGCAGAAATGCTGGAACAGTTTTTGTTTCCGCGATCCATGCATGGCACCAAGATCGGCAAGCTGTCTGGCGGGGAAAAACGACGACTATTTTTACTCAAGCTATTGATTGGACAGCCAAATGTTCTCTTGTTAGATGAACCGACCAACGATTTGGATATTGATACCTTGACGATTTTGGAAAGTTATTTGGAAACATTTCCAGGTGCAGTCATCACGGTTTCCCATGACCGCTACTTTTTAGATAAAGTTGCCCAAAAATTGCTGATCTTCGAAGGAAATGGCAGGATTACGTCCTACTTTGGTTCCATCAATGAATATCTAGCAGCCAACACCAATAAAGCTAGTTCGAGTGTACTAGAGGCAAAAGAAACAAAAACCGATTCACTTTCTGCTGAAAGTGAGGCGTCTGCTGCAGCGCCTGTCAAAAAGAAACTGAGTTATATGGAACAAAAAGAGTGGGCGACGATTGAAGATGATATCGCGGCATTAGAAGAAAAAGCAGCCGCTTTGACCGAAGAAATGAATCATCAAGGCGCGGACTTTACTAAGCTGCAAAAATTACAGCAAGAAATCAGCGAGGTTGAAACGCAACTGGCAGAAAAAATGGATCGTTGGGAATATTTGAGCGAATTTGTGTAGAGTAAAGGAGAGAACGATGGAACAAGCATATTTAGATCTAGGAAGAAAAATATTAGCAGAAGGCAATGATAAAAGTGATCGTACAGGAACGGGAACACGCAGTGTCTTTGGTCATCAAATGCGTTTTGATCTGTCCCAAGGCTTTCCTTTGCTGACAACAAAAAGAGTTCCTTTTGGCTTGATCAAGAGCGAATTATTGTGGTTTCTAAAGGGAGATACCAATATCCGCTACCTGCTGGAACATAATAACCACATTTGGGATGAATGGGCGTTTGAACGCTACATTAAAAGTGATGCTTATACAGGTCCTGATATGACAGACTTTGGTCGCCGTTCATTAGTGGATGAAGCTTTCAATGAACAGTATCAACATGAGTTGAAACTATTTTGTGAAAAAATCTTAGCCGATGATGCTTTCGCTGAAACTTTCGGCGATTTGGGCCATGTATATGGGTATCAATGGCGGCATTGGGAAAAAAGTACGGGCGGGTTTATCGATCAAATCAAAGAAGTGATCGACATGATCAAAACGACGCCGGATTCTCGCCGTCTGATCGTCTCCGCATGGAATCCTGAAGATGTACCGACGATGGCGTTGCCACCTTGTCACACAATGTTTCAATTTTATGTTCATGAGGGTCGCTTAAGCTGTCAGCTGTATCAACGCAGTGCCGATGTCTTTTTAGGCGTTCCCTTCAATATTGCTAGTTATGCGCTATTAACGCACCTGATTGCTCATGAAACTGGATTAGAAGTCGGGGATTTTGTCCATACATTAGGCGATGCTCATCTGTACAGCAATCATATGGAACAGATGAAGGAACAGTTGACTCGTTCGGTACGTCCGGCGCCAACCTTACAGTTAAATCCTGAAAAACAGTCGATTTTTGATTTTGAAATGGAAGATATTACCTTGGCAGGGTATGATCCGCATCCAACGATCAAAGCACCGATCGCAGTTTAAGTGGTTGTTTGGGTTTCATTTCATAAAGAAAGGAATGAGGCGTAATGGTAAATACCCACAAGCGAGGCTTTGCGGCGACCTTTCATCAGAGACATGCTGGATCGATTAATGCATCGCTCATTGAGCAAGTCATCGATTTCTTGCATCAGCACTATGATGCAGTTTGGCTATCCGTATCCGAAGAAACAGTGCCAGAGCTAAAGGAAGCCATTCGATCAAATCAGCAGTGTACTGCCATTTTTATACCAGCAAAAGGAGCAGCGGATGCCCGCAGAAGGCTTGTTTTTGCTGCCCAGCACCACCTGCCAGCTCTGGATTCGCTGCATATTTGTGATTTTGATCGCGTAGTGACGTGGATTCAGACCTATCCAGAAGAACTAGTGGCTATAAGCAAAAAGCCTTTACCTGCGAATACGTATTGTATCCTAGGACGAACTGCAAGGGCGTTTGCGAGTCATCCGCAAACGTGGCAAAGAACGGAGCGCTTGATCAACGAGATCGCTGCTGACTTCTTTCAAATAGAAGACATTGATGTCGCAGCTGGCAGTGCTCTCTTTCCTATCTCCCTGATACCGACCTTGCTGAAAAACAACAACGCGCGTTTAAATGATGGGGAATGGCCGCGAAATGTCCAAAGAAGCGGCGGCACAATTGTTTACCAAGCCTGTGATGGCTTGCGCTTTGAGGAGCGCAACAAAGATCCATTTGAGCATGAATCAGCTTTTCAGCTGATGCGGCGGCTGCAGGTTGCTGCTATTATTTCGGAATCATTTTATACAGAAGGGATGTAATTTTTATGTTGATCGCACTTTGGGCACAAGATCAAAAGGGGTTGATCGGAGCGGATGGTACACTGCCGTGGCATTTGCCGAATGATTTGAAATTTTTTAAAGAGCAAACCATCAATAATACGATTATAATGGGGCGCAAAACCTTTGAAGGCATGGGAAAAAGATTACTGCCACAGCGTACGACGATCGTTTTGACGAGTGATCGGGATTATCAAGCCAACGGCGCCTTAGTGATGCATGACCGTGAGGAAATTTTGGCGTATGTGAAGCAGCAAGAGCATCCCGTTTTCTTAACTGGTGGAGCAGGTGTTTTTGAAGCGATGATTGACGATTGCGATCAATTGTACCGTACAGTGATCGCTGCGGAATTTAACGGAGATGTGTATTTCCCAGAGATTGATTGGACGCAATGGAAACTTGATCATGTGATCGATGGGATCGTCGATGAAAAGAACCATTATCCCCATCAATTTGAATTTTATCGTAGAAAATAAAAGAACAGGAAGCTTTCTGCAGCGAAAGTTTCCTGTTCTTTTTTTTGTAAGCAGTGCTTCATTTTTAGGTATACAACAAGACGGAAAAGTACATCAATCCAGCACCTAACATAACGAATAAGTGCCAAACCACATGCATGAACCGAACGGATTTTAAACTATAGAATAGCGCACCTACAGTATAAGAAACACCACCGCTTGCTAGTAAAAATGTTCCCCAGTAGCCTAAATGTTCGATCAGAGGTTTAAAGGCAATAACACATAACCAGCCCATGATGATGTAGATCAGGGTGGAGATTTTTGAGACGGTCTCTTTTTTATGAAGAGTCAGTGACTTATAAACGATGCCGCTAATTGCTAGTAGCCAAATCAAGACAAAGAGTGACCAGCCAAGCCAGCCTTGGATACTAAGCAAGCAAAAAGGTGTATAACTTCCAGCAATCAGCAAGAAAATGGAGGCATGATCAAAGACTTGGAAGACCTTTTTTGCTTTGGTAAAAATCAAACTGTGAAATAAGGTAGAAAAGAGGAAGAGCAAAATCATCATCGATCCATAAATGGCATAGGAAACGATGTGGATAGGTGACCCTAGATTTGCCCCCTTGATTAAGAGAATGACCAGTCCTGCGATACTCAGTCCTAATCCGATCCCGTGGGTTACTGCATTTAATACTTCATTGACGATCAAATATCTGCGACTAAACTTCATGTGCTGCATTCGGCACCGTCCTTTCGAATCGAAATTAGATGAAAAAAAATTTTCTCTCTGTTATACTTAGTATAAATGGTCTGTGGTTATTTTACCACGAAAAAAGACTTGATTTAAAGAGAGAGTGAATATATGATGGCAAATCTTAAAATTGTGACAGATTCTTCCAGTACGATGGAACCAAGTGTCCGTGATGCTTTGGCTATCCATGTCGTGCCTTTATCTGTAATGATCGATGGTGTCGTTTATCCAGATGATGAAACGCTGCCGGGAGAAAAATTTATGCAAATGATGGCGCAAGCCAAAGAATTACCTAAAACTAGCCAGCCGCCGATCGGTCATTTTGTAGAACTGTATGATGAATTAGGCAAAGATGGCAGTGAAATACTATCGATCCATATGACCAAAGGTCTTAGCGGAACCGTGGAAGCGGCTCGTCAAGCCAGTCATTTATCAAAAGCCAAAGTCACCGTGATCGATAGCGATACGACAGACCAAGCGTTGGCTTTTCAAGTGATTCGGGCAGCAGAATTGGCTAAAGCCGGTAAGACACTAGAAGAAGTATTACCAGAAGTGGATTTGGTGCGTGAGCATACGAAATTATTTATCGGCGTTTCAACGTTAGAAAACTTAGTAAAAGGTGGTCGTATCAGTCGTGCCAAAGGTCTTTTATCGAGTTTGCTGAACATGAAAGTGATCATGGATTTTGATCATTCAGAACTGATTCCAGTCGTCAAAGGACGCGGTGTCAAGACCTTCAATAAATGGTTTGAGGAATTAAAAGCAGAATTGAAGAATATGCCAAAAGTGACGAAAATTGGTATTTCTCATGCAGAAGGGTTAGAAATCACGGAACGTTTCCAAAAAGAACTAGCAGAATTGTTCCCTGACTTGGAGTTCCCATTGCTTCATACAACACCGATCATCGCCACTCATACAGGTAGAGGTGCGTTTGCGATCACTTACAGTACGGAATAAAAAGGTGCTTCCTTTCAGCGATTCGTTTGACGACGAATCGCTTTTTGGTGTATGAAAAGCTGAAAGGAAGAATAAGCAGAATGAAGCTGCGATTCTTTGTCTACTCAAAGAGTAGGGAGCTATCTTCTTTCTTAAGTTTGAAGGATTGCGACTAGGAATTTTATGAGAATTTTGTTAAAATAGCAAAGATTACAAAGGAGTTTGAATACCTGTGAAATGGAAGAAATTAGTAACTTATTTGATCGTTGTGGGACTGATAGCCGTTGGAACAGGTGTGCTGTTTCATCTAGCTGTTCCCAAAGCGCAACCACTGCTGACCCCTGTGGACAAGCTAGCAGCCAATGATTCGAAAAAATCCGCCATTGAATACCTCGCGCTTGGGGATTCATTGACAGAAGGTGTTGGGGATGAAACAGCTCGGGGCGGCTTTGTGCCTATTTTGGCAGGAGATCTAGAGGACCGCTATGATCTGAGCAATTTAGTAACCAAAAATTATGGGGTCGCTGGTGAACGAAGCGACCAGATTTTAAAACGAGTCAAAAATGATGAAGACTTGCGCCAAGACCTTAGTCAAGCGGACCTGATTACTTTGACCGTCGGCGGAAATGACGTCTTAAAAGTGATCCAAAGCAATTTCTTCGGGCTGAGTATCGAGACGTTTACGGAACCGATGGCAGAATATAATGAACGCTTAAAAGACTTGTTTGCTCAAATCCGCGATTTGAATAGTGATGCACCAATCTATGTCTTGGGCATCTACAATCCATTTTATCTGAACTTTCCAGAGATCACCGACATGCAGACGATCATTGATAACTGGAATAAACAGACGGAAACGTTCGTCAATCAGCAAGAAAATGCCTTTTTTATTCCTATCAACGATTTGCTCTATAAAGGGTTAAGTGATGAGGTCGGTATTGCGGATACAGAAGAAGACGCAACTGAGGAAACAACACAAACAACCGACACTGGGAGTTTACCTGAGTCATCGGCGCCAAATGCTGATGAGACACAAAGCAGCACGTCGGCGACTACCGACTCATCGCAAGCTGTCGGGAATAATATCACCAACAATGTTTTGTATGAAGGCGATCGCTTCCATCCCAATAATCTTGGGTATCAACTGATGGCAAATGCCGTTCGCGATGAAGTGATCAAAACACAAAACTATTGGTTGCTAGAGGAGGAAGCAAAATGAAACCAAGCGAATCAACGAAGCAGCCGGAAAAAACAGCTGCAAGCACTAAAAAATCGATCAACTACTGGAAAATTGCTTTTCTAGTTCTGGTCGGCATCCTTTTGGGGACAACGGTTTTCTTTGCTTCAAGAATTTTTCAGCAGCGAGAAACTGGCTTAAATGAAAGTGCTGAACTTGTTCAACGGGAGGGCAGTCCTGTTCTGACCGTTAACAGCAACAAAAGCCAAGTCAATCAATTGATTGATTTTTATCTATCTGATTTTCAAAAGGATCAAGAGGTAAAATATAATTTTGAGCTGAGAAACGAAGCACTCTTAACAGGCGAGTTTCAAGTATTAGGGTTTCCTATCACGTTTTATCTCTATTTTGATCCTTATGTGACAGAAGAAGGCAATGTCCAATTAAAAGCCAAAAGTTTATCGATTGGCACCTTGGATTTGCCCACCAGTGAAGTAATGAAAATGATCAAACGTAGTTTTAAATTTCCCGAATGGATCGATGTCAATGCCGATGAACAAATTATACTGATACGATTGGATCAATTCCGCATGCAAAACGGATTGTTCATCAAGGCAAACAAAATCAATCTTGTAGATGATGAAATTCAAATGAGCTTATATTTACCAGCTGAAACGGAGGATGAATAATGGAACGAGCAATTTTTGCAGGTGGGTGTTTCTGGTGTATGATCCAGCCCTTTGATGAACTCGAAGGGGTGCATTCGATTTTTTCTGGCTATACCGCAGGACATACCGAAAATCCAACCTATGAAGAAGTCAAAAGCCATCAAACAGGGCATACTGAAGCAGTAGAAATCATTTTCGACCCAGAAAAAATCAGTTATGAGGAGCTCTTGACGATTTATTGGCAGCAAACAGATCCAACCGATGCTTTTGGCCAATTTGAAGATCGCGGCGACAATTATCGTCCGGCTATCTTCTATTTTAATGAAGAGCAGCGGAAAAAAGCCGAAGCCAGCAAAGAGGCGCTTCAGGCTTCCGGTCGATTTACCGATCCGATCGTGACCACGATCGAACCAGCCCAACCTTTTTATTTAGCGGAAGAAGAGCACCAAGAGTATTATAAAAAGAATCCTGAGAATTTTGCTCGCAATCATGCCCGTAGAGCAGCCTTTTTAGAAAATCATTGGGAGCAAGAACATGCGTAAAAGTTTTTATAGCTATTTAATGGCAGTCAAAGGACCGAGTCATACAGATGAGGCCCAGATCTTTGCTACTCATGCAAGTCATGATATCCAGTTTCCGAAGCACAGCGATGACTATGATGAAGTCTCTTCTTATCTGGAACTAAATGTTGATTATTTGCCATCCATGGATATTTTTGATCGTATCTGGGCAGAGTATCTCGAAAATAACAAATAAAAACGTCCTTCGTTTTGCCTGCACAAATGCTCAGAACGAAGTTGTTTTTTCTCAGAGAGGTGTTGTGAATGAAAAATGTAACGACAAGCCGATATATCGTTTCTCTTGTCTGTGTCGCGATTTTGTCGGGAGGCGGTGTCTATTTATGGCAAACAGCCCAGCAAAATCAGCAGACGACACAGCCGGCGACAGAAACGACGACAGAAGCCAGCGGGATGGAGAAAATCCAGTCGTTGTATGACCAGATCCTTGCGAATTATTACCAAGAAGTCGATGAGGATGCATTGATTGAGGGTGCTCTTCAAGGGATGACCGATGCGCTTGACGATCCTTACACGACGTATCTAAACCAATCAGATGCGGATAACTTGGATCAGTCCCTCTCAGGAAGTTTTGAAGGGATCGGTGCTACTTTGTCGATCGTGGAAGACTATCCCGAGGTCGCACAAGCGCCAATCAAAAACACCCCTGCAGAAAAAAGTGGTCTGCGCATGAATGATCGAATCGTCAAAGTCGATGGGGAAGATACGCAAGGACAGGAATTGTCTGAAGTCGTGAGTAAGATTCGAGGGGAAAAAGGCACGCAGGTGACCTTAACGATTCAGCGTGGAGCAGATACCTTTGATGTGGAAATCACTCGGGACGTGATCCCAATCGAAACGGTCCATGGTGAACTGGTTGAAAATGATGATACGATCGGTCGAATTGATATTACCTCCTTTGCCGAAAACACAGCAGCTGAGTTGAAAGAAACGATCACCGAGTTGCGGGAAGACGGTGCGAAATCGTTTGTTCTTGATCTAAGACAAAATCCTGGTGGATTGCTGGATCAAGTCCAGATCATGGCAAGTATGTTTTTAGAAAATGGTCAAACGATCGTGAAGTTTGCTAACAATCAAGGGGTTGTCAGTGAGACCAAAGCGAGCGAAGCATTGGATGAAGGATTCAAAGTCACAGAGCCAGTCGTTGTTTTAGTCGACGGCGGCAGTGCCTCCGCAGCTGAGATTTTTGCTGCAGCCTTGCAAGAATCAGCGAATATCCCAGTCGTTGGTACGGAAACCTTTGGTAAGGGGACCGTTCAAAATGTGAAAGATCTGGGGGATAATAGTGAATTAAAAATGACGGTCATGAAATGGCTGACACCAAATGAAAATTGGGTCAACGATCAAGGTGTGATGCCGGACTATGAAGAGGATTATCCAGAATATGCGTATTTCCCGCCATTACCTCGTGATAATGCCTTAAAAGCTGGACAATCGTCAACGGCTGTCAACAATTTGAATCAATTTCTTAAAGCGTTAGGGTATGCCACGAGCAGCGATACCTTCAATGACGAGACGACTGCAGCTGTGAAAGCCTTCCAAGAAGCTCATGACCTAAAGGCAACTGGTGAAGTCGATGCCGATACTGCCCAAGCAATTGAAAAAGAAGTAGCAGAAAAACTCAAAGCAGAGGACCCAGCGTACTTAAAAGCACTGTCCTTGCTTTCAGAAAAATAAGTAAGGAAAAAATCGGAGAGGAGGTAGATTTGTGAATGCCAAGAAACAGTGGATCGATCGTTTTTGGCTAGTTGTGAAATATGCCTTGATCGCCTTTGCAACAGCCTTCTTGATTCGGGCATTTTTACTGATTCCGGTTCCTGTTGAAGGGAACTCCATGGAAGGAACGTTGCAACAAGGAGATATGGTAGTCATCGAAAAGATTTCACCGATCCAGCGTTTTGATGTCGTTGTTTTCCAGCTGCCAGATGGTTCGACCTATATCAAGCGGGTGATTGGCTTGCCGGGTGAGTCGGTGAAATATGTCAATGATCAGCTTTACATTGATGATGAACCGGTAGATGAAGATTTTCTAGTGAAAAACCGCAGCAACGATCATGAGTCTGCCTCTTATACCAATGATTTTGATTTGGAATCTTTATTGGGCGTTGAGAAATTAGGCAAAGACAGTTATTTTGTCATTGGTGATAATCGACGTGCCTCTAAAGATAGCCGCTCCTTTGGTCCTATATCAGGCGATGCGATTTTAGGCAATGCCCGCTTTGTTTATTATCCATTGACTCATATTCGGCTGATTTAGACTGAGAAAAATAGAATGTTCCTAACTAAACATCCCCCCTTGGAATCATCTGTTGATTCCAAGGGGGGATTTTGTATAGCAATGATCCTTTTTCAAAAGGATGTGGTTTGTATCGAGAAAAGGGTGGACTTAGGCGCTATTGGCAGTTATTCTTTTTATTTTTTCATTAAAAGCAGCCAAAAGTTTCTGACACAAATTCGTTTCAAAATCACGGTAACGGCAAAAATCAATGATCGCCGTGTTTTCCTCAGTTGTAAAAGGAGGTAAAAGCTGTGGGGAACTCAGAATATAAAAGTCAAAAGGTTCCTCTGTTGGCAGCGTGATCCGTTCAATTTCAACATAGGGCAATCGTTCACATATATTAAACACTTCCATTGAGACCAAGTAATTGGATACATAGACAAAAGCAACTTTAAGCTTATATTTCTGTTCCTTTTCGATGTAAATGGGGTAAAGCAAACACGCTTGATAAAAAGCAAGATCCGTATAACAGGCTTTTAACCACTCGTAGCCTTTGCGGTTTGCTATTTTACGCCAAAAGCTCTGAATCGTATTTGTCAAAATCGTATGTAATGGGTACTTATCTTTGATTATAGTAGCTTCAAAAAAATTTAAAAGAGGAACTTTTTGCTTGAATATGCAGAACTTCAGCAATGTAAGATATGTATTCATATAAAGAAACGATTGATGGTCGAAATCAAAATCACAGAGAAATTTTTGGCAGTGTGCTTCAAATTCAGCCATCAGTTCCTTTAACTCCGATTTTTCATGCTTGTAACAGTCTTGAATGATCGGAAGGCGCACGTCTGCCGCTGAAGTTAGCATTGGCCAGTAATAAAAAAGGAAAAACAAAGCATTGATCTCAAGAATATCTATAGCTGAATCAATGATTTCAAAAAACGCTGAAAAGAAATCAAGATTTTCACCACTGGGAATAAAGGACTGGTTCGTTAACTGATAAAGATTTGTCGCGTGGCCATTCTTGATACGAAATAGACAGATTTTGCAATGAAGCAAGGCTTCTTTTTTGCCAATCTCATACTTGCTTTTGTACTTCGTTCCTTCGTAAGTCACAAAAAGTTCTTCGATCTCTTGATCAAATGCCTTCGCCAAACTATCTCCTAAAGAAATGTGCCAGATAAAATTAAACAATAAGATGCGAATCACCATCTCCGAACCTGTAAGTGCCATAGCGGACTGATTTAACGTCACGTTGAATTCTTTCAAATGGTCTTGCAGCTTCTTTGTTTGCCGAAAGCAAGTCGAACGACTGATATAGTTTCTTTGGCAAAATGCCAGTAAACTTTCATCTTGATTGGTCAAGATGCTTAACAATAATTTGTAAGAAATACTTTCTTGCGCTAAAAATTGCTGATATTGGTTGTATTCAATCAAATTTTTAGGAAGATTCAGGGTGTTTTTATGTAATGAAAGATTCACTGGGGAGAGATTTTGCAAGTCGATTTGGATCGAGGAAAGTAAACTTTTCAATCGTGTTGCACTTAAGTGGGTCAGATTTTTCACGAACTCTAGGTTGTATTCACCCGGAGCAATTGATAATAGTTTTCCGTAGAGTCCGATTTTGTCTAACGCTCGGGTATCTAAGAGTATTTTTTCAATCAAATGATCACCTTCTTGTTTTATTAATAACGTATTTATATAACGGTGTAAAGACACGTCTCAAAACTTTTGCTTTTTTTTAGAAAAATTGAGACAAATTTTTCATAGAACTGTCTCATAAAGAACAAAAATAGAAATCGCAGGTGAAAAACGATAGTTTTTTTACATTATTAAATAACATATCGATAATGAATTAACTTTAAAATAACCAACTTTTTTTTCTTATGAATAACTACAGGTGTGCCAATTAGTTCTATTTTTCAGAAAATAAAAAAAAGAGGTGTCTTTTGCTTCTTTCTTGTATGATCAGCTTGTAATTTTTGATTCTTTGAAAGGAGGTCTTTTTATGTTTTTGACAAAGAGACACCACGGGTTCTCTTTCATTTTCTGTATGTTAGGGGGGATACTATTTTTCATTTATTCGAGTTTGCAAACAAACGGGACTGCAAGTGCACAAGAAGAACATACGATCACTATTGCTGAAACGAAGCAGATCAAACTGACTGGTCACCAAGAGGGCACTCAATTTTCTTTATGCTATCAGCTACCACAAAAAAACAAACAGCAGCGTCTCTGGGTACAACTATACGCGATCGATGAAACGAAGGAACAGTTGTTACTAAAAACAAGCAATGAAGAGATGACTCAAGTCAAGGATGATTCCGCACAGTCTTGGCTTACAACCCAAGATTTCTTGCAAACACCAACGGAACAAGAACTAATCTTTCAGCTGCCTGAAGAAACGAAAAAGCTAAAATTGATGATTCAGATCGAAGAATATGACAAGGAAGGTGAAGAATCGTACAACCTACTGTCTTCGAATGAATCAGTTTTTGAAATCCCACTTGCCACAAATTCTGCTTCTTCAGAAACATCAGAAGTCAATTCTGGCACTGGATCCTCTTCAGAAGCCGTGAGTGAGTCGACCTCGGAGCAAGCGGCGACTGAAAGTTCAAAAGAAGTTTCGAACGAAGAAACGAAGGAAGAGACAAACGAGACAGGAACGGCGACAAGTGCTTCTGAAGAGGAAACGCTCATTGAACCATTTAAACAAGAACGTCTTTATCAAAAAACGACTGTTTCACAAACTTTTGCTTCGATTGAACCAGATTATACGACAGACCAAAGCGGGACGTATCCTGCGGCGAACTGGAAAACTGATGAGAACAGTAACGTCTTAAATCATCAGGGGAACAAGGATGCAGGCGAAACGTGGGACGGCATAACTACATGGAATGGCGATCCAGCAAATTTGACCCATTCATATATTGAATATGGTGGTGTAGGAGACGAAGCAGATTTCGGGCTACGAAAATTTGCCAAAGAGACGAATACCCCAGGACTATTTGATGTCTACCTAAATGTACGAGGGAATGTTCAACGTCAAATTGATCCCATCGATGTCGTGTTGGTAGTGGATTGGTCAGGCAGTATGAATGAGATGGGACGGATCGCAGAAGTGAAAAAAGGCGTGGATCGCTTTTTGAATCAAATTGAAGGAAGCGGCATTCAGGATAGTGTCTACATGGGCTATGTCGGTTATTCCAGTGATGGCAGCAATTATCAAAACAAAACCTGCCAATTAGGAAAATTTTCTGAAGTCAAAGAGACGATCCGATCGATGACGCCAGAAACAGCAGCTGGGGGAACCTTTACACAAAGGGGGCTACGTCAAGCAGGGGATATGCTATCGACGCAAAATGGACATAAGAAAGTCATCGTTTTGCTAACGGATGGCGTTCCTACTTACAGTTATCATGTGTCTAAAGTGCATACCCAGGCAGACGGCAGTTATTATGGAACCGCCTTTTCTCTTACTCAAGACCAGCCGATGAATACATCGTTTCTCTACAATGGCTATTTTGCGTTTGATCAACAGAACAATTATAAATGGATCAACAATACCTTTATCGCCACGATTGGTGAAGCGATGGCGTTAAAAGAACGTGGTATCGAGATTCATGGGTTGGGGATTCAACTGCAAGGAGATCAAACCGCTGGGTATACAAAGGCCGATGTCGAGAAAAAAATGAGACAGATGGTTTCTGCTGATGAAGATGGCCATCTTTATTATGAGTCAGCCAATGAAGCAGCGGATATTGCCGACTATCTCGAGAAAAAAGCCCTTCACATTTCGGCAACAGTCACCGATGGCGAGATTACTGACCCCATTTCGCAGCCATTTGTCTACGAAGAAAATAGCTTGTCCGTCAAAAGTGTCGGGTCTGCTGCTCTAACGGTGCAGCCTGACATTTCGATGTCTGACAATACAATCCATGCTTCAGGTCTTTATTTAGGCGAAGGGCAAGAACTGCAAATTCATTATCAAGTGCGGATTCAAACAGAAGCAGCGGATTTTAAACCAGATACTTGGTATCAAATGAATGGCGAAACGGTATTTTATCCGAATCATCAGTCCGATCAAAAGGCATTGTTTGGTGTGCCATCCGCCAAAGCACCTGGGAAGGAGGTGACGATCAAAAAGCACTGGGAAGAATACGATGGCGATACCTCCAGTCGTCCTGAAACGATCTATATTGAAATAAGCAGGAGTCCTGTCAGCAATGAGAAAAGCTGGCAAACAGGGTATCTCAAACTTACTGAGACCGATGCCCAAGATCAGACAACTTGGGAACGAAGCAAAGTTTACGCGCTTTCTGAAAAGGATGGGACGGAGTACGAAGAAACCCGTCTACTGCCGCTGTATAACAATCAGGGAGAAACTTTTGATTATCAAGTCACAAATGAACGAGCAGTGGCAGGTTATGAAGCAACAAAAGTGGACGCTTATACTTGGAAAAATACAAAGGCGTTTATACCCCTGGCATTAAACCTGATCAAAAAATCCGCTGTAGGAGAGGTGAAGCTGACAGGTGCCGTTTTTGAATTGACGGGGGCAGGAGAGACAGTGACCCTTGTGGATCAAGGGGATGGAACGTATGGACTGCCAGCAGATACTGCGTTGCAAAAAGAGCAGACCTATCGTTTGGAGGAAGTCACTGCACCGGCGGGACACCATTTAGCTGAGCAAACCCAGTGGCTAATTCATATTGATACGCAAGGGAATACGACGATCGATGGGCAACCCGTCACAGTGGACGATCATACGATTACGCTGGAGATCACCAATCCGTTTACAGAAATTCCAGTTGCTATTCGAAAATATACGGTACAAAAAGAGCAGCAAGTACTGTTAGCTGGGGCTGTCTTTTCTCTGCAACAAAAAACAGCAGCGGGGGATTATCAAGAAATTGCCTCAGAAACATCGAATGACGTGGGGATGGCTGAATTTACGATCCTTGAGCCGGGCGCTTATCGCATCTCAGAAACAGCTGGTCCGCTTGGATACGATACGATTGTTGGTGATTATGAGTTTGTCGTTGGTTCAGACGGAAAGATCCAGTATCAAGGGGAAAACGTCGCTGCAGATGCCAACTGTTGGACTCTTACCCATGGCAATCAGTTAAAACCTTTTGATTTGGTGGTCAATAAACAGGATGAAGTGGGACAAGCGCTTGAGGGAGCCAAATTCCGCTTAAGCGGAAACGGTCAGACGATAGAATTACCAGAATCCCAAGAATCGCTAGCGGTATTTCATTTCCATGATCTAACACCGGGTAGCTATACCTTAGAAGAAATTGTTACGCCTGCAGGCTATGCTGGTTTAACAGCACCTGTGAAAATCAGGATCGAAGAGGATGGCAGTGTCTTGATTGACGAAAAATTGCAGCCGAATCTTCTTGTTTCTGGAGAAAAGAACAATCAAATAGAATTGATCGTCACCAATCAAGTAAAAGTGTCTCTTCCTGAAACAGGAGGGAATTGGCATGGGTGGCTGGCGATTCTTTCAGCAGGTCTACTAGTCCTTTTAACAGGTAGCTATCTGTACGTTACGCGCAAAGATAAGCCTTCATTAAAGTAATTTGACCATTCGTGAAAAAACGAAAATATCAAACATAGAAGAGAGGAAAGAACAATGAAAAAGATTTTTAATCATACGAAAATGGTTTGTCTCCTATTTTTACTTCTGCCATTTGTCTTTTTTGGAACGAAAAATCAGCAAGTATCCGCAGAGAGCAATTTGGCTCAGGTCCATCTGCATAAAAAGAAAATGGTCAATTTGCCAGGTTCATTGATTCAAAATAGTGGGACTGAGATGGCAGAGTTTGATCAATACCAAGGCTTAGCCGATGTCACTTTTTCTGTCTATGATGTGACCACAGCATTTTATGAAAAACGATCTGCAGGGGCATCCGTTGAAGAAGCGAAGCGTCAAGTCCAAACCTTGACGCCTGGTTCCCCTGTAGCTAGCGGGAAAACAGATGCAGCCGGTGATTTGGTTTTTGAATTGCCGAAAAAACAAGCCGATCGGGATGCAGTTTACACCATTGTAGAAGACCCTAAAGCCGGTGTTACCACTGCTGAGAACATGGTGATCGCCTTTCCTGTTTACGAAATGATCCAACAAGCAGACGGGTCGTATGCTTACGGGGAAGAAGAATTAGACACGATTCATCTTTATCCTAAAAATACTGTCACAAATGAAGGAACGCTCCTTGTGAATAAACGAGGAACGGGGGAAAACGAACCACTGAATGATGCGGAATTTGTCATCTCAAAGCAAGAAGGAAACGCACAGACCAAGAAATATATTTTAAGTGCAGCCGATGGACTTTATACGTGGACGACTGACAAACAAGCAGCGTACCGCTTTTTAACAGGTAAACAATATGCTGCTGGAGAAACGACCATCGATGTTGATGAAAACCAAAAAGGACAGTTAAAAGTTGAGCAGTTAGAAACAGGCACCTATCAATTAGAGGAAACGAAAGCCCCAAGTCAAGCCGCTTTGATCGAACAAGAAACCATCAAGGATTTTTCGATCGCAGCAGGCAATGACGTCACGGTTGAGCTAACAGTCAAGAATGACACGACAAATGTTACCAAAACAACACCACAATTAGACGGCAAAGACGTGGAAATCGGCGAAAGAATCCAATATCACCTAACGGTTAATATCCCATTAGGTATCCAAGACAAAGTAGGAGCAGAAAACAAATACAAACATTTCCAATTGATCGATGCCCATGATCCAGCATTGACTTTTGAAAATACAGCAGAAGGAGAAACGGGTTATGCGTTGTATGATGGAGAAAAGAAAATCGACGCGACGAATTACCAAGTAACGGAAAAAGAGCATGGCTTTACGGTAACCATCAATCCAGAATTTGTACCGCAATTAACGCCGGGAAATCAATTGCGCTTTGTGTATTATATGTATTTAAATGAACAGGCTATGCCTATCAATGGCTTTAAGAATGAAGCAAATGTAGAAACAGATTTCATGACGGATCAAACGCCGCCAAGCGTGGAAGTTTTGACAGGGGGCAAACGCTTCTTAAAAGTCGATGGGGCTGTGACCGCTACCGAAGCGCTGGCAGATGCAGTTTTTGTTGTACGAGATCAAGACCGTGATGATGCCAACTACTTGAAAATCGAAGAGGGAACCAAACAGGTATCTTGGGTACAAACAGCGGATGAAGCGACGAAATTTACCACAGGTACAGATGGATTGGTTGATATCATCGGGTTGAAATTTGGCGCGTACTATTTGGAAGAAGTAAAAGCACCGAAAAATTACGTGCTGCTAACAAATCGCATCGCTTTTGAAGTCCATGAAACGTCTTATGGAACGAAAGAGCAATTGGGAGAGCCCGAAAAAGTTCCTAACCGCCGCAAAGGAACCTTACCAGCAACTGGTGGTGTCGGCACGTATTTAATGGGCGCAATCGGAGTGGTGATCGTTGGTTTAGCAGGGGGTTATTTTGTAAAACGGAAAGGGTAAGTAAATGAGATGAAAAAGCATGATGAGTATCAGACGAAGAAATGGCGTAAAAGCACCAACTAGAAAAGTAACTTTATTGGATTTTTTGATGGGTGTTCTGCTGCTGCTAGGGGTTTTGATCATCAGTTATCCTTTTGTAAGTAATCAGCTCAACACGTTTTTGGATAAACAGTTGATCAGTTACTACCAAAGCCAAGCCAAAAAAATGAGTGAAATAGAAAAACAACAAAAAAGGAACCAGTTGGAACGAGCAAATCAAGAGCTGGCCCAGCAGCCCAGCAATCCTGGAATCAAAGAAACGCAAGATTCACCCGAAACAAGGGACTCAGAATCAGGCGATACACCTGATTACTATGAACGACATACGATCGGCGTTTTAAAGATCCCGGTGATTGGTGTCGTTCTCCCGATTTTTGATCAAACCACCGATACGCTGTTAAAAAGAGGCGCAACATTATTGGAGGGCGCTTCGTATCCAATTGGTGGTGAAGATACCCATGCAGTTCTGTGCGGACACCGTGGGTTAACGAGTGCAACGCTCTTTACTGATCTGCCTAAGCTGCAGATCGGTGATGAGTTTTATATTGAAACGTTTGATGATACATTGGCGTATCAAGTAGATCAGATAAAAACGGTCGACCCTGATGATACTCAGGCATTAAAAATTGTGAAAGGCAGCGATTACGTCACGCTGTTGACCTGTACCCCCTATATGGTCAATAGCCATCGTTTATTGGTACGGGGCAAAAGAATTCCTTATGTTGAAGAAAAAGAAACAGCCGCCGCCAAAAAAGCACAGCAGCAAAAAGTAGGATTGATGCTAGGCGTGATCACTGTTCTTATCCTCCTCTTGTTGATTAGTAACAGGATTCAGCGGAAAAAACGTCTTCATTCGAATACTTCCATTGATGAAAAGTAAGGATCGTTCGTTTTTCTCAATAAGTAGAAGAAAATGACTTTTTAACCTTAGTCAGAATGAAACATGTCGTGTGAAATATGGTACAATAACTAAGATAAAAGATAGCAAAAAAGCAGTCAGTCTATCGCGAGTGTGTTAGGAAAAACCAAAACAAAGCGGTAAGGATGCTTCATTCAACCACTTCCCCAAAATCAAAAAGTCAAGGTGCGTTGAAACAAACGCGCTCGAAGCTTTTCCTATGCATCAGGTTGGAAAAAGAACATTGATCCGCAAACAGTTCAGCTAGTTTGCTGCACTGATGGGTTTCTCTGACTCAAAAAAAGCAAGCGATCCTCGTTCTTGTCACCCATATATTACACGGATATCGAAACGACTGTCTTTTTTATCAATTCGAAGAAGTACCAAGGAGGAAAACGTTCAAATGACCATTCAATGGTTTCCAGGCCATATGGCGAAAGCCAGACGTGAAGTAAGTGAAAAATTAAAGTTCGTGGATATCGTTTTTGAACTCGTGGATGCACGCTTGCCGATTTCATCCCGCAATCCCATGTTAGATCAATTATTACAACAAAAACCACGATTGATCTTAATCAATAAAACGGATCTAGCAGATCCCGTTCAAACCAAAAAATGGGAGCAATATTTCCAAGCACAAGGCTATCTAGCACTGGCAATCAACGCCCAAGACAACCAAGGGGTCAAAGCCATTGTTCCTACAGCGAAACAAGTCTTGAAGGAAAAAATTGCTCGCGACAAAGCGAGAGGCTTGAAGCCTCGTGCGATTCGAGCAATGGTGATCGGCATCCCGAATGTCGGAAAATCGACCTTGATGAACCGCTTAGTAGGGAAGAAAATCGCTCAGACGGGCAATAAACCCGGCGTGACGAAAGGGCAGCAATGGCTGCGTTTTGGGACTGATCTAGAGCTTCTAGATACGCCTGGGATCTTATGGCCAAAATTTGAAGATCCTGAGATCGGCAAGAAGTTGGCATTGACCGGAGCGATCAAAGACCAGCTGATCCATTTGGATGATATCGCATTGTATGGTCTTGATTTTTTTGCCCGCTATTATCCTGAAAGAATCGCGAATCGTTACCAACTAAAAGCGGAAGAAGAGGCGTTGTTAGCGCCCGATCTGTTGATGAAAATCACGGAAAAACGTGGCTATAAAGACAATTACGATCGAGGAAGCGAACTCGTTGTCTTCGACATTCGGCAAGGGAAATTGGGCCGATATACACTAGATCGAGTGGAGGAAATGGAAAGCCAAGATGAAACAACCGATTAAGACAATCAAAGAGCGATTATTTGATCCAGCTTTCAATGACCAAGCGTATTTGCAGGCGCTGCAAGCAGATGAACGAGCGGGGGTCCAAAAGCTGCTGCAACAATATGAGAAACAGCGAGTGAAACACCAGCTATTGCAGGAAAAATACGAAGAAATGATGCGTTTTGAAAACGAAGCATTTCAGCAAGGCGCCCGTTTTATTGCTGGTTTAGATGAAGTGGGGCGCGGACCATTAGCAGGACCCGTTGTGTCAGCTGCGGTCATCTTGCCTAAGGAATGTCAGATCTTAGGTCTAAATGATTCCAAACAGCTTTCTGCCAAGAAAAGAGAAGAGCTGTTTATCGAAATTCAAAACAAAGCCGTTGCTGTCGGTATCGGCGTGGTCAGTCCAGAAGAGATCGATCGGATCAATATCTATCAAGCCAGTCGTCTAGCAATGAAAGAAGCCTTGATCGACTTAGCAGTCAAGCCCGAGTATTTACTGATCGATGCGATGACGATCGATACGGAAATCCCTCAACAAAGCTTGATCAAAGGAGATGCCCGTTCCATTTCCATTGCCGCAGCAAGTATCATCGCCAAGGTATATCGAGACAACTTAATGAAAGATTTTCATGAAGTCTATCCTTTTTATGGGTTTGATCAAAATGCTGGGTATGGAACCAAAGTCCATTTAGAAGGGCTAGCTGCCCGCGGAATCTGTCCTATTCATCGAAAAACATTTGCGCCAGTAAAACAATATCTATAAATTTCATCCATCCCTCTTTTTTTAGCGAATCTTATAAGTAAGATTACTAAGAAAAGAGGGCTTTGTTTATGAAGTATCAACAAGCAACAGATTTTGAAAAACAGTTGATAAAACTGTACTACTGTCAGGGAATTGGTCTGCAAGGTTGTTGGAAGATCATTTGGCATTGGTTGGAAACAAAAGAGATGAATTGTTCGCTGGAAGAGATGATTGCCATCGGGGTCCTTCCACAGCACCGTGCGGTTTTTCGGCGATCATGGGAGCGATTGACAGACGAACACATCGCACAAAAGATGGGCGCACAAAACTACCTCACTTGTATATTAGAGTTAGGGTTTTAACCTTCCGGTTTTGATTGGATAACCCTATGAACCATCGTTATTTTAATTTGGTATTAACTCATTCATTTTGAGATAATATATTTATTGGATTGAGAGGCTATGCCGTTGCCTCCTTGAGTTTTGAAGCTCGTAATCGAAAGACTGGCACCTCTCTCTGATAAGTGGATTACGTATGAGTTAGATGTTGAAAGTTTTTGCTTTACTCCGTATCTCGTACAAGGTAGTGACGCTTTTCAGTTGAGCGGGTTTCAATCCAAAATATTTTTTTAGAAAGGTCAAATGTATGTACTTCTTAGGAATTGATATCGGCAAGCGAACTCACGTGGCTTCTTTAATGAGTGAAGAAGGTAAAGTGATCCTAAAAGGTTTTTCTTTCCCTAACACTACTGAAGGAGCTGATTCCCTGATTGAGCGGCTTTCAAAATATTCAGAGACTCCCGCTGACTTTATTGTCGGAATGGAAGCTACGGGTCATTATTGGCTCTCCATCTTTTCATACCTCCACGAATCAGACTTTTTGATTCACGTTGTGAATCCTCTTCAAACCGATGGCTGGCGCAAAGGAACAGAAATCAGAAAACGAAAAAATGATATTATTGATTCTGTTTTGATTGCTGACTTGATGCGTTATGGTTCCTTTGTAGAAACAGTATTGTCTGATGAAAATGTTTTTTCGTTAAAACAACTTTCACGTTACCGAACCTATTTAGTAGGTACCGCAAGCGACTTCAAACGAAAAATCATAGCTGTACTAGATCAAGTGTTTCCTGAATATGCATCAATTTTTTCTAAACAAGGTATTTTCGGAAAAGCGTCTAAAGAGTTATTGCTTGAGTTTAGTTCTCCTATAGAGCTAGAAGAAATTTCGGCAGAAACGTTGGCTCAATACTTAGCTGAGTTAAGCAGGAACCGAATAAAGCCAGAGAAAGCAGATCAATTGAAGCAAGCAGCTTCTAACTCCTTTGGAGTGAAATTTGCTCAAGAAGCTTTTACATTTCAATTACGCTCCATGATTGAACAATTGAAATTCATCGAAAGCCAAGTAAAAGAAACTGAAAAAGAAATTAAGCGCATAATGAGTAATTTAGACTCTGTTATTCTCACAATCCCTGGAATCGGCCCTATAAATGGCGCGACAATTCTTGGTGAAATTGGAGACATTCGCAAATTTTCTAATCCGAAAAAACTGGTTGCTTATGCTGGCATAGACGCGTCTGTGTCCCAATCTGGGCAATACGAAGCAACACATAATGTTATGAGCAAGCGTGGATCTCCATACTTACGAAAAGCCTTGTTTTCAGCTGCTCTAGTTGCTTCTCAATGTGATCCTGTTTTTCGCGCGTTTTATCAGAAAAAAATTTCTGAGGGAAAGCATCATCTGACGGCCTTAGGTGCTGTTTCTCGTAAGCTTTGTTATGTGATTCATGCTATTTTAACTAAAAATGAACCTTATAAGATTGTTTCCGATTAGCTATTGAACAATCAAAAAAATCTAATAGTGAAAGGTCTATTTGTTGTACTCATTTTTTGGACTTAACTGTTATAAAATATTTTTTTGATTTAGCTAATTTTCACTTGACTCTATATAGTTAGTCTTTCTTCTCGGCGGAGTATCCGATGCTTTTACGACAAATCGCGGACCCGCCATTGATGCTTTTTTATGAAGGGAATCTGCAATTGCTACAAACGACCATGATTGGCTTTGTTGGTGCAAGAACGGCGTCCTTATACGCACGAAAAGTTTGCGAAAAGCTGATTCCACCTCTAGTGACGGAAAATTATACCATCGTTAGCGGATTGGCCAATGGTGTCGACAGCTTTGCCCATGAATCAGCCATCAGAAATCGTGGACAAACCATTGCTGTGATTGCTTCTGGGATGGACCATTGTTATCCGTCATCTTCCTACCGTTTGTTCCAGCAGATCCGTCAAGAACATCTGGTGCTAAGCGAATATCCGCACGATACCAAACCGCAAAGATACCACTTTCCGCTGCGCAATCGCATTATTGCGGGGATCTCAAAAGGGGTCTGCGTAATTGAAGCCAAGGAAAGAAGCGGTTCTTTGATTACGGCACAGTTAGCGATGGAAAATGGACGAGAAGTTTTTGCAGTGCCTGGTGAAATGATTTCGGATCAGTCAAAAGGTTGTCACCGCTTGATTCAAGATGGTGCAAAATGTACGATTAGCGTGTCGGATATTTTACAAGAGTTAGCCTTTTTTTGATTTTTCCAATCAACCTTCCTTGACAAACCTTTTCTTGAAAGCTATGATAAGCTACGATTTGTATGTTTCATCTGCATACGATAGGTTCACTGATTGATAGAATATAATAGTAGGAAAAATTCAGGAAGGAGCCATTCTTTATATGGCATATAAATATTTAGTAATCGTGGAATCGCCCGCAAAGGCGAAAACCATTGAAAAATACCTTGGACGAAATTACAAAGTCGTCGCAAGTGTCGGTCATATTCGTGATCTCCCTAAAAGTAAGATGGGGATCGATGTCGAAAATGATTATGAGCCTCATTACATTTCGATCCGTGGAAAAGGTGACGTGATCAAAAGTCTCCGTTCTGCTGCGAAAAAAGCTGAAAAAGTCTACCTCGCAAGTGACCCGGATAGAGAAGGAGAAGCTATTGCTTGGCATTTAGCTTTTCTACTTGGACTAGATTTAAAAGATAAAAATCGTGTCGTCTTTAATGAAATCACTAAAGATGCGGTCAAAGCAGCCTTCAAAGAGCCAAGAACGATCGATGTGGATCTCGTCGATGCTCAACAAGCACGGCGGATCTTAGACCGTTTAGTCGGGTATTCATTGAGTCCGATCCTTTGGCGCAAAGTCAAAAAAGGGTTAAGTGCTGGACGTGTTCAATCGGTGGCGCTTAAGATCATTATTGATCGTGAAAAAGAGATCCGTGATTTTGTTCCTGAAGAATATTGGAGCATTGATGGAAACTTTAAAAAAGCCACGAAGAAATTCAAAGCCAATTTTTGGGGCTTAGATGGCAAAAAGAAAAAATTACCGAATGCTGAAAGTATTAAAGAAGTCACCGATCGCCTTTCTGGTAAAGACTTTCAAGTGACAAAGGTTGAAAAGAAAGAACGCAAACGGAATCCATCTGCACCATTTACCACCAGTAGTTTGCAACAAGAAGCAGCCCGCAAACTGAATTTTCGAACACGGAAAACCATGATGGTCGCACAGCAGCTCTATGAAGGGATCGCCCTTGGCAAACAAGGGACTGTCGGTTTGATTACCTATATGCGTACCGACTCGACGCGAATCGCTGACACAGCCAAAGGGGAAGCAGCCGAATTTATCGAAAACACCTATGGTTCAGAGTTCTCCGCTCACGGTGGCAAAAAACGCGCCAATGCACAAGGGGCGCAGGATGCCCATGAAGCAGTAAGACCGACCAGTGTTTTGCGTACGCCAGAAGCCATGGAGAAATTCTTAGACAAAGACCAATTAAAATTGTATCGCTTGATCTGGTCTCGCTTTGTGGCTAGTCAAATGACGCCTGCCATTTTGGATACGATGAAAGTTACTTTGGATCAAAATGGTGTCATCTTTATTGCTAATGGTTCAAAGATCAAATTCAAAGGATTTATGCAGGTCTATGTGGAAGGACGCGATGATGGCAAAGAAGACAAAGAGAACATCTTGCCAGAGTTAGTCGAAGGAGATGTCGTTCAATCCGTATCGATCGAACCGAAACAGCATTTCACCCAACCACCTGCTCGTTACAGCGAAGCAACGTTGATCAAAACCCTTGAGGAAAACGGTGTGGGTCGTCCTTCAACCTATGCACCGACGTTAGAAACCATTCAGCGGCGTTATTATGTGAAATTGACGCAAAAACGTTTTGAGCCAACTGAACTTGGTGAGATCGTCAATTCGTTGATCGAGGAATTCTTCCCGCAAATTGTTGATATGCATTTTACTGCTGAAATGGAAAATAGCTTGGATAGCATTGAAGCTGGGAAAGAAGAATGGGTCAAAGTTGTCGATCAGTTTTATCGCCCATTTGAAAAAGAATTGACGACTGCAGAAGAAAGTATCGAAAAAATTCAAATCAAAGATGAACCCGCAGGCTTTGATTGCGATCTTTGTGGTCATCCGATGGTGATCAAATTAGGCCGCTACGGAAAGTTTTATGCTTGCAGTAATTTCCCAGATTGCCGCAACACAAAACCAATCGTGAAAGAAATCGGCGTTGAGTGCCCGGTCTGTCATCAAGGGCAAGTCGTTGAACGCAAATCGAAGAAAAACCGGTTGTTTTATGGTTGTACCCGCTACCCTGAATGTGACTTTACTTCTTGGGACAAACCAGTGGGGCGTAATTGTCCGAAGTGTGATAATTATTTAGTCGAAAAGAAAGTCAAAGGTGGGAAACAAGTCGTTTGTATCAAAGGCGACTATGAAGAAAATGTGCAAAAATAACTAGCAGGATATCCTGTTAAAAAAGAATCGGCGTATTCTCTTGAACGGTCAGCCTCATTATTGGCTGACAAAAGAAAGCGCCGGTCCTTTTGATTAATACAAGCTGTTTCTTATGAAAAGAGACGAGCTTTTGAAATAAAAGGAGAGCACTATGAAAGAAATCAATGTTATTGGTGCCGGTTTAGCCGGAAGCGAGGCTGCGTGGCAAGCAGCGCAAGCAGGTGTCGCAGTAAATCTTTATGAAATGCGTCCTAAGAAGTCGACAGAAGCCCATCACACAAATAATTTTGCCGAGCTTGTTTGTACCAATTCACTACGAGGCAACAATTTAACGAATGCGGTCGGTGTCTTGAAAGAAGAAATGCGTCGCTTGGATTCAGTGATTATCACTTCTGCAGACAAAACAGCGGTTCCAGCAGGTGGTGCCTTAGCTGTGGATCGCGATGATTTTTCAGAGTTGGTCACCAAACGTGTCAAGGAGCATCCTTTAGTTACAGTCATCGAAGAGGAGATCACTGAAATTCCAGAAGGCATCACTGTGATCGCAACAGGTCCATTGACTTCTGAACCGCTCTCAAAAGCGATCCAAGCGTTTAACGGATCTGAAGGATTTTATTTCTATGATGCCGCAGCTCCAATCGTTGACAAATCAACCATCAATATGGATAAAGTTTATTTGAAATCTCGTTACGATAAAGGTGAAGCAGCCTATCTGAACTGTCCGATGAATGAAGAGGAGTTTTATGCGTTTCGTGAGGCCTTGGTCAATGCAGAGGTGGCTCCTTTGAAAGAATTCGAAAAAGAAAAATTCTTTGAAGGGTGTATGCCGATCGAAGTCATGGCTGGTCGTGGTCCGAAAACCATGTTGTTTGGTCCGATGAAACCAGTTGGGTTAGAAGATCCGAAAACTGGCAAGCGTCCTTACGCAGTGATTCAGCTGCGTCAAGACAATGCGGCGGCTTCTCTTTACAACATCGTTGGCTTTCAAACACATTTGAAATGGGGCGAACAAAAACGGGTATTCCGGATGATCCCTGGCTTGGAAGAGGCTGAATTTGTGCGCTATGGCGTGATGCATCGGAATAGTTTTATGAATTCACCTGAGCTTTTGCAACAAACCTATCAATCGAAAAAACGTGAGGACCTCTTTTTTGCTGGACAAATGACAGGGGTCGAAGGGTATGTGGAAAGTGCAGCCAGCGGGTTGATGGCTGGCATCAACGCTGCCAAACTTGCAAAAGGCGAAGCACCGATCATTATGCCACAAGAAACGACGATTGGTAGTATGGCGTATTATATCACCCATGCTGAAGGCAAACACTTCCAACCAATGAATGCAAACTTTGGGTTGTTGCCAGAACTTCCAGAGCGAATCAGAGACAAGAAATCCCGTTATGAAGCATTGGCAAATCGAGCGTTAGCTGCTTTAGAAAAAGCCAAGGAACAATTATAAGCACGATGATCGAAAACTTTCTTACTGATAATTGGTGAGAGAGTTTTTTTTTAATTTGTCTTGAAACTTTAATCAAGGTGACTTATGATAGACAGTAACAATGACAGAAGGTGGTGAAGATGGTGATCGGAGAATGGATTCATTTGATTCAAAACTATTTACAGCGTTTTCCTACAGTGATCCAATTTTTAGGTTTGCTGATCCTCTTGGTCGGGGGCATTTTCGTTGTCTTTGTTGCATTTAGTTTGCTGTTGGGCCCCTTTATGTGGCTCTACAATCGCATCACAGACAAAAACCGCAGCAATGTCATTAGCCGCAATGATTTTGTGATCGGCGAACTGACGGAAAAGATTGTCGGAGACACAATCGGCGAAGTCATGGAAATAGGGAGTCAAGGTGCACGTTCTGTTTATCCTGCTCGTTTTTTTCGGGAAGAAGATCGTGAAAACAATGTTCGATTGCCAGTCGGCACCAAAGTCATCATTGTCGATTTTGATAAAAAAGGGATCGCGTTGGTGGTTGAAAGTAAAAATTTTATAGAATAGGAAGTGTTAGGTTATGGTGGATACAGGATCAGCAGTCGATTTTTTAAGTAATCCGATCTTATGGGGCGTCGTCCTCGTTGTTTTATTGATCGCCTTTTTGATGATACGCTACCGAATCGGAAAACCCGATGAAGCGTTGATCGTCACGGGGTCGTTTTTAGGAAAAGAAGGCATCAAGATTTTAAAAAACAGTGGGACGTTTGTGATTCCTATTGTTCAAAAGGCACATAAATTAAGTTTACTGACCCACAAGTTAGAGATTGGGACACCAGAAGTTTATACAGAACAAGGCGTACCGATCAAAGCCAGTGCCACGGTGTTAGTGAAAGTCGGCAACAGTACCGAGTCGATCAAGACAGCCGCTGAACAATACTTGGGTAAATCCACTGGTGAACTGGAAGATGAAGCGCAAGAAGTCTTAGAAGGTCACTTACGGGCAATTCTAGGAACGATGACGGTGGAAGCCATCTACAAAAATCGCGATGATTTTGCGGAACAAGTACAAGAAGTTGCCTCTACGGATTTGAAAAAAATGGGGCTGGAGATCGTATCATTTACGATCAAAGACGTTAGCGACAGCAATGGTTACCTGGATGCTTTAGGGCGTCCCCAGATTGCTGAAGTGAAGAAGAACGCTGAAGTAGCAGAATCCAATGCCTTAAGAGAAACGCGGATCAAGCAAGCTGAGAATGAGCAATTGGCACAGCATGAAGAGATCCGTCGCCAAACAGAAATCGCGGAAGCGACAAAAGATATGGCGTTGAAACAAGCGCAGTACAAACAAGAACGTGAAGTTGCGGATGCGAAAGCGGAGCAAATCGCGGTCGGTGAACAAATGAAAGTGCAATTGATCGAGCAAGAAAAAAATATTGAGATTCAAGAGAAACAAGCGGAATTGACAGAAAAAGAATTGAATGCAACTGTCCGTAAAAAAGCCGAAGCAGATAAATATGTCGTTGAACAAAACGCATTAGCAGACAAAGCCCGTGAAATCGCCCGAGCACAAGCCGAAGCGGAAAAAGTCAAATTGGCTGCACAAGCGGAAGCGGAACGAATTGAAAAATTAGGTAGTGCCGATGCGGAACGAATCGCAAAAGTCGGTCAAGCCGAAGCGGAAAGCCGTGAAAAGATGGCGATTGCTTTGACCAAACTGAACGAAGCTGGTATTTTGATGGAGTTCATCAAAGTGCTGCCTGAAATCGCAAAAGAAGTCAATGCGCCCCTTAGCAATATCGATAAAGTGGTCAGCTTTGGCGGCAACGATGGGCTTCAATCAATGGGGGAAGCTGGTTTAGCGCGAACCTTTGATACGATCAAAGAAACCACCGGATTAGACTTAGTGGCGTTGATCAATGACACGATGTCCACAAAACAAGGAAACAAAGAGCTAGTTCAAGCTGTTTCAAAAAGCAATGGTTCGCCTCAGCCAACAACTGGTCCAATCGAATAAAAGCAAATAAGTGGAAACGTATCAGTCCCTCTCTATTTTGAGAAAGGGATTGGTACGTTTTTATGGCTCTTTTGAGTGATCTTTCTGAAGAATGATAAGAATCTTACGAAGATTCTTAGAAAGTTTTCACAATTATGTCTAAACTTTGAAATATTGATTAAATTCTGACAATTCATTTGTTTTTTTTTGTGGTCTATGCTAAAGTTATTTCGAATCATGAAAAGGGGGGTTACTTTGCAAACGGATCAATTACAAGAAGAGTTTTTTCGTTATCTTATTGTTGAAAGAGGGTATTCGGAAAAGACAAAAAAAGCGTATCAAGAAGATATGAGCGATTTTTTTCACTTCTTGAAAGAGTCTGGCAATGAAGACCCGTTAGCGGTGGAGTATCGTGATGTTCGTGTCTATTTGAGCTATTTGACGGAACGAGGGTATAGCCGTAATTCCATCAGTCGGAAAATGGCTAGCTTGCGTTCATTCTACCAATTTCTAACCAAGCATGAGATCGTCAAAGAGAATCCCTTCGCCTACATTCATTTAAAAAAGAAAAACGCTAAATTGCCGCGTTTTTTTTATGAAAAGGAAATGGATGCTCTTTTTCAAAGTGTCGCTGGTGATGAGCCATTACAACAGCGCAATCAAGCATTGTTAGAAGTCCTTTACGGTTCAGGTCTGCGGGTCAGCGAGTGTAGCAGTCTGACGCTGGGCGCGATCGATTGGGAAAGCGGCGTTTTGCTGATCCACGGAAAAGGCAACAAAGATCGCTATGTTCCTTTCGGCAGTTACGCACAAGCGGCAGTCAAGCGCTATCTTACCTCAGGACGCAAGCAGCTGATGGCAAAGCAGAACAAGGAACACGAGGTTCTCTTCGTGAATCATCTTGGTGATGGGATCACTGCAACTGGGATCGAGTATGTATTGAATCAAATCATCCGAAAAAGCAGTTTAGACAGTAAAATCCATCCTCATATGCTGCGGCATACGTTTGCGACCCATCTATTAAACAACGGCGCCGATATGCGGACCGTTCAAGAATTGTTGGGGCATGCCAATCTATCGACGACACAGATTTATGCGCATGTCACCAAAGACAGTTTACAAAAAAATTATCGCCAATTTCATCCACGTGCGTAAAATTGGTACAGGAGGAACGTAAATGAAGTCAGAATTTCATTCAACCACCATCTGTGCGGTTGAAAAAGATGGCAAGTTTGCCATGGCCGGTGACGGACAAGTAACGATGGGAGAACAGGTCGTTATGAAAGGAACCGCTCGGAAAGTCCGTCGAATATACAACGGTGAAGTGATCGTTGGCTTTGCCGGTAGTGTGGCAGATGCCTTTACCTTGGAAGAAAAATTTGAAGGAAAACTAAATGAATACAACGGAAACTTGCAACGAGCTGCAGTAGAGTTGGCACAAGAATGGCGGACGCAGCAATCGATGCAAAAATTAGAGGCGATGCTGATCGTCATGAATGACAAGGAGATGCTCTTAGTCTCTGGGACAGGTGAGGTCATTTCGCCAGATGAAGGGATTTTAGCTATCGGTTCAGGTGGAAACTATGCCTTGGCGGCAGCCCGTGCGATGAAACGTTATGGCGGTGAACTATCTGCCAAAGAAATCGCTGAAGGTGCCTTGAATATCGCAGCAGACATTTGTGTCTTTACAAATCACAATATCATTGTAGAAGAGTTTTAAAGAGGGATGACGATATGACAAATCAAAACAAATCACCACGAGAGATCGTGAAAGAATTAGATGAATACATCGTTGGACAAACCAATGCCAAAAAATCAGTGGCGGTTGCTTTAAGAAATCGTTACCGCCGTCTGCAATTAGATGAAAAAATGCAGCAAGATGTCACACCAAAAAATATTTTGATGATTGGACCAACGGGCGTTGGGAAAACGGAAATTGCGCGACGGCTAGCGAAAATCGTTGATGCGCCTTTTGTTAAGCTAGAAGCAACGAAATTCACAGAAGTCGGTTATGTCGGTCGAGACGTAGAATCGATGGTTCGTGACCTTGTAGAAAACGCGATCCAAATCGTGAAAAAAGAACAATATAAAAACGTACGCATCCAAGCGGAGAAAAAAGCCAATCGTCGTTTAGTAAAAGTCTTAGTTCCTGGTATTAAAAAGGAACAGAAAAAGAACACCAATCCTTATGAACAAATGATGAATATGTTCAACGCCGCACAACAACCAGAAGAACCAAAAGAAGAATTGACAGATGAGATTCGCAGCAATCGCCAAGCGATTTTTGAACAATTAGAAAAAGGCCTTTTGGATAACCGAGAAGTGACGATCCAAGTCGATGAACCGAAAAATCAAGCGCCAATGATGAACAATGGCTTAGAACAAATGGGCATTGATTTGAATGAAACATTAGGTGCATTGAAACCGCAAAAGAAAATTGAACGCACAGTAACCGTGAAAGAAGCGCGGGAATTGTTGATTCAAGAAGAATCCTCCAAACTGGTCAACGACGCGGATATTCATAGCGAAGCATTACGTTTGGCGGAATCTAGCGGCATCATTTTTCTTGATGAAATCGACAAAGTTTCTTCGAAATCACAGCAATCAGGAGAAGTTTCTCGTGAAGGGGTGCAAAGAGATATCTTGCCGATCGTTGAAGGCTCACAAGTCAATACGAAATATGGAACGTTACAAACCGACCATATTCTCTTTATCGCTTCAGGCGCATTCCATCTATCAAAACCAAGCGATTTGATCCCTGAGTTGCAAGGGCGTTTCCCAATCCGCGTGGAGCTGGATGACTTGACGAAGGAAGACTTTGTTAAAATTTTAACGGAACCAAACAATGCCTTAGTCAAACAATACGTTGCCTTGTTAGGAACCGAGAATGTCAAAGTGGTCTTTACGATGGAAGCCATCGAAAAAATTGCCGAAATCGCGTATCAAGTGAATCGCGATACCGACAATATCGGAGCCCGTCGTTTGCATACGATCCTGGAGAAACTACTTGAAGATCTATTGTTTGAAGCATCTGAGATGCAAATGGGTGAAATCACGATCACAGAAGCGTATGTGGAAGAAAAACTTGCGTCAATCGCAAAAGATGAAGACTTAAGCCGGTATATTTTATAAAGGGAGCGGACCAATGAAAACATTATTAGAAAAGACAAGACAAATCAATGAATTATTGCAGCAAAAAAACACCTTTAATTTAGCTTCTGATTTGCCTTACGACAAAATGGCTGTCATTTTAGGAAACATCCTAGACAGCAATGCGTATATTATTAGCGTCGACGGCAGCGTGTTAGGTTTTGTTGAGAACCATGATGTCAATAATGAGCGCATCAAAAAAATGTTTGTCGAAAAACAGTTTCCTAAAAATTATACAGATTTAGTCGATCACCTGACTTCCACAGAAGCCAATGTGCCGATCAGTAACGATATGACGGCTTTTCCTGTGGAAGGCCGCGAGCTGTATCCCAACGGACTAACAACCATCGTACCAATCTACGGTGCAGGAGAACGCTTAGGGACGATCATTCTTTCCAGAATCGATAAGTCCTTTGATGATGATGATTTGGTATTAGCAGAATACAGTGCGACAGTTGTTGGTATGCAATTCTTGTACCAAAAATCCCGAAGTATCGAAGAAGATGTTCGCAGTACCACAGCTGTTCAAATGGCGATCAACACGCTTTCTTATAGTGAGCTAAAAGCTGTTCAAGCAATTTTTGAGGCATTAGAAGGAGACGAAGGTCGTTTGACCGCATCAAGTATCGCTGACCGTATCGGTATCACCCGTTCGGTGATCGTGAACGCTTTGCGTAAATTAGAGTCTGCCGGTATTATTGAATCCCGCTCTTTGGGGATGAAAGGCACCTACTTAAAAGTGCTTAACAGCCGCTTTAAAGAGGAATTGACGAAACATCAATATTAGGAGATGAGACCATGACAGTTACCATCACGGCCGGTCATCTGCAAGCAAAGATTGCAGAAAAAGGGGCTGAGCTGCAAAGCTTAGTCGATACGAGCAATGACCTTGAATATATTTGGCAAGCTGATCCAAACCACTGGGGAAAGCATGCACCGATCTTATTTCCGATCGTGGGTGCGTTAAAAGAGGACACCTATCAACATGAGGGCAAGAGTTATCATTTGCCTCGTCATGGATTTGCCAGAGACATGTTATTTACTGTCGTTGAACAACGCACAGATTACGCTTTGTTTTTACTAGAAAGTTCGACTGAAACCAAAGCAAAGTATCCGTTTGATTTTCAGCTGTATGTCAGTTATGAATTAGGCGGTGATGGTTTAGTCGTCAAATACCAAGTGAAGAATAGCGGTCAAAAAGAACTATTCTTCTCCATTGGTGGACACCCTGCATTCAACGTCCCACTTGAAAAAGGGCTGACTTTTGAAGACTATTATCTTTCTTTTTCTCCAAAGAAATCACGAGTGAAATTGCCGTTAAAAGGCAACTATATTGATTATGAGCAACGCACACTCGGTCAAACGAATACGGATCTACGCTTGACCCATGACATGTTTGCAAATGATGCGCTAGTTTATGAAACGAAAGGATTACATTCCTACTCGATTCGCAGTGAAAAATCGCCTCATAGTATCACGTTAAGCTACAATAATATGCCGTATGTCGGTTTTTGGTCCACATATCCAGTGAAATCGCCATTTCTATGTATTGAACCATGGTGCGGCATCGCAGATACGCTAGAAGCCTCCGGTGAGCTGTCAGAGAAGCTGGGGATTCAAGCACTTCCACCTGAAGAATTATTTGAAACAAAGTACTCCATCACAGTTAAATAAACGTATGAAAAAAGAAGCTGGGAAAAGCGCAATGACTTTTCTCAGCTTCTGCTTATTTGTTCGTTTGACCCTTATTCAGTCCAAAGGGTACCCGACTTTCGGTCCCATCTTTGATGCGGGTAATGTTTTCACGATGGCGAATAAAGATAAAAATCGTTACGCCGATCGCAATGAAGGTCAGCAGCCAATTTTGCTCAGGCAAGATCGCAGGAGCGATAAAAGGCAAGACGATCGTCGATAAGGTGATCAAACACGCCGCGATCATACTGGTCAGGCTCACCATACTTGTCACATAAAGACAGATAACGAAAATCAATGAAGAATAAATGAAAAAGAGCGGATTGTATCCTAAGAGCATCCCAGCACTTGTCGCCACTGCTTTGCCGCCTTTAAATTTGGCAAAGATCGGGAAGGTGTGACCTAAGATCGCACAGACCCCAAACCAGAGCGGATTGACAGTATGGAGACCAAAGATGACTGGCAAGCTGGTCGCCAAAGTTCCTTTTAAGATATCCATCAATAAAACAACGATGCCGGCTTTTTTTCCTAAGACGCGAAATGTATTGGTCGTTCCCGTATTGCCGCTGCCGAATTGGCGAATATCTTTTTTGAAAAACAGTTGGCCAATCCAAACACCAGAGGGGATCGAACCTAAAAGGTAAGCAACAATAAATAAAAGAATCGTATTCATAATAACCAACTTTCTTTGCAAGGCTAGGGCAATTTTAGCATGAAAACGCCTTTCCAACAATAAGAAAATCTTTCGCTGGTCAGACAAAGAATAAAAACAGCTTTTCTCAGAGCTGTGAAACACAAACAAGCCATTTTGCGACTCTAGCTTGTGCAAACAAAGGAAAAAGGATAAGATAGTTTAGAAAAATGTTCGCTTGAAAAAAGCGTATTTTGTGTTAAGATTTTTTTTGCAGTCCTTTCAGCATTAGAAAAGGACTGATCAAGATTAAAGGAGCGGTGGGTTTGGCAAAGAAAACCACAGAATATAATGATGCTTCCATTCAGGTCTTAGAGGGTCTGGAAGCAGTAAGAAAACGGCCAGGAATGTATATCGGCTCGACCGATAGCCGCGGCTTGCACCACTTAGTGTATGAAATCGTCGATAATGCGGTTGATGAGGCACTCTCAGGATACGGCAATGAAATCGATGTTACGATCCATAAAGACAATAGTATCAGTGTTCGAGACAATGGTCGGGGAATGCCGGTCGGGACACATGCATCTGGAATCCCAACTGTTGAAGTGATCTTCACCGTGTTACATGCTGGCGGAAAGTTTGGCCAAGGCGGCTACAAAACTTCTGGCGGCCTTCATGGGGTTGGTGCCAGTGTTGTAAATGCCTTATCCAGCTGGCTAGAAGTGGTCATCGTTCGAGACGGTATCGAATACAAACAGAGCTTCAAAGACGGCGGGAAACCAGCAGGTACTTTGAAAAAAATCGGCAAAACCCGTAAACCAACGGGAACAACCGTTACGTTCAAACCAGACGATACAATCTTTTCGGCAACCAAATTCTCCTATGAGATTCTCGCTGAACGTTTGAGAGAATCAGCGTTCTTGTTGAAAGGGGTCAAAATCTCCCTGACGGACGAACGTGGGGAAGAACCGATTCATGAAGTCTTTTTATATGAGGAAGGCATCAAAGAATTTGTTGATTATTTAAATGAAGAAAAAGATACCTTGACCCAAGTGGTTTATTTTTCTGGCACGAAAGAAGCCATCGAAGTAGAGCTTGCCTTTCAATACAATGATGGGTATTCAGAAAACGTCTTGTCCTTTGTCAACAATGTACGTACCAAAGATGGCGGTACCCATGAAGTTGGGATGAAGACGTCAA
Source organism: Enterococcus sp. DIV1279b (assembly GCF_050531515.1). Lineage (NCBI taxonomy): Bacteria > Bacillati > Bacillota > Bacilli > Lactobacillales > Enterococcaceae > Enterococcus > Enterococcus sp. DIV1279b. Next base: position 2,297,209 of record NZ_CP172891.1, on the reverse strand, counting down.
TGACCAAAGCCTTCAATGAGTATGCCCGCAAGGTCAATTTGTTGAAGGAAAAAGATAAGAACCTTGAAGGCAGTGATTTCCGTGAAGGGTTAGCGGCAGTTCTGTCGATCCGCGTGCCAGAAAATCTTTTGCAATTTGAAGGACAGACCAAAGGGAAATTAGGGACACCCTTAGCAAGAAATGCGGTAGACAATGTGATTGGTGAGCAGCTAGGCTATTATCTACAAGAAAACAGTGAAATGAGTCAAATGCTGGTTCGTAAAGCGATCAAGGCAAGAGAGGCCCGTGAAGCTGCCAGAAAGGCGAGAGAAGAAAGCCGTACTGGAAAGAAACGCAAAAAAGGCGAGTCACTGCTTTCTGGTAAATTAACACCTGCGCAATCTCGTAATCCTAAGAAAAATGAATTGTATTTGGTGGAGGGGGATTCTGCGGGTGGTTCAGCAAAGCAAGGACGAGACCGCAAGTTCCAAGCCATCTTGCCATTGCGAGGCAAAGTCATCAATACTGAAAAAGCCAAGATGCAGGATATTTTGAAAAATGAAGAAATCAATACGATGATCTATACTATCGGTGCCGGTGTTGGCCCAGAGTTTTCAATTGAAGACTGCAACTATGATAAAGTGATCATCATGACCGATGCGGATACCGATGGGGCGCACATCCAAGTGCTGCTTTTAACCTTTTTCTACCGGTATATGAAACCTTTGATCGAAGCGGGGAAAGTATACATTGCTTTGCCGCCTCTGTACAAAGTGTCAAAAGGGTTAGGGAAAAAAGCAGTAGTCGAATACGCTTGGACCGATGATGAACTAAGCAAACTGACCCAAAAAATCGGCAAAGGCTATCTCCTACAGCGCTACAAAGGGTTAGGAGAAATGAATGCCGACCAATTGTGGGAAACGACCATGGACCCAGAAACGCGGACACTGATTCGGGTACGGATCGATGATGCTGCCCAAGCAGAACGTCGCGTCACCACTTTGATGGGGGACAAGGTAGAGCCTCGTCGGAAGTGGATCGAAAGTCATGTTCAATTTAGTTTAGAAGAAGATGGCAGTATTTTGGATAAAAAAGAAGATACGGTACCTGAATTAGTTGATGAAAAATTAATGGATACCGAACAAGCAGACAGCAAACAGTTAGTTAAGGAATAGGAGGTGGTCTCTTGGAACACAAAAGCAATATACAAGAATTGACATTGGAAGAAGTGATGGGAGATCGCTTCGGTCGATATTCCAAATACATTATTCAAGAACGGGCATTGCCAGATATTCGTGATGGGTTAAAACCGGTTCAGCGGCGGATTTTATTTGCTATGAACCAAGACGGCAATACCTATGACAAAGGCTTCCGCAAATCAGCAAAATCTGTCGGAAATATCATGGGGAATTTTCACCCCCATGGGGACTCGAGTATCTATGAAGCAATGGTCCGCATGAGTCAAGACTGGAAGCTACGTCAGATTTTGATTGAAATGCACGGGAACAACGGGAGTATGGATGGTGATCCGCCAGCTGCCATGCGTTATACGGAAGCACGGCTTTCGGAATTAAGTGGTGAGCTATTAAAAGATATTGAAAAAAACACCGTGGAATTGGTTTGGAACTTTGATGATACTGAAAAAGAACCAACTGTTCTACCAGCAAAATACCCGAATCTGTTAGTCAATGGCTCAACTGGGATCTCAGCTGGCTATGCAACGGAGATCCCTACCCACAATTTAGGGGAAATCATCGATGGAACGATCTATTTGATCGACCATCCGCAAGCTTCTTTAGATCAGCTGATGAAGTACATTCCTGGCCCTGATTTTCCAACAGGGGGCATTTTACAAGGGAAAGAAGAAATCAAAAAAGCGTATGAAACAGGCAAAGGCAAAGTGATCCTGCGTTCGAAAACCAAGATCGAAGACATCAAAGGCGGCAAACAGCAAATCGTCATCAATGAGATCCCGTATGAGGTCAATAAAGCCAACTTAGTTAAAAAAATGGATGAGATCCGTTTGAATAAACGCATTGATGGGATTGCTGAAGTACGAGATGAAACAGATCGTACTGGACTGCAGATCGTTGTCGAGCTGAAAAAAGAAGCAAATGCGCAAGGGATTTTAAATTATTTATTTAAGAATACCGAATTGCAGATCAACTACAACTTCAACATGGTGGCAATCGACAATATGCGTCCTCAGCAAGTCGGATTAAAGCGGATTTTAGAAAGCTACATCAAACATCGCCGTGAAGTGATCGAAAAACGCAGTCGTTTTGAGCTGCAAAAAGCGCAAAAAAGACAGCATATCGTTGATGGGCTGATCAAAGCTTTGTCGATCCTTGATGAGGTGATCGCTACCATTCGCGGTAGTAAAGACAAAAAAGATGCCAAAAATAATCTGGTGGTTCAACATGGTTTTACCGAAGAACAAGCAGAAGCCATTGTGAACTTACAGTTGTATCGCTTGACCAATACGGACATTACACAATTGCAAGCAGAAGCAAAAGAACTTGCAGAAACGATCGCTGAATTGACAACAATTTTGAATGAAGAAAATGAATTGCTGAAAGTGATCAAGAAAGAACTGCGAGAGATCAAGAAAAAATATACGACGCCGCGGTTGACTGAGATCGAAGCAGAAATTCAAGAAATCAAGATCGAAACACAAGTCTTGGTCGCCCAAGAAGAAGTCGTCGTGACGGTCACAAGAGACGGCTATGTCAAACGCAGCAGCTTGCGTTCTTACGGTGCTTCAAAACCAGAAGAGATCGGCATGAAAGAAGGCGACTCTTTACTTTACAGTAATCAAATGAACACGTTGGATCACCTGTTGTTGGTTACTAATAAAGGGAACACGATCTATCGACCGGTCCATGAATTACCTGATTTAAAATGGAAAGATTTAGGGGAACATATTTCGCAAACAGTCATGACACTGGCGCAAGATGAAATGATCATTGGGGTCTTTGCCTACAAAGAGATCGATCCATTGAAAAATTTCGTGCTGATTAGTAAAAACGGTATGATCAAACAGACACGAATGACGGAATTTGAACCTTGGCGCACCTATAAAACACGGCCGATGACGATCATGAAGCTGAAAGATGAATCAGATGAATTGGTCAACGTCTTTTTGACGGATCAAACGGAAGAAATGGATGTATTCTTAGTCAGTCATCTTGCCTTTGGCTTACGCTACCCGCTTAATGAAGTGCCTGTTGTGGGACCAAAAGCAGCTGGGGTCAAAGCGATGAACCTTAAAGCGGATGATTATCTTATCAATGGGTTGCTCGTTTATTCAGAAGGGGATACACCGATCGTTTTGATCACCCAACGTGGCGCAGCAAAACGAATGTTGGCTCAAGAAATCAACCAATTAGGTCGGGCGAAGCGCGGATTGATGGTCTTGCGGGAATTGAAGAAAAATCCTCATCGCGTCGTCTATATGGGCAGTGGGGAAAATCAGCAACTGCTAGTGACGAATCAAAAAGGACAATCCTTTGAAGTGATCACCAACCAAATCCCGATCAATGATCGGACCTCCAACGGCTCATTTATCATGGATGAGAAAACAGGGGGACAAATCTACGAAGTGAAAACTCAAATCAGTCCTGCAATCGCAGAGGATTCTGTACTATAAATTATAACAAAACAACCCTTCTGTACCAGTACAGAAGGGTTGTTTTTTTTCTCATAATTAATCTTTCACATTAACGAAAAAGGTACTTTAATAAAAGTTTCACATTTAATAAATACCTATAAATCAACATTTTTAGTAATTAATATCTTAAAAAAAAATAAATTGTTAAAAATAATTCTTGAAAATGCTTGCAATCATTAAGGTGTGTGTTATACTGTTCACGTAAAGCTGTTACATTAGTGAACAGAAAATTTAAGGAGGTCCATCAAATGGAACAATGGAATGGATTTAAAGGAAAAACTTGGAAAGAAGAAGTAAACGTACGCGACTTCATCCAAGAAAACTACACACCTTATGACGGAACAGATGAATTCCTAGCAGATGCTACTGAAGCAACGACGAAGCTATGGGATCAAGTCATGGAACTGAACAAGCAAGAGCGTGAAGCTGGCGGCGTATTGGATATGGATACAAAAGTCGTTTCAACGATCACTTCTCATGGACCTGGCTACTTAGACAAAGACTTAGAAACAGTTGTTGGTTTCCAAACGGAAAAACCATTTAAACGCAGCTTGCAACCATTTGGCGGCATCCGCATGTCAGAACAAGCAGCAGAATCTTACGGCTATGAAATTGATGCGGAAGTCTCACATATTTTCCGTGACTACCGTAAAACACATAACCAAGGAGTTTTTGATGCTTATACACCTGAAATCAGAGCAGCGCGCCGTTCTGGTGTAATCACAGGTCTTCCTGATGCTTATGGCCGTGGCCGAATCATTGGTGACTACCGTCGTGTGGCATTATACGGTGTGGACTTCTTGATCAAAGAAAAACAACAAGACCTATTGTATTGCGGAAACGGAACGATGTCTGAAGACATTATCCGCCAACGTGAAGAATTGAGTGAACAAATTCGTGCTTTAAGCGAATTGAAAGAATTAGGAAACATTTACGGATTTGATATCTCTAAACCTGCTCAAACGGCGAAAGAAGCATTCCAATGGTTATATCTTGGTTACTTAGCAGCTATCAAAGAGCAAAATGGTGCAGCAATGTCATTGGGACGTACGTCAACTTTCCTTGATATTTATGTTGAACGCGATTTGAAAAATGGCGTGATCACTGAAGAAGAAGCACAAGAAATCGTTGACCATTTCGTCATGAAACTACGTCTTGTGAAATTTGCTCGGACGCCTGATTACAACGCACTGTTCTCTGGTGACCCAACTTGGGTAACTGAATCAATCGCTGGTATGGGTGAAGACGGACGTCACATGGTAACGAAAAACAGCTTCCGTTTCTTACACACTTTAGCAAACTTAGGTCCAGCGCCAGAACCAAACTTGACTGTTTTATGGTCAACACGTTTGCCTCATAACTTCAAAACATTCTGTGCGAAAATGTCGATCCAAACATCAGCGATTCAATATGAAAATGATGATGTGATGCGTGGACATTGGGGCGACGACTACGGAATCGCTTGTTGTGTATCCGCAATGCGCATCGGGAAACAAATGCAATTCTTTGGTGCTCGTGCCAACTTAGCGAAAACATTGTTGTATGCAATCAACGGTGGGGTCGATGAAAAATCAAAAGCACAAGTTGGACCAAAATTCCAACCAATTACTTCTGAATACTTGGATTACAACGAAGTAATGGAAAAATATGACACAATGATGGACTGGATTTGTGATCTGTATGTGAACACATTGAACATCATTCATTACATGCACGACAAATATTCTTATGAACGCATTGAAATGGCGCTACAAGATACAGACATTTTACGTACGATGGCTACTGGTATCGCTGGTTTCTCTGTTGCAGTTGACTCATTATCAGCGATCAAATATGCCAAAGTTCGTACGATCCGTGATGAAAACGGCATTGTTGAAGATTACGAAATCGAAGGCGATTATCCGAAATACGGAAACAATGATGACCGCGTAGATGATATCGCAGTCAACTTGTTGAAAGCCTTCATGAAAAAAGTAAAACGCACGAAAACATACCGTGATTCAAAACACACAACGTCGATCCTTACTATCACTTCTAACGTGGTTTATGGTAAGAAAACAGGGAACACTCCTGATGGACGTCGTGCAGGCGCACCATTTGCTCCAGGTGCAAACCCAATGCATGGTCGCGATACGCATGGTGCTTTGGCAAGTCTTTCATCAGTTGCGAAATTACCATATGATTACTCATTAGATGGTATTTCAAACACCTTCTCAATCGTACCTAAAGCATTAGGACGTGACGACGAAACACAACAAGAAAACCTAGCAACAATGCTAGATGGCTATGCAGCAAAAGGTGGTCACCACTTAAATATCAACGTATTTAACCGTGACACATTGCTTGATGCGCAAGCTCACCCAGAAAAATACCCACAATTAACGATTCGGGTATCTGGCTATGCAGTAAACTTCATTAAATTAACAAAAGAACAACAAGATGACGTGATTGCTCGTACAATGCACGAAGCAATGTAATAAGCAACAACTTCAGGCGGCGGACGGGAAAATCCGCCGCCTCTTGTTTTGAAAGTATCAGACGGAGCGTGGTCATCCGTCGTTTCGAAGAAAGGAAGAGCATTATGGCAGTAACAGGACAAGTACATTCAACAGAAAGTTTTGGATCAGTAGATGGACCAGGTATCCGTTTTATTGTATTCATGCAAGGATGCCGCATGCGTTGCCAGTTTTGTCATAATCCAGATACATGGAAGATTGGCACCGGTGTCGAACGAACGACTGATGATGTCTTAGAAGAGGCATTGAAATATCGCGAATTCTGGGGACAAAAAGGTGGGATCACCGTCAGTGGTGGGGAACCATTGCTTCAGATGGACTTTCTGATCGATCTGTTTCGTAAAGCCAAAGCAGAAGGTGTCAGCACGACATTAGATACTTGTGGAAAACCATTTACACGGGAAGAACCATTTTTTAGCAAGTTTCAAGAGCTGATGACCGTTACTGACTTGTTATTGTTTGATATCAAGCACATCGATAACAAAGCCCATAAAGAGCTAACTACTCAATCCAATGATAATATTTTGGATATGGCGAATTATCTTTCAGAGATCAATCAACCTGTCTGGATTCGTCACGTGCTGGTTCCTTTTAGAAGCGACTATGATGAATTTTTGATCCGTTTGGATGAGTTTATCAAAACACTGAAGAATGTCGACAAAGTAGAGATCTTGCCTTATCACACGATGGGGAAATACAAGTGGGATGAGCTTGGTTTGAAATATCCCCTTGAAGGGATCGAACCACCAACAGAAGATCGGGTGAAAAATGCCAAGCGTTTGCTTCATGTAGACGACTATAAAGGTTACTTAACCCGTTGATCAAAACAGGAAAGAAGAGATTGCTATTGCTTCTTTCCTGTTTTTTTACTATGATTAGAAAGTGAATATCAATTGAAATAGGAGCGATGAAGAAATGTCGAAAATATTAGTATTCGGTCATCAAAATCCTGATACCGACGCCATTGGTGCAGCAATTGCCTTTGCAAATTTACAAAATCAACTTGGAAAAGATTGTGAAGCAGTAGCGCTTGGTACACCGAATGAAGAGACACAATTTGCGTTAGATACCTTTGGCCTAACTGCCCCTCGGGTGATCGATTCAGTGGCAAAGGAAACCCAAGAAGTAATGTTAGTGGATCATAATGAATTTCAACAAAGTGCAGCGGATATTACGGATGTCACTGTATTGGCAGTAGTTGATCATCATCGTATCGCTAACTTTGAAACGGCAAATCCACTGTATTATCGTGCAGAGCCGGTCGGTTGTACAAGTACGATCGTGTTGAAATTATACAAAGAAAATCAAGTGGAAATTCCAAAAGCGATCGCAGGAATCATGCTCTCAGCGATCATCTCTGATACATTGTTGTTTAAATCACCAACATGTACCGACGAAGACGTAACAGCAGCCAAAGAACTAGCCGTTATAGCAGATGTAGAACTGGAAGTCTATGGATTAGATATGTTAAAAGCTGGTACGAATCTTGGAACGAAATCAGCAGCAGAATTGCTGGACCTAGATGCCAAAAGCTTCCCAATGGGTGCTAAAAACATCCGTATCGGACAAGTCAACACGGTTGATCTAAAAGAAGTCTTTGACCGTCAAGCAGAGTTGGAAGCGGCTATGAAGGATTCAATGGCAGCAAATGGCTATGATCTGTTCTTGCTGGTTGCCACTGATATCTTAGATAGTAATTCTGAGCTGCTAGTCGTTGGTGAACCAACTGCCCCAGTAGAAGCAGCCTTTAAAACGACATTAACCAACAATCGTGCGTTTTTACCTGGTGTCGTTTCTCGTAAAAAACAAATCGTACCTCAATTAACAGAGGTTTTTGAAGGATAATTAAGCTAACTGTCTGAATGCTGGTGAGATCTGTTTTGGTAGATCAAGCCAGCATTTTTCATGATTGTTTGGATAAGGAGTACACGCAGTGAAATTTTTTTATAGTCCCCACTTTCGCTCATTGCAACCGATACTGGAATCTTCGAAATTCCATGAATTGGTAGAGGAGCTATTAAATAGCCAAGAGCCGCCGACACTACGAGCGTTAAAAGCGAAGTTTACAGATGGTTCATTTGATAAAATTCTTGACCGCTTGATCGCAGAAAAGTTGATCATCCGTCAAGAACGACGCTATTATTTAGGCTTTCCCATCTATACTGAACATGATCAACAGCAGATACAAGTAAGTGATGATTTCTATCAAGCTGCGCGCAATTGGTCAACACAAGAAATCGCTGGGTTTATCAAAAGCTTTGCTTCGTCAAGTGTTGAAAATAAATACTTTTATGGTTGTCTGCAAGGGGTTGAACAAGGAGCGGTCTATGCATTGAGCCATGAACAGTTTCAGTTGATCTCTTACTCAGAAACACAGTGGCCACCGACACTGCCGGCTTTTTTTGAAGCGAATGAACAGTTGCGTACTCTTGCGATCTATGATGAATTAATGGATTTGATCGGTGATGTCGATCCAGTCTATTACTTAGACCAAGTGAGTGTGATCCTTGAACGCATTCGTAAAAACAAAAAAGTCCGTCCGAGTATTTTTCTGGAATCACTTCAACAGTTGAAAATCGTTAGTTCCGAGGTAGATTTCTTGCTGGAAGAAATAAATTGTGATAATCTAAAAAACGGTCGTTATCAGACTTCTGAAAAGGATCTGTTCGTCCAACGGCTTGTGATTGCTCACTTGGCAAAAAAATCAGGTTCATACAATACGCTTTATTTCAATAATAATTATAATTTCTAATAATTATGTTATTTGTTTTAAATTTTCTAACTATTTAAAAGCTGCTAGATTCGATTCTAGCAGCTTTTTTTTTATTTCTTCAAATGATAATTTGATGAATAAAAATTAAAAAACAACAATCGTTTTGTTTGGAGTTTTGATTTCTTGATGATATGATGATTCTAGAACTTTGAAAGGGGATATAAAAATGGAAGGATATAAAACGGTTGATTTTGAACAGTTGGAACAAAACAAAACGAAAGCAGAAATGATTACGTTCGTATCAATGTCAGAAATAGAAGCTGCTCGACAAGCAATTACAAAAGCGGGGATCGATGAAACGCGTTTTTCTGATGGCGATCTCATTCTTGCGTTAAAACAAAAGGAACGGTTTGGGGCAAATACGATCGTTTCCGTGATCATTGATTGGCTAGTCAAGCAAAACTATCTAGTGAATCCAGCTCATGCCATGCGTTACTTAGCAAAGAAAATGGCTGATGGTCCTGTAACGAGTTATAAACTATTGAGTGAGACTGAGTTTGACTGTGATGGGAATTATTACTTGATTGGTCACACTGGTAAATCATTTGCTGTAAATAAAGCCTATAAAGTTTACACTGACGGACAAGTAAAAGTGCTTTGGCAGGCAAAATAATAGAAGATGATTTCGGCTCTAGCGAAGAAAGAAAACGGCTGTTGAAGCAGTTGTTTTCATAAAAGGATCGAAGATTGAAGGTTGTGAAGGACGCGTGAAACTAAACATTCGAATCAGCTTAGCTGGCAGTCATCTTTTGATTGGTGCATTCAGTTTGATCGGTGCATTGCTGACGCTTTATAAAGTACCAACTAGTTTTGGTACGATCCAAGTCATGTTAGGTGAAATTTATTATACCGACACGGTATTTGACCGGTTTACTCAGTTTTTCTTACTGGGGATCATTAGTCTTTATACCGTAGTGACGAGTTTTTATGGGTTTCGATTCTGGTGTTTTTGCTCCGCCTCTTCTGCATTTGGGACACTGCTGGCATATGTTGAATTAACTGAGACACTTCCGGTGATGGTTGTTTTCATCCTGTTTTTGGCAAGTTTGTTTCAGTTAAGTGTAGTCACATACTTCATTTTCCAAAAGCTAAAAAGTAGAGCTGAAACAGGTTGAACAGATACGTTCAAGCTGTTTTTTCTGTCAAAGATTATTTGTTGGCAACTAGGGTTATTGCGTTACTAGCGCAGTGTTTTATGCTATGCTAGATAGAGAGATGTAGTTGATTTGAAACGATTTCTAAAAGATGAAAGAGCGTAACAAGGTCGTTGGCATTTCAGTCAGCGATCAAAATGAATTTGAGGAGGACTGATGAGAGAGTGGTTACCAAACAACAGGTACTGACTGCGGAAAAAGACTTTCTGAGTGGTGAAAATTTTTATGTACAGCATTTCTTAGGCGCCCATCAAGTAGATGATGGCTACGTGTTTCGCGTTTGGGCACCAAATGCTCAGCAAGTTTGGCTTGTTGGCGACTTCAACCAATGGACGGATACCTTGCCGATGAACAAAAGGACGGAATCCGGTGTTTGGGAAATTGAGACCAACCAAGTAAAAGAAGGACAGCTTTACAAATACAAAGTAAAACAATCAAATGGACGAGAAGTATTGAAGATCGATCCTTTTGCTGTCCATTTTGAAGCTCGACCAGGAACTGCTGCCGTGTTGCATTCGATCCCACAAAAAAGATGGCGGGATGGGTTATGGCAAGGACGGAAAAAAAGACAAAAAACATTTAATCGACCTCTTAATATTTATGAAGTTCATGCCAGCTCCTGGAAGCACCACGAAGATGGCACCCCTTATCGCTTCTCCGAATTAAAAGATGAACTTATTCCTTACGTGAAAAAAATGGGCTACACCCATATCGAATTTATGCCTTTGATGGAACATCCCTTAGGAACCTCCTGGGGCTATCAATTGACTGGTTACTTTGCACTTAGCTCCTATTATGGGACACCAGAAGAATTTCAAGACTTTGTAGAGGCTTGTCATTTGGAAAATATAGGTGTCTTCGTTGATTGGGTGCCAGGACATTTTTGTGTCAATGATGACAGTCTTGCCTATTATGATGGCACGCCGACCTTTGAATACATGGATGAAAACCGTGCGAAAAATGTTCGCTGGGGTGCGATCAACTTTGATCTAGGCAAACCGCAAGTCCAAAGCTTTCTGATCTCAAGTGCATTGTTCTGGATCGAATTTTACCACATTGATGGTATTCGGGTAGATGCCGTTTCCAACATGATCTATCGCGATTATGATGAAGGTCCATGGGAACCGAATCACGAAGGGGGCAATCGGAATTTTGAAGGGTACTATTTCTTACAAAAGCTCAATTCAGTCATCAAGTTAGCCCATCCTGCAGTTGTCATGATTGCAGAGGAAAGTACTTCCGAGACCAAAATAACAGGAATGGTCGAAGGAGGCGCTCTCGGGTTTGACTACAAATGGAATATGGGCTGGATGAATGATGTCCTGCGTTTTTACGAAATGGACCCGATTTTCCGTAAAGATCATCTAAGCCTTTTATCTTTTTCTTTCATGTATCGGATGCAAGAAAATTATATCTTGCCACTCTCCCATGACGAAGTGGTTCATGGCAAAAAAAGTTTGATGCACAAAATGTGGGGAGACCGCTACAAACAGTTTTCACAACTACGAAATCTCTATACGTACATGATGATGCATCCAGGGAAAAAACTGTTATTCATGGGTAGTGAATGGGGACAGTTTTTAGAATGGAAATATGATCATGGTCTTGAATGGGTCGATTTAAACGACGCATTCAATGCAAAAATGCAGTTCTTCACCCGGACCTTGAATGAATTATACAAAGAAGAACGAGCCCTTTGGGAATTGGATGATCAAGAAGATTCATTGATGGTGATCGATGCAGACAACTTAGATGAAACGACATTGACTTTCTTACGACAAGGAAAAACGAAAAAAGATTTCTTGATCGTGGTTGTCAATCTGACACCAGTGGAGCGTCACGATTTTGCGATCGGCGTGCCATACGAAGGAACGTATCGCGAGATTTTAAACACGGAACGGGATGTATTTGGTGGAACTTGGGTGGCGAATAACCCAGACTGCCAGACCAGTAATACCCCTTTTAAGCAATACGACTATCAAATCAAAACAATTTTGCCTGCACTTGGGGCTTTAATCATCAAACCAGAAAAAATCAAAATGACTCGAAAAAAAGCAGTAAAGAAAGTACAAAAAAAAGAGTAGAGGGGGAACGGTGAGTAGATCACCAAACGAAATGAAAACAGAGATGTTAGCAATGATCCTCGCAGGGGGACAAGGGACTCGATTAGGGAAATTAACAAAGAATATTGCTAAACCAGCGGTTCCATTTGGTGGCAGATATCGGATCATCGATTTCACGTTGAGTAATTGTGTCAATTCAGGAATCAAAAATGTGGGTGTTGTCACTCAGTACCAGCCATTAGCACTAAACAACCATATCGGAAATGGTGCAAGCTGGGGATTGGATGGAATTAGTACCGGTGTGACGATCTTACAGCCATATTCAAATTCAGAAGGCGAAAAATGGTTTGAAGGAACCGCCCATGCGATCTATCAAAACATCGCTTATATCGATGAGATGGACCCGCAATATGTCTTGATTTTATCAGGGGACCATATCTACAAAATGGATTATGAAGAAATGCTGGAAAAACACAAAGAAAATGATGCTTCATTGACGGTTGCAGTTCTCGAAGTACCGATGAAAGATGCCTCGCGTTTCGGAATCATGAACACCGATAAAAATGACCGTATCATCGAATTTGATGAAAAACCAGCCGAACCAAAAAGCAATCTCGCTTCAATGGGGATCTATATTTTCGATTGGAGTCGTCTGCGCAGTATGCTGTTGAGTAACTATACAAAAGATGGCGAAATGGTCGATTTTGGGAAACATGTCATTCCTTCTTATCTCGAAAGCGGCGACAACGTTTTTGCCTATCGCTTCTCTGGCTATTGGAAAGACGTAGGAACGATCGATTCATTGTGGGAAGCCAATATGGAATTTATTGATCCAGCAATGGAGTTGAATATTCGGGATAAAAGTTGGCAAGTATTTTCTAAAAACCCAATCGCACCACCACATTTTGTGACTGAGACCGGGGCTGCGAGAAACTCTCTCGTGATGGATGGCTGTTATGTTGCAGGGGAAATCGAGCACAGTATTTTATCAGAAAATGTGCAGGTGAAAGAAGGATCGACGATCAAGGACAGCGTGATCATGCCTGGAGCGGTGATCGGTAGAAATGTTAAATTAAACCGAGTGATCGTTGGGGAAAATGCAGTGATTGGTGACGATGCAGAGATCGATGGAACAGACGAAATTGCCGTAGTCGGCTATTCTGAAATTTTAGGGGTGACGATTGATGAGAACTAATAAAATGTGTGCGATTTTAGGGAATCTGCAACGATACCAAGACTTGATGCCATTAACAGAAAACCGTCCGCTGTCGACTTTATTGTTTGACTGCAAATATCGCTTGTTAGATTTTAATCTTTCAAGTATCGAAAATGCCAATATCAAACAAGTCTATATGATTTTCAATGAAGGAGAAACGCAGTCGGTCTTCGATCATATCGGTGGCGGAAAAGAGTGGAACTTGGACGGCGTACAAAATCGTTTCTTTATTCACCTGTTCCAAGACTCATTGAAAAAGCAAGCAGAAGGACAAGAGTATTATTATAATGTCATCGACTATTTGGAAAAATCCAAATCGGATCATACCGTATTTATGGGCAGCAAAGTCTTATGCAACATTGATTTGCGTGCCTTGCTGAAAATCCATCAGCTACAAGGCAATGAAATGACCGTCGTATACAAACGCATCAGCAGTGACAATGTTTGCGAAAGTGATCTGTTGTTCAATGTAGACAGTGAAGGTCACTTAGAAGAAGCGATCCAAGCGAAAAAAGGTGAGGTCAGTGACCTTGTCAACTTATGTACGGATATTTTTATCATTCAAACAGATCGTCTGATCGCTGCGCTAAAAGAGGGGCAAAAAGTTGGCGCAACGGCAGACCTCGGTCAATTTTTACGAGAAATGATCGCTGTTGAAAATACAGGTCTATATGAGTACACAGGTTACTTAAGTAACATTTATGACATCTCTTCTTACTATCAAACAAATATGGATATGCTCGATGTGCATAAATTTACGTCGTTGCTTTATTCGAATCAAAAGATCTATACCAAACTGAAAAACGAAGTGCCAACGTATTATTCAGAAACATCTGACGTGAAAAATAGCCACTTTGCTTCTGGCTGCATCGTGGAAGGAACGGTCGAACAGTCACTCGTTGCCCGCCGCACGAAGATCCATCCTGAAGCAAAAGTCAAAGGAGCGATCATCTTCGGAAATAATGAGATCAAAGCAGGTGCCGAAGTCTCTTATGCGATCCTAGATAAAAATGTGACCATCGCAGAAGGTGTCAAAGTGCAAGGAACCAAAGAAACGCCAATCGTCATTAAGAAAAATTCTCATGTGACCCAAGACGTTATTGGAGGGGCAAGCGCATGAAGGTTCTGTTTACAGCAGCGGAATGCGCCCCATTTTTTAAAACAGGCGGATTAGGGGATGTTGCAGGGGCATTACCAAAAGAATTGGTCAAAAAAGGCGTCGAGACGATTGTGGTCTTACCCTATTTCACGAAAATGCCTGCTGAATACCAGGAGCAAATGGAAGATTGTTTTTCCTTTGAAGTGGCGGTCGGCTGGCGCAAGCAATATTGTGGGATCAAAAAATTAGTTCTAGGCTCTGTGACCTATTATTTCATAGACAATCTCTACTATTTTGGCCGCGAACGGCTCTATGATTTTTATGATGATGGGGAACGCTTTGCTTTCTTCCAATTAGCCGTGATCGAAATGATGGAACGCATTGAATTTATTCCAGACATCGTGCATGTCAATGATTACCATACGGCGATGATTCCCTTCTTGATCAAAGAAAAATATCATTGGATTCAAGCGTATCAAAACATACGCACCGTTTTGACGATCCATAACATTGGGTTTCAAGGGTGGTATAGTCGCGATATTTTACCAGATCTTTTTGGTATGGGGACTGAGAGATACGATGATGGCACACTACGTTTAAACGATTGCTTGAACTTTATGAAAGCAGGAATCTTGTATGCGGACCGCATCACGACGGTCAGTCCTTCCTATAGTGAAGAAATCAAAACCTCTGAGTTTGGCTGTGGGCTTGAAGTGATTTTACGTATGGAAAGCGGCAAACTCAGCGGCATTTTAAACGGAATTGATTACGAAATGAACGATCCAGAAACCGATCCTCATTTGGACTATCCTTTCAGTGTCGAAGATTTATCAGGAAAAGCTAAAAACAAGCGAGCGCTACAAGAACAATTTGGTTTGCCTACCCGTAAAGATGTCCCATTGATTTCTGTTGTTAGCCGTTTGACCACTCAAAAAGGGTTCCATTTGGTCCTTGAAGAAATGGAAAATCTCTTGCAATTTGATGTTCAGTTCATCTTACTAGGGACTGGCGAACATGATTTTGAAGAAGGCTTTCGCTATTTTGCTCAGAGATATCCTGACAAATGTGCTGCCGCGATTTCTTTTGATATTGCATTGGCGCAAAAGTTATACGCAGCAGCGGATCTTTTCTTGATGCCTTCCGCCTTCGAACCATGCGGACTGTCACAGATGATCGCGATGCGTTATGGTACATTACCGGTCGTTCACGAAATCGGTGGCTTGAAAGATACGGTAGATTCCTATAATCCGATCACGAAACAAGGTACCGGCTTTGGCTTTCAAGAGTTTTCACCATTTTACTTGATGAATGCCTTGAAGCAAGGGATCGAATTGTATCAATCTGATCAGGCAACGTGGAACGTATTGGTCAAGCAAGCAATGGAAAAAGATTTCAGCTGGAATCAAAGTTCCGATCTTTATATCCAGTTGTATAATACTATCAAAGTTTGATTGTTTTAAGACAGAAGAATCCTTGTCTGCAACAGAACTGCTAGTTGTAAGACTAGTAATTTTGGCGGCAAGGATTCTTCTTTTTTATAAATTGAATGCAAAAAGGAGTGTAACCCTATGACAAAAGAACGATTGCGTGAACTGCTAGAAATCAGTGTTCATGAACTCTTTGCGATTGAAGTGGATGAAGCTTCACCACAGGAATTGTTTCAAGCACTAGCCAATGTGGTGAAGCAAATGTATTCAGAAGACTGGCGTCAAACCAGAAAAAATCTCTTGCTGGAGGATCAAAAACAAGCGTACTATTTTTCAATCGAATTTTTGCCTGGCAAAATGCTAAAAAGCAATTTGTTGAATATGCAGCTGTTGGAGCAAGCGGAAGCCGTTTTTGAAGAGTTAGGCGTTTCCCTTGATGACGTTGCGGATACAGAAAAAGACATGGCTTTAGGAAACGGGGGCCTCGGTCGTTTGGCCTCTTGTTTTATGGACTCGCTGGCTTCATTAAGCTTGCCGGGAAATGGGAACGGGATTCGCTATCGCTATGGATTATTTAAACAAAAATTTATTGACGGCCATCAAGTAGAATTACCAGATGATTGGTTACGTTCTGGGAATGTCTGGGAAGTCCGCAAAGAAAGCAAAGCGGTGCCTATTCGATTTGGTGGGCAGGTCTATCTCGTTACGGGAGAGGACGGAAAACTAGCGCCAGTCTATGAAGGCGGCTTTACCTGGCGGGCAGTTCCGTATGACACCGCGATGGTTGGCTATCAGAATCAACACATCAACACACTGCGCTTGTGGAGTGTCGAAGTTCCTGCTGAAGATGAGGCGCATTATGCGACATTGGAATCACGGCAAGCCTTAGAAAATTTGACTGCTGTTTTATATCCAGATGACTCAAACGAGATTGGCAAACGCACACGATTGATGCAAGAATACTTTTTTGTTTCTGCAGGCATTCAAAGTATCATTCGCTATTATAAAAAATCGAATCTGCCTTTAGCGATGCTCAGTGAACGAGTAGCAATCCATATCAACGACACGCACCCAGCGCTTTGTGTCCCAGAACTGATGCGTATTTTAGTTGATGAAGAAGGCCTTGCTTGGGAACAAGCGTGGGCGATCACCGTGAAAGTCATGAGTTATACGAACCATACGATCATGGCGGAAGCCTTAGAAAAATGGCCAGTTCGCATGATTGAAGAAGTGTTGCCGAGAATGGATCAGATCATCAAAGAAATTGATCGGCGCTTTGTCGAAGGAATGCAAGGGGTCCATCCGCAAGCCTTACTGGATCGGACGCGAATCATTATTGATGATCAAGTCCATATGGCACATCTAGCCATCATCGGCAGCCATAGTGTCAATGGGGTAGCCAAGCTCCATTCTGATTTACTAAAATCAGTGGTACTCCATGACTTCTATCTCATTTATCCTGCCCGTTTCAACAATAAGACCAACGGCATCGCACAACGGCGTTGGCTTCAGCTAGCCAATCAACCATTAGCCAAAGTGCTGGATCAGTCGATCGGTACGAGTTGGCGCAATGACCCCTTGGATCTGCAGCTGCTCAAAAATTATTATGAGGACGAAAACGTTCTGCAACAAATTGCCGACGCAAAAATGAGTAACAAGCGTGCACTGGCAAAGTACATTCAAAAAGCAACGGGCATTACAGTAGATCCAACGGCAATTTTTGATGTGCAGATCAAACGCCTGCATGCGTACAAACGACAACTGCTGAATCTAATGCATATCTTGAAGCTCTACTTTGAGGTCAAAGACGATCCGACTGCAGCGTTTCATCCAAGAGTCTTTATTTTTGGTGCCAAAGCAGCACCAAGCTATCACTACGCAAAATCGATCATTAAAGTCATCAATGAAGTGGCGAATCTGATCAATCATGATGAAACCATCAATGATAAAATCAAGGTTATATTTTTAGAAAATTACAACGTTTCATTAGCAGAAAAAATCATTCCAGCAGCGGATGTCAGTGAACAAATCTCATTGGCCTCTAAAGAAGCGTCAGGGACAAGCAATATGAAGTTGATGCTAAATGGGGCAGTAACGATCGCGACTTTAGATGGTGCCAATATTGAGATTCGAGATGCGATCGGTGATGAAAACATTGCGATCTTTGGGTTGACGGAAGAAGAAGTGTATCAGTATTACGCCCAGCATAATTATTCTGCTTACACCTACTATGAGTCAGATCCAGTCTTGCAACGGGTGGTCAATGCCTTTATTGATGGGACGATCCCGAATATTCAAGTTGAAGGTCGGGAAATCTTTGATTCCCTTTTGAAATACAATGATGAATACTTTTTATTAAAGGATTTTCATGCCTATTGTGACGCGCAGCATCGGGTAGATAGTGCCTATCAGGATACGCAACGTTGGCGTAAAGTCAGCCTAATGAATATTGCGAATGCAGGCAAATTTTCGGCAGATGAAACGGTGCGAAATTATGCTGCAGATATTTGGCAGATCGATCCATTATTTGCCCATGTCAAAGAACCGAATGCAGCAAGCTTGACTGAGACGGTGCCTCCAGCCGAATTTAGCTGAAGTGTCCTCATCTGAAATGGTGTAGTCTTTCGTGAAATTCTCCTTAATTTATGGTATGATGAAAAAAATGCATGTAAGAGGATGAGTACAGTGGCAAATTATTTAGATGTGAAACGAAAACACTTCCGTTTTCCTGCTTATGATGATACAGATGGTGTGAAGCTGCAATCCGAGCATCGCCCCGCATTCAGTAAAGCAGATGATTGGATTTTAACCGAAATCAAAGATTCCGTGAGTCATTCTCACAAGGAAGAAAATCAATCTTTGCAGCGTAAAGTGCAGTCCAGCCAACGCGATCGGGGGCACAATGTTCGTCAAAAAGAAGAGCTTGCCAATCACCGTGCCAACTTGCCTCAGTACGGAAAACGTCCAGTGAAAGAGCAGATGCCAACAGGAAAAACCAACTTTTTTGGCAAAGAGGCGAACCATTCTTCTTATCAAGTGACCAGTAAGAAGGAAAAAGCTGAGGTTCCTGTTTCTTCGAAAAAAGAATATTCGGGGCGCTCTTATTTCGTGCCTAAATATATTCCTGCATCGATTATTCCAGATGAGCAAAAACCTGAAATTACGCCGAACGATTTGATGGATGCAATGGCAAAAAAACAAGAAAGTTATTTGTTGTTTGATACTGAACCAGCAGCTTATCAAGTCAAAGAAGAAAATGATCCGACCGTCAAAAAATTCAATCGCCACCCCTCTGTTGGGATGACACGCAGTGAGTTTCGAGCCAGCAATAAAAAAAATGGTGAGAAAAAACGTTCCGTTTTAGATCGATCATTAAAAGGAATGATTGAAGACGATCAACAAGAAGAATCTTCAAATGGCTATTTTCGTTCTAAATAGCAGTGACAGTTACTCTTAATAGAAGTGGTCCTTTGAGCATAACGATGAATGATTTCAGCTAGATGGCTAACATCTAGCTGTTTTTTTTGTGTGCCGAAACTATCGATTTCACAAAGTGATTAGTTGAAATACATTTTTCACCGCCTGAGGAATATTCTGATTTTACTAAGCAATAGCGTGGGCTATAGAATAAAGTGAAACGATCAAAACCATCGTTATTTATAATGTTTGTTATTTTAATTGGCGATTTTTTTTGTCATTTAAAATCGATGGCAAGTCAAACGGTGGCAGGACAGTGGTTTTCTGATCAGCTGCAATTGAAAAAGGGAAGCAAGCGTCCTGATGGCTAAAGCTGCTCTTTGGGAAGGCCTGATCCTTGATCGATTTCAAGGGAAAGATACGCTGAAAGGTGGGGCATCAACAAATGAACAAGAAAAAGAGAAAGGTATATTTCACCATCATTATTGGCTTACTTGGAGGACTCTACTTTTTTTCAACCATGAGTGTGTTTTCTTCAAACGTTTTCTTTGCTGCGCAGCTGGAGGAAAAAACGGTTGCGAGTGAATCATTCGATCTGATACGAGAGCAAGAGGCTGAGGAAAGAGTTGCCATTTATTTTGATGAATCAACGAAATCCGGGACTGTAGGAGACCTGTTACTGGTTGCGTTTCATACGGACCGTCCCATTAGTGAAATAGCGATCCGATTGCCGAAAGCTGCGGTTATTGCTGAAGAGGAGTTGCCAAAGGGAGTCAAGATCACGCCACTCACTGAAGAGAACGGTTGGAAACTAATGATCGATACTCCTAGAAGTGATTTTTTGGTTCCATTGATAGTTGATGCAGCAGGATCGTTTCCATTTGAAGCAGCAGATTCAATGATAATGCTTGAAATAAAAGAAGCACGGGAGACAAACCCTACGGACACACAAGAGGATGAGCAAACTGATTCGAGTGACTCCACTGGTCAATTGGATCATTTGGATCAAGAGGATCGAGAAGATCAAGTAGCAGAAGAGAAGGAAATAGAAAGCCAGCTTCCTGAGGCATCAGCATCTGATCCTGGCAATCTTTATCTTTTAGGCGACGACGTAAAAAAAAGAGGAGTTGCCAATTGGGTCGAATTTATGGCTGCAATGGTCGATCCGACGGTCAATTATATTTATTTGACAGCCAGTTTTCAAACGAACGATAATCCTCGTTTGGGCATTACGGGAATTGACGGCTGGAGCAGCAGCGTCAATCCTAATGGCGGATTAGCCTATGTTTATATCAATGCCAGGGAAGTCTCAAGAACGTTAATCATCGATGGCCTCGACAAATATCAGATGGATCTTAGAGCCGTAGCGATCTGTTTTCGCGATTCCAGTGTCAATCCAGACTCCCCGTGGGACATTACTTTGCAAAATTTGAAACTCTACCATGGAAACTTTTGGGGGGCAATTGAATACCATGATTTGAATATGTCAAATCAGCAGCGTTCAATCATTCGGTACCACAATCTTAACCATACGGGCAATCAGTTGTTTTACGGGTTGCACTCTCGAGCCAGCTTTTCTGGACATTCGGTTTCACACCAAACGCCTAGATATACCTCAGACTTCAATGCTTCTTGGACGATTCACACAAATACTCAGGCGAATTTTGAAATCAACCAAATAGAGCTTCGTGAGGGAGCAAACGTCGAAATGTCGACGATCAGCTCAGGAAATCTTGATTTTTATAATACAAATGCGCGTCTCGTATTAGGGGATAATGCCCGACTATCATTAAATGCCAACGGTTCAGCTGGTGAAGCAGGCGGTGCTAATATTCGCTTTGTGTCGCTGGCAATGGACGCATTGAGTTAGGAAAAGGCGCGGAATTGGCACTAAATACACAAAACAACAGCCCAGCAGTCATCACATCAGGCACGCCCCATGATATTCGCTTAATGGAAAAAAGTCGCTTGTCGGTTGCTGCTGCAAACCGAACGTTGTACAGTCATATTTTCTGGTTAAGTGCCAATACGCATGTCACCTTAGAAGACAGCAGCACCTTAGAGGTTGAAGCAACAAATCAAAATACAACCGCAAATATCTTCCACTTCTCTGGCACGACTGGCAATCTCAACGTAGGCAAAGATGCTACCTTAGATATTCGTTCGGACAGCCCACAGGCTGTCCAACGGCTACTTTTCTTTACCGGTGCCAACAATCCCGCAAGATTGACGATCGACGATGCCAAGCGTGTCAATTTGCAAAGAACCCGCGCCATAACGACCACCACAAATGGTCTAATTGAAGGGGGAGGAATCACTGCAAAGAATCAGGCGATTCGCCAGTGGCGGCATGGAAATACAGGAGAGACAGTTGATTTTCAGTGGCAACCGATTCTGTCCATGACTGCGGCGATTTCAGGAACCAATACCAATGTGACCAACGTATCTTCGCTAAATGAGGAAACAAGTCGAGGGTTTGCCGCGCAGTTTGCTTCTCGTTCGCAACGGTTATTGTTTGAGAACATACCAGACGTCACGGTGACCATCGATCCTTTGACAGAAGATAGAACCTTACCTAATGCCTATACGATTTCGGGAACCGCCAATCCTGGTAGCTACCTTCGATTCCAAAGAGAGGGACTGATGCCAGAACCGACGCTTGAAACGACAGTCGATAATGCTGGCAATAGCACGTATTTTCACAGCCAAGCGGATGAAAACGGGCATTATTTACTTGATCTATCTGATTTAGAACCTTTCCAGTATTTTACTCAAGGTGAGGTGGTCACCGCTCAGGCATTTCTTGATGGCAAATGGGCAGAAGCATCAACCACTGTGGAACCCATTGGTGACGTAGACCCAAAAGATCCCCTTGATCCTGATCAACCGATTCTACCTGAAAATCCACCCTTGATACCAGAAAATCGCGGGTTTATCAGTATAGACTTTGTTTCACAATTCGATTTTGGTACAGTACCGATTCGCTCGTCGACAAGCCGCTATCCGGCGCTTCCGCAACGAATTTCTTTAGTGGATGATCATGAATCAACCGAACGACCAAACTACATTCAGGTTTCCGATCGTCGATTTCTTCAAAAGGGCTGGACCTTGAGTGCCCGATTATCAGAGGAAGGGTTCGTTAGCACGGATGCGTTTAAGCACCACTTAAAAGGAGCGAGTGTGCATTTGACGAATATTGAAATGGTTACCTCTAGAGAAAATCCCTCTGAAGCACCAGACTACTTTGATGCAATCGAGCTGGGACCGCAGAACCAAGTGATTGCACGTGCCAATGAAAAGCAAGGGGCGGGAACTTGGATTCAACGCTATGGAAACGAGGATACCATGCAAAAAAGTGTCGAGCTGGAAATCCCTATTGGCGCGAGGCCGCAAGCAACAAGTTATCAAGGAACCATCCATTGGGAGCTGAGTTTCGTACCTGGTGCTGACGAATAACCCCTTGGAAAACAAGTAAGTATGTTCTGCAATCGTGAATATGATCGAACACTGTAAAAGTTGATCAGACAAAAAGAAGTCCATTTGCCATTGGACTTCTTTTTTGTCTGAAACAAACGAGTAGTGGTTTACACTACTTTTCCCACTTTGGTAGATACGCTTTTCAATCAATAGAAGTGAGTGAAACCACAGGTAGTGTATCGATGAGCAAAATCATAACATGGTAGCCATCAACAAAATCACCTAAGCACTGTGTCTTCTCCAGCATAAATTTTATTTAGCTATTTTAGTAATTAAATCCTGCTCAAATATTTTAATTTTCGCTTGCCTTTTGATATGCTAAGAACAAGGGGGAATCAAAGATGGAAGTTGATCTACAAATGCTGGCGATGATTTTCTTTATCAATCTCGCCTATGTCACATTGAACACACTGCGATTTTTATTGACAATGAAAGGGTATCGCGTGATTGCCCCATTAGTGAGTATGATCGAAATCACGATCTATATTTTAGGCTTATCTATGGTATTGGATCGTTTGGATAACCCGCTGAATCTCTTGTTCTATGCACTAGGCTATGCTGCAGGAGTCAGTATCGGGATCAAAATCGAAGATAAGCTGGCTCTGGGCTATACAATGGTCACAGTGATCCTACCTAGTAATACGGATGAAGAAAAGAGTTTGCCGAAGATTTTGCGACAAGAGGGTTATGGTGTGACACAAAGCTTTGGTGAAGGATTGGAAGGCCCGCGACTGATTTTAGAGATTCTTTCCCAAAGAAAAAGTGAGAAAAAGCTCTATCAAACGATCAAAGCGGTGGAAGAGCGAGCGTTTATCATCAGCTATGAACCCAAGTATATTTCGGGCGGTTTTTGGACCAAAAAAATCAGCCGTAGAGAGGCGAAGTTGAAAAAGCAAGCACCTGTTGATTGAGGAACTAGAGGCAGCTTGATCCATTCGTGAAGAATAGTTGCATAATAAGCAGGGAGTTTATTGATGAGAGGAAGCGTTAGGTGTGGAAAAGAAAGCAAATGGCATGATGGCGGTCATCGCTGCACTGATCTCAAACATTTTGGTAGCGATCAGTAAGTTTGTCGGTTATGCCTTGAGCGGTAGTGCGGCCATGCTGAATGAAAGCATTCATAGTGTCGTGGATTGCAGCAATCAGATCTTTTTATTGATCGGTGATAAACGGGCAACAAAGGGACAAAGTGAACTGCATCAGTTTGGTGAAGGTCGGGCGAAATATTTTTTCAGCACGATCGTTGCGATGATGCTCTTCTTTGGTGGGGGCGCATTAGGCGTGATGGAAGCAGTGGAAAAGCTGCTGCATCCCGCCCATGAAGTCG
The DNA here is from genome assembly GCF_050531515.1 of Enterococcus sp. DIV1279b. Taxonomy (NCBI): domain Bacteria; kingdom Bacillati; phylum Bacillota; class Bacilli; order Lactobacillales; family Enterococcaceae; genus Enterococcus; species Enterococcus sp. DIV1279b. The sequence continues at coordinate 2,273,091 of NZ_CP172891.1, read as the reverse complement.
GCAATACTTGGTTAGTGATCGCTATCTTGATCTTCGGGATGATCGTTGAAGGAAGTTCGTTGTGGATCGCAATCAAGGAGATCCGCGAGCTAAACGTCGAACGTCAACCAATCTATCGTTTTTTGAAAGAAAGTCGGCATAGTGAGATTTTGATCATTTTCACAGAAGACTTTTGTGCGGTGATCGGTCTGATGATCGCACTGATCGGAACGGTTTTAACAATGATTACCGGGAACGCATTTTTTGATGCCTTCAGCGGCTTATTGATTGGTCTTTTATTGATGGTAGCAGCGATCTTCTTAGCCCGCGAATTTTACAGTCTACTGATTGGGGAAAGTGTTACTAAACGTGATTTAGCGGTGATCAAACAAGCGTTTGAACGTCCCGATGTTGATCGCTTGATCGATGTGAAAACAGTCCATTTAGGGCCAGCAGAAATTTTGATTGCAGCGAAAGTCGATATTGCCGCAAAACAAGAAGAGGTCGGCTATGAGATCGTTAATGAGATCGAAGCCGAGATTCGACATCAAATGGCAGATAAAAAAGTCTATATTTATATTGAAACGGATGAGTACGATCCTCACTACATGGAAAAGCGGCGCAAACTTGTGCGACCTTCCCACTGATTTAGCTAGAATAAAGCTGTTTTTTTTGATACAATAGACAAGGATTATCACATAGTGAAGGAGATTTCAAAATTATGATCAATGCAAGTGACTTAAGAGCTGGAATGACGTTTGTTCAAGACGGCAAACTTATCAAAGTATTAGATGCCAGCCACCACAAACCAGGTAAAGGAAATACGGTTATGCGTATGAAATTACGTGACGTTCGGACTGGTTCTACTTACGATACAACCTTCCGTCCAGAAGAAAAATTTGAAAAAGCGCATATCGATACGAAAGCTGTACAATACCTATATACAATGGACGATACCGCATTCTTTATGGATCTGGAAACCTATGAACAATATGAAATTCCAGTTGAAGTGGTTGAAGAAGAAATGAAGTTCATTCTAGAAAACATGGAAGTAAAAATTCAATTCTTCGGCAGCGAAGTAATCGGCGTGCAATTACCTTCAAGTGTAATCTTGAAAGTTGTTGAAACACAGCCATCAATCAAAGGGGCAACTGTGACTGGTTCAGGAAAGCCAGCAACGATGGAAACGGGCTTAGTTGTCAATGTTCCTGACTTTGTTGAAGAAGGCGAAATGCTAGAAATCAATACAGCTGAAGGTACTTATTTAAAACGTGCAAAATAGCAAAAAAACCGCGACTTGTTCGCGGTTTTTTCTTTGCTCAAGTTGTGTTTAGAAGTGGCTCATTGTCCTTTTGCCGATCTTTTTTGTAAAGGATAGATACTATAAGGTTTACTGATAAAGTAGGCGACGGAGCAGACGATCACAAAGAAGGGTAGATTTTGAAAGCCAAAGACTTCTCCACCAATAAAGATCGGTGCAAATAAGGTGCTAGTGGCGCTGCCAAAAACACTGGCATAGCCTAGTGCTGCTACCAGTTCGATAGGCAGTCCGAACAGTGGCGCCAACACGACCCCCAAAGAAGAGCCAATCGCAAACAAAGGGGTGACTTCTCCACCCAAAAAACCAATGCTGATGGTTAATACGGTCAACACCAACTTAAGCAGCCAATCATAAGAATAGATCGGTTGCTTCGTGAAACTCGCGCTGATCAAATTTGTTCCTAAGCCTGAATAACGCCCTTGATACAACAAAACAAAAAGCAAGACTAACGCCAATGCGCCAATCCCAATACGCCACAGTGGATTCGGGAAGCGCCGCTTCATGATGCGTTTCATCGTTTCTAAACATCCCGCAAAGCTGCCGCCAACCATACCAAAAATCAACCCAATCACAAGTAATTTCAGAAAAACAGGTATCGTCAAATCGACGGATTGAGGCAACATAAGACTAAATTTTTCTAAGCCTAACCATTGAGAAGTCGTACTAGCAGTGAAAGCAGCCAGCAAAGCAGGTAAGAGGGCATGATGACTGAATTTACCGATGACAAGCACTTCCAATGCAAAGAACGTCGCAGCGATGGGGGTTTCAAATAAACCAGCAAATCCCGCAGCCATCCCAATCATGATCAGGGTGCTGGCGTACTTTTCTAGTCGCACCCAATTTCCTAAACGATTGGCGATGGTGGCACCTAACTGAACCGCAACTCCTTCTCTGCCTGCGCTTCCTCCAAATAAATGCGTCAGCCAGGTTCCCACCATTACAAAAGGAATCAAACGCAACGGAATATCTTTTTCTTCTTCCTGCCCGACTAAAAACACTAAGTTCATTCCTTGAGGACTCCGATCGCCATACTTTTGGAAAAGGTAAGTAAAGCAAATACCGATAATTGGTAAGAAGAGAATCAATGGCAAAAAATGACTTTCACGGAAGGCACTTAAGAACAGTAAAATTTTGCCAAAGAAAGTGTCAACAGCTCCAGCAAGCACCCCAATCACCAGACTGAGCAAACCTAATGCAGTCAGTTCAAAATACGTTGTTTCTTGTTTCTTCATTTCTATCACGATCCTTTAAAAAAGATAGGAATAATGCTCTTGCAACTATGACGAACGAGTGAAAATAAAAAATGACTACTACACACTAAAAAAAAGTGGTAGAAGTCATTAGCAAAATTGCGGTTTCAGTAAGAACTGAGGGAGACATTCATTCCCTATTAGCATCAATATTATCTGATAAAACCCTCGTTTTGTCAATGGATGCTGGTCGTGAAAAGCAATCCAACGAATACTTATCTTTTATACATACTTATGGTAAAATTAATTTCATAAGAATTTACATGTGAATTGAGCGTCGGAAGAGTCAATGGCAAGAAAAGGGATGAAAGGACGATCCTTCTACTGGTTGACCAAGGGGAAAACAGTGGGTAGTGAGGAATCGAAGGGGAAAAAAGAATGATTGCATTTATGACGATCGAAAAATGGCTGCAAAGTGAGCGTTTTTACTATGTGATCCTACCAATTCTCATGGTGGTTGGTCTGATCGCATTATTAGGGTTCCTGATGGTTCTGCTTTATCGAGAAAACCGTAACCCGAAAGTGACGCTATTGCTTGGCGGCATAGTCGTTGCGTGTCTGCTAGGCTTTTTTATTGGAGATCAAGTGTATGGTGAATTCAAAACGTATAATGCGCTGATCACACCGAATATCCGAGACCGCGAAAAAATGTTTTTAGGCTATAAATATTACGAATCTGATACTACAGCAGTTTATCAGCGCATCCAAAGCAATAAAGCGATTGAAACTTTAGGGATCTATCAAGCAGTACCAGTGGAACGGGCGATTGAATTTCTTGGATCTGCTCATAACTCCGTATATTTTAAAATGGGCGCCCAGGTTTATTATGCTCGCTATCAACCGACATTTGTGGAAGAGGAAACAACGGCTAAGCTGCAGGGGGTTCAATACCATTTGACTGATCCTTCCTTTGAAACGATCGGCTTCTATTCCGAAACCAACAACTATTTGACGGCAATTACGATTCCAAAGTCTCAAGAAACCCTCGAATATCAATCCGTCGATTCTGTGATCCCGAAAGAATTTGGGAAAAGTCAAACCCAATGGGCGTTACCAAATAGGAATGAATAACCATAAAAGAAAACTACCTAAGTCACGAAAGAAAGCTCCTTCAAGCAGGAATCTTCCGTGCGCAGGTAGTTTTTTTGTATGCTTGCTCAGATAACATTACTCTCGCTATGGCTGCTCAGGTAGTCCTCTTTCTTTTTGCGAGACAATTTTTTGAAGGCGGCTTCTGCTTGAGTGGCTTCACTGCGAGTGGAAAAGCTTTCCGCATGGATCATTTGTAATGGTCTGCGACTAGCAGGACGGGTATATTTTGCTCCGATCCCTTTGTTGTGCTCTAATAAGCGGCGGCTCAAATCAGTGGTATAACCACCGTAGAAGGATTGATCGTTGCAACGCAACACATAAAAATAATGATTCTCAGCAGCCATAGAGCATCGCTTTCACTTCGGGACTATAGGCACCCGTTTCATCATAGGTAATGAGAGGGGAATCAATTTTAAAGCCATCCGCCTTGCCATCCTTGATTCCTTCAATCAATAAAATATTGGCCTCTTTGCCTACTTTCGGATAGACGAAGCGGACGCGCTTTGGTGCGATTCGATGGGCGCGCATATGGTCCAAAATATCGAGAAAGCGATCCGGGCGATGAACCATCGCAAACCGTCCGTTCATTTTTAACGCTTTGCTAGCGGTTTGGATCACTTCATCTAAAGTTGTGGTGATCTCGTGCCGAGCGATCGCTAAATAGGGATTCGGGTTTTTGATCGCCGTCGGTACATTTTTAAAATAAGGGGGATTGCAGACCAATAGATCGACGGAATCAGGCTTGATTTTTTGAAAGAGGTTCTTCAAGTCCAAAGGATAGACCGTCAGCTGGTCTTGCAAGTCGTTTAATTCGATACTGCGCTGCGCCATATCCGCTAAGCGTTCTTGCAATTCGATTTGATAAATATGAGCGGTCGTTTTTTTGCTGATAAATAAACCGACTGCGCCATTCCCTGCACAAAGGTCAACGATTACGCCTCTTTTTGGCACTCTAGCGTAATTTGCTAATAACACAGCATCTAATGAAAAAGAAAAAACTTCGGAACTTTGAATGATCTTGATGTCATCGGCATACAATTGGTCGATGCGTTCGTTCGGTTGCAACATGAAGCATACTCCTGTTCTAAATTCATTTCAATGTATTATACTACGATTAAGAATAATGGGAAACGCTAAAAAATGCTTGTCATTTAAACCGTTTTTTTGCATACTTGAATAGGAGAGAAATAGAAAGGAAAATGAGTATGTTTTTTCGCTTTATGCGCGGTGTGGTTCGCGTAGTATTATTTTTGATCAACGGCAATGCTCGTTATCAAAACAAAGAGGTTTTACCTAAAAATGAAAACTACATTTTAGTGGCTCCTCACCGAACCTGGTGGGATCCATTGTACCTAGCAGTGGCTGCTCGACCAAAGAAATTTAGTTTTATGGCGAAAGAAGAGCTGTTCAAAAACCCGATTTTACGGTTCATTTTGATCCATGCCAATGCTTTTCCAGTTAAACGAGACAAACCGGGACCGAGCGCGGTAAAGACGCCAGTCAAAATTTTGAAGGAAACGGATCTTAGCTTGATCATGTTTCCAAGTGGTACGAGACACGCAACGGCTTTAAAAGGCGGCATGGCGTTGATCGCAAAAATGGCTAAGGTCAAGATCGTTCCCTCTGTTTATCAAGGACCGCTGACGTTAAAAGATCTTTTTAAACGCAAGCGAGTAACCGTCCGCTTTGGGGAGCCCATTGACATCAGTGACATCAAAAAGATGGACAAAGAGGGCTTGGCGGAAGTCGAACGGCGCATCCAGGGTGCATTTGACACACTGGATCAAGCGATTGATCCGTCATTTGTTTATCAAATCGATGAGTCCAAAAGAGAAGATTAATACCTAAGAAAAGCCGCTGATCCTTTTGTGATCAGCGGCTTTTTTCTAAAGAGTTAATCCAATAATTCGAAAGCAAATTTGGTCCACGGTTTTAAATATTCCAACAAAGGCAGCTCGTCACTTGAAATGGCGCCGACTTTGTTTTTCCGTGTGTCTTGGTGAGGGGTCAAAACGATCTGCAATTCGTTTTTGTATTGGCCAAAGGTATCATTGCCGATAACGATGTCCCCATAGGCAAAAGGTTCTTGGTTTGTATGAGGGAGGTTTTCGATGGGACGGTACTTCACCCGTGATTGTGTGGAACGAGCGACTAACGCATTACTGTCACCACGCCGAAAATGATTGGTTTCGGCTAATATTCTTCGTTCGATTTCGCTGGCCTCTGCTTCTACGAGAACGCCAAAGGTCAGCTTGTAACGATCGATCGCCGCCAGAGCTTTCAGCTCTGCATCCGACGCATAAGCATTGCCGATAATCACGGTATCGATCAACCCAGAAGCAAAAAGCAGCTTCCCTTGCAGCGCCAATGGTAAATCTCGACAAGATTCTAAGGTCGGTAAGCCATCATTGACTTCCCAAGGGCCGATTTTGGCTGATTGACTAGTGATGAAGGCGGCTGTTTTCAACCCATATTTTTTAAAACGTTGACTGCAGCTGCGGAAAAAAGCATCCGTTAAGCCTGTGCCTCGTTGGGGGTAAAAATTGTGGCAGCCATATAAAAAAGGTTCATTGGCTTGATAAGAAAGGATATTTTCTAAATAGTTCACATCATTACTCATATTCAATTCAATCACCAAGCCAAATGGATTAAAGGTCAGCTGGGCTTCTTTACTGCCATCAAACCCTTGATCCAAGCGGATACCGTCCGCGCCTAATTCTGCAAAGAAGCTAAGATCGTCATAAGAGATCGCCAGATCACTAAAAACAGCAGGCGAAATATCTAATATCGTTTCAAAGCCAAGGTTCTTGGCAAAGCCGATAATCGAAGAGAATTTTTTTCTGACGGTCTCTTTGCCTTCACTGACTTCTAGCATACTCATAAATAAGCGAGAGTAACCAAGGGCAGCAGCTTTTTTTAAATAGTCTTGATCCAGTAAAGGATCACTATGGTCGGGGTAAATCGAAAGGCCAATTTCTCGTTTCAATGGTTTTCCTTCTTTCTAAAAAACCGCACGAAACACCTCTTGGCATTGGAAAAAGCTGGTGAGGAAGGCTTCTTCTGTTTGTCTTGGTGGGTGCTTCGTACGACCTTTATTTACACATTATTGTGCGACTGGTTGATTTTCTTTTTCCAATTCGTTTTTGTCGTAGATTTTTACGAATGGGTAATAGATCAGGATCGATAAAAGAATCAAAAGAACATTCAGCACGATCGCACGCCAATCGCCGCCAGTCGCTAAGAAAGCGCCAATTGGTCCAGGCAATGTCCAAGGGGCATTGACCGTAACTGCATTGACTAAACCAGCTGAGGTAGCGACCCACGCAATGACGCCATTGATCAGTGGTGCAATGATGAAAGGTGGGATCAAGATTGGGTTCAAAACGATCGGTGTACCGAAAATCAGTGGTTCGTTGATGTTGAAAATAGCTGGAATCAAGGCTGTTTTTCCTAGTTTTGAACCGAATTCCGATTTGGTGCGAAACGCTAACAAGATAGCCAAACCAATCGTTGAACCAGCCCCACCGATCCAGATGAACCATTGATAAAATGGTTCGGCTGCGATATTGGGAATCATATCTCCTGAAGCAAGCGCAGTCGTATTTCCTTCCAATAACTGCAACCATAATGGACGAGCCAGTGAACCAACGATAGAAGCACCATGGATCCCGAATGACCAGAAGAAGGTCGTCAAGAAGGTGATCAAAAGCACACTTGGCAAGGTGTCTGCGGCACTGACTAAAGGATCAACGACTTTTGCCACGATCGTGTGCCAGTCAAAGCCGATATAGTAAGTGATCGCACCCATTCCTAAAATAATGACTAAGGTAGGGGTCAAGGCTTCGAAAGAACGAGCGACTGCAGGTGGGACTTGTTCTGGCATCGTGATTTTAAATTTCGATTTGTCCGTTAACCGATAGATTTCAACGGCAAGAATCGAGGTGATGATCGCCACGAACATACCAGCACTCCCTAAATTGGCCATTGGCAAGACAAAGCCGACCGTTCCAGCAGCATCCAAGGCTTCTGCTGGGATATTGACAGGGGTGAAGGTCAGTAAGAAGGCGGTCGTAGCTAGGATCCCGCCAGAAAGACCATCAAGCTTATAAGAGCGAGAAAGACTGTATCCGATCCCGAATGCCGCATACAAGCTCATAATGTACATCGTCATTCGATAAGGCAATAAGATCGTTGAGGCATTGCTAGACAAGAATTGATAGATGCCCCAACTTTGAGGCAGCGGTGGAAAGGCTAAAATCATAAAGAACGAACTGACGATGATCAATGGCAAGGTTGAAACGATCCCGTCACGAACCGCCCGCAAGTGACGCTGGCTGCCAAGTTTTTCCATCGGTCCTGCCAAATGGCGCTCGATGAATTGAGTGAATTTATCTAACATGGTTTATCCTCCTAAGGTGTTTTACATTTTTGCTTCCCATGGATTCGGAATGATTTTCCCTAAAATCACGCCTTGGGCTGCCCCGGTTGCTGCAGGGGCATTATTGACACGGCTGTGAAGGGTTTCATTTCCTAAGATGGCAAAAGCCACCGCTTCTTTGGCATCGTTGGAACCGCCAATGTCATCTTGTGTTCCAACGGCTACTGATTCTGGTAAATAGCCTTGGATCAGTTCAATCAGCAGATGATTGTGGGCACCACCGCCCGAGAGAATCACTTCCAGATCGTTTGTTCCCAACTGAGGAAAAATGAACCGTTGGTAACTGTCAGCGATGGAAAAAGCGGTGAAATCGGTTAAAGTCCTCACCAAGTCTTCAGGGGCTGCTTCGGGATACTTGGTCAATAACTGCTGCACAAAATGTTTTCCAAAAAGCTCACGCCCGGTGCTTTTCGGCGGTTGCTGGGACAAATAAAAATGAGTTCTTAATTCCTTTTGCAAGGTGGGTATAATTGCTCCCGCACGGGCTGTTTCACCAAACGCATCATAAGGCTGACCGAATAGCTGAACCATTAATTCATCGATGACCATGTTTCCTGGACCTGTATCAAAGGCATACAGCTCGTTTAAGCTGCCACTTTTTGGTAGTACAGTAACATTGCCGATGCCGCCAATATTTTGCAGCAAACGATTTTTGGTGTCTGATTGATAGAGCAGATAGTCTGTATAAGGAACAAGAGGGGCGCCTTGACCACCAGCAGCCATATCCATCACTCGAAAATCGGCGACGACTTTCGTTTGTAAGCCATAAGCGATAATTGAAGGTTCGCCAATTTGCAAGGTGCTGTTTTTCGCTGGGTCAGCATCGGGGGAGTGCCAGATCGTTTGTCCGTGGCTGGCAACAAAATCAATGCTTTTTTCTTCAATACCAGCTTTTTGGCAGAGGATTTGACACGCTTTCAAAAATTCATACCCTAATTCAGTATTTAATTGGCAGATGAGGGGAACATTTGATTCCACCGGATCACAAGCGGTTTTTATTCGCTCCTTCAATTCTTCACCAATGGGCAGCGTGATCATTTCCATCAGCTTTACGTCAGTTTCGGTGCCGCTGCCATTGATTTTTACTAAAGCAGCGTCGATCCCATCCAAACTGGTTCCTGACATGAGTCCTATTGCAAGCATAGCGTTTCTCCTTTCTTTTAGAATAGTGATGAAAGCGATTGTTGAATTCGATTTCACACTCATTGTAAATGAAGTGTAATTATATTTCAAGATATAAATTTATAATTGAAAAAACATTTCAACATAATGATGTCAGGTGTTCGCTCTTTTTATCAAAAATGAGTGGTAAGTGAAATTTCGCTGGCAGAGAGATGTCTAACGATCAGGGAAAGTGGTATAATGGTTGGAAGGATATTTTTTAAGAAGGTGAAGAAATGCGCTTTATACATACAGCTGATTGGCACATCGGAAAAAAACTACATGGCTATGATTTGCTGGAGGACCAGCGAGCAATTATCGATCAAATCATTGCGATCGCTTTAGAAGAAAAAGTCGCTGCCATCGTCATTGCAGGTGATCTGTATGATCGTTCCGTTCCCGCTGTCGATGCAGTCAAATTATTGAATGAAAAAATCGCAGAAATCAATCTAACGAATGAACTGCCTTTATTGGCTATCTCAGGAAACCATGATAGCCCAACGCGGCTAGAAACCGGTAGTCAGTGGTTTCAACAAACACGCTTTTACCTGTCCACCAGCATCGAACAAAGTTTGCACCCGGTTGAGTTTGACGATACACAGTTCTTTTTACTGCCTTATTTTGAACCGATCGAGGCGCGCTTGTTTTTTGATGAACCATTAATGAAGATTTCTGATAGTGTCCAAAGAGTCATTGAGGAGATGACCAAGCACTTTGACTCGTCCAAAAAGCAAGTGCTAGTGACCCATTTTTTTGTGGCGGGTTCTAGCCAAACAGATTCAGAAACAAAAATTCAAGTTGGCGGATTGGACAGCGTACCGACCACCGCTTTTGCGCCATTTGATCGAGTCGTTTTGGGGCATTTACATGCCAATACCGCCCTGAAACATCCGAAAATCGGGTACAGTGGCTCTCCGCTGAAATTTTCCCTTTCTGAACGGACGAACCAAAAAGGGGTCTATCTTGTGGATACTGTAAAAGACACCAATGAATTTATTCCCCTCACACCAAAAAGGGATATCCAGCAACTGACGGCTTCCTTTGAGGAGTTGATCGATCCGGTTTTTTACCGTGATCTAAATCGTGAGGCGTTTTGGCATTTTCTGCTGACGGATCGTGCTGTGATTCCAAATATGATGAATCAGTTGCGAAAAATCTATCCATTTATTTTGTCTGTCGAACGGTTGAATGGACGAGAACAGACGAAAAAAAGACAGCTAACCACACGAGAAACCGACCCGCAGACCTTGATCAGTCATTTTTTTCAAGAAATGACGGGAGATTCATTGCTCGATGCACAAACCAAATGGATCGAACAAGGATTAAATGAAGCATTTGTCGTGGAAAAGAGGGAATAGTCATGCAACCGAAGTCTTTACAAATGAAAAATTTTGGTCCATTTATTGATGAAAAATTGGATTTTAGTCAGCTGCAAGCTGGCGGTTTGTTTTTGATCAGCGGCAAAACGGGTGCAGGAAAAACGACGATTTTCGATGGCATGACGTTTGCCTTGTTCGGTGAAACATCGGGGAATCTGCGCTCAGGAAAAGAAATGCGCTCGATGTTTGCTTCACCAACCGAAGAGACCAGCGTCACGTTTACTTTTGAACATCAGCGTTTTACCTACCAGATCCAACGGAAACCGGAACAGACGTTAGCAAAAAAACGTGGTGACGGGGTCACCAACCAAACGGCAAAAGTCCAGTTGACGATTTTTGACGCCGAGGGCAAAGAGAAAAAGCAAATCAGTAAACGGACAGAAGTTGATGCGTTTATCAAGGATCTGCTGCAGCTGGATGCCAAACAGTTTTTTCAAATCATGATGTTGCCGCAAGGAGAATTTCGTAATTTTTTGATTGCCAGCAGCAATGAGAAAGAACGCGTTTTACGGAATTTATTTGGCACGGAAATGTATCAACAATTTAATGAATGGTTGAAAGAGCAAGTCAAAGCACAAAGTAAAAAGCTTGAGCATCAGCAGCTGGTCGCCTCACAAATCATGGAGCGCTTTGAATGGGAAGAAGCGCAGGAGGTTTTAACGGTTGCGGAAGGTCTGACTTTGTGGGCGCAGGATTTAGAAAAACAACAAGCGCAGCTTCAGCAATTATTGCACAAAAAAGACCAAGCGATCCAAGAAATGAAAGCTGCGCAAGATGCTTTTTACCGTGCAAAAGAAATTGAAAATGCACGGATCGAATGGCAAGGTCTACAAGAAAAAGCCCGAGAGCTGCATGCTAAAAAAACCGAGATTGCTCAGAAAAAAGCACAGTTGAACCAGTTGGTGTGGGCGCTTGAACATCAAGAAATCATGCAGCAAAAAGAAGAACGAGTGAAAGAAGCACAGCAAGCTGCTCAGCAAATCAACGAAACAAAGCAGCAGTTGCAAGAAATTCAGCAGCAACAAGTAAGCTGGCAAGACCAACGAGCGTTGATTGACGGCATCAAGAAAAAACAGGAAGCTGCTAGTCAAAAAGTTCAACGAATCCAGCAGCAGATCCCGCTAGCACAGCGTACACAAGCGCAGCAAGAAGAAGTGGCGCAACTTGAAAAAGCCGCACAACAACAGACCACCGAATTAACGAAGATAAACCAAGCGCAAGCAAGTGCCAAAGCGCAAGCGCAGCATCTGGTAGAAGAAATCGAAACCTTGCGAGGGTTTCAAACAGAAGCGGTGAAATTGGTAGAAACGCAGGCTCTGGTCGAAAAATGGCAGCAAGCAAAAGCGCAGTTTCGTGAAGCCGAGCAAAAAGCAGGGGAACAGCAACAAATTCATTCGGAGTTAGTTCTTGAACAACAGCAATTAGCAGCATCCTTGCTGGAGCTGCAAAAAACGTTAAAACAAGAAACCAGTCAAAATGCTCGAATGCAAATTGCTCGGCTTCGTCTATTACTGGAAGAAAATGAACCCTGTCCGGTTTGCGGATCATTGGATCATCCGAATACACAGGAGCACACGACCTATCGCATCGAAGACATCATTGCCAGTGAACAAAGACTTGAGCAAACACAAGAAAAATTGACGAAGATCCAGCAGCAAGTATCGGCAAATCAAACGCTGCAGGAGCAAGCCACATTGCGAATCAGCGAATGGCAAGCCACCAGTGTTGCTGCGCAGAAGCAAGTGGAATTCGCTTGGACTGCAGTTCAACAGGCATTTGCTACCTTGCAGCCGTTAGAACACCAAGAGGCGATTACCGAGGAAACGACGGTAGCGGAACTAAAGAAACGGCAATCTTTCAATCAACAAAAAGCCGCTTCTTATGAAGACGCACAGAAGAAACATCAGGCAGTAAATGAGAAATTAGCAACGTTAAATGAGTCCTTTCAGCAAGTCAGTGAGCAAGCGAAAAAAGCCCAAGAAGCGCGTCAGCTTGCGGAGGGGAAATTGGCTTCTTTACAGGAACAACTTGCAGGCGCAACGTATGAACAATTACAAGCAGATTTAACAAAAACCAATGGTTTACTGAGGGAATATACGCAACAAATTGAGGCTGATGCCCGACAAGAAGCGCAGCTAAACGAGCAGCAAGCGATTCTTTCAGAGAAGCTGAAAAATCTGCAGCAATTTTTTGAAGAAAAGCAAGCGGCTAAGACAAAAGCAGAACAAAGACTGACGCAGCGACTCCAAGAAGCTGGTATGACGGAGGAAACGATGCGGGAATTGATTGCCCAAGCCGCTCAAACAACCGTTCTCTCAGAAGAAATCAAAACCTATGAGCAAGAAACGGTGTTTGTTCAGCAACGGCTAGCATTGTTAGATGCACAGTTAAAAGAGCAAGCTGCGATAGATTTAAACCAATTGGAAGCTGACTACCTTCAGTTGCAGACCGTGATGGAGGAACTACAGCAAGAAACAGTTCGCAAACAGGAGAAAGTCAACGTCAATCAACGGTTGTTTGACGAGCTGCAGGTCATTTATCAGCAAAATGTCGAAGAACTGGCCCAATTAGGCCAACTTCAGCAGTTGGCAGAAACCATCAACGGCGAAAACGTCAAAAAAACCAGCTTGGAACGGTATGTACTGCAGCAATTTCTGACAGAGATCTTAGAAGTCGCCAATGAACGCTTGGCTCGGTTGACTCGTGGCCGCTATCAATTTGAATTAGCGGATAAAGTCGGGAGCTATCGAAGCTCAACAGGCTTAGAAATTGACATATATGACGATAATGCGGGACAAGTCAGAAGAGCTCATACACTTTCAGGCGGCGAAAGCTTTATTGCTGCCTTAGCGTTGGCGATCTCTTTGGCGGATGTGATCCAGCAACGAGCTGGTGGGATCGAGATCGAAGCCCTCTTTATTGATGAGGGCTTTGGATCGCTTGATGAAGAATCATTGGAAATGGCGATGGAAGCATTAGAAATGATCGAAAATGAAGGGCGCATGATTGGGATCATCAGTCATGTTCGAGAACTGCGGGCAAGAATCCTGCAGCAAGTTTTCGTAGAAACTAACGGCAGCGGGCAAAGCCGGATCCGAATAAAAGAATAAGGAGAGGAGGGCTATTATGAAGTGGAGTATTCCAGAAAAAGTAATTGAGCGTGGCAGAACGTATGTCAACGAAGATCGCGTCTTATCTGTCACACCAGACAAAGAAAAAAATGTGTGGCACGCAGAAGTATTGGGGACAGAATTGTATTTAGTGACCTTAGATGCTACAGCCAAAGAGGTAGATTATTGCCAATGTCCGTACTGGGAAGAGCATCATTATTGCAAACACACGGTGGCAGTCGAACTTTATCTACGCAAACAAGGGAAAACACGAAAAATCAATGAGCAAACCCCCATCAAAAAAGCCTTTTCTGCTTCAGAGATGTTTTCCAACGGCTTTGCCCGCTTAGGGAGCGAAAAAGAAACGAGCCAACCCTTACAGGTTGAATTTCGGATAGATACCATCGCCACCAATCCTTACCATCAAGAAATGGATATCTTAGGGATTTCCCTCAAAGTCGGCCATCGTGGCACCGCACGGACCTATGTCGTTAAAAACATTTATAAATTTTTGCAGATGTACCAAGAAAACAAGCAGTACGCAGCGAATAAGCAGCAGACCTTCTTTCTATCTGCGGATGCCTTTGATGAGAAAAATCGAGCCTTGTTGAATCGATTGGCAGGAATCGCGCAAACGCAACAGTTAATCGGGCAAGCAGGTATTCAGATCAGTGGTAAACTTGACAAAAAGTATTTGCTGCTACCAGTTGAGTTCGGCAAAGAATTGTTGTTACAGTTAAACGAAGTCTATACGCAAATAACCATTGGTGAAACAAAAGTCAATGAAGCCGATTTTCAAATCGGTGAACCTTTGTCGTTTTCAGTCACAAAACAGGAGGATCATTTTCCGCTGGAATTCGTGAAAGATTTTGACCATTTACTTAGCTATTATAATTGGGGTCTGCTGGATGGAACCTTTTATGAACTGACTGTCGAACAAAAGGAAATCTATGTCACGATGCAACAGTTGTTTAAACGATTTGAACAGCCAGTCATCGACTATCCGAAAGAAGAACTAGCGAATCTTTTTATGAAAGTATTGCCTTATTTGCGAAAAATCGGGCGTGTCCAAGTAGCACCTGAAGTTCAAAATGAAATCGAAGAGTCTGAATTGAAAGCTGTCTTTTCGTTACGGAAAATCAAAGGACAAGTCGATTTACAAGTAGACTTCACTTATGGAGAAGTCGTTTTTTCAAGTGATGAAAAACATCACTATATGCCAGAAAATCATCCCGAGATTTTACGTGATTTTCAACAAGAAGCACGAATTGAAGCGATTATTGAAACCTTTGGCTATCAAGCGAGCACTAAAAATTGGCAAAAAAGCTTACCTGCGGGGGAACAACTTTATACCTTTTTTACAAGGGAGATCCCTGTTTTAAGGCAATTAGGTGAAGTCCGTATCGGCAAGAAGCTGCGGGAACTTTACCTTGACGCCCAACACCATCGACCAGAAATCGTTATCGAAGAAAATGGTTCTTGGTTGGATATCAAGTTTGATGTCAGCGGCATTCAAGAGTCAGAGATCAATGAGGTCTTGCGCAGCCTGTTACAGTCTGCACAATTTTATACCACAGAAAATGGGCAAGTCCTTTCATTGGAATCGGAAGAGTTTCAAGAAGCAAGTGCTGCCCTGAAAAAATTGCGTCTTTCACTAGAAGCGAAGGATGGGGCGATCCAAGTTCCTTTGAATCAAGGGCTGCTCCTGCAAGAGCAGTTTGCTGATCAAGCCAGCTTTAGCGCCGGTTTTCAGCAAATGACGGAAGACTTGATCCACCCAGAAAACTTTGAGGCGCAGCTGCCAGAAAACTTGCATGCTGAGTTGCGCCAATACCAAGAAGTTGGCTTCCGTTGGCTAAAAATGTTGAGCCACTATCAATTTGGCGGTATCCTTGCCGATGAGATGGGGTTAGGGAAGACCGTTCAGACGATTAGCTACTTACTTTCAGAAAAACAAGAGAAACAAAAATTAAATGCGCTGATCGTGGCACCTGCCAGTCTAACATTCAATTGGCAGCAAGAAATCAAACGGTTTGCGCCGACGATTTCCGCGTCTGTCATCAGCGGAACGAAAGAAGAGCGCGAAGGGCAGATGGCGCAGCCAGCGGACGTCCGCATCACTTCTTATGCAAGTTTGCGGCAAGACATTGATGCCTATCAAGTATTAGATCTGACTTGTTTGATTTTAGATGAAGCGCAAATGGTCAAAAACAGTGCGACCAAAACGGCACAGGCCTTGCGCTCCTTGGAAGTTCCACAGCGGTTCGCCCTCAGTGGCACACCGATCGAGAACAATTTAGAAGAATTGTGGTCCTTGTTCCAAATGATCATGCCAGGCTTTTTCCCGAACAAGCAAAAATTTAAAGAACTTTCCACGCAAGAAATTGCGAAAATGATCAAACCCTTTATTTTGCGAAGAGACAAAAAATCCGTGCTGCATGATTTGCCGCAAAAATTGGAAACAAATTATTACAGTGTTTTAACAGAAGAACAAAAGAAAATCTATTTGGCGTACTCGCGGCAAATGCGGGAAGAAATCGCGCAAATGGATTCTACGTCTTTTCGTAAAAATCGAATCAGTATCTTAGCTGGTTTGACTCGACTGCGGCAAATCTGTTGTGACCCACGATTATTCGTGGAGGATTATGAAGGGTCTTCTGGGAAACTTGAACAGGTCAAAGATTTACTCTTAGCAGCCAAAGAAAATGGACGTCGTGTGCTGCTATTTTCTCAGTTTACTAGCATGCTTTCGATCATTGAAGAAGAGCTAGCACAAGAAGGGTTTGAGTCCTTTTACTTGCGAGGCAGCACACCGCCGCAAGATCGTTTGACGATGGTCGATGCCTTCAATAGTGGAGAAAAGGACGTCTTCTTGATCTCGTTAAAAGCAGGAGGAACAGGACTGAATCTGACCGGCGCAGACACCGTGATCTTATACGATTTGTGGTGGAACCCGGCGGTGGAAGAACAAGCCGCTGGACGAGCCCATCGGATCGGTCAAAAAAATGTTGTCGAAGTCTGGCGAATGATTGCTGAAGGAACCATTGAAGAACGAATGGATGCGTTGCAACAAGAAAAACGTGAGCTTTTCCAAAAAGTGATCCAAGGCAATGAAACACAGCTTCAACAAATGACAGAAGAAGATATTCGCTTGATATTGAGTATCGGCGAAGAAAGTTAGCCAATCAAAAAGATGGACCTGCCGCAGGAGCGAAGGTCCATCTTTTTTTAGTTATACATGTAAGCAGGTACTTGCATCAGTGTGTCAATACTGTCTTGCAGCTGTGAAAAAGCGGTGATCGACACATCTGGCAATTCTTCCAATCCATTAGGGGCCTGACGGAGACGATGATTGAACCACAAGGCTTGCCAACCGGCTTTCTTACAGCCCACTACGTCATTATCAAAATTATCACCAACGTACAGTGTCGTTTCTGGATCAAGAGCAAAGTCGGTTTCTGCCAATTGGAAAATTTCAAGTTGGGGCTTTTGATAACCAGTTGCTTGTGAAATGATCATATGCTCTGGTTTGATCCATCGAGTCAGTTGCAACTGATCCAATTTTTTTTGCTGGTGGTCAGTGGGACCATTGGTAATAATTCCTAGTTTGACTGGCAATGTGGACAAATAGTTCAAAGTTGACTCAACTTCAGGATGCAGCGTGATGGCATCTAGTTCATGTTCATAACACAGCTGAAATTTACAGCTTTCTTCCATTGTAATAGGTAAGTACCCTAAATCCGTTAATGAATGGGTCAGTCGAAAATAACGAAAATGATCTAGCGTCCATTCATTTGCCAATACCCGTCCAAACTGCTCATCACTGTGCACCCGAAACCGTAAGTAAAGAGCAGTTAAATCTTTGTGGGCTATTTGTGGGAAACATGAGGTTACGGCATTACGAAATGGTTGTTGCTGGTCATATAAGGTATCATCGACATCAAAAAGAATACTAGTGATCAAAAAAGACACGCCTTTCAGAGTTAGTGAAAATTTTCAGTTTGTTTTCGAATCAATCATAAGCCATTATTTCTGTAAAAAAAAGAGGAAAATCCCTGCAAAATAAAGGTTTTATTTACTGTTTTTAGAAATCCGCGTCTTCATAGGTTTTCAAAATTATAGTGAATTTTACCCATTTTCACATGTTTCTCATTTTGCATTTCTACTGAGAGTTGCTTATAATGAAAGCTATTGAGGAGGGGGAAATGTGTTAAAAAGGTTTTTTCGTTATTATCGACCGTATCGGTCACTATTTATACTCGACTTTACTTGTGCGGTATTTGCTGGTTTATTGGAACTAGCCTTTCCAGTTGCCGTCAACCAAGTAATCGATAAGATCATGCCTCAGAACAACTTTCGCCTAATACTGTTGGCATGCTTAGGCTTGTTCTTGTTTTATGTGATCAATACTGTGTTGCAATATATCGTGGTTTTTTATGGTCATAAACTTGGGGTCAATATTGAAACTGATATGCGTCAAGAGTTATTTCGACATCTGCAAACGCAATCTTTTGAATATTATGATAATCAAAAGACTGGCAAGCTGATCAGTCGATTGACTACGGATCTCTTTGAGATTTCTGAAGTCGCTCACCATGGTCCAGAGGATGTTTTTATTACCATTATGACTTTGGTCGGTTCATTCCTATTGATGTTAAATATGCATGTTCAATTAGCTGTGGCAACATTTGCGTTGATTCCCTTGATTACGATCGCCTTGGTTTTTTTCAATAAGAAAATGACCAAAGTCAACACACAGATCTATGATAATCTCGGTGAGTTCAACGCCGGAGTGGAAGCATCTGTCAGTGGCATTCGAGTGACACAATCATTTGCCAATGAAACGTTTGAACATAAACGTTTTGACGGGTTAAGTGAGATTTATCGGCAGTCTAAAATCCTTTTTTATAAGGTAATGGCAATCAGTTCAGCGTACAATTATTTCTTGATTCGGTTGATCAACTTGTTTGCTCTGATCTTTGGTGCCTACTACGTGATTCGTGGCGAACTGACGAACGGTCAGTTCGTAGGGTTTATTTTATTGTCAAATGTCTTTGTTAGACCAATCGAGAAGGTTAATACGATGATCGAAAGCTATCCGAAAGGAATCGCTGGCTTCAAACGCTTGACCGAAGAGTTGGATAAAGAACCGACGATCAAAGACAAGCCAGGCGCACGGGCAGTAACTTCCTTAAAGGGAGACATCGTCTACCATGATGTTTCTTTTTCCTATGCGGATGCGACGAAAGTCTTGAATCACATCGACTTGTCGATCAAAGCGGGTGAGACGATCGCCTTCGTTGGACAAAGTGGTTCGGGGAAAACAACGTTATGCAACTTGTTGCCGCGATTTTATGAAGTCACGGAAGGCGCCATTACGATCGATGGCATCAATATTCAGGAGATGACCTTGGCATCTTTACGTCAGCAGATTGGTACGGTGCAACAAGATGTTTTTCTTTTCCCAGGAACGATTCGAGAAAATATTGCTTATGGCAAACTTGATGCAACAGAAGAGGAGATTTTAAAGGCTGTCAAATTGGCACACTTAGAAAAAGTCATTGATCAAATGACGGATGGCTTGGATACGGTCATCGGTGAACGAGGCGTCAAATTATCCGGTGGCCAAAAGCAGCGAGTAGCGATTGCTCGGATGTTCTTGAAAAACCCGCCGATTTTGATTCTAGATGAAGCAACTTCAGCGTTAGATACCGAAACGGAACAAGTGATCCAAGAATCATTGAATTCTTTGGCAGATGGGCGTACAACCTTGATCATTGCCCATCGCCTCGCAACGATCAAACATGCGACACGAATCATTGTCGTTAGTGAGAAGGGGATCTTAGAAGAAGGAACCCATGAAGAGTTGATGGCGAGAAAAGGGCATTATCGTGCATTGCATGATGCTCAATTCGCTCGTGACCGAGACCCAGCACTTGCTTAGAAGAAAGACATAGTAAACGATCAGTTCAAGAATAGTACAGTCTATTATGCTTTGTCAGTGACCAAGCAACAAATTGGCTGGCTTCTTGGATTGATCGTTTTTTACTGAGTTTTTTGTGAGAAACCCTTTTCATTTATAAGCAGATGTTCATTTCTGCTGCTGTTTTATAGCAGATTATGACAGAAATGCTTCTATGGTTTTCTGATTAAAAAGGAATGTGATACAATAAAACCAAGAAGAAAGAGAGTGGTTGCGATTACTCGTACAAAAAAATAACATCCATTTTCCTTGTAGCGCGATCGTTTCTCGGCAAAGGAAGGATAGTGAAAAAGTTCTTTTGAAAACGATTGAGCGATGGCCTTGGTTTTTCTCTCATTTTTTGATTACATCTGTAATTGTCGAAGGGAAATAAAAAAACGTTGCCTTCTGTTAAAAGAATATTTTAATATTCTGACATCTTTTTGATACACCTTTGACACACTGTTGTATAAAAGGAGTAATATTAAAAAAAAATTTGAGTTTTCTCATTTAAAAATAAACTTTTTGAAGGAAACCTTTTGCCTTAAAGGTTTCGCTTTTAATATAACTTTCGAGTTTTATTAAAAAATATGAGATTTAGACTAGATTTTTTTTAGTTAAACCTGTATAATTGAAATCAAGCGAGGGAACAGGACTTGCTTGATTGAAAATTAAAAAGGAGAGATGCACGTTGTTGACACTATACACTTCCCCAAGTTGCACATCTTGTCGCAAAGCTCGTGCGTGGTTACAAGAGCACGAAATCCCTTTTGTTGAAAGAAATATTTTTTCAGAACCGTTAAATATTTCTGAGCTTAAGGCAATTCTACAAATGACAGAAGATGGCACAGAAGAAATTATTTCCACCAGATCCAAAGTATTCCAAAAGTTGAATATGGATCTAGATGACCTGCCCCTAAAAGATTTATTGACACTTGTTCAAGAAAACCCAGGATTATTGCGTCGTCCGATCATGATTGATGAAAAACGATTGCAAGTTGGGTTCAACGAAGATGAAATTCGTCGGTTCTTACCTAGGGATGTTCGCCAACTGGAATTAAGACAAGCGCAATTAATGGCAGGATTATAAATTTGACTTCATCGACTCGCTTTCTCTTTGAAAGTGAGTCTTTTTTTGAGTTTTTATGTTTTTCTTAAGAGGATATTCGTTTTCTCTTTACTTTTTATCAGGTTTCGATACAATGAACCTATAGTGAGTAGCAAAAGTGAGGTGTAGCTAATATGGAAATGGAACATATCAATGAGAACACCATTCGTGTATTGATCAAAAGTGAAGACTTAGCTGCGAGAGGCATCACTTTTCTTGACCTTCTAGGAAATCACAATGAAATTGAAAACTTCTTTTACAGTATTCTTGAAGAAGTTGATATTGACGAAGAATTTAAGGGCAGTGAAGCTGTAACTTTCCAAGTCTTGCCTAAAGGCGATGGGTTAGAATTGTTTATTAGCAAAAATCTTCCACCAGAAGGAATGGAAAATTTTGATGAGATGAATGATGAAGCGAATGAAGACATTACCGACATGTTGAAAAAGCATGTGGCGGCTCAATTACAAGAGTCGGAGCAAGCAGAAGACATCGGCAATCGTTTTGTATTCGAGTTGTTGCGATTCGAAGATATGATTCAATTGGCATCCGAAGTATATTTGGATTCCGTTGCAACCAATCTTTACCAAATGGGTAACCATTATTATATTGAAATTCGATTCATGGATGTAGAGGTTACTGATATTGAAGTGGAGAACGCACTTTCTTATTTGATGGAATTTGCCCAACGGACATCAGTGACGCCAGAGGTTTTATCTGAATATGGTCAGTTGATCATGGAAAACGATGCACTTGAATTGACTCGTTTCTACTTCAAAAATGATTAATGAATGAAATTCATTTCCAGCCAAGAACATGTTGCTAATGTTCTTGGCTTTTTCAATTGTGTTTGATGAAAATGGCGTATCTTTTATTGAGGTGAGTTAGATGCTGAAAGCATTGAACCAAGGAAAAGAAGTCATTGCAGCGAAAGGGAGAAAGAAAGCATCAGGTCCTTTTTATTGCCCAGGGTGTCACCAAGAAGTGACTTTGCGGCAAGGAACCAAACGACAGCCCCACTTTGCCCATCAAGCAACTGCTGATTGTCAGACTTACAGCGAAGGGGAGACGAAGGAACACTTGGAAGCCAAACAACTATTGTTTGAATGGTTTCAAGATACAGGGATTGAGATCGAAGCTTTTTTGCCTAAACTCCAACAGCGTCCTGACCTTTGTTATAAGAATATCGCCATTGAAGTACAGTGTTCTTCCCTCAAGTTTTCACGATTTCTTGAAAGAACCAGCACGTATTTAGCAAACGGCTATCGACCATGGTGGATCTTAGGGGAGAAATTGCATCCGAAACGCCAATGGTCACTTTTGGCAAAAGCCTGCTGTAGTTATCAGGCAACTGGTTTTTGTTTGTGGCTGATTGATACGCAAAATCAATCCTTAATGAAGTTAGAACAAATCAACTGGCACTATCAAGAAGGAGTCAGCAGTCAACAAAGCGATGCTCGAAAAGGGGCGCCTTACCATAAAGAAACACTTCGCCCTTTGTGCAAAGGACAAAGATCAAACCATCACCGTCCTCCTGAGTGGCTTGCTGCAGACTATCAGGTGTGGTTGATACAAAAACTGCGAAAGAACCTGCCAAAAATCCGTATGATCCAAGAAATATTGTATCCGTTAAAAGGCAATGTCTCCCAGCTGCCTATGTGGTGCTATTGTGCAAGCAGCTTTGGCATTTTATTTGAGCATCGAATATTGGTTTTTCGCTTTCTTTATTTAAGTGACTGTCCACTTCGTTTTGATCAATGGGTGGCACGGCTGCGGCAGCTGGATTGGCAATGGCAATTCCCGTTACTGGATCAACGGGAAATTTTGCGTGGACTCTTTCAAGAATGCCAATATTTAGAAAATTCGGTTTCTTTTTAAGCCAATGATTTGGTTTCACTGAAAAGTATGATAAGATATTTTTAACCAATGAACAAGGAGTGAAGGGAATGTCAGAAACAAAACAATTACCAGCACGTGAATCGATTCCAGTCGAAAAAACGTGGGACTTAACGAAAATCTATGCCGATGATGCGGCTTTTGACATAGAATTTCAAGAGATCCAAGCACAAGTCAAAGAAGCAAGTCGTTACCAAGGCACTTTAGCCGATGGGCCGCAAGCCTTCTTATCCGCATTAGAATTTGTTTTAGCGCTTTCTCGTCGTTTAGAGAAACTCTATGTATACAGTCATTTGAAAAACGATCAAGATACTGCCAATACGACGTATCAAGGCTTGTATGCAAAAGCAAGTAACTTAGTTGCGCAAGTAAGTGAAGCCGTTGCTTGGTTTGATCCTGAGCTATTGACAATGTCTGATGAAACGATTTGGGGCTATTTCGATCAAGAGCCGAAACTAGCTGTTTATCGTCATATGATCGAAAAAACCATCAACGAACGTCCACATGTCTTGCCAGCGGAGCAAGAAGCGTTATTAGCTGGTGCTGGCGAAATTTTTGGGGCACCTGGCAACATTTTTTCTGTTTTAAACAATGCTGATTTGGATTTTCCAGTAGTTGAAGACGAAAACGGGGAAAAAGTGCAGTTATCTCATGGTGTATACGGTGAGTTGATGGAAAGCACGGATCGGTCTGTCCGTGAAGCAGCCTTTAAAGGTCTTTATGGTGTCTATGAGCAATTCCGCAATACCTTTGCCCAAACATTAAGCACCAATATCAAAGCCCATAACTTTAAAGCAAAAGCCCGCAAATTTGATTCGGCACGGCAAGCCGCTTTGAGTGCCAACCACATTCCTGAAAGTGTCTACGATACATTAGTGGATGTCGTCAATCAGCACCTGCCATTGTTGCATCGTTATATGGCATTAAGAAAACGCCTGTTGGCTGTCGATACGTTGCATATGTATGATGTTTATACGCCGATTTTAGGGGAAGCACCCATTCGATATACCTATGAAGAAGCGGTCGAAAAAGCGAAAGAAGCGTTAAAACCATTAGGTGAAGAATACCTTGCGGTGGTTGAAGAAGCCTTCAGCAATCGGTGGATCGATGTCGTTGAAAACAAAGGCAAACGTAGTGGCGCGTATTCTTCTGGTGCCTATGACACGCTGCCATATATCCTGATGAACTGGAATGATCGATTGGATCAACTCTTTACTCTTGTTCATGAAATGGGACACAGTGTGCATAGTTACTTTACACGTAATAACCAGCCTTATGCCTATGGCGATTATTCGATCTTTTTAGCGGAAATCGCTTCAACCACCAATGAAAATATTTTGACAGAGTATATGCTGCAGACTGAAACAGATCCACGGGTCAAAGCTTATGTCTTGAATCATTTTCTCGATGGCTTCAAAGGAACGATTTTCCGTCAAACGCAATTTGCCGAGTTTGAACACTTCATGCACGTGGAAGATGCGAAAGGAACACCGTTGACCAGTGAGTTCTTAAGCGAGAACTATGCCGAGTTAAATGCAAAATACTACGGACCTTCTGTTGAAAAAGATCCTGAGATTCGTCTTGAGTGGTCACGCATTCCGCATTTCTATTACAATTACTATGTTTACCAGTATTCAACCGGATTTTCGGCAGCTTCTGCTTTAGCGAAGAAAATCTTAGCAGGTGAACCAGATGCCTTAACCAACTATTTGAACTATTTGAAAGCTGGACGCAGTGATTATCCAATCGAAGTCATGAAAAAAGCGGGCGTCGATATGACAAAAGCAGATTATATTGAAGACGCGATGAAAGTATTTGAGCAACGCTTGAATGAATTGGAAGAACTCGTCAAAGAAATTGAAGCATAATTGAAAAGCGAACCAATCCGTGAAGGATTGGTTTGTTTTTTTGTTTGTCCACAATAAAAAACGCTCCGCAGCGAGCCAAATACAAGATCATCGTTTGGCTCGCTGCGCAGCGTCGCTATTGAATAGGGTTTCATAAAAGAATCAACCCGCGATCAATTTCATGAATAGTGGAAAGTTTTGGTGCTTTCAAAGACTGAGCTTTTTGTAAAAATGTATCGAGTTCTGTTGCTGTACCACAGACGAGCGGAAGACTTCTCAGTTCCTCTGATCCTTCTAAAAGGACCCCATATTCTTCTTCACTTGAAAAATCATACACCACAGCAGAGGGTGTGATCGTGATCCCCATATCTTTGGCTACACGCTGATCGGTGGCAAAGTTCTTTTTCACTAGCTCAGAGGATCGATCTTCTAGGAACATCTCTAAATCACCATTCGTTTCAGAAAATAATTCTTTCACTAAGGCATCGCTATATTCTTGTCTTTCGATCCCTATCCGTTGTTGCAGTTTCAACAAGAAATCCCGCGCAATTTTTTTTCCTTGCAACTGAGCTGCCTTATAGTCCAGTGATGCAGCATAGATTTGGTTGGTCTGTTCATTTCGCAAGACCAAATCCGTCTTATTCATGGACAAATAGTCCATTGAGACACCTACGGAAAACAAGTTAACGAAAGGTAGGATCTGCAAATGGATTTTTTTGCGGCTGGTGTTTAATTTATTGAGAATCTCTTTTTCGATATCATAACAAATAGGCCCAATCGGATTAATAAATAAAAACAGTTCGATCATTTGAATCTCTCCCCAATTAAGATTCTTTTGTACCTTGAAAAACAAAATAAGTATGTTTTATTAAATATAGCAAAAAAACGCGAAAAAAGTAAGCAAAAGGACAGCTTACTATGATTTTTCTTCAACGGCTCGGATGATCTTGTTTTTCGCTGGTCGGTAAGGAACGCCAAAGAGACGTAACAAGGAGTGAAAGGCATCTTTCCCTTTAATCGGTTCGTTGACTTCTAACTCCAACTCATAATCATGCTGTTGACCATACCAGCTTTCATCTAACGCGAGCAATCCTTCTTCAATCGGAAATTCCGCCCGTTTCGTTTTTAATGCTGCGATCATACGTAACGTGTCAGGCTCGATACCTGCCGCTCTTAGGCGCTGAGCAACGATACCCGTAGGTAGAATTTTTTCTGAAGCAATCAATGAAGCTGCGGACGTTTTCGTTAAAGGATCAGTCGTCTCTAATAACCCGTGCTCAATGGGGGTTTTTAGCGTTAATTCCGCATTGGTAGCAGTCGTGCGAATACGCAAGCCGAATTGCTTTTCCCGCAGCTTATGATCTGCCGTATCAAAATAGTAGTTGGTTTGTATCTTAAATGCTTCTTCTGACAAATTGTAATAAGCAAGCAACTGGTGGTATTCTTTTTCCGTCAACATCGTTTTATATTCGATCTCTATTTGTTCGCCCATCGTTTCTCACTCTCTTTCTGTTGCAACCATAGTGTACGCTGTTTCAGCTATTCCGTCAAAGAAACCAAACAAAGAAAAGCTGAGACGTTGGGGGAGAGACAAAAAATCTTTTGTTTCTGCTCTTCTGTTCATTCAGTTTTATTCCAAGAGTATGGTAGAATAAGAGGTATGTTATGAACAGAATCGAGGGAGAAGAATGATTCGAGATTGGGAAGAATTCTTAGCGCCTTATGAACAGGCGGTTTCAGAATTAAAAGTAAAATTAAGAGGCATACGAAAACAATATAGGGAACAAAACAAGCATGTTCCCATTGAATTTGTCACTGGGCGGGTCAAGCCAGTGGATAGCATTTTAACGAAAAGTAAATTACGTGGGATTGCTTTGGATCGGCTTGAAGAAGAGATGTCTGATATCGCTGGATTACGAATCATGTGTCAATTTGTGGAAGACATTCACCAAGTCGTTGAACTCTTACGAACACGCAAAGACATGAAAGTGATCATTGAACGGGACTATATCACCAATAAAAAAGCCAGTGGCTACCGTTCGTATCATCTAGTGATCGAATATCCCGTTCAACTGATCGACGGGGAAAAAATTATTTTAGCTGAGATTCAAATTCGGACACTAGCGATGAATTTTTGGGCAACGATCGAACATTCACTAAACTACAAATACCAAGGGGAATTTCCCGCTGAAATCAGTGAACGGCTGCGTCGGTCGGCAGAAGCCGCCTATCAGCTAGATGAAGAAATGTCCAATATCCGTGAAGAGATCCAAGAGGCACAACGGTTATTTTCACATGGGAAAGGCAAGCGAGGCGGACATGATCAGAACCCGTTGCCAAAGGGGGAAACGGAATGAAAGGTATCCGCGTGGCAATCGTCCATAATCAAGAAAGCAAGTCGGTAGAAGTGACAAAGCGTTTAACTACGCTTTTAGAACAATCTGAAAATAAGATCGATCAAGACAATCCTGAATTAGTGATTTCTGTTGGGGGAGATGGCACGCTCCTTTCTGCTTTTCACTTGTACAATCATAAGTTGGACCAAGTGCAGTTTTTAGGCGTCCATACGGGTCATCTCGGCTTTTACACGGACTGGCGAGATTATGAATTGGAAGAACTAGTCGAGTCATTATGCAATGACCATCAAAAAAGCGTCAGCTATCCGTTATTAGATGTTCGTATCACGTATGCGAATGGAAAATCAGACAAGCATTTCCTTGCATTGAATGAATCAACGATCAAGCGCGGCAATCGCACGATGGTTGCCGATATTTCTATTAAAGAAGACCTCTTTGAAAAATTTCGCGGCGATGGCTTATCGATTTCAACGCCCACCGGCTCCACTGCTTATAACAAGAGTGTTGGTGGGGCAGTCTTACACCCAAGTATCAATGCCTTTCAATTGGCAGAGATTGCTTCGTTGAACAATCGTGTCTTTCGGACCCTTGGTTCGCCGATCGTCGTGGGTCACCATGAATGGGTCAAAGTACAACTGCAGCAAAGCACCGACTATTTAGTAACGATCGATCAGTTTACCATCGAACAAGAAGAAATCGATGCTATCTATTACCGTATTGCCGATGAACGGATTCATTTTGCGTCTTATCGGCATATGCATTTTTGGAATCGGGTCAAAGATTCCTTTATTGGAGAAGAATAAACCCATGGAATTTACGTATTACTATACTGGACAAGGACAGCAAGTCAAATATTTTTTGAAGGAACAAGGGGTGTCCAAAGGACTGTTAGCAAAAATCAAATTTCAAGGCGGAAAGATATTTGTCAACGATCACGAGCAAAACGTCTTGTTTTCTTTGGCGCAAAATGATAGGGTAACTATTGTAATTCCTCCTGAAGGAGAACATGAGACGATGCTGGCTGACCCGACACCGATTGAGATCGTGTATGAAGATGCCCATCTGTTAGTCGTGAATAAACCGGCTGGCATCTCATCAATTCCTGCGCAATATCATCCGACTGGCACGATGGCCAATCGCGTTAAGGCCTACTATCAAGCGCAGCACTATGAAGATCAAGTGATTCATGTTGTCACGCGGTTAGACCGTGACACATCAGGATTGATGCTTTTTGCAAAACATGGGTTTGCCCATGCGAAGCTGGATAGCCAGTTGCGAAAGAAGCAGGTCGTAAAAAAATATCAAGCCCTCGTTGCTGGTGAACTGCCCGCACTTTCTGCCCATGGTGAGATTGAGCTGCCGATTGCTAGGGACCTGACTTCACTATTGAAACGCAAGGTCAGTGACGAAGGAAAAGAAGCACGGACGGAGTATTGGCTAAAACAACGCAATTCAGATTGCGCTTTAGTTGATATTCAGTTACACACAGGCAGGACACATCAAATAAGGGTCCATTTTTCTGCGATCGGTTGTCCCTTATTAGGAGACGAGATGTATGGCGGTACAATGGCTCTTGGGATCAAACGACAAGCATTACACTGCTGTCAGCTGCAATTTCAGCATCCCTTTACGAATGAACCGTTGGCTTTTAAGCTGCCCTTACCAGCAGACATGGCCGCTGTTTGCTCAGCCATGGATAGGCAATAACAAATGAGGTGAAGAGATTGGATGAAAATCAAGAATTAACCGAACGGTTTGATCAACTGAATCAAGCATTAAAAGACAATGATATCCAGGGATTTCGTGAGGCATTCTTGGATCTGCATATCTACGAGCAGGGGCAATTCTACCAATCTCTAGAAGCAGCCGATCGACAAATCGTCTATACGTATCTATCGCCGAAAGAATTAGCAGACATGTTTGACGTCATTGAAGAAGATGATGAACACATGGTGGACTATCTTTCAGAGATGCGCCCCGCCTATGCGGCTGATATGTTGGCGCAAATGTATACCGATAATGCGGTTGACCTGCTGAATACTCTGGATAAAAAACAAACAGCGAAATATTTGAGTTTGATGACCGCTGAAGCTGCTAGCGAAATCAAAGAGCTGCTGCACTATGAAGATGAAACTGCTGGATCGCTGATGACTACCGAGTTTGTTTCCATTGTTGCCAACCAAACGGTTCGTTCAGCGATGTATGTCTTAAAAAATGCCGCAGATGTTGCCGAGACGATTTACTATATTTACGTCGTGGATACTGATAATAAGCTTGTGGGCGTTATTTCTTTAAGAGACTTGATCATCAATGATGAAGATACCATGATCGCTGATATTTTGAACGAGCGGGTGATGTCGGTCCATGTTGGAGATGACCAAGAGGATGTCGCTCAGACCTTCCGAGATTATGACTTTCTTGCATTGCCAGTCACTGATTATGACGATCACCTATTAGGGATCGTGACCGTCGATGATATCATCGACGTTATCGATGATGAAGCAGCCAGTGACTACTCTGGATTGGCAGGGGTCAATGTGGAAGAAGTCAGTGAGAACCCGATCAAAGCGTCTTCGAGACGCTTGCCTTGGCTTATCACCTTACTCTTTCTCGGAATGGCCACCGCCAGTCTGATCAGTCATTATGAAGAGTTGGTCAGCGAAGCAAGTATTCTCGCTGTCTTTATCTCACTGATCACTGGGACCGCCGGTAATGCTGGTACCCAATCCTTAGCCGTAGCCGTTCGTCGTCTGGCGATCAATGACGACAAAGAAAACAGCTTTATGAAGACGGTAGTTGGTGAAGTGCTGACAGGACTGTTCACAGGTGCCATCACGGGGTTGACGATTTTTGCTATCGTAGCTGTCTGGAAACAAAATCCGATTCTAGGGTTTGTGATTGGGATGGCGATGATGTGTGCCATCACAGTAGCCAACTTAGCGGGAAGTTTGATCCCGATGCTGATGGACAAGCTGGGGTTTGATCCAGCAGTGGCAAGTGGTCCGTTTATCACGACCCTTAGCGATTTGACCAGTGTTTTGATCTATTTCAACATTGCCAGTCTTTTTATGAACTATTTTATTCAATGAACAAAAAAGAGCAAGCCGATGATTCTTCATTCGAAGGAAGGTCATCGGCTTGCTCTTTAATTTTTTGGTTTTGGCAATACCCCAGAAGGAGAGACACCATAAAGTTTTTTAAAAGACTTGCTAAAGTGATAAGCATCCTGATAGCCCACAGCAGAGGCGACTTCTTTGATCGTGAGGTTTTCATTTTTTAACATGTCTTTGGCACGCTTTAAGCGAATCTCAATCAAGTAGTTGATGGGACTGACACCCGTCGCCTCTTTAAAAATCTTTGAAAGGTACGTCGGGCTGAGAAATTGATCCTGTGCGAGCTTCTCTAACGTGATTTCTTCTTTGTAATGATTTTCCAAGTAATAGACCGTATAGTTGACGATCTGTTGTTGTCGTCGTTGGCTTTTGGAAAGGTAAGGCACGACATTGATATGGTCTTCATTTAGTCCACGTAAAATGTAGACGAGCATCTCCATCAAAACAGCCTTTTGCATCAATTGAAACTCATCCCGCTCTTCACTGCTTTCTCTCACCAACTGCCAGGCTTTTTCCAAAACTTGATGATGGTATTTGCCTAGCTCCAACAAGGGGTGTTTGTTCGGGAAAAAATTCCGTTTAAACCCTTCCAAAGAAATATTTTTCAAACCAATATGCAGCTGATGGGAGCGAGTGCCCTTTGGCTGCAATTCGCAGTGATCGACGCCAGGATTGAAAAGCATGACGCTGCCAGCACGGATTTTTTTCGCTGGTTCTTTTTCAAAATAATAGGTACTTTCTCCTTCTAATAAGACGCTGATTTCTAAAAAGTCATGATGGTGCATTTCTCCATGACTTTCTGATTGCGTCCATGGGTCAAAGAGATAGATGATTTCTGGATTAAACGTGCGAGGGTTAACTAAATTCATGGCTGATTCACTCCAATTGGGTGCTTATTTCCTGTAAAAAAAGGGAATGGTGCTTCTTACTAATATTTTACATCAAAATGAGTAAGAAAAACCATTCAAATCGCTTTTCAAAACGCTAAGCTTAACAACGAGAGGGGGAATTAGATGAGTAATACACAATGGATCTGGCGCTATGCCAAAAAGAACCGGGGAAAAATCATATTGGCAGTCCTGTTTTTAGTGATCAATGCAGCGCTGATCATTGTTAATCCGTACTTGGGAGGAATGGTGATCGATGATGTCATCAATCAGCAAAAAACGCACTTATTGATTCCATTATTGTTGATCATGATCGCAACGACCGTCATTCGTACCATTGTCCGCTACAGTTATCAAATTTTATTTGAACGGGTCGGGCAAAATACGCTATACGATTTACGGGAAGATTTGTATCAGAAGCTGCAAGAATTGGATTTCGACTTTTTCAATCACACTCGTGTGGGAGATATTATGGCACGGATGACTGGTGATACCGATGCCATTCGCCACTTTGTTTCTTGGGTGACCTACAATATCGCTGAATGTATCTTGTGGTTCTTTTCAGCGGTGGTGGTTATGAGCTTCATTGATTGGAAATTGATGTTGGCGCTGGTGGCTGTCACACCGATCATATTTCTGTTGACCAATCGCATGTCTAAGAAAGCACACCCGTTGTTTTTTGACATTCGTGAGAGCTTTTCGCGCTTGAATTCAATGGTGGAAGAAAATATCGGCGGCAATCGAGTGGTGAAAGCTTTTGCTCGTGAAAATTTTGAGATTGAAAAATTTCGCTCTTACAACGAAGATTTTAAGACCCGCAATATGGCATCTGCCAAAGTATCCCGTACCTATCTGCCATGGCTTGATGGCTTAGCAGGAAGTTTGTCAGTCATTGCCTTGATTTTGGGTGGGATCTTCGTTATCAACGGCGAGATGACATTAGGGGATCTTGTTGCGTTTAATGGCTATCTTTGGATGTTGAATAATCCTATGCGCATGAGTGGTTGGTTGATCAACGATGTTCAGCGATTTTCTGCAGCCTGTATCAAAATTCGGCAAATGTTGGCGCAAGAATCGAAAATTCCTGTTCATCAACAAGAAAAATTAGAGCCAATCAAAGGATTTGTAGAGTTTAAAGATGTTTCCTTCCACTTTTCGGATGATCCGAATCAAAATGTGTTGGAAAACATCAACTTCAAAATTGGCCCTGGCCAAACGTTAGGGATCTTAGGGGAAACTGGGTCAGGGAAAACGACGTTAGTGAATTTGGTTGGACGCTTTTATGATCCCACTGAAGGGGAAGTATTGATTGATGGAAAAAACGCCAAAGAGTATCCCGTGCGCCAAATGCGGGAAAACATTTCAATGGTGATGCAAGATGTTTTCTTGTTTTCCAATACCATCTCCGACAACATTGCTTTTGGAAATCCTTTAGCTGATGAAGGCTTTATTCGGCAAATGGCGGTAGTCGCTGATGCAGATACCTTTATTTCTCGGATGCCTCAAGGCTATGAAACGATCGTGGGCGAGCGAGGTGTGGGGCTTTCTGGCGGACAAAAACAACGGATCTCCCTAGCACGGGCCTTAGCCAAAGATCCATCGATCTTGATTTTGGATGATACGACGTCTGCCGTCGATATGGAGACAGAATCGAAGATCCAACAGGAGCTGACAAAATTAACAGGAGAGAAAACGACGTTTATCATTGCGCATCGAATTTCCTCTGTTCGAGAAGCCGATCAGATTCTGATGATGGAAAAAGGACGAGTCGTTGAACAAGGGACCCATGAAGAACTTGTCAGTCTGCGGGGCAAATACTACGAAGTGTATCAAAAACAATTAGGCTTGTCAGGAGGTGAAGACGATGGCGAGAAATAAATTTGATGTGGATGAGGAATTAGACCAGGAGTTTAGTTGGAAGGATTTCAAACGCTTGTCACAATATGTCGTTCCTTATAAAAGAAGTATTGCCAAAGTCCTATTTACGATCATTCTGGCAAACTTAGCAGGAATGTTGGCGCCCGTTTTCACAAAGATCGCGATCGATTCATCGATTCCTGAGAAAAATGTCAACCAATTGCTGCTTCTAGGAGCTGCCTTTCTAGTGACCTTGATCGTTATCGGCGTCTGCATGCGTTACCGTATCTACCATATCACGAATATTGGTCAAGACGTATTGAAGGATATGCGCTTTGATATTTTTGAACATCTGCAGCGACTGCCTTTTTCTTATTTTGATACAAGGCCCCACGGCAAGATCTTGATTCGCATCGTAAACTATATCAATACACTGAGTGACCTATTGAGCAACGGCCTGATCAATTTGATCTCGGATGTTTTCAACGTCATCATCACCTTGATCTTTATGTTTGCGATCGACTTCAAATTGACCTTGTATTCCCTTGCGTTGCTGCCAATTTTGTTCATCATGGTGATGGTGATCAAGAATAACCAGCGCAAAGCCTATCAGGTGTTGAGTAATAAACAATCCAATCTAAATGCTTACATTCATGAAAGTATTGCTGGTATCAAGATTACTCAATCCTTTGCGCGAGAAGAAGAAAATGCTGAGATCTTCCAAGAAGTCAGCAATGATTACCGGACTTCATGGATGAAAGCTGTCAAAATTCAGTTTCTGATGTGGCCAGGGGTGCAAAACATTTCAGTCATTACGACTTGTTTGATTTATTTTGTCGGCATTCGTCAGATCGGTGTCGATGTCAGCACAGGTACTCTGATCGCTTTTATCAGTTATATCAATAATTTCTGGAATCCAGTCATCAATATCGGGAATTTTTATAATTCTTTGATTACAGCAACAGCCTATCTTGAACGGATTTTTGAAACGATGGATGAAGTCCCAGATATCGAAGACAAACCTGATGCAAACGTATTGCCGACGATGAAAGGGACCGTTGATTTTGAACACGTGACCTTCCGATACGAAGAAGGCAAAAACATTCTTTCTGATGTTAACTTCCACATTGAACCTGGGGAAAGTATTGCTTTGGTTGGTCCTACTGGTGCAGGGAAAACCACGATCATCAACTTGCTGAGCCGCTTTTATGATGTCAATGAAGGCAGTGTTAAAGTGGATGGGATGGACGTTCGTGACGTGACGCTGGAATCGCTGCGCTCACAAATGGGGGTCATGCTGCAAGATACCTTTATTTTCTCAGGAACGATCATAGAGAATATTCGCTATGGAAAATTAGATGCGACAGAAGAAGAGATCATCGAAGCAGCGAAGATCGTCCGTGCCCACGACTTTATCACGGAGTTGAAAGACGGCTATCAAACCGTCGTCGAAGAACGAGGAAGTACTTTATCTGCAGGGCAACGGCAACTGATTTCCTTTGCCCGAGCGTTGTTGGCTGATCCAAAAATTTTGATCTTAGATGAAGCGACCTCAAGTATCGATACGAAGACAGAAGAATTGCTGCAAGAAGGATTGTTGAAGCTGTTAGAAGGCAGAACCTCATTTATCATCGCTCACCGATTATCCACGATCAAAAATTCTGATCGAATCTTTTACGTGGCAGGGGGGACGATCGCTGAATCGGGTAACCATGATCAGCTAATGGCACAAAAAGGCTTGTATCACCATTTGTATCAATCACAATACGACTTATTGCAAGCCATCTAAAAGAATCCCTACAAACGATAGAAGCGCATCGTTTGTGGGGATTTCTTTGTGTCCTTCAAGCTCAATCGTTAAGGTCAACGATTCTGGTTCCATGAACTTCTTTTACACCTAGTGTATCGGCAACTTCTTGGGCATTTTCAAAGGAAATGCCACCGCCAGGTAAAATCGTTAAACGCTCACCAGCATAGGCGATCAATTCTTTCAGACGATCGAAATTTGCTTCGATTGGAGTGCCTGCAGCACCACCATGGGTCAAAATCCGCTGTACCCCATGC
Organism: Enterococcus sp. DIV1279b; assembly: GCF_050531515.1. Taxonomy (NCBI): domain Bacteria; kingdom Bacillati; phylum Bacillota; class Bacilli; order Lactobacillales; family Enterococcaceae; genus Enterococcus; species Enterococcus sp. DIV1279b. Next base: position 2,238,273 of record NZ_CP172891.1, on the reverse strand, counting down.
TCAGCTAACCAATCGATCGCCTTGAATTGGCGCGCTGCAGGAATCGCGTCGAACGCCATGTGAAAAGTAACCTGCAAGCCTTCTGCGGTTTCTAACAGTAGCTCCAATGCTTCTTCGTCCAACCAGCCGCTAGGTGTTAAGCAACCTAGAACAACGCCGTCTGTTCCTAATTTTTTTGCTTCGATCAAGTCGGTATGCATGATTTTCAGTTCTGTATCATTGTAAACAAAATCACCACCCCGAGGTCGAATGATCGTCATAACGGGTATTCCTTTTTCGCCAGCATATTGCAGAACTTCTTCTTGCACGCCGGTACTTGGTGTTGTTCCGCCGACTGCTAAATTATCACAGAGTTCGATGCGCTTTGCACCTCGGGCGATCGCTAAGGGAATATTGGTATAGTTTTCTGCACAAAATTCTTTTAACATGATTTACCTCCATTAGATGGGTGTTCAATTGATTTGTTATTCTATCCACTAGCATTCTACCACAAGAATATGCTAAAGTAGAGCAGAGATGAGGGAAGTTGAATGTTAAAAAAAATCGATCGCGGGCGCCTTTTTTTAAACGCCCATTATCACTTGTTTGAATGTCCATTGTGCCGCCAAGCATTTTTCCCGACCGAAAATGGCTTGGTTTGTCCAAATCGTCATCGATTTGACTTATCAAAGAAAGGCACACTTTTCTTTTTGGATCATCAAGTCAAAGCAGATTATGATCAAGCACTGTTTTTGCCGCGTCAACGAATGATCGCTAGCGGCATGTATGCACCAGTCATTGAATGCATCAAAGCAGCTTTAGGGGATGCTAAGCATCTTTTAGATGTTGGCTGCGGGGAAGGCAGTTTTCTGGCTCAGCTGGTCAATGAAAAGACTCAGGCGGCTGTCGGCTTTGATATTGCCAAGGACGGAGTCTATCTAGCAACCAATCAAAACGTACCAGCTTTTTGGTGTGTAGCGGATCTGACCAACCTGCCGTTTGCTGAAGCGAGCTTTGATACGATTTTCAATCTATTTTCGCCGTCAAATTATGGGGAGTTTAACCGCATTTTAAGAAAAGGCGGACAGCTGATCAAAGTGGTCCCTGCGGCGGATTATTTAAAAGAACTACGAGCCGCTTTTTATCCTGACGATGAAACAAAACAACAGTATTCGAATGAACGGGTCGTTAGCAAATTTTTTGAACACTATCCCAACGCATCCCGTCAAAGAGTGACGCATGTTTTTGCGATCCCTGAAGAAAATCGTCAAGATTTACTTGCCATGTCCCCGTTAGAGTGGGGGGCTTCGGAGGAACGCAAAGAAAAGCTGCGACAAACCCCTTTGACACAGATTACGGTTGATGTTGAGGTGTTGATTGCGAAAATTTCCTGAAAATATTTTGAACTTTTTTGTTATTTACTCTTGCAATCATGCCATGGGAGTGATATATTGTTCTCAAGTCATTTTTCATTGGTTTTTATCAGGTTCCTGTTCTGATAAAAGTTAGTGAAAAGAGCTTCACTAACGTAACGACTCGCAGTGATCGACACCGAGTTGGTACGTTTTTTTTATGCCCAAAAAAGCGCCCAAAAAATGTTGTTTCTAGAAAAACAAGCGTGCCAAAATATGGTACTATAGAAGTTATTGAAGTAGTTATTGAGCATGTAATGGAAAACGTAACGTTTAACGACACAAATCAATGCGAGAACCGATCGGCAGTATCCGATCGAAAGGAGTTTTTATCTATGAATCACATCGTTCTTTTTGAACCTCAGATCCCAGCCAATACGGGGAATATTGCACGGACGTGTGCAGCAACAAATACTCATTTACACTTAATCGAGCCTTTAGGCTTTTCAACGGATGACAAGCAATTGAAGCGTGCTGGGCTTGATTATTGGCACGATGTCAATATTACCTATCATAAAGATTTAGCTGCTTTTATGGACTTTTTAGGAGCGCGTCCGTTGTACCTGATCTCGAAATTTGCCAATCGCGTGTATTCTGATGTCAATTACACCGCCGATGACGATCAGTTCTTCATTTTTGGGAAAGAAACGACGGGGCTTCCAGAAAGCTTTATGCGTGAGCATGCCGAAAAATGCTTGCGGATCCCTATGAATGATGAGCACGTTCGTTCCCTAAATCTATCAAATACGGCGGCCTTGATCATTTATGAAGTTTTGCGGCAGCAAGGATTTCCGCAGTTGGAATTGACGCATCATTACGAGAACGACAAATTAGACTAAGAAGCGAGGCTTTTTCGATGCAATTATACTTTACCCGTCACGGAAAAACAGAGTGGAACCAAGCACGCCGCTTTCAAGGAATGCTGGGGGATTCGCCGTTATTGCCAGAAAGTTATGACGAGATCAAATTACTCGGTGATTATCTGGCAGCTATTCCTTTTGAGAAGATTTACTCAAGTACATCTTTGCGAGCAAAAGTGACTGCCCAAGAGATCCAAGCAAGACTCCAACACCCTGTTGAAATCATTTATAATGAGAACCTGCGAGAAATCGGACTCGGTGAATTGGAAGGTCGGTCCATCGATGAAATGCATGAGAAGTATCCCCAGCAACTGACTGATTTGCGTAATCACCTGGATCGATACGATCCCAGTGCCTTTAAAGGTGAGCCGATCCAAGAAACATTGAGCCGAATCGAGACCGTCGTCATGGATGCGGTGATGCAGCATGAAGGCCCATTATTGTTCGTCGGTCATGGAGCATCCTTTACGGCTGCTATACAGTGGCTTGCAGGCAAACCATTAGCCGAATTAAGAGAGCAAGGTGGATTAGTCAATAACAGCGTTAGCTTATTAGAGACGAATGAACAAAAAGTATTGCCTTTTGAACTAAAAGTTTGGAATGAAGCAAGCTTTTTAAGCAATCAGGCAGGATTAGACGCTTTATTGTAAACCATGAAAGGAGCGGCACCATGATTCCAGAAAGAACGTTTTTTGTCGGCCATGTTGCCGCCATCTTTTTCCAGAATCCCAGCAATTTTTATAAAGTACTATTAGTTAAAGTCACTGAGAATAATGCCGACTACAAAGACTCGGAGATCGTCGTTACTGGTAGTTTCGGCGAAATCCAAGAAGAGGAAAAGTATCGGTTTTTTGGTGAGCTGGTCAATCATCCCAAGTATGGCGTCCAGTTGAAGGCCGAAAGCTACCAACAAGAACAACCAACCTCTGAACAAGGGTTGATCGCCTATCTTTCAGGAGAAAAATTTCCTGGGATCGGCAAGAAGACCGCTGAAAAAATCGTTGATCTTTTAGGAGAAGAAGCGATCGACCGGATGCTGGAAGAACCAACATTGTTGGAGCAGATTCCAGGATTGAATGAAAGTAAGCAAAAAATGATTTTAGATACCGTTCGGCAAAATCATGGGATGGATCAAGTGATCGTTGGCTTGAGCCGTTATGGTTTTGGTAGTCAGATTTCTTTTGCAATCTACCAAGCCTACAAAAATGAAGCATTAGCAATTATCGAAGAAAATCCTTACCAGCTGGTGGAAGACATTGAAGGCATTGGCTTTAAACGCGCAGATGGCATCGCTGAGCAGCTAGGGATCGAAGCTTCGTCACCGCAACGGTTTCGAGCCGCAGTCTTGCATCAGATCTTTGCCCAATCCTTGCAGACGGGTAATACCTTTATCCACGCCCAGGACTTGTTAGAGCAGACACTGCGTTTATTAGAGACGAGTCGACCTATTGAGATCGCGCCAGACGACCTGGCCTCAACGATCATTCAGTTAGTGGAAGAAGGAAAAATCCAGCAAGAAGAAACTCGTTTATATGAAAACAGTTTGTACTTTTCTGAGTGGGGAATCGCTAGTTCCATCGAACGCTTGCTTTCCCGCAAAAAAGAGATCGTGTATCCTGAGAAAAAAATCAGCAAAACGCTGCGAAAAATTGAGAAGCATCTAGGCATCACCTATGGTTCTTCGCAAGAAGAAGCAATCAAAGAAGCCATCCGTTCGCCATTGTTTATTTTGACAGGAGGACCTGGTACTGGGAAAACGACGGTGATCAATGGGATCGTACAATTGTTTGCTGAATTGAACGATTTGGACTTAGAACCATCAAAATACAGCGACGAAACCTTTCCGATTCTCTTGGCAGCACCGACTGGTCGAGCCGCCAAACGAATGAACGAAACGACTGGCTTGCCAAGTGGTACGATCCATCGTTTGTTAGGCTTGAACGGACGTGAAAAAGCGCCATCGATCAGTCCAAAAGAATTAGAAGGCGGCTTACTGATCGTCGATGAGATGTCTATGGTGGATACATGGCTGGCGAATACCCTCTTTAAGTCGATTCCTACGAATATGCAAGTGATTTTTGTGGGGGATAAAGATCAGCTTCCTTCTGTGGGACCAGGGCAAGTCCTTCATGACTTGCTAGCGATCGCTGCGATCCCGAAACAAGAATTGACGGAAATCTATCGTCAAGGCGATGGGTCAAGTATTATTCCACTCGCCCATGCCATAAAAAACGGGCAGCTGCCTGCTGATTTTACACAAAACCAAAAAGATCGTTCTTTCTTTGCGTGTGATGCTTACAAAATCGAACCGTTGATCGCTCAAATCGTGAAACGGGCAAAAGACAAAGGCTATACGCCGCAAGATATTCAAGTGTTGGCACCGATGTATCGTGGGGCAGCGGGTATCGATGCCCTTAATAAAATGATGCAAGAGATTTTTAACCCCAATGATGGGACCAAAAAAGAGGTGACCTTCAATGATACGGTGTATCGTATCGGCGATAAGGTCTTGCAGTTGGTAAACTCTCCTGAAGATAACGTGTTTAATGGCGATATGGGTCAAATCGTTGGGATCACTCTAGCCAAACAGTCGGAAGACAAGATCGACGAGCTGGTCATTCAATTTGATGCCAACGAAGTGACCTATAAGCGGAATGAATGGAACAAGATCACGTTATCCTACTGTTGTTCGATCCATAAATCTCAAGGCAGTGAATTTCAAATGGTTATTTTGCCGATGGTTCATCAATACCAACGTATGCTGCAGCGCAATTTGCTATATACTGCTGTGACCCGCAGCAAAGAGATGCTGATTTTACTTGGTGAACCACAAGCGTACCAAACTTGTGTCAACCACGAATCTGCGACTCGTTTAACGACGCTGAAAGAACGCATCAATGGCACAGAAAAAATGACGCCGTTGCAACGAGCAAAATTGGCCCAATTTGAAGAAGCCGATGATCCATTTTATGATGATTCCTCTGTTGACACGAAAGTAAAAACGTCTTCGACGAAGATAAAGGAGCAATCCAGCACTGAAGTTACTGCTAACAAGCAAGCGGTAGAAAAGACCTCAGATAGTGGGCTTGATTTGTTTGCTTTTGCCGAGACGGAGCCGTCAGCATCAAATCAGACAGAAACGGCAAAGCCTCTGTCAGGGGATAAGGTTCTAAGTGAAGGGACTACGGGGGAAGAAGCACTCATCGAAGAAACGCCGAACGATGGTGTATTGACTTTAACGATGGTCAAAAAGCATTTAGTGGATCCAATGATTGGCATGAAGGATTGTTCTCCATACGACTTTATGCCCACAAAAAATGGTTGATTCAAAGATGAGAAAATACTAAAAAAGGGTCGTTAGTGAGCGCTTTCTTTTGGTTTTTTAGCTTCTTATGCTAAGCTAAAATCAAAAGGAGGCGTTACGTTATGGCGAAAGAAACCGAAGATAAATTAGCAAAATTAGCAAAAGAATCTGGCAACGACTTTAAAAAGTTAGATGAGATGGAAAAAGAATTCAAATTGGATGAAAGTCCTGAGTCAGAACGAGGCGATCGGGAAGAATCTGGCTTAGAAAAAACGTTAGATAAGGCACCGATTTTTCCGCCTAACACACCGAATAATCCAACGAATCCTGGCAGTCCTGGAAATCCATAGCTTGTCCACCAAAAAACTACGACAGTCGGATATTCGAATAGAAAACAAAAAGCCTGAAGAATGCAGCTTCGCATTCTTCAGGCTTTTTTGCAATCGATGAGGTTTACTTTAAATGCTGATAATAATAGATCGCTAATTGCGTGCGATCCCGCAACTCCAGCTTTTCTAGTAATTGACTGATGTAATTACGAATGGTTCCATCACTTAGATACAAGGCATCGGCGATTTCTTTATTATTTTTACCCGCTGCTACTTCTTTGATGATCGCAAGTTCACGTTCGCTAAAAGATGCTTGATTATCTATCGCTGGTTGGTTCTTCATCATTTGCGTGAAGGTCTCGACGATCTCATTCCCAAACACGACTTGCCCATTGTATGCGGCTTTGACAGAAGGGATGATCGCTTGCAGGTTCTGTTTGATCAAATATCCTTTGACACCGATAGAAAAGGCTTCACGAATGTATTCTTGATCTTTGAAGGTGGTCAAAAGCAAGAGGATCGCTTGCGGAAATTTAGCCAGTATTTCTTTGGCAGCAGCGATCCCAGTTTGTTCCGGCATACGGATGTCGGTCAACAAAACATCCGGACGATGGGCTTCGTAAAGAGCAATGGCGTCTTTGGCACAATGACCGATACCCAGCACCTGAATCTCTTCTGTACTTTCAAGAATGGTTTGTAACGAGGTCGTCACAAACGGGTCATCATCAATAATGACTACAGTAATCATTGGTGTTCCTCCTTTGGTAAAATGATCGTCAACTGAAAGCGTTGGTTTTCTTGTAAAATATGAACTTGACCTTGCAGCTCCTGGACCCGTTGACGCATCGTCTTCAGACCGATTCCGCTGTTTGCAGTTTGGGGTGAATTGACGTCCTCGTTGGTGATTTGCAAACGGTAAAAGGCGGGCAGCGTGCGAAAATGCACGACAACGGTTTTGGCATGACTGTGTTTGATGCTGTTGGTCAAGGCTTCTTTGATGACCATTAAGAAACAGTTTTGCTGTGCTTCGCTCAATCCTTCAAACAAGTTTCCTTCAATCGTTATGGAAGAGGGGAAATCAGCAATCAGAAACTCTATGGCTTGCGGAAAAGAAATCGATTTTTCATGGAGATCATGAACGCTTTGCCGAATGCGATCCATCCCAGTGTGAACCGTTGCACTCAAATTTGCTAACGGCACATTTAATTTCGGCTCTTGATTGATCATTTCAAGCGCACCAATTTGTAAAATGGCACTCGAAAGTAGATGGCCGACATTGTCATGGATATCTCGCGCGATTCGATTTCGTTCTTCCGCGATTTGTAAGGCTAATTTTGTCTCTTGTGAGAGGGCTAATGCTTTGTTTTGTTCCGATAACTGCTGCTGCTTTTCCCAATGGGTATCTTTTGAAGCAATATATTTTTTCTCAAGATCGATCATTCGCTGCTCTTTTTTTCGTAAATAAAAAGCGAAAAGCAGTAGCAGGATGATAAAGGCGAGCTCAGTGGGTGAATGGTTGCCAACCGTCGAAATCAACAAGAAACCTAATAGGAATAAACCATCATCTTGTCTTTCTTTTGGAGCGATCACCCGCATCATTGCGGGCAAAAAGAGGGCAAGCGCTGGCCAAAAGGCACATAGCAGCAACAGAATAACTTGAAAAAACCAGCTTGGTTTCTTAGGCAGCAAATAACTGACGCCAGTAAATAAAACAGCGATCAGCAGATAGATGACTTGCACAGCAACAAATCCTTGGTTTACCAATAAGAACAATGAGATAGCGAGGAAAAAGCCCGCTTCGGTGAGTGGTCGATAGTTCGTCATAGGAGACTCCTTCATTGTGACAAATGTCATGGTTGGTTTAGCCAATCGTCACTAGTTTCTTTCCTTGAACTTTATTATAGTCAGATTAACAAGAAATTTGGAAGGAGTTTTTCATCATGATTATCGAAATTGATAAATTAGTAAAACGCTATGGTGATTTTGTGGCATTGAACCATTTTGATCTGCAAGTTCAAGAAGGAGAAGTTTTAGGATTATTGGGACCAAACGGGAGCGGAAAATCCACCGCCATCAACTGTATGCTCTCTTTGTTAAATTATGACAAAGGGACCATTAAACTGTTTGGATCAATCATGACGCCGGAAAATTATGCCGTCAAGGCAATGATTGGCGTCGTTCCTCAAGATGTTGCCGTCTTTGAAGAACTTAGTGTGCAAGAAAATATCGATTACTTTTGCGGTTTATATGTTGCTGACAAACAGAAACGCCAAGCCTTGATCGAAGAAGTGATTCAATTAGTGGGATTGGAAAATTTTGTGACGTTTCACCCAGGCGAGCTCAGCGGTGGGTTGAAGCGACGATTGAATATCGCCTGCGGGATCGCTCATAAGCCGCGCTTGATCTTTTTAGATGAACCCACGGTAGCGGTCGATCCTCAAAGTCGGAACAAAATTTTGGAAAGTATCAAAGAACTGAATCGTCAAGGAGCGACGATTGTTTATACGACCCATTACATGGAAGAGGTGGAGATTCTTTGTGACCAGATCGTGATTATGGATCAAGGACAGGTGATTGCTAAAGGAACCAAGGAATCTCTAAAAGATATGGTACGGACAGCGGATCGTTTGACCATCGATATCCCTTTACTACCTGAGCCTGTATTGACAACGATTCAGCAAACCATTGCTTCTGATGGGATCGCCTATAAAAACGGTCAGCTTGAAGTAACAACGACGGAGCTGAATACAGTTTTATTACCGATTCTGACACTCTTACAAGCAGAGCATATCACTTATGGAAAAATTGCAACCAAAGAAGCCACTTTGAATGATGTCTTTTTAGAGATTACGGGCAAGGAATTGAGAGACTAAAGGAGGGAATCACAATGTTTTGGCATTTTTATAAATACCGCACAAAAGTGCTGCTGCGAAATAAATCCATGCTGTTTTGGACGTTGGCGTTTCCTATCCTCTTAGGTCTAATGTTTATGGCTGCCTTCGGGGAGATCGATCAAGCGGGCAATCTAGAAACGATCACAACGGGGATCGTAAAGACTGGAGATCAAACAGCGCTTTCGGAAAATTTTTCCACCGTCCTTGAACAAGTAAAAATCAATGAAAAACCATTATTTGAACTCGAGGAATTACAAGAGACAGAGGCAGCTGAGAAGTTGACTGCTGGTGATTTAGCTGGGTATTATTTGATTGATGATGAAACCATTTCTCTGCATGTGGGCCAAGCGGGCATGAGCCAGTCGTTGATGAAAAACGTAATGGATCAATTTTTACAACGCACAGCGATCATTGCTAGTAAAGCGGCAGAACTTGAGAGCCTTGATCTGGCGCCAATTCTATCGGCTTTTGAGCAGGAAGCGACTTTTCAAGAAGTGAATGCTGATCGTGACATGAGTTTCAAAAGTTTCTATTTCTTTACGTTGATCGGGATGGCGATCCTCTACGGGACGATGTGGGGTGTCCGCAATGTCCAGGATCAGCAAGCCAATCAATCTGCGAATGGTATTCGGCTTTCCTTGATACCAAGGAAACGGACATTGGTTTCAAGTGCGAATTTAGCGGCAAGTTTTACGATTGTGTTAGTCGAAATCTATCTTATCTTAGCCGTCTTTCGTTTTGTCTATCAAGTAGATTTCGGACAACGTTGGCAGTGGTTACTGCTGGTTGCCGCATTAGGATCATTGTGTGCGATTTTGCTAGGGACATTGATTGGGAATTTGACACCAAAAATGAATTTGGTGCAAAAGGACGGAATTTTGATTTCCGTGACGATGGCGATGAGCTTTTTTGCCGGGATGATGGGCTCGGAACAGATCAAGTATTGGCTTGATCTGCATGTGCCACTGTTGGGGCAAGTGAATCTCGTCAATTTGATCAGTGAAAGCCTGTATCAATTGTACTACTATACAGATTTGACTAGCTTTTATACCAATCTTCTATGGCTGACTGGCTTTATCGTCCTATTTGCCATCGGGAATGCTTGGATCGAAAGAGGGGTGCGCTATGACGCTTTATAAAACGATTTGGACTTTGCTTAAAGCAAATAAGTCGAACTTACTGATTGGGGTATTGATCACTGTTGTTGTCACATTCTTTTATGCACAAAGCATCGATGTCGAAAACACCTCTTTGCAAGAGGCAAAAATTGCTTTGATCAGTGAGGAGGAGTCGCCTGTCGTGGATGGTCTCCGAGCCTATTTAAAAGAAAAGCAAACCTTGGTCACGTTGGATGGCACCTCGCAAAAAGAAATTGATGATGCGCTTTATTTTAATCGTGTAAACATCGTCATGCATGTGCCAGCAGATTTCACTCATCAAGTTGAGGCAGGCAAGATGCCGACGATCGAGATTCAAAGTCGACCAGATGCCTTTTCTAAAACAGTCGTCACTCAGCAAGTGAACACTTTTTTACAAACAGTCCTTTTGTTTCAGGAGGAAGGTAAAACCGTCGCAGCGGCGATAGAACAAGCGCAATCTGCATTGGCGGTCACAGGGGATGTGAAGCTGAGTGCAGAGTATGGGCAGCGAATGAAAAAGCTATTGACTGGCATGACCTTTAACTTATTGTCTTATGGGCTCTTTCTCTCGGTATTTAGCGGGTTTGGCGTGATCAATTTGGCATTCAATCGCAAAGAAATCAGCAAGCGAAACCAGAGTGCACCACTTCCGAAGCGTGTATTGCAGCGGAAAATCCTTCTAAGTTTGATCAGCTACTCGCTACTTTTGACCTTCGGCTTTCTACTACTGATGGTGTTATTAGTGATTCGCACGTCTTGGGATACAGCAGCCTGGTACCACATTTTGAATACGTTCTTGTTTTTATTGCCAGTTATCAGCTTTTCAGCTTGTGTCACTTCCCTGGTGAAAAACTCAGAAGCGATCGGTGGGATCAGCAATATCTTCATAACAGGAAGTTGTTTTGTCGGTGGCGTCTTTGTATCCGCGAATTTCCTGCCAGATATCGTCAATAAAATTGCAGCGTTTACGCCAACCTACTGGTTTGTACAAAATAATACATTGATCAGTGAAACCCTCACTTATAATCAAGCGTTCACGGAATCCTTTTGGTTCAATGGCTTCGTATTAATTGCTTTTGCTGCCGTGTTTTCAATGCTCCAATTTATTTTGGGAAGAGAAGGAAGCCGTCGTTGGCAATACCACTCGGCGAAAAATTGATGATCGAACGTATAGAAAAACGATACAAATCAGCAGCGATTTGTATCGTTTTTTTTATGGGCACCAGAATAGTTGTGAAGCCGTGGTAAAGGTAATATCAAAGGGGCGTTGCCCCATTTCCTCGCCATCTTCTTGTCCATGTTGAGGAACGGTGGAGATGATTCTCAGCTTCGAAGTGGAAAGATGGTGAAAGTAACGTGAATTCATGTGTTTCTTTCGCATCAGTAAGCCGATCAGCCAAAAAATCTTAAAAAGCGACACACGTTCGACAAGAACGAAATCAAACTTTTTCTCTTTGACTGAAGCAGTTGGGGCAATCGCCACACCGCCGCCAAAGTAAGGATGATTGGTCGTGGTACATAAAAAAGCTTTTTTGTAACTGAACTGCTGCCCATTGCACTCAACTAAGATCGGGAAGCCTTTTTGGCGAAACAAAACCCGAATAATCGCAGCGATATAGGAAAAGGAGCCAAGATTAAACTTATTTAGATTGCTTTTTGCCACAGAGTGATTGGTGGTATAGACGATTGCCGCATCAAGACCAATACCGACATTGTTAAGGGCAATGCCATTTTCTTCTTGGATCTGCTCCTCATAACGGATAATGGTCAATTCTTGAGGTTTAGTAGTACCAGCAATTTTCCAAAATGCTTTTTCTGGTTCCCGCGGCAACTCGATACTCCGAGCAAAATCATTTCCTGAACCAGCAGGGATATAGGCAACGGGGATTTGTTGTTGTTCAAGTTGTAACTCTGATACTACTTGGTGCAACGTTCCATCACCGCCGATAACCACCAATAATGGATAAAGCATCTCGCCATTTTCTAAATAGACCTCATCCCAAGGAATGAGTCGTTCTTTTAAGAGTTTTCGTGTGATCGTTCGTTCATCACCTGGAGACTTTGTTAAATAGACTTGATGGGGGAAACGATGTTTTTTTACAATTTTTTGCACACGTTCCACCGCTTTTTTTCCTCGTCCACTGCCTGAGGCAGGGTTCACGAGGAAGTGATAATAATAGTTCATTTTATGAATAGCTCTATATCGTTTTTTCGTTCAATGCGATTAATTATAGCATGTTTCGACAGAAGGAGGGGGGACGATGCCTGAAAAAAAGAGCAAAAAAATAGATTCGACGATTGTGCTTTCTAGGTTCTCAAAGGTTCTTATGTCCACTTTGATCCTCAGGTAACGATGCCCATCGCCGAATCCTATTCAATTAGTAAGGAGTAACTCAAATTCCCACATCCTTTGTCTTTTATTCTAAGTTGACAACAATTCTTTTCTTGCAGAACCTGCTTCGTCTGCTTTACTGGGAATCCTTGCTCCTTACACTTACAGTATAGCAGGTTTTCCTATTTTAGCAATCGCTTACAATGTTTACTTTGTGCTTTTTAAAGAATTTTAAACTTTCTAAATGAAAGGTAAAGAAAAAAAGCAAAATCGATGGACAAACGATTTTGCTTTTAAAGTTTACGGCTCGAGGAGCCACGAAAGATTATTTTTTGGGATTTTTCACGAAAGTTAAAAGTAAAATTGGAATCACCAAAAATATAATCGCATTATTGATTATCAGCACATCTGAATTATTAAAATTTAATGGATTATTTTGCCAAGTTTGAATCATAAATCCCAGTAAATTATGAGTGTGAGCAATATAAAACAGAGCAGAAGTGCCTATCACATTTAAAATAATCGCGATAATGCTTAAGATTCGTACCAGTTTAATTAGTACTTTTTTCATCGCATTTCTCCTTTAATTATGGCTGCATTTCTGGTAAATTACCGAAAGCTTCTGTTAGTTTTACAGAGTCCTCCAAAATATCCATATAGATATCGTGATAGGCCCAGCCGTCACCTAAATCAGCAGCTTCAATTGCTTCTGTAGTCGTTTGTAATTCTCTCATCAAATCAGTATAATTGCGCATGATAGAGGTGTAGGCTGTTAAGTGATACGTGTCAGGATTCGCAATATAACCCTCCACTTCTGCAATCATTTCAGCGTACGTATCGGATAATTTTTCAAGTTGTACTTCTAAATCGTCAGCAGACACTTGATTCGCTTCGCTGTCAGTTTCTTCTTCAGAACTTTCACTGATGTCGGCATCAGAATCATCAGTTTCGTCTGAATCATCTATCTCTTCATCATCTTCAGATGGCGCCGTCGTGGTTTCTGTTGTTTGTTGTGAGGATTCGACAGTATCACTTTCCGCGTCTTCACTCGAGCAGCCAGCCATAAATAAGGCCGTTACCAACACAAATCCAAATAGAGTCTTTTTCATTTGTTTATCCCCTTTGTTCAAAGAAAACTATAATTTCTTTTTATAATTTTCGATGAATTAGTATTTTTGTATTGTAAAAAAAGAACGGTTACCATTCTTTCCTAATACTCTATCTATTTTACATTTAAGCACTTCTTAAATAAAGAATTATTCCGATTTTTAATCATTATTTAACAATGTATACGTGATAATGTTGTTAAATTTGAATAAATTTGCGCTTTCATCGGTGGGAGGACTTTCAAGGTAGCTGATTTTTGTTGTTTTGTAGTATTAAAACAATCATAATATATCTAACTATTTTTTTATTAATATTTCTTCCGTTTTACTTGTTAAAAAAATGCGATAGGAGTAAATTAAAGGTGTAAAAACTTATTTTAGGAGGAATTAGGATGTGTACTGCGCTAACGTATGTAACGAAGGATCATTATTTTGGCAGAAATTTTGATTACGATGTTTCTTATAAAGAAGTGGTGACCATTACTCCGAGAAATTACCAATTGAATTTTCGCAAAGTAAGTGAAATAGATCACCATTATGCGATGATCGGGATTGCTGCTGGAGTCGCTGAATACCCACTCTATTATGATGCGGTCAACGAAAAAGGCTTAGGTATCGCTGGTTTGAATTTTCCAGAAAATGCTGTATACAATGAGTTTCAAGAGGGGAAAGAAAACGTCACGCCTTTTGAATTCATCCCATGGTTACTAGGACAATGCGCTACCGTGGAAGAGGCAAAAGCCCTGTTGGCGAAGGTTAATCTGGTAAAGATCAATTTTAGTGAAGAACTACCATTATCGCCATTGCATTGGATGATTGCTGATAAAAAAAGTGCCATCGTTGTTGAGAGTATGAGTGATGGTCTTCATATTCATGAAAATCCGGTCGGGGTCTTAACGAATAATCCACCATTTGACTACCAGTTATTCAATTTGAATAACTACCGTGTGTTATCATCGAAAACACCAGAAACGCATTTTTCTGACAAGCTGGATTTTGATGAGTACAGTCGTGGAATGGGGGCCTTAGGTCTGCCAGGAGATCTTTCTTCGATGTCTCGTTTTGTCAAAGCGGCATTTACCCGATTGAATTCCGTTTCTGGAGAATCTGAATCCGAAAGCATTAGTCAGTTTTTCCATATTCTAGGTTCTGTCGAACAGCAAAAAGGACTATGTGATACTGGAAATGAAAACTATGAATACACGATTTATACTTCTTGCTGCAATACAGACAAAGGGATCTATTACTATCGTACGTATGAAAATAGTCAAATCGTTGCAGTTGATATGAATAAAGAAGATTTGGAAGGCAATGTACCGATTTCTTATCCATTAGTTGAAGACCAACAAGTATTTTTCAGTAACTGATCCATTTTTAAAACCCCATCTCAATGCCGTTTTGAGATGGGGTTCTTTTTCTGCTTTGTTTCAAACCGAATCGCTCTGACTCGGTGTTGTCTTCGTTTGTGCAGTGCGTTTATTGGGAAATGGGAAAAAGCGATTCACCAGTATGGCGATCGTCATGCCTATAAAGCTGTCAATAATCCGATTAAAGGCATACAAGTATGATTCAGTTTGAGGAATCATGAATAAAATCGTCAATAGTGTGGCACAAGCACCAACTGTTCCCTCGGAGTAATCAAATTTGACCAATAAAGCGATCATCAACATGATCACTAAAGGGATCGCAATGATTTGTATAACGGACGAATGTCCGAAAAAGTTAAATATCGCAATACAAAACACAGAAGCGATTGCACCGAAGCTGTTGCCGGCAATCCGATGTTTCCCGTATTTGACGGTGTTTTCATGGTCTTCTCGTAATGTGAAAACAGCTGTGATCGTCGATACAACATACGTTTCACGATTCAGAAGAAAACTAATCAAAATACAAAGAAATACACTAATGCCAGTTTTTACATTTCTTAAGCCAAAGGTCAATCCAAATAATTTCAATCATGCCATCCTCTCAAAACAATTTCAACGAAATAGATTATACCATATCGCAAGCACTCATATTTTAGATTTTCAGAAAAATGAACAACGATTCTTTCATCGTGCGTTGAGAGGTAAATTCTACCAGTAGTCGAAAAGCTAGTTTTATCCTATGCACTTATCAACTTTGAGTATTGAAAGGAATACAATAAGTAAACCTAACTTAAAATGAATTGATTTTCGCATTCCTCGTTTAAAGCTCCTTTCCATTTCCATGAGTGATCCTTCTTTTGATTATTCAGTCCTGTTATCATTTATATAAGTTGTTTTGATAAAAAACTACTTATTGTTTATAAAAAGTTTGTTTTTTAGATATTATATTGAGATAATCAAAAATAAGGAGGGGATAAAATGAAAAAAGTTTCTGTATTACTTGTTTTCTTACTTGGTTTTGTTGTTTTTCCAGTGACAGTTTTCGCTGCTTCTTCACCGAGCGTGAGCTATCAAACGAATGTCCAGTCTCAAGGGTGGCAATCATGGAAAACAAACGCTCAGACGTCAGGGACTACAGGAAAAGGGAAGCGACTTGAAGCAATCAAAATAAAAATTACAAACGAAAAATATAAAGGAAGTATTGAATATAAAACATCCATTCAGAAACAAGGATGGGAAAAATCTTTTAGAAAAAATGGTGCCCTATCTGGTACAAGCGGTAAGGGGCAGCGTTTGGAAGCGATCCAAATCAAACTTACCGGTGAGATCGCTAAGTATTATGATGTCTATTATCGAGTCAATGCACAACAATTTGGCTGGATGGGCTGGGCAAAAAACGGGCAGTCCTCAGGAACTTCTGGCTTTGGTTTTCAATTGGAAGCAATTCAGATCAAGCTGGTAAAAAAAGGTGGGAAAGCACCTGGAACGACGAATAATGGCTTTCGAGATGGACTGAAAAAATATGTAGATAAACGGGGCAAAGGGTTGATCAAAGGGTCAAAACAAAAGATTTATCACCTACCGGGCAGTCAATACTATAAGAAAACGACCAGTCCGATTCGTATGTTCAAGACAGAGGTGGAAGCTTACAAAGCGGGCTTTCGACCTGCTAAATAGAGAAGGACTCAGTCAATGTGTACACAATCGGGCACTTGAAACTGGTTCGATCACTATAAATAATTCCTTCCCCTCAGCGGGAAAGGAGTTTTTTATTCCATAGTATTTTTTGCTAGATATGAGGATTCACAAAGTAAGTTTACTGGCTGCCCGCTTTATAGGCTGATCCTTTTTTTAGCGAGGTGTCAGCACAAAGCTACCATCTTCATCGTTCATTCCTTCAATAAATGTAAAAATAATATTTTTACCATCTCTTTCAAGGAAGAAGTAGGACATCTCAGTTTCATATTCTGGATCTTGCATCACTAGCTGATTGTCTTCAAGGGTATAGTTGTAGGTATACTCGAATTCTTCCCAGACTACCCCATCAAAAACTACTCCAAGCTCTTCCAGTTCATCATCTTCTTCTGATTGTAGCGAGCTATTATCAGTACCAATAGTAAGATTCGTTTCACTAAATGTGGCTGTCATCACTGCATACTCACCATCATCATCATCTATCTCAATAAGCCAGTCATTTTTTTGTAAGTCTTCTTTTGTGATATTTTCATTACCATTACCATTTCCACAACCAACAGCTATGACCATCAGAAGGAGAGTTGTTAAGTTTATCGTTATTTTTTTCATTATTACACATTTTATTCCGTTTATTTTTGTTTATATGAGTATATTGTAACATATTTATTGCGTACCTCGTTAAAGTAAAAAAATATGATTATCCATCACGTGATTTGCGACATCGATTACAAGTGCTTCTCTCCCTTCTTTTTTTAGTTTTGCTATCTGAAAGATCAGCATGACTAGCGGTACTTTTTTATTAGTAAGCGTAGGCTTTGCAAGAGTATTTCTCATTGAGTTTGCTTTCCAAAAGTATGCTTTTATTGGAAGCCAAAAAGAAAAGCTACCCCATGAGCCGTGACTAGCTTGTGTAAGTAGAATAAAGAAGCACTGAATGAATGGCAATCGGTGAGAAACTTGACTTAGAAAAAGCTTTTAAGGTGATTTAGAAAAGGATTTGGCTGGTTTAACATTGATATATGGCTATTAATGTGTATAATAAGTACTTGTGCGAAGCGCACCGCGGTTCATCAACCATCCCGCGTAATCAAAACTCGGAGAAAGTAGGGATCAAATGGAAAAATCAACAAATCTAACCAATCAACGTTTGCGTGTCGTCGCAGCCAATGGGATCATTATGGCACTTTATGTTGCTGTAACGGTTCTGGTCGCACCAGTCGCCTCAGGAGCGATTCAATTCAGAATATCTGAAGGGTTGAATCACTTAGTCGTTTTCAACAGAAAATTGATGTGGGGTGTCGTCGGTGGGGTCGTTGTGTATAACTTGTTCTTTGGAATGGGGATCTTGGATGTCGTATTCGGCGGTTTCGGAAGCTTTTTAGCCTTAGGAGCAACTGCCTTGGTACATAAGAAGATTCCAAATGTTTTCTTAAGACTCGCATTTAATACAATTGTTTTTTCATTAAGCATGTTCCTGATTGCGATTATGCTAAACATCACCTTAGCATTACCTTTCTGGCCAACCTTTGCAACAACGGCATTGAGTGAATTTATCGTGATGACGATCACTGCACCTGTGATGTATATCACCAATCGTGCCGTTCGTTTCGATAAGCGCGTTTAAAAAAAATCTTGTTTTTTGCTTTGATGGTTCTCAAAAAACAAGAAAAAAGATCATTCCTTTCTTTTTTAGGAATGATCTTTTGTTTTATTCTGCTTTTAGGTCTTCGATCTCCACAACTTTGAAATTTTTTGCTTCCAGTTGAGAAACGATCTTGTCGCATAATTCTTTTGATGTGTTCGCTGGTAAAGTGATCATCGTACGACGGATAAATTCATCTTTACCGATATCCAGTGTGATACAGCTGGCAATACTGCTGTATTTTGCGATTATTTTTGCGATGACTGCTAAGTCGCCTTGTTGACCAGTTGATGCGATCGTCAACACATAGCTTCCTTGCTCAACACTCCATGACTGTGACAACATGTTCAACAAAGAACTGTGTGTCAAGATGCCATAAAATTGATTGTTTTCATCTAATACAGCAATATAAGGCAATTCTTTGATCGTAAAGAAAACGTTAAAGAAAGAAGAATTGACATAAATAAATTTGGTCGCATTTTTTAGTAGATAAGTGACTGGCAAAGTCATGTCGCCGCCGTTTGCTTTGTGGCGATAAATGTGCATTTTATAAATATTTCCTCTGAAAATCTTGCCTGATTCATCTAGGATAGGCACACAACGATAACCAGATTCTTCCAAAATTGCCAGCGCTTCTTCTAAAGTAGCTGTTTCTTTTACCGTTGTTAAATCGCGTTTTTTGTAAACCATTGTTTTTAATAACATAATTTTCCCTCCCAAATACCCATTTAACACCATTATCATACCACAAAATTAGAAGAAACTATATTTTTACGACAGAAAATCAAAAATTGACACATTCTTAAATAAATGGTATTTTTAGTGTTGGAAAACTTTATAAAAAGGGGGAGGACACTAAGATGGCAACAAAAAAAGCTGCTTTGGCTTGTTCTGTCTGCGGATCCCGCAACTATTCAAAATCAGTCAGTGAAGGTAAAAAAGGCGAACGCCTTGAAATCAACAAATTTTGCAAGTATTGTAATCAATATACGTTGCATCGTGAAACGAAGTAAGGAGGGAATCAAATGAAATTTTTGAAAAATGTTGTTGAAGAAATGAAAAACGTTTCTTGGCCATCGAAAAAGCAATTACGTAAAGATACCTTTGTGGTGATTCAAACAACCATTATTTTTGCATTGATGTTCTTTGTGATGGACACACTGATTCAAACAGTCTTCAATTGGATCCTAAAGTAAGACTTCTTACTGATAGCGCTAGTCATTTATCGCAAATCATGCTATAATCGCTTTGAGGAAAAACTTCGGTGCAGCTGAGGTTTTTTTATTTTACAAAAAGATGGGGAGTCCGAAAAAAATGGAATCTTTTGAAAAAAATTGGTATGTACTGCATACGTATTCTGGCTATGAAAACAAAGTAAAAGCGAACCTAGAGTCACGTGCACAAAGCATGGGTATGGGTGATTATATTTTCCGTGTCGTCGTTCCCGAAGAAGTAGAAACAGAAGAAAAAAACGGCAAAACCAAAGAAATCGTTCATAAAACATTTCCTGGCTATGTATTAGTTGAAATGGTCATGACGGATGAATCTTGGTACGTTGTACGTAATACTCCTGGGGTAACAGGTTTCGTTGGTTCCCATGGTGCAGGAAGCAAGCCAGCGCCTTTATTACAAGAAGAAATCAATTCAATTTTACGTTCGATCGGTATGAGCACTCGGACAGTTGAACTGGAAGTAGAAATTGGCGAAACCGTCAAAATCATCGAAGGTGCGTTTTCTGGTCTAGAAGGACAAGTAGCAGAAATCGATGAAGAAAAACAAAAACTAAAAGTGAACATCGATATGTTCGGTCGTGAAACGAGTACAGAACTTGATTTTGAGCAAGTAGATAAGATTTAACTACTGGATTCACTAGCAAGAATGACTCTTTTACGGTAAAATAACAGTAATGAGAATAAAGTGGACCAATTCGTTGGCCCACTTTTTTTCTCAAAATCAGTAAGCGCTTTATAAGAGGAAGGGGTCCTATGTCAAAACTAGTCACTTTTTTTAGAGTAAAGTTTCACAATGATTTTCATCCCCATGGTAAAGGGATGATCTCTGTACATAATGGATATAGCTTGTTATTTCTTTTCAATTTGCTGCTATTTTTCTTTGCTATGTTGTTTTTTGATCCAATGGTGGCAATCGAAGAGCTCAAGTTGATTTTGTTTTCGGAAAGTCATTTAGTCACCGATTATATTGCCATGACCTCGGTAGGGACGGCTTTGTTAAATAGCAGTCTGATGACCTTTGTAGCGATCTCGATTTGCTATCACTATCGGGTACCGATCACGGGCGGTGCAGTCTCTGCGATCTTCATGGTGACTGGCTATGGCTTTTTTGGAAAAAATCTCCTGAATTTTATCCCAATATTTTTAGGCGTCCGCCTGTATTCGTATTTTATGAACGAACCACTGAAAAAATTTCTGTTGATCGCCCTCTATGGGTCATCGGTTTCCCCAATCGTCAGCTATTTTGCTTTCAATGATTCCTTACCACCATACTTTAGTCTAGTGATGGGGTATGGCATTGGGATCTTCACCGGTTTTTTGATGGTTCCTATGGCCTTATACTTTCAAGCGCTGTTTCAAAGCGTCAGTCTATACAGTGCGGGATTTACTTCAGGGATGCTATGTACACTGGTCGCTGCCATCTGCCGAATGTTTGGCCTAACGATCGAGCTGCGAACAATGGTGTCACAAGAACAGCAACCTCGATTGATTTTTATGATGCTGGTTTTAGGAGGGGGATTCGTCGGCTATGGCTTGTTGATGGCGATCAAGAAAAAACGATTGAATATGCGAGCGATTTGGTCGCATAGTGGCAAAATCGAGCGAGATATTTTAAGGGATACTGGCGTTTATAATACGATGATCAATATGGGGTTAATGACATTCTTGTTAGTGGCTTACGTTGTCAGTATTGGTGCGGTTTTAAATGGACCAGTTATCGGTGCGATCTTTTGTGTCATCGGCTTTTCTGCTTGTGGCTCTCATGTGTTTAACTCGCTGCCTTTATTGGCAGGGGTGACGATCGCCAATCTATTGAGCGTATACACCATCAACGAGACGGTTACAGTCACGTCAGCGATTTTTGCGATGATGCTCTGTGCAGTAACAAATGCCTATGGCTGGAAAGGCGGCTTGGTGGTCGGTTTTGTCCACGCCTCAATGGTACTGAATATTGATTTCTTACATGGAGGTTTGAATCTGTATAACAATGGTTTTTCTGGCGGGCTCGTCGCCATGATGATCATTCCCTTATTGGATCTCAGCAAACAGCTCTGGCAAAAATCAGCCGATCAGGCACAAGCTACCCAGGAAGAAAAACCACAAATGGACTTGAAAGCACAAGAAAGCGAGCAGCCATTGGTCACGTTGGATCAAACAGAAGGGAAACCTAAATTTTCCGAGCCTGTGAAGGTATTAAAACCCGTTGCCCAAAAGAAACACTATAGGTTAGGCGAGTGGGAGTAGAAAAACCGCCAATGTTGTTTGTTACTTGTTTAACAAGTGTGGATTACTTGTCTTTTCGTCGCTGGAAATCATGGGAAAATGAAAACCAACCAAGAACAAGCAACGATTGGTTGTTCTTGGTTGGTTTTTATTCGTGTTCGTTTCTAAAAAAAATCAACGATTGGCTTCTAAGATTTCTGCCTGCAAGCGTTGGGCAGTCGGTGTCATGGCTAGACCGCCTTCAGCCGTTTCCTTGAAAATGCTAGGCATTTGGCGACCGACTTGATACATCGCTAAGACCACTTCATCAGGTGGGATAACACTTTCGATTCCTGCCAGTGCCATGTCGGCAGAGATAAAGGCTTGGGAAGATCCCAGGGCATTGCGCTTCACGCATGGGACTTCGACTAAGCCCGCGACAGGGTCACAAATCAAGCCCATCATATTTTTGAGGGTGATCGCCACCGCTTGAGCCGCTTGGTGAGGGGTGCCACCTTTTGCACAAACCAAAGCTGCCGCTGCCATTGCGCTAGCAGAACCGATCTCCGCTTGACAACCGCCTTCGGCTCCAGAAATCGAGGCATTGTTGGCAATCACTAGACCAAAGGCGCCGGCTGTAAATAAAAAGTCGACTTGTTGCGCTCGAGTCAGTGCCAAACGTTCACGTACGGCCATCAAGACACCAGAAACAACACCCGCACTACCGGCGGTCGGTGTTGCACAGATCAAGCCCATTTTCGCATTGACTTCGTTGACTGCAATGGCATTTTGGACCGCGTGTAGAATGGTTTCTCCGCTTAAAAAATCACCGGCAGCAAGGTAGTCGTTCATGCGTGTCGCATCGCCGCCGGTCAATCCCGTCACCGATTTTACACCAGCGACACCTTCAGCGACTGATTGTTCCATAACAACTAAATTCTTTTCCATGATTGCAAGGATCTGTTCGCGACTACGGCCAGTATTTTCAGCTTCGATCGCAATCATCATCTCTGCAACGGAAGGATAATTTTTACTCTCTGTTACTAATTCTTCTATTGTATAGAACATGTGCCTTTTCTCCTTTAATCAAAATACGCAGCGCTGTAAACGTGTGGCAAAACTTTGATTTGTTGCGCCAGCTGATCATTGCGCTGATCGACTTCGATGATCATGATTGCTTTATCACCGACAGCTTCTCTTGTTACGGTCATCGTACCGATATTGATTTGAGCCTCTGATAGTAAATTGGTTACTTTTGCAATCATTCCTGGAACATCTTGATGAACGATCACATAAGTTGGCGTACCCAGCGTCAGAGAAATTTTGAAGCCGTTAAGCTCTGAGATTTGAATATTACCACCACCGATCGAGATACCAGTGACAGAAAGTTTGTGGCTACCTTTTGTCAAAATCATCTTGACCATATTTGGATGTTCCGCTTTTTCTTTTTTAGGAACGAATAGGACTTCGATCCCTTTCTCATAAGCGATTTTTAAAGAGTCTGCTAGGCGAGCATCATCTGGCTCCATGCCTAAAAGACCGCCAACTAACGCAATATCGGTTCCATGACCGCGATAGGTTTTGGCAAACGATTCATACAAAAGGATATCAACACTGTCTGGCTGTTCACCAAAAATACTGCGAACGATTTTTCCGATCCGAGCCGCACCGGCTGTATGAGAACTGCTGGGACCCACCATGATGGGACCGATTATATCAAATACACTGCGGTATTTTAATTGTTCCATTTTTTTCACCTCGATAGTAGTAAACGAATAGGGAAGAATTCCAGTAGTAGTGTAGCATAAAAAAATGAGAGAATGAAAAAAGCAGACCAAAAGCAAGGGATTTTTATTTATTTTTTTATCAAAGGAATGACGAAAAGCGATGGTGAGTATTTTTTCAAAAAAATCAGCTGAAAAACCTTGAATTATTCCTTAAAGATGCTATAATATTCCAGTGTGCTTTCGTCACACGTTTTTTGTGTGTGCACATGAATCACCAAAGTGGGAGGAGAAATTTGGATCTCCAATTAACCACATCACGGACTCAAGGAGGTATGTCTCGTGGCAAAAAAAGTAGAAAAAATCGTTAAATTGCAAATTCCTGCAGGTAAAGCAACACCAGCTCCACCGGTAGGTCCTGCGCTAGGTCAAGCGGGTATCAACATCATGGGATTCACTAAAGAATTCAATGCTCGTACAGCTGATCAAGCAGGTTTGATCATTCCAGTAGTGATCTCTGTATACGAAGACCGCTCATTTACTTTCGTTACAAAAACACCACCAGCAGCAGTATTGTTGAAAAAAGCAGCAAACGTTGAAAAAGGTTCAGGCGAACCAAACAAAACAAAAGTTGCAAAAGTTTCACGCGATCAAGTAAAAGAAATCGCTGAATTGAAAATGGAAGACCTAAACGCAGCTGACGTTGAAGCAGCAATGCGCATGGTTGAAGGAACTGCACGAAGCATGGGGATCACTGTAGAATAATTACAGCCCTAAGGAAGTAGCTTCTCAGTCGGCTTCATATTGAAAAATATGGGACACGTGGGAGGTTCTACCGTTATAACCACATCAAGGAGGAAACAAAATGGCTAAAAAAAGCAAAAAAATGCAAGAAGCATTGAAAAAAGTTGATGCTACAAAAGCTTATTCAGTTGAAGAAGCAGTAGCTTTGGCAAAAGAAACAAATATTGCAAAATTCGACGCAACGGTTGAAGTTGCTTACAAATTAAACGTAGACCCTAAAAAAGCGGATCAACAAATCCGTGGCGCGGTTGTATTACCAAACGGTACTGGTAAAACACAAACAGTTTTAGTTTTTGCTAAAGGCGATAAAGCCAAAGAAGCAGAAGCAGCTGGTGCTGATTTCGTTGGTGACGACGATATGGTTCAAAAAATCCAAGGTGGCTGGTTCGATTTTGACGTTGTTGTTGCAACGCCTGACATGATGGCTACTGTTGGTAAATTAGGTCGTGTGTTAGGCCCTAAAGGTTTGATGCCTAACCCTAAAACTGGTACAGTAACAATGGACGTAACAAAAGCAGTTAACGAAGTTAAAGCTGGTAAAGTAACTTACCGTGTTGACAAAGCTGGAAACATCCACGTACCAATCGGAAAAGTTTCATTTGAAGATGACAAATTAATCGAAAACTTCAAAACAATCCATGAAACATTGTTGAAAGCTAAACCTTCAGCAGCAAAAGGTCAATACATGAAAAATATCTCAGTTACAACAACATTTGGACCTGGGATCCATGTAGAACAAGCTTCTTTCTAATTTAACACAAAAATTTAAAACTTTTATTGACTTGACTGCCTTATCTATGGTAAGGTAGTCAAGGTTAAAAGTTTAACTGTACCGAAGACAGTAGGTGGCATTTGCCTTAATTTCCTACCGAGGACGTTTATTGAGAACCTTCAATAGTCCCTCTATGTCTACGGTGGCATAGAGTTTTTTATTGTCTTTTTTTTAGACAAAGGAACCGTTCGTTTCGAAGAAACTCTTCCATCAAAATCAGGAGGTGAAATATAAATGAGTGAAGCAGCTATCGCTAAAAAATCCGCGATCGTTGATGAAGTGAGTGAAAAATTCTCTGCAGCCGCATCTGTAGTCGTTGTTGACTACCGTGGATTAACTGTTGATGAAGTAACTCGCTTACGTAAACAATTGCGTGATGCAAACGTTGAGATGAAAGTTATCAAAAACTCAATTCTTTCTCGTGCTGCTGAAAAAGCTGGTCTAGAAGGTTTAGGTGAAGTATTCACTGGTCCTACTGCCGTAGCATTCAGTAACGAAGACGTTGTTGCACCTGCAAAAATCATTAACGATTTCGCAAAAGACGCAAAAGCTTTAGAAATCAAAGGCGGTATCATCGAAGGCAAAGTTTCTTCATTGGAAGAAATTACTGCATTGGCGAAATTGCCAAACCGCGAAGGACTTCTTTCTATGTTGCTATCTGTGCTACAAGCACCTATCCGCAACGTGGCTTACGCTGTCAAAGCAGTGGCAGAAAAAGAAGAAGATGCAGCATAATTGCCGCATGATTTTTCAGTATTAAAAAACTAAACTACTTACTTAAATGGAGGAAAACAAAATGGCATTGAACATTGAAAACATTGTCGAAGAGCTAAAAGGCGCGACAATCTTAGAATTAAACGATTTAATTAAAGCTATCGAAGAAGAATTTGGCGTATCTGCTGCAGCTCCTGTAGCTGTAGCTGGTGGAGCTGGCGATGCTGGTGCTGCTGAAGAACAAACTGAATTCACTGTAGAATTGACTGCAGCTGGCGATCAAAAAGTTAAAGTTATCAAAGCAGTTCGTGAAGCAACTGGCTTAGGCTTGAAAGAAGCGAAAGCAGTCGTTGACGGAGCTCCTTCAGCAGTTAAAGAAGGCATCTCTAAAGACGAAGCTGAAGCATTGAAAGCAGCTTTAGAAGAAGTTGGCGCTTCAGTAACAGTTAAATAATTTTTCTTAGTGTCAAATCCTTTTGTATGAAGGGGTTTGGCGCTTTTTTTTGTAAATGAAATTCCTGCAAAAGGAATAAGCAGCGATCCCCGTTTCTTACTAGCGAGGATCACTGCTTATTTTTTTCGGAATTGTTGGAATAGGAACACAAAAATAAAAAAGAAAAATGCTTCCCACAATGTTGTGGTCCAGCTAAAGCTGCGGTTGATACCAAAAACGAGATTACCGATATTGGAAACCACCAAATACAATGCTGTTGCAAGCAAAGAATAGCCGAGTCGTTTACCCATCATTACGCCTCCCTTTGCTATGATTGTAACAAGTCGAAAGAGTTGTGGCAATCAATTCTCTCCTGATGGAAAGGAATTGGTTGGCGGAAAGAGAATAAAACGAACGATCACAGTGGACCGTTCGTTTTATAATGGTCTATGGGTGTGGCTATTTCAATGGGACATCAAAGATCCAACCTGTTGGGGCCGCAATATCTCCAAATTGAATGCCGGTCAATTGATCATACAATGCTTTTGTTTGTGGACCAACTTCCGTTTCACTATAGAACACATGAAAATCCTCACCGTTTTGGATCCCGCCGATTGGGGAGATAACAGCAGCTGTTCCGCAGGCACCCGCTTCGACAAACCGATCCAGCTCATTAAGATAAACATCGCCTTCAACAGGGGTCAATCCTAATGAGTGTTGCGCTAGATGCAGCAATGAATATTTTGTGATACTTGGCAAAATAGAAGGAGATTTTGGTGTCACAAATTCATTGTCAGCCGTGATTCCGAAAAAGTTAGCAGAACCGACTTCTTCGATTTTGGTATGCGTTTCTGGATCCAGATAGATGCAGTCGGAAAATTTCCGCTGATGGGCTTCGTATCCAGGCAACAAACTCGCAGCATAATTTCCACCAACTTTGGCTGCGCCAGTACCATTTGGTGCCGCGCGATCATAATCAGAAACAATGAAATTGGTCGGTGTCAATCCGCCCTTAAAGTAAGGACCGACAGGCATACAAAAAACCGTAAAAATATACTCTGGTGCTGGACTGACACCGATGTTTTCTCCGACCCCAATCAATAGAGGACGAATATACAAGGTGGCGCCGCTGCCATAAGGTGGAACATATTCCTGATTTGCTTTTACTACTTGTTTTACCGCATCTAAGAAAAAGTCCTCAGGAACCTCTGGCATGCGCAGGCGATAGGCACTGCGATTCATCCGTTTGCTATTTTCGTCTGGACGGAACAAATTGATGCCGCCATCTTTTCTTCGGTAGGCTTTTAGTCCTTCAAAACATTGTTGTCCATAATGAAGAGCGGTTGATCCCTCGTGGATATGCAGATAATTATCCTCGGTAAGTTCGCCTTCATTCCAAGAACCGTCTTTCCATGTTGCCAAAAAACGCCATGGCGTCTTGATATAAGAAAACCCTAAATTTGACCAATCGATTGTCATTCGTTCACACCCTTTTTTAATTTTTCTAAGTATAGCACTTCAGAAAAGAAATGTCATTATTTTCTGAAAATTCTTCTGTAAGAATAGTTGGTGACATTGACGTGTAAAGGATAGGGAAGTGCTCTTTGCTTGTACGAGTTCCCCAGTTTGTTTTTCTACAAGTTCTGTGCTTCAATGAGAGTATAAAAAAACAAAAAAGGGGGAACGTTTGTGATTGAGGAAGTGTTGACGGACAGTCAGGGGATCGCTGCTGCGTATCGACGATTGAAACCAATCATGATCCATACACCACTTGCACCAAGTAATATTTTAGGCAAAGAAAAAGAGGGCACGATATTTTTGAAATTAGAAAATCTACAGCGTACCGGCTCCTTTAAAGCGCGGGGGGCGTATAACAAGCTCGCTTCATTGACTGATGCAGAAAAACTTCGCGGTGTCATCGCCTGTTCTGCAGGAAATCATGCGCAAGGTGTTGCTCTCGCAGGATCGTTACTGGGGATCAATGTCCGAATCTTTATGCCATTAACGGCTGCTAAAACAAAAATAGAGGCGACAAGAAGCTATGGCGCACAAGTCGTTTTAGCAGGAGAGACGTTTGATGAAACCAAACAACTGACAGTAGACGCCATGAAAGACAGTGGCGAAGTTTTTGTCTCTCCCTTTGATGATCGTGCAGTAATGGAGGGGCAAGGAACGATTGCGATCGAACTGTTGGAGGATCTTCCAGATGTTGATAATGTCATTATTCCCATCGGTGGTGGTGGGTTGATCGCTGGGATGGCTTTAGCCTTAAAAGAACTTCGTCCAGAAGTCAAAATCATCGGCGTTCAATCCTATGGCGTTTATGGTATGATCGCATCGATCTGGCAGCAAAAGCTGGTAGCCAATCGCCGCAGTAGAACGATCGCCGATGGCTGTGATGTTGCTTTAGCAGGGGAGCTGACCTATGATGTTTTAAAGACCCGTATCGATGAAACGGTCTTAGTTGAAGAATCCGACATCGAACAAGCGATCCATTACTTGGCTTTGAAGGAAAAAGTCATTGCAGAAGGTGCTGGTGCATTAAGTACAGCGGCGATTTTAAGCGGACAAATCGATCATTTACTTCGAGGAAAGAAAACTGTGGCATTGGTCTCCGGCGGCAATATTGATTTCTCTGTGTTTAAGGAAATGATTTGAATAAAAAGCATACTCAAGTAAAATCGATGAGGTGCATTTGAAATTATCAAAAGGATCTCTATATCTTTACCGGCGATAGGGTCAAAATCATTGTGACGATAGCTAAAGGATCTTGTCGATTCATGGTATGAATAGCAGCAAAAAAAAGAGTTCCCGTTTGAAGGAACTCTTTTTTACATTCAAAAGAACTATTTAAAGATTAGAAACTGCGTCCGCCGCCGCCGAAAGTACCGCCGCCAGAAGAGTGGGTCGTACTGCCGCCTCCGCCGCCAGAAAAACCGCCACCACCGCCGCCTCCGCTATTATCCGAGGGACGGGGGATGCGTCTGGTTGTGACAAAGGAGTTGACTAAGCGATCTTCTTTTTGAGTCAGATCAATACTTGATTTTTCTAGATAGTTAAATTTGTAGCCGCCCATTTTTAATTGATAACGGGATTTAACAATGATGAAAAAGGCGATACTGATCACTGCCGCGATCGCTAAGCAAATAGCAATTTCTAGTGGCGTCATCACTTTGTAATAAGTAATTTTTCCAGTATCACGATCGATACGATAGTGATCGGCAGGAACACCTGCTTCCACAAAACCAGCTGCTTTTTGCAGATAGACCAATGCCGCTTGGTAATAATTTCCCTCTGCCATTTGGTCAAATACCGCATCAAGAAGATTATCTAGACGTGAATCGGTGAGGTAATCGATCATATTTCCAGAAGTCGAAACGTGAAATTTACGTTGCGACATATCGATCACCAAAGCGGATCCATTGTTGTCGTTGCCGATCCGTCTTGAAAGATATCGATTAGTATACAACTCGATATCTCCCGTGTTGCTGTTCGTTGTTTGAATAAACACTTCGCCTTTGATTTTTGCATTCAGCGCTTCTGCTTCTTCATTCAACTTCTGGATTTCTTGTTCGGTAAAAAGTCCAGCGTGGTCTGCGACTGTCTCTTCGGCTGCAAAGGCGGGCAGGGTGGTTAAGAAAAAGCCAACCAGCAGAAGCAACAAATAAGATAGTTTTTTCATAGGAAATACGCTCCAATCAATGCGAGGATGGTCGTTGCCGCGAAAATTGCGCCACTGACGATTCCCAAGCGTTTGTAACTGATCGGTAAAACACCGCTGACTTTTCCTGTTTGCCCATTCATCGCATAATAAAAGGCACTCTTGTTTTCATCATCGGCTCGATAGGTCACTAGCCATACAGGAAGCAAAACGTAGTTGTTTTCTTCTTTTGTTAGATTGATGGATCGATTGTTGCGTTTAAAACTAGTATAGCCATTGACCGTACCTGCTAGCAGATTTTCAGCATAACCCGATAATTCGTTTTTGACTTCGTCGGAAAGATCAATGTATTCAATGTCTCTTTTTTCTGCTTGGAAGCCGGCTAAATACTGACTGCGAAAATTAACAGCTTTTTCAAGAGGAAACGGCTGAACGCCAGTCACCATTTTTTGCTGGACGTTTTTTGACAGCGCATGCTTGAGTAATTCGTTTACCTTGATTTTGCCTCGTCGCAAGACGTCGTATTGTTTATGCTCGGTATATTCAATGTCACCCACTCGCCAAATTCGCAAGGAGGTACCCATTCCTGAAAGGGAGCCGTTCATCTCGGCATCGACGACCCAATAAGGGAAGTATACGCCAGTCAATTTCTCTACTTGTGCTTGGTCGAAGAAATCCCGTGGGACGAATTTTTTCTTTTGCGCCCATTCTAAAAACTTTTGCGTTGCTTCTTCTTTTTCGATCGCAAAGGGAAGGACTTTGTTTGGCAAAAATTCTCCCGAAAGCCGTCCAGATAAAACGACCGGGTTATGGCAAAAGTAGCAATAGGTTGCGGCCGTCGTTGCATCCGTCACGATTTCAGCACCGCAGCTGGGGCAGGTGAAAAGGTCCATCTGTCCCGCTTGTGCATTGGCTTGTTGTTGCACTTCTTCTTCAAGGCTCGGCTCCGTCACTGAGGCAGCCGTGGCATCTACAGAAGAATCAGCGGCCATTTGCGCTTCTTTTTGCTTTTCTTCAAAGGCAGTGACTTCGTCTTCAGTAAAAATACTCAGACAAAATGGACAATGAAATTTTTGATCGCCAGGATCAAAGGTTAAAGCGCCCCCGCAATTGGGGCACTTATGTGTGATAACATCCATCAGCAATCCTCCTCAATTAGTCTACTGGGACACCTTTGAAAGGTTTGCCGCAATTCGGACAGAATTTTGGAATGCCGTTGGCTAAATCAATCACTTCACCACAATCACTGCATTTCATTTTCAGACTTGGTCCATCGCTCGTTGGTTTAGGCGTGCCGCAATTGCTGCAGAATTTACCAGTATTAGATGTGCCGCATTGTGGGCAGTCCCAATGATCTGCGTTGCTTTGTGCAGGTGCTTGTTGCTGCTGCATCTGCTGTTGGTTGTTTTGTGACGCTTGGTTCAAATAACCGCCACCAGCGTTCATCCCCATGCCCATGCCAACAAACCCAGTCGTAGCGCCAGCGGCATTGCTACCGGCAGATTCCATACCACGAGCTACCGAACCTTGAACATAGCCTTCACGAATCGAAGGGTCACCTAACATTGCCCCTTGGTTCCGCATGTTGATCAATTTTACGGAATCATCCGTATAAGAGATGCTTGCGACGGCAACCGAAAAGATTTCCATTCCTCGGAGTTCTCGCCAGCTGTCATCAAGAACTGTTCCCATATATTTGCTTAATTCCATGCTCTTAGATGGAACGTAAGAAATTCGTTCGCCATCAGCGGACATTTTGTTGATCGCTGTTTGTAGGGCGGTCAAAAATTCAGCTAAGTACTGCTCGTTGATGTCGTTGATATCGACTTGACTTTTGTTTTTTGGGATCGCATTCGTGTAGAACAAAATTGGATCGGTAATTCGTAAGGAATAGTTTCCGTGCGCCCGCAAGAAAAGTTCTGCGTTGTAAAAGTTGTCAAAATAATTCAAAGGCGAGGAAGTACCGAAGCGAATCCCTTTGATTTCTTGTAGATTGATATAAAAAACTTGTTGTTTTTGCGGTGTAACGCCACCAAACTTAAAGCGGTCAAACGTTTCAGAAATCGCATCTTTCAATGAACCGTTTAACATTGAAGGCGCTAATTCGTTTTTCACTGTATAGTAGCCTTCTTCGGCGGTATAATCGATGATTCGCCCGCCATCAACCAATAACATCATCATATTCGGATAGACATGGATCACTGAGCCATCAGTGATGACATCTTCTGTGCCTTTTCTGTTGGAACCGCGTTTGTCATTACGCCGCACTTTGACACCTTTTGTCATTACTGTCGAATCGCTCATATTGTCAGGCTCGATCACCTCTAGCCATTGATCTGCTAATCCGCCGCCAATTGCGCTTGTTGCCGCTTTGATAATACCCATTTTCAGTCCTCCTTTAAATTGTTTTCATCACAATAGATGAACATAGATTCATTATACCATAGGAGGTGAGATTTACGTTATCAGTCTAAAGTTGGAGAGGAGTTTTTCGCAAAATCCATCAATAAACGGTTCGTTCGCAGGTGGATTTGAATAAAAGAGACAAATTGGAGATTGCGGATTAAATTTCCATTTCTTTTGAGATTCCCCCACGCAAACGGTGGTTTTTTTGGCTGATATTACGTATAATAGAAGGTAGCGAATTTTGAAATGAGTGTGGAAAACTATGGCTTATCAAGCATTATATCGTGTTTGGCGTTCTCAGCGTTTTGATGATGTTGTCGGACAAAAAGCAATTACCCAAACCTTAAAAAATGCAATCGATCAAAACCAGATCTCGCATGCCTATTTATTTACGGGTCCTCGAGGAACCGGGAAAACAAGTGCAGCGAAAATTTTTGCCAAAGCCATCAATTGTCCGAACCAGGTCAACGGTGAGCCTTGCAATGAGTGCGATATGTGTCGCTCAATCACAGCAGGGACGCAAGAAGACGTGATCGAAATCGATGCGGCAAGCAACAACGGTGTAGAAGAAATTCGCTTTATTCGTGATCGTGCGAACTATGCACCGACCCAAGCTGAATACAAAGTTTATATCATTGATGAAGTGCACATGCTGTCAACAGGCGCATTCAACGCTTTACTAAAAACATTGGAAGAACCACGGAAAAATGTTGTCTTTATTTTGGCAACAACAGAGCCCCATAAGATTCCAGCAACGATCATTTCTCGAACCCAACGTTTTGATTTCAAACGGATCAATACGCAAGATATCGTGGGTCATTTAGAAACGGTCCTTACTACTAGTGAGATCAATTACGAAGCAGAAGCTTTACAGATCATTGCGCGAGCCGCAGAAGGCGGTATGCGGGATGCCTTGAGTATCACCGACCAGGCGATCGCTTTTAGTGATGGAACCGTAACGACCCAAGATGCTCTTGAAGTGACGGGCAGCTTGTCCTATGAAATGATGGACCGTCTGATGCAAGCTTGCGGGGAAAAAGAAGTTGCCGATGCGTTAGCGACCTTGCGGGAGTTATTAGCCTCTGGTAAAGAAGCCCGACGTTTATTGGAAAACTTGTTGGTTTATTGTCGAGACTTGCTGATGTATCAACAAGCGCCGCAGCTGCTATCTGAAAAGTCGCTGCAATTGACTGAAGCGTTTCAAACACTGGCAAAAAATACCCCGCCAGCAAAAATCTATCACTGGATCACGGTCTTAAACGATACGCAAAATGAAGTACGATTTACGAACAATCCTACGATCTATCTGGAAGTGGCTGTGGTCAAATTAGCCAATGATCCAGAAAGTGCTGCTGTTGCTAGCAATTCAGCTGATAATAGTCAAGAAGTGGCGCAGTTACGGCAAGCATTGCAAAAACTTCAGGCAGAGGTGCAACGACTGCAGGAGAATCGACCGGCAGGTGCCGTTGCGGAAACCACTGCGCCAGTGAAGAAAGCCAAGGCGAGTACTACGTTCCGTTTACCAAAGGAACGCGTGTTCCAAGTACTGAAAAGTGCAACGAAGAAAGACTTGGCAAACGTTCGCAATGTTTGGGACGATCTTTTGATGTCTCTTTCCGTGACGCAAAGAGCGATGCTGCATTCCAGTGAAGCAAAAGCTGCCAGCGAATCGGGCGTCGTGATCGCTTTTGACTATGAGATCTTATGCCAGCGAGCAAGTAACGACCAAGAGTTTCAATTGATGATCCATAATCAATTGTCTCGCATGATCAAAGACTACGCCCCACAGGCTGTCTTTATCACAAAAGAAAGTTGGCCAGCACTACGGCAAGAGTTTTTGGCCGGCGGTCAAGCAACGGCAGATTCGGAAATTGAAGTAGACCAAGAAGAGACCGAAGCCGCTCCTGTCGAACCTGAAAATGACGACTTAGTAACAAAAGCGCAAGAGTTATTTGGTGAATTAACCAGCATTGAAGAAAATTAATGAAAATGGAGTGATTGATAATGATGCGAGGCATGGGAAATATGCAAGGCATGATGAAACAAATGCAAAAAATGCAAAAAGAAATGATGAAAGAACAAGAAGCGCTGAACAGCAAACAATTTATCGGCGAATCGACAAATGGCTATGTCAAAGCGACCTTTACTGGCGATAAGACGTTACAAGACATTACTATCAATGAAGCGATCGTTGATGCTGACGATGTGGAAATGCTGCAAGATATGATCATTTTAGCTGTCAATGACGGATTGAAGAAAATTGAAAAAGAATCGGAACAAACGATGGGCAAATACACAAGAAACATTCCGGGTCTATAAAAGGAGAAATGACGGTGCAATATCCTGAACCGATCGCCCGATTGATCGACAGTTACATGAAACTGCCGGGAA
This sequence comes from Enterococcus sp. DIV1279b, assembly GCF_050531515.1. Lineage (NCBI taxonomy): Bacteria > Bacillati > Bacillota > Bacilli > Lactobacillales > Enterococcaceae > Enterococcus > Enterococcus sp. DIV1279b. The sequence goes on along the minus strand of NZ_CP172891.1, from coordinate 2,203,875 downwards.
TCGGACAAAAAACCGCGACACGTTTGGCATTTTATACGATCGATATGAAAGAAGAAGTCGTCAATGAGTTTGCCAAATCGTTGCTTAGTGTCAAACGAGATTTGCACTTTTGCAGTATTTGCGGAAATATAACTGAAGAAGATCCTTGTGAGATCTGTAGTGATCCAACAAGAGACAAAGAAACGATTTTAGTGGTTGAAGAGCCTAAAGATGTCATGGCACTAGAAAAAGTCCGGGAGTATCATGGACTTTATCATGTGCTGCATGGCGTGTTATCCCCGATGGAAGGGACAGGTCCAGAAGATATCAACATTGCATCGCTGATACAGCGGCTGCATGATGATCAGGTCAAAGAAGTGATTATTGCGACCAATGCGACCACGGAAGGTGAAGCAACGGCGATGTATATGTCACGTTTGATCAAGCCTGCTGGTATTAAAGTCACGCGTTTGGCTCATGGCTTATCTGTGGGCAGCGATATTGAATACGCGGATGAAGTGACCTTGCTAAAAGCAGTAGAAGGTCGCCGAGAATTATAAAGATATTGGAGGCAATTAGGGTGAATGGATTGTTTATAACCATCGAAGGACCGGATGGTGCTGGAAAAACCAGTGTGATCGAAGAGTTGTATCCTCGGTTACAGCTTGAAGCAACAAGAAAAATCGTGAAAACAAGAGAACCTGGCGGAGTTAAAATCGCTGAAAAGATTCGTAAAATTATTTTAGATCCGCGAAATGAAGAAATGGATGAGCGGACGGAAGCCTTACTTTATGCAGCGGCCCGCCGCCAACACTTGATTGAGGTTGTCCTGCCGGCATTAAATGCTGGACACATCGTGATCTGTGACCGCTTTGTTGACAGTTCGCTTGCCTATCAAGGAGCTGGACGCCGCATCGGGATTCCTGAGATCGCACGGATCAACGAGTTTGCGACGGAAGGAACGACGCCTGATTTTACCTTGTATCTAGATGTTGACTCTGATACTGGCTTGCGTCGCATCCAAGAAAACCGCGCACATCAATATGACCGCTTAGATTCGGAAGGATTGGAGTTTCATCAACGGGTTCGTCATGCGTATCTTAAGCTGGCGGAAGAAAATCCTGTACGCATTCATAAGATTGATGCTAGAATGGGGTTACAAGAAGTTGTTGAATCCAGCTATTCAGCAATCGTTGAATCGTATCCTGCTTACTTCAAGTCAATCTAGAGTAGGTTGGATAACACAAAGGAGATGGTCCCATGAAATTAATTATGGCAATCGTACAAGACAAAGACAGTAATCGTTTGGCAAATGAGTTTATTGATGCCAATATCCGTGCTACAAAATTGTCCTCAACGGGTGGGTTTTTAAAGGCTGGCAACAGTACGTTTATCATTGGTATTGAAGACGATCGGGTACAAGATGCATTAGAATTGATCAAAAAAACCTGTCAATCAAGAAAACAATATGTCTCGACACCGATGTCTTTAGACATTTCCTTAGACGGTCAAGTTCCTTATCCAGTCGAAGTCGAAGTCGGCGGAGCAACTGTGTTCGTGCTACCGGTTGACGGATTCCATCAATATTAAAAAAGGAGCTTTTCATGGAGGAGTTATTTCTACAAGAATATCAGCCTCTTGTTTTTGCCCAACTAAAAAAAAGTATCAAGCATGGGCGCATTGCTCATGCTTATCTTTTTGAAGGGGACAAGGGGACTGGCAAGCACGAATTAAGTCTGTGGCTCGCAAAACGCCTTTTTTGTACCAATGTGCAAGAAGAAGCCCCGTGCGGCACTTGCAGCAATTGTCTGCGGATCGCCCAAGGAGAGCATCCTGACGTCATCCAAATCGAGCCGGATGGGCAGATGATCAAAGTCGACCAGATTCGGCAGCTGCAAGAGGAGTTCTCAAAAAGCGGCTTTGAAAGTCGTCTGAAAATCTTTATTTTGTCTCAAGCTGACAAAATGAACAACAGCGCTGCCAACAGCCTATTAAAGTTTTTGGAAGAACCGGTGGGAAACTTTTTGGCGATTTTAGAAACTGAGAGTTTAGGACGTATTTTGCCGACGATTCAGTCTCGCTGTCAGATCATTCATTTTTCGCAGCTGTCAAAAGAAAAACTACAGGAGAAGCTCCAAGAAGAAGGACTTTCCAAAGAGACGAGTCGACTTCTGAGCCACTTGACTAATAGTTATCATAAAGCAGTTGAAATCTCGCAGAATGAATGGTTTAATGAAACTAAGGATGCTGTTAAGCGTTGGGTGAATTACCTTTTGAAGAAAGACCCGCAAGCATTTATTTTTGTTCAGAAAAAATTATTGGGTCTAGCAAAAGAAAAAAATCAGCAATCAGAAATCTTTTTGCTCTTGTTATTTTACTTTCAAGAGGAACGAGATCGATTGTTGGCACAAGGTTTATGGGGAAAAGAGATCAATCGTGCCATTGAAGCCGCATTGCAAGCACAAAAAAAATTGCAAGCCAATGTGTCTTTCCAAGGAGTGGCAGAACAATTTTCCGTGAAAATCATCTATGGATAAAACGCAGCAGCCGGAAAAGGAGACCAGAGATGATCGAAGTTGTCGGAGTGCGTTATCATGACGTGGGCCAGATTTATTTTTACACACCAAAAAAACAGACCTATACCATAAATGAACAAGTCATCGTGGAATCACAAGATGCCAAATGTCTTGCCACGGTGGTTACAAAAAGCAGAAAAATGAATGAGAGCGATTTGCCTCAAGCAGTCAAACCGATCCTGCGTCGAGCGACGAAAAAAGATTTGGAGCAAGCTGCCGCCAATCAAAAAGCAGCAGATGAAGCGTTGAAAATCGGGAAAGAAAAAATCCGAGCACACCAGCTGCCAATGAAGCTGATTCGGGTGGCATATACCTTTGAGCGCACAAAACTGATTTTTTCGTTCACGGCAGAAAGCCGCGTTGATTTTCGTGAGTTGGTCAAAGACTTGGCAAGTGAATTTCATACACGGATCGAACTGCGCCAAATTGGTGTCAGGGATGAAGCAAAGGCGCTAGGCGGAGTTGGACCCTGCGGTCGCAAACTATGCTGTGCGACGTTTTTAGGCGATTTTATCCCAGTGTCCATCAAGATGGCTAAGGATCAAGGACTCTCCTTGAATCCTGCAAAAATTTCAGGGTTATGTGGTCGTTTGATGTGTTGTCTTAAGTACGAAAGTGAAGAGTATGAGCGTGCAAAAAAAGAATTGCCGGATCGCGGCAAGGAAGTTGAAACGCCAGATGGCAAAGGACGTGTGGTCGGGCTGGATCTGTTGAGCCGAGTGATCAAAGTCCGTTTGCATGATCGGCAAACACCAATCGAGTATGATTATGAAGAACTAGTGACAAAATAAGTAGGTGACCATAATGAGCATGGACAAACGATCAATATATGACGGATTGAATCAGTTAGAAGTGGAGTTGCAAAATTCCTTGAATAATCTAGCGGAAATGAAGCAGTCTTTGCAAGAAATCGTCGAAAAAAATACGACATTAGAATTGGAAAATCAACGCTTACGTGAACACATTCGTGAGTTGAACCAAGTGGCAGATGCACCCGCTGAATCGGTCAAACAAGAGCTTTCTAAATCACGGATGAATTTAGAAAAGATTTACGAAGAAGGATTTCATGTTTGTTATGACTTATACGGTTCTCGCAGAGATCATGACGAACCTTGTGCGTTTTGTCTAGAAGTGATCTATCGTGAAAGCGGCAAATAGCTGACAGACGAAGCGGTTCGTTAGAAAAAAGATCAGTTTCTGCTGGTCTTTTTTTCGAAAGGAGCAGTACATGCAAAAGCAGCAAAGTTATAAACAAGACACTGGAAAACTGTATCTTGTTCCAACACCGATCGGTAACTTGGAAGATATGACGTTCCGATGTGTCAAAATTTTAAAAGAAGCGGACTTGATCGCAAGTGAAGATACTCGAAATACCCAGAAATTGTTGAATCATTTTGAGATTGCGACACCGCAAAAAAGCTTACATGAACACAATTATAAAGAACGGGTGCCACAGCTGATAGAACAGCTGCAAATGGGCAAGACTATTGCCCAATGCAGTGATGCTGGTATGCCCTCCATTAGTGATCCAGGTCATGAATTAGTCAAGGCGTGCTTGGTCGAAGGAATCGCAGTGATTGCGCTCCCAGGACCTACGGCTGGTTTGACCGCGCTGATCGCTTCTGGCTTATCACCGCAGCCGAATCTTTTTTATGGCTTTTTACCTCGTAAGAAAAAAGAACAAAAGCAAGCGTTAAGTGAATTGGCAAGCCAAAAAGCTACGATGATTTTTTATGAGTCACCGTATCGAATCGCATCGACGATCGAAACGATGAAAGAGGTATTGGGAGAACGTCAAGCAGTTATCTGCCGTGAATTGACAAAAATCCACGAAGAATATTTGCGAGGGACCTTTTCAGAATTGATTGAATACCTCGACCAACAACCAATCAAAGGGGAATGCTGTCTATTAGTGGAAGGCGCTTCTGAAATCCCTGAAGTCGTTTATGAAGGAAGCTATGCTGAACAGGTGGCAGCCTTGATGGAAGAGGCAGACTTGTCTTCGAAAGAAGCCATCAAAGAAGTGGCTAAACGCAATCAAGTGAAGAAACAGCTTGTTTATCAAGCCTACCATCAATTAGAAACGTAATCATACCGAGAATTCTCTCGGTATTTTTTTGTCTTTTTTCGGATTTGTGTTAAGTTATCTGACATCAATAGTTAGCTATTTTCAGAAAATTCACGGTTTTCTCAGAAAAATCTAGATTATTTGAAAATATGATGTTAGGATAACTAACATAAAGAAAAGGAGGCGTCAAAAATGAACACAGGGAATATTGCATTTATTTTAATTTGTAGCGGCATGGTTTTTCTTATGACTCCAGCATTGGCATTTTTTTACGGAGGATTGGAACGTCGCAAAAACATCCTCAATACCATGATGATGGTGATTTGTACGATGGGCTTGGCGTCTGTGCTATGGGTCGCTTTAGGGTATACCTTATCTTTTAGCGGCACAGGCTCATTTATTGGGAATTTAGATAAAGTCTTTTTCAATCATGTCTCGATGACAGAAGGAGAAGGGATTCCTGAAGGGTTATTTGCGGCCTTTCAAATGATGTTTGCCTTGATTACAACGGCGATCATTACTGGATCTGTCGTGGGCAGAATGCGTTTCTCAGCTATTTTCCTATTTATCGGCTTCTGGCTAGTTCTCGTGTATTTTCCAATGGCACATATGGTATGGGGCGGCGGTTTTTTAGATGCGATCGGCTCGATCGATTTTGCAGGAGGCAATGTCGTTCATATCAGTTCGGGTATCAGTGGGTTAGTCTTAGCGATCGTTGTCGGTAAGCGGCGAGAATTTCATCAAACCGAATATCGTCCTCATAATATTCCCTTTGTTGTACTAGGTGCTGGCCTTTTATGGTTTGGCTGGTTTGGCTTTAATGCTGGCTCTGCGTTAGCAGCTGATGGTCTAGCGATCCACGCCCTAATGACCACGAATACGGCTGCAGCCAGTGCGATGCTTTCTTGGATGCTGATCGAAAAAATCGTGTTGGGCAAACCGACGATCGTTGGTGCGTGTACTGGAGCCGTCGTGGGCTTAGTTGCCATCACACCAGGTGCGGGATTTGTCTCGCTTTGGTCTTCCTTTATCATTGGCGCTTTAGTCAGTCCGTTTTGCTACTTCTTTATTTCTGTCATCAAACATCGTCTAGGATTAGATGATGCGCTGGATGCCTTTGGCTGCCACGGGGTAGGCGGGATCTTCGGTGGTTTGATGACGGGGATCTTTGCGGATCCAACAGTGGGTGGACGGTCAGGATTGCTCTATGGCGGCGTTGATCTTTTTCTCGCACAAGCCGAAAGTATCGTATTTACGATTCTATTTGCAGGTATCTTATCCTTTGTCATTATCACTTTGATCAAATGGGTAATGCCGATTCGCGTATCGCAACAAGAAGAAGCAGTGGGGATGGATCGGATCGAACATGACGAAACGGCCTATCCTACCTTTATGGGGTTAGACTCTTAAGAGTGGAGGAGCAGTCATGAAAAAAGTTGAAGCGATTATTCGCCAAGAAAAATTAGAAGAACTAAAGGCCGCTTTGGATCAGTCTGATTTGATCAGCGGCATGACAGTCAGTCAAGTGCTGGGCTGTGGCAATCAAAAAGGCCTCAAAGAGTTTATTCGTGGCCAAGAAGTGATCACAACTCTTTTACCAAAAGTAAATGTCCGTTTTGTTTTAGCAGATGAAAAAGTCGATGCGGTGATTGATCTGATTGTATCGATCTGTCGGACAGATGAAGTCGGTGACGGCAAAATATTCGTCTACCCGTTGGAAGAAGCGATTCGGATTCGCACCAATGAACGAGGGGAAGCTGCCTTATAGTAGAACTTCTTGGACCATGAAGAGGGCCGCAAAAGCAGTGAATGTAGAAGGAAGGACCAATGAAGATTGGTCCTTTTTGCGTGCTTCCCTCGATTCCTTGCTTGATAGGGAACCTCTGTTCGTTTATAATAAGAAGTGAGGTGAACAACGATGTCGGAACTACAATTTCCCTTAAAAAATGATACGAGCCGCAAAATTATTCATATTGATATGGATGCTTTTTTTGCTTCGGTGGAAGAACGGGATGATCCAGAGCTTGCCAAGCATCCCCTCGTCATTGCCCGTCACCCAAGTGATACTGGCGGACGAGGAGTGGTCACGACCGCCAATTATCTGGCACGACAATATGGCATCCACTCGGCAATGAGTGCGCAAAAAGCCTATGAGCTTTGTCCTCAAGCGATTTTTAAACCGGGAAATCATCAAAAGTATCGTGAAGTGTCCCAGCAAGTCAGAGAAATTTTTCATCGGTACACCGACATCATCGAACCAGTTTCTATTGATGAAGCGTATCTAGATGTCACAGTCAACAAGATCAATTGTCCTTCAGCAATTAAGATCGCTCGTTTGATTCAACGAGACATCTGGCAAGAGACTCATCTGACCTGTTCGGCAGGAGTCAGTTACAACAAATTCTTGGCAAAACTGTCTTCGGATTATCATAAACCACGAGGATTGACGGTGGTGATGCCAGATGAGGCAGTGGCCTTTTTGCAACAATTACCCATTGATAAATTTCACGGGATCGGGAAGAAAACTGTTCCGCGGATGCATGAGTTAGGTATTTTTACAGGAGCTGATCTGTATGGCTGGAGTGAGATGGCGCTGATTCGTGAATTTGGCAAAATGGGGTATTCCTTGTATCGGAAAGTTAGAGGGATCCATGATTCCCCAGTTAGTGTGACCAGAGAACGGAAATCAGTTGGAAAAGAGCATACATACGGCAATCCATTAACCAGTGAAGAACAAGTATTGAGCCAGTTACGGGCTATCGCAGAAGAAGTCGAAAGATCCCTGAAGCGCACACAAAAACATGGCAAGACGGTCGTGTTGAAAGTTCGTTACAGTGATTACTCTACGATCACCAAGCGAGTGACCTTGCCAACCTATGTTCATAAAAAAGAACAGCTATTTTCCGAAGCAAGTCTGATTTGGGAAGAAATTTTAGGTCTGGAAAAAGGCATCCGTCTTTTGGGGATCACCGTCACAAATCTTGATCCACTGACCTATGAAAATATCGTACTGCCCTTATGGCAACTATCTGACGAGCAGTAGGCTGAAGAGGAGGAGCAAAATGACACTCTATCAAGTATATGACACGATGACAGGATTAGCTAATCAGGAGCGAAGTGAAAAAATGGCCGCCTACATGCGGCATCAGTTTGATTTTTTAGGCATTCCTACGCCGTTGCGCCGCCAGCAGGAGAAAGCGACCTTCAAAGCTGCAAAACAAACGAAAACGGTTGATTGGGACTTTATCGATCATTGTTGGCAAAGCAGCTATCGGGAACACCAATACCTTGCGATTGATTATTTAGTGGTGATGGAGCCGTTTCTAGCGGCCATCGATCTGGCAAAAATTGAACAGCTAGTCATAACAAAAGCTTGGTGGGATAGCGTGGACGCCCTAAGTGAGGTTGTCAGAAAACTAGTTCGCCGACTGCCAGCGTTAAAAGCTGAAATGCTTCGCTGGAGTCTTGAGGAAAATCTTTGGCTGCGGCGAGTGGCAATACTCCATCAACTGCTGCAAAAAGAACAGATGGATCAACCACTGCTTGAAGAGGTCCTCGTCAATAATTTGGGGAGTTCTGAATTCTTTATCAACAAAGCCATTGGTTGGAGCTTACGAGATTATGCCAAGACGAATCCTCAGTGGGTCCAAGACTTTCTTCTTCGCTATCAAACAAGTCTGGCGCCTTTGACGATTCGTGAAGCAAGTAAGTACCTGTAAAAAGCTTGGTCACTGAGTTGAGATAACATAAAAAAACACCGTGCATCATCTTTGAAGGAAGAGGAGGTGACCGTCAAAAGTTCGATTTTTTGGTCTAACTTTTGGGGTCACCTCAAGATGCACGGTGTTTTTAGTTTTTAAATTTGTTTTTTGATTTGTTCGTAGCTTGCTTCAGCATCTTTGCACTTTGCCCAGATAACCGCTTTTCCTTGTTCCCGAGATGCAGCAAGATCAATGATTCGTTGATTGCTGCTGCCGCGAAACTGCAAGTTTAAATTTCGTTTGCTCAGTTCAAAACGACCGTCGACTAAAATATCGATTTTTGATAAAAGTTCCAATTTATCGGGTGTTTCCAAAAGCAATTCTTCATAGGTGTAGCCTGACCAGCTCCAAATATCTTTGCTGTGCCCAAATTCAGCACGAACCCGATCAACGACTTTCAGACAGACTGTTGTGTTCAAGAAAGGTTCGCCGCCCAGGAGGGTCAGCCCTTGGACATAATCATGCCGCAGATCTTCGATGATTCGATCCTCTAGTTCTTGCGTAAAAGGTGTACCATAGCGAAAGTTTTGGACCGCTTTGTTGAAACAGCCTTCACAAGCAAAGAGACAGCCGCTCACGTATAAACTATTTCGAATGCCTTCACCATCAACAAAGTTGAAGGCTTTGTAATCAGCAATATAATTTTGGCTATATTCTTTGGCTTGCCATTCTTTAGGTTTCGGATTTCTCATAAGAAAACTTCTTTCTATCATGAATTACAGGGATTGGTCTTCAAGAAAAGGAGTGTAGAAGAATTCTAGCACTCCTTTTTCGTTTATTCTTGCAAATGTTTGACCCGGGCAGAAATTTCTTTGTGCCGTCCATTGACCATTGGACGAGCTTGAGGATTTCCAAGATACCCACAGGTTCTTTTGACGACGTCACAACTTTTTGGGTCATGATTGCCGCATTGCGGGCATTCGAAGCCCCGTTCAGTTGGATTGAAATCTCCTTCATACCCACACTCATAACAGTGATCGATAGGGGTATTTGTTCCAAGATAGGCGACCCGATCATAAGCGTAATCCCAAACCGCTTCTAACGCTTTTGGATTTTGCTGCAAGACTGGGTATTCACAGTAATGAATAAACCCGCCAGAACAGTATTTTGGATATTCTTTTTCAAAATCAAGTTTTTCAAATGGTGTCGGATTTTTCCGCACATCATAGTGGAAGCTGTTGGTGTAGTATTCTTTGTCGGTAATGTTTTCAACTTCACCGAATTTTTCGGTATCCAAGCGGCAGAAACGATCAGTCAGGCTTTCACTAGGCGTCGAATACACGCTGAAATGATAGCCGTATTCATCGCCCCAAGCATCTGCATGAGCTTTCAATTCTTTCACGATCGCTAGGGTAAAGGCTTTTGCTTCTGGATCTTGTTCCCATGTTCCACCATAAAAAGCCGAAGCAGCTTCATACAAACCGATATATCCAAGAGAAACAGTAGCACGTTTGTTTTTGAATAGTTCATTCACATTGTCTTTGCGATCCAAACGTTCACCGAAAGCCCCATACATATAAAGGATCGGCGCATTCGCAGGGCTGGCTTCTTTACAGCGCTCCACCCGATAGACAAGAGCATCCTTGACGATTTGCAGACGATCTTCCAGCAGCGTCCAGAATTTTTCTTGATCACCATTTGCTTCTAAGGCGATCCGAGGAATATTCAATGTTACGACGCCTAGATTCATCCGACCAACATTGACTTCTTCGCCACGTTCGTTTTTCCAGCCTTGCAAGAAAGAACGACAGCCCATCGGCACTTTAAAGCTGCCGGTCAATTCAACCAATTTATCATAATTCAAAATATCAGGATACATCCGTTTGGTGGCACACTCTAAAGCCAGTTCTTTAATATCATAGTTCGGATCGGTAGGGGCCAAGTTGACGCCACGGCGAATACTAAAGATCAATTTTGGAAAAATAGCGGTACGCTTTTCACTTCCTAACCCGTTGATGCGAATTTGGAGAATCGCTCGTTGGATCTCCCGTTCGAACCAGTTGGTTCCTAAACCAAACCCAAGGGAAGTAAACGGCGTTTGTCCGTTTGAGGTGAATAACGTATTGATTTCGTATTCTAGACTTTGCATTGCATCGTAGATATCTTTGCGCGTTTTGCTCTTCGCATAAGCTTCCCGACGTTCAGGCGACTCGATCCATTCTTCGGCATCTTTTAGATGCTTTTGATAATTCAACTCAGCAAAAGGAGCCAATAATTCATCTGTTCGATCAGCAGAACAGCCGCCATATTGACTCGATGCTACGTTTGCAATGATTTGTGAGATTTGAGCGGTGGCCGTTTGGATCGATTTTGGCGATTCCACTTCGGCGTTCCCAATTTTAAACCCATTATTCAGCATGCCTTTAAAATCGATCAAGCAGCAGTTGGTCATTGGGGTGTAAGGATGATAATCCAAGTCATGGTAATGAATGTCGCCTTTTTGGTGAGCATTTGCCACGTGAGGAGGGAGCATTTTCAAACCGATCGATTTTCCTACGATCCCAGCGGTCAAATCACGTTGTGTATTGAACACATTGCTATCTTTATTGGCATTTTCATTGACGACCGATTGATCTTTATTCATCAATTTGTTGATCGTAAAGTTGATGTCTGTGGCTTTGCTGCGCTCGAAATCACGATGGGTCCGATAGTTGATATATTCTTCAGCCAAGGCATACTCGTTTTTTGCTAATAAGATATGCTCGACGATATTTTGGATCTCATAGATTTTTACATTCGTACGAAAACGTTCCGCGATCTCGTGATCGACACTGTCAACGATCTCGGTGATTTTTTCGTGGTCGATGGGAGAAAGCTCGCCGTTGATTTTTCTTAGGGCTTTCACTAACGCATCGTAAATTTTTTGATCATCAAAATCGACAAGCCGTCCATCACGTTTAACGATTTTTAACTGACGCAAAGCGGACTGTCTTTCCAACCCTTGCTCAGGATTTCTCTTAATGTTCATCATTTCTACCACTCCTTATCTTCCTCAATATAATAAAACAAATTGTAGAAATGAGCAACTATATATAGTGGTGGATAAGGGGTGGTAAATTGGATATACACAATATATGGTGTATATTCATTGGGGTGTTTTCTGGGAAAACTGATAAGATTAAGGATTTGGTTGTTCCATGTTTCACATAATGAATAAAAAACTTTTTTAAATTTATTTTTTCTCTGTTTTGAAGCAGAAGTATTCAATGAAAAAGTATGCTACCATAGGGAGAGAATTTTATTAAAGGAGGGTTCTATGTGAAAAATATGATTGATGTGAAGCATCTGACCAAAAGTTACGGCACTCGTTTCAATCAAACCAAAGTATTAGATAACCTTTCTTTTGCAGTGGATCAAGGAGAATTTGTCGGGGTCATGGGGCCCAGCGGTGCTGGGAAAACGACCTTGATGAATCTGTTGTCTTCAATTATGCGACCTAGCTTAGGCTCGATCTATATCGATGGCAAAGACATTACCCGAATGTCGGAAAAAGCCCTCAGTGATTTTCGTCGTCAGCAGATCGGTTTCATCTTTCAAGACTTTAATCTTTTAGAGACGTTGACTGCCAGAGACAATATCTTGCTTCCCCTTGCCATTGATCGTTTGCCCGTGAGTGAAACCCAAGAGCGCATTGAACAAACGGCCAATTTGTTAGGAATCGAGCACTTGTTAGATCGCTACCCAGAAGAATTGTCTGTAGGGCAAAAACAGCGGGTCGCTGCTGCTCGAGCAATCATTAGTCGTCCGGTGGTCCTTTTTGCTGATGAACCCACTGGCGCCCTTGATTCAAAAGCGGCGACAGAATTGTTACGGTATTTAGCGCAAATCAATCAACAAGAGAAAACGACGATCTTGATGGTCACCCATGATCCTTTCACCGCCAGCTACTGCAACCGAATTTTATTCATCCGAGACGGTGTCTTCTTTGCAGAAGTCGTCAAAAAAGGCGGGCGTCAGGAATTTTTCGAAAAAATCATCGATATGCAGGCAACGATTGGAGGCGGTCCGCGCCATGTTGTTTAAAATCGGCTGGCGGAGTTTTTTGCGGCAGTTTCGCAACTATATGGTGTATTTTATTTGTATGATGACCGCCGTGATGATTTTTTATTCCTTTAACGCCTTGATGAATGATCGTCTGCTGAATCAACGGGTCCAGCAAGATATCCGCATTGAAGGGGTTTTAGGATTCGGCAGCAGTGTGGTTGCCTTTGTCGTTTTGTTTTTTATGCTGAGTGCCAATCATTTTTTTCTTAGTCAGCGACAAAAAGAAATCAGTGTTTACCAGCTTTTGGGGCTGCGGCAAGGTCGTCTGGCTTGGCTGTTGCTGCGGGAAACGTTTCTATTGAACTTTTTCTCTTTAGTGACCGGCATCTTTATGGGGATTATTTTTTCGAAATTTTTTTCTATGATTTTGATTCGAGCGATGGGCTTGAATTTAACGAGTCATTTCTTTAATTCGCCCCAATCGATTTTTTCAACGGTTTTTGTCTTTATCGCGGCGATGATTATTTTGAGTATTCAAGTGATCCTTTTTGTTTGGCGTACCCCAATGAGTGAGCTGATCAAGACTGAATACCGCTTACCGATCAAGAAAATGAAAATGACCCCGTTTCGTTCATTAATGGGGGTTCTAGGTCTGATTCTACTGGGGGTAGGCTACTATTTGTCTTTGACCCTGCGGGAAACTTGGACCAACTATATCACGTACACACAAGATTTTTCAGCAATTTTATGGATTCCTTTATTGATTCTGTTTTGTTGTGTGACGGCAACCTATCTTTTTTTTGATTGCTCGTTGCCGGCATTGTTATATTTTTTGAGTAAGCCGAAAAAACGTCTTATCAAAGGGGCGAAACTGATTGCTTACAATAACGTGCGGGCTTACTTGCAAAGAACGTGGAAAAGCTATGCGCTTTTGACGATCATCACAGCGATCGCAATCTCCCTGATCGGGGGAACGATGGGGGTCATCTCATTAAACTATCAAGCAACGAACCGCATTTATCCAACGTCCTTTCAAGTGTCAGAAGAGCAGGCAGATACCTTGCGGGACCTTTTAGAAAAAGCCGATACACCGATTATTGCCGAACAATCGATTCCCTATAAAATGACCAATATGACGGTTCAAACCCGTTACCTTGGAGAGTTGCAAGACGAAAATATTGAAAATATCATGGTGAATCTGGTCGCTTTTTCTGATTATCAGCGTCTGCGAAAACTGGTTCCCGATGCCCCGGAGATTCAACTGAGTACTGATAAACAAGCGGTGCTTTTTGACAGTCAATACGATGTGACTCGTTCGTTTATCACCTATCGCGATGAGGTCAAAATCGGCAATCAACATACGTTCAAACTCATTCAAGCAGAACAGGATTATTTTGGGGATTCTGCCTTGCGCTATTCCTTGCCGAATGTCCTTGTCATCCAAGATGATGCGTACCAGCAAGTTGAGGGCTTCACCTATAGCGTTGCTTATTTACAAACAGACAAGGTGCAAACGGAGAGCTTGACTCAGCTGCTAGATGAAGAGCTGCCGATCGAGTGGACGCATCCTTTGACCTATGAGTTTAGCGATGACCAAAAAAGCGTGCGTTTTTATCCAGAGACTGCCCGAGATTCCACCAGTGAGAATAACCAGATGACCGCATATCGACTGACCTTAGCGAATCGTTTTACAACGATGCGCGGCGTGCGGCGGCAAGCAGGAATCGTTTTGTTTGTGTCATTATTTGTAGGTGTGATCGTTTTGATCACGACATCCAGCAGTTTGATCGTTCGGCAATTTTCAAATACCGAGCGGGAGAAACACAATTACCGATTATTGACCAAACTAGGTTACACCCGAAAAGAAGTACGTAAACTCGTTTACTGGCAAAACATCTGGATTTTTATGCCAGGTACGTTACTGGCGATCTTGCACGCCGTCTTTGCCATTAATACCTTCACCCAAATCATCGACAGTCCTGGGTATTGGGTGGCTCATTTGTTTGCGGCAGTTGCAGCAGTCGTCTATCTATTTGCCTATTTGATTACCGTCAAGCTGTGTCTGCGAATAATTGAAACTTGATTGAATTCTTGATAAAACGATCCTTAGAATTGAAGCGAACCTTGCAAGTTAGACCAAAAAATCTAACCTTGAGGATCACTACAAAACGAGGATCGTTTTTTCATTTAACCAATCTTTTTGTATTTCCCTCTGGCACCAGATTAAGAGAATGGTATAATCATAATCAATGAGACAAAGGAGGAAGCAAGATGGAGAAAAAAGAAGAACAGCTTTTAATAGACCTAACGACTGCACGTGGGGTTCCTGGGAATGAGGAGGAAGTGCGTGAAGTCTTTAAAGAATATGCCAAAGACTTTGCTGAAGATATCTTTTTTGATGGTTTAGGAAGTGTCATTGCCAAACATGTTGGTGATGGCGGTGGACCGAAAATTTTTATATCGGGACATATGGATGAAGTCGGCTTTATGGTAACTAAAATCACAGAAAAAGGCTTTATTGAATTCCAGACCCTTGGTGGTTGGTGGGGGCAAGTGATGCTGGCACAGCAAGTCGAGATCAAAACCAATGAAGGCAAATTGATCCACGGTGTCGTCGGTTCAAAACCACCCCATGTCTTGAGTCCAGAGACTCGAAATAAACCGTATGATATCAAAGATATGTTCATTGATATCGGCGCTTCAAGTGAAGAAGAAGCCAAAGGCTGGGGGATCCGTCCGGGAGATATGATCACCCCTTATATCCAATACAAACGGATGAACGACAGCAAATTTTTATTAGCCAAAGCATGGGACAATCGCATTGGTACGGCAGTATCACTGCGGGTATTAGAAACCTTGGCAGCAGAAGGACATCCCAACTGCTTGTTTGCTGGCAGTGACGTGATGGAAGAAGTTGGCCTAAGAGGGGCGCGAACAAGCACTCACTTAGTGAATCCCGATATCGCTATCGCACTAGATACTGGCACCGCTGGGGACACACCTGGAATGACACCAAAAGAAGCGGATTCTGTGTTAGGCAAAGGCCCACAAGTCCTGATTTTCGATGCTTCCATGATTCCTCACAAGAAATTATTGAATTTTGTGATCGATGTCGCAGAAGAGATGGAAATTCCTTTCCAATATACCGTGATCACTGGTGGAGGAACCGATGCTGGTCAAATGCATTTGACTCGTGATGGGGTCCCTTCGATCGCTATTACCGTGCCAGTTCGTTACCTGCATTCTCATACTTCTGTCATTCATGAGGATGACTACTTCAATACAGTCAAGCTTGTAACGGAAGTGGTTCGCCGCTTAGACGATAAGACCGTTAAAGCATTGCGCAGTTACTAAGGTGAGTCTATGAGATCAAATACAATGATTCGAGAGACCGCCAAAAACTCCTTGCGCGGATTCTGGGGAACGTTCGTCTTAAGTATTTTAGCGACGGTTGCGGTACAAGCGGTGGTCAGCTCGCTTTTTAGTAGTATTGGTACTTCTTTTGGTGCAAACAATGCAGGGAGCTGGATCGATCTGATCTTGGACAATTTTGTTTTCTTTGCGTTTTCGGTAGCGTTGAGTATCATGGCACTCTATCTGGTTCGTGGCAGAGGAATCAAGGTGGCGGATATTTTTCTAGTCTTTGATAAACGTCTGTATGTACCGTTTTTGCTACTAAATTTAGTGAGCGCGCTTTTAAATTATCTTTTGAGTTTTGCGATTTTCTTGCCGCAGTTTGTCTTATCAGGACTCAATCAATATTTGGACTTGGTATTCAATTTTAATCGGGGAATCTCTATTGATGTGGCGATGTTTAATGGCTCGGTCGCTTTTGTGATTGGGACCTTTCTCTCCATCATTTTGTTCTTCTTTTTGTCACAAGTCGTTACTGGTGTGATTCAATTAGCAATCTATCTGCGCTATGATCAACCGGAATTAGGGGTTCTTCAGTCAATTAAAGTGGCCTTTGCGCTCTTGCGTCCACATCTGGGTCAATACATTTGGCTACAGTTATCATTGATTGGCTGGTTTATTCTCGGCTTTTTGGCACTGATGATCGGGATGCTATGGGCAAACGCCTACGCTTATGCAGTCAATGCAGTATTTTATGAGGAATTGATCAATGAACAACGAGCGATGATCAGATAAACAAAAAAGACGACGGCCCATTGGTCTGGCTCCCTGCAGATAGAGTAAAAAACTCATTCATAGGGTACTACCAATAGACGTCGTCTTTTTCTCGTTTTCTCGATCTTTTTTTGCAAAAAAATGGTCGGATTTTAGTCAAATCAGCTGAGATGTGATAGCATAAAAGAAGTAGAAAACCAGCTTGAGCCAAAGAGGAGGAAACACAAGTGAAAATAACTGTCTTAGGTTGTTTAGGTGCCTATCCGTATAATGGTGAAGGGACTACTGGCTATTTAGTTGAGTCGGAAGGCTTTCATTTGCTGCTTGATGCGGGAAGCACCACCTTGGTCCAACTAGAAAAAATCCTTGATCCCTTAGACTTAGATGCAGTGATTCTGACGCATTACCATCACGATCATATTGCGGATCTAGGGGTATTGCAATACTATTGGCAATTGTATCCAGGAAACGAAGAACGCCAGGTTTTGCCGATCTACGGACATGGGGAGGACACTGTTCATTTTGAAAGCCTGACAATGCCTGGAGTGACTCAAGGAATTGATTACCTCCAAACGGAGTCATTGGAATTGGGCCCGTTTACCATTACCTTTATGAAAACGATCCATCCAGTCACTTGCTATGCCATGCGATTTGTTGAGAAAAGCACAGGCAAGGTTTTTGTTTTTACAGGCGATTCTGGCTACTTAGAATCTTTTGTTCCGTTTGCACAAGGAGCTGACCTGTTTTTGGCAGATACCTATCTTTTTGCAGGCAATGAGCGGCACAAGGCTCATTTTACGTCAAAAGAAGCAGGCGAGATCGCCCATGCGGCGCAGGTAAAAAAATTAATGTTGACGCATTTGCCGCAACACGGTGATTTAGAACAGTTACGAGAAGAGGCTGCACTAGCTGCCAATGGGATCCCCGTTGAATTGGCGGCTGTTCAAAAAATAATTGAAATCATCTAATTAGGAGGAACGAATAGTATGCTTTTTGTACCGAACGAACTGAATGACCCACGCATCAATTTAGCCATCGAGATTTTTCTTCTTCAAGAAATGAAAGTGGATGAACCCATCTTACTTTTTTACATTAATGAACCATCGATTATCATTGGACGCAATCAAAATACGATCGAAGAGATCAATAAGGAATATGTGGATGAACATGGGATCCATGTCGTTCGTCGTTTCAGCGGCGGCGGTGCAGTCTATCATGATTTCGGAAACTTGAATTTCAGCTTTATTATGCCTGACGATGGGAATTCTTTCAGAGATTTTGAAAAACTGACCAAACCAATCGTCCAAGCTTTACATGAGATGGGGGTTGAAGGGGCGCAACTAAAAGGCCGCAACGACCTTGTGATCAATGACATGAAGTTTTCTGGGAATGCGATGTACGCAACAAATGGCCGGATGTTTGCTCACGGCACGATCATGTTTGACAGTGACATCAATGAAGTAGTCAACGCCTTGAAAGTCCGTAAAGACAAAATCGAATCAAAAGGCATCAAATCGATCCGTTCAAGAGTGACCAACATCAAACCATTCTTGCCAAAAGAGAAGCAAGACATGACGACTGAAGAGTTCCGTCAAGAAATCTTATTGAAGATTTTTGGTGTCGATTCCGTGGAAGACGTCAAAACCTATGAACTAACAGAAGAGGATTGGGTCAAGATCAATGAGATTTCCGATAAGTATTATCGTAACTGGGATTGGAATTACGGCAAATCACCAGCCTTTGATATCGAACGTCGTCATCGATTCCCGATCGGCTCAATCGAAGTTCGTTTAAATGTGGCAGAAGGAAAAATCACAGATGCCAAAATCTTTGGCGACTTTTTCGGCCTAGGGGACATTGCAGATGTAGAACAAGCACTGATCGGTACTCGTTATGCCAAAGAAGATTTGGCACAAGTCATTGCCAACATTGATGTCAAAAAATATTTTGGCAACATCACGCCTGAAGATTTTCTTTCATTGATTTATTAAAAAAAAAACGAAGCAGCCTTTTCCATCTGGCTGCTTCGTTTTTTATTAGTATGCGCGGGCGATCCAAACGGTGTGTTTGGCAGGTTTGCCGCTGACAATATCGACTGTTTTTTCCATTGGTGCTTCAAACGGAATGTTTCGGGTAGTAAAGCCAGTTTCTTCTTTGATTTTGGCTTCGGTTTCTTCCGAGCCGTCCCAACCGATCAAAACAAAACCAGTCACTTTGTCTTCTTGTTTGCACGTTTCGATATGGGCTTTTAGTTCATCCAATGTATCGATGTTGGTGTACTCATTATCTTTGTTACGTTCCTTCGCAGCTGCTAATAAACGTGGAGTCATTGCTTGTAATTCTTGGTCAACAAACGCTTCTAATTCCTCAAGCGCCACCGTTTGCTTGTCAGCTAGGTCACGGACTTTGACCATGACTTTACCAGCTTCTAAATCTCTTGGGCCACATTCGATTCTCAAGCAAGCGCCTTTTAGTTCCCATTCATTGAACTTATAGCCAGGTGAGTTATCAGAATCATCCAAACGAACACGAATGCCCTTGGCTTTAAAGTTGGCATACAGTTCTTCTAATTTTTCTAAGATGGCTGGATTCTTTTTCCAAGGACCGACTGGTAACAACACAACTTGGGTTGGTGCAATGGTTGGTGGGAAAACTAAACCATTTTCATCGCCATGGGTCATGATCAAGGCACCTAATAAGCGGGTAGAGACACCCCAAGAGGTTGTGTGGGCATAGGTATGCTTGTTTTCTTTCGTTAAATACGTAATATCAAATGCTTCAGCAAATTTTGTACCCATGTAGTGGCTGGTTCCTGCTTGGACTGCTTTGCCGTCTTTCATCATCGCTTCGATCGAATAAGTATCTACTGCCCCTGCAAAGCGCTCAGATGGGGTTTTTTGTCCGCGATAAACAGGGATCGCTAGGAATTCTTCGCAAAGGCGGGCATATTCATCTAAGACTTTCATGGTGCGTTGACGAGCATCTTCTTCATTTTCATGAGCGGTATGACCTTCTTGCCATAAAAACTCTGAGGTACGCAAGAAAGGCAATGTTTTCTTTTCCCAACGAAAGACGTTTGCCCATTGATTGATTTCATAAGGCAGGTCACGGTAGGAGTTGATCCAATCAGAAAAGGCAGAGCCGATCATGGTTTCTGAGGTTGGACGCAATGCCAAAGGTTCTTCCAGTTTTTCGTTGCCGACTTCTGTGACCCAAGGTAATTCAGGGGCAAAGCCTTCGATATGATCCGCTTCCTTCATAAAGAAATTTTGCGGAATCAGCATTGGGAAGTATGCATTGCGAATGCCTTCTTTTTTCAAGAAACGATTGAACTCCTCTTGAATATGCTCCCAAAGTTCGAAGCCGTCAGGACGGAAAATAATGGAACCTTTCACTGGGGAGTAAGCCATCAATTCGGCTTTTTGGATCGTTTGGATATACCATTCTGTAAAATCATTTTTTTGTGTCATTGTTTTTCCTCCTTAAAAAAATAAAAAAGCATCTCGTCCTAAAAAAGGACGAAATGCTTGGATTTCGCGGTACCACCTTTGTTGATTATCCATCGGGATAATCCAACTCGTAAAGGATAAGGCCTTTCCACCGACCGTTTTGCGGTCATTGCCATTGGGTAGGTTCATTTTATCAGCGGGTGTCGATTTTTCAGCTGCCATCGACTCTCTAAGACCATCATAAAATTACTATTCCAATGCTTGTTGCTGTTCTTTATCATGCTAAAGCGAAAAAGCGAAAAAAGCAAGAGTTTTTTCGCTTTTTCTTAAAATAGACCGTTTAACGTATCGGAGAAAAGGCAGTCAGTCAAAAGACAGCAGATCCGCTTTAGCGGCAAGTGTTAAACGCAAAAAATGAAAACCATCTGAATCCTCGATACGCATACTTCCTTGATAGACAAGACAAATTTGTTCTAGCATTTGCACATCGGTATGGATCGCCTGTCGTTTTGCTTCATCAGTTTGCAGTTTTTCTGCCTCATCCTCTGTTAAAAGCGGCATTTGACAGTCGATATGCAGCTGTTCTTTTGTGTCAGTCACTTTCAACGAAAGCTTGCGATTTTGAGGATCTGTGACCGAACAGGTGTAGCGGATGGCGTACTCTAAGCAATGGGCGATCAAGGACAGACGATCATTTTCGTCCAATCGTTCCAGTGGTTCCGTGAGGTCATCGCAGGTAAGGGTAATCCTTTTTTGAGCGGCGGTGTGTTGATAATCAGCAAGCAGCATCGTCGTGATCGATTCTTTTTCAACCGCAGGGATCGTTAGCTGCTGCTTGATTTCTTCTTCAATCTCGCAAAGACCTTCGTACGCAGCCGCTAGTTGTTCGTCTTCTAACATGTCTTTAATGGTATGGGTTCTCTTTTTGATGGTTTGTAAAACTTGCTGCCATTGTGCCGTTTGATCTGGACCGATCGCCTGCTGATTTTCATACAATCGCACTTTGATGTCTGCTGTGTCGATCTGCTTATTTTTGCCTTCACTGGCAAAAAAGAGTTCGAGGAACCCATAACAAGTAAAAATAAGTATCAGTAAGAAAAAGATGATCGAGCGCCAATTGATGTCAGATTGCGGGAGGACTAAAATATCCTGGATATACAAGAACCCATGACCGATTGCCGCGACAACGATCCAAGGTGCACAAAGGACATAAAATTGATTCTTTTTTAACGCCTCATAAATCGCCGCAAACGAAGTCACAAAGGTGCTGGTGATATTTAATAAAAACAGATAGTTCATGCCGACTGGCAAACTTTGTTTTTGAAAAAGTGCCAAAAACATGGCAAAGATTCCGAAGGAGTAGTGAACAAACAACCATTTCTGATAATACTTACGTACGAAGTGCATGTTTGTGTAGTAAAACCCAATCAAAAACATGGGCGTAATAATCGAAAGAAAATTTAACATAAATGAATTCACGAGGGGAGAAAAAAGCAGTCCGCCCAGCAGATCCCCGAAGCCGGCTTCTAAACCTGCACTTAAAGCAAAGGCGCTGAATAAGATGGAAGATACTTTCAGCTTTCTTTGGTTGATAAAAGAAACGAAGAGATAAAATAAGTTAAGAATACAAATAAATCCGGTAAAGAGGAGGATATAGATATTCAAAATTGAAAGACTAAAAACATAACCGATCAATGCATTGGCAGGGCCGAAAAAGACCTCGGCTGGAAAGCCAGAATAGGTGTCGAAAGGACTAGTCACTTAGATCTTCAACGTCTTTCCAACGTAATCCTCTGGCAATGTGATAAAAGATAAGGTTTTGCCAGGATGGTTGAAGGTCAATGAATGTTCGGCAGCTTCATTGGTATAAATTTCTTGATCATCCAGATAGACGGTCATGTGTTGATGATCGCCAATCAGCAGCATCGTTGGATATTTGTATTCATTGGTCATTTTTCGCTGCATGACAAATCGATCATTGGCTTTTACGCTAGGTAAATATTTCACATAACGGCTAATAAAAGTAGAATCAGGATTGTCTTCCGCATAAAAAATCCAATCTTCCTTCTTCTCCACGGTATGGTTATCAGAAGTAGGAGATAAGAAGAGTATAAGAAAAAAACCGATGCTTCCTAGCAAAAATAGAACGAGTAGGATAAAGGGAATCCAACGTTTAAAAAAGAACTTGTTATTTAAAAAAAGCATACTTTTTCTCCTATGTTTTTTAATCGCCTTTAGCATAATATAAATAGTAAAATAAAGTCAAATAATAATCAGAAAAAATACGCATAAAAATTCAATGAATCGTTTTTAAATATTTGAAAAAAATTTAATTATGTTATAGAATCGAAAAAGAAACTGAGCCTTAGAAGGAGAAAAGAAAATGAAACTTTTGCCAAAACAAAGTATCATGCTCTCACTTTTTGTATTGTTGTTTATGCTGATTTCTGTTTTAGCGGTCGTGATTCCTCATGCGTTTGGTTTCACAATGGCCATTGTTAACAGCGATGCAATGGAACCTACATATTCCGAAGGGACATTACTTTTTGTTAAAAAGGCTTCAGAAGACAATTTGGTCGTTGGTAATGAAGTGACCTATTATGTTGATCACGGCAGACAGATGCGCACACGGCGAATCGTTGCAGTGGGAGAAAACCAATCGGTGCTTTATACGATCGGTGATAACCAAAGCCAGATGGAACCAAAAGAAATCCAAAAAAGCCAATTGATTGGGCAACCCATTTTTTATATCCCTAAAGTAGGGGCTTGGCTCACTCAAACGACGATCCAGCTTTTTAAAAACATGTATTTCCTTTTCGCAATGTATATTTTAGTGACCACCTTGTTTGTAACGCTCTATCAAATCAAATCTGGATCCATAAAAAAATCAATCATCTCTTAGCCATAAGAAGGAAAAAGCCAAAGAAACGGCAGTGTTTCTTTGGCTTTTTCTCTTTTTCTCCTTTATAAGAGCAGTGTTCCAGCGAGGCCGATTATCAGACAAAAAGATAGAAAGAGCATATCGGCGAAAGTGATGCGAAATGACTTGGCGTAGGTTCGCTTTGCCTCGCTGTCAAATCCTCTTGAAAGCATCGCAGTCGCCAAGAGCTCAGACCAACGAATCGATTTGACCAGTAAAGGGATCAGCATCTTGAATGAAAATAGATTGACGCGGATTCCTCTAGAACGCATGCTATTACGGATATTCTGATACTCGGCTGGAATGATGGGCGCAATTTGAAACGCAGCGAGCAGACCATAGGCAAAAACGGCGGGGAGTCGCAGCTGTTGCTGCAGCGAATAAATCAGCGCATTGATCGTGGTCGATACACTGAAAGAACTACCCAACATACCAAAGCAATAGATACGGCTTGCCATGTCAAGTCCATAGCGCATAGCTGCTGCTGAGGAGGAGCCACCTTGGTTGTCCTGGTAGTAAAGGAGTCCGGTGAAAAAGACCCCCACAGCTGCCAAGGTCAATGCAGAAACAAGCAAAAGGCTTTTTTTCAAAGAGCGTTCGTTTACAGAAACAGCAAAGAACAGGACACAGAGTAGCAGATTCAATCTGAAATTATTTTGAAAAGAAACCAGTAAGGCGAGTCCTAAAATGGCGAATAACTTGACTGTCGGGTTGAGGGTGCGCATCTATGTCCTCCTTTTCATAATGATTAAAATCAATGATTTGTGAACAAAATGCTTCCAATAATAAGACATCGTGACTAACGATCAAAACCAAGGTGCCGCTTGCGGCTTTTTCGGCTAACAGCTGCATGACCTGCCAAGCTTGCTTGACATCTTGGCCATAGGTCGGTTCATCCACCAACAGTAATTTGACTGGTCGCTGCAATAAAGCTGCTACTGCCAAGCGTCTTTGCTGGCCTTGGCTGAGTAGAAAAGGAGACTGAGTGCTCTTGTTTTGTAGTCGCAATTTTTCCAGCAGTTTGTCACTCTCGGTCGCTGCACGTCCTTGGCTAAGCTCCTGTGCCACTGTAGCAGCCAAAAACTGGTCCTGCGGATTTTGCATGATCCAGCTGATGGACCGAAAAGGGGAGGGATGCTTCTTGATTGGATCCCCGCACAGGCGAATGGTTCCTGAGTACGCCTGCTGCTGCAAGATCGCTTTTAAAAACGAAGATTTGCCGCTGCCGCTACGTCCGGTGAGCCCAATCATTGTCCCACTATCAAAGGTAAGATTTGGAAAAACAATCGCTTGGTTACGGATCGGCAGGCGAAAATCTTGAAAAGATAGCCGCTCTTTTGCAGAAAGTTTCTTAATCTCAACAGGCGGTAGTGACCTGCGCAGCTCCTGATCGAGTGCACGCATCTTTTCTTGATCGACGGATCTGAATCCTTCTTCAATCAGCAGCCACTCAGCTACCCAGTCAGCAGTTTCTTTGATTTGATGGTCGATCAGTAAGATGCCAATGGCATGTTGCTTTTGGAGCTGTCGCAGTTTTCGAATGATTTTTTGACTTGTGTCAGCGTCCAAATTGGCAAATGGTTCATCCAAAAGTAAGTAGCGACTCTTTAAAATCAGACAACAAGCCAATGCTACTAACTGTTTCTCACCGCCAGACAAGGTCGTAAAGGGCTGATCGGCAAGATGGCTGATCTCGCAAAACGTCAAGGCTTCCGCTACTTTTTTTGGCATGTCGGCTTGGGGAATACATTGATTTTCAAGACAAAACAGTAGTTCTTCTCGAGGCGTGGCCATACAAAATTGCATATCTGGATTTTGAAACAGTAAGCTGATCGACGTGCTTCTTTCTCGAATGGAAAGCTGGTTTAGCGTTCGGTCATCGATCGTATAGGTTCCTTCTTCAAACCCTTTCTCGTTAAGCCCCGCTAAGAGGTGGAAAAGAGTGCTTTTTCCTGTTCCTGAAGCACCATAGATTCCTTTTGTTTCTCCGGGGGCTAAAGACAGTGTCAGATCAAGCCGTTTTTGATCCACGAAAAAGCAGCCGTTTTTCACGAGCAGGCTCATGCCGCTTCTCGTTTGGCGCTAATGGTTTGGTCTTCAGCAATCGGATAACTGTTGAGAACGCCCATGCGTGTCAGATGATCACAGACGATCTTGACCAAAAAGGCGGAAAAGAATAAAGAAGAAAGCAAGCGAATAATAAAAATCACCACCAACAACTGCCATTGCAAGTCAACGAAATTTGACCGAATGATCCCCCAAAGAAAACTCGTGATCGTGGCGCCAATGGCACCAGTGATCAAAGGGAACCAGCCATAGCGACGGTAGCCACCTAATGCAAAGCCAGCTTCTGTTCCAATCCCTTGTACAAACCCGCTGATAAAAATAATCGGTCCATAAAAATTCCCCATAAACACTTCTAAAAGTGCGGCGATCATCTCAGTGATCGTCGCTGCGCCCGGTTTGCGCAGCACATAGCCAGCAAAAGCCGCTGCCATGAACCAAACCCCGAAAATAAACTCATTCGCTAAAACAGACAAACCAAAGGGTGTTAAAAGCGTACCTAACAACAGCCCAAAATGAACAGCGCCCAAATAGATCACGCCAAAAATCAACGAAGCGATCCCCACCATAATGACATCTTTTAAGACCCATTTAGTCATGCGACACCGCCTTCTTTTTGGAAGGACTGTTGACTGAGACCGTTGCTTCTAACACATAATGGGGAAGATGGTCATGAGCATACGCTAATGCCGCTTCAAAATACCCAAAGAGTTGGTTGGCCGTTCCCGTCAGCATCGTCACATAATGGGCGGAGCGAGGCGCCAAACCATAGGTTTCTGCCAGTTGGACGATGGTGGCGATCTCTTCCATATAATTGTTTTCCCCAAATACATAAAACGAGTATTTACAATCCACGTCAAACGTACCATTCAAAAGATTGCTTGCTTTATTGGGTTGTGCCTGTTCTCCATTCAAAAACGCGTCACCTGCAGAATCGCCAGGACAGCCCTTAGAAAAAGTAAACTCACCCACGAGGTGTGTCTTGGATTCGTAAGCGTTGATAAATAGCCCAGCTGCCGCATCGACAACACTTGGGGCTTCCCCTCGAAAAAGGGTGCTGAACAGATCGGTTTGCTGCCAAACAGCTGTTGTATCCGTCCGCTCAATGCTCGCGACGATTTGTTGCGCAAAGTGGTCTTTCATGGGGTACAAACTTACTCGGCACCCAGTGATATCGATCCCGCCTACGGCACAGGCGATTGGTTCATTTGTCATTTTCTCTTCTCCTCTCGATGGTTTTTCTGTCTACAAAAAAAGCGTTCCTCCTTTTTCTATCCACACGTAGACAGAAAAAATGGGAACGCGAAAAATCATGCGCTGCCACTTCCCTACGTTGGTACTAACCAAATCAGGTTCTAAGGGACCAGACTTACGTCTATCTCAGCATAAAGCGCCCCTAGTGGATAATCTTCTATTCAATTACCCCTCGAGTGTAGCACAGGACCCAGCAAAGGACAATAAAAAGAGATGTTCGACGATTGAAAAAAAATCAGCAGAGCAAGTCTTTCAAGGAAATTTCTTCACTGATATCTGTGGTGGTACATATGAAGGTTTTTACATATAAAAAAACAAGTGAAAAAGCGGTTGACAGGTTGCAAATAGTTGTGTAAAGTATAAAACCGATGGTAAAACGTAAACGTTACGTTTTGTTTTTATAAATCGTAATTGATTTATCAGTATTTTACCAAGGGAAAGAAAAAGAGGAAAAATAAAAGGAGTGTAGTTAGAAAATGAAGAAGTTTTTTAAAATAACGATGTTATCAGCAGTAGCCCTCGCATTGGCTGCCTGTGGTCAAGGTGGTTCTGACGCTACGGAGCAGTCAGGAAACGCCTCTTCTGAGAATGAACAAATTCAGGTCATGGCCACGTTTTATCCGATGTATGATTTTACACGCCAAGTCGTAGGGGAGGAAGGGCAGGTCGAATTATTGATGCCCGCAGGCACTGATTCCCACGACTACGAACCTTCTGCAAAGGACATGGCAAAGATCCAAGATGCGGATGTCTTTGTCTACAACAATGAAAACATGGAAATGTGGGTTCCTTCGATTGAAGCTACGTTAAATGATGGCGATGTGACAGTGGTCAAAGCCACAGAAGGAATGGTCTTACTTCCAGGAGACGAGGATCATGATCATGACCACGATCATGGCGATGATGGTCATTCCCATGAATTGGATCCCCATGTTTGGTTAGCACCAAGCTTAGCCATGAAACAAGTAGAGGCGATCCGTGACCAACTAAGTGAGGCTTATCCAGCGAAAGCGACAGCCTTTGCTGAAAATGCTGCGAATTATTTAGCGAAGTTACAAGAGCTTCATGCGTCTTATGAAGAAGCGTTTAGCAATCCAGCGCAAAATCACTTCGTGACCCAGCACGCAGCTTTTGGTTATTTGGCATTGGAATACGGGTTGACCCAAGTACCAATCTCTGGTCTTTCACCAAGCGAGGAACCTTCCGCTTCACGAATCGCAGAACTAAAAGAGTTCGTTCAAGAAACAGGTATCCAAACGATTTACTTTGAAGAAAATGCCAAAGACAGCATTGCACGAACGTTAGCTTCAGAAGCAGGTGTTGAACTGGCTGTCTTGAATCCATTAGAAGGATTGACCCAAGAACAAATGGATAACGGGGAAGACTATATTTCGATCATGGAACAAAACCGTGATGCCTTGAGAAAAACGACCGATGTAGCAAATGACAAAGAAATAGCAGAAGCCGAAAAAGAAAAAACGGTTTATAACGGCTATTTCGAGGATGCAGATGTTCAAGATCGTCCCTTATCTGATTGGGCAGGAGAATGGCAATCCGTGTATCCATTTTTACAAGACGGCACATTAGACCAAGTGTTTGATTATAAAGCAAAAATGGACAAGAAAATGACGGCTGACGAATACAAAGAGTATTATACGACCGGTTATCAAACAGATGTTGCTCAGATCAAGATCACAGACAATACAATGACGTTTATCTTCGATGATGGTACGAAGAAAGAAGCAAATTATGTGTATACTGGCAAAGAGATTTTGAACTATTCCGCTGGTAATCGTGGCGTACGTTTCTTGTTTGAAAGCACTGACGAAGATGCGGCATTCAAATACATCCAATTCAGCGACCATATGATCGCACCAAGTGCGTCCCATCATTTCCATATCTACTTCGGCAATGATAGTCATGAAGCTTTATTAGAAGAAATGGATCATTGGCCAACCTATTACCCAACTGGGATGAGCGGATTAGAAATTGCACAGGAAATGCTTTCCCATTAAAAAAAAGATTGACAATCCTCGCTCTTTTCGTCAAAGTAAACTTGATAGGAAGGAGCGAGAATTTTTTTGGAAAAAACATTGAAGAAATTAGCGAAAGTGATTGACCGTATGATGGATCACGTTGATTTGTATGGCGGACCAAGTGTGGTTAGTGACGACGATCTTGAACACTACTTAGATCCTGTTTTTTACTTGATCTTTTGCGCGGAAACAGATGGTGGCATGACTAAATTAAAAGACAAAGTCTTTGTCGAATCGGTGTACACCGAAATGCTGCCTCAAGAAGTACCGTACAGTTTAAATTTTCTTCCGTTTGCCAAAACAGCCATTGAAGACTTTTATTACTGCATGTATAAAGAAAAGCATATCACCAAATCACAATACCAAGAAATCGCCTTTGTATTGGCTGAAAAACAACCTATCTTTTTCGCACGGATGTCCAAACCCCAGTTTTGGTCAGCTGAAAAGAAAGAAGCGATGTTAGCGATGATTCAAGACACCGATCCTGAAGAACATGAACTATTGCCCGTTGATGACCCGCGTATTGCTGCAATCTCGCCAAAAATCGTCCCATTTCCAACGAAACATACGGCCTTTGATGAAGCGGCGAATAGACCAGTCGCCTATCAGATCCGTATTGATTTAGAAGGATACCGTCCGCCAATTTGGCGTCGTTTGATCATTCCTGCAGGGCTGACTTATGAGCAGCTGCATATGTTGATCCAGATTGCCTTTGAGTGGATGAATCAACATTTGTACTTGTTTATTGCCGGTTCGAAATCGATCGGCTTAGGCAATTCCGTACCAACGGATGCTTCCGGTATTGACCAAGATTTTCAGTATTGCAAGTCCATGACCTACATTTATGATATGGGGGCAGATTGGACACATAAGATCAAAATTGAAAAAGTGTTGACCACAGAAGATCACCCAGATCCCGTCGTTCCAGTTTGTATTAAAGCTGTTGGCGATGTTCCAATTGAAGATGCCTTTGATGACGATTTCCGAGAACCACTGGATCGCGAGATCATCAATGAAATGTTACTCGATTATTGGGAAACAGGAGAATATGTTTAGCGATCAGCTAGAAGACTGTATCGTAACTCTGCAAGACTATCAATGACAACCACCAGACCCTAGCGGTCCTGGTGGTTTTTTAGTCTTCTGTCAAAGACGCTTCTTGATATATTCTGTCATCGGTTTTGTGTAGCTCAAGAAATTTTTTGGTTGAGATCGACCATCATTGATCCGATTGGCTAGGAGATAACCGATATAAGGCCCGGTTGTTAACCCAGAAGAACCAAGTCCACTGGCGGCGAACAAATTCGTTTCATCAGGTACTTCCCCAAAGAACGGCGCAAAATCAGAAGTATAGGCACGTGTGCCAACGCGCATGGTCACAGGCGTGGCAAAGAGTGCTTCGGGGACTTCAAGAAAAGCACCGATTCCTGTCATCAATTGCTGCTTGGCAGCTTCCGTAGGCGTCAGATCCCAACCCGCATCATTTTCATGCGTAGCGCCTAATAAAATTTGACCATTTGAGAAGGGGATCAAGTCGCCTTCACCCTCTAGCATGGCGACTGGCCAATTATCTGTCGGCAAGTTGGCAGCAAAGGAAAGCAATTGGCCTTTTTGCGGACGAATATCAACGTGATACCCCAAAGGTGATAACAAGTCTAACAATCCAGGTCCAGCTGTCAGACAAAGAACCTCCGCCTCAAGGAGTTGATCCTTTGCTTTGATTTGCCAATGGCTGTCCTTTCTTAAAATCTCGGCTTTTTCTTCGATAAAAGTGACTTGCTGCTGTAAGGCAACTCCTTTTACGTGCGCAAGATAAGCACGACCATCTAAACGACCACCCCCTGAGATCCGTAATGAGGGCATTTCCTTCAATAATGGCAGTGCCTCTTTGGTTTGTGGTCCTGTCAGCAAATCGATCTCGCCGATTTCTGGGGCTTCTTTGCGCCGACTCACAGCCAGATCTGCTAGCTCCTGAAGCGCGTTTTCGGGACGCACCACCAACGTGCCACAGGGGGCATAGATGGATTCATCTAAAGCAAAATCCCGCGCCAATTGTGGGAAAAACGCGGCACCGTCTTGTGCAAGCTGGTACCATTTTTTATTGCGGCGTTTGGAGAGCCAAGGGGAGATGATGCCAGCACTAGCAGACGTTGCTTGCCCGATAAGGGAATCAACGACAGTCACGTCAAATTTGGTTTTATCAAGATAATTGGCGAGGGTCAATCCAATGATCCCACCGCCGATAATCACAACTTTTTTCATAGTAGAAGACTCCTTTGGTTGATTTCAATGAAAAGCGAATAAAAAGCGAAAGTTCTCTTAATGCCGTTTTCTTTGCGTACTTAATTGCGTATAATAAGGAAATGGAAAAGAGGGTATTATGCAAACTATTCAAACAGTCTTAAAAGAACATTTTGGCTATTCACAGTTTCGTGAAGGTCAAGAGACGATTATTCAATCTATTTTAACACAACAAAATGTTTTAGGAATCATGCCTACTGGTGGCGGGAAATCGATTTGTTATCAGTTGCCAGCGCTCTTGCTGGATGGGGTCACCTTGGTCATTTCACCTTTGATTTCTTTAATGAAAGATCAAGTAGACAGCCTCGTTGATATGGGGATCCCCGCTGCTTACATCAATTCTTCCTTGACAGGAGCACAGATCAATCAACGCTTGCAAGAAGCTCGCCAAGGACGAATCAAGCTGCTGTACGTTTCTCCAGAACGTCTGGACTCAGAAGCTTTTCGCTATTCGCTGCGGCAGATGCCGATCGCTTTGTTAGCCGTTGATGAGGCCCACTGTATTTCCCAATGGGGCCACGATTTTCGCCCGAGCTATCTGCGGCTCGCTGAAACGATCGACAATTGGGAACAAAAGCCCACGATCGTAGCCCTTACCGCAACAGCTACGCCCAAAGTTGCCGAAGATATCGAAAACTTACTTTCGATTCCAGCTGAAAATCAAGTCAAGACCGGCTTTGCGCGGGAAAATTTGGCTTTTCAAGTCGTCAAGGATCAAAAAGATACCTACATAACGACGTATTTGAAAATGAACCAAGGACAATCAGGTATTATTTACGCCAGCACCCGCAAAGAAGTGGAACGAATCTATCACCTGTTGAAGCATGAACACGTGTCAGTCGGGTATTACCATGGCGGGCTTTCAGAAGAAGAGCGCTCCTTTTTCCAAGAAGAATTTCTCTATGACCGCCTGCAAGTGATGGTAGCCACCAATGCATTCGGAATGGGAATCAACAAAAGCAACGTCCGCTTCGTGATCCATGCCCAGATACCAGGTAATTTGGAGTCTTATTATCAAGAAGCAGGGCGTGCTGGACGAGATGGGGAACCCAGTGATGCGATCTTGCTTTATGCGCCGCAAGACATGCAGATCCAGCAATTCTTTATCGATCAATCCGAATCAGACATTCTTTATCGCCAAAACGAATACTTGAAGTTGCGGGAGATGAGCCAATACGGACATACCCAATTGTGTTTGCAGCGCTATATTTTGCGTTATTTCGGAGAAGATGGTCCCGATTGCGGTCGTTGCAGCAATTGTCTTGATGAAAGAGAACAAGTGGATATCACAGTGGATACACAAAAAGTGTTGTCATGTGTGAAACGAATGGGCGAACGCTTTGGGAAAGCCCTGGTGGGGAAAGTGCTAACTGGCTCAGGCGATCAAAAAGTCAAACAGTGGGGCTTTGAAAAATTACCGACTTATGGATTAATGAAAGATTGGTCCCAAAAGGAAGTCAATCAGCTGATCGATTATTTAACAGCATCAGGGTATCTTTTGCCGTCTGAAGGGCAATACCCGTTGTTAAGTGTGACCAATGCGGGGATTGATGTGTTGCTTGGAAAAGCAAAAGTTTATCGAAAACAAACCAAAGTCAAACAGTTAGTGGTGGATGATGAGCTATTCGATCAACTGCGCACCTTACGATTGAATCTTGCACAAGAACAAAATTTGCCGCCATATGTGGTTTTTTCTGATAAAACACTACGAGAATTGGCGGAAGTTCAGCCAAAAACGCCGATCGAGTTTTTACAGATCAAAGGAGTTGGCCAAAACAAGTTGGATAAGTATGGCGACGCCTTTTTAGCATTGCTTTCTGAATACGAAAAGACGGAAAGTGACTAAAATAGACATTTTTCTAAGATAAGACAAAAAAGACAGCAGGAAGGGACGAAACATCAGTGATTACGATTCGACCGGCAGTAGCTGCAGATCAAGCATTTTGGTTTTCTTTGGATACTCACTTACCAACGGAAGTCTTCGCCAAAAAGATAATGGAAAAAACTGCTTATGTTGTAGTTGCAGACGACCAGCCAGTAGGGTTGCTGCGCTACAATTTTTTCTGGGACACGATTCCTTTTTGTACCATGTTAGTGATCGCAAAAGCGCATCAAGGCAAGGGAATCGGGAAACGGTTGGTTACTTATTGGGAACAACAGCAAAAAGCAGCTGGCCATGCGCTTTGCTTGACTTCCACACAAGTCGACGAGCAGGCACAGCATTTCTATCGCAAACTCGGTTACCAAGATGCCGGTGGGTTACTTTTGACAAGTCCTGGATTTGAACAGCCGATGGAATTGTTTCTTGTCAAACAGTTGTGATGTTTCTGCCAGCTTATGGTACATTGATAGGAGAACAAAAAAATAGGAGCGTTTAAGATGTCTTTTTTTGGAAAAATCGATTTCAATGAGTTATCAGAGACCGATCGTGCAATCTATCATTACATGTCCAGCCAAAGTGATAAAATTCCTTACATGCGTGTCCGTGAGATCGCGCTTGAATCCCACACTTCAGCTTCTTCGGTCATGCGCTTTATCCGTAAATTAGGGTACGAAAGCTTTACGGAGTTCCGCACCCAATTTAAAGTCCCTGAATTAGATGCCGTTAGTTTTTATAGCAGCATGAATGTCCTGAATGCTGAACATTTTCCGCGAGATATTGAAGGAAAGATTCGTCGGATCGCAGAAAGAATGTTGGAATGCGACAACATCATTTTTTATGGCATCGGTGCCTCTGGTTCCATGTGTGAATACGCTGCCCGCCGTTTTGCTACGATTGGGTTTAATAGCTATGCATTAGTGGATAATACGTACCCCATTTTTGCTAAGTTGAAGCATACTTCGGATAATATGATCGTCGTCTTGTCCATCACGGGAACGACTACCGAGATTATTGAAGTCGTCAATGGGTTTCGTAACAATCCAGACTTCACTACGGTAGCGATCACCAGTGACGCCAATAGCACTCTGGGACGAATGTCCGATTATGTCTTGGACTATTCAGTTGATGTAAAACGCATCAACAAGTATGAAGATTTGACGACGCAAATTCCTTGTCTTTTCTTAGTGGAAGCTTTATCAGAGACGGTTCGTCAGTTTTCGTTAACAGCAGAAGAATTGTAAACGGATTTTTCTCTTTATTCACACGTAAATCAACAAACAGCTTCATTCCATCAAAAGGGATTCCTTTGATGGAATGATTTGGCTGTTTGTTTTTTTATTGTGAAAAAAATAGGTGTAGGTATCGATGGGAATCGACTTGAAAAGTTTGCTGTTTTTAAAAAAAGTAAAGCGACTAGCAAGAGGAACTGAGGGGCGAGACAATGTGTGCAGCAAGAATGACCTGAATTCGTGTCGTTTTCAATAGATTTTTATAGAATGACGCGTATTTTGGAAGAAATGAGCCATGAAAGATAACGGAGATTCACAATATTCACCATTTGATGAAGAATGTGAATTTTATCAAAAGTCAATCAACGATATAATAAATAGAACATGTTTGAAAACCATCGTTTTTGAGATATGTTATTTTATTTTGAGCGATATTTTTAATAAGGCTGATAAACCATGCTTTAAAATGGT
Organism: Enterococcus sp. DIV1279b; assembly: GCF_050531515.1. Lineage (NCBI taxonomy): Bacteria > Bacillati > Bacillota > Bacilli > Lactobacillales > Enterococcaceae > Enterococcus > Enterococcus sp. DIV1279b. The sequence goes on along the minus strand of NZ_CP172891.1, from coordinate 2,169,773 downwards.
TTTCTTCCACATTTCTTGCAAATCCTTTTATAATCCCAAAAACGATGGTTTTTGAAGTGAATTCTATAAAAGGAGGAGGGAGAATGAACATCAAAGGTGCGCGTTTTTTAGCAAAACTTCTAAAAGGCTGTCTCGCCTTATGGGTCGCTTGCAGTTTTCCAATAACAAGCTTCAGCGATGAGCTGCGATCAACCGAAACAGATGGAACCGTGCAGTTTACAGGAGTATATGAACCGCTAGATCCTCCAGAACCATCACCGCCAACAGGACCAGTCCTACGCCCGCCGCAAGACACGGTGAAGCCGGGGGGAGAACTGCCTCAGACTAACACCGTTCAGCGATTGGATTGGGTGATTCTAGGCTGTCTTTTGATAATTATCGCGCTTGACTTATATGTACTAAAACAAATCATTCGAAAAGGAAAAGCTACTTCCCCAAAGTGGGAATAGCGTCCATTTAACAAACAAGAGAATGACATTTAGGAGTGAATGGGATGAACTCATTTTTTCGTAAAAAAAATAAAGAATTACTGGTTTTGCTTATCTTACTCCCTCTGATTATGACGTTCACGATCATGAATGCCGAGACGATTTATTCGTGGACCCCAGAGAATGAGCAAGAGGAGAAATCAGCTGAAGAAGTAATCGGAGAAATCTTCTTTCCAGAAGAATTGATCCAAGGAGAAGTCGATTATGTACTAGATTTTATCTTTTACTCAGAAGATGCCCTTGAAACGGTGGACCTCGCTTTGCCTGAACAAGTAATCATCGATCAGGAAGCATTGATGGAGGGGCTAACTGCTGTAAAAACAGAAAACGAAGGGGTGTGGCAGCTGATCAGCGAGGTCCCACAAACCACCTTTGTCTTACCGATTATTGTGGATACGATCGGAGAATATGAGCTCATCGTTGCCGAGTCTGCGTCACAACGGCTTCTGATAGTGGAAAACACGGTGATCGAAGATACTGATCAAGACGAAGATGAAAATGATTCTGCGGAAGCTGCACAAGAGGAAGAAGGAGACGAGGCTTCGGATGCGGCAGCGAAAGAGGCGGAAGTGGATGATAGAAGTGAGCAGATGGTCGAAGTGACGATTGACAAAAACAATTTTAGAGAACACTTTGATGTCCAAGGCACTGCTACTTACAATGAAGAAACGGGTCTATTAGTCTTGACAGAAGATATCACTTGGTCAGTCGGTTATGTTACCTTAAAAGACAGAATTAGTCTGGATCAGCCATTTACGCTTAAAGGTAGAGCCAATATAGGGTCTAAACCACGTGGTGCTGATGGGATGGCATTTGGCTTTCATAATTCTGAGACTCACATAAGAGGTCATGAGGGCAATGCATTTGGGATCGGTGGACTGAGAGATGCCTTCGCTTTTAAACTAGATAATAATTATAATGATACTCGAGGTCTTTTTGATAGTAATAGGTTTACCGTTGAAAGGGATCCAATACAAGTCGGCGATGCACCCTTTGCTGGCTTTATCTATCATAGGACACCAGTATTACTGGAAACATATATGGGAAATGATGCTCCAGCAGCAAGAACGGGTGCCAGAAATGGGGCAGATGATCCGATCTTGATTGAATATCAGCCAAATAATGAAGGTCGCTGGTTTCAAGTTACGTATAGAGATCGGATTTGGCGACGTGATATTAGTGATTGGCAGCCCGCTGATGTTTCTGCAATGGCATTTATTATAGCCGGCAGTACGGGAGCGAGAAGTGATCGCCATACCTTTTATTTTGAAGAAATGAACTACTACATTGGTACCGGAACCGTCCATGTAAACTATCTGGATCGAGAGACAGGAGAGCCTATTCTTCCTGCTGATACACTGGATCTGCCGTTACGTTTTCTTCATACACTGGACCCCAAGAACCGAGAGAGCGATGAACCCTATCAGTTAGGGTATGACTATTATGGTGTTGAGTATGAAGCAGAACACTTTGACCCAGATACATTTGACATTATGCCGCAGCCGTTCCATCAGGAGGTGACTTTTTTATTTGATCGCGTGCCATCGAACATCAAGATCAATCACATAGATGAAGAAGGGGTAACACTGAGGGAACCAACCTATCAAGGAGAATTCGTAAATGAATCGGTCGATATCCTGCCTGTGGAGATTCCTTATTATCAATATCTTTACGAGCGGGACGGTCAGCCGCTGGAAACAAGAGTCACCCGAGATGAACAAGAATACTGGCTGGTTTATGGTTTGGAAAGTACTCCGCAACCAGTAGATCCTCTTGACCCGGATACGCAAGTAAACCCTGAGAATCCGCCTGAGATTGATGAAGAACAAGGGTTTGTCAGCTTGGATTTTGTTTCCCAATTCCAGTTTGGGACAGTGGGCATTCGGTCAGAAACGACGACCTATGATGCCTTACCGCAAAAACTGCTTCATCCGGCTGATCCAAATGATAATCTACGCCCTAATTATGTGCAAGTTTCGGATCGGAGGCGGGAAAATTCTGGTTGGACCCTCCGTGCAACCTTACGAACCCCTTTTGAAAGTGATGAAGGGCATCAACTGAATGGTGCTAGAATTTTGTTAAACAATATCGATGTAGCAACGACTCGAGAGAATGTGTCTGATCCCCCTACGTTTAAACCGCAAGCAACCCTGACTGTTGGACAGGCTGAAGTGATTGCGCAAGCAAATGCCAACGAAGGTAGAGGCACTTGGGTCCAGCGCTTTGGCGATCGAGAAACAATGGATCAAAGTGTGAAACTTGAGGTGCCAGTGAGTGCAGCACCTCAAGCCACGCGATATACAGCAACGATCCTCTGGGAACTTTCCTTTGTTCCTTAAGAATAAAGTAAAAAGAAGCTGCAGCTAGTTGCAGCTTCTTTTTATTAGAATCATGGAAGAGACAATGTCGGATGTATCAGGGGATTCGGTGCGATCCATTTTTTGTGGTACACCTTGTACCATGATGAAGATTTTTCCTTTTTCCCATGAGTTGCACCAAAGTAGGAACACTATCTTTTTTTGAAAACGTTTTTAATTATACTGGATGAAAGGAATAGATACTTTTTTGCTTCTGCTAAGAAGGCGCAAATAGGGCTTTTTTTAAGCAAAAGAAGAGAACCGAATGATTGGAGAGAATAATAGTGGAGACCGTAAAACTAAAAGAACTGATTGACCAAATGACCGTAGCTGAAAAAGTGGGCCAGTTAGTCCAACTGACGCCAGATTTTTTTGCACAAGGAGGAGAAATCACGGGTCCGATGCAGCAATGGCAAATGAGTGAAGACCAATTATTTACGATTGGTTCTGTGTTGGGCACTCATACTGCTGAACAAGTATATGCCATCCAAACGTCTTATCTTGAGAAAAGTCGTTTAAAGATTCCCCTTGTTTTTATGGCAGATGTTATCCATGGGTATGAAACGATTTTCCCAATTCCGCTTGCCTTAGCCTCTTCCTTTGATGCGCAGTTAGTGGAAGAGGTTGCTAAAGCTTCAGCGAAAGAAGCGGCAGAAGCTGGTGTCCATGTCACGTTTTCACCGATGGCGGATCATGTCAAAGACGCGCGCTGGGGAAGGGTCTTGGAAAGTAATGGGGAAGATCCCACCTTATCTTCTGTATTGACGGCTGCTTATGTACGAGGGTATCAAGGAACTGCTTCCCTTGCAGAAAATAAACAGCGAATTGCCGCTTGTGTCAAACACTTTATCGGCTATGGCGCTGCAGAAGGTGGACGGGACTACCATACCGTTGATTTGTCCGATCTGGAGCTCTATCAGAATTATTTGCCCGCGTTTCAGGCTGCGATTGAAGCAGGGGCGCAATTAGTAATGACCTCCTTTAATACGATCCACGGTGTTCCTGCCACCGCAAATCAACCCTTATTGCAGGAAGTATTACGACAAAAGCTGGGATTCGACGGCTTGATCATCTCAGATTGGGCAGCGGTAGCGGAATTGATGGCGCATCGTGTAGCTGCTGATCGAAAGGAAGCCGCAAAGAAAGCTTTTACTGCTGGCGTGGAAATGGATATGATGAGCGATTGCTATCTGAATGCATTGGAACAAATCATTCATGCAGAACCTGAAATGAACGAGCAGCTAAATAAGGCTGTCTTTCATGTGTTAAGCTTAAAAAATAAGTTGGGTCTTTTTGAAGACCCTTTTAGAGGATTAGTGCAGGGCAACTTAGCACCAAAATTAGTGCAGGAAACACGCCACCTTTCACGAGAAGCAGCAAAGAAAACAACGGTTCTTCTGAAAAACCAAGCACTGTTGCCGTTACAGAAAAAACAAAAGGTCGCATTGATCGGCCCCAAAGCAGCTTCGAAGGATCTTTTGGGGGCTTGGTCGTGGATCGGCAAACCGGAGGCTGCGGTCTCCTTAGCGGAGGGTCTTTCTCAAAAAGAAATTGACTTAACTGTCTTATCGTATCCTGATGGGGAAATGCTGACGAGCACCTTTATTGATGAGGCGTGTAAAGTTGCTAAAGAAGCTGAGGTTGTTTTATTGGCTCTGGGGGAAACTAGCGAGGAAGCGGGAGAAGCGGCAAGTCTGACCAAACTTTCTTTATCAAGAAAGCAAGAAGCATTGATTGAAGCAGTAAGTCAGGTCAATCCTAGGATCGCAACGATTCTTTTCTGTGGCAGACCACTGGTTTTGACCGCCATCGAGCCTCTTTGCCAAGCCATCATGATTGCCTGGTTCCCTGGATCAGAAGGAGGCAATGCGTTGGCAGATTTGTTGATGGGCGAGTCTGAACCGCAAGGACGTTTAGCTATGAGTTTTCCTCGAGCAGAAGGCCAATTACCGATGACCTATGCTCAACTCTCTACAGGGCGTCCACTGACTGAAGAGAATAGTGATCAAAAATATATTTCGCGTTATATGGATGAAAAAAATGAGCCATTGTTTTCTTTTGGCTCGGGGATGGGCTATGGTCGATGCACGATCACCCACACCCAAATCACTAATCCTCAGGAAAAGGATGCACCATTTGAGGTCAGCTGCACGTTGAAAAATGAGGGAGATGTACCGCATACCACGACACTGCAACTCTATAGCAGAGACGATGTTACAGAAGTAGCGCGACCGATGCGGGAATTAAAACAATGGCAAAAAATCCATCTTGCTGCAGGCGAAGAAAGGCAGCATACATTCTATGTTACACCAGAGGATTTTGCTTACGTTCATTCCGATTTCTCGACAAAAAGTGATCCTGGTACGATTTCTTTATACCTTGGCTTTGCTGCTGCCTCAGCGAAGTTGATTGGTACGCTCACGATTTAAAAGCCTTTCGAGGCTTTTTTTGTAGGTACAACTTGTACCATGATGGCACAGGTTTCAAGTTGCTGGTACAAGCGCCAATCAGCCCTAGAATCATTGTGGATGAAAACGTTTTTATATATAGTTGGATTATCAGATGACCAGTGAGGTAACGGTCGTTCATTTTTCCGATAAAATAAAAACGTTTTTATTTTTGCGGGATCAGTTTAGGAGGTGAGGGTCATTTGGCAAATCGAATCACGATCCGAGAAGTAGCGAAAGAAGCAAATGTGTCGATTGCGACGGTTTCCAAAGCACTCAACGGTGTCGATGTTGTTCGCCCAGCTACGAAAGAACGTGTGGTGGCGGCAGCACAACGTTTGCATTATGTTCCCAATTTAATGGGCAAACAATTGAAAAACACGAAAACGAAAATGCTCGGTTTCTACACTACCAGCATGAAAGGGCCTTACTTTAGCGTATTAGTTGAAGCGATTGCCAGAGAGGCAGAAAAACATGGTTATGCGGTCAATGTCTTCTTATCCACGGATAAACGAGTGGTTCTCAATAGTATATTAGGCGGTGTTGTTGATGGCATTATTGGCTTTGAAGATTTTTTAACGAAGCAGGATTTGGCTGCAATGGAACGAGAACAAATCAAAGCCGTCTTTATCGATCGAAACATCCAAGAGAAGAACTTCGGCAGTGTAGTCTTTGATTCTTTCGAAAAAGGAAAAGCAGCCACCGAGTATCTTTTGTCACTTGGCCACAAAAAAATTGCCTTTATCAGTGGTATCACTGGTGTTTATGATAGTGATGAGCGCTTAAGAGGGTATTTAGAAGCATTAAACGAGGCAGGGGTTTCTAAACGGTCGGACTATCAATTACAGGGGTTCTTTGAAGAAGAACGAACGAGAGTCCGTGTGCAACAGTTTTTGTTAGAGCAGAAAGATTTACCCACAGCGTTTCTGGCGGGAAATGATCTTAGTGCGATCGGAACGGTCAAGGCGATCCATGAGACCAAGTGGCGGGTGCCCGATGATTTCAGCGTAATTGGTTTTGATGGCATCGATCTTTTGGACTATTTCATGCCTCGGTTGACGACTGTGAAAAATCCCATCCAATTGCAAGGGGTCACGGCAGTCAAACACTTGATCGAAATGATTGAGGAAAATGCCATTGGGATCTCCTTCGTTTTACCAGGGGAATTGTGCATCAATCAATCGACAAAACAAGTAAATGAATAATGAGGGTGAAGCAATGTTTATTGGAATCGATGTTGGAGGAACCACCATCAAATATGGTGTGATCTTGAAAAACGGTGAAATTGTCAAAAAAGGACAGATGCCGACGATCCATGAAAAGGAGGGATTTTTGCAATCCATCACAGCATTGATCAAATCGTTGCAGCAAGAAGCAATAGTCGAAGGTGTCGGGATTAGCGCACCGGGCATCATCCAAAAAGATGGCACGATGATTACAGCAGGATCAATCAAATCCCTTTATGGAATCAATTTAATGCAAGAAATAGAAGAACGTGTCAAGCTACCGGTCATGGTTGAAAATGATGCCAATGCAGCGGCGATCGCTGAAAAATGGCTTGGGCACGCACAGAACTGTGAGAACTATCTATGCCTTGTCGTCGGTACAGGCATTGGCGGTGGGATCATTGTTAATGATCAGCTCTATCGCGGTAGCCATGGCATGGCAGGTGAATTCGGATGGATGCTGATCGATAGCTTACCTGACCAAGGAAATTTAGAAACTGTTTCCTTGAACCAAAGAGCTGCTGTCGTGGGTGGTCTTTGCCATCAGTACCAGTTGGCACTTCAACAGCTTGGTCGGAGTGATTTCCCTCAAGATGCGGTGGAGATCTTTCAGCGAGGAGCGCAAGGAGAAGTGGTAGCGAACCAAGTGCTTGCACAGTTTTTTCAAGATTTATCGGTGGGCTTGCTCAATTTGATCAGTACATTTGATCCCGAGCTGATTTTGATTGGTGGTGGGATCAGTGAAAATGATGGGTTTATGGCAAGGCTTGAAGAGAACCTCTGTCAGCTAAAAGCTCGCCATGAAAGTATTGGTTACTTAGAAGGACGCACGATTGCACCGATTCGACGAGCAAAATTAAAAAATGATGCAGGTATGATTGGTGCGGTCTATCAGTTGATGAACCAACGAAGGAGGTAACTCATTTCCTTCAGATGAAAAAGTAAGCGTTTTAGAAAGGGTGGAACAATGGAATCTAAAGGAGTCGTACTTAAGGCAACCCCAAAGAAAAGAACTTTTTTACAGAAACTAAAAGGCCAAAGTTTTTATCAAGCAATGGTTTGGCCAGGGATTATCCTGATGATTATTTTTAATTTTATCCCACTATACGGGATCGTCATCGCATTTAAAGATTACTCAGTGCTTGATTCGATCGCGAATGCAGAGTGGGTCGGTACCCAATATTTCCAAGAATTTTTTAGTGATTCAATGTTTTGGACGGTGATGAGTAATACGTTAGGCATCAGCTTTTTTAAACTACTGATTGGTTTTCCAGCAGCGATTGGCTTAGCAGTATTGATCAATGAAATCGTTCATGTGCGCTTGAAGAAGGTTGTTCAAACGGTGTCTTATTTGCCACATTTTCTTTCTTGGGTCATCTTAGGAGGCATGTTTATTACGTGGTTGTCTGATACCGGTTTGGTCAATAATTTACTGTTAGGTGTTGGGTTGATCGATGAACCGATTCGCTTCTTGACTGATCCCGAAAAATATTGGGCGATTGCAGTCATTTCCGATATTTGGAAAGAAGTTGGATGGAATACGATTTTATACATTGCTGCTATGACAGGGATCAATCCAGCTCTTTATGAAGCAGCGAGAATGGATGGCGCCACGAAGTTTCAGCAGATCACTCGGATCACGATCCCTTCGATCCGTCATATTATCGCCTTGACATTTGTTTTGTCAGTCGGTGGGTTATTGGGTTCAAACCTCGATCAAACACTCGTCTTACAAAACCCTGTCAATTATCAGTCCAGTGAAGTCATTAATTCATTCGTCTATAAAATGGGGATTCAACAAGGAGACTTCTCCTATGCGACCGCCGTTGGTCTATTTGTGTCGGTTGTTTCATTGATCCTTGTGGTCGGTAGTCATCTTTTGACAAAAAAAATCAGTGATGAATCAGTCTTTTAGAGGAGGGAAAGTATGAAACAAACATTTTCAAAAGATGAGAAGATCTTCAATACTGCCAATGTGATTTTCATGGTGTTCTTCTTAGCCATCATTGCGTTGCCACTATGGAATATCGTCGCCTTGTCTTTCAATGATGCAACCGATGCCGCAAGAGGGGGGATCTATTTCTGGCCACGGGAATTTTCACTAGAAAGTTACTACACCGTTTTTGAAGATTCTGCGATCTATAAAGCCTTTGTCATCTCAGTTGCAAAAACAGTGATTGGTGTTGTTTTGCATACGGCATTGACGGCGATGGTTGCTTACGGGATGAGTCGTAGAAACTTAATGGGGCGGAAAATCTATATGAACATGGGGATTTTAACGATGTTCGTTTCTGGAGGGATGATTCCTACCTTTCTCTTATTTAAAGAACTCGGCTTGTTAAATAATTTTTGGGTTTACATCATACCTGTTTTATTTTCTTTTTACGACATGGTGATTTTGATGAATTTTTTCCGGAGCATTCCATTTTCGCTGGAAGAATCTGCCATGATGGATGGCGCCAATCCTTTTATTATTTTCGTAAAAATCATTTTGCCATTGTCCCTTCCAGTTTTGGCAACCATCGCATTATTCCACGGCGTCTTTCAGTGGAACGACTACATGACCGCCAATATCTATGTTGATGATCGTAGTTTATATCCTTTACAAATGCTACTATTTCGGATCGTTTCGGAAAATCTATCGCCTGCAGTAGCAACAGGCACCAATGTGGTCAGAAATACGACTTCTCAGTCATTGCAATTAGCAACCATGGTGGTAACGACGGTTCCTGTCGTCGTGATCTATCCATTTTTACAAAAGTACTTTATTCAAGGGATGACTCTTGGATCAGTAAAAGAATAGACAAAAGGAGAGAAAAAAATGAAAGCAAGCAAATTATTCTTAGGAATCGGTCTCGTATGTACATCAGTCGTGGTATTAGGCGCCTGTGGTAATTCCAACAGCGAGTCAAAAGGGGCTGCTGTAGTAGAAGATCTGCCAGAAGCTCGCTTTGAAGCAGACAAAGATACCCCAAGCTGGCAAAAAGACACTGACCATGAAGCGACCTTGAAGTGGTATGTCAACTTTGATTGGTATGCTCAGCCAGGGTGGGGAAAAGATACTGTGACGCGAAAAATCAAAGAAGATATGAATATCAATGTCGAATTTATTTCAGGGAATGATGAGAACCTTAACACGATGTTAGCTGGAGGCGATCTGCCAGATATCATGACCTTCGATAAAAATCTATCTGCTGCCAACGAAGCGACGAAATTTGCTTTACCACTGAATCTTTTGGCAGAAAAATACGATCCTTATTTCCTAGAACATGCAGCGAAGCCTGAATCTGTTCAATGGTTTACTTTAGAAGATGGCAATATCTATGGATACCCAAGCTTTTCAACGACTGCGCAAGATTATGAGGACGGCAATGTAGTGGGAGATCAAGTCTTCATTGTCCGCAAAGATATTTACGAAGCATTGGGTGAACCTGATATGTCGACGCCCGAAGGATTTTTAGATGCGTTAAAACGGGCAAAAGAAGCATTTCCGACAGCAGATGATGGTGCTGCATTAGTCCCATTTGCTTCGACTGCATTAGATATTTCCAATGGCGGGGATGGCGCTTATGGTGGTACTTTGCAAGATTTTCTAAGCATTGCACCCAGTGTTGATGGGCAATTCAATGATCGAGACGCTGATGAGGAGTATATCACGTGGATCGAGACTTTTAGAAAAGCTTACAATGAAGGATACATTACCAACGACCAATTTTCAGACAATGACAACACGATGAAAGAAAAACTAGGGCAGGGCCGTTACTTTGCTTACTTGCATACAAACACGAAAGGACTCAATGAGTTCATGTCAGACAATAATGCCCGTAATCCTGAACAAACCTATATTGCCGTCGATGGGCCGAAGAATTCGAATGGCGATGATTCCACTTTTACTGGCGGAAATATTGGTGGATGGACACAAACCTTTATCACGACGTCGACAAAAGAACCCCAAAAAGCCATGGAGCTTTTGACCTATTTGGCAAGTGAATATGGCACGATGGTCACGACCTTTGGGATTGAAGGGGAAACATACAACCTCGTAGATGGCGTGGTTGAATACTCAGAGGAAACAGAGGCCTTACGAAATTCGGACATAGCTCGTTTTGACAAGGAAGTTGGGCTAGGTTCTTATTGGTTTGTTGGGAATGACAATTATGCTATCCAAATGGGACAAAAACCAGCTACATCGATTCGTCAGATGGTGGAATGGTCTCAAGATAAGTTAGCACCACGTTTTGAGATCGAAGACATTGATCCTCGCACCGGTTCTGAAGCAAGAAACCTCACTTCCATCAACACAGCAAGAGTGCAAGCGTTGGTCAACTTTATTCAAGCAGGCTCTGAAGAAGCGGGACGTCAGATTTGGGAAGACTACTTACAAGAACGAGAAAACAATGGGTGGTCAGCAATCGTTGATTACCGAAATGAGAAAATCGCTGAAAATATTGAAAAACTAAACTAAAGGTGTGTGTGTGATGTTTGCTTTAGAGAGTCGTTTTTATCGTCTTTGCGAAGTTATTTTTCGTATGCTGGTTTTGAATCTCTTGTTTTTGGTGGTGTCGTTTCCGATCATCACGTTTCCTGCAGCTATGCGAGCGGTCGTAGATGCTTATGAACATCCTGAAGCAAAACTGCTACGCCCCTTCTTGAAAAACAGCAAAAACGCATTGTTGAAGACCCTACCATTAGGGGTCTTCAATCTCTTCTCATTTTTATGCGGACTCAGCTTGTGGCGTTCTGCTGCTTTGACGAATTCATTGTTTTTCTCTTTTTTGACCATCATTTTTCTTACATTTTTGTTGTCCTACAACATTAACCTGTATGTGATGCAATCAAAATTGCAAGATCGGCAAAACCTGTTTGTCCTTTTTCGTAGTAGTTTTTTCTTTACGATGATGCACTACCATAAAGGGATCGGAATTTTAGTCCTAGCAGCGATCGGCTATTTCTTCACATGGCAATCAGCACCAAGTATCTTCTATCTGTTTTGTCTGTCTGGGCCCTTGTATTTTTATCAAAAAGTGTTGCATCTAAACAGAGTGGATCAATCTTGATTCACTCTGTTTTTGCTTGTATTCGCCACTAGCAAGGAAGTAGACAGGATGAAACATGTTCCAATCTTTGAAACGCATTGAATTGAAAACGTTTGCTATTCTATTAGTAACAAATGTTTCCTATAATGAACCTACAAATCAACTACAAAGGAGTTTCCTCAATGAAAGAAAAAGTGATGGATGCGATGCAGAAATTCTCCAAGGCAATGTTTGTGCCCGTTTTGATTTTGCCGATCGCAGGGATATTGATTGCCGTTGGGAATGTGTTTACAAATGTCCGCTTGCTTGAGCAGTTTCCTTTTTTGGATAATCCGATAACCACCGGTTTTGGTAGTATCTTATCCGCTTCCTTATTACCGATTTTAACCAATTTAGGCATTATTTTTTGTGTTGGGATCGCTCTAGGGTTGGCCAATAAGAAAAAGGCTGAAGCGGGATTTACCGCGTTGTTGGGATATTTCGTCTTCTTAAATGCCATGAACAAATTCATGGAGCTTCGGGGGATGTTGGTTCCAGCCGATGCACTTCAAGGTTCAGGACAAGCGATCGTTTTAGGGATCCAAGTGCTGGATATGGGGGTCTTTCTTGGCATCATTTTAGGAATCGTCGTGGCATTGGTCCACAATCGTTTCATCGATACGAGCTTTAACAATGCCTTTCAAGTTTATGGTGGCGCGCGCTTCGTCTTTATTGTCTTGATTCCGGTCGTCGTGTTGCTAGCCATCGTTTCCACGTTTGTATGGCCAGTAATACAAACTGGCATTGACGGTTTAGGCGGCATCATTCAGCAAACGGGCAACTTTGGTATCTTCTTGTACGGTACGCTAGAACGCTTATTGATTCCAACTGGCTTGCATCACTTGATCTACACGCCGTTTTTGTATACTTCATTAGGCGGTGTCGCAGAAGTTGGCGGTCAAGTCTTTGAAGGGGCACGAAACATTTATTTTGCGGAAATTGCTGACCCAGCAGTCCGCGTATTATCGCAAAGTGTCATTTGGGACGCTCGTGGGATCTCAAAAATGTTTGGACTGATCGGTGCCTGTTTGGCGATGTATCAAACGGCAAAACCAGAAAATAAAGTCAAAGTCAAAGCCATTTTGATTCCAGCAGTTGTGACTTCCTTTATTGCAGGTGTGACTGAACCAATCGAATTTTCTTTTATGTTCGTGGCACCTGTTTTGTTCGTCATTCATTCTGCCCTTAGCGGCTTGAGCATGGTGGCGTTAAATCTCTTTGGTTCTCGCGCCATCGGACCGAATGGCTTCATCGACTTTCTTTTGTACAACTTGCCCTTAGGGATCGAGAAAACTCGCTGGCCAGTGTACTTGATCGTCGGGGTCGTCTTCTTCTTTCTTTATTACTTCTTGTTCCGCTTTTTGATCACGAAACTGAATTTGAAAACGGTCGGGCGTGAAGAAGATGGGACAGAGACCAAACTGTATTCGAAGAAAGAGTACAAAGAAAAACAACTTGCTGGAGCAGGTGTCGGGGTCATGGCGAGTGACCAAGCCGCCCCTAGTCCAACTAGTGAAACAAGTATCTCAGCAATTATCACCAAAGCGCTAGGTGGCGATGACAATATCAAAACCATCGACAACTGCTATACCCGCTTACGTTTAAAACTAAAGGATCCTGAACTCGTGGATGAAGCACTGCTAAAAGACGAAACACAAGCCAAAGGCGTGATCAAAAATGGTGAAAATGTCCATGTCGTCTATGGGTTGACCGTGCCGAAAGTGCGGGAAGAGTTAGAAAATTATCTGGGAAGAGAAGGAGAGATTGAATGATGAAAAATTTTTCAGTAGTGATCGCAGGGGGCGGCAGTACTTTTACCCCGGGAATCGTTATGATGCTGCTTGACAATCAAGAACGCTTTCCTTTAAGAAAGCTGAAACTATACGACAATGATGAAGCACGCCAAGCGATCCTTGGTGAAGCCCTAGCGATTTTATTAAAAGAACAAGCACCGCAAATCGAATTTTCGTTTACGACGGATCCTGAAGAAGCCTTCAGCGATGTCGATTTCTGTATGGCGCATATTCGAGTAGGAAAGTATGACATGCGGGAAAAAGATGAAAAAGTCCCTTTGCGCCATGGCGTCTTTGGCCAAGAAACCTGTGGACCAGGAGGGATCGCTTATGGGATGCGCAGCATCACTGGTATGCTGGAGATCATTGATTACATGGAAAAATATTCCCCCGATTGTTGGATGCTGAATTATTCCAATCCGGCTGCAATTGTAGCTGAAGCGTGTCGGGTCTTGCGTCCGAAATCAAAGGTTCTGAATATCTGTGACATGCCCGTGGGCACGTTGCGTCGCATGTCGCAAATCATCGGCAAGCAGCCAGAGGAACTAGAAGTTCGCTACTTTGGCTTGAATCATTTTGGCTGGTGGACCAGCGTCAAAGACAAAGAAGGCACGGAGTACATTCAAACCATTCGTGACTACGTTGCAGAACACGGCTATTTGACGCAGATCGAAGTGGATACCCAACATACTGACCCAAGTTGGCAAGACACCCACAAAAAAGCCAAAGACCTCTTGGCGCTCACACCAGAATATCTGCCAAATACGTACTTGAAGTATTATTTATACCCAGATTACGTCTACGAACACATGAAAGAACATCCAGAGTATACGCGTTCCAATGAAGTGATGGAAGGACGGGAAAAACGAGTGTTCGATCATGCCAAAAAGATCACTGCTCAAGGATCTGCTGAAGGGATCGCCTTTGAGATTGATGCCCATGCAACCTTTATCGTTGATTTGGCACGCGCCATCGCTTTTAATACGCATGAGCGAATGGTCATGATTGTGGAAAACAACGGCGCGATTGCGAACTTCCCAGATGATGCCATGGTGGAAGTGCCATGTATCGTCGGTTCTGATGGACCAGAAGCTCTCGCTCAAGGAAAAATTCCTGCCTTCCAACAAGCGCTCATGTTCCAACAGGTGACTGTGGAAAAATTAGTGGTCGAAGCATATGTGGAAAAGAGCTATCAAAAAATGTGGCAAGCGTTAAGCCTTTCCAAAACGATTCCTAGCGCAAAAGTAGCCAAAGAGTTGCTCGATGATTTGGTCTCGGAAAATGGTGATTACTGGCCAGGATTGTCTTGATTTGTTTCACATTTGCGAAACATTCGCTCGTTGGATAACTGAAAGAGGAAGATTCTCCAAGAATCTTTCTCTTTTTTGATTTTTGTTGTGGAAGGATAATTCTCTGAAGAAAATCACCACGAAACGTCTTCTCAACAAAACGATCAGACAGGTATACTAGAATATGCCACTAACTATGGTAGAATAAAGCTAATTGAATCAGATGAGAGGGAGCAATGCGATGTTTTTAGGGATTGATATCGGCACGACAGCCATAAAATTTGGGGTCATTGAAGATCGGAAAATCATTTACTCACAGTCATTACCAATCAAAACCCATAGCCACGGGTTAAAACAGACCCAATCAGCGACCCAGATCAGTAGCCAATTGATCAGTGGTGTCACAACGATTCCCGCTCAATTAAAAGCGGCAATCACAGTGATCGGGTTCAGTACCGCCATGCACAGTTTGATGCCAGTGGAGGGTGAGACAGCAGAAGAGATTTACATTTGGTCAGACAATCAAGCGAGTCAAACGATGACGGCCTTTCGTCAAACGGATCTGGCGGCAACGTTTTATGAAGAGACAGGGACACCGATCCATGCGATGTCTCCCTTTGCGAAACTGGCTTATTTCCAAACAAATGGTTCATATTCCAAAGAGACGAAATGGTTTGGCTTAAAAGAACTAGCAATGGCGTTGTTTACCAGACAAGCACGGATCGATTAT
This sequence comes from Enterococcus sp. DIV1279b, assembly GCF_050531515.1. Taxonomy (NCBI): domain Bacteria; kingdom Bacillati; phylum Bacillota; class Bacilli; order Lactobacillales; family Enterococcaceae; genus Enterococcus; species Enterococcus sp. DIV1279b. Next base: position 2,154,368 of record NZ_CP172891.1, on the reverse strand, counting down.
AGTACCGCATCAGCGACCGGTCTTTTTTCTTTGAAAGAAAAGCAATGGAGTCAAAAGATTCTCAATTATTTATCCCTTTCAAAAGCCCAGTTAGCGCCTTTATGTGCACCGACTGATCGTTTTTTGATTACAGAGGAGATGGCGCAGCGGTGTGGCTTGAAGCCTGAGGTAGAAGTGATGTGTGGGGCTAGCGATGGGTGTTTAGCAGCATATGCTGGCTATATTTCTACAGGGATCCGCAACAGCTTGACGATCGGAACCAGTGCGGCGGTTCGTAAAGTAAGTGAGACCACCGTCTTTGATCGCCAAAAACAAAATTTTTGCTACTATCTGCAAGATGACCTCTATGTCGTAGGGGCACCTTCGAATAATGGTGGCTGTGTCCTTGCTTGGGCAAAAGAGACCTTATCAGAAGATCCTGATGCGTTTTATCATTATCTGCCTCAAGTCATGGAGGAGTCGCCGATCGGCAGTAACGGCTTACGTTTTTTTCCCTATTTAAACGGGGAGCGGGCACCTTTTTGGACAAATGAGATCACAGGCGGCTTTTCTGGCTTGACCCTGAAACACAATCGCTCAGACATGTTGCGGGCAGTCATCGAAGGCATGCTGATGAACATCGATTTATTAAAGCAAATGGCGCAGTTGGAAGGGGCAGTCACTGTAAGTGGTGGTTTCTTTCAAACAAAACTTTTAGGTCAAATGACCGCGGATGTGTTGGGGCTGACCTGTTATCTTTCCGATGAAAACGAACCGATATTCGGCTTGTATGATTTATACAAAAGCTCTGTTGTGCGGCAAGATCAGCCAGATGAAAAATTTGTTCCTGATCCGCAGAACCAAGCGCTCTATCAAGAATTGGCAAAAACCTATTTTCAAGCATAAGCAAAAACCAGCAATCCACTAGGGTTGCTGGTTTTCTTTTTCAACATGGGTAAAAGCGTCGACGATATATTCCATCAATAAGAGCAGTTTACCAAAGAAGCTAGTGTACTGGATGTTTTGGGTGTCGTAGGGACGTTCATCGGTCACTTCAAAGGAAAAGGTCGCTAGTTGATTGGCGCGATGATCACCGTTCCCGCAAAACAAAACAGTTGGTATGTGATGTTCATTGGCTAATGCCATCTTCTCCAGTACTTTTTGTGTTTCGCCAGATTTAGAGATGGTGATCAGCATACTGATGTTCTCGATGTTGTTACTAATGATCCCACCTGAGTCAGAAGCACTGACTAATAAGGTTTTGATGCCGTTGACAAGCATTTTTTTGTGGAGGTATTCTGCCACGATCCCAGAAAAACCTGTTGCATAAATCGTAATAAACTTGTCCTTGTTTCGTCCATAGATTTCTTTGATCGCGTCGATCGTATCTGCAATACTGGCAGCGTCAATTTGGTAATCGATGGCGGCTTCAGTGATCGTCTGATTTTTCAAGCGATTCTTTAAGAAGTAAAGTAGCTCTAGATAGCCAGAAAAACCTAATTTTTGCGCAAGCCGCACGATGGTTGCGGGGGAAGTGTAGATCGCTTTAGCGATTTCTCTTAAGGGCAGTCCATCGATCGCAGCGGTATTTGCAAGCAAATAATTAAGGATTTGCAGCTCATTGTCAGTCAATTTTTTTCCTTTGATCAATACATTTAAGTCCATTGTTCGGCACTCCTTTGTCTTGTCTTCATCATACAATGAATAACGACAGAAAGTAAAATGGGAATCGCGTCATGCTGATATATAGGAAAAAGGATTGTGCATTTCCTAAAAAGATATTATAATTTCTTATATAGAAAATAAAGGTGGAGAAATGATGACGCAAAAACCATATGGAACCGTACTACTAAAAGCAGCAACCATTTTAGATTATCTCGCAGAAGCGCCAAGTAAACCATTGCAAGAAATTTCAGAAGCAACGAAACTGACCCCATCCACAGCTTTGAAAATATTAGAAACGCTGCAAATGATCGGCTATGTCAAACGCGACAAAGAGAAGAATTATCGCTTAGGGTCTAAGCTGATCAAGTATGCCAATCAAAACATTCAAGAGCTTGATTTAGTGGAAATCAGCTTGCCTTACTTGGAAGCATTGCAGAAAACGGCGGATGAAACAATCCACTTAGGGGTCTTGACTGCCAATGAGATTCTTTATGTCAATAAATTGGAGCCCCACAATCAAACGATCCGCATGTCTTCCAAAGTAGGGATCACAAGACCGTTGTATAGCTCTGCCATGGGGAAAGCTGTTTTAGCGGAGTTTGATGCCCCTCAAGTGGAAGAATATTTGGCAGCAACGCCTTTAACCGCTTATACGGAAAACACCATTACGAATCAGTTGAAGTTGAAGAAAGAATTGGAACAGGCAAAAGAAAACCAAGTAGCGTTTGATGATGAAGAAATGGAACAAGAAATCTATTGCATAGGCGCCTCACTGATAAAGGATCAGGAGATCGTTGGGGCGTTTTCTATCAGCCTACCGAAATACCGCTTGACCCCAGAATACAAATCGACATTGATCGATGCGATTATTGCGACAAAACAACAAATTGAACAAGCATTATAAACTTTTTAGTGGAAAGCCCTTGCAAATAAAAACGAGAACGGTATAATAAACGTGTAAGTTTCTTTATAATAAATACCATTTTCCAAATAGGAAATAAATGGAGGGTCTCAATGAAAAAAGTAGCGAATTTAATGAAACTAAAGGAAAGCGGCGTGATCGCTGTTGTGCGTGGCGCTTCAAAAGAAGAAGCACTACAAGCAAGTAAAGCGATCGTTGCAGGGGGGATCACTGGCATTGAGTTGACTTTTACAGTGCCTCAAGCGGCGGATGTAATCGCTGAATTAGTAGTAACCTTCAAAGATAATCCAGAGGTAGTCGTTGGTGCGGGGACCGTTCTTGATGCAGTGACCGCTCGCTTAGCGATCATGGCAGGAGCACAATATGTGGTAAGCCCAACCTTTGATCAAGAAACGGCTGAATTATGTAATTTATATCAAATCCCGTATCTGCCTGGTTGCATGACCATTTCAGAAATGAAGGACGCCTTAAAAGCAGGCGCAGATATCATTAAACTATTCCCGGGTAGTGCGTATGGACCAAGTATCATCTCGGCCTTCAAAGCGCCATTGCCACAATTAAACATTATGCCGACCGGTGGTGTCAGCTTAGACAACATGCAAGAATGGTTTGCGGCGGGTGTCGTAGCCGTTGGTGTAGGGGGCAATTTGTTAGCGCCAGCAGCAAGTGGGGATTTTGACAAAGTAACAGAAGTAGCGAAACAATATGCGGCAAAATTAAAAGAGATTCGAGGAAAGTAAGATGGCAAAGATTCTGACACTAGGAGAAATCATGTTGCGTCTATCGACAACGTTAGGCGACCGAATCGCCCATAGTTCGATGTTTGCTGCCCATTATGGCGGTGGAGAAGCCAATGTTGCGATCTCCTTGGCGAATTTTGGTCATCGCGTTTCTTTTGCTAGTAAAGTGCCTGAGAATGCTTTAGGAGATGCCGTTTTTCATCATTTACGAAGCTATGGCGTCGATTGTCGCCACTTGCTTCGTGGCGGTTCCCGACTAGGTACTTACTATATTGAAACCGGTATCGGGGAACGAGCAGCGCGAGTGGTTTATGATCGCGCAGGCTCAAGCTTTGCTCAAATGAAAGAAAATGAGTGGCAATCTGACCTTTTTGATGGGGTTGACATTGTTCACCTTTCAGGGATCACGCCCGCTCTTTCAACGACTTGGCAGACACTTTTGCTGACGTTGATCAAAGAAGCGAAAGCAGCTGGTTGTAAAATCAGTTTCGATATCAATTATCGTGGAAAGCTGTGGACGACAGATGAAGCACGCGTCTTTTTGCAAGAAGTACTCCCTTATGTTGATTATTGCTCGGCAGGACAGTTAGATGCCCAAGTCTTTATGGATGTATCAGCTCCAACAGAGGAAGTCGAAGATGACTACTATTATCAAGAAATGCATCGGAAATATCCAAATATCCAGCTCTTTTATTCAACTAGTCGTCAGGTGCTCTCAGCAAGTCACAATCAATTGACAGGAAGCCTATGGCACAACGGCAATTATGTCGTTTCTGCTACCCATGAGATCAATCCCATCGTTGATCGCGTCGGCGGCGGCGATGCCTTTTCAGCTGGTGTCCTACATGGTCTTGTCACGAAGAAACAAGACCAAGAAATCATTGATTTTGCCACTGCAGCATCTGCTTTGAAACATACGATCCATGGCGACTGTAATCAGTTTAGCGCCAATGAGATACAAGAATTTATTGCAACAGGTTCAGGAAAAATTATCCGATAGGAGGAATAAAACATGCAACACATGGAAACACGCTATACCCATAGTCCACTTGATATTCGTCACTATAGTACCGAGGAATTACGCAGAGAATTTTTGGTAGAGAAAATTTTCACACCAGGACAAATCATGCTGACCTATACCCACAATGATCGCATGATCTTTGGCGGAGTGACACCGACAGAAGAAGCGTTAGAAGTGCAATTAAGTAGCGAATTAGGGGTGGAATACTTCTTAGAACGTCGCGAATTAGGTGTCATCAATATTGGAGGACCTGGTGCGATCACGATCGATGGCCAAAAAGAACCAATGAAAAAACAAGACGGCTACTATATCGGCAAGGAAACCAAACAAGTCTTGTTCCACTCAGATGATCCAGCAAATCCAGCGAAATTCTATCTATCTTGCGTGCCAGCACATAAGAAATACCCAAATGTAAAAATCAGTATCGATCAAGTCACACCAATGGAGACAGGCGAGGGCTTGACATTAAATGAACGGAAAATTTATCAATACATTCACCCAAATGTTTGTGAAAGCTGTCAATTACAAATGGGGTACACGATCTTAGAACCAGGCAGTGCTTGGAATACGATGCCAAGTCATACCCATGAACGTCGGATGGAAGCATATGTGTATTTTGATTTTGCCAACGAAGACACAAAAGTGTTCCATATGATGGGCAAACCAGATGAAACGAAGCATTTAGTCGTTAGTGAAGAACAGGCAGTTATTTCTCCAAGCTGGTCGATCCATTCGGGTGTTGGAACCAGTAACTACTCCTTTATCTGGGCAATGTGTGGCGAAAATATCACCTATACCGACATGGATATGGTGGCAATGGACGACTTAAAATAAAAAGAAAGAGGGTTTATCAATTATGGATTTTTCAATGGATCAATTTCGTTTAGATGGTAAGATCGCATTAGTGACAGGAGCTGTCTATGGGATCGGTTTTACGATCGCTCGTTCACTAGCAGCAGCAGGAGCAACGATCGTTTTTAACAACTTGGATCAAGAATCAGTGGATAAAGGATTAGCAAACTATCGTGAAGCAGGGATCGAAGCCCACGGCTATGTCTGTGATGTAACGGATGAAAAAGCAGTCAACGAAATGGTCAAGCAGATCGAAGAAGAAGTTGGCGTGATCGATATCTTAGTCAATAATGCTGGGATCATCAAACGAATCCCGATGTTGGAGATGTCTGCTGAAGACTTCCGCCAAGTCGTTGACGTGGACTTGAACGCTCCATTTATCGTTTCAAAAGCAGTCTTACCGTCAATGATCAAAAAAGGACATGGAAAAATCATTAACATTTGCTCAATGATGAGTGAATTGGGAAGAGAAACGGTGGCTGGTTACGCAGCGGCTAAAGGCGGCTTGAAAATGTTGACGAAAAACATTTGTGCTGAATTTGGTTCAGCTAACATCCAATGTAATGGGATCGGACCTGGTTATATTGCAACACCGCAAACCGCACCATTACGAGAGATCCAACCAGACGGTTCTCGTCACCCATTTGATCAATTTATCGTAGCGAAAACACCTGCTGCCCGTTGGGGTGAGCCAGAAGATTTAGCAGGACCAACTGTTTTCTTAGCTTCTGAGGCATCAAACTTTGTCAATGGCCATGTCTTATATGTAGACGGCGGTATCTTGGCGTATATCGGGAAACAACCTGAATAAAACAATAAGTAGTAAGGATGGGGACGAATGCAATCGTTCCCATTTTTTTATGGTGCAACACCTAAGAAATGCAAGGCTTTAAAAGGTAGCTTGGCGATAAAGGGGTTGAAGCAAAGGAATGGCAAACAAATCTTTTAGAAAGAGTGAAAAGCAAAACGCTGTGAAGGAAAATGTTCTTCGCAGCGTTTTGCTTGAGTAGCTCTTTTTCAAATCAGGTAGCGTATTTATGTTAGGGGAAGATTCAACACGAACAATGAGTTTCAATCTAACAAAACTTGTTGTGCAAGCGGTAATGGAGCATTTGACAAACATTTGGCAACTAATTTGGCGACGGCTGTAGCACCTTGGTCATTCAAATGCGTGTTATCCGTAATGCCGGCTGGATAATTGGGGTGCTGGTTTTTTTCTAAATGAAGAAAATAGGTTTTCGCCTGTTGTGGTTCCAGTGCTGAAAAGAACCGTTGTGTTGCGGCAAAAAGATCCAGACAGACCACATCCAAGGAGGTAGCCAAAGCACGCATTGCTTCTGGGTAAGGACCGACTGCCAAAGGATCAAGTTGCTGTTGGTCCACGTAATGCAAACGAGTGATCGAGGTCAATAGGATCGGTGTCGCTTGCTGCTGGCGTGCCGTTTGCACGAAGGTTGCTAAATTATGCTGATATTCTACAGGTGTCGTACCACGACTATCTGTTTTTTGATCGTTGTGTCCAAATTGAATCAAGAGATAATCACCAGCATATAGTTCTTTTTTTGCCTGCAACAAGCGTCCTTCTTCAATGAAGCTTTTGGAGGAACGCCCATTTTTTGCCAAGTTGACGATTTGATGCTGGGGGAGATAGCGTGAGATCTTTTCACCCCAGCCCGTTTCTGGACGAGCGCTAGGCTCTTTGATCGATGCGGTGGAATCACCGACGATGACGATTTTTTCCATTGTCTTTCTCCTAAAATTTGAAGTAGTTGTTGGCGTTTTGATAACAGACATTTTCTACTAATGGTTTTAGCTGACGAAGATCAGCAGGTGCTTCACCACGTACAACGATCTCAGCAAGCCATTCACAAAAGACGCGTCGGAAATATTCATGACGGGTGTAAGACAAAAAGCTTCTTGAATCCGTCAGCATGCCGACAAAGTTAAAGATCACACTGCCATCTGCGAATTTCGTCAATTGGTGACGCATGCCTGCGCGGGTGTCGTTATACCACCAGCCAGATCCTAACTGCAATTTATTATTGCCTTCTTGCTGGAAGCACCCCATCAAAGCGACGAGTGCATCATAGTCATTGGGATTTAAGGAGTAGAGAATCGTTTGAGGCAAATGGTCCTGCGCATCAGCAGCGTTCAATAATTTCTGCAAGCTTTGAGTCAGTGGTTGATCATTGATGCCATCGTAGCCCGTATCTGGTCCCAAGCGCTCAAACATTCGTTGATTGCAGTTACGGTACGCATGGACATGCAGTTGCATCGTCCAACTATGTTCGTGATACAGCTTCATCAGTTCAACTAGAACATTGGTTTTGAAGAACGAGACTTCGTTTTCCTCTAAAGATTCTCCAGCTAATGCTTTGGCAAAAATTGCTTCAAGGGATAACTGTTCGTCTGCAGCATACACTAAAGTATCCAACGCATGGTCAGACAAGCGGCAGTGATGCTGGTGAAAGTAGGTTACACGGTCCCGCAAGGCTCTCAAGAAAGCATCGTAGGTAGTGATCGCGTTTTCGACACTCTTTTCGAGTTTGGTAACATAGGTAAGAAAATTCGGATGGTCGATTTGTAACGCTTTGTCAGGTCGAAAGGTCGGCAAGACCCGAAAACGTTGTTCTGTTTGGCTTAATTGGTGATGATAGTGAAGATCATCGACTGGATCATCTGTGGTGCAAACGATCTCGACGTTACTGCGAGCAATCAAAGCTCTTCGGGTAAAGTCTTTTTGCTGCAATTTTTCGTTGCATAGCCTCCACAAAGTTTCGGCGTTTTCTTCAGTAACGGGAAGATCGATCTCAAAAAATCGCTTTAATTCTAAATGGGTCCAACTGTAAAGGGGATTTCCCACCAATTTTGGCACTGTTTGACACCATGCCAAAAATTTTTCATAATCACTGGCATTGCCCGTAATCGCTTCTTCGGGTACGCCACAAGCGCGCATCAATCGCCATTTGTAATGATCACCACTTAGCCATGCCTCGGTGATAGTTTTAAAGGGCCGATCCTCATAGATTTCTTTCGGGTCTAGGTGGCAGTGGTAATCAATGATCGGCAGCTCTTTGGCATAGTCATGGTATAGTGTTTGAGCAATTTCATTTGGCAATAAATAGTTATCATTTAAAAACATGTTGAACCTCTTTTCTTTGATTATAGTGTCACGCCATTTTTAAAGATGGCGATCTCACGAACGTTGTTGGCTTCATTACGCGTCGGTTTTCCACTGGCAGTATCGATGATCGCTTGAATAAAATCTTCCAGCACGACCTCCATCGGCTCTTCCAACAAGCGACCAGCGTTGAAATCCATCCAGTGGGGTTTCTTATGATAAATCTCTTGATTCGTGGCAACTTTCATGGTCGGCACATAGGCACCAAATGGCGTGCCGCGACCAGTGGTAAATAAGACGAGTTGGCAATCGGCAGAAGCCAGTGCAGAAGCGGCAACAAGGTCGTTTCCTGGACCTTCCAGCAGGCTCAAGCCTGGCTTACGGAGTTTTTCCCCATATTTTAAGACATCGACGACAGCGGAAGTCCCAGATTTTTGGGTACAGCCTAATGACTTATCTTCTAGCGTAGTGATACCGCCTGCCTTATTGCCAGGAGAAGGATTTTCATAGACCGGTTCACCGTATGCAAGGAAATAATCTTTAAAGTCGTTGATTAGATGGAGAATTTTTTCAAAGGTGGCTTCATCTTGTGCACGCGCCATCAAGACTTGTTCAGCGCCAAACATTTCGGGTACTTCCGTCAAGACCGTACTGCCACCTTGAGAAACTAAAAAGTCAGAAAATGCCCCCAACAAAGGGTTGGCGGTGATCCCAGAAAACCCGTCGGAACCCCCACATTTCAACCCGATCTTTAGCTCACTCAAGGGAACGGCTTCTCGTTGATCCTCTTTTGCTGCTTCCAGTAATTCTTCTAATAAGCTTTCTCCGACCGCAATTTCATCGTCGCTTTCCTGTGCCACCATAAATTTGACGCGCTTTGGATCGTAGTCACCCAGGTTTTTCTTAAACTCGGGAACGGTGTTGTTCTCACAACCTAAGCCAAAGACCAAGACGCCACCGGCATTTGGATGATGTACCGCATCAATTAAAATTTGACGGGTGTTTTGATGATCTTGGCCTAACTGGGAGCAGCCGTAGGGATGTTTAAGGATCGTAATATGATCAAAAGTGCCAAGATCTGAATGATTCTTCTTGAAGTTTTCAACAATGATCTCTGCGATGCCATTGATACAACCAACTGTTGGCACGATCAGTAAATCATTACGAATCCCAACTTTGCCATTTGCCCGTCGATACCCTTGGAACGTCGCAGCCCTTTTTGGATAACGGACGGGATGCAAATCGGGAGCATAGGTGTATGCTAAGGTACCAGAAAGGTTGGTTTTAACATTGTGGGTATGCAACCATTGGCCAGTTTTAACATCAGCTAAGAGATGTCCAATGGGATAGCCATATTTGATCACGTCTTGTGATTGTGCGAGGTCTTTGAGGGCGATTTTGTGTCCTTGTGGAATATCCTCAAATAGGGTGATCGTTTGGTCTTCAAATGCAAGGGTCGTTTTAGCAGCTAGTGGTTTTAATGCGACTGCGACATTGTCTTTAGGGTGCAATTTCAATAGTTGCGCGGGTGTTTCTGTTAATGTGCTGGACATAAAGATTCTCCTTTATTTCAAACTTGGCTCAGGGGTGTCAATCGACGCAAGTAACTGGCGGGGTCCGTCTTGTTTTAGACATGCGCACATTTCATTGATTGTCTCTGTCATAAAGCTCAGGTCTGCATGCCAAAGTTGCTCATTTTTTAATAGAGCTGCGATCTGTTCCTCTGCTGGTAATTGTTTCACTTGCTGAAATATGGTTGTCACTAGCTCATCATCTTGAAAGGGTCGTGTGAGATAGAAAGTCAGCAATCCTGCCAGTGCGGCAGTGATTCGTTTTGGTACCTGCTGGTTTTGTTGGACATAACGACTTAAGACTGGTTGAAGACGCGCACGGAATTTTGAGACGCTGTTTAAAGCGATCGATTGCAGCTGATGCTTCACATAAGGATTTCTGAAGCGCTCTTTGATTTGGTCCGCATAAGCTGCAAGCTGCGCTTTAGGCAAATCAAGCATTGGAATCAACTCTTCCTGAAAAAGACCATCCAAAAAGGCTGCAAATTCACGGTCGTTCATTACTTCTTCAACGGTTTCTAAACCCGCTAAAAGACCGAGGGGAACCATCGCCGTATGAGGACCATTTAATAAATGTACTTTTTGTTCACGGTAAGGAGTCATATCTTCTGTCACGATCACATTCAACCCAGCTTCTTGCAAAGGGAGCTTTTCGGCTACGCCGTTTCCTTCGATCACCCATAACATAAAGGGTTCCGCAGTGACCATTACGGCATCCTCATAGCCAAGAACCTCTTGGTATTGTGCCACTTTGTCGCGAGGATATCCTGGAACGATCCGATCGACTAAGCTGCAGCAGAAGGTGTTTTCTTTTTCTAACCAGTTGACGAAGTCTGATTCCAAAGACCATAATGCGGCATATTGTAAGACGATCTCTTTTAGTTTTTCCCCATTCCGATCGATCAATTCACAAGGAATGATCAAAAATCCCTTTTTTCGTAGTTGAAAACGACGATACAAAAGAGCGGTCAGTTTTGCGGGAAAACTGTGGGGAGGGGTATCGTGTAAGGTATCCTCTGGGTGAAACGCAATACCTGCTTCCGTCGTATTAGAAACGATGATCTCAAGTTGCTCGTCTTCGGCTAAAGCAAGATAGTCTTCCCATTGCTGATAAGGATTCAGCACTTGATCAATGGTGGAGACGACTTCAAATGTTTGAGATAAAGCGCCATCGACAAGTCCTTCTAAGATAACGGTGTAGAGATTTTCTTGTTGTGCCAACAGCTCTTTCAAGCCGTGATCAATCGGCTGTACCACAACGGCACTGCCGTTAAAAAGACCTTGCTTGTTCAATTGCTGCAGCTGCCAGTTAAAAAAGCCCCGCATAAAATTGCCTTCCCCGAATTGAATCACTCGGGCTGGATAGGTTTGATGGGGTTGTTCGGTAATTTTTTTCATAGAATCCTCCTTAAAAAATAGTTATGCACACGTTAACATTTTTGCGTAAGCGCTCTTGAAAACAAGAGGCTTACAGCGATTGACGAATGATTAACGAGGTATCAAAGAAATGTTGTTTCTCAACTACTTGATTGGCAAATGCCTGCAACAGCAGGGTTGCTGCCAATTGACTCATTTCATAGACTGGTTTGCGGATCGTTGTTAATGGGGGATACGTATAGGGAGAAAAAGAACTATCATCAAAACCGATGATACCGATCTCCTCAGGGATCTTTCGTCCTGCTTGATGACAGGCATTGATCGCACCAATCGCCATGTCATCATTGGCGCAAAAAATCACTTCAGGTGGTTCAGGTAAAGCGAGTAGTTGCTGGGCACCCAGCTGACCGCTTTCCAACGAGTAGTCGCCAGCTACGAAGTATTCTTTCGGGCAGACAAGCTGCTTTTCTTGAATCGCTTTCATAAATCCTTTGCGGCGCTCTCTAGCGGAACCAAAGGAAGCGATCCCTTCAATCATGGCGATCTTTCGAAAGCCTTGTTCAAGCACATAGGTGATCATTTGATAGACCCCTTGGGCATCATTACTAGTGACATTCATCAAGGTTGCATCCTGCAATTGACGATTCAAAACGACGATGGGAATATTTTTCTTTGAAAGAGCAGCGATAAAACCGTCATCACGATTGCTTTGACTCATCACGATCGCTCCATCGAGGCGATTCGGCTCTTCATCAAATGTATCGGATTGCAATAATTCATGAACCGCCAAAGTATATTCGGATGGTAGGGTATCACTGATTCCTTTGATCACTTCGACTAAAAAGCTATCGGAAGTACCAATGGATAGATGAGAAAAATAAAGACCAATGATATAGGATTTTTGATTCACCAGACTTTTGGCATTGACATTGGGCACATAGTGTAAAGATTCGGCGATGGCTGCGATCTTCTTTTTTGTTTCTGGCTTAATTAATGGGCTATCGTTTAACGCACGAGAAACAGTTGTATGTGAAACACCAGCGACTTTGGCGATATCTTTGATCGTGACCATAGAAAACCTTCTTCCTTTTTGCTTGATTCAAGCATAGCTTGTTCCCACGAGAATGTCAATACACCAAGGATGCACACGTGAAACATTTTTCAAAATAACATAGGAACTTTTTCTGGGATGTGCTAGTATAAAAGAAGATAGTTAGGTAATGGGAGGGAGTCTATGAAATTCTTTTTAAGCTATCATCAAACGTCCAACTTGTTTTATAAAATATTTATTTTGATTTTTCTAATTGGTAGCGCTTTAATCATTGGGTTTAGTGGGGTCATTTATCATCGAACGTATCAAAACATTCAAGAAACATTTTTGCAAAGTCAGCATAATTTGGTCAACCAAGTCAAAGAAAATCTGGATCAAAAAATTCAGATGGTGGAGTATGCCTTTTCTACATACAGTAGCACACAAAGCTTTTCCGATACGATGGAACAGCCGTTTTCCGTGACGAATTATCGACAAGTGCGAGAGATCAATTCACAACTGGCTTACATTGGTGTGATGGGGATCGAAAACGCCAGCTACCAATTGGTGAATTTGAATCAGCATTGGAAAATCGAAGAAGGCTCCTTAAAACAGATCGATGATACTGAATTCGCTGCTTTTCAAGCGTTGATCGACAACCAACGCTACTTGTATTGGTTGCCAGAAGATGGCTATTTAAAAATGGTGATGACGCTGCCTGTGTTTCGACAGGAAACCACTGCTTTGGGGATCGCTGAAATCCAAGACCATACCATTGCTCAGTTGGTGGCAGATCATGACGATTCCTTTTTGAATATTTTTCATGCAGACGGACAACTGCTTTTCGATAATGGTGAAGTGATCGATTCTGCCTTACAAGAAACAATGATTGCAGCTGCCCACGGCGATGGCATCTTCACTGACAAAGAAAACAATAAGTATGTGGTCACACAATCGGATTACAATCAGTGGTATCATGTGATCCGTCTGGCGCCTGCTAGCGTTTCACAAGCAATCCGTGAATTAAGAAGCGGTTTGATCGTGATTGGCAGTCTTTTGATCATCCTCTTTTTATTAGTATCCTATCGCATTGCGATCGTGGCTACCTCACCCATCAATCGGATCGGTGAGCTTTTAAAACCCAAAAAACAAGGTCAGAAATTAGAAGTCAATCAGTTGATTTCCGATATCGACCAGGTCTTACATCAAAACCACGATCTCGCCATCAAAGTCGAGCATCAAAAGCCCGAGCTAGAATCCTTGTTTCTATTAAACTTGTTTCGCGGCTGTATCTCAGAAGAAGATATTCACTTAAAACTGTCACAATTTGGGTATGAAGTATCCAAAACAGAACACTTTGCCGTATTACTGATTCAAATCGATGATTTGTGTGGACGAGAAACAGCGACTATTGATATTTTCTTGCTTGCCATCGAGAATCTCGTTTCTGAGATCATTCCAGCACATTTGCGTTTTCAACCAATCATCTCCAGTCAAGAAACCCAAGGAACGATTTTAAAGCTTCCTGAATCAGTTGACCAAAAACAAGTATTGACCTATTGTCAAAAGATCCATCAAGCGGCAAAAGATTACTTGAAAATCAAAATAAGTTGTGGGGTCTCACAATCCTACGACCGCCTCGTAGAAACCAAACTAGCGGTTGATAACGCCAAAGAAGCCTTGCACTATCGAATGAATTTAGGGGAAGAAGTCATTATCTTTTTTGACGACATTGCAGCACAATTAGACAATAACGCGATCGTTCAATACCCTAGAGAAGCAGAAAGTACCTTTTTGGATGCGATGCGTAGTGGGGAACTAGCGACCATCAAAGCGAGTTACACGGAAGTCGTACGGGAAATCATTCATGAAAACAAAAATCCGTTGACGATTGAAAGTGCCTTGTTTAAGTTGATCAACAGTATCGTTCAGCTAGGGCAACTCTTAGGAGCAGATCATACCAGCTTGCAGAATAGTCGTAAAGTTTATCAATCCGTGCTCAACCAAACCAGTTTGTTCAAAGTTGAGCAAATCATCTATCATGAGTTAGTTTTACCTATCGTTGAAACGACGCAAGCCAAAACAGATCGAGAAATTCGCTCCTTGTCTGAAAAGATGGTCTTGATCGTACACCAACAATACGACCAAGATCTCTCCTTAGATAGCATTGCTGAACAGCTGCATTATAATGCCAATTACTTAAGTAATGTGTTTAAAAAGGAATTATCCATCAATTTTGCCGATTACTTACAAAACTATCGGTTGCAAATCGCCAAAAAATGGTTGCGGGAAACGGATATGACGATCAAGGAAATCGCAGCCAACCTTCAATATACCAACTCTCAAAACTTCATTCGCTTTTTCAAAAAGAAAGAACAGATGACACCTGGAGAGTATCGCAAACGATCCAAAGACTAAAAGAAAAAAGCGCTTTTTGATCGACGATCAAAAAGCGCTTTTTTCTTTGCTGCCTGTTGGTTACCCTTTGACGGAACCAACCATTGCACCTTTCACGAAATACTTCTGGACAAATGGATAGGCGATCAACATTGGCAGAGTCGCAACGACGATCACGGCCATTTTTACGGATTGTGCTGGGGGGACAACATCGACACTAGCGGCATCGGCGTTCATCCCGCTGGAGACGATCACGATTTGTCGAAGGAGCACTTGGATCGGCCATTTCGCTGAATCATTGATGTACAAGATTGCTGATTGATAAGTATTCCAATAACTAACAGCGTAGAACAAAGAGATCGTCGCAATCGATGGTAAGGAAAGGGGTAAGATGATACGGAAAAAGACGCCCCAATCAGAGCAACCATCCATTTTTGCGGATTCTTCTAAACTATCAGGAATCCCTTGGAAAAAGTTTCTCATAATGATCATATTATATGCACTGATGGCGCTCGGTAAGATCAATGCCCAGAGAGAATCGATCAAGCCGAGGCTTTGTACCAAAATAAAACTTGGGATCATCCCACCGCTAAACAACATGGTAAATACGACAATAAAGTTGAAGATGCCGCGTCCATGCAAATATTTTCTCGAAAGAGCATAGGCCATAAAAGAGGTCAAGATCATTGAAAGAACCGTTCCGACGATGGTCACGAAAAGGGAAACACCAATACTCGTAAAAATCGTGGGTGTCGAGAGAATATACCGGTAAGCATTTAAGCTAAATTCACGTGGGATAATGATAAATGTTCGTGTCGCGATCTCAGAAGAAGAAGCAAAGGAGCTTCCGAGAATGTTTAGAAAAGGTAAGAGACACGTTAAGGTGAAGAGTAGTAGAAAGCCAATAATAAATCCTTGAACGACCCGTTCACTTTTCGGGCGGTTCGTTTTTTTCAGGGTTTGTTGCATAGAAAAAACCTCCATCTTTTTTTACTTAAATAGGTACTTCCAACGTATCATGAGGCGGGGACAACGTATATAATCACTTTTACATGTTAAGAAATTCACAATAGTGATAAACGTTGATAAATCAAGGGTTTTCCAAATCGATTGAGAAATAACCTTAAAAAATGTATGCCTTTTCAAAGCTGAGAAAATGATTATATACGTTATCTTTTTTTCACGCTACCATGGGACTATCAAATCAAAAAAATTCGGAGGAACAAGTATGGAAACAAAAGTTGATAATTACTTCTCACCACTTAATGAAGAAGAACAGCGGCTGCGGCTGAAAAAGAAAAAATGGGCGCAAATCAGAAAAAATCGTGCCCTCTATATTATGGTATTGCCGGGGATTTTATATTTTCTTATTTTCCGTTACATACCGATGGGCGGTTTGGTCATCGCTTTTCAAGACTACCAACCATTCTTGGGGATCCTAGGAAGCCCCTTTGTTGGCTTCACTCATTTTATTCGGCTCTTTACTGAAGATACCTTCGTGATGTTGATGCGCAATACACTGATCATGTTTTTCTTAAATATCACGATTTCTTTCCCTTTTCCTATATTATTGGCACTTATGCTAAATGAAGTAAACAATCGCCGTTTGAAAAAAGGGATTCAAACCATCATTTATTTGCCTCATTTTATGTCGTGGGTCATCGTTGTTTCCATCTTCTATGTTTTATTAACGACAGAAGGTGGTGTAATCAATAACATGATCGAAAGTCTTGGTGGCGAACGTATCCCGTTTCTAACAAGCCGCACGTGGTTGCGTCCAATGTACATTTTCCAAGATCTTTGGAAAGGTGCCGGTTGGGGGACGATCGTCTATCTAGCCGCTATTACCAATGTTGATGAACAGCTTTATGAAGCTGCGGATATGGATGGGGCTGGCAAGCTACGAAAAATGTGGCATATCACATTGCCTTGTATTCGTCCAACGATCGTAACCTTATTGATTTTAAAGATAGGTTCGATCTTAGATATGGGCTTTGAGCATATGTTCTTGTTGATGAACTCAATGAACCGTGAAGTTGCCCAAATCTTTGATACCTTTGTCTATACCGCCGGGATTCAAAATGGTCAATTGAGTTACTCGACAGCTGTTGGGCTGTTTAAAGGACTTGTTGGCTTGATCCTCGTTATCTTTGCGAATCGTTTGGCGAAAAAAATTGGCGAAGACGGGATTTATTAAGAAAGAAGGGATCACATGACGATCGAAAAGATCACGAAAATCAACGAAGGATTACTCGCATTTTTGACGCTGATCGCACTTCACTTTCTTTGGCTCAGTGTGACTCTCCTGGGAGGGGTCCTCTTTGGCATTGGCCCTGCGTCGTATGCCATGATGAAATATTATGATCGCTGGCTTCGTCTTCATGAACGACCACCTTTGATCAAAAGTTTTTTCTACTATAGTAAAGAACGGTTCCGACAATCGGTGCTGATCAGTTGGTTGTTCCTGATCATTGCAGCGATCGTGATCACCAACATATTTGCGCCATTTCCATGGTTTATCCAAGTAGCGAATGTCCTCTTTTTGATTGCGTTTCTCTTTTTATTCATGCACGTGTATACCGTCATGGCAGCCACCAACTTTGTGACCGTGTTTGAGATCCTGCGGGGGAGTGCGTTGTTAGGTTTAGGCTATCTGCATTATTCGATCATAAGTTGGACGATTTTGATCGTTGGCTATTTAGTCCTGGGCAGTTATTTCTTGATCGGCCTCTTTTTGATGGGTAGCAGCTTAGTTGGTGGTGTTTTTGCCCTTGCTGGTAAAAAAATTCTTCAAGATATCCACCCAATTGAAACAGATCAGGTGGTTTCAAAAACGGCATCGACTACGGAGCAAACCGTTGCCAGCAAAGGAGATGAGGTCATTATCTAAAGAAAACGGCTCAAAGACTTTTACTGGTCCGCAAACAAAACGGTCACTAGAGAACACCTGAAAATAGCAAGACAAGCTGAACCCTCATGAAATACAGCCAGTAGAACGGATTCATTCAAATAGCTCTATGAATTGAGGAGACTACAATAAAAGGAAGTATCGTACATGAAGAACTATTCGGAAATTGCTTTGAACACATTATTTGAGCGCTATGACTACTTATGCAAAGAAAAAATTTATCACGGAAAATGGTCCTATGACATCGGAGTCGTTTTACAAGGCGTGAAAGAAGCCTATGAGCAAACTGGTGATAAACGCTATTTTGATTATATCCAAAACACGATGGATTTTTATATTGACGAAGACGGTTGTATCAAAAACTATCAGATGGATGCGATGAATATCGATTACATCAATAATGGCAAATGTTTATTCTTAGTATACAAAGAAACAGGTGCTTCAAAATACAAGATCGCCTTGGACACGCTGTATCAACAATTACAGCAGATGCCAAGAACAAGCGAAGGCGGGTTCTGGCATAAAAAAATCTATCCTTATCAAATGTGGTTAGATGGCTTATATATGGGAGCTCCATTTCTAACAGAATACGCACTGACATTTGAGAAAGAAGAAGCATTGGAAGATGTAATCAAGCAATTCACCTTATGCTTTACTCATACCCTAGATCCAAAAACGGGTCTTTTGTATCACGCGTGGGATGAACAAAAAGTCCAGCCGTGGGCAGATCCTGAGACCGGTTGTTCAAAAAATTTCTGGGGACGGTCAATGGGATGGTTCATGATGGCTCTCGCAGATACGATGGTGCTATTAGGGAAATCAGAGCAGAAGAATCCATTAGAAAAAATGTTTGTCTCCTGTCTAGAAGCTCTTGCTAAAGTAAGAGATCCCCGGAAAAAAGTGTGGTATCAAGTCTTAGATAAAGGCAGTGAGCGTGGGAATTATTTAGAAGCATCCGCTTCTTCAATGATTTGTTACGCAACAGCGAAAGCAGTCAAAGCAGGGATCATCGATCAAAAATGGCAAGTGTTTGCCCAAGAGACCTATCAAGGATTGCTTGATGAGTTTGTCTTTTTAACAAAAGAAGGCTGGTTGAATCTGATCAGAAACTGTGAAGTTGCTGGACTTGGTGGCCCAGATGATCGGGATGGTACGTTTGTATACTATATCAGTGAACCCGTTATCACAAATGATTTCAAAGGATACGGTGCCTTTTTACAAGCGAGTTTACTGCTGCAACCACTAATGGAGGAAGGAAGCAAGAAATGAATATCCAATTGACTACAGCTGATTTACAAGAAAAAGAAGGTCTGTTGACAGAAGCGATTCAAGAAAAAATTGATGAATTGCATCAACAAGGAGGAGGCAGAATCACTTTTTCCGCAGGACGCTATCCGACAGGTGCGCTCTTTTTAAAAAGTAACATTGAACTGCACCTACTATTGGGGGCGACCTTAGTATTTTCTGATGATCCCAAAGACTATCCCGTCGTTGTGTCTCGCTGGGAAGGGGTCAAACGGGAAGTTTATGCCTCTTGTTTATATGCGGAGAATGCGGAAAATATCGCTGTCACAGGACTAGGAATGCTTGATGGACAAGGGCAAAGATGGTGGAAGACCTTTCGGGAAAATCGTGAACAGCTTGCTTATCCACGACCAAAATTAATCAGTTTTGACTCTTGCCAGCAAATTACGTTGAAAGATATCCGTCTTGTCGATTCACCAAGTTGGACCGTCAATCCGATTCTTTGCCAAGATCTAACGATCGATAATCTTCGCATCAAAAATCCAGCGGATTCGCCAAATACGGATGGGATCGATCCTGAATCTTGTAAAAATGTCCGCATCAGTAACTGTCATATCGATGTTGGTGATGATTGTATCGCCATCAAATCAGGAACGGAGGACACCAAAGAACGGGTCGCTTGTGAGAATATCACGATCGTAAATTGCCATATGCTTCATGGGCATGGGGCAGTCGTTCTAGGTAGTGAGATGAGCGGCGATATTCGTAATGTCACCATCAGTAACTGTATTTTTCAAGATACCGATCGTGGTATTCGGTTGAAATCCCGTCGGGGACGTGGCGGAACGATCGAAGATATTCGAGTGAATAACATTGTGATGGATAATGTTATCTGTCCATTCACTTTAAATCTTTACTATTTCTGTGGACCGAAAGGCAAAGAAAAGTATGTTTGGGATAAAAATCCGTACCCGATCACCGAGGAAACCCCTCATTTTCGGAGAATCCATTTTGCAAATATCTCGGCTCGGAATGTTCATGCGGCCGCTGGATTTGTTTATGGCTTGGCTGAACAATTTATTTCAGATATCACTTTCCAAGATATTGCTGTCTCTATGGCTGAACACCCAATTCCAGGAAAGCCTGCAATGATGACAGGTATCGAAGAGATGACAAAACAAGGCTTTTATATTGGCTGTGGACGGAATATTCAGTTTGATCGTATCAATTTGGAAGGCGTAACTGAAGCGTTCCATATCGAGAATAGTCGGGAAATCTCCGTCACACAATCATTTGAGAATCGTCAGCCTCTGGCATTTCAAGGAGATTTTTTGTGAGGGATCCTCAGTTACTTCAGCTGCTAGGTCCTGATATGAAAGTTGCACCACAAGTGGTTCAGCAAACAAAAGAGCAAGTGCAAAATTATACCTTGGAACATTTACTTCTACGATTAAATCAAGAAGAGGATGTCCCTGCATACTTTGCTTATCCTAGCTCTCAGCAACCTGTTCCACTCGTTTTGTTCAATCATTCTCATGGCGGCGACTTCACGAGGGGGAAAGAAGAACTGCGACAAAGTCCGTGTTATATGCAAAAAGAAAGCCTATTCGCTACATTTATGAAGTTGGGCGTCGCCGTTGGGGTGATCGACATGTGGGGCTTTGGCGAACGAAAAAACGGTGAGAATGATAGCTACAAGCGGTTTTTGTTGCAAGGCAAAACATTATGGGGACAACGAATCTATGACAATCAACAGTTTTTGACCTATCTTGCTTCCCGCAAAGAAGTGAAACAGTCCGCTATCGCCACATTGGGACTTTCTATGGGCGGCTTGATGAGTTGGTGGTTGGCAGCACTTGATGAACGGATATCAGTGGTGGTGGACATGGCAGCACAAGTGGACTATCAAGCATTGATCGAAGAGGACTGTCTAAGCAAACATGGGTTTTACTATTATGTTCCTAATGTGTTGAAAGACTTTACGACTGCGGCGATCCAAAACCAGATCGCACCACGCCCGCGTTTAAGTTTGGTTGGCAAAGAGGATCGTGGCTGCCCTTCAAGCGGCGTCGCTCGTTTGGATCAGCAGGTCGGGCAGCATTATGAAGCAATAGGCTACAAGGAGCATTGGCAGACGTGTCGCTTGCCAGGTGGTCATGAAGAAACCAAGGAGATGAGAGCGCAGTGGATCGAATTTCTAAAACAACACCTCCTATCAAGCTAAAGGTTAGTAAAGAGCCGCAAAAGGGTGATTTTACGAGTATCCAAGCAGCCGTGCTGGCTGCTGAAGCCTTAAACGTACCTTGTGAGATCACGATCGCCTCTGGCGTGTATCAAGAACAGGTGAAAATTTATAAAAACCAGCTTACGTTGATCGCGGAACCTAACACGTTCTTATGCTACCACTTGGCTGCCGAGCAAATCGATGAAAATGGGCAAAAAAGAGGAACGTTTCAAACAGCGACGCTCTTTATCAATAGCCGAGAAGTCTTTGTAAAAAACCTGACCATCATCAATGACGCAGGGTATGGGCAAGCAGTCGGGCAAGCAGTTGCCGTCTATATCGAAGGGGATGACATTCGCTTCGAACGCTGTCATCTCGATGCTTTTCAAGATACCTTGTGCCTGGGTCCATTGCCAAAATATACCAAAGAAGGCGAACCAATGATCAGTCCTTGGCGAAAGACAATCTTTGACCAACAACAGAGTTTGTTTTTGCATTGCAGGATCAGTGGAACAGTCGATTTTATTTTTGGCGGTGGTTCCGCCACCTTTGAAGAGTGTCGCTTGCATTGTAAAAATACACCACAAACGAACTACATTACTGCTGCCTCAACCAGCAAACAAGCAAGCGGGTTAACCTTCGATCGGTGTCGGGTGACAGGGGACAAAGCCTATCATTTAGGCCGTCCTTGGCGTAATGACGCCAAAGTCACCTTTTTATCCTGCTGCTTTGATCAACAGCTCACCCCTTGCGGATGGTCTGATTGGGGAAAAACAGCAAGCCACCAAACGGTCATATTCACGGAGCGAATGTGTTGTTACCAAACAAGCCCCAAACGTCCTGAATGGGTGACTATCGAAGGAGTGATAGAAAAATGAGCAAGGCAAAATGGTCTGGCTGGATCGGGATGGTTCTCGCTCTGGTGTTGATGGGCGGCTTTTCCTTGGCGATCAATCAAATGACTGTCCAGCAGTTCGAAGAGATCTTTCAACGTGCGTTTCCCACTATACTGAATCAAATGACGGCAGAAGCAGCATTGGCGCAATTTCAAACACTCGGTGCTTGGTTTGGCTTCACGCTGTTGGCACTCCTGATATTGGTTTCAGTGGCGACGATGCTTGTTCGCTATCGTAATTATCGAAAGCAATCTTGTGCTATTTATTTTTTGACTGGTGTCGTGACATTGATTGGTAGTCAAATGATCGCTTTTCCGATTGCCTTTTGTTTCTTTTTAGCGGCGGGTTTTTGTTTTCTCCATCACGATGACGGACACAAGAAAAAAACAACGGACGCAGTCAGCAAACAAGGAGGGGTTGCATGAAGGCAATAATCAATAATCCGATTTTAAGAGGGTTTCATCCTGATCCGAGTATTTTAAAAGTCGAGGATACTTATTATTTAGCGGTTTCTTCCTTTGAGTGGTTGCCAGGAATTCGGGTCTACTGTTCTCAAGATCTAGTCAATTGGTCCCATGAAACAGATATTCTGACCAATCAAGTGGATTTATTAGGCAACGCAGCAAATTGCAGCATTTGGGCACCGCAAATCAGCTACGCAAACGGACAATACTATTGTGTCTATACAAATGTTCGCAACACGACACGCCCCTTCAAAGACTGTCGAAACTATCTCATCACGGCTCCTACCATTCATGGGCCATGGAGTGAGCCCATTTACTTAAATGGTAGTGGCTTTGATCCGTCCTTGTTTCATGATCAAGAGGGGCGTATCTGGTTACTGAATGCGCTTTGGGATTATCGTAAGGATACACCAAATAAATCGGTGGGGATCGTGCTCCAAGAATACTCTGAAGCACAAGGCCGCTTGATCGGTGACAGAGTGCCAATTTTTTCTGGAACCCAGCTGGCGAAGACTGAAGCACCGCATCTTTATTACCACAATGAGTGTTATTACTTACTGACGGCAGAAGGAGGAACGGGTGCAGGTCATGCGGTAACAGTTTGTCGTAGTAAAACCATCACTGGACCTTATGAAGTAGATCCGCATTTTCCCATGATGCGTGCCTATCAGCGCGAAGATTCCCCTTTTCAATGTACAAGGTCATGGCAGTTTGACGATTGCGCCATCAGGAGAATGGGTCATGAGCTATTTGATGACTCGGCCAGTAGAAGGGGCAGCGATCCTTGGACGAGAGACAGCACTCCAAACTGTCTATTGGGATCACGAAGGATGGCTGCGTCTTAGCAATAACGATACGATCCCAGATCAAACTATCAGGCTCGCTAGCGACGCTCAGAAGCAAAGGGCATCACCTGCTGTTTTTATTGATGACTTTAAAGGATCGTTGCAAAAAGCATGGAACGGTAGACGATTGCTGCCCAATGAAGAGTGGTGCAATCTGAGTGAGCGGCCAGGGTATTTGCGATTGATCGGCGGAGAATCGATGCAATCGAACTTTCATAAGCACTTATTGGCGATTCGTCAACAAGACTTTTGTTTTGAAGCTGAAACAGTGATGGAATACCACCCCCAATCGTTCAATCAGATGGCTGGATTGTCGCTTTTCTTAAATGAAGAAAACTATTTGTTTTTCTACGTAACCTATGATGAAAAAGAAGACAAGGTCCTTCGGTTGCTGCGGTGTTGTGAAGGAGAATTTCACTTGTTCCCAGATAAATTGCCCCTCGCTGCTGCAAGTGAGCCGATTGGATTGAAAGTAGTCGGTTCTTATCTAGAAGCCCAATGGTTCTATCGGCAATCACAAACGTGGCATCCCTTTAAAAAGCAAAACATCCAGTTCTTGTCTGGTGGTTTTACGGGGAATTTCATTGGAATCAGTGCCCATGATTTAGATCACTTTGGCAAAAGCTATGCCGATTTTGAATATTTTACGTATCAAGGGAAAGATCCGCTCGATGATGGCTCCCTAAAAATAGAGAAAGAAGGTTAACAAATGAAGAAGTTGAAAGTTGCAAGTTTATTATTATGTGCTGGACTGTTTTTAGCAGGCTGCGGCGATGGTGGAGGTTCACCTGAAGGACCAGAAAGCGAAGGGAAATCAAGTATTTCGTGGATGGCGATGCTACATACTGCTTCCCCACCATCTGGAGATGTCACGCAAAAGCTAGAAGAATACACAGGGGTCGAGATCGACTTTACGTGGGTGCCAGATGCTTCAAAAACAGAACGCTTGAATGCAGCATTGGCGTCGAATTCTTTAGCAGATATCGTTAGTCTGACAGAAATCAATAACACAACCGTCCGCAGCTCACTCGCATCTGGAATGTTCTGGGATGTGGAACCCTATTTAGAAGAGTTCCCGAATTTGGCAGAAATTTCCGAAGATCGGTTAGAGTCTTCTCGAATTGATGGTCGAATCTACGGCGTTCCGTTTTTAAAACCGATCGCGCGTTATGGCGTCCTTGTCAGAAAAGATTGGTTGGATAATTTAGGCTTGGACGTGCCGTCGACATTAGAAGAATTAGCAGCTGTCGCCCAAGCCTTTACGGAAGATGATCCAGATGGAAACGGTGCGGATGATACGGTTGGTTTCGTAGAGCGTGATGAGTCCTTTAACGTTGGGTTCCGTTCACTTTCAGGTTACTTTGGTGCAGACAATTGGTTTACGATCACGGATGATGATGAAGTGATGCCATCCTTTATGCAACCAGAATACAAAGAAGCAATGGAATGGTTCCGTAATATCTATGATAACGGCTGGATGAATTCTGATTTTGCGGTAATGGCGAAAAATGATCAGAAGAACTATATCGTTCAAGGTCGTGGTGGGATCGTATTGAGTGGTTTGCAAGAAGTACGTAACTACATTGATGATGCAGCTGGTACTGATGAAGAGCATATGGAATGGGTCTTGATCAATGATATCGTCCATGAAAATGTGGAACGTCGTATCCTTTCTGATACCAATGGTGGAATGGGCGGCTGGTTAGCCATTCCGAAAAACAATGTTGAAACCGAAGAAGACTTACGTGTTGTTTTGAAATTTATCAATGATTTGATGGACGAAGAGCCGTTTACGTTGATGACGCAAGGGATCGAAGGGGTTCATTATGAAATTGATGATGAGGGTGTCTATGTCCGTTTAGATGATACGAAGTGGCAACAAGAAGTACAACCATTTTCTTCGTCTCGTCCATCAGAATTAGTAACAGTTTTCCCTTCAAGCAACCCATATGTCAACTTAGCCAATGAAAAGATTCGCGAAAATGAAGAGTTTGCGGTGATCAATCCTGCACAATCGCTGACCTCTGAAACCTATGATCGTTCATGGTCAAGCTTGATTGAAGGAATCTCAGACGCTTACTACCAATATATGACTGGGGAAATCGAGATCGATGGGTTTGATACAGCGATCGAAACCTTCTTAAGAAATGGTGGACAGCAAATCATTGACGAGTTCACGGAAGACTATCGTTCACAACAATAAAGGTCACAAAAGGTTCTGATCATCTATTGAGAAGAAATGGATGAAGTGAGGAGCCGCTACTGCTGAAAGATTTGAAGACCAAGACCAGTTGAAGTGATTCGCTGCTTGGTCTTCTTTTTGCTTCAAAAGCAGTGAAGAAAGGAGAAGCTATGTTTCAACTAACTGTTCGGGGGCATGATTTAAAGAATTATGGGTCCCCAGAAGAATTAGCGCAAAAAATTGCCGCCCAAAACATTCATAACATTCAATTTGCATTAAATAAATCCTTCCCACAATGGGCAGAGCCAGAGCAATTAAGCCCTGGTTTAGGCCGCTTTTTCAAACGAGTTTTTGGTCAATCTCACGTTCAGGTCGCTTTATTAAGTTGTTATTGTAATCTGATCCATCCTGATCTGGAAAAACGGGAAGCGATTTTATCCAGATTCGAGACCTATCTCGCACATGCCAAATATTTTGATGCAGCTATGGTCGCAAGTGAAACTGGTTCGGTTTTGCCAAATATGGGGTATACCGAGGAAAATTTTAGTGACGTCGTTTTCGATGATTTGGTTCAGGTGATCAAGCGTTTGGTCCAAGTGGCTAAGAGACATCAAGTGATGCTAGGAATTGAAGCGGGCTTGAATCATCCACTATCATCGATCGACCGAATCCAAGAATTGCTGGAACGGGTACCCTCTGACTATTTAGGGATCATCTTTGATCCAACCAATCTGATTACTGCGAAGAACTATCAAGAGCAAGTCGCTTTGACAAGGGAAGCTTTTTCCCGCTTTGGCGATGCCATCGTTTGCTTGCACTTGAAAGACTATCAAGTAATCGATGGGAAAATCAAGGTAGTCCCATTGGGAGAAGGAATGATTGATTATCAACAACTATTGGTCATCACCGTTGAATACAAGCCATATTGTTATGTTGTGTTAGAAGGGACGACCGAAGATGCGATGCAGCCAGCCATTTCACTGATTGAAGCATTGAAAAAGTGAGGCAGATGTCTTTGATTGTGACTGATGCGGAAATGCTTTGTTTCTAGGAATCACGGAAGATCACGGAGTCCTTTCCTCAACAAGCAGATTTATTTACTTACTAAAAGTTAGTGTTATACTTAAAGGTACAAGTGAATTTAACTGTTTAGAAAAGAGGAAATAGCGATGAAAATGATTCAATCAACCTATCAAATCGATGCAGCAGCCGCAATTGGCAAAGTCGTTTTAAAAGTAGCAAACATAGAAAAAATGAGCCAGTTTTATTCGGACGTGATCGGCCTGACTTTATTGGAGCAAAGTGTAGATCACGCGCGATTAGGCGTGGGAGCGCAAGCGCTTTTAGTTCTAGAGAAGGTGAGTGATCCGTTGCCTTTGACACGGAAAACAGGCCTTTTCCATACGGCGTTTCTTTTGCCTAGCCGTAAAGACCTAGGAAATATGCTGATTCATTATTTGGAAGCCAAAGCTCCCCTCGATGGTGCCAGCGATCATGGATATAGTGAAGCGTTATACCTGACCGACCCAGAAGGAAACGGGATCGAAGTGTATCGTGACAAACCGATGAGTGAATGGGATATTCGAGCAGATGGTGAGATCGTAGGCGTTACTATCGAAATGGACGCGCAAGGCGTGCTGGGAGCCGCTGACCGATCTCAAACGACCTTTCCAGTTGGCACCACAGTGGGGCATGTCCATTTGAAAGTGGCGGACTTGGCAAAAACAGAAGAATTCTACACAGAAGTTTTAGGCATGCGTTTGACCTCAGATTTTGGTAGCCAAGCAAAGTTTTTTGCTGCTGGTTCGTATCATCACCATATCGGATCGAATATTTGGATGGGAAGAAATGTTCCAGCTATGGAAGAACAGGATCTAGGCTTAGCGTACTTTACGATCGTTTTGCCAGCTTTGGCTTTTTCTACGTTACGAAGTCATCTCAAGGCAAGAGGCGTTTCGTATGAGTTAGAAACAGACAGCCGCTTGCATTTGACTGATCCGAATGGGATCAATCTGATCATCGAAAGAAAGAATCAGCCTTAAGATGGAGGTTTTTTCATTCATGAAATGAGAGAATAACCTATAATCAAGTAAAAGGAGAGCAAGCATGAAAAAAAACGGGGCGGGACAATCACTATTTCTAGCATTATTGATCAGCATGGGCTTATTTTTCTTTGTCCAAGGGAAACAATTAATAGAAAGTGGGGCGTCTCCTGTGATTTTTATTGCTTTTTCGGCTTTTGCAGGAATTATCGGAGTTGGTGTCTATGGTCTTCAAGCAATAATGAAGCAGCATCGGCGCAAAGCCATGGTACCAATCAAAACCAAAAAATAAAGAAACCGACCAATCTTAAACAGGAAGATTGGTCGGTTTTTTTTTTAAGCTAAGACAAAATGGGAAATGGGGTCTCGTCCCCTACAGATTAATTTTCCATGTTTTCAATCGCAAATTCGATCTCATCAGGTGAGAAGCCGTTCCCTTCAAGATGAGCAGCCATATTTCTTTGACGGATCCCTAACACCCGACGGGATTGATTGGCGCGTCCTAAAGCATGGCGATACCAATCTACATCTAGGGTTTCTAGTGCCCATTGTGTTTCCTCCGCAGTAAAACCTTCTGTTTCTAACAGTTCTGCCATCTCTTGTTTTGAATAAAAGCGACGATTTCCTTGCGCTCTAACGAGGAAAAAGGCTTCATGTTCTCGTTCTGTCGCATTGTTTTCGCGCTCATAGCGTGCTGCTACAGTCGGGGCGAGATGAAACCCTTCTAAAATCGTTTCCTCGGTCACTTCGTTATCAAACACGTAGGTTCTGAATTGAAAACGATTGTCGTTTTCCAGTTCAAGCCATAGTGATTCAACCAGAAATCGATAACCGTATGGAATCGTTTCATAAACAGCATCGGCAATTTCGTAAAAATAAGCGGAAACGGCTTCGTAAGGAGTCATTATCTCGGGAACGATTTCCGTCGTTTGTCCATTAAACAAAGTGATTGCGGAAGGGTAGGTCTCACCAGCATTCGTAAATGTGAGAATCCCCACTGGCTCATATTTTGTTGAAAAGACATTCATGGTCACACCGTTCGCCAAATCAATCGCACTCTGCCACTCGATTTCTTGGTCATCGCTTTGTTGATGTAAGTGTTCAAGTGTATCAGGTGTCAAACCAAGCTTTTCTCGTGTATCTTCATTAATTCCTTCTTCATCGGCAAGAGGATTGTTTGCTCCAGCGGTCACTAGTGCTAAATCCTCTTCGTATTCGTTGAATAATTCTTGCAATTTTGCTCGTCTACTGACGATGATTGGGCTTTCCTCATGGATGGCAAGTAAGGCTTCGATACGGCCATTGCGAGCGGCAACCCAACTGGGCATATCCAGATAGCGAGCTTCGATCGCTTCTTGAGCGAGTGCGATCATTGTTTCCGTGTTTTCAATGAATGCCGCCTTGTGTTTTGAGTTGCTATTGACCTGGTCTAGAAAGGCCAATTCTGCTTCTTTGCCTCGAATCATCAGTTCGAGATTTTCAATACTTAAATCATAAGTAAGATTTTCTGCATGATAGGTATGTTCCCAACCAGCATCTAAAGCTGCACCGATGCGTTCAGAAAGTTCCTCAGGGCTTGCTGAATTTATCGTCCCACATCCTGAAATCAGGGACAGTATTAGTAATAAAGGCAACAAAACTTGTTTTTTCATTTTTCTCCTCCTCGTGAGACTCTAGTAAACCTCGCCATTTTGTACGAATGAACGCATTAGATCGAGCTCTTTCTTGGCTATAAACATAGCCACAATATAAGGGACATCAACTGAGCCCCCAAAGTTAGACCAAAAAACCTAACTTTTTGAGGTCACTACAACAGCATATGGGCATCGCGATGCCCTTTTCTTCGCTAGCTTTTAGTTACCTATGTTTGTCATCGCGTAGTCGATTTGTTCTTCTGAAAAGTCTTCAAAAGCCAATAACCGGCGAATGTTGTCAGGAGGAAGACTCATCAAGGAATGATAACTATTTGCTTTCTTCAACGCCTGCTCGTTCCAATCAATCGTGAGCTGATCAACTGCCCATTGTGCATCATTATGGGTAAACCCTTCAAATTCTAATTGTTGTATCAATCGTGCACGTGAGAAAGCCATGAGGTTCGTAAAGGATTCGGCACGAGCGATCGCTCGTCTTTGTTCTGAAGATCCTTTATTCTCGGTCTGAGTTTGTTCGTCATTGTTTTGCTCTTGCTGCAAAGCCGTAGCTGCTTCTTGTTTGGCGTTTGCTTCTTGAAGCTGTTGATACACGGTAGTGACCATGTCTTGATCAATGTCATGATCAAAGCCATAGGTCATCACCGCCAGCTGATGTTCATCAGAAGATTGATCGAATCGATTCATAAACATCAACGATTCACGAGGAATATTTACGGCGAGCGCTCGTAAAATCGTTTCATAGAAAGCAGCTTTTTGCTCGTCGGCAGTTTCCCGATTAAGAACAGTAAACCCAGATGCGTACTCCTCATCGGGCATCGCAAAAACGAAGACGTCAACATTCGTTTCGCTTGTGTGGTAAACGGTGGCAGTGAGTCCATCGTCAAGTTCGATTGTGCGATGAAGAGTAAGCGCATCTTCTGTGAGCTGCTGAAGCTGCTCGATATCGTCTGCCAAAAGCCCCAGCTTTTCCCGCGGATCGGCTTCAGGAATCGTTTCGTTTGCTACCTCTAGTAGACTGTCGAGGTTGTCTTGATTACTGAGGATGATCGGACTTTTTTCATGGATTGCAGCAAGGGCTTGGCTGCGACCAATGCGAGCAGCAAACCAAGCAGGGACATCGATCCGACGCTCCACTAACGCTCGTTCAGCGGTTGCCATCAAATCAATCGTGTGGCTGATCAATTGCTGAAGATCTTCGTCGGAAGAATCAAGCTCTTCCAAAATAGCCAGTTCGGCTTGGCTGCCTGCAATCAGCAATTCTAAGGTCGCTGGTTGATAATAGGCCCAACCCGTTCCGGACTGGTTTGTATATTCCAGTCGTGCGTCGATGCCAAGCGCAACGGTCTCTGACAGTTCTTCATCTGCCTTCGTGCAGCCGATAAGCAAAATAACGAATGACAATAGGGTGATCAGTATTCTTTTTTTCATTAGACTCCTTCTTTCTATCGAAAGTAACTGAGAAAACGGTCGGCAGAGGTTGGTTCATCTGGGGGAAGGAGGAGGGCAGGTGAATGGAAAAAATGTTGAAAAGATTTCCATCACAAGTTCATTCAAGCAATTGTTTCTGATACGCTAATAAGAAAAAACGGAATATCGAACCGAATTTTATGAATAATCGTTATATTATTCATTTTATATGAAAAATATCACTAAATGCAACGATAAAAGGAATTTTATTGGATTTTTTATCTTTGGGGAAAGGAAGGTTACTATCAACTTTTGAGGAGTAGGTACTCAAGATCAAAGCGATCGAGGGAATTCATTGAAGGATCACCAGGGGGGATCTTTTGTGCAAACAAAAAACAGCTTCCCGCAATGGGGAAGCTGTAAGGATGCGGAAAATGGGATTTGAACCCACACGAGCGATTGCTCACAAGACCCTCAATCTTGCACGTCTGCCATTCCGTCATTTCCGCAAATACTATAGAAGGAAACGCAGGCTAAGGTAGTTCTGTCACGCCGCGTCTAGAAAATATCTTACCTGATTTTCAGCAGGTTTGTCAATAACTTTTCCAAAAGCTATTTGAAAGAATTTTCAGACTTTAGATTGCATTTTTTTCCATAAAAGGTATGCTAAAAGAATGAATAATTTTTTTTGAGAGGAGAGCAAATGAACTATTTTAAAAACCAACTGGCAAAAGCTGTTAAGCAGAAAACATTCATCTTCCTACTCATTGGAGCCTTTAGTTTAGGCTGTTGTTTTTCCATTTATTTGAAACTAATGGAACCTGTCAACTTGCCCGCTACCATTACCGCAGAAAAAGCGGAGGCTTCACGGCTTGTTGATCGCTACCAAGCCAATCAATCTGGTTCACCGGATGAGCAAGAGGTATATCAGCTATTACTTGATAACAATACTCTGACCTCACGGCAGCTGTCCAACTTGATTATGGAGGAATATGAACGATTTAATCAAACGAGTATTCAAATGGCGGAGCTGAAAAAGCAGGTTTGGGCGTCTTCAGTTGATGACAAAGCCTTTTTACCGTCGATGTGGTCGATCGAACAAGAGCAGACGGTCTATCAAGCCTTAGCCGAGCAAGAAAAAGATCCGGTTCTCACGGCTGCCAATACCCAGACCGCTGTCGCTTTGGCAATAACGTTTTTACTGAATTTTGGGTTCTTCTTCTGGGCTTTTTTTGCTAGTGACAATTTATTAGAAGAAAGAGAACACTTCTCCTTGATCCGCTCATACCCACAGATTTTCCCGATTCGGATGGTCAGTAAGGTTTTTGTCAAAACGATCACCAATTTAGGAATCTTGCTCGTGTTTTTCTTAGGCGTCTTTCTTTCAATGAGCCTTCTGGGGGAGTTCGGGGATTGGCAGTATCCAGTAGCCGTCTATCTCAGTGGGGATTGGGTAGCCTTACCTTTTTGGCAGAGCCTTTTATCTAGTATGGTTTCTTTTGCCTTGCTGATTGGTTTGATCGAATGCTTAGGTTTTGTCATGAACATGGTCGCAGCCAATCGATACGTCTCTTTCTTTTTACTGGTGCTTTTTTATGGATTCGGCTTGATTCCGATGCTGCAAAAGATCCCTATATTACCAGTTCATCTAGCTGCTATGGATAAATTTTATTCGGGTGCCTTTGCTTTGGGCTCTGGCACTTCTTGGGGCGTCTATGCCAGTTGGCTGCTGACGCTAGTGTGGATCTTCCTTTGTTTAAGCATCATGCTTGTTGCGGATAAACAGAATCGCTTGTTGAGAGGAGGTAAAGGATGAAAGACTATTTTTTCTTTGAATTACGCCAGCTGTTAAAAAGCAAGAAAACCATTGGCCTTTTTTGCTTGCTGCTGATCTACAGCGGCGTTTACAGTTTTTGGCAAAGAGACTTTCGCCCAATTGAACGAGTAGATAAAACAGAAATGCAACAACGCTATACCGTGCGACAAGATTTTCTTGATCAACAAGCAGCCAATCCCTCTGACCATTGGTCGGCATTCATGGCAGTCGAAATGTTTACCCCATGGAATGAAGCAGAAAAACAACGGCTCGACGCGCTAGCCGAGAAAGACTGGCAAGCATACGCACAAAGCACAAGTACTTGGTACCATCTCGCTTTGCAATTTACCGATGAACGAAATATTTTTTATACCCCTGATTATTACACGTTTCGAAATTACTATGCTGGGTATGACGGGCGCTTCGGCTATGCATCAACCGCAAAACTGATGGAAGCTTTTAGCCAGCTGCCCAATAGCAAACTCTCTCAAGCAGTCATGGAGCAAAAAACGGGGGTGCAAGCATTACAGCGAAGCTTTACTGAATATTTACCGATTCTATTAATTGCTGTTTCTTTATTTTTGGC
Organism: Enterococcus sp. DIV1279b; assembly: GCF_050531515.1. Classification (NCBI taxonomy): domain Bacteria; kingdom Bacillati; phylum Bacillota; class Bacilli; order Lactobacillales; family Enterococcaceae; genus Enterococcus; species Enterococcus sp. DIV1279b. Next base: position 2,121,426 of record NZ_CP172891.1, on the reverse strand, counting down.
GATCGATTGCTTACCAAAAGAACGAAGACATAAATCCCTGTTTCTTTCACTGCCATTATCGGCAGAAGAGATCCTTTGGAGTAAAACGGCAGCGTTGATGGTTGGTTCTGCAATCGCAACGCTAGGAACCATGTTCTTTATCTGGTTTGGCTCTGGTATTCAATTCGGCTTTGGTTCCTTGGAACTGCCAGTCACGATTTTATCATCGTCCTTTGATGCCCGCTACCCGATCACAGATTTCAATGCTTTTGAAACACAAGCCATCGGTCTTTTTTTAAGTCAATGTTTTCTTGCAACGCTTTTCTTGCAGTTTCTTTATTGTCGCGGCATCTTGCTGTTCAGTGCCCTGTTTCGCTCAGAATTGATTAATCTGCTTGTGTCTGGTTTTTGTTTGCTTTCGCCCTTTCTTTTCCAACGGCGCTGGTTTAGTGCCTATCTTGATAAAACGCTGTATGTCTATCTGTATCAAAATGTGGGACAAGTCCTTTCAGGCTGGACACGCTTTTACTTTGGTTCTGCAGGATTTACGATGGAAAAAGGCTTACTTTTATTAGGCGGGGTTTGGCTTCTGATCGAATTGTGTTTCTTTTTGACGATCCAACGCAAAAAATTTCATTTGGCATAGGAGGAACGATATGTTAGAACTGAAAAATGTGACTGTCACGTATACGAGAAAAGTATTGGATCAACTTTCCGTTGCTTTTTCTCCCGGGGAGATCGTCGGGTTAGTCGCCCCTAACGGCACTGGGAAATCCACGCTACTGAATGTGGCGATGAATTTCATCCAGCCGAATGAAGGCGCAGTATTTTTAAACGGCAGTCAAGTATATGTGACCAAAAAATCAGAAGTGGCAGCGCATCAACAAATTTCATTTTTTCCTGACCAAAATGATTTGTACAATGATTTAAGCGGACTCGAGCATCTGAAACTGTATCAGCGTATGTGGCGTTCGGAGGAACGCTTGGTGGAAGAAACGATTGCTCGTTTGCGAATGAGCGATTATATCAAACGCCCAGTGGGAACCTATTCGCTGGGGATGCGGCAACGTCTGTGTTTTGCGATGCAGATCGTGACAGATACGCCTTACATGCTGATGGATGAGGTGATGAATGGCTTAGATCCGACAAATGTCGAATTGATCTCTAACGTGTTGAAAGCCTTGCGGGAGCAAAAGAAAGCGATCGTGATCGCTTCGCATATTCTGACGAATTTAGATTCTTACGCGGATCGGGTCTTGTTTTTAAAAGACGGTAAGATCATTCACGAATACCTTGGTCGCAAGTCGTTGGTCAATGAACCGTTGTATGTAAAGACGGACTCGGCGAATTTCCTGGTGGCTTTTCCAGAGTTAACGACAGTGACTATCGATCTGCAAGGGCGAATCTATCTAGTAGAAATCAGCGATCCGCAGCTGCCGCAACGTTTTATCGCAGCAGGAATCACTGATTTTTCGGTGGGGCATTTGGCGTTAAATGAATTGTACTTGAAGTATTTTCCTGAAAATTCCTGAATGAACCAAATTCAGTGGATGAACGCAGGGCAAGCGCTCTCGATCCAGAGGTGAAAAATTTTCGCCACAGTTAAAATTTTTTTGCTATAATAGGTTCAATCTGAAAAGAGATCAACGACGAGAACCAATAACCTGACGTTGACCTATGGTTAAAGGAGAAATGGAATATGAAGAAATTTTCAAAGTCGTCAAAACTTGAAGGGGTCAGTTATGATGTACGCGGCCCTGTTTTAGAAGAAGCTGATCGGATGCAAGAAGAAGGCATCAGTATCTTAAAATTAAATACTGGGAATCCCGCGCCCTTTGGCTTTGAAGCCCCAAATGAAATCGTTAGAGATTTGATTATGAATGTGCGAGAGTCGGAAGGCTATTCTGATTCAAAAGGGATTTTCTCGGCCCGTAAAGCGATCGAGCAATATTATCAATTACAAAAATTTCCTGATGTGACCATCAATGATATTTACACAGGTAATGGTGTTTCCGAGCTGATCACGATGTGTATGCAAGGGTTATGTAACAATGGGGACGAAGTGCTCGTGCCGATGCCAGACTATCCCTTGTGGACTGCTTCGATCTCATTAGCTGGCGGAAAACCCGTCCATTATATTTGTGATGAACAAGCAGATTGGAATCCTGATATTGAGGATATCAAAGCCAAAGTAACCAGCAAGACGAAGGCCATCGTCATTATTAATCCAAATAATCCAACCGGCGCCGTTTATCCGAAAGATGTTTTGCAACAAATCGTCGAGGTTGCTCGTGAGCATGACTTGATCATTTTCTCCGATGAGATCTATGACCGTTTAGTCATGGATGATTATGTCCATGTACCGATTGCTACACTAGCACCAGATCGCTTCGTTGTGACGCTAGGCGGTTTGTCTAAGTCTCACCGAGTGGCAGGCTTCCGAGTTGGCTGGATGGTTCTCAGCGGGGATAAGTCCAATGTCAAAGACTATATCGAAGGCTTGAATATGTTGTCATCGATGCGGCTGTGTTCCAATGTTTTATCGCAACAAATCGTCCAGACTGCATTAGGCGGCTATCAAAGCTCCGATGAGCTGCTGCTGCCAGGTGGTCGAATCTATGAACAAAGAGAGTTTATCTACAAGGCGATCAATGATATTCCTGGATTGTCAGCAGTGAAACCGAAAGCAGCCTTTTATATTTTTCCTAAAATTGATATTCAGCGCTTTAACATTACCAATGATGAACAATTTGTTCTCGACTTTTTACATGAACACCATATCTTGTTGGTGCACGGCGGTGGGTTCAATTGGCAACAGCCCGATCATTTCCGTATCGTCTACCTTCCTAATATGGAAGATTTAAAAACGACTGCTGAAAAAATGACAGAATTCTTGGCAGCGTATCGCCAGAAGTAAGTACATGAAAAAGCACCGCTCCTTCAGCGATCGTGAGGGAGCGGTGCTTATGTTTTTATTCGGTAACTGGTTGACAAATTTTTTTGCTGACAATCATCCGATTGGTAAACTTATCCAGCATTTCAGCACTAGGATCGGTCACTTGAACGAGGACCGAATTTTCATATTCCCGTTCGATGATCCCTTGGTATTTTTTGCCTTCCCATGTAAAAAAGATCGTACTGTCGATCGTCATCTTAACACCTCATTTGAAATTGTGGAAAAATAACAAGACATTCTTGAAATTGCTTTCCTTTTTGTCATTATGTGCTAAAATAAAGAAAATTAAAAATGCGAATTCGCATTTTTGACAAGAAACGTTCGATTTTTTTAGAATTCCCCCTGGAGGACGATTATGAAAAAAAGAGATGAATCTTTTGGTCAAAATATCCGTTCAATTCGGTTGAAACGAAAGATGACCCAGAAGATGTTAGCGGAAGATATTTGTTCGCAAAGTGTGTTAAGTCGTATCGAAAACAACGAAGAGCTGCCCAATGTCTGGGTGATGTATCAAATTTGCCAACGCTTAGGCGTCACCTTAGATCAAGTAATGATGCTTCATTCGGAAGAGATCAACAAAACCAATCAAATCTTTGCCGAAATCGAATCACATTTTGTCCATAAACAATTTCAAGAAATGCGGGAAAAAATGGAAGACAAGGCGATCAAGGATTATCTGTATCTGGATTCAGATATGCAAATGTATTACTACTATCTAGGTAGCTGTGATTATTTCCTCGATCAAAACTATGATGCCGCCCTTGAGGCGCTGAAAAAAGGATTGGCCTATTCCTATCAACAGGATAAGACCAACGTTTCGGTGATGGAAATTCGTATCTTGAGCTGCATGGGTCGTGTCTATAGTGACTTGCTGCAACTGGGTGAGGCGCGTTTTTATTTAGAAAAAGCCTACGATGCCATGCATGCCTTGCCGCCGGAGCGACTGTCCACAGCGCTGACCAAAATTTATTACAACTATGCGGTCTTTTTAAAGGAGCAACAAGAAGACTGTCGCGCGCTAAAAGTAACAAACGAAGGCATTGCTCTAGCGAGAGAGAAAAATAGCTTGTATTTTCTAGAAGAATTGTTTGAACTAAAAGGACAATTGCTTCAAAGACTAAAAGAAGAAAAAGCAGCTGAAAAAAGTTTTCAACTGTATCGTGCCGTCATGGATATTCGCCAATCTGACAAAGTGGTGTAGACCTTTCTTGACTTCTGCTGCAAATAAGAGTACTTTTAAGGAAGAAAAGAAATAGAGGAGCGATCAAGATGAATAAATATATTTACGCAGACAAATTCTTTCTGAAATCAGCGGTTCATGGCCCTGGTTACTTGGAGGTCAAGGAGGGAAAATTCGGCGCGATCGTCGATGAAGTCCATGCTGGTGCAGACGTAGAAGATTATTCAGGCAAATGGGTAGCACCGGGTCTTGTGGATACTCATATCCACGGGTTTATGAACCATGATGTGATGGATAACGATGCAGAAGGCATCAAAGCCATGTCAGAAGGTCTTTTGTCTTGTGGTGTGACATCGTTCTTACCGACAACCTTAACATCCAGCAAAGAACGGTTGCGGGATGTTGCTGAAACCGTTGGGAAAGTCAAAGACGAAGTTACAGGAGCAAAAATCCAAGGCATCTACTTTGAAGGTCCGTTCTTTACTGAAGAACATAAAGGGGCACAAAATCCGATCTATTTTGGTGATCCTGATATTGATACCTTCCATGAATGGCAAGAAGCTTCTGGTGGAATTATCAAGAAAATCGCCTTGGCTCCTGAGCGCGAAGGTGTGAGTGAGTTTGTTTCGCAAGTGACGGAAGAAGGTGTAGTGGTTGCGCTAGGGCATAGTAACGGAACGTTACAAGAAGCGCAAACAGCAGTAGAAGCTGGTGCCAGTGTTTTTGTTCATGCCTTCAATGGAATGCGCGGATTAAACCATCGTGAACCTGGAATGGTCGGTGCTTTACTTTCATTAAAAGAAGTTTTTTCTGAGTTGATTTGTGATGGCCACCATGTGCATCCTCAAGCAGCTGAGATTTTGATGGAAAAAGCTGGTCACGACCATGTGGCCTTGATCACCGACTGTATGATGGCTGGCGGTATGCCAGACGGTGATTACATTTTAGGTGAATTTCCAGTAGTGGTAAAAGATGGCACGGCTCGAATGGAATCAGGCAATCTTGCTGGCAGCATCTTGAAACTAAAAGAAGCCGTGAAAAATGTTGTAGAGTGGGGAATTGCTACTCCTCAAGAAGCGGTCATGATGGCCAGCTTGATCCCAGCGATCAGCTGCAAGATCGACCACGCTTGCGGTATGATCAAACAAGGTCGTCCAGCCGACTTCATTGTTTTGGATCAAGAAATGAATTTAGCAGCCACTTATTTAGATGGTGTTTGCCGTTACCAAGCATAAAATGAAACAATCTGCTTCAAGAAACAAGAAGAGAGCTTCTCTTGATCTGTTTTTTGAGCAGATTTTTTTGTTTTCAGTTATGATGAAAGAAAACGGTATTCTTAGAAGGGGAAGGTGGCAAATTGAAGACGATTTTAGTTACGGGTGCCAACGCTGGCATGGGCTTTGCAACAGCCAAACAATTGGCAGAATTGGGGATGCATGTGATTTTGTATTGCCGTTCTGCCGAACGAGGACAGGCAGCACAGCAACGTTTGAAGGAAGAGACAGGCAATCCAAGCATCGATCTAGTGATCGGTGATTTGGGGTCGTTGGCTAGCGTACGCAAGTCAGCCGCTGAAATCAATGCCCGCTTTGAGAAATTGGATGTACTGATCAATAATGCGGGCATCGTCAATTTAAAAAAAGAGCGAACAGCCGATGGATTTGAACAAATGCTGGGCGTAAACTACGTGGGGCATTTTGAACTGACCCGTCAGTTATTGCCGTTAATAAAACGTGCGGATGCTGGTAGGATCGTTAATGTTGCTTCTGGTGCTTACAAATTTGTAAAGAAAAAGGATCAGCGCTTTTTCGATGTGGCGAATTTTTTGCCTTGGCGGGAATATGGCCGCTCAAAAAAAGCCCTGATTTTATTTACAGATGCGCTTGCGTTTCAACTGCGCAATACGACCGTTACTGCCAATGCATTGCATCCAGGAGCTGTGGCGACGAGCTTAGGGGTCAGCCGACAGACAGGATTTGGTCAATCTGTTTACAAAATGCTCACGCCTTTTTTCAAAACACCTGAGGAAGGGTCTGATACAGCGATATATTTGGCACTAAGCCCCGAGGTGGCTGGCATTAGCGGGCGCTACTTTGTCGATCGGCAGGCAGTGCCGACGGAGATCCTTGATGAGCGGCAGCAAGCGCAAAAACTTTGGGAAGAAACCCAGCGAAGAATTGCCGACCAAGCACAATGATTGGTTTTTGTTCTTTGTCAATCAAATTAGATGGAAGTGTAAAATCGATTCTGGGACAGAATGAGCATCATTTTGTCTCAGATTTTTTAATTTGATAAAATGAGCTGCTTTTTTGCTGTTTCTTTCGCAGGAATAAGTATGATACACTATTAAGCGAGAAAGCGCATGCGGCGCTGGAATTCTTGGAGGAACATAATGAGTTATATCGAAGTTGTGAAAGAAGTGAAGAAATACACAATGGGCGACACGGTCATTGCTGCTAATGATGGTGTTTCGTTTTCCGTAGAAAAAGGAGAGATCGCACTGATCCTTGGTCCTAGTGGCGCTGGTAAGTCCACCGTTTTGAACATATTAGGCGGAATGGATCAATGTGATAGTGGCAAAGTGATCGTTGATGGAACAGATATTGCTGGCTTTGATGCCAAACAATTGACGACCTATCGCCGCAAAGATGTCGGGTTTGTCTTTCAGTTTTATAATTTGGTCCCTAATTTGACAGCCAGAGAAAACGTTGAACTCTCAGCACAAATCGTGCCAGAGGCACTTGATGCAGCTGAGATCTTGACCCAAGTTGGGCTTGGTGATCGCTTGGATCACTTTCCAGCGCAAATGTCTGGTGGCGAGCAGCAGCGAGTCACGATCGCTCGTGCTATTGCGAAGAAGCCCAAATTGCTGCTTTGTGATGAACCAACTGGGGCCCTTGACTATGAAACGGGGAAACAGATTCTAGCAATTCTAGAAAAAACGGCTCGCGAGACTGGGACGACCGTTTTGATCATTACACATAACAGCGCATTGGCTCCCATGGCTGATCGTGTGATCCATATCAATGATGCAAAGGTCCGCAAGATGGAAAAAAATACTCATCCGATTCCAATTGCCTCTATTTCTTGGTAAATGGCTATGAAAAAAAAATTATTACGTTCCAGTTTACGTGAAATCAGGCAAGCACCCGGGCGGTTTTTGTCCATATTAGGCATTATCTTTTTAGGGGTCGCTTTTTTTGTGGGGATCAGTGCAACTGGTCCGAATATGGAACAAGCAGCTGAAGATTATTTTGCTCGCCAGAAATTAGCGGACTTTACGATTGCGTCAACATTAGGGTTGTCGACTGCCGATCGGGAAATCATTGAAGAAATGCCTGGTGTCACGTCTGTTGAAGCAGAGCAGATCGCCGATATCAATGCCGAAAATCACCGTGCCGTGATCCGTGTCTTTTCCCTTTCGAAGGAGCGGCAAGTCAATCAATATCAGGTGACTTCTGGTCGATTGCCGCAAAAGTCAGGGGAAATTGCTTTGGATCAAGCGGCACAAAGCAGCGGTGGGTTTGCACTAGATGAAACTTTTGAACTGCCAGAAAGCGGTGAAAACCAGCTAGAAACGCACACTTACACGATCGTTGGCTTTGTCAATAGTCCCGAATTTATTGAGAATTTTCATCGAGGCAATAGTACCGTTGGGAATGGGACGGTCGATTACTTTGCAGTAATTCCAGAAGAAGATTTTAAAGAAACTGCGTATGCTAGATTGTTAGTTCGTTTTGATGAGCTATCGCAAGTGGCTAGCTATTCAGAAGCATATCAGACAAAAAGGGATCAAGTAAGTGATGAAGTAGAAGAACGGTTGGCTCCGCGGGCACAAGGACGGCGGCAAGAGTTGATCGATGAAGCGCAACCAGCCATTGATGAGGCCAAAGAACAGATCCGTGATGGCGAAGAAGCATTGCAGCAAGCGCAAGCGGAACTTGACGACGCAACAGAGAAATTGGCGCAGGCGCATCAGGAGTTGACGGAACAAGAAGCAGCTTTTCAGACAGAGATTCAAACTGCCCAAGAGCAATTGAATGGAGAAGCGCAAAAATTAGCTGAGGGGAAACAGGCATTGATCGAAAATCAACGCCTGCTAGATCAAAATGAACAAGCATTGATTCAGCAAGAAGCCCAAGTACAGTCAGCCCAAGCTCAGTTGGCACCCGTTTTGGCACAAAGACCTGAACTACAAAAGGGCATCCAGCAGGTAGAGGAGCAACTGGCGCTGGCATACCAAGGCATGGATCAAATCAGAAGTGTGGGTCAACTTTCTGCAGAGGAGCAAATGGCCCAGCTGCCTACCGTCTATGCACAAGTAACCGCCGCTCTGGCACAGTTGAACCTGCCGACAGATGTCCTTGGTCCGATTCCTGATCTGGAGGAAATCGATGAAACGATGATTGCTACTATGCTGACGGCAGCTGAAGATACATTGCGTCCACTCATTGCCGAAGGTGAGCAACAACGTGCGCAATTACTTGGGCAAATGGCTGCGATCAATGACCAAGAAGCGCAACTTCAGCAGGCACAACAGCAAGTCAATGCTGGCTGGAACCAAATCAGAGCTGGGCGCCAAGAATTGGCACAAGCGCAAACCCAGATCACCCAAGGAGAGACGCAGCTGAGCGAAGCTCGTGAGACCTTAGCTTCTGAAAAAGCCAAGGGTCAGTCTTTATTAGCTGCTGGTTGGCAAGAATATCGAGAAAACGAAGCAACCCTTCAAGAAAAGCTTGACGAATTCAAAGAAAAAGCACCAAAAGAACGCGAAAAACTTGAAGATGCCAAAAAAGAAGTTGCTGAAAAAGAGCAGGAATTATTGGATCTAAAACCGGCAGTTTATCGTGTCGCGAACCGCGATGCGAATCCTGGTTATTCAGAGTACCAAGACAATGCGGAACGAGTTTCTTCGTTAGCAACGATTTTCCCAGTTATCTTCTTTTTGATTGCAGCGTTAGTCAGTCTAACCACCATGACGCGGATGATCGATGAAAAACGTAGTGAGATCGGTACATTGAAAGCATTAGGCTATCGTAACTGGGAGATTGGACAGAAATTTTTGCTTTATTCCTCTGCAGCAGGCATCACAGGTGCTGTATTGGGTCTAGCAGTCGGCTTTTCCTTTTTTCCAGCAATCATCATTCAAGCTTATGGACCGCTTTACAATCTCACGGAGTATGACACCCCATGGTATTTGCGGCTTTCATTGATTGCTGTGGGAGTCAGTTTGCTTTGCACCATCGGTATCGCACTGCTGGTTTTACGATTTGATTTAAGACAGTCATCGGCTTCATTGTTACGACCAAAGGCACCCAAAACAGGAAAACGAATTCTCTTAGAAAGAATCACCGTTATATGGCGGCACTTAAGTTTTATTCAAAAAGTTACAATGCGAAACCTGTTTCGCTACAAGTCCAGAATGCTCATGACCATCTTAGGGATCGCGGGATGTACCTCCATGATCTTGACTGGATTTGGCCTAAGAGATTCCATCAGCAATATCATTCCTTTACAGTTTGAGAAAATCTGGCAGTATCAGGCGGTGATCACCTTTGATGATGAGGATTCGGAAGCAATGAGTGAAACAAAAGCCGCCGCAGAAGATATTGCTGGTTTTGAAGCAGGGTTATTCTTGCATACGGAAAGTCTGACGTTGGCTCAATCGGGGGTCACGCAGCAAGAAGTAACCGTCACCGTGCCAGAAGATCCTGCGGCTTTATCGAGATTTGTCCACTTGAATGATCGGGTTTCAGGAGAAGCTTACGAGCTAGAAGGAGAGGGCGCCATCATCAATGAAAAGCTTGCTAAGTTGTTTGGATTATCGGTGGGTGATACGATAACGTTGACGAATGAAAGCGGCGAAGCATTTGAACTGAATGTGGCTGCAATCGCAGAAAACTACACAGGGCATTTTGCTTATTTGACCCCAGATGCGTATCAAAAGATCTTTCAGGCCGCCCCTTCTTACAACAGTGAGTTATTGAAATTCAGTCAGCGTTTGACGAAATCGGAGGAAGAAGCGATCGCGGCTGATTTGATGGCACAAGACAATGTCATCAATGTTTCCTTCCTCTCAGCTTCAGCGGATGCCTTAGATGACACGACAGCAACCTTGAACATCGTCATCTGGATCTTGATCTCGTCTGCGGGGGCATTAGCCTTTATCGTGTTGTACAACTTGAACAACATCAATATAGCGGAACGCATTCGCGAGTTGTCGACCATCAAAGTATTGGGCTTTTATGATCGAGAAGTGACCATGTACGTCTTTCGTGAAAATATCTTTCTGACGATCTTCGGCATTGCATTTGGTTTATTATTAGGGGCCCTTCAGCATCAATTTGTCTTACAGACCATCGAAGTCGATATCGCCATGTTTTCACCGACAGTCGAACCAATGAGCTATGTGTATGCCGCTGGATTGACCTGCTTATTTTCAAGCGTGGTAGGGATCGCAATGTATTTCAAACTGAAACATGTCGATATGATCGATGCACTGAAAGCCAATGAGTAACAAAAACAGCCTTTTCTCAGAATGATTCTGGAAAAAGGCTGTTTTTATTTTTCTTGTTTTTCTTGTTCGGAAATCTCACCTTGGACTTCTTCTAGCATGGCTTTTAGTTCAAGCTCTTTTTGCCTCAGCACCACCAGATCTTCTTGGATCTCATCCTTTTTCTCTTCCTCAGGTGGTCGAATGACGAAATTGATCGATAGTGCAACTAACGTGCCGATAAAGGTGTCCAATACACGGTCTAAGGCGAAGATGATCGATTCCCCTTGAGGGACACTGGAAGTGATCAAAAGCATCGTCGCAATAGCAGAGATAATGCCAGAATTGTTATTGATGCCATCTGAAAAAACGATGACAAAAATGACTAGCGCTGGCAAGACAAACAATTCGATCAGAAAGTCATTTTGAAAATATTGCTTCGTCAAAAAGTAAAAAATGGCTGTACCGCCGCCGATCGTATTTCCTAATACCCGTGACTTACCAAAAGAGATCGTTGTGGTCAGGTCTTGTCGCAAAGAAAAGACAGCCGACAAGGCAGCAATCAATGGTTGGCCACGATCAAGAAAATGAAAGAGCAGAATACAAAGCATGACAGCGATGGCTGTTTTTATCGTTCGCATACCTAAGCGAAAACGCCCCAGTTTCATGGTCAAATGCCCCCTTTACTTAATCATACCCAAAGCAGTTGAGAAATTCTAGTCTTATTCCTCACAATTTAGTATACTTTTCACAGGAGGTGACAAAAATGAAAATCGGAATGAGGACCGTGAAAACGGCGATTGCTGCTGGTTTATCAATGTTTCTGGCACAACAGATCGGTCTTTTGTATGCGCCAGCCGCAGGGATCATCGCCATTTTAAGCGTCGGCAATACAAAGAAAACGTCACTTTTTACGGGAATCGGGCGTTTGATCTCTTTGGCGATCGCAACGCTCTTAGCTTTTGTCAGCTTCCATTTATTAGGCTTTGGACCGATAGGATTTGTTCTTTTTCTCTTTCTCTTTATCCCAACCGCTGTCTATTTCAATTTGACGGATGGGATCGTCGTCAATTCTGTCTTGGTGACCCATTATATGATGGAACGTTCGTTTGCTTGGCCACTGATTGGGAATGCTTTTTTATTGATGAGTATTGGCATTGGCTTTGCACTTTTGTTCAATTTATATATGCCAGATGGCGAACGAGCATTGAAAGAAAGACAGCAATTAGTGGAAGAAACGTTTAAAAGTCTTTTAAAAGACATGTCGATTGCGTTAACTGAAAAAGAAAAGGCGACGCTTCCCCAGGTCTGCCAAACGCTTTTGGGGGATATCAAGCAAGGCAAACAACAAGCAATGGTGCATAGTGAAAATCAATGGCGAGGAGAAGCCTCCTATTATGAAGAGTACTTTACCATGCGCCAAAGTCAGGCACGCTTACTCTTAGAAATGGTTGACTTATTGCAGTTGTTTTGGGTAGAAGAAGCCTATACAAATGCGTTTCAAGAGTTGCTATCCTTTACTGCCGAGTCCTTTCACGAAAATAACGATGGGAAAGAGATCTTGGCAAAAATTGCTGCGCTTTATGAAGATTATCGACAAAAGCCATTGCCCCAAACAAGAGCAGAGTTTGAAAATCGCGCTCAGCTGTTTCAGTTTCTGCAAACCTTTAAAAGTTTTATTGAAATCAAAGCCGACTTTTCTGATCAAATGCAAACAATGGCACGCTAAAAAAAGACTCCTAAAAAGGAGTCTTTTTCATTTTACTGCTGTTCCCAAAAAGCTTGCATTTGATCAAGAACGTCAATGACATCGGTGGTCAAATGGATCGATCCTTCGATCTCGCCATCGATGGATTTGATCATATTGGCAATTTCATAATTAAGGGCTTGACTGCTGTCGCCAGCTTCAATCACTTCATTTGTTCCATCTCGGAAATGGATCACGGCTTTGTCCGCACGAGGGTATTCATCTACGGTAATGTATCCTTCTTCGAAAGCGACGATACCGGTTTTAGGCATTTTCGCTTGAAAAGTCAGCGTGACACTAGCCATTTCATCGGCTGGATTTTGTAGGATCGTGACTGATTGTTCGTCCACACCTGTAGAGAAGGGCTTCATGCTGCTAAACGTCACTTCTGGTGTATCCGTCATGAAAAAGCGGGCAAATGAAACAGCATACGTACCGATATCCAATAAAGCACCGCCGCCTAAATCTGGATTGAAGAAACGATTGCTTGGGTCTGGATCTTTGTAGCTGCCAAATGGTGCTTGGATCATTTTTAATTTTCCTAAGCGTCCGGCATCGATCTCTTCTTTCAACCGAGCATAAACCGGCATATTGAAAATCGTCATTGCTTCTTCTAAGATTAGGTTTTTTTCTTTGGCTAAGGCTAGTTCTTCCGCTAGCTCATCGGCACTCGTGGTGATGGCTTTTTCGCAGAGGACATGTTTTCCTGCCATCAGAGCTTTCATAATAAAATCATGATGAAGATCATTAGGTACTGCAATATAAACAATATCGATTTGCGGATCTTCTAACATGGCATCTGTGCTTTCATAGGCATGGGGAATAGAGTGTTTCTCAGCAAATGCTTGGACTTTAGGGAAACTCCGGGCACTGACCCCATATAGTTCACTTGCTTCATTAGAAAAGCCAGCAGCAAATTGCGTTGCGATATCTCCGAGGCCAATCATTCCCCAACGGTATTTTTTCATCATTGATCATCTCCTTCGTATTTAGTATAACAAAAGAAATCAATTCTTTAAAATAATCAAAAACAATCGCAAAAAGTTTCCATTACGGCTGACTTTCAGTAAAATATAGAAGAGGAGGGATAACATATGCATAATGTATCAATTGCAATTATTTTAAATACCATCATCGAGCAATACGCATCAGAAAAACAGTTTTATGAAACACAATTAGGCATCACCGAGGAGCAATGGGAGGCATGGAAAAATGGCACAATGAGTCTGTCACCTGCTGAAAATCAGAAAGTGAAGCTGCTGTTTTCAGATTATGAATGGATGTTGATCCAAAAAATCATTCGGCAAACCGTCATTTATCCAGAAAAACGCAATCAAGCGGTCGTCGAGTTCAAAAAAATGAAGACCCAAATCGCCAGAACGTGGTTAGCAAGCGATTTAGCGAAAGTCGAATTGTTAACAGAATCTGAAGAAACAGCCCAATACCTTGATTTGAGAGTCAGTATTACGTATGATGAGTGGGGTTATGATGATATACTAAACTTCCGATTGCCCGCTTTTGTTCAGCAGCAAATTCGCAATGAAAAAATCGAACTGTTGGAGTGGGTCAAAGAAAATCTGGAAGAAACTTACAACTAAAGGTAGGATATTTTTTGAAAAAGTATTATGGAATGGCTGCGGCGGCGGGCTTCTTGTTTCTGGTTCTTTTAACCATTCAAGTGAACCGAGTGACCGCAGTCACCCCAACAAAGAGTGCAAGTATCGCTCGTTCAACAAATCAAGCAACAACGAGTGAAACAACAGAAACAAATGAAAAAGAGCCAAATGGGAACACGCAAGAGTCACAAGAACAAGCAAGTGCTAGTGATGAAGTGAACGAAGAGGATTTTCCAACTGTCTCATTGGATGATTGGTCATTGGTTTTGGTAGGCCCAAACAATAAAATCAAAAGCGAAATTGCCCAAAAAGATTTAGGGAAATTGTCGAATGGCTATCTCGTCGATCAACGCATCGTTTCAGCTTATGAAAAGCTGGCAGATGCCGCAAAAGCTGCAGGACATCCTTTGGTGATGGTCTCTGCCTACCGTTCAGTCGCGTATCAAGAGGAGATATTCAATGCCAATGTCAACACCCTGATGAGTCAAGGTCATACAAAAGAAGAAGCAATTCGGATCACGAAACTGACCTTTACTGAGCCTGGCTATAGCGAACACCATACTGGGCTTGCTGTTGATGTTGTGGATCAGGATTGGTATCAAAATCATACAGGAGAACTGCTCAATGAGGGGTTCGGTGATACTGAGGGTGGAAAATGGCTACAAGCTCATGCAAGGGAGTATGGGTTTATCATCCGTTACCCGAAAGGAAAACATGCTATTACGCAAATCGATTATGAGCCTTGGCATCTACGATATGTAGGGGTCGAAGTGGCAACCTACATTGAGGAGCAGGAGTTGACCTTTGAAGAGTTTCTGGAAGAAGCAAAAGAACACATCGCTCGAAAAGAAGCAGAACTGTCCTCTCACGAATGGGAAGATCCTTTGGCAGAGGACTGGATCTATGAGGGGTCTCTTGCTAAAAGTCAGGAAATCAGTGAGCTTACACAAGATGAGTTGTTGCTGAATGGAGGCAATTTGTTTTCTGAAAATGTGTTTAGTCAGACAAAGGAAGTGAAAAAATGAGCGCAAGACGAAAAAAACAGAAGACTCGTTTCCCATTAGTCTTTCTAGGGTTATTCTTGATTGGGATTGCTTTTATTTTTTCCTTGAATAGTTTGGCAGACCCCCTTCCAAAAGAGGAAGAAACAAACACGGAAGCCATCTCCCATGAAGAATTTATTGATCGCATCGCTCCTTACGCACAAGAACTGCAAAAGGGCTACGGGATTTTACCAAGTATCATTATTGGACAGGCAATCCTTGAATCAGATTGGGGTCAAAGTTCTCTAGCCAGTGAATACAATAATTTATTTGGAATTAAGTCATTTGGCCATTCAAAAAAGGTGACATTAGATACCCAAGAGTTTTATAATGGAGAATGGGTCACGATTCAAGGAGATTTTCGTGTCTATGATACTTGGGAAGAATCAATGGATGATCATACGATGTTGTTTGTAAATGGTGTGGATTGGAATCCTGCACTTTATGTAAATGTCTTGACAGCAAACGACTACCGCAGTGCCGCACAAGCATTACAAGATGCAGGGTATGCAACGGATCCGGATTATGCCAGCAAAATCATTCAAGTAATTGAAACCTACCAATTGAATCGATTTGATCAATAAGAAAAGAGAGTTGGCTGCTTATGGAAGAAAAATATATGCCAAAAATCACCACTGATTTGCGTAAAGATATCGTGAAAGTGCCTAAAGTTATTCGAGAGGCTAGCGGTATTCAAATATTTGGAAAACAAATCCGCTCCATTATTTTCACAACGGATATTGCGATCATCCGTAATACAAATGCGGATGCTGTGATTGCGGTCTATCCCTTTACACCACACCCAGCAATTACGAAAGCAATCATCGAAGCAGCGGACATTCCAGTGTTTTCTGGTGTCGGCGGGGGCTTGACCCAAGGATTTCGCTCGTCTTATATGAGCATGTTTGCTGAAGCCCAAGGGTCGATCGGGGTCGTCTTAAACGGACCAACGCCACTGAAAACTGTGGAGCAAGTCTGTAAAGTTGTAGATATTCCCGTTATCAGTACCGTAACGAGTAAGTATACCGAAATTGATGCGAAGCTTGAAGCTGGTGTGAAAGTCATCAATATCAGTGCTGGCAAGGACACAGCAGATACCGTGGCTTTCTTCCGTAAAAAATATCCGAAGCTGCCGATCATCGCAACCGGTGGACCAACCGATGAAAGCATCTTAGAAACGATTGAAGCAGGCGCTAATGCCATCACCTACACGCCGCCGTCCAATGGGGAGCTTTTCAGTAAAAAGATGGAACACTATCGCGATATGGAGAAGCCAGAGTAGGAAATGATCCACAAATGAGAATATTTTTATTTATAAAGGGCATTCCATGCTTGTGTTTTTAATCAAAGACAGGCATAATCGAATCTATCATTTAAAAATTACTTGTATATCGTCGAAATATGGTCGACAGTCTCTACCCGATACCGTAAATATCGGACTATAAGTAAAAATCGTGCCTGTTAGACACTTTTTTTGCTTTGGCAAAAAGAGTGTCTTTTTTTTCAGGATGGAATAGAAAGGAACGAGGAGAGCTAGGATGGAAAAATTAGTTGAGCGTATCAAAACACACGGAAATGTGCTGGGCGAAGGGGTTCTTAAAGTGGACCAATTTTTGACCCACCAAGTGGATTATGAGTTGATGAAAGAAATCGGTGCAGTCTTCGCGGAACGGTTTCAAGGAAGCGGCATCACAAAAGTAGTGACCATCGAAGCTTCAGGGATCGCACCAGCCCTTTATACTGCAGAACAGTTACAAGTACCAATGATCTTTGCCCGTAAAGCAAAGAGTTTGACAATGGATGAAGAGCTGCTGACTGCATCTGTCTATTCCTTTACCAAGCAAGTGACCAGCCAAGTATCGATTTCCAAGAAATTTTTGTCTTCAGAGGATACGGTCTTGATTATTGATGATTTTTTAGCAAACGGACAAGCAGCAAAAGGCTTGATCGAACTGTGTCAACAAGCAGGAGCCAACGTCGTCGGTATCGGTATCGTGATTGAAAAATCATTCCAAAGTGGTCGACAATTACTTGAAGAAATGGGGATTCCTGTTGTTTCACTAGCACGGATCGCCTCATTGTCTGAGGGACAAGTCAGCTTTTTAGAAGGAGATGCCTAATGAAAGAAACGAATAGCCGTTCAGCAGTTTTAGGCTTGCAACATTTGCTAGCGATGTATGCAGGAGCTGTTGCCGTTCCTTTGTTGATTGGAACAGGTTTGGGCTTCAATGAAGCTCAGATGACGTATTTGATCTCGATCGATATTTTCATGTGCGGAATCGCTACGCTTTTGCAACTAGTTGTTACCCGCTTTTTCGGGATCGGCCTACCAGTCGTTTTAGGCTGTGCCATCCAAGCTGTCTCCCCATTGATTTTGATTGGCACCAAATCAGGGATCAGTGCGATTTACGGAGCGATCATTGCCGCTGGGATTTTCATTGTTCTGATCGCTGGCATTTTTTCGAAAATCAAAGTCTTGTTTCCCCCATTGGTGACGGGAACCGTGATTACCGTCATCGGCTTGACCTTGATTCCAGTCGCCATCACTAAAATCGGTGGAGGCGATGCTGCAGCTGCTAACTTTGGTGATCCAACGAATTTATTGTTAGGCTTTGTGACGATTGCCTTGATCATTGGGGTGCAGGTCTTTGGGAAAGGCTTTATTCGCTCGATTGCCGTTTTGATCGGTTTGATCGGTGGGACCATTTTAGCAGCGCTCTTAGGATTGGTGGATCTTTCTGCCATCGCCCATGCGCCTGTGTTTCATTTGCCTCAGCCTTTTTATTTTGGCTTACCAACCTTTGATCTGTGGTCGATCGTTTTGATGATCATTATTTCCATCGTGAGTCTGGTAGAGTCCACTGGCGTTTATTTTGCGCTGGGAGATATTACTGAAAAACCGATTACAGGCAATGACTTAAAGCGCGGCTATCGTGCGGAAGGCTTGGCGGTGATCCTTGGGGGGATCTTCAATACATTTCCTTATACTGGATTTTCACAAAATGTAGGTTTGGTTCAACTTTCAGGTATTAAGACGCGACGCCCGATTTTCTTTTCAGCTATCTTTTTGATCGTATTAGGGCTGTTTCCAAAAGTTGGTGCCATTGCGCAAATCATTCCAGAAGCAGTACTGGGAGGCGGCATGTTAGTGATGTTTGGCATGGTCGCTGTTCAAGGGATGCGAATGCTGAGCAAAGTTGATTTTATGAATGACAAGAACTTGTTAGTGATTGCGGTATCGATCGGTTTTGGGTTAGGGTTCAATATGATGCCAACCTTATTCAGTCAGATGCCTGAAACCGTCCAAATGTTTACAGGCAATGGGATCGTCATGAGTAGTTTGACAGCCATTGTTTTGAATCTGTTCTTCAATGGATTGCCGAAAGAAACAGACGAAGTGACGGAATTGAGCTTGCAACAGTAAGTTGATTTGATCCAGACGAGGATTCGTCTGGATTTTTTGTATTGTTCCTTTATTTGTCTTTTTCCTACCAAACAGAAAGACTGAATAGTTTTCTTAGCCATAAAAACGAACGATATAAAGATAAACTAGCAAATAGTTCGAAAATATTTTGACATTGCTCCGGCAACTCGTTACTATTTAAAGGTGAAAGTGATTGTTAGTCATAACGTGTTATGCATGGGGCGTTGGGTTGCAGTGACAAACTGCTGCTAACAAACTAATTTCGTGAGAAAATACTTCTGAGCTTGTTTCAGAAGAAACTAGTAAAAAATCGTTGGAGGGAAAATCAAATGAAACCAGCAGTTGCAGTGATTATGGGGAGCAAGTCAGATTGGGAAACAATGAAGGAGTGCTGCTTGATTTTAGATGAGTTAGCGATACCTTATCAGAAAAAAGTCGTTTCGGCACATCGTACACCAGATTTGATGTTCGAATTTGCCGAAACTGCTCGTGCAGAAGGAATCAAAGTCATTGTCGCAGGAGCAGGAGGAGCAGCTCATTTGCCAGGAATGGTCGCAGCGAAAACAACGTTGCCCGTCATTGGTGTGCCTGTACAATCTCGCGCATTAAACGGGTTGGATTCCCTACTATCGATCGTGCAGATGCCAGCTGGGGTACCAGTGGCAACAACAGCGATCGGAAAAGCTGGCGCAACTAACGCAGGACTACTTGCAGCGCAGATGCTTTCCATGTATGATTTAGAGATAGCGGAGAAATTAAACGCGCGAAGAAATACATTAAAAGAAATTGTATTGGAAAGTAGTGATCAACTTGATTAAACCTTTAATGCCCAACGCAACGATCGGAATCGTTGGCGGAGGACAGCTAGGTCGTATGATGGCAATGAGTGCCAAAGAAATGGGCTTTCGGGTTGGCGTCTTAGACCCTACTGCCAATTGTCCAACAGCCCAAGTCGCTGATTGGCATATTGTTGCTGCCTACGATGATGTGTTTGCTTTAGAAGAAATGGCTCGACGTGCCGACGTGATCACCTATGAATTCGAAAATGTCAGTGTCGAGGCTTTGAATTCCATTTTGCCTTATTCCCATATCCCTCAAGGGACTGACCTGTTAGCAATCACTCAAGACCGTTTATTAGAAAAGTCATTTCTAGAGGCTAACAATATCGTAATTGCACCTTATGCCACGATCATCAGTCCAACGGATATCCAAGATGCCATCGACAGTATCGGTTATCCCTGTGTGTTAAAAACGACTAGAGGCGGTTATGACGGAAAAGGGCAGCACGTGTTATACAGTACCGCGGACTTAGCGCCTTCGATGAACTTACTGCGTGAAGGGACGTGCGAATTAGAAGCGTGGATTCCTTTTGAAAAAGAATTGTCGATTTTAGTTGCTGGTAATGGAGAAACCTTTACCACTTTCCCAGTGGTAGAAAACATCCACCGCAACAATATTTTGCATCAAACGATCGCTCCTGCGCGCATTGATCCAGAAGTTGCCGAAGAAGCCAAACGGATCGCTCATATTATTGCGAAGGCCTTGGATCTGCAAGGCGTTTTAGCCATCGAAATGTTCTTGACTAAAAGTGGCGGCTTGTATGTCAATGAGTTGGCACCGCGACCGCATAATTCTGGTCACTATTCGATCGAAGCTTGTTCCATGAGTCAGTTTGATGCCCATATCCGGGGGATCTGTGGCTGGCCATTACCAGAAGTGTCATTGCTTTCACCAGCAGTCATGGTCAATGTCTTAGGCGATGAATTGACAGAAACGTATGAGTTGATTGCCACAAAACCTGCTTGGCAATTCCATTACTATGGCAAAGAAGAAGCGAAAACCGGGCGTAAAATGGGTCATATCACTGTTTTGACAGAAGATATCGCAGAGACCACTGAAGAAATCTATCAAACCAATATTTGGGATTAAAGGAGATAATAACATGTTAGAGCGTTACACAAGACCAGAAATGGGTGCTATTTGGACCGATCAAAACCGTTACCAAGCGTGGTTAGAAGTAGAAATATTGGCGGATGAAGCTTGGGCGGAACTAGGGGAGATACCGAAAGAGGATGTTGCTTTGATTCGTGAAAAAGCAACCTTCGATATCGACCGTATCTTAGAGATCGAAGCGCAAACGCGACATGATGTGGTTGCTTTTACCCGAGCAGTCTCTGAATCTTTAGGTGATGAAAGTAAATGGGTCCACTACGGCTTGACGTCGACGGATGTTGTTGATACTGCGTATGGCTACTTGATGAAGCAAGCCAACGACTTGATTCGGGAAGATTTAAATCGTTTTGTGACGATCATTGGTGAAAAAGCCAAAGAATACAAACATACCGTAATGATGGGACGTACCCATGGTGTACATGCGGAACCAACGACCTTTGGCTTGAAATTAGCCTTATGGTATGCGGAAATGAAACGCAATGTCGAGCGTTTTGAGCGGGCAGCAAAAGGGGTCGAAGCAGGAAAGATCAGCGGAGCAGTTGGAACCTTTGCAAATATTCCACCGTTTGTCGAAGAGTATGTCTGTGAAAAATTAGGGATTCGTGCGCAAGATATTTCCACACAAGTACTACCTCGTGACTTGCATGCAGAGTATTTCTCTGCAATGGCGTTGATCGCAACTAGCATTGAGAAATTTGCAACCGAAATCCGGGGCTTACAAAAATCAGAAACCCGAGAAGTTGAAGAATTCTTCGCCAAAGGACAAAAAGGTTCTTCTGCCATGCCCCATAAGCGTAACCCAATCGGTTCTGAAAATATGGCGGGACTTGCACGAGTCGTTCGCGGCCATATGGTGACAGCATATGAAAATGTCTCACTGTGGCATGAACGGGATATCTCACATTCATCGGCAGAACGGATCATTATTCCGGATACGACGATTTTGATCGATTATATGCTGAATCGCTTTGGCAATATCGTCAAAAATCTGACAGTTTTCCCAGAGAATATGAAGCGCAATATGAATGCGACCTTTGGATTGATCTACAGCCAACGAGTAATGTTGAAATTGATCGATCACGGAATGACAAGAGAGCAAGCCTATGACTTGGTTCAGCCAAAAACAGCGCAAGCTTGGGATGAGCAAACGGATTTCCGTCCACTATTAGAAGCTGATCCAGCCATTACAGATGTGTTGACCAAAGCAGACTTAGACGATGCGTTTGATTACAACCATCATTTAAAACAAGTCGACACGATCTTTGAACGTGTCGGTTTAGCCGAATAAGAAAAAAGCCGCAACCTTCAGATCCGTGTCTGAAGGTTGCGGCTTTTTTTAATAATGTTCAGCTAAGTAGGTCAATAGCTCAGGTGCTAAACCAGTTGCTGATTGGTTTTCTTGACGATCTTCTAGCATGGAGACCATCAGAAATCCTTGGTCTTGCGAATCAAAGGCAAATAAGAAGCTGTTTTCCTGGCCTTTTTCATCTTGCTTTTCTTTGATTTCAGCTGTTCCTGTCTTAGCAGCCAATGGAATGTTTAATGCTGCCAAGGAATGTGCAGTTCCGTTTGGATCGGAAACAACGGCGGTCAAATCTTGATTGATTTGATCGATCGTTTCTGCTTTAAAGACTTCTTTGTCTTTTTGCTCTGCCTCTTTCACTAAACGGGGATAGACCAGCTTCCCTTGATTGGCAAAGACGGAGTAAATAGCCGCTTGCTGGATTGGATTCAATAGCAATTCTCCTTGGCCATAGCCGGTATCTGCCAGTAAAATGTCCGAATTGAAGGAGTCTTCATTTGAAATTTGAGCAGGATTCATCGCGATCGGTAAATCCAATGTTTCACCAAAAATCAACTTCGACAAGCCGTCACGAAAGGCATCTTCGCCCATAGATAAAGTTTGTTGCGCCATATAAATGTTATCAGAGTATACCAGTGCATCCTTGAGATTCACAGAAGCTACATCAGTAACTCTCGTCACAAAGTAGTCGCCCCACGAGCTATCTTTTTGCCATTTCAATCCATCGATTGCGATACTCTGCGTAGGATCGATCGTGCCATTTTCCAAGCCGATCGCACCAGTGATGGCCTTAAAGGTCGAACCAGGTGCATAGGCCGTAGCAAAGCGGCTGATGAAAGGCAGGTCTTCATTTTGTTCATACGCATCATAATCTTCTTGTGAGATCCCTTGGGTCATTTTATTGGGATCATAACTTGGCGAGCTGGCAAGTACCAACAGATCGCCAGTTTTGGGTTCGGTAACGACCGTTGCTCCTGCTTGGTTTTGTAAGGAGTCAAACGCCGTCTTTTGGGCTTGGGAATCAATAGTCAATTGGATATCCTTGCCATCTGCGCGTTCTTTTTCTAACAGGACGGCTTTCTCAGCACCATCTTCATCTGTGATGGCGATTTTTCCGCCGTTTTCTCCTCGCAACTCTTTATCGAAGGCAGCTTCCAGACCACTACGACCAATTTGTCCGTTGCTTGCTAGTGTTTCATCTTTTTCGATATCTTCCGCTGTTACATTTCCTAAGTAACCAATCAGTTGGGCGGCAGCTTCCCCAAGTGGGTAAGTGCGTCCAGTCGTTTCTTTTAAACTTGTTCCAGTTGGCATTTCATCCGTTGGTTCGATGATCTTCAAGGGGACGAACAACTCATCTTGAACCCAAGATTGCCCCAACGCTTGATTGATGGCTTCTTCTGTCAGGTCGAAACGTTCCGCGATCGCTTTGATATTGGCGTTTTTTTCGTCTCCCGTGCCCAGTTGCCCCGGAACGACGCCTAACTGATAAAGCGTGCCATTTTCTGCTAGTGGTTCGTTGTTTCGGTCGAGAATCTCACCGCGAGTGGCATTATCTACGGAAATACTGACTTTGTCTTGTCCCTCCATTCCTGGAAAGATCAACTGAGGGGACCAATCGATCTTGGCTTCGTTATCAGCTACAGTGATCGTGCCACTATAAGAAAGCTCGGTTAATTCACCTAACGAGGTGGTCAAGGAACCGTTGTATTGGAAATTGAATTGATCGGAATCCTTGTCATTAGGAGTTACCTCAATCCCAGATGCTTTAAATGATTCGGCACCGATACCAGTGAAGATCGCTTCGTATTTTGCAGAGACTTCGTCTGCGGTAAAGCCGGTTGATGCTAAACTGTCTTCAGACACGAAGGCAGGCAAGTCACTGTACTTCTGATCGGCCAAAGCGTCGATAAAGGAAGTGAGGGCTTTTTTAGCAGCGGCTTCTTCTTGCCGATCCTGATAGACGGTATAACCATAATAGCCGCCGCCTAGTACCAATAAGGCGGCAGGAAGTGCCAACCAGACGAAGCGCTTGGGCTTTTTCGCTGGCTTTTCGTTGCGAGAGCGCCGATTTTCTGACATATTATTGTTCCTCCTTCAAAGCCGTCATACGGGCATGATAAAGCGGCAACAGCGTTTGATAAACTGCTAAAATATCCGCCATCTCAACGTCTTCGATCATTTCTTTCGGAAAAATCTTTCCAATTTGAAGCTCGCTTTTT
Organism: Enterococcus sp. DIV1279b; assembly: GCF_050531515.1. Lineage (NCBI taxonomy): Bacteria > Bacillati > Bacillota > Bacilli > Lactobacillales > Enterococcaceae > Enterococcus > Enterococcus sp. DIV1279b. The sequence goes on along the minus strand of NZ_CP172891.1, from coordinate 2,097,510 downwards.
TTGACTTTCTTCAATCGTTCCAGATAGGTTGGCCACATGGCGATAGGGTGGTGGTCGTATTTTGTGTGATCAGGAGAAAGTGTAAAGTCAGCTGGTAATTGATCGAATAATTCTTTTTGGGCCAACCAAGATTCAGCGATCGTTGCCTGATTTTTCGGTTGGTCGATCACGCTGAGCCAAACAAAGACATACGCTTGATTGATCCCAATTTGAAAGTGGGCATCCATTTTATAGCCTCGTTTGTTCGGACCGATCCCTGCCCAGGTTTCGGCAGGAGGGTAGACGGTTCTGCGTCGGTGCTGAGCAATATGCAAATAAAAAGGCTCTTGGCAGCTTTCTTCAATTAATGGGATCGCTGTCTCACCGATCGTTTGAAAAATCGGCTGAATCTCGGCACGGATTTTTTCCATTCGTTCGTCTAATGTTTCTAAAGAAAAAGCATCAAATGATTGTTTCGTAAATAGCATAATCGTATCCTTTCTGTTGTCTGAAAATAGTATAACAAAAAAAGCCCGATAAATTACGGGCTTTTGTTTATTTTACCTTTTTTTATCGAAGGATACTCAGTCAATTTGCCGCTGGACTCAATTTAAACGTTGGTGTCTGGCTTTGTTCCTTCAAAAGATGCAAAAGATCATCCAAGAAAGAAAAGTCCATTTCTTCTAAATTAAAATAAATCCGAAAAGAATACGTATGTTTAAATAAGCTTTGGCGATGGATTTGATGAATGATCAATTCGTCATTGCGCTCATTTTGAAATTGTAGAACACGCTTTTGTTCTTCGGCATAATGAGGGCGCGCCCCTTTTTTGAAGGGACTGAATAAATAGAAACTTGTTTGTTGGTTGATGGAAAGGATTTGCTGCACGGCCAATAATTCGTTATGGAGCTGTTGTTTTTCTTTGTCTGATAAATGAGCTAAAAAAAGTTCAGCACGATTCTTTAGCGACCACATATAGTACTCCTCCTTGAATGTAGCTACAATACGACCTAAATATAGCATGAAAAAAGAATATTGTAAACGCTTTATAAATCCTTCACTGCTTCTAAAGAGGAATCTGCTTTCAACCAACTAGGTAAAAAGCGAACATTCGTGTTTATTAATATGTAAATGTACAGATAATCGTTGACCCGCTTTTTCTGCGTTGTTAGAATAATAAGCAAATAAAGATGTGTGTCATCGCTATGTGAAAAATATTACTTAACTGAGGTGGATTATGGAATCAGAAGTGCTTCTTTATGAAGGAAAAGCCAAAAAATTGTTTAAAACCAACGAAGAGGATGTATTGAGAGTCGTTTATTTGGATCAAGCTACTGCATTGAATGGTCAAAAGAAAGATGCCGTTGTAGGAAAGGGTGCCTTGAACAATCAGATCACTGCGCATCTTTTTCAGCGGCTAGCCGACAAAAACGTCCCAAGTCACTTTCTTCAATTAGTGTCTAAACACGAACAATTAATTCGATCTGTCACCATGATTCCTTTAGAAGTCGTTGTTCGCAACACGGCTGCTGGTAGTTTTTCAAAGCGCTTGGGCATCGAAGAAGGAACCAAACTGCCAAAGCCGATCGTAGAGTTTTACTACAAAGAAGATCGCTTGGATGATCCGTTTATCAATGATGATCATGTGTTTTATCTAGGGCTTGCCTCAGAAGAGGAGCTGGACCAGATCAAAACATTGGCGCTGCAAGTCAACGCTGCGTTACTGGAAATCTTTGCGAACATCAACATTCGCTTGATCGATTTTAAAATCGAGATCGGCAAAACCAAAAAGGGCGAGTTGCTTCTGGCTGATGAGATTTCACCAGATACTTGTCGTTTATGGGATATGGGGACAAATGAGCATCTTGATAAAGATGTTTATCGACGTGATTTAGGGGACATCGTTCCTGTTTATGAAGAAGTCTTAAATCGTTTAGAAAAGGAGAATTCAGCATGTATTTAGTCAAAGTTTATGTAACCTATAAGGAATCTGTTTTAGACCCTCAAGGAGAAGCTGTGAAAGGAGCGGTTCATCGCTTGGGGTATCAAGATGTCAGTGATATTCGGATCGGGAAATACTTTGAAATCAAAGTGACACCTTCAAACAATCAAACACAAGCAGCTGTAGCAGAAGAAATCGAAGCGATCTGCGACAAGCTTTTGGCAAATGTCAATATGGAAACCTACCGTTATGAAATGGTTCAAATGGAGGAAGCGGCCCTATGAAATTTGCAGTGATCGTTTTTCCTGGATCAAATTGTGATGTTGATTTGATGTGGGCAATCAAAGATATCATGGGGGCAGAAGCAGAATATGTGCGCCATGATGCAGACAGTTTAGCCGGTTTTGACGGTGTTTTGCTTCCAGGAGGATTTTCTTATGGTGATTACTTAAGATGCGGAGCGATTGCCCGTTTTTCTACGATCATGTCAGAGGTCATTCGTTTGGCAAATGAAGGCAAACCTGTCTTTGGTACCTGCAATGGGTTTCAAATTTTAACGGAAGCGGGCTTGTTACCAGGGGTTTTACAAAGAAATGAATCACTCCATTTTATTTGCAAACCGGTCCGTCTGCAAGTGAATAATCAAACAGCTTTTACTTCTGAGTATGAAACGGATCAAGTCATTACGCTTCCTGTCGCTCATGGTGAGGGCAATTATTATTGTGATGAAACGACTTATCAGGAATTGGTTGCCAACAATCAAATCGTTTTCCGTTATGAAGATAACGTCAACGGTAGCCTACACAACATCGCTGGTATCTGTAATAAAGCTGGCAATGTTCTAGGCATGATGCCTCATCCAGAACGAGCGATGGAAAGCTTATTAGGCTCAGAAGATGGCAAGAAGTTTTTTGCTTCATTATTGAAAAATTTTGGGAAGGTGCCGGTAAATGGATAAAATGATCGTAAAAGAACCTACACCACAAGAAATCAAAGACACGAAATTATACGAGCAATGGGGATTGACCCAAGAAGAATATCGGATGATCTCAGAAGATATTTTGGGACGTTTACCGAACTATACCGAAACTGGACTCTTTTCAGTGATGTGGAGTGAACATTGTTCTTACAAAAATTCCAAACCTGTTTTGCGGAAATTCCCGACAGAAGGGCCGCAAGTACTGCAAGGGCCTGGAGAAGGTGCGGGTATCGTGGATATCGGCGATGATCTAGCCGTCGTTTTTAAAGCGGAAAGCCATAATCATCCTTCCGCGGTGGAACCTTATGAAGGAGCAGCAACTGGTGTTGGTGGGATCATCCGCGACATCTTCAGTATGGGTGCAAGACCGATTGCTGTTTTAGACTCCTTACGATTTGGTGAGTTAGATAATCCAAGAACGAAATATCTTTTGGAAGAAGTCGTTGCTGGGATCAGTGGCTATGGCAACTGTATTGGGATTCCGACCGTCGGTGGTGAAGTGGCATTTGATCCTTGTTATGAAGGCAATCCATTAGTCAATGCGATGTGTGTAGGGATCATTGCTCACAAGGATATTCAAAAAGGGCAGGCCAAAGGTGTTGGAAACACCATCATGTATGTCGGCGCAAAAACAGGACGCGACGGGATACATGGGGCGACTTTTGCATCGGAAGAATTTGTCGAAGGGGAAGAACAACAACGTTCCGCCGTACAAGTCGGTGATCCTTTTATGGAAAAACTTTTGTTGGAAGCTTGTTTGGAATTGATCGTGGATCATTCGGACATTTTAGTCGGAATTCAAGATATGGGTGCTGCCGGATTGGTTTCTTCTAGTGCCGAGATGGCATCAAAAGCCGGATCAGGGTTGCGTTTAACGTTAGATGATGTTCCACAACGAGAAACCAATATGACGCCTTATGAAATGATGTTGTCAGAATCTCAAGAGCGGATGCTGATCTGTGTCAAAAAAGGACATGAAACTGAAGTGGAAGCACTCTTTAAGAAATACGATCTAGAAGCCGTCGTGATCGGTGAAGTAACAGATGATGGCAACTATCGTTTGTTCCATCACGGACAGGAAGTCGCTAATTTGCCAGTAGATGCTTTAGCTGAAGATGCGCCGACTTACTACAAAGAGATGGCAGAACCGAAACGGATCAAAGTGTTTAAGGAAACACCAGACTTTGTTCCAGTGATTCATTCAGCAACGTCTGTATTTGCCGATCTACTGCAGCAGCCGACGATCGCTTCAAAATGCTCGATTTTTGAAACCTACGACTCGCAAGTTCGTACCAATACCGTGGTAGGACCCGGCAGTGATGCCGCTGTTTTACGAATCAAGGGAACCAATAAAGCCTTGGCGATGACGACTGACTGTAATGCTCGTTACCTGTACTTAGATCCAGAAGTCGGCGGACAGATCGCAGTTGCAGAAGCTGCTCGAAATATCGTCGCTTCCGGTGGGCGTCCATTGGCGATCACTGACTGCCTTAACTTCGGCTCGCCAGATAAACCAGAAGGATTCTGGGAGTTATCCACGGCTGCTGACGGGATCTCAGAAGCTTGTCGTGTGCTAGAGACACCAGTCATTTCTGGGAACGTCTCCTTATACAACGAAACGGACGGACAATCGGTCTATCCAACGCCGGTAATTGGGATGGTCGGATTGATCGAAGAGCTGGCGCATATCACGACGCAGCATTTCCAAGCAGCAGGGGATGTGATCTATGTCTTAGGGGAAACCCATGCTGACTTCAATGGATCTGAATTGCAAAAACTGCAGACAGGAAAGATCGCTGGGCGTTTAATGTCCTTTGACCTTGATACAGAAAAAATGAACCAACAATTGGTTACCGCAGCGATTCAAGCAGGTCTTGTTCAAAGTGCCCACGACTGTGCCGAAGGTGGTTTAGCGATCGCTTTAGCCGAATCCGCTTTTGACAAGGGCTTTGGTCTACATGTGACCGTGTCATTGCCAGCAGCACAATTGTTTTCAGAAACCCAATCCCGTTTTGTGCTTTCAGTCGCACCTGATAAGCAAGCAGCTTTTGAAGCACTGGTAGGCGCTGCTGCAACAGCGATCGGGGAAGTGACTGCTGATGGCCAGATTCGCATGCAAGCACAAGATGATACGATCGAGATGCCCCTTGCTGAGGCGAAATTGAAATGGGAGGAAGCCATTCCATGTTTAATGAAGTAAAGAGCCTCAACGAGGAATGTGGGGTTTTTGGTGTTTGGGGTCATCCAGATGCCGCTCGTGTCACCTATTTCGGACTACACAGTTTGCAACATCGCGGCCAAGAAGGTGCTGGGATCGTCACGAATGATGCGGGAAAACTCAATGGTCACCGTGATTTAGGGTTGCTAGCGGAAGTGTTTTCGGATGAACGTGTCCTCCAGCGTCTGACAGGAGAGGCTGCCATTGGTCACGTTCGCTACGCAACTGCTGGTAATGGCAGCGTTGATAATATTCAACCATTTTTATTCAAATTTTTTGATCAGCAGATTGGCTTAGCTCATAACGGCAACTTGACGAATGCGAAAAGTCTACGGAAATCCTTAGAAAAGGCTGGTGCGATTTTCCACTCGAATTCCGATACAGAGATTCTCATGCACTTGATCCGTCGCAGCGAAGAACCGCTTTTTATGGATCGGGTCAAGGAGGCATTAAATCAAGTTAAAGGTGGATTTGCGTACCTTTTACTGACCGAAAATGCCATGATCGCAGCACTAGACCCCAATGGCTTTCGGCCATTGTCAATCGGGAAAATGGTCAATGGTGCTTATGTGGTGGCTTCAGAAACCTGTGCGTTGGAAGTCATCGGTGCGGAATTTATTCGTGATGTCCGACCAGGCGAAGTCGTGATCATTGATGATGCAGGCATTCAAATTGAACAGTATACCCAAGAAGTACAACCTGCGATATGTTCGATGGAGTTTATCTATTTTGCCCGTCCTGATTCCAACATCGCTGGGGTCAACGTCCATCGTGCCCGTAAAAATATGGGCCGTCGCTTAGCACAAGAGGCGCCGATCGAAGCGGATATGGTCATTGGTGTACCGAATTCATCCTTATCTGCTGCCAGCGGGTACGCAGAAGCATCAGGTATTCCCTATGAATTAGGCTTAGTAAAAAATCAATACATCGCACGAACGTTTATTCAACCGACGCAGGAGTTAAGGGAACAAGGTGTACGGATGAAGCTCTCAGCTGTTCGTGGCGTAGTCGAAGGCAAACGAGTGATTCTAGTCGACGATTCGATCGTCCGAGGAACCACCAGCCGCCGTATCGTGCAACTGCTAAAAGAAGCAGGTGCCAAAGAAGTTCATGTACGTATCGGTTCGCCGCCTTTGCGCTATCCGTGTTTTTACGGGATCGACATTCAAACAAGAAAAGAATTGATCGCAGCCAAATATACGGAAGCTGAAATTTGTGAAAAAATCGAAGCAGATTCTTTGGCCTTTTTAAGTGAAGACGGGTTGATCGAAGCGATCGGTTTAGATTTTGACGCACCTTACTCAGGCTTATGTATGGCCTATTTCAATGGCGATTATCCAACCCCTTTGTATGATTATGAAGAAAACTATCTCGCGTCTTTAGCTGAATAAATTGTAGGCAAAAATGGTTTTTCAAACGAAGCAGTGAAGGATCGCTGGTTTACTTGCGTTAACGACGAATGAGCTGAATGAAGAAAAGCGGATGAATGATTGAGGAGGAACGAACGTGGCAAATGCATATGCAAAAGCCGGTGTCGATGTCGAAGCCGGTTATGAAGTAGTCGAACGGATCAAAAAGCATGTGAAACGAACAGAGCGTCTAGGCGTGATGGGGGCAATCGGGGGCTTTGGTGGCTGTTTTGATTTATCATCATACCAATTGAAAGAACCAGTACTCGTTTCTGGGACAGATGGTGTAGGAACTAAGCTTTTATTGGCGATCCAGCAAGATCAGCATACAACGATCGGCATTGATTGCGTCGCAATGTGCGTGAATGATATCGTCGCTCAAGGGGCAGAACCTATCTACTTCCTTGACTATGTTGCAGTCGGTAAAAACGATCCTGCAAAGATCGAACAAATCATTGCTGGTGTCGCAGAGGGCTGTGTGCAAGCGGGTGCTGCCCTGATTGGTGGGGAAACCGCTGAAATGCCGGGAATGTACCAACCAGAAGAATATGATCTTGCTGGCTTTGCCGTAGGAATCGTCGAAAAAAGTCGCTTGATCACTGGAGAAACCATCAAAGAAGGCGATGAGCTGATTGGTTTGCCTTCATCAGGCATTCACTCGAATGGGTACTCTTTAGTCAGAAAAGTCTTTTTTGAACAGCATGGCTATACAGGAGCAGAAACATTTGCAGAACTTGACAACCAAACACTTGCAGAAAGTTTATTGACGCCAACGAGAATTTACGTGGATGCATTGAAGCCTTTATTGACAGAAGGATTGCTAGCTGGAATTTCTCATATCACTGGTGGCGGATTTGTTGAAAATATCCCGCGGATGCTGCCTGAAGGTCTGGCGGCAGAAATCTCCTTAGACACTTGGCCGCAGTTGCCGATATTTGATCTGATCGCTGCTCATGGCGCGATTCCTCACCAAGAAATGTTCGAGATTTTCAACATGGGGATCGGTATGGTCTTAGCCGTTGCGCCAGAAAATGTTGCGGCAGTAATGGCGCTTCTATCCGCCAATGAAGAACCAGCGTATCGGATCGGTAAAGTGACGAAACGTGACAACGAAGCTGTCTGCTTTAAAGAGGCAGTCCGATGAGGATCGCCGTCTTTGCTTCTGGAACGGGCAGCAATTTTACAGCGATCGCCGATGCGATCCAGGCTAATGAAATCAAAGGGGCGCAGATCGGATTGGTCTTTTCCGATAAACCTGCAGCGCCAGTGATAGAAAAAGCCCGCGCAAGAGACTATGAAACGCTTGTCTTGGAGCCAGCGGCTTTTGCGTCAAAAGCAGCCTTTGAAAGGAAATTGATCGAAGAATTGCAGGATCATGCCATCGATTTTATTGTTTTAGCTGGGTATATGCGGATCATCGGGAACACCCTATTATCCGCTTATGAAGGCAGAGTCATCAATATCCATCCCTCGTTGTTGCCGAGCTTCCCAGGCAAATCTGGGATTGCCGATGCCTTCGCTTATGGCGTGAAAGTGACGGGGGTTACGGTTCATTATGTCGATGCTGGCATTGATACAGGGCCAATCATTGCCCAAGAAATCGTTCGGATTGACACCGACGATACGTTAACAAGTGTGACAGAGAAAATTCATCAAGTGGAACACCAAATCTATCCAGCTGTTTTAGCTGAAATTGTGGAAAAGGGGCTATCAAATCGTGAATAAACGTGCATTAATCAGTGTGTCTGACAAAGAAGGACTGGTACCATTTGTCCAAGAATTGACCAATTTAGGATTTGAGATCATTTCAACTGGCGGGACCAAAACCGTATTGGAGGAAGCAGGGCTTCAACCGATCGGCATCGAAGCGATCACAGAATTTCCTGAAATGATGGACGGTAGGGTAAAAACGTTACATCCGCGGGTGCATGGTGGTCTGTTAGGGCGACGTGATCTGCCTTCTCATATGGAGGCAATGGCTGAGCACGGTATTTTACCGATCGACCTCGTTGTCGTCAATCTTTATCCATTTAAAGAAACGATCAGCAAGCCTGATGTCACAGAAGCCGACGCAATCGAAAATATCGACATCGGCGGACCAAGCATGCTGCGTTCTGCGGCGAAAAACCATGCCTCAGTAACTGTTGTCGTTGATCCCAAGGATTACGACTGGGTCTTAACTGAGCTGAAGGAAGGCAATACGACGTTGGCATCAAGAAAGAAATTAGCTGCCAAAGTCTTCCGCCATACCGCAGCTTACGATGCCTTGATTGGTGAATACTTGACCAAAGCGGTGGCTGAAACAGAAACGGAGAACTTGACGAAAACCTATGTTTTGAAACAAACATTGCGTTATGGTGAAAATAGTCATCAGAAAGCTTCCTTCTATCAAGACGCATTAGCCGTGCCCTATTCGATTGCCAGCGCAAAACAAATCCACGGCAAAGAATTGTCTTACAACAACATTAAAGATGCTGACGCTGCCTTACGGATCGCAGAAGAATTTACAGAGCCAACTGCGGTAGCCCTAAAGCACATGAATCCATGTGGAATCGGAAGTGGAGAAACGATTGCTGAAGCTTTCCAAGAAGCTTACGAAGCAGACCCAGTGTCGATTTTTGGCGGGATTATCGTCTTAAATCGTCCAGTTGATGTGGCAACTGCGCAGCAGCTGCAGCGGATTTTTCTTGAGATCATTATCGCACCTGCATTTGAAGAAGAAGCACTTGAAATCCTAACGAAGAAAAAAAATCTGCGCTTGCTGGTGGTTGATTTCGAAAAAGCAGCCAAACAGCCAGAAGTTGTCTCTGTCCTTGGGGGCTTATTGGTGCAAGAACCAGACGTTCAAATGGAGTCACCAGCAGATTGGACCGTGGTGACCAAAAGACAGCCGACACCAGAAGAAATCGCAGCCTTGGCATTTGCTTGGAAAGCGGTGAAACACGTGAAGTCCAATGCGATCGTTTTAGCCAATCAACAGCAAACCGTCGGGATCGGTGCTGGTCAGATGAACCGCGTTGGTTCAGTGAAAATCGCTGTGGAACAAGCCCGTGAAAACAATAAATTGGCTGGTTCAGTGCTGGCAAGCGATGCCTTTTTCCCGATGGATGACAGTGTCGAATATGCAGCACAACAAGGAATCAAAGCGATTATTCAACCTGGTGGTAGTATCAAAGATCAAGAATCGATCGACATGGCAGATAAGTACGGTGTGGCGATGGTCTTTACTGGTGTTCGTCATTTTAAACACTAAGAAATAGGAGAAGACGATGAAAATACTTGTTATTGGTAGTGGTGGCAGAGAACATGCCGTCGCAAAAAAGTTTCTGCAAGACCCTCACGTTGAAACAGTCTTTTGTGCAAAGGGCAATCCTGGAATGCGAAAAGACGGGATCGTGACAGTCGCAATTGAAGAGTCCGATCATGAAGGTTTGATTGCTTTTGCTCAAGAGCAGGAGGTTGATTGGACCTTCGTTGGTCCAGAAGTTCCATTACTAAATGGCATCGTAGATGATTTTCAGGCGGCGGGCTTGGAAATTTTTGGTCCCAATCGACAAGCAGCGATGATCGAAGGATCAAAAGAGTTTGCCAAAGAATTGATGCGTGCCAATCACATTCCAACAGCTGACTATCAAAGCTTTACAGATAGTGCGCAAGCAAAAGCATATATCCAACTTAAAGGTGCACCGATCGTTATCAAAGCGGATGGCTTAGCGGCAGGCAAAGGCGTAGTTGTTGCTGAAACCGTTGATGAGGCGAATGCAGCTGTTGAAGCGATGCTGGAGCAAAATGCTTTTGGTGAAAGTGGTGCAAAAGTGGTGATCGAAGAGTTTTTGGCTGGCGAAGAGTTTTCGCTCTTGGCGTTTGTTAAGGACGAAGCCGTCTATCCAATGGTCATTGCCCAAGACCATAAACGTGCGTTTGATGGCGATTTAGGGCCGAATACAGGAGGTATGGGGGCGTACACACCAGTACCGCAGATTCCGCAAGAAATGGTCGATCAAGCGGTCAAAGAAGTTTTACTTCCTGCAGCAAAAGGGATGATTCGTAATAAGACACCATTTACTGGTATTCTTTATGCAGGTCTGATTGCTACTAATGATGGACCGAAAGTCATTGAATTTAATGCTCGTTTTGGTGATCCAGAAACGCAAGTCGTGTTAAGTCGTTTAGATAGTAGCCTGGCACAGATCATTGATGATCTCTTGCAGGATCGAGAGCCCGCGATCCGCTGGAATCAAGCGGCTTCGATCGGTGTCGTGATTGCATCGCAAGGATATCCTGGCAAGTATCAGCAAGGAATGCCTGTTCCATCTCCTCAAGGAGAAGGAACACAATTCTTTTATGCAGGAGTGGAGGAGACTGCTGATCAAGGCGATTTGACGGCAGCTGGTGGTCGTGTTTTTCTTGTGGAAGCTTCAGCTGAGGATTTAGCTACTGCCCAAAAGAACGTCTATGAAGCAATCAATAAATTGCCTTTGTCGGGTTTGTTTTATCGAAATGACATTGGTGACAAAGCCTTACACTATAGCAACTCATCAAAGGCGATGAAGTAAAGAACGTTTCAATGCGTAATGCAAATTGAAAGTAAAGGATGACTGCCAGTAGAACCAATCGGTTGTGCTGGTGGTTTTCATTTTATAGGAGGTTTTTTTGACGTTGGTGTAGCGTTCTCATCTTGTTGTGCTAAAATAAGAATGTAGTTTAAATAAGGAGGAACTTTACGTGAAAAAAATTAAATTCGGTCCCACTGATTTAGAAGTATCTAGCGTGATTTTAGGTTTGATGCGAATCAACAATGCCAAAGACCCAGTGAAAGTATTGACGACAGCGATTGAAAATGACATTACCTTTTTTGACCATGCCGATATCTATGGGCGCGGGGAGTGTGAAACGATTTTTGCGGAAGCGTTAGCAAAAACGGATGCCAAAAGAGAAGAGTTGTTCATTCAATCAAAATGTGGCATCGTTCCAGGTGAAATGTTTGATTTTTCGAAAGAGCATATCATTTCTTCCGTGGAAGGTAGTTTACAGCGTTTGAAAACCGATCATTTGGATGCGCTACTATTGCATCGCCCTGACACTTTGTTTGAACCAGAAGAAGTGGCAGCTGCCTTTGATCAATTAGAAAAAGACGGCAAAGTGAAATACTTCGGTGTCAGCAATCAAAAACCTGGTCAAATCGAATTGTTGAAAAAATATGTTTCCCAACCTTTAGTAGCGAATCAGCTGCAATTCGGGATCATGCATACGGGAATGATCGATCAAGGAATTCATGTCAACATGACGGATGCTGGTAGTGTCGATCATGATGGAGAAATTCTTGAATATTCTCGCTTGCATGAGATGACGATCCAAGCTTGGTCTCCGTATCAATATGGTTTCTTCGAAGGTGTCTTTATCGGTAACGAGAAATTCCCAGAGTTGAACGAAAAATTGACCGAACTAGCGGACAAGTATCAAACGACACCAACAGGTATTGCTTCTGCGTGGATCTTACGTCACCCTGCAAACATGCAAGTGATTGCTGGAACGATGACCCCACATCGGATCGAAGAAATCGCGCAAGCATCTTCGATCGTATTGACCCGCCATGAATGGTATGAGGTGTATAAAGCAGCAGGGAACATCTTGCCGTAATTTATTAGTAAATCCCGTTTTTTTCAGTACTTATAAGGATGAATGTTCGCAAAAGACGAACATTCATCCTTTTTTTTCAAAAAGTATTTCTAAAAAGCTTGTATTTCACTTCTAGGTGGTTTAAATTGTTGTGGGCGTTAAAAATAGGCGGATGCCATTTGATGCTTGCTTCACTCTTAGTAAGATTTGGAGGATATTTTTATGTTTGACATGAAAGTTTTTGATTACGAAGATATACAACTGATTCCTAACAAGTGTATCGTGAACAGCCGTTCAGAATGTGATACCACGGTGACATTAGGCGGACACTCTTTTAAGATGCCTGTCGTTCCTGCAAATATGCAAACGATTATTGATGATTCGATCGCAGAATTTTTAGCTGAAAATGGCTATTTTTATATTATGCACCGCTTTGATGAAGAAGCACGGATTCCATTTATCAAAAAAATGAAGAGCCGTGGCTTGATTGCTTCTATCAGCGTAGGTGTCAAAGAAAATGAATATGCCTTTGTGGAAGAACTAGCTGACAAAGAGCTTGTTCCTGATTTTATTACGATCGATATTGCTCATGGCCACTCAAACGCCGTGATCAATATGATCCAACATATCAAGAAGCATTTGCCAGCAACGTTTGTGATCGCTGGAAATGTTGGAACGCCAGAAGCAGTTCGTGAATTGGAAAACGCTGGTGCAGATGCAACGAAAGTCGGCATTGGACCTGGGAAAGTGTGTATCACAAAAATCAAAACTGGTTTCGGGACTGGCGGCTGGCAGTTAGCAGCACTACGCTGGTGTGCCAAAGCTGCTCGCAAACCAATCATTGCAGATGGCGGCATTCGGACACACGGCGATATCGCTAAATCTGTCCGTTTCGGTGCAACAATGGTCATGATCGGTTCATTGTTTGCAGGTCATGAAGAATCACCTGGTGAAACGAAAGTAGAAAACGGCGTTGTGATGAAAGAATACTTTGGTTCTGCATCAGAATTTCAAAAAGGTGAAAAGAAAAACGTGGAAGGAAAGAAAATTTGGATTCAATACAAAGGTTCTTTGAAAGACACGTTAGTTGAAATGCAGCAAGACTTGCAGTCATCGATCTCTTATGCAGGTGGAAAAGATTTAGAATCGATTCGTAAAGTGGATTACGTAATCGTGAAAAATTCGATTTTTAATGGAGATACGATCTAAACAGGATACTAAAGAAGCGACCTTTTATTGGTCGTTTCTTTTTTTGTAAGAAGAACCATTTTGTTTTTCTGTTTTCTTCGTTATAATAGAAGCAACGAAGAGTAGAGGAGCGGGTGACCAAATGACAATCAAAGTGATGTCAGTGTTCGGTACCAGACCGGAAGCCATCAAAATGGCGCCACTAGTAAAGGAATTGGAAAACGACCCGCGTTTTGAATCGATCGTTGTGGTGACGGCGCAGCATCGAGAAATGTTGGATCAAGTATTAACGGTTTTTGAGATCACACCAGACTATGATCTGGATATTATGACTTTAGGGCAAACCTTGACAGGGATCACCACCAAAGTTTTACTGGATCTAGAACCGATCCTGCAAAAAGAAACTCCTGATATCGTGCTGGTTCATGGGGATACGACCACCGCTTATGCAGCCGCGACGGCCGCCTTTTATCAGCAAATTCCTGTGGGTCATGTGGAAGCCGGTTTGCGCACATGGAACAAAAAATCTCCTTATCCAGAGGAAGCCAATCGTCAGTTGATCGATGTCTTAGCTGATTTTTACTTTGCGCCAACTTCCCAAAGCAAAAAAAATCTGCTGGCTGAAAACCGCAATGAGGCTGCGATTTATGTAACAGGTAATACCGCCATTGATGCGATGCGTTATACGATCTCGGAGGAATACCAGCATCCAGAACTTTCCGCAGCAGATCAAACCATGATCCTACTAACAATGCATCGTCGAGAAAACTTAGGTGCTCCGATGCAGCAGGTCTTTCGTGCTTTAGCACAGATCGCAAAGGAGAAGCCAACGATCAAAGTGGTTTTCCCTATGCACAAGAATCCCCAAGTCCGAGGGATTGCTCAGGAGATTCTTGGGGAACTAGCAAATGTTACGTTGATTGAGCCTTTAGATGTCATTGATTTTCATAACGTTGCGAATCAAAGTACCTTGATTTTGACGGATTCCGGTGGTGTCCAAGAAGAAGCGCCGTCATTAGGCGTTCCTGTTTTGGTCTTGCGAGATACAACAGAGCGTCCAGAAGGCATTGCTGCAGGTACGTTAAAACTGATCGGTACGTCTGAAGCTGCGGTTTATCAAGAAACAAAGCGACTGCTAGAAGATCCAGAAGCTTACAATGCCATGGCACATGCAGAAAATCCATACGGCGATGGGAAAGCAAGCCAGCGAATCCTGCAAATTTTAGCCGATCATTTTTCGTGAGAGCTAGAGTGAATAATAATTCTCCCAGTATAGGGGAACATAGAGAAAGAGGCAGCTGTTTGTTACATGGCTGTCTTTTTATATACATGAAACCTGCGGGAACGCCGTTTCCATTTTTTCGTTGATTGTGACAAACGAAGAAGCTTGATTAAGTGTGAGTTTCGCTTTGAAAGGATTTCTGTTCATCTGCTCGTATATAAAGGTTTATCAAGTATAAAATCACATCGGTTCTTTAATGTTGTTATTTTATTTTAAGACCTTTCATTTGAAAACCTATGGAAAACTTTGAAAAAAGGGTACTTTTTTCCTTAGATGCTGTTGACATTGGTTAGGATAGCAGTTATTATGTGGGTAGTTGGAAGAAAGACTTCCGACGAACTGACATTTTATACAAATAATTGTTAGGTGAGGCTCCTATATGGACACAAGCTGCTGCCGCAAAAGCATCGAGAGATGCTTAGTTGGTAGGACAGGTCTAATCGTGAAGGTTAAACCCAAAGCAGCTGATAGCAAATTTGCTATCTACGCCCTATAGTGCTAAAGCTCTACAATGATCATGAGTTTTTTACGCATGCTTATTGGGAGCGTGCGTTTTTTTGTGTCTTTTGCGCGCGTTCCACAGTGACTTACCTAATAAAAAGAAAGGAAGATTCACATGGAATACCCCAGTCCCCAGATGAAACAGCGGAGTAGTTATCGAATCGCTAGGGGTGGCGTAAGCAACTCCTAAGTGCTAGGAGGAAAAAAAGATGTTAAAAAAACTATCGAAAGATCAAGAACTAAAATTACTTGCAAAATTGACCGAAAGAGAATTATTGATGGAGATGCGGACCTCCTTCCAAGGGTTATCGGAAGAAGATGCTGCAGAACGTTTAGCAGAGTATGGTCCAAACAAAGTCGACGCACAAAAACCAACACCCGCTTGGTTGATGATCTTAGGCGCTTTTAAAGATCCCTTTGTGTTAGTTTTAGCCCTATTAATGATTATTTCTTTTGTAACAGGCGATATTGAAGCTGTGATCGTGATGGGAATCATGATTTTAGCCAGTGTTATGATTACTTTCGTCCAAGAATACCGTTCCCAAAAAGCAAGCTTAGCGTTAAAAGAACTTATTGAAAATACTTGTTCCGTAACCAGAGATGGAATCACGAGAGAAATTCCAATGGATGAAGTCGTTCCTGGAGACATCGTCACCTTAGCAACTGGCGACATGATCCCTGCGGATGCGATCTTGATTTGGACCAAAGATTTATTTATCAATCAATCTTCATTAACAGGCGAATCAATGCCCGTTGAAAAATTTGTCGATGCTGGGATCAAAGAAAGCGATGAACAAATTTCTGCACTAGATATGCAAGATCTTGTTTTCATGGGTACCGATGTCTTAAGTGGTCAAGGAAAAGCCATTATTTTGAAAACCGGTCAAAGTACATTCTTTGGCGATATTGCTAAAAATGCGACCACGAAACGCGGCAAAACAACCTTTGAAGATGGCTTAACGAAAGTCAGCAAACTATTGTTGCGAATGGTCATGGTTCTTTTCCCAATCGTTTTACTGATCAATGGATTAACCAAGGGTGATTGGGGCGAAGCGTTGTTCTTCGCGATTGCAGTAGCAGTTGGTTTGACGCCAGAAATGCTACCAATGATCGTTACCAGTAACTTAGCCAAAGGGGCGATCTCTTTGTCAAAAGAAAAAGTGATCGTCAAAGAATTGCCTTCGATTCAAAACTTAGGTGCAATGGATGTCCTATGTACCGATAAAACGGGTACGATCACCGAAGATCGTGTCGTGCTGGTACAACATTTAAACCCGTTTGGCGTAGAAGATAAACAGGTTCTTGATATGACCTATTTAAATTCTTACTATCAAACAGGATGGAAAAACCTGATGGATATCGCAGTGCTAAACTACTATGAAGAAGAAGGTTTGGCAGCGCCATTTAACGATGTGACAAAAATCGATGAGATTCCTTTTGACTTTTCACGTCGTCGCTTGACGGTTGTTGTCAATGCGGATGGTCATCAACTGATGGTCACAAAAGGTGCAGCTGAAGAAATGGAACAAGTCTGCAAATACGTAGAAGTTGATGGCAAAGTGATGGAATTGACTCCTCAATTGAGAGAGCAATTACGTCAAGTGAACCTGCGCTTGAATAAACAAGGAATGCGCGTGTTGACAGTTGCCGTAAAACGCGATGCTCACGCAGATGCCGTTTATTCTGTAGCAGACGAACAAGACATGATCATGATTGGCTTTATGGGCTTCTTAGATCCAGCAAAAGAAACAGCCAAAACAGCGATTGCTTCTTTACACGGTCATGGCATCAATGTCAAAGTGTTGACTGGAGATAATGCGATCGTTGCGCAAAAAGTTTGCCGAGATGTTGGTATCGATGCAGATGAATACTTATTGGGAACCGATATTGATCATCTATCAGATGAAGAGTTAGCAGCGAAAGCTGCAAAAACCAATCTGTTTGCAAAATTAAACCCAATGCAAAAATCACGAATCATTGAAACCATTCAAGCAGCAGGCCATACAGTCGGCTTTATGGGAGATGGCATCAACGATGCGCCTGCTTTACGCACGGCAGATGTTGGCATCTCAGTTGATACAGCAGCGGATATCACCAAAGATGCCAGCTCGATCATTTTATTAGAAAAAAGTTTGAATGTCCTTGATAAAGGGGTCATCGAAGGGCGCAAAGTATTTACCAATATGATGAAGTACATCAAAATGACGTTGAGTTCGAACTTCGGGAATGTCTTCTCGATCTTAGTTGCTAGTGCCTTTTTACCTTTCTTACCAATGTTGTCCATTCAATTGTTGGTTCAAAACTTGGTGTACGATATGGCACAATTGACGATTCCATGGGACAACGTAGACAAAGCAGAGTTAGAAAAACCAGTCAAATGGCAAGTGGGCGGACTATTGAAGTTTACGGTCGGCATTGGACCGGTCAGCAGCATCTTTGATATTTTGACCTTCTTTGTGATGTGGCATGTCTTCAGTGCAAATACGATCCAAGAGCAAGCCTTGTTCCAAGCAGGATGGTTTATGATCGGCTTAACGACACAAACCTTAGTTGTTCACATGATCCGAACAAGAAAATTACCATTTATCAATAGTATTGCTTCACCGGCAGTCCTGATCTCCAGCGTCCTAGCAATTGCAGTTGGCTTCTTAGTTATCTTGACGCCATTGCACACAGTCTTCGATTTTGCGGCGCTGCCATCAAGCTACTGGCCATGGTTTATTGGTATCAATTTCGCTTATTTAGTAACAGTTGAATTTGCCAAACGCATTTACATTCATGTAACGAAAGAATGGATTTAAAAAAACAGGTCGGCGTTCTTCCTATGGAGGGGAGAATTGCCGATCTGTTTCTTTTTATCCGATCTCTGTATTATTTTTTTCTCATCTTAAGAAAATTCTTTTTGATTCAAGTCGAATCCTTCACAAGTAATAAAAGGAGGTTAATGGTAAATCTGTTTAGTCAAATGATTATTGCTGTACTATTCTTAAATAAAAAAAAGAATCTGAAAAGAAAAAATTGAAGAAAGCGATTGCTTTAATGTGATTAATTTCACTAATGTTTTCTTTAGAGTTGCTACAGTGGGAATTGTTTTATTAAAAAAAATACCCTTTTCACTTGTCATTTTCGAAGTTAAATGATAATTTATAAGAGTAAATGAAATTTCGATAGTACAGATTTAAACCCTGTTACATACGAAAGTGAATTTTTATATCAGAGAGGAAAGTGTGTCAAGATGGCAAAAAAACAAAAAGCACTTGATTTCCAAGCGATTTTGGAGCAAGTCAATGCGGATTTTCCAACTTACCAAGCTTTGGACAAAGACGGGAAAATTGTAAATCAAGAGTTAGTACCAGATTTAAGTGACGACGAATTAGTTGAATTGATGACTCGTATGGTATGGTCTCGTGTATTAGACCAACGCTCAACTGCGTTAAACCGTCAAGGTCGTCTAGGTTTCTTCGCGCCAACTGCTGGACAAGAAGCAAGCCAATTAGCAAGTCAATTTGCTTTTGAAAAAGAAGACGTTCTATTACCAGGTTACCGTGATGTACCACAATTGATCCAACACGGTCTGCCATTGAAAGAAGCGTTCTTATGGTCACGTGGTCACGTTGCTGGGAACCTTTACCCAGAAGATTTAAAAGCATTGCCACCACAAATCATCATCGGTGCACAATACGTCCAAGCAGCCGGCGTTGCTTTAGGATTGAAAAAACGCAATAAGAAAAATGTTGTATTCACTTATACAGGTGATGGCGGTTCTTCACAAGGGGACTTCTATGAAGCAATCAACTTTGCAGGGGCATACCATGCAAACGCTGTATTCTACATCCAAAACAATGGTTTTGCGATCTCTACACCTCGTGAAGTACAAAGTGCGGCACCAACATTGGCACAAAAAGCAGCAGCAGCTGGGATCCCTGGTATCCAAGTTGACGGTATGGATCCATTGGCAGTGTACTATGTTTCTAAAGCAGCTCGTGAATGGGCAGCAAACGGCAACGGTCCTGTATTGATCGAAACCTTGACTTACCGTTACGGTCCACATACATTGTCTGGTGATGATCCAACCCGTTACCGTTCAAAAGACATGGACAGCGAATGGCAACAAAAAGATCCATTGGTACGTTTCCGTACTTACCTAACTGAAAAAGGACTTTGGTCTGAAGAAAAAGAAGAACAAGTCATTGAACAAACAAAAGAAGAAATCAAAGCAGCGATCGCTGAAGCTGACCGCGTGCCAAAACAAAAAGTTTCAGATTTCTTGAAAAACATGTTTGAAGTTCAACCACAAAACATTAAAGAACAAATTGCAACTTACGAAGCGAAGGAGTCGAAATAGTCATGGCACAAAAAACAATGATTCAAGCAATTACAGATGCCTTAGCTGTTGAAATGGAAAATGACAAAGAGATTTTAGTCTTTGGTGAAGATGTCGGTAAAAACGGCGGGGTTTTCCGTGCAACAGAAGGTTTACAAGAAAAATTCGGCGAAGATCGTGTCTTCGATACCCCTCTTGCTGAATCTGGTATCGGCGGCTTGGCTTTCGGTTTAGCATTAGAAGGTTTCCGTCCAGTTCCAGAAATCCAATTCTTTGGTTTCGTATTTGAAACCTTTGACGAAATCGTTGGTCAAATGGCGCGTACTCGTTACCGTATGGGTGGTACACGTAATTTACCAATCACTATTCGTTCACCATTTGGTGGCGGTGTGCACACACCAGAATTGCACTCAGATAACTTGGAAGGATTGATCGCTCAATCACCTGGTATCCGTGTCGTTATTCCATCAAACCCATATGATGCAAAAGGATTATTGATTGCTTCTATCCGCAGCAATGACCCAGTTGTTTTCTTAGAGCACATGAAACTTTACCGTTCATTCCGTGAAGAAGTGCCAGAAGAAGCATACGAAGTTCCTTTAGACAAAGCAGCAGTAACTCGTGAAGGTTCTGATGTTTCCATCATCACTTATGGTGCGATGGTTCGTGAAGCAATCAAAGCTGCTGACAACTTAGCGAAAGAAAACATCAACGCTGAAATCATCGACTTGCGTACAGTTGCTCCTCTTGATGTTGAAACGATCATCAAATCAGTTGAAAAAACTGGTCGTGTGGTTGTCGTTCAAGAAGCACAAAAACAAGCAGGTGTTGGCGCTCAAGTCGTTTCTGAAATTTCTGAACGTGCGGTTCTATCACTAGAAGCTCCAATCGGACGCGTGTCTGCACCAGATACGATCTTCCCATTCGGTCAAGCTGAAAACATTTGGTTGCCAAATGCAAAAGACATCGAAGACAAAGTGAAAGAAATCGTGAACTTTTAATAGTTGAAGAAGGGAAGAATAGAAAATGGCATTTCAATTTAAATTACCGGATATCGGTGAAGGAATTGCAGAAGGCGAAATCGTAAAATGGTTCGTCAAAGCAGGGGATACCATCAATGAAGATGATACCTTACTAGAAGTTCAAAATGATAAATCAGTGGAAGAAATTCCATCTCCAGTAACAGGAACAGTGAAAAACATCGTTGTCCCTGAAGGTACAGTCGCAAACGTTGGGGATGTCCTTGTTGAGATCGATGCACCAGGACATGAAGACAACGAAGGCGATGAAGGTGTAGCAGCAGAGTCTCAAACACCAGCAAAACCAGCGGCAGAACCTACAACGGAAACGGCTGAAGCATCAGCTGGTTCTTCTGAAGGTTCAGGCGTTTTCCAATTCAAATTACCAGACATCGGTGAAGGAATTGCAGAAGGCGAAATCGTAAAATGGTTCGTTAAAGCAGGAGATACCATCAATGAAGATGATACGTTGCTTGAAGTTCAAAACGACAAATCAGTGGAAGAAATTCCATCTCCAGTAACAGGAACAGTGAAAAACATCGTTGTTGCTGAAGGAACAGTCGCAAATGTTGGGGATGTTTTAGTTGAAATCGACGCACCTGGTCACAACAGTGCGCCTGCTTCATCAAGCACATCTGCAGAAGAACCAAAAGAAAAAGTGGAAACTTCTGGTTCAGCAAGTGTTGTTGAAGCAGCAGATCCTAACAAACGCGTCTTGGCTATGCCTTCTGTACGTCAATTTGCTCGTGAAAAAGATGTTGATATTTCTCAAGTATCAGCAACAGGTAAAGGCGGCCGTGTAACAAAAGAAGACATCGAAAACTTCCTATCAGGTGGCGGACAAGCTGCAAAAGCTGAAACTCAAGCTCCTGCGAAAGAAGAAACAAAAGCTGCAGCAACTGAAAGCAAACCAGCAGCTCCAGCAAAAGCCTTCAAATCAAACTTAGGTGATTTAGAAGAACGTGTTGCCTTAACACCTACACGTAAGGCAATCGCTAAAGCGATGGTAAACAGCAAACAAACAGCACCTCATGTAACCTTGCATGATGAAGTTGAAGTAACAAACCTATGGGATAACCGTAAGAAATTTAAAGAAGTTGCTGCTGCAAACGGCACAAAACTTACTTTCTTACCATATGTTGTGAAAGCATTGACTGCAACAGTGAAAAAATTCCCTATCTTGAATGCGTCGATCGATGATGCAAAACAAGAGATCGTATACAAAAACTATTACAACATCGGTATCGCAACAGATACTGACCATGGTTTGTATGTACCAAACGTAAAAGATGCAGATCGTAAAGGCATGTTTGCTATCGCTGATGAAATCAACGAAAAAGCAAAACTTGCTCATGACGGCAAATTAGCTGCAGATGATATGCGTAATGGTACCATCACGATCAGTAACATCGGTTCAGTTGGTGGCGGCTGGTTCACACCAGTAATCAACTACCCTGAAGTAGCTATTTTGGGTGTAGGTACGATCGCGCAACAACCAATCGTAAACGCTGAAGGCGAAATCGTTGTCGGACGTGTGATGAAACTTTCATTAAGCTTCGACCACCGTATCGTTGATGGCGCAACAGCGCAACAAGCAATGAATAATATCAAACGTCTATTAGCTGATCCAGAGCTATTAATGATGGAAGGATGATTAACAAATGGTAGTTGGAGATTTTGCTGTTGAATTAGATACAGTTGTAATCGGTGCGGGACCTGGCGGCTATGTAGCTGCCATCCGCGCTGCTGAAATGGGACAAAAAGTAGCAATCATTGAAAGAGAATACATCGGCGGCGTTTGTTTAAACGTTGGTTGTATCCCTTCAAAAGCCTTGATCGCTGCAGGTCATCATTACCAAGAATCTTTGGATTCAACAATGTTTGGTGTAACAAGTGAAAATGTTTCCCTTGATTTTACCAAAACACAAGAATGGAAAGACAACAAAGTCGTTAAAACGTTAACTTCTGGTGTTGGTTTCCTATTGAAAAAACATAAAGTTGAAACAATTGAAGGAGAAGCTTTCTTCGTTGATGATCACACATTGCGTGTCATCCACCCAGATTCAGCACAAACTTACTCTTTCAACAATGCAATCATCGCAACAGGTTCTCGTCCAATTGAAATCCCTGGTTTCAAATTCGGCGGACGTGTCCTTGATTCAACTGGTGGATTGGCATTAAAAGAAGTTCCTAAAAAATTCGTTGTTATCGGTGGCGGTGTCATCGGTTCTGAACTAGGTGCAGCGTATGCAAACCTAGGTGCAGAAGTAACGATCCTTGAAGGTTCTCCTCAAATCTTGCCAACCTATGAAAAAGACATGGTCAAATTGGTTGAAGAAGACTTTGCGAAAAAAGGTGTAACAGTCGTTACCAACGCAATGGCGAAAGAAGCAATTGACAATGGCGACAGCGTAACTGTGAAATATGCCGTAGATGGTAAAGAAGAATCAGTTACTGCTGATTACGTGATGGTTACTGTTGGCCGTCGTCCAAATACTGATGACATGGGCTTGGAACAAGCAGGTGTTGAAGTAGGCGAACGCGGATTGATCACGGTTGACAAACAAGGCCGTACCAACGTATCAAACATCTACGCAATTGGTGATATCGTTCCTGGTGCTGCATTAGCACATAAAGCCAGCTACGAAGCAAAAATCGCTGCTGAAGCAATCTCTGGCAAAAAAGTTGCCGTTGATTACAAAGCGATGCCTGCAGTTGCCTTTACTGACCCAGAATTGGCTTCTGTCGGTATGACGATCAAAGATGCCAAGGATGCTGGAATTGAAGCAAAAGCATTCAAATTCCCATTCTCAGGTAACGGTCGTGCGTTATCTCTAGGAAAAACCGAAGGATTCATTCGCTTAGTAACAACGGTTGAAGACAATGTGATCATCGGTGCGCAAATTGCTGGTTTAGGAGCAAGCGATATGGTTTCAGAACTTGCTCTTGCTATTGAATCTGGCATGAACGCAGAAGATATCGCGTTAACCATCCATCCACATCCATCTCTAGGTGAGATCACAATGGATGCTGCTGAGTTAGCTCTAGGTTTACCAATCCACATTTAAGCTTTTTGAAACTCGTTCATTATTTGGTGAACGAGTTTTTTTATCACCAAAAATAAAGCGATCCTAAGCTATTGACAGAATCTTCTGTAAATGATACGATGCTCTTAATATTTCAACCGTTGATGAGGAAAGTACATTGATTTGGCAAGCCTAGAGAGTCTTCGTAGGGTGCAAGAAGAACTTGTAGAATCAATCGAAAATGGCCTCAGAGGTGATCTTCTGAACTTGTACGAAAGATAAGAAGATCCGGGTGCGCCCGCTATCGCGTCAGAGTATAACGACGTTAATTTGTCGCGTACTTGCTGAGAAGCATGCTGGAAAGTCTGCTTGAATAAAGGTGGTAACACGTAAACACGTCCTTTGATATCTCGATATCAGAGGGCTTTTTTATTTGTATTATTAAGGAGGAATAGTATGACAGAAAGATTTGAGACGATTCAATTACACGGAGGACAAACACCAGATCCTACTACAGGGAGTCGCGCCGTACCCATTTATCAAACCACATCGTATGTGTTTGAGGACGCAGATCAAGCGGCAGCGAGATTTAGTCTTAGTGAGAATGGCAATATCTATACCCGTATTACCAATCCGACAACGGCTGTTCTAGAAGAACGACTAGCCCTCTTAGAAGGCGGTGTCGGTGCGTTAGCAACGGCTTCTGGCTCAGCAGCGATCACCTATGCGATTTTAAATCTTGCACAAGCAGGAGATCATATCGTTTCTGCTGCTTCAATTTATGGGGGGACCTATAATTTATTCGCTCATACGTTGCCAGATTTTGGCATCACTACAAGCTTTGTTGATAGTGAAGATCTGGCAGCACTAAAAGCAGCCATCCAAGAAAATACTAAAGCAGTTTTTCTAGAGTCTTTAGGCAATCCAGATATTGATATTGCCGACTTTAAAAAGATTGCAGCGATCGCTCATGAAGCAGGGATTCCCCTCATCATTGACAATACCTTTGCGACTCCATATCTGTTTCGAGGATTTGAGCATGGGGCGGACATCGTCGTTTATTCCACGACAAAATACCTCGGTGGTCACGGTGCTGCTTTGGGAGGGGCCATTATCGACAGCGGCAACTTTGATTGGACAAATGGCAAATTTCCCAAGCTGGTCGATCCCGATCATAGCTACCATGGAATCTCATGGGTAGAAGCCGCTGGTAACGCTGTCTATATCACTCGAGCACGAACGATTCTTTTACGGGATACAGGCGCTGCGATTTCTCCCTTCAATTCATGGGTGTTGCTGTTAGGCATCGAGACGCTTTCGTTGCGGATGGAACGTCATGTAGAAAATGCGCAACAAGTTGCTGAATTTTTAGCCAAGCACTCGGAAGTCTCTTGGGTTCACTTCCCAACACTGCCGGACAGCCCCTATTTTGAACGGGCGCAGGAGTATTTCCCCAAAGGGACCAGTTCCGTCTTTTCCTTTGGATTAAAGGATGGATCAGAAGCAAGCAAAACCTTTTGTGGCGCAACCAAGCTCTTCTCTTTGCTGGCAAATGTCGGGGATGCAAAGTCCTTGATCATCCATCCAGCTTCGACGACCCATTCCCAGCTTAGCGTAGAAGAATTTGCAGCAGCCAAAATTCGTCCAGAGACGATTCGCCTATCCATTGGATTGGAAAACATCAACGATCTATTGGAAGATCTCACGCAAGCCTTCCAACAGCTCTAAATAGTTGAAGCAGTAGGAAAAGCGCAGGATACTATGCTGCGCTTTTTTGTTGTCGGTTAGTGTTTCAAATAAAACTGCGGTTTCTGTTGTTAGAAGGATAGTAAATCCATCGGTTCTATGCTATATTTAGTTGCTAAGGAATATGGATAAGGTGGGGGATGTATGCGTAATCATGCAAGTGACAAGAGGATTCGGTTTTACTACACAAGTTTGCAATTTCTTTATTGGATGATGTTTTGCTCAATTTATGGCTTTGCGACCCTTTTTTTGATTTATTTCAAGGTCGATCCAGCAAAAATTGGCGGTATTTTAGCCTTAGTCAATATTGCGTCTACGATTTTGCAGCCCTTCATCAGTCAAGTCATTATCAAAAAAAGTAAAGTACCGCTGATCGTTGTCTTGAAAACGATGACAATCGGCGTGGTCGCGGTGCTCTTAGCAGGTGTGATTTTCCCTGCATTATCAATACTGACCTATGTCTTAGGAGGGATTTTGCTCATTTCCATGCAGTCCTTTCTCAACGCCTTGGCGTTTGAATACACGAATAGCGGCAACAAAATCAATTTTGGCTTTTCGCGTGCGGGTGGGTCACTAGGATTTGCGGGGACCTCCTTTTTACTGGGGCAGCTCTTGGAGGAGTTTTCGGCAGCCCTTTTGCCAATGATCGCTATCGGGCAGGCCGTTTTGTTTCTCATTATTTTGCTTTTGCTGCCAGCGATCAAGAAGCCAGAAATGCCCGTGATGCATACAGAACAAAGTCATTCAGGTGCCTTTTTGAAAAAATATCCTTTTTTACTCTTTCTCTTTGTCGGGTTTAGCTTTCTTTTCAGCTTCCACACGATGATCAACAGCTTTTTGGCACAAATTTTTGCCGATATTGGCGGTGGCAGTAAGGAAGTTGGCATCGCCCTGATGGTTGCGGCGTTATGCGAATTGCCTGGCATGATTTTCTTTGAACAGTTAGTGAGGATACGGTCTAGCCGTTTTTGGCTGTTGTTTTCCAGTGTTGCCTTTGCCATTCGTGGGGTGCTCATGCTGTTGATCAGCTCCATCATCTTGATGGAATTGAGCCATTTGATGCAAGGGGTTAGTTTTGCTTTGTTTATTCCAGCTTCGGCTTATTTGTTCAACCATAGTTTGGCAGATGAAGATCGGGTTTTTGGACAAACGATTATTATCATTGCTACCACGATCGGTGGAGTGATTGGCAATCTTTTGGGCGGGATGCTGATCCAAAGCTTCGGTGTTTGGGAAATGCTTTTGATTGGGACTGGGTTTGCCGTTCTAGGTGCTGCATTGACCTTTATCGGTGTGAAAAAAATCCCTAAAAGTAACAAGAAACTAGCGATCCTAAGCGAATGATCGATAGGTAGAAAAAAGAGTTGCGGCCGTATTTGCTTCGGTCGCAACTCTTTTGAATCTGATCAACGGGTACTATTTCTTTTCTAATACAGCGATAAATTCCCGCATATAGTCTGGTAGATCTGGGGGACGGCGGCTGGAAACGATATGTCCATCCGTAACCACAGGTGTATCGACCCATGTGGCTCCAGCATTTGTCATATCATCTTTGATGCCTGGTGTACTGGTGACCGTCTTGCCTTGCAGGATATTCGCAGAAATCAAGACCCAGCCTGCATGACAGATTTGACCAATGACTTTTTCGTCTTTGTCCATCGTTTGCACGAAAGAGATGACCTCTGGGAAACGTCGTAATTTATCAGGCGCCCAACCACCTGGAACTAAGATGGCATCGTAGTCATCGGCATGAATATCAGAAAAAGCATAGGCTGATTCTGCGGGTACACCGTATTTGCCAATATACGTTTTATGCGCTTCTTCACCGACTAAATCGACTTGCGCGCCTTCTTCCCGTAACCGATGGACCGGGTACCACAGTTCTAAATCTTCGAAATCATTGTCGACTAAGGCAATGATTTTTTTGTTTTCTAAACGCAAGAGAATTCCTCCTTTTTCTTGTTATTCTTACTGTAACATCATGCAAAGAGAAACACCAAAAGTATGCTTCTTAAAAAATGCCAAGAAGCTATTTTGAGAATGGTCATTCAGAGAAATGGTATTGATGTAAGCGTTGTAATCATTAGGAAAGTAAGAGATAATGAAAGAAAGCCAAAGGAGGCGAAGATGTGGAAGCATTCGAAAATGCTCGAAAATTTATTTACAAAAACGCGCGCCCTTTAGACCTTGCTCGTTGGCAGTATCATTTTGAAAATGGATCTCGCGAGGCTGTATTACAGGCGTTACAATTCTACCAAAATGAAGATGGTGGGTATGGGCATGGTTTGGAACCTGATCATTGGAATCCCAACAGTACACCGATTGCAGTGTGGGAGGCATGTCGAATTTTAAGAGAGCTTGAATGCCTTCATTCGACAAATCCACAAGTCCAAGGGATTTTAAGGTATTTAGCTAGTGGAAAAGAGTTTTCTGAAGGGAAATGGTTCAACCAAGTGCCGTCAACGGTATCCTATCCGCATGCGATTTGGTGGGAGAGTCCTGTAGGCGTGCCAGCAGACAATCCAACAGTAAGTCTAGCTGGTATGATCTTAAAAACAGGGGAAGCTACCCTCTATCAAAAAGCACAAGAAATCGTCGAAACAGCAGTTGCAAGTTTCCTTAAGGAGCCAACCAGTGAAATGCACACATTAGTCGTCTATCTAGAATTATTACAAGACTGTGAAGAAATCCAGTATCAGCCTGTTTTAGCAAATGAACGCTTTCGCGAGATCTTATTCCAGCAAATTCGCCATACTGTCTCAAACGAGCCAGAAGAGTGGTTCACGTCTTATGTCAGCAAACCTTCAAATTTTTTCTTTACAAGAGAGCAGCTGCTTGGGATCTTTAGTGAAGAATTATGTAAAAAAGAAGCCCAAGAAATTTTAAAATACCAACAAGAAGATGGATCATTTGTCATTCCATGGCAATGGGGAACGGATTACCCAGAGTTTTTCATAAGTAAACAGTGGTGGAAATCAATTACTATCATTAAAAATTTTTTGTTTTTGCAGGCTTTTCTAGACGAACCTTTTTGAAATCGGTCATTTTCTAATAAGCAATCTCGTTGAAAGAACAAAGGAATTTCCTTCTTATTTGAGATTCATGGGTTTCAGCTTCTAAAAATCTCAATAGTTTGTATACAAGAGGTACATTCATTGCTAGGATGTACCTTTTTTGCAGCGGAGGCTCTGACCTATTTTTAATTTTGTGGTACACTGAATAAGATGAATAGGAGTGGTAATATGCGGGATTATCAATATCCTCTTGACTTAGATTGGTCGACAGATGAAATGGTCGTCGTCATGAAGATGTGGGAACGATTAGAACAAGCCTATGAAAAAGGCCTTCCTAGTAGCACGTTTCTTGAGGCGTATCAAGCCTTTAAGAAAGTCGTTCCTAGCATTGGCGAGGAACGCCGTTTAGGCAGAGAATTTGAAGAACTATCAGGCTATTCGCTGTACCATGCTGTGCAGGCAGCGAAAAAGACTGAGGGAAAACTAAAAATGAAAGGGTAGATCAACGAATGCATGAAATCGTTAATGAAGTTCGCCAGTGGATGATCGCTGCAGGTGAAACGATCAAAGACAATTTAAATAAAGAAGACTTAGTGGTCGAGACAAAATCAGGACGGAAAGACTTAGTGACAGAATTGGATAAAGCCACGCAAGATTTTCTGATTGGTAAGATCCAATCCTATGATCCGGATGCCAAAATTTTAGGTGAAGAAAACGGACTGGACACACTTGCCGACATGAGTGGGCGGGTCTTCATCATTGATCCGATCGATGGAACGATGAATTTCGTGTTAGAAAAAGAAAACTTTTGTATCATGATCGCGATTTACGAAGAGGGCAAAGGGCGCTTTGGCTTTGTCTATAATGTTATGAAAGATGAATTCTTATGGGGTGGTCCAGAGATTGGTGTCTATAACAATGGCGAGAAGATCGAACCGCCGAAAGATATTGCCTTATCCGAAGGTCTCGTTGGCTTGAATTCACCCATGTTGATCCATAACCGCCACCACGAAACCGAGGTCAGTGACAAAGCATTAGGCATTCGTATGACTGGCTGTGCTGGGGTAGAGCTGATTGCCCTCGCTAAAGGACAAAGAGCAGGCTATCTTTCTCATCTTGCGCCATGGGATTATGCGCCAGGGGGCGTTTTGTTAGAAACCCTTGGATTAAAAATGGCAAACATCAAAGGAGAGCCGCTATCCTTGAATGGACGGGAATTGTTCGTAGGCGGTACACCGAAAGCTTTTGAAGAATTATTGGCGATCGTCAATCAATAAGAAAGCTTGCGTACTATCTGATAATCGATGAACTGATACGCATAGAAAAAAAGGCTGGAAACTCCGTTTCCCACTCGTTGGACCTGGTGGGAGTCAACGCTGTCCTTAAGTAGCGAAAACGGTAGCCCAGCCTTTTTAGTTCGCAGTAAGTTCTTTTTGTACCAGCTTTAATGCTTCACTGACGATTTGATCCATATCTAAATACCGATAGGAGCCGAGACGTCCCCCGAATAAGACTTGCGACTGTTTCGCTGCCAGCTGTTTGTATTTTTTATACAGCTGGTTATTTTTTTCGTCATTGATTGGATAGTAGGGCTCAGCATCCGTCGTGAATGGCGCTGGATATTCCTTGGTCAGAATGGATGTGCCAGGATCACCTTGCTTATCGAAGTGTTTCCATTCCATGCTGCGCGTATAGGGAATCCGTTCATCCGTGTAATTGATCACGGGATTTCCTTGAAGGTTTGGTGATGGATGTTTGGTTGTTTCAAAACGTAGCGAACGATAATCTAGAGGACCGTATCTTTGGTCGAAAAAGGCATCGATCGGTCCTGTATAGATTATTTTAGGAAAACGTGCTAAATAGGCTGATTTTTCAGCTTCAAAGTCCGTTTTCAAACAAACATCGATCCGATCATCATCTAATAATTTCTGAAAAATCGGCGTATAGCCGCCTTCGGGAATTCCTTGAAACCGATGATTGAAATAATTGTTATCATAGGTGAAACGAATCGGCAGTCGACGAATGATAAAGCTCGGCAGCTCGCGAGGGGGCTTTCCCCATTGCTTCTGAGTATAGCCGGCAATCAGCTTACGATAAATATCGGTTCCCACTAATTGGATCGCCTGTTCTTCAAGATTTTTAGGCTTTCCTTTCACTCCAGCACTTTCAATCTGTTGAGCGATCATCGCTTGTGCCTCTGTCGGTGTTCGTACCCCCCAGAGTTGATAAAAGGTGTTCATATTAAAAGGCAAATTATAAAATTGATCTTGATAGTTCGCTAAGACTTGATTGGTAAAAGGAATGAAGTCAGCAAAGCGATGCATGTATGCCCAAATATGTTTACTATCCGTGTGGAAAATATGGGCGCCGTATTGATGAACGGTGATGCCGTCTTCTTGATAAGTATATAAGTTGCCTCCGATGTGGTCACGCTTATCGATCACCAGACAACGATGCCCTTTTCTGGCTGCTTCATGGGCAAAGATCGACCCGAATAAGCCCGCACCAACGATCAAGTACTGGTAGTTGCCAGTCTTCATGTGTTCGCTCCTCTCAGCTTTTGTTTAAGATATACAAATTCTAAGATAAAGGCTGCCACCGATCAAAGCAAGCGTTTTCTAAAAGAGTCAAAGAATCTTTATAATTGGCTGGTTATTCATGAGCAAAAAGCGACCGTTCATGAAAGGGCGCTCATTGCTTGGCGTTTCCATGATAAACTACTGCTAGTAGATTTATAGACGTATGATTTATACATAGCAGAAAGTTGGGTTTAGATGAATAGCCAAGAAAAAATCGCAGAATTAACACGTTTACAAAAGGCATTGTTTGTTTCAGGAAAAAATACTTGGGAGACACATGAGCTGCCAGCGATCTGTCCATCGATTTTTATGGCAGATGGTCCGCACGGTATTCGTAAACAAATGGGAGAAGCAGATCACCTGGGACTGAATGAAAGCGTTCCAGCAACTTGTTTTCCGCCGGCGGCAACAATTGCAAACAGCTGGGACTGTGAACTTGCTGCGAAGGTTGGTGAATGTATTGGATCAGAAGCAAAAGCGTTAGAGGTTGATGTCGTTTTGGGTCCAGGTCTGAACATCAAGCGAAATCCTAAAGGCGGGCGCAATTTTGAGTATTTCAGTGAGGACCCTTATTTGGCAGGGAAAATGGCGGCTGCAAATATCAGAGGTATTCAAGAAAACGGGACGATTGCCTGCCCGAAGCATTTTGCTGTCAATAGTCAAGAAACGAGACGAATGGCATCGGATTCCATCGTTGATGAGCGGACATTACGAGAAATGTATTTAACAAATTTTGAAATCGCCGTCACTGAAGGAAAACCTAAAAGTATCATGAGCGCCTATAATATGATCAATGGCATTTACGCCAATGAAAACAAACGCTTATTACAAGAGATTCTCCGAGATGAATGGGGATTTGCTGGCTTTGTTGTCTCCGACTGGGGCGGAGATAATGACCATGTCGAAGGGGTCAGAAATGGCTGTCATTTGGCGATGCCAGGGCAAGGGATCGCTGGCGCACAAGAAATTATTGAAGCAATTGAAAGGAATCGTTTGACTGAGTCGGAGCTTGATGTACGGGTTGCTGAACTAGCAGCGGTCTTCTCAGAGACGAAGAAGCAATCTGGAACAGATGCGATCGATTGGGCACACCATCATACAGTCGCAAGGGAAGCAGCTAGAAGCAGCGTGGTTCTGCTTAAAAATGATGACAACTGCTTGCCTTTAAATCCTAAGCAAAAGGTCGGAATTATTGGCGATTTTGCTCAAACACCTCGGTACCAAGGTGCGGGGTCTTCGATGGTAAATGCGAAACAAGTCGAGTCGATTTTAGAAAAGATTGGCGATTATACTCCTGAAATGGCAGGTTATGCACAAGGCTATGTCCGAAAAAGTAGTAGTAAAACTGCAACAGAACAAGCAGCATTGATCGAAGAAGCTGTTTCTTTAGCAGATGACTGTGAGGTTGTGCTGGTCTTTGCCGGACTTGATGAGAGTTATGAAAGTGAAGGGATCGATCGTGAGACGTTGGCGATGCCCGCAAATCAAAATCAGTTGATTGAAAAACTTTGTCAGACGACTGCAAAAGTAATCGTTGTTTTATCTGCGGGAGGGGTTGTTGAAATGCCCTGGCTGGAAAAAGCTGCTGGTGTGCTTCATGGATACTTAGGTGGACAAGCAGGCGCTTCTGCGATGCTGGATGTGATCTTCGGTCGATATAATCCGAGCGGAAAACTAGCAGAAAGTTATCCATATTCCTATGACGACGTTTTGTTCGGTCAAGAATTCCCAGCAACAAGCCGCTTTGCCTATTACAAAGAGCGACTGTTTGTCGGCTATCGCTATTATGACACGTTTAAAAAACCAATTTTGTTTCCGTTTGGCTACGGTCTAAGTTATACGGAATTTGCTTATAGTGGTTTAATCATTGAAGAAAATCAGGTAAAATTTACAATTGAAAATGTTGGAGACAGAGATGGTGAAGAAGTAGTCCAATTGTATGTTGGTTTGAAAGAAAGTCAACTGATGCGACCGAAAAAAGAATTAAAAGGATTCAAAAAAGTAGCCTTAGCCAGTGGTGAAAAACGCACGGTCACATTGCCTTTTGATGATAAGACCTTTCGTGTTTATGACAGCCAACAAAATTGCTGGGCAGTTGAGGCAGGAGAATATACCCTATTTATTGGTGGGAATTGTGAAGAGAGCCAACTTCAAGGCACGCTTTTGATCGATCAGAAAGCCGCCACTTTACGACCAAGAACGGTGAACGAACAAGCTATTTATCCTGAGCGGATCGAACAAGCAACGCTACATGATTTTGTACAGTTTTTGAACCATCCATTACCGCAAGAATCAAGCGATCAGCCATTAGCCAAAAACAGTACTATTGCAGAGTTGCAGCAGGCAAAAAGTCCTCTAGGTCGTTTGGTTTTTCTTGTCTTGAATACCATGAGGAAGCGCAACGAAAAAAAAGGAAAATTGGATCTAAACTTATTATTCATTTGGAACATGCCGTTTCGTGGCATCGCCAAAATGACCAATGGGATGGTCAGCATGGCAATGATCGACCAATTGTTGATTATATGCAACGGGCACTTCTTCAAAGGAAGCTTCGGGCTTTGTCGGGCATTTATCCGCAACAAAAAGCTACAAAGAAAGTATAAGAAACAACTATCGCAGCTTCACTGATGGTTTCATGTTTTTCAAAAGACAAAAATAAATCTGCTGCAACACTTTGGGGAAAGAAGCAAAAAAGTTAAATGTGGGGAAGGGATCAAGCGTGAAAACTTTAAGTATAATTGTTCCATGCTATAATTCGCAAGATTATATGGAACGCTGTATTGATTCATTATTAGTAGGAGGGGAAACCGTTGAGATCATTATTGTAAATGACGGGTCCCATGATCAAACCGGAGCGATCGCTGAACGCTATCAGCGTTCTTACCCAAAGCAAATCAAAGCAGTCCATCAAGAAAACGGCGGACATGGTCAAGCGATCAATACGGGCTTAGAAGTTGCTAGTGGCACCTTCATCAAAATCGTAGATAGCGACGATTGGGTAGATGAAGAGGCGTATCGACAAATTTTGACCTTTTTGACAAGCGATTCACAGGCAAATTCGATCGATATGGTTATCAGTAATTACGTCTATGAAACCCAGTGGAAGAAAAACAAGCGTTGCATCCATTATCAGCGCTTCTTGCCAGAAAATGAACCATTCGGCTGGGCGGACGTGCGTTTTCCGTTCAGTAAGTACCTATTGATGCACTCAGTGATCTATCGCAAAAGCGTATTAGAAAAAGCAAACCTACAGTTGCCCAAACATACCTTTTATGTAGATAATCTGTATGTCTATGAACCATTGCCGTACGTCAAAAAAATGGTCTACTTAAATGTCGATTTTTATCGCTATTATATTGGTCGATCGGATCAGTCCGTCAATGAAAAAGTGATGATCAGTCGTATCGACCAGCAATTGAAAGTCAATCGGACAATGATCGATTACTATCTTTCACTGGATCAAGCTGGCAAAGAAGTCACTCGTTATATGCGACGATATTTAGAAGCAATCACAACTGTTTCAACGATTTTGTTGATCAAAGAAGGGTCGAAAGAAAGTTTGCTAAAGAAAAAGGATCTTTGGAAGTTGATTCGCTCTCGAGATCAGCTGTTGTATTTTCGTTTACGGTTCGGTCTCTTAGGACACGGCGTCCATTTTCCAGGAGCCATCGGGCGAAAAGCTTCCTTAGGCTTTTACCACCTTGCTCAAAAATTTTATGGCTTTAATTGATGCAACTTATATTAGATGAGATCGTTTCAATACTATGGACAAACCTTACGGATAAATGAGGTTTGTCCTTTTTATTTTTAGAATCATAACCGTTCGTGCAAAAAAGTCGACCATTCGTGAGAAAGCGTTTTTTCGCTTGTTGTGCACGCTATAATTGGTTTCGTAAAGAATTGAGGAAGAAAGAGGGATTCTTTTGGAGATCATAAATTTTAATGAAGGTTGGGTCTGTGGTGTTTTAGGCACAAACAATCAGAAACCTGTTTCCATCCCACATGATGCAATGCGCGAAGAGCCACGAAGCGAATCGAGTTTAGGCGCTGCCAACATCGGCTGGTATGAAGGACTTGATTACCTCTATAAGAAAACATTTTTCGTGCCTGAGGACTACCAAGAAAAAAAAGTCGTTTTTGAATTTGAAGGAGTCTATCGCAACGCCGAAGTGATCATCAACGGAAAAAAGGCTGGTTTTCGTCCATACGGATACACCAACTTTTATGTTGAAGCGGATGCGTTTTTGCATTTTGGATCGGAAAATACTATAGAGGTCATTGCTCGAAATTCCGATCAGCCAAATAGTCGCTGGTATACGGGTACAGGGATTTACCGTCCCGTCAATCTACTCGTTTTACCGAAAAAGCATCTTTTGCTAAATGGCATAAAAATCACTACTGTATCAACAAAACCACCGGTCATTTCATTGACTTTAAAATCCAACAGTAAAGGCGAAGCGCTGGTCTCGATTATCGATGGGGAGGAAGTGATTGCAAGGTCAAATGTCTCGATCGACAGATCAGCACAGATCAACCTACCGCTGCCCAATGCAAAGGCATGGTCACCAGAAGAGCCGAACTTATACCAGTGTCAAATTGAGTATGAAGGCAGTCAGTATCAAACTCGATTCGGCTTACGAACGCTGACATGGGATTCGGAAGCGGGGCTTTTGATTAATGGGGTTCGTCGCATTTTAAAAGGTGCCTGTATACATCATGACAACGGTTTGTTAGGCGCAGCTGCTTTTCCAGATGCCGAAAGACGAAAAGTCAAACTCTTGCAAGAAGCTGGCTATAATGCGATTCGTTCAGCCCATAATCCTTGCTCAAAAGCACTACTTGATGCTTGTGACGAGTTGGGAATGCTGGTCATGGATGAATATGTCGACATGTGGTACACCCATAAAACCCGTTACGATTATGCCAATGATTTTAGTGATTGGTGGCGTCAGGATCTTGCTGATATGGTGGACAAAGATTTTAATCATCCTAGCGTGATCCTCTATTCGACGGGGAATGAAGTCTCGGAAACAGCCGAGCCACGGGGAATCGAGCTGACGAAAGAGTTAACGGAACACTTGCATGGGTTGGACCCAACGCGACCGGTAACATGTGGTGTCAACATCTTTTTCAATTATCTAAGCTCACTAGGCTTTGGGGTCTATACTGATGAAAAAGCCCAAAAAGAAAAGAAAAAAGCTGTCGGAAGTGAGTTTTATAATAAGCTGGCTGGTTTGTTGGGCGATAAGACCATGAAGTTGGGGGCAACCCTCAGAGGAAGTGACCGTACGACCTATGAATCATTTGCCAATATGGACATAGCCGGCTACAATTACGGCATTTTACGCTATAAAAAAGACTTGAAAAAATATCCGAAGCGGCTGATTTTAGGGACAGAAACTTTCTGTAAGGATGCTTTTTATTTCTTGGAACTGGCAAAAAAACACCCTCGAATTATTGGAGATTTCGTGTGGGCAGGTATGGACTATATCGGTGAAGCCGGTATTGGTTCGTGGGTTTATGAAGATGCCTATCCTAAAAATGCCAGTCCAGCTGGTTGGTTGACCGCTGGAAGCGGTCGCTTGGATATCACTGGTGCAGCAGGTGGCGAAACCCTTTACACAAAAGTGGCATTCGAAAAAACCACAACGCCTCTTTTAGCGGTGAAGCCCGTTTATCAAAAAGGCAAACATTCACCATCCGCATGGAAATTGACGGATGCGATGCCTTCTTGGACATGGCCGGGCTGCGAAGGTCAGAAAGCCGAAGTCGAAGTCTATGCTCGAGCGGCTCAAATCGCTCTTTATTTGAATGATCAGCTTGTCGTTAAGAAAAAAATGAAAAACGATTGTCGAACTGTCGTCAAGACCACTTATCAAAGTGGCACATTGACCGTTGTTGCTTATGACGAAAATGAGCAAGAAATTGGCCGTAGTTCTTTAGTGACCGCACAAAAAGAAACTCAGTTAACGCTTGAACCTGAAAGTAGTACTGTTTCTCCTCGAGGGCTGGCCTTTATTCGTTTGCGGTATACCGATCGCAACGGCATTTTAAAGCCGATGGAAAACCATGAAGTCGCGGTTTCTGTCAAAGGCGGTAAGCTATTAGGGTTAGGTCATGCTTGTCCTTACAACCCAGAAGGCTATACTGGTTCGAAAACGAAAACCTATTATGGCGAAGCACTAGCGATCGTGCAAGCTGATTCTGAAGCAAACGAAATCGAACTGATGGCAGCTGACGGAAGTAGGTCTGAGCGTACAGCCATTCAGATAAACGAAGTAGTGAAAAAAAGCAATGACACGAAATGAAGGAGGATGTATGCTAGAGATTACGCGTTTTACTGTTGAAGATTTAGAAAAAGAATGCGTCACTGATAAGTCCAATCCTTGTTTTTCCTATACCGTTGCCAGTCAAAGACAAAATACAACGATCAAAAAAGCAGTCTTAACGCTGGGGGAATGGACGTGTGATGCGACCAGTGGGAACCATCATTATTACGATGGTCCGCCATTGGAGCCTTTCGCCACCTATACCGTCCATTTGACAGTAGAAGATGATCAAGGAAATCAAGCAGCAGCCAGTTGCGATTTTGAGACGGGGAAGATGGACGGTTCATTTTCAGCATCATGGATCACCAATGGAAGTTATCGTTTTACGGAGAAGAAAGCATCGCCAAAACCGATGTACTTCAAACATACCTTTTCCTGTCAAAAGTCAGTTGTCAAGGCACGGATTTATGCCACAGCGTTAGGGATCTATGAGATGACCCTGAATGGAGAAAAAATTGGTCGCGACTATTTTGCTCCAGGTTTCACCTCTTATAAACATCAGTTGCAGTATCAAACATATGACATCACAAAACAGTTGGCAAAGAGCAACGAAATGGAAGTTGTCGTGGCAGGAGGATGGGCTTCTGGTGCGTTTACCTACGCACGACGCAACCGCGTCTATGCCAAAAGACAAGCCTTTTTAGCGGAGGTTCACATTGAATACAGTGATGGGTCTTTTGAGAAGATCGTTACTGATACAAACTGGCAAACAGCAATGGAGGGTCCACTAAAAGAGGCGGAATTTTACAACGGCGAAATTTACGATGCACGGTTCCATGAAACGCAACGCTCGTGGCATCCAGCTTCCCTTGAAACAGTCAAAATCAAGCCGCGGATCATTGCCCAAATTGGTGTACCTGTGCGAGAGCATGAGGTTTTTGAGCCAAAGTCAATTACACGATCACCGAGTGGAAAATGGCTCTATGACATGGGGCAAAATTTTGCCGGTATTGTCAAGCTGACCATTCAAGGAAATGAAGGCCAGAAACTAACGATCAGACATGCTGAAATTTTGATGGATGGCGAACTGTTTACCGAACCGCTCAGGACTGCGAAGCAAGCAATTATTTACACCTGCAAGGAGGGAAAGCAAGTCTATCAGCCACGGTTGACCTACATGGGCTTTCGCTATCTGAGTGTCGAAGGAATCGATCCGGAAGCAATCACCATTGAAGGAATCGCTTTGTATTCTGACGTAAGGGAAACCGGCTCTTTTACTTGTTCTAATCCTCAGTTGAATCAGCTGCAAAGCAACATTTTGTGGGGAGCAAAATCTAATTTTGTCGATATTCCCACCGATTGCCCCCAACGGGATGAACGAATGGGCTGGACCGGGGATATTGCTTTGTTTGCTCGAACGGCTTCAACTAACTTTGATATGCGCCGTTTTTATGAGAAGTGGCTTCAAGATGTCCGTTCAGAACAAAGAAAAAGTGGCGGAATTCCAGTAACCGTACCGCTGGT
Organism: Enterococcus sp. DIV1279b; assembly: GCF_050531515.1. Lineage (NCBI taxonomy): Bacteria > Bacillati > Bacillota > Bacilli > Lactobacillales > Enterococcaceae > Enterococcus > Enterococcus sp. DIV1279b. The sequence goes on along the minus strand of NZ_CP172891.1, from coordinate 2,058,892 downwards.
GGTCGTGCCTTTTCAATGGGAGATCATGATCCCAATGGCCGTTGATCACTGGGGAGATGCCGTGATTTTGGTTCCATGGGCGGAGTACTTAAGTAGTGGTGATCCAGAAATCCTGCGCACCACATACCATGCGATGAAGAAATACCACAAAGCGTGTCTGTTTTGGGCACAACTATTTTCCTTTGGCAAGCACCGAAGAATTTGGCGTTTGCTGCATCATTATGGCGATTGGGTCGCACCTGAAGGCAAACTTTGGACGTGGATGCTGCGGGGCAAATGGACAGGCACGGCTAGCCTTGCCAACACCAGCAATCTTTTAGCACAGATTGCAGCGATCTTGGGCTATTCTGAAGATAGCACGTACTATCAGAAAATTTTTCATGAAACATCCACTGCTTATCGCCAATTACTGATGGACAAAGATGCCCGTGTGAAAAAAGAATTTCAAACTGCGTACGTCTTACCGCTGTATTACCAAATGCTTTCAGAGACAGATGCGAAAAAAGCGGCAGCCAACCTGGCACGTTTGGTACGAGAAAACGAGTATCATATCGGCACCGGTTTTCCTGGTACCCCGTATATTTTGTTTGCATTGGCAGATAATGGGTATGTAGAAGAAGCCTATCGAATGCTTTTAACAGATACCTGCCCATCTTGGCTTTTTCAAGTAAAAGCTGGCGGCACGACGATTTGGGAACGCTGGGATGCCTTGAGAGAAGACGGTACTAGTAATACGGGTGCCGATGATGGAACCAATGGAATGGTTTCCTTCAATCATTATGCCAGCGGGGCAGTCGGTGACTTTTTCTATCGGCGGATCGCCGGGATCGAACCGATCAAAGGCGGCTATCAAGCGTTCACTGTGCGACCGATCATTGGTGGTGATCTGACCTTTGCCAAGACGAAAGTAAGGTGTAGTTATGGCGAAATTATCAGCAATTGGCAGATCGCTGATGGTTACTTTTCGATTGAAGTGCAGGTACCTATCGGGACGACCGCTCATTTACAAATGCCTAGTGGTCAGCGCCATCAGTTGACCAACGGGCAGTATCATTTTTCAGAAGCAATAGGAGGAAGCAGCGCATGAAAGTCAAAACACTCTTTGAAGCGCCCGCCTTCAAGACCAAAATCACCACCGCAAAAGTCGAAAAGAAAGAAGTTTTTCTAGGATATTTTATTGGGCCTTTTTTGGCATTGCTTTCCAATGCGATCTTCGGTGCCTATTTGAACCGTTATTATTCAGATGTGATTGGTTGGACAGATACAAATCAGTTCGGGCATTTTTCAGCCTTATTACCATTAATCTCAGTGGTCTTTGTCATTTTGGGTAACTTATTCGTTGGTCGATTGATCGATAATACGCGAACCAGCCAGGGAAAAGCTCGACCGTATATGTTGATTTCTGCACCGTTATTGGTGATAGCGATCGTATTTCTATTCATTACACCAACGAATGCATCTCCGACGTTACAGATGATCTGGCTGGCGTTTTCCTATAATTTTTATTACGCCGTAGCCTATCCATTCTTTTACACAGCACATAGTTCCATGGTCGCCTTATCCACACGAGATAGTAATCAGCGCGGAAAATTAGCGACATTTTCTAATGCCTCGGGTGTAGCGGCTGTCGGGTTAGGCGGAAGTATCTTAGTGCCGATCTTGTTACAAAGCTATCTTTTCGTTTCGACGGAGGGTGTGATCGATCGAGCAGCTAGCTATAACAACTGGCGCGTGATGATGATCTTTTTATGTGTCACGACGTTTCTAGCCATTTTCTTAGAGTATTACTTTACCCGAGAACGAATCACTGAAGAAAACGCCAAACTAGCGATCAAAGAAGAGAAGATTTCTTTGAAAAAGCAGTTCTCCGCCTGTATTTCGGATAAGTATTGGTGGTTGATCATCTCTTATTTCTTCTTGTTCCAGTTCGGTGGGCTCGTAAAAAACGGATCGATGGGGTATTACGCTCGCTGGATGTTTAGTTCCGTGGTCGACGAAGCCTCTGCCGGTGTCGCAATGGGCTCACTAGGTTTGATCGCTGGTTTACCGACCGCAATTGGGATGTTGGTGGCATGGCCGCTGGCAAACAAACTGGGTAAACGCAATTCCGTTTTGCTAGGGATCGTTTTTGCTGTGGTAGGTGGCCTGATCAGTTTTATCGATGTCCATGATTTCACAACGGTTGCCATCGGTTTGGTTTTAAAAGGAATCGGTGCTGTGCCTGCGATGTTTGTGACACTAGCGCTGCTTTCAGATGTACTGGATCACTTAGAAGCCAAAAATGGCTTTCGTAGCGATGGGTTTACGATGTCTGTTTACGGTTCGATCATGGTAGGTCTGACAGGGGTTGGGAATGCCTTAGTCAACAGTTTGCTGACGCTCAGCGGCTATGACCCGACTGCTGTCACCCAAAACGCACAAGTTTCGTCCGTTCTTGTTTGGGCATTTTTAGGGTTTGAGTTGATTTGTTATGCGGGTATTGCGATCTTGCTCCTTTTTCTAACCGTAGAAAAGCACACGAAAGAAGATCAGGCGCTGATCTTAGCTAGTCAGAAGGAAAAGGTTCTCCAATCTGGCGGAGAATGGATCGATCCCCAAGAACGATTGATTTTAGAAGAACAACGGGCAAAACAATCGCAAGAAGCGATGAAAACCTAAAGGAGGGAGTAGATAAGAAAATACCATTCAAGAAACATATCCAAAGGGAAAACATGAGTTGAAAAAAGGAGGAAATCTACATGAATCAAAATCTATCACGACTATGCAGAGGGATGACTGCACTGTCATTATCGATGTCAGGTGCTTTGATGGGCTTGACCGGCGTTGCGGATCAGTGGCGCCCGATCATTGATGGTGCCCTTGGGACTTCAAGTACCAAAATCATCAATGATGACAAATTCACTTCTGATTACGAAACTAGTGCGGAGCTGATCCAAGCACATCGTGACCTGGGTGAACGAATGTCAGCAGAAGGGACCGTTTTATTAAAAAATCAAAATCAAGCGTTGCCCCTAGCGGAAACAGAGAATCGGGTCACCTTGTTGGGGATGGGGAGTGCTTATCCATTTTTAGGTGGGACAATGGGGAGTACCGTTGTTGGCGATTCCCAAATCAATCTGCAAGAAGCTTTAGAGGAACGAGGATTTGAATTAAATCCTACGATGACGGAGATCTACAATGGTCTGGGGGAGATCCAGACCGGCTCTTTTGAGCGTTTTGGGAATACCGTTCCGATCTACGGGCATCGTCCAGCTAATTTTTCAACCCCTTATGAACCATCTGAACCAGCAACAGATCTTTATGAGACGGCGCAAAATGATGATTCCGACTTTACAGAAAGCTTTGCTGAGTATAATGATGCCGCCATTGTGGTGATTTCACGACCAGGCTCTGAGGGCAGTGATTACTATCCTGGAGAAAAAGGCATCGATCAAGAAGTTTATGGTACGGATACGCCGTTAGGTCTAGTTGAAAACGAGAAAGCCTTGATTGAGCTTGCGAAAGAAAACTTCGATCGCGTGATCGTTATGATCAACAGCAGTTCGACGATGGAAATCGACGAGCTTGAAAAAGACGATGCCATTGATGCTATTTTGTACGTTGGGTTCCCTGGTGCTTATGGCTTCTTAGGTGTTGCCGATATTTTGACGGGAGCAGTCAATCCTTCAGGACGCTTGACGGACACCTATGCTGTTGCAACTGCGAATTCCCCTGCGATGCAGAATTTTGGTAAAATTGAGTTGGATGATCTATCTCAAATTCGTTTTGAGGAATCCTTGATGGGGGAACTGCCAGCAACTTCTCCTTTAGGAAGCTTTGGTGGGGATGCGTCATTAGCTGCCGACCACTACTTGATCCAAGCCGAAGGAATTTATACCGGTTATAAATATTATGAAACCCGCTATTATGATACAGTGGTCGGTGCTGGACAAGCCGATAGCAACGTCGGTGCGATCGATGGGGCAGACGTTTGGGATTATGCCAATGAAGTGACCTATGATTTTGGGTTTGGTCTTTCTTATACGACCTTTGACCAGCGTTTAGATGCGATCGATATCGACGAAGAAAACAATAAAGTAACTGCGACAGTGACTGTTACCAATACAGGAAATGTAAGCGGTAAATTTGCTAGCCAGCTATACTTTAATGCGCCATACACGGACTATAATCGTGAGCAAAACATCGAAAAGGCAGCTGTCAATCTCATCGGATTTGAGAAAACAGAGCTATTAGAGCCTTCTGAATCGCAAACAGTTACGATCGAAGTTGACATGAAATATATGGCTAGCTGGGATTCGACAGCGAAAGACGGATTAGGCGGGTATATTTTAGATGGCGGCGATTATTATTTTGCTGTTGGTGATGGAGCACACGAAGCCGTCAATGCAGTATTGGCAGCTAAAGGGCATGATACCGATGGAAATGAAGCTCAGGTTGTGAGTGTGGCGATCGGTGAAGAAGGAACCGTTGACGAAGAAACATTTGCTTATTCTGAAAATGGCACAGCGATCGTGAATCAGCTGGAAGATGCCGACATCAACTACTACAAACCAGACTATGCCACCTATCTTACTCGACAAGATTGGGCAGGAACTTTTCCTCGAACCTATGACGATTTGACGATCGACGGTGACAAAGTGGAAGAATGGGTCCAAAACCTTGCGAATGAAAACTATCAATTTACAGAAAATGGGGAAGCCAATGTAGATGGAATCGAAGACCCATTGATGTTTTCTGATATGGCAGGGGTTACTGACATTGATGATATTCGTTGGGATCAGCTAGTTAATCAGATTCCTTTAGACATCTTGATACCGCGAATCGCTAAAGGTGGAAGTACGAGTGATGTCATTGAAGAAATCAATTCGCCACTCGTTTATCAAAATGACGGTCCGAATGGTTTCGGCACAACGCTAAGTGGTCGAGGGTTAAATGAAGAGGATGAAAATGCAGATTACCATCTAGGAACGATGGCAAATGCTACGATCATCGGCAGCACCTTTAGTCATGAGCTGGCAGAAGAATGGGGCAACTTACTTGGTAATGACGGTCTATGGAGTGGGAATTACTTGATTTGGGGCACAGCAGCTAATATTCATCGGACCCCTTACAACGGAAGAAACCATGAATACTATTCTGAAGACCCAATGTTGTCTAATTATATGTCGGCAAATACAGTCAAAGGTGCCTTGGACTACGGAATCATTATTGGTCCAAAACATCTGGCATTTAATGATCAAGAAACACAACGAAGTGGCATCGCGCCTTATATGACGGAGCAAAAAGCCCGTGAAGGTGATTTACGTGCCTTCCAAGGATCATTTGAAGATGCCGGCGCGTTAGGCGCAATGGTGACCTTCAGCCGGATCGGTGCAACGAACGGGAATAATTCTGTCCCAATGTTGATCAATATTTTACGAGAAGAGTGGGGCTTCAATGGCTTACTGACGACAGATATGGTCAACAACAACGGCTACTTCCGTCCAGAATCCATTATTATGGCAGGCGTTACGATGATGGCAGATTTTGCCTCAAATGAGACGATGGCGAATGTCTTAGAGGCTTGGCCTTATCTGACCGTTGATTTGGCAGCCCAAGATGCGCAATTTGTTGAACAAGCGAGAGAAAACATGAAGTATCAATTATATGCCTATGCCCAAAGTGCCGCCCAAAATGTTCAGACGATCCGAATTACACCATGGTGGGAGACAGCCATGACCGTCGGAATCTATGGTGGCCTTGCAGTAGCAGTTATTAGCTTTGGTGGCTATGTCTTTATTTCAATGAAGAAGAAGGGAGCGGAACAATGATGACAATGCTAAAGAAACAAAAAATCAGTTTGTATATCTATCTGCTGGTTTTCGTCCTTACGACGAGTTTGGTCTTCTTGTATATCTCCAACGTTAATAAAGCGTATTATCAAGACATGCAAGTCAATGTTTTGTATTTGTTAGCAGCAGCGCTAGTATTCCTGCTTTTGACGATTGGGCTATCCTTTCATGCAAAAACCAAATCACTGTTAATGGCAGCTGATATCAGCCGTATCGTAGCTAGTTTATTGATTATCTTAGGTGGTGTGCGCTTCATCAGCATGCGACTTGAATCCTTTGGCTATATTTTCGGTTCTAACCTTGAAATGAACAATGAAGCGGCGTTCGATGCTGGCTCTCAAGCCATCATGATTATTGTTATCTTCGTAGCCACTTGGTTGATCTCTGTCATCGCAGCCTTTTTCGATGTTGGACAGAAGAAAACAGTTACCGAGTAAAGCGATAAAAATAAAGCATAGAGAAGACGTGAAAGCGCTCGTTCTCTATGCTTTTCCTGCGTAAAAATAATCGCTTCATAAATAACAAATTATGTTAAAATAAAAGAAGAAAAACGACGAAAAAAACGCTTTACTTTTTTAAAGAAGGGAGATTAAACACTATGACTATAAAAAAACGCAGCGGGCTGGTGAGCGCATGATCCGTGTTGGAATCGTGGAAGATCAAGAAGAATATCGGCAACAGCTCTTGTCATATTTACAGACATTTCAAGAAAAAGAAGGAGTCGTTTTTCAAGTAGAAACCTTTCATGATGGGTATGATTTCGTAGAACGTTATGACTCGGAATTTGATTTGCTGCTGATGGATATCCATCTACCATTGATCGATGGAATGTCAGCGATCGAGGAAATTCGCAAGCGGGATTCTGATGTCTTCGTCATTTTTATTACCAGTACGGCGCAATATGCAGTCAAAGGCTATGATGTCAATGCAATTGGCTATATCCTTAAACCCTTTAATTATTATTCGTTGTCGGAGTATTTAAAAAAAACAATCAAGCGACTGAAGATGAAAGAAGACAGTTTTCTGCGTATCAAAGCCGGACAGAATTATTATCGCGTCAATCAAGATGCGATTCAGTACGTGGAAAGCCAAGGACATAAATTGATTTTTAAATTAACTGATCAAGAATTGGAATCGATCGGTGTCATGCGGGAATTGGAGCAGCAGTTACAACCGGATCGTTTTTTGAGAATCCATCGCGGGTTTATTGTCAATCTGAGGCATATCACGGGTATTAATCATTCGACTGTGATCGTTGGAGAAGCAGAGTTGCCTATCAGCCGAGGAAAACGCAAATTGATCATGGATACACTGGCGAAACAATGGCATGTCTAAATGACTATTAGATGAGGTGAAGCAATTTTGTCCCCGTATCAACTATCAGAAACTCCAGGTATTTTTTATGCGATCGCTTATTGGATGAGTACCTTACTTTTCGTATTACTGACGAAAACAGAGAAGCTAACCAAGAAAAAAATTGGACGGGTTTTTGTATTCCTTTTGATCTTGTATCTGCATATGGAAATCATTAATTCCGATGTCTCACAAGTCTATTTTATTCCGATCATTATCATTTCAGCACTTATAATGTTTCTATTTCTTTTTACCACTGCTGAGATTCCGTGGAAAAATGCCTTGTATTTCACTGCACGGGCATTTATCGTAGGTGAATTTGCTGCATCACTCACGTATCAAATCTACTATTTTCTTGTATTGGATTTCAAAGTTTCCTTCGATTATATCGGAACCTATGCGTTTATTTTTTTGGGATGCAGTATGCTGTTAGGCCTTTTGTACAAATTGGAAAAACGATTTGTGATCGAAAGTGCCGAACAAGTGATCACCTATCGAGAAATCGCTTCGGTGATGATTATCGTGATCGTGGTATTCACCATGAGCAATATCAGCTATGTGTATCAAAATACCCCTTTTAGTGGGAGTATGGCTAGAGATATTTTTAATATTCGAACGATGGTGGATTTTGGGGGAGTGGCGCTGCTATTTGCCTACCACGTTCAATTGAATGAAATGAAACAAAAGTTTGAAGTACAGAAGTTAGAAAGCTTGCTAAAAAATCAAATGATCAATTATCAAACCTCGGAAAGAAGCATTGAGATCATCAATCAAAAGTATCACGACCTGAAACATTTGATCAATGTTTTGAAAAATGATCCTCTCTCACAGGAGACACAGGATTATTTGGCTGTCATGGAAAAAGAAATCAACTCGTACGACTTAAGGATGGACACCGGCAATAGTGTGTTAGATATTGTTTTGACAGGAAAACAAATCTTTTGTCAGAAAGAAAAAATCACCTTCACCGTGATTGCAGATGGGGCAAGCCTTTCTTTTATGAATTCAGTGGATATCAGTACGCTTTTCGGTAATATTATCGATAACGCCATTGAAAGTGTCCGCAAAATCACCAAAGAAGATAATCGCTTGATTCAATTGAAAATCAGCCGTAAAGGGGAGATGCTTTTGATCTGCCTAGAAAATCGTTACGAAGAACCCTTGACATTTGAAAACGGCTTGCCGATCACCACCAAGAAAGACAAACATTTTCATGGGTATGGGTTAAAAAGTGTTCGCGAAACGGTGAATAAATACAAAGGAACGATGGTGATCCAAACAGAAGATGGCTGGTTTGAACTGAAATTGCTGTTTCCCGTTAAGCATTCTATGCCAAAACGAGGATGAATTGGAGCAGATATCGACAAGATGTCTGCTTTTTCTGTAAAAATGAAAACTTTGCACTATATTTCAGAAAGAAATTCTGGTATAATGGCTTGTCGAGTGCAATGTCACCAAAAAAGGAGTTTATAAATTGAATATTAGAAATGATATCCGCAACGTCGCTATTATTGCCCACGTTGACCATGGAAAAACTACATTAGTTGATGAATTATTGAAACAATCCCAAACGTTAGATAGCCATACCCAATTACAAGAACGGGCGATGGATTCAAATGCGATCGAAAAAGAACGTGGTATCACGATCTTAGCGAAAAATACAGCGGTTGAATACAACGGAACCAAAATCAATATCATGGATACCCCAGGACACGCGGACTTCGGTGGTGAAGTAGAGCGGATCATGAAAATGGTCGATGGTGTTGTTTTAGTTGTTGATGCTTATGAAGGAACGATGCCTCAAACACGTTTCGTATTGAAAAAAGCGTTGGAACAACATTTAGTCCCAATCGTTGTTGTTAACAAAATCGACAAACCATCTGCTCGTCCTGAGCACGTGGTAGATGAAGTATTAGAACTATTTATCGAATTAGGTGCAGACGATGACCAATTGGATTTCCCAGTGATCTACGCTTCAGCGATCAACGGGACCTCAAGTGAATCAGATGATCCTGCCGATCAACAAAAAACGATGGCACCATTGTTTGATACGATTATCGAACATATTCCAGCGCCAATCGACAACAGCGATGAGCCATTGCAATTCCAAGTATCTTTACTTGATTACAATGACTACGTTGGACGTATCGGAATCGGACGTGTCTTCCGTGGAACGATCAAAGTTGGTGACCAAGTTGCTTTGATGAAACTTGATGGCCAAGTGAAGAAATTCCGTGTCACAAAATTATTCGGTTTCTTCGGTTTGAAACGTTTAGAGATCCAAGAAGCGAAAGCTGGCGATTTGATCGCTGTTTCTGGGATGGAAGACATCTTCGTTGGTGAAACAGTCACACCGATCGATCACCAAGATTCATTGCCTGTTTTACACATTGATGAGCCAACGTTACAAATGACCTTTGTCGTGAACAACTCACCATTTGCAGGTCGTGAAGGGAAATTCGTAACCGCTCGTAAAATTGAAGAACGCTTGATGGCGCAACTACAAACAGATGTGTCTCTACGTGTTGAACCAATCGGACCAGATTCTTGGACTGTTTCAGGACGTGGCGAACTTCATTTGTCGATCTTGATTGAAAACATGCGTCGTGAAGGTTTTGAATTGCAAGTTTCTCGTCCAGAAGTTATCGAACGCGAAATTGATGGCGTGAAATGCGAACCATTTGAACGGGTGCAAATCGACACACCAGAAGAATACATGGGTTCAGTGATTGAATCACTAGGAATTCGTAAAGCAGAAATGCAAGACATGATCAATACAGGAAATGGACAAGTACGGATCATTTTCTTAGCACCTGCTCGTGGCTTGATCGGCTATACGACAGAATTCCTATCAATGACTCGCGGCTACGGTATCATGCACCACACCTTCGACCAGTACTTGCCAATGATTCAAGGGCAAATCGGCGGACGCCACCACGGCGCACTTGTATCGATCGATACAGGAAAAGCAACGACTTACTCAATCATGAGTATTGAAGAACGTGGAACGGTCTTCGTTGAACCAGGTACTGAAGTATATGAAGGAATGATCGTCGGCGAAAACTCTCGTGACAATGACTTAACGGTCAATATTACGAAGGCAAAACAAATGACCAACGTTCGTTCAGCGACGAAAGACCAAACATCTGTCATCAAGAAACCAAGAATCCTTTCACTAGAAGAATCATTGGAGTTCTTGAACGATGACGAATACTGTGAAGTAACACCAGAAAGCATTCGTTTGAGAAAACAAATCTTAAACAAGAGCGAACGGGAAAAATCACAGAAAAAGAAAAAAACAGCTGACAAATAAACAATGATCGAGGTTTTACCAACTTTGATCTGTTCGATTTTCCGAAGGATGGAAAAGGGATTGCTCCTGTGGTGCAGCGGCTCTTCGCCGCAACCCCTAGAAAAGCAATCAGCCGATTTCCCTCCTTCGGTTCTTTTTTGCACGTCTACCCGATCTGTTGAACCGTTAAAATAAGCAGCGCTTGCAATTTCGACCATTCCTTTTTAAAATGGAGAAAGTAAGCACAAAGGAGAAATCTATGAAAAATTATCCTGTTAAAAAGAATCAGGAACTTGAAGTCGATATTTTGGACCTTTCCCATGAAGGAAATGGGATCGCCAAAGTCGATGGGTACTTATTATTTATTGAAAACACCCTGCCAAATGAACGTGCCTTAGTCAAAGTGTTGAAAGTCGGCAACAAATTTGGTTTTGCCAAAGTGATGAAGCTGTTGCAAGCGAGTCCTGATCGGCAAGAATTACCGAATGAAGCATTGTTGCGCACCGGGATCGCCCCATTGAGTCATTTGAGCTATGACAAACAATTAGCCTTCAAACAGCAGCAAGTAGAGAATGTTTTGGCTAAAATCGCCAAACTGCCTGAAATCAAGGTCAATGCACCAATCGGAATGGAAAAACCATTTGGTTATCGCAACAAAGCGCAAATCCCTGTGCAAAAGATTCATGGAAAATTAACGACTGGATTTTACCGCAAAAACAGCCATACTCTGGTACCGATCGAAGACTTTTATATTCAAGATCCAAACATCGATCAAGCAATCATCAAAGTCAGAGATATTTTGCAGCGCTTCAATGTCAAAGCCTACAATGAAGAAGCCCACGAAGGGTTCTTACGCCACATTGTCGTTCGTCGTGGGCATCACTCAGGTGAAATGATGGTCGTATTAGTGACACGTAAACCGAAATTCTTCAAGGGAGAAGAGATCGCGGAAGTGATCCACGAAGAGATTCCAGAAGTTGTTTCTGTCATTCAAAACATCAATGAAGAAAAAACCAATGTGATCATGGGCGAGTTCGAGCGTGTCTTGTATGGCAAGTCATCGATCGATGATCAATTATTAGGCAAAACCTTCCAAATCTCAGCGAAATCTTTCTACCAAGTCAACACAGCGCAAACAGAAGTCTTGTATCAAACCGCCTTCGAGATGGCGCAACTGTCTGAAAATGATGTCGTTGTGGATGCTTATGCAGGAATCGGAACGATAGGGATCAGTTTGGCTGATCGCGTGAAAGAAGTGTTAGGGATGGAAGTCATTCCTGAAGCAGTGAACGATGCCAAAGCCAATGCCAAAAGAAATGGTGTCGAAAACGTGCATTACTTTATCGGTAAAGCCGAAAAAATCATGCCGCAATGGCTACGCGAAGGCATTCAACCGACAGTCGTCTTCGTTGATCCACCTCGCAAAGGTTTAGATGCCAGCTTTATTGAAACGACCGCTGCAGTTAAACCAGAGCGCATCGTTTACATTTCCTGCAATCCAGCAACCTTGGCTCGTGACCTCGCGTTGTTTGAAGAAGAAGGATATGTGACAAAAGAAGTCCAACCTGTTGATTTGTTCCCACAAACGACCCATGTGGAGTGTGTCGTGTTGTTAGAGCGTCGTTAAGAAAAAACGAGTTCTTTTCAGTGATTTTGACCGTGAGTTCTTTTTATGGTAATTGTCATAAAGTCTTACGATAACAAAGTTATTAGAGAAGGCGAATCAATTGAGAAATAAGCAACTATAACCCATCTGTCTATCTAATTACGTCGATTGTGACGTTTGGAATGGATGAAATATAAAACCAGAAACTGGAACAGAAAGACATTCTTTTTTGTTCCAGTTTTTTTGTTCTTTCTCACTATTGATGAGCGGGGACAAAATCAATGCAAAAAGCAGGGAAGCTACAAATATGCAGACAGCCAAATCCTTAACAAAATGGTTTGTCAGCAATTTATAGTTAATGTGTATAAAAATATGGCGTGGCGTGATTAGAAAGTATTATAATAAACGTAGTGAATAGAAAATTTTTGTTAGGAGGGATTGCACATGGCAACGATTCGTGCATTTTCACACAAAGAGATTACACCGCAAAATACGCATTTGTCGAGTTTTAAAGTGTTGATAGAGTCAGCTTTTTATGGGAACAATGTCACTTGGATTCATGATCTAGCCACTGCCTATCACTTAGCAAAAGAATCTTCTGGCGCTATTCTTACGGATATGCCGGTAACACACACCAAGGAGTTAGGACTACCAGAGGATGCAAAAGTCATCGTGTTTAATGACGGAAAAGTGGTTGGACGGACAGCGGCAGCTCGACGCATCATCGGGCATCCTGGAATCCAGCGAGAATTATATGAAGACATTTTGCGAGATGCCTTATACCAAGGAACCCGCAAGCAATTTTATGGTGGTGAAGTTGTTGTAGGATTAGATGAAGCGTTTATGGTCAAAGCTCACCTGTTGATACCAGAGCACTATGAAACCAACTTTTACTCTTATTTGTTGAATTTTCAATTGATGACGAAATCATGGGAAGAAAGGTACCAACGTTCCAAAGAATATCCAGAGACGGACATTTTTTTGTACGCTGATCCAGATTGGTCTCATCCTGATTTTCCTTATGGACTGTCTCTTTTTGATCCTGAACACAATGTTGCGGCAGTCTTAGGTTTAAACTATTTTGGTGAATTGAAAAAAGCGACATTAACTTTGGCTTGGGCTACCGCGCATCGCCATGGCTTTGTGGCGTGTCATGGGGGAATGAAGCAGTATCAGTTACCGAATCGAACATTTACGATGGCTGCTTTTGGTCTTTCAGGATCAGGAAAATCGACCATCACATTGGCAGAACATGGTGGCAAATATGAGATCAAGGTTCTGCATGACGATGCATTTGTGATTAATCAAACAAATGGTGCCTCCACTGCTCTGGAACCTTCTTATTTTGATAAAACGCAAGACTATCCATTAACCAACCCAAATGTCCGCTACTTTATCACCTGTCAAAATGTTGGGGTTACTTTAGACGAGAAAGGAAAAAAGGTCCTCGTGACCCAAGATATTCGTAATGGGAATGGTCGAACTGTCAAATCACGATATGTCACACCTAATCGGGTGGACCATTTAGATTCGCCGATCGATGCAGTATTTTGGATCATGAAAGATGACACGCTGCCTCCTGTAGTAAAAATTGACGATCCGATTTTAGCCGCTGTTTTTGGGTTGACCTTAGCTACGAAGCGCACGACAGCTGAACATATTGTCGAGACCACGGATATAGATAAACTGGTCATCGAACCTTATGCCAATCCATTTAGAGTCTATCCTTTAGGGGAAGATTTTGCCCATTTCATGCACTTGTTTAAAGAAAACCAAACGGCTTGTTACATTCTAAATACAGGCTTTTACAAAGACAAGAAAGTCACGCCTGAAGTCACGCTGACATCGATTGAAAAAATTGTGGAAGGTGAGGCTAAATTTAAAAAATTCGGAGGGATCACCGAAATGAGTTTCCTGCCAGTAACAGGCTTTAAAGTCGATTTTCAAGATGCCTCCTATGTTGCTCATTTAAGAGAGCGGATGCAAGGACGGCTGGACTTTATTTTGTCTCAAGAGACAGAAAATGATGGCTATAATAAGTTGCCTAAAGAAGTAGCAACGGCAATGGAAAAGGTGATTTCTACATTTAGTGAGCTTCCTAGCTAATTTAGTTGAATCAATCTCCCACAAACGTTTTTTCTTCCTGAAACACTTATTTTGTTTGCCAGAAAGGAGCGAATATGAACATTCAGTTTCACCATATCCAAATTACAGTCAATGATGTAAAAAAAGCAGAAGGCTTTTATGATCAATTATTTGCACTATTAGGTTTTGACCTCCAGAAGAAATATTCTGGGTATTTAGAACATGCCGATATGGAAGTAGTAGAATATATAGGCGATTCATTTGATTTCGGCATTTGTTCCCCACGAAAAGAATGGAAGAACCAGAAAATCGATTCAAGAAAACCTGGCTCTGTTCAGCACATAGCATTTAAGGCGGAAAGCCGCGAAGTCGTAGACGCGATCTTTCCCAAAATAAAAGCTTTAGGGGTAAAGATCCTTCATGATCGACCAATGGAATACAAAGAGCGCATCGCCCCTAACTACTATGCCTTATTTTTTGAAAGCCCAGAAGGCATTCGTTTTGAACTATTTCATTATGCCTGATTCCTTGAACAAAAAGAGCGTGACATGAACTTGTTGCGTGAGCGTGTTCCTATTCAGGTGATCTTTCATTATGGGGTTCGGATGATCATGCGATTTCAGAGACAAACTTTTTTAAAACCTGTCATCAGGAATACTAGAACATTCTTTTTAAAAGTACGTCCGTCGGGAAAAAACTATTTGATTTCTAAAATTCATTTGGACAATTCAAAAACAAAAACTTAACTCATGTGTTAAAAAACGTTCGAATTTTTATCATTCTAGAAGCGAGTGCACCGTGGGTCAATGAGGATTATTGGGGTGATTGCACGACACTTAAGAGATGGAGGAAGATCAATATGGATCAGAGGGTTCAGCAAGACATCGAAGCAATCATTTCCCATCAATATGATCATGGCGCCGATTTATGGTCGACGCCAGACCATAAATTACTAAAAGGAGCACCCTTTACGACCTTAGAAAGTCCTCTTTATTTACTTGAACTTGGCATGTCGCGTGAGGAGAACTTATTAAAAGAGACAGCCGCATTAATCTTTCAAGGATGGAGAGAAGACGGCAGATTTAAAATTTCTCCGTCAGGGGGGATCTATCCATGTCATACGGCGTTGGCTTTGCGAACGCTGTGTGCTCTTGGTTACACAAGGGACCAGAGGCTGCAACAGACCTTTCACTATTTTCTTGCTACTCAGGAAGCAGATGGCGGCTGGAAGTGCAATAAGTATAGTTTTGGTCGCGGCCCTGAGACCCACTTTTCCACGCCAATGACGACGTTAACGGTCCTTGATGCTTTTCGCTATACTCATGATCGTGAACAAATGGAAACGCTTAAGCAAGCAAGCGAATTTTTGCTTGCTCATTGGGAGATCCGTCAGCCAATCAGTCCCTGTCATTATGGGATAGGCACATTATTTATGCAAACAGAATATCCCTTTAGAGGGTACAGTCTTTTTTATTATCTGTATGTCTTGTCTTTTTATCCTTCTGCCAGAAAAGACGCACGATTTTTGGAGGCTTTGCAGCAGTTTGAATCGAAAGTTCAAAATGGCAATGTCATCGTAGAACGGGTCGTACCCAAACTGGGGAAACTGAATTTTTGCCAAAAAGGGCATATCAGTCCCTTTGCCACACAGCGTTACCAAGAAATTCTTGCTCGATTGGAAGAGGATTGAGGAAAAAAACAGCTTTTTGAAAGGTTCCCCCCATCTAGACGATTCTTTTTCTTTTCTGGTACACTGTCTGTAAAGAAGCAAGTGATTAATCAACAGAGAGGAGAAAGACATGCAAAAAATATATCTTGTTGAAGATGATGCAACGATCGTCTCTGTTCTAGCAGAATATTTGCAGCAATGGGGGTACGAATGTGTTTCCGCGAAGAATTTTGCTAGCATCTTGCAAGAGTTTCATGAGATCAAACCGGATCTCGTTCTTTTAGATATTTCGCTGCCTTATTACAACGGGTATCATTGGTGCCAAGAAATTCGCAAGACGTCAGAAGTGCCGATCATTTTCCTTTCGTCGATGGATCAACAGATGAATCAGATCATGGCGATGAACATGGGAGCAGATGATTATTTAACAAAACCCTTTGATTTAGCCTTCGTTTTGGCAAAAATCCAAGCATTGCTGCGGCGCAGCTATCAGTATAGCCACCAACAAGCGCTGACCTTTGAGATAGGGCAAGTAACCTTTTATCCAACAGAAAATGTATTAAAAAAACAGGGGGAACAGTTGCCGCTGTCTCCAAATGAAGCTCGGATTCTTTCCTTGCTTTTGCAGCATCGAGGGAAGATCGTAGCCAAAGAGACCATCATTGAAATGCTCTGGAATAGTGAAGAATTCATCGATAATAACACATTAGCGGTCAATATGACCCGCTTGCGAAAAAAATTAAGCCAGATCGAACTATCCGATTTGAT
The DNA here is from genome assembly GCF_050531515.1 of Enterococcus sp. DIV1279b. Lineage (NCBI taxonomy): Bacteria > Bacillati > Bacillota > Bacilli > Lactobacillales > Enterococcaceae > Enterococcus > Enterococcus sp. DIV1279b. Next base: position 2,042,288 of record NZ_CP172891.1, on the reverse strand, counting down.
CCAGACGGTAAAGAATAAAGGGTATTTGATAGAAAAGGAACACGCCTATGACTAACGTGAAAGAATATTTCGTCCTTTATGGAAAGTTTTATCTCGTTTACCTGCTGTTTAGTGCGGGCCTATTTGGGCTATTCTTTCTCCACAGCCTTTCGTTGGAGCCCTTCATTGACTATGTGGTCTTTTCAGGGGTGATCTTAGGGGGACTTTCCCTTTTTCATTATTTTCGTTACGCACAAAAAAGAAAGCAGCTGCAGCATTTATTAAGAAAAGAACGTATGACGGAAGCGGCGTTGGCGTTCTTGCCTGCCACTGGAAATCGTTTAGAAGACGAATACCAAGCCCTTCTTAAACAATTGGCAAGAGAAAAAACCACTTCTGATTACAAGGCAGCGTTAAAAAATGAAGAAATTTATGAAGATTTCGGCTTGTGGCTTCATCAAATCAAAACGCCTCTAGCTGCGCTGGATCTTTTGGTCCAAAGCGATTCGTTGTCACCGACGGAGGTCAAAGCGGAATTATTTAAGGTGAATGATTACTTGCAAATGATGTTGAATTATTTACGACAAAATTTAGCGAATGAAGATTTTGTCTTTGAGTCGATTGCTTTAGCGCCCCTCGTTCGTCAAACGATCAAAAAGTATGCCTTGTTTTTCTCGAAAAAGAATCTGCAACTGGACATGGCGGTGGATTTGACGGTGACATCCGATCGAAAGTGGCTCGTTTTTATTTTTGAACAGGTTCTTTTCAACAGCTTGAAGTATACCGAAACTGGTGGCATCAACGTTTTCACTAAAGACAATGCCTTAGTGATTCAAGATAGCGGCATTGGTATTCGTAAGGAAGACTTGCCAAGGGTGTTTGAGAAAGGATATACGGGACAAAATGGTCGCTTTCAGCAACGAGCGAGCGGGCTAGGCTTATACATGAGTCAACAAGCGGCTGAAAAAATCGGCTGCCGTTTAGCGATTGATTCTGAAGTGGGACAGGGAACCATCGTCACACTTCATTTTCCCACCACAAATAACCGATAGCCGCAAACTTTCAACACTGTAAGTTTGCGGTTTTTATTGTAAGTCGCTTTTTTCTGCCAGTCAGCTTATTCTAAAAAGGAAGGAGGGAACAAGATGACACTTTTAAACATTCAACAAGTAAAAAAAATCTATCAAAGCCAGCTGAACGGACAACCCGTTGAAGCGTTGAAAAATATTACCTTTATGGTAGAAGAAGGGGAATATGTCGCTATCATGGGGGAATCAGGTTCGGGAAAGAGTACGTTGCTGAACTTGATGGCGACGTTAGACCAACCAACAGCGGGTGAAATGCAGCTGAATGGCATCGATCTGTCCACGATCAAAGAAAAAGACGCAGCGAGTTTTCGACGGGATCACTTAGGCTTTGTTTTTCAAGACTTTAATTTATTGGACACCTTTTCGGTAAAGGACAATATTTTATTGCCATTAGTTTTATCGAAAGTTTCCGTCAAACAAATGGAAAAGCAGCTTCAGCCCATCGTACAAACTTTAGGGATCGCCGATTTATTGCAGCACTATCCGTATGAATTGTCTGGCGGACAAAAACAACGAGTTGCTGTCGCACGAGCAATCATCACAAAACCGGAACTGCTATTAGCAGATGAGCCAACCGGAGCGCTGGATTCGAAAACCTCTGATCAATTACTGACATTATTTCAACAGATCAATCAAAATGGACAGACAATCGTGATGGTCACTCACAGTTCGATCGCAGCCAGTCGCGCACAACGCGTCTTGTTTATCAAAGACGGGTATGTGTTTCACCAGCTGTATCGAGGGGATCGCAGCAATACCGCTTTTCTAGAAGCAATCGCCGAAACAATGACTGCTGTCTTTGCAAAGGAGGAGTAACGAATGTTCTTTCAAAAAATCGCCTTCTCCAATTTGCGTAAAAATGCCAAAGCTTACACACCCTTTTTATTATCTATGAGTTTCTTGGTGGCTGTTTTGATGATGACGCAAATCATCGTGAACAATCCAGGAATGAAGGAACTTCCTAGTAGTCAAAGCGCCATCTTCATGTTTCGTTTAGGAAATATCATCCTCATGATTTTTGCGGCGATCTTTTCCTTTTACACCAATAACTTTTTGATCAAGCAGCGAAAAAAAGAATTTGGTCTCTACAATGTTTTAGGACTAGGAAAACGTGAGATCGCCTTCGTGGTCTTTTGGGAACTCTTTTACAGTTTTCTCATTAGCCTTGCCGCCGGACTGATCAGTGGCTTATTGTTTGCACGATTAGGATTTTTGATACTGAAGAAAATCTTAGCCGTAGGCGAGTTCTTTGTCTTCAAACTGTCATTTGAGAGTATTGGCTTGGTGATCCTGTATTTTATGTTCGTCTTTGGTTGTTTATTTTTATTTGACATACTGCAAGTACGCAAAACCAATCCACTTCAATTACTGCAGGGAAGCAAGCGAAATGAAAAAGAACCACGAGCAAAAGGTATTTTGGCACTATTAGGTGTCCTTTGTTTAGTGGCAGGCTATACGATCTCTGTGACGATCAAGTCTCCTATCAGTGCATTAGGCCTGTTCTTTGTCGCCGTCGTCCTCGTAATCTTGGCTACCTATTTGTTGTTTATTGCGGGCAGTATCAAAGCATTGCAGTTTTTAAGAAAACGAACGACCTATTATTATCAAACGACCCATTTTATCAATGTCTCTACCATGTTGTATCGGATGAAGCAAAATGCGGCTGGTTTAGCAAGCATTTGTATTTTATCAACGATGGTGTTAGTGACCGTTGCTACGACCGCCAGTCTTTATTTTGGACAAAAGAATGTGATCGAAACCCGTTTTCCTTACGATGTTCAAATTGAGTCAGCGGCTGATTCCCAGCAAATCAACACAGCAATTGATGGACTTGAAGAGAAGCTAACGATCAAAGAGCGCCAGCAAGTCACTACAACAAGACCGTTGCTTTATACCTTTGAGGAACCAAATTTTGTTCCCTCAACCACTTTTGAAGAAAATAGCGGTAGTTTAGATAAAGCCGTGTATCTTATTTTTCTTACCAGTTCTGAATACCATGAAATCACTGGGAAAACAGGACCCGCTGACGACGAACTATTCGTTTTTCCCGCCACCTGGACGCATCAAGCGTTACCAGAAAAGACGACGATCGATGATCGTCAATTTCGCTTGCGGGAATTGAAAGAACTGCCAACATTCACGAAAACAGAAAACCCCGTTCAGCATCTTGTTCTCGTGGTGGATGATCAGTGGCTTGCCGAAAAGCTAAGCTCTTGGTATCAAAACGAAGAGTTTCAACTTTACCAGCAACCAGTGACAACAACAGTCTTTAATTTTCAAGCAGCAGAAGCAAGCGATCGAGAAGCCATCGCAAAAGAGATTCGCAGCGAACTTCTAGCAGCAGATGCTCATGCGAGCGTTCAGTCAAAAGATCTTTTTGAAGTTCAAACAAAAACCTTTACAGGTGGCTTCTTCTTCTTAGGCTTGATTTTTGGTGTGATCTTTATTTTAGCTGCTGCATTGATCATTTATTATAAACAAGTTTCCGAAGGGATGGAGGACAAAGAACGTTTCGAGATCTTGCAAAAAGTTGGGTTAAGCCATAAGGAAGTCAAGCAAGTGATCCAGCAGCAAGTTTTGATGATCTTCTCATTTCCTTTGGTGGCAGCGATCATCCATTTGGCGTTTGCTTTACCAATGATTCGAAAATTACTGATTCTTTTTGGTCTGACGGATCGTAACTTATTGATTACGGTAACGATTATTTCTGTCCTGTTGTTTACAATGATTTATCTGCTGGTGTATTTCATCACCGCAAGAGTCTACTATCGATTGGTGGAGCGCAAACAGTAGAGGATGGACAAATGTTATTTTGTCAGACGATAGCTAGATGGATTAGTCGTCACCGCCAAGAGCTACAAAAAAATAAAATGTAAGAACACCTCATCCATGAAGCGACGCTCAAAAGTTAGAATTTTTGGTCTAACAGTTTGGAATCACTACATGATTGAGGTGTTTTTTTGATAGGCACGCCCGCTAGCCCACTTTTTTAGAGTTGAAAAAAAGCCTTAGGTGACCTATAGTGAAAAGGAGTAAAGCACGGGTATAGAGTGCCGCGCGATTGATAGTCATTTCAAAATAAAAGAGATCATGTGATCCAAAAAGGAGAGAGCCTTATGAAAGAGCAGCCGATAACCATTGGATTCCCCTTAAGAGGTGAGTGGCTTGCGCCGACTACACCAGCCGAGAAGATTCCTAGCCATGGTACCGATCGAATGGGGTTGCGTTATGCCTTTGATTTTTTACAAGTTAATTTTGAGGGGAAAACCAAAGCTTTTCATAATCGAAGCTTTCTGCGCTATTTCTTCTTAGGGGTTCCGCTGGAGAGCTGTTATTGTTGGGGCGAAAAAATCTATGCGCCTTGTGATGGCGAAGTAATTGTTGCAAGAGATGGCTATCGGGAACGGAAAATCGTTCACTGGATCAGAGATTTTTCGATCGCTGTAAAAAATGGTTTGTTTTTTAATGAACAGAAAGATGATTATCAACAAATAGCTGGCAACTACATTGTGATAAAAGCTTCTGAGGGCGTTTATATGGCATTTGTCCATCTGCAAAAAGGATCTGTCACTGTCTCCGTAGGACAAAACATCACCAAAGGGATGGTGATCGGAAACGTTGGCCATTCAGGAAATTCGACTTCGCCTCATCTGCATTTTCAAGTGATGGACACAAGTGATATCGCTCATGCGAAAGGTCTTCCTTGCCGCTTTGAAGAATATGAAGTGTACCAAGAAGGGGGATGGACAAAGGTGCAGAATCGGATACCAGGAAGTACGGATCGGATACGATTGTTGAAGGAAGACTAAGGACCAGATTTGAAACATTCGCATCAGGGCTTGTAGGATGCTCAAAAGAAAAAACGTTTAAAAGTCTTTGGACTTCTTTTAAGTACGTGAAATAATCTTAGGTTTTCAAAATTTGTGAAGAAAATGAAATGCAGGGAGAACAAATGAATCATTTACCCAATATCCTTACCACTTCTCGACTGATTCTCGCACCACTTTTACTATTCCTTCAGCCAATGTCTGGCTGGTTTTGGCTGCTCTATTCCTATTGTTTTTTAAGCGACCTCGTCGATGGGCTGCTTGCAAGAAGGATGAATCTTACGAGTGAGGTGGGTGCCTTACTAGATAGTTTCGCAGATGTAAGCTTTTTTCTCGCAGTTTTTCTTTCTTTTCTACCACAGTTGTTGGCGGCTCATACACTTTGGGTCTGGCTACTAGTAATTGCTATGATTCGTTTTGTCAGTTATCTGATTGGCTATGTAAAATATCGGTCTTTTAGTAGTCTGCATACATGGCTCAACAAAGCAGTCGGTTTTCTTTTAGGTAGTTTCCCATTGCTGCTCATGGTGAGTCCTGCAAAAATTGTTGTCTTGATTTTGGGGACCATCGCCACTGTTTCCGCATTAGAAGAATTGCTGATAACGATCCTCTCAAAAAATCTGGATAGAAATCAAAAATCGATATTCGAAAGTTTTAAGTAAAGCGCCTCTATCATTGAGGGCTTTTTTTTGCGTATTCATCGCTAATAGACTTTTAAAAGACCCTTCAAAAACAATTTTAAAAATAACATTGAAAACAATTTTTAATGGTATTATGCTTATCTTTGAAGGGAGGCTTCACAAATGAATAGACAAGAACTGCATGCATGTATCAGTAAAAACCAGCCTAATATTTGCCAAATTGCTGCCTACCAAAATGGAAAGGAAGTTTACTCGGATGAATGGCATGAGTATAAGCCAGAGGATACTTGCCACCTTATGTCCGCTACGAAAAGTATCGTTTCTCTACTAGTTGGGATAGCGATCGATCAAGGTGTCATCCGAAGTGTCAATGACAAAGTACTCGATTATTTTCCAGACTATCAAGTAAAACGGGGCGAAAAAACGATTCAGGATATTACGATCAAACACCTATTAACGATGCGAGCCCCGTATAAATGCAAAGGTGATCCATGGACAAAGGTTTGTTCGAGTGACGACTGGACCAGCGCCTCGCTTGATTTATTGGGAGGAAGAAAAGGAGTGACAAATGAATTCAATTATCAAACCGTTTGTCTGCAGATCCTCACTGGTTTGTTAGCGAAAGCTTCTGGAATGACGACCGTTGATTATGCGAACCATTATTTATTTCGACCTCTTGGTGTAGCCGAACTGACCAATTATTATGCGGAAACGGCACAAGAGCATAAGCACTTTACGATGAGCAAGGCACCAAAAAAAACGGTTTGGTTTTGCGATCCTTTAAATATTGGCACTGCAGGTTACGGGCTTTGTCTTTCAGCAAAAGATTTAGCCAAAATCGGTGAGCTATGCTTGAACCAAGGCATCCATCAAGGACAACAAGTGATTTCTTCACAATGGCTCACTGAAATGGTCAATCCGCTAGAGACAAACATAGAGAAATTTCAAAATATGAGTTATGGGTATTTATGGTGGATCTTGGATGCTGAGAAAAGCACCTATGCCGCCATCGGCAATAGTGGAAATGTCCTTTATATTGATCCCGAATCAGAGACTGTTATCGCCATTACGGCGTATTTTAAGCCAACTGTCTTTGATCGCATCGACTTTATCGAGAAAGAGCTAAAACCGTTCCTTTTGCACTAATGAGCGTTAAGAAAAAGCAGTCTGCTGTCAATAGTTGATTGCTTTTTTTGTAGGCGAAAGCTTAATGATCCTTTTTGTGACTATGGCAGGCAGGTGACCTACTGAAAAAGCTCGGCTGCTAGCCTTTTATGAAATTACAATTTAGCAATTTGATCCCGCAGGTAGGAGGCTAAATCAATAATAAACGGAAGATAAATGAGAAATGAATAAAATGACCAAACTATCAACGACGTAAACTTGGTATACTATGATTGAGAAGGAAATCACAAGTGAAAGGAGCGGTCGGGGTGTTTTCAGAAATCAGTATCTATCAAGTGAAACCCAGTAGTGTTGAGACCTTTGAAGCAGTCATGCAGGAGGCAACAGAGGCAATGAAGGCCATGGAGGGGGCTTTGTTCTTTCGATTAATGAAACGAACCCATTACATCAAAGAAATGAGGACCATCAAGGAAGGTCACCTGCCAGATCCATTGACGAGAGTCATAAAATGTGTGAAATATGCTCACTATTGGGAGTTTGATAGCGAAGAGAATTATGGCAAAGCTCAAAAAAAGTTGTATGAAAGTTACTGGAAAGCAATGGAGAAATGTTTGATCGTTCCCCACGACAAACTATTGGGGGAAGTTCTTGAATGCTCGCTTTAGTACCAAATGCTCTCCTGCTGAACAGACTTTTTGTTGCAACTGTTAAGAAAGGACAGGGTAGAAATACAACGGATGTTAAAAAAGTCATTTGAACGGTTGAATGGAGGACTGGTATTTTTTTTAAACACTCTATTTCTTGAAGGAATCTAAAAGGAGGAAGCCCCGATGGCACAGGTTGCTTTTCATAATTCGTACAAATTAAAAAAAGGCGTTTCAACAGCGGAGTTTGTTCGTGTCGTTGAACAATTAAACCGAGAATACATTTCCAAACAAAGAGGATACCTTTCTTTTGAATTATTAGTAGATGGAGAAACTTGGGCGGACATCACCAAGTTCGAAACGAAAGAAGATGCGGAAACATTTGCCCGATGCGGCACGCCTAATGCCTTTGCACAAAAGTTTTATTCATTCATCAATCTAAACAGTTGCAGCTCTCACCTATACACGATTGAAAAAACATTCCAATAACTAGCCATCATGGAAAAAACAGCGCAAAAAGCAATTCATCTGAAAAGAGGAACTTCTTATGACAAAGACAGCAGAATGGTATCAAGGAAAAGCCGGTCGGGCAGAACATTTGGTCTATTTAAATAAGGAAGCCAAAGAGCTTGAGAAACTGATTCAAGGTGACAAAACAATGATTATTCGGGGGGCAGCCGGCAGAAAATCACCTTTAGGAGGAAGAGCCAAAATCAACGATCTTGTTTATTTTGTGGAGACCGGCGGCGATTTGACCATCACTCATCGGGGCATCATTGCCAACGTGATTGAATCTGAAAAGATGACGAAAGAAGAATCCATAGATTTTGTTAAACGCTATGAAAAAGAGTTGAATTTATCGAAAAAACAAGTCGATCGATGGGCAGGGAAAAAGTATCTAGCGGTCTATGAAATCGCTGAATTAGAAGAAATAACACCATTTCAGTACAATCGTGAAAAAAATATGGATGATTGGGTCATTACAGATGATATCAACAAAATCAAATTGTAACGTAGCGAAAACCTTAAAAAACGAAGCGCAAAGGAGTTGAGTGGAAGGATGGAAGGCAAAAAGCAATTGTTTCGAGACAAAAACGTGAAACCAACAGAGCAGCTGATTTCAGAATCTCTGGATGAAGGATATGTCATTTATCAACGTTTTATCGAAACCCTTGAAAACGAGGGGATCTCTCTTATGGATTGGCGCTATTACCAAGATGGAAAAGCGTGGTTGTCAAAAGGCGAATACAAATGGACAACGACTCGTGGAACGAATAAAGTGAAACCAATTTTTTGGCTCTCGATGTGGGAGGGCTTCTTCAAAGTCTCCTTTCACTTTAGCGAGAAAGTCCGAACACAGTTATTGTCTTTACCAGTCAGCGATGAGACAAAGGAAACCATTCTTAAGGCGCCAACTAAGGCACGAAAATGAAGTTTTTTTCTGTGATTTTTGATGTCGCTAATCCATCACTCTTTGAAGATATCACCGAATTGATCGTGTTCAAAAAAAGTAAATAAAGTAAGAGTATGTTTATTTAACTTGGATAGTCTGATTTTATTACATCTATCAAAAAGGAATCTTTGTTATAGTTTACCCATTTTTTAGGTTAAGAAAAGTAAAAGTCAATCAGAAGACTCTAAGTTTATCGCCTTTCCTCTGATTGGGTTTTAATATAAGTAACTCTTGGGAAAACCAAAGCTAATTTTGATTAGATTATCGGATAAAATTCACAATGAAATAAATTTTACTCGCTAAATATGCTATTATGGGTAAAATATGCTTTAATTACTTTTGAATTGATGGAAGACACATTGGAAAAGGAGAAAAGACAAATGACTATTCAACGAATCACAGCTTGCGTTCAAGTCAAAGGAGACTATCAGAAGTGTTATCATTTTTATACGGAAAAAGTTGGTTTGGTACCAACTTATGGCGATGAGTCAGGTCCTTATACAAGCTTTGCATCGAAGAAAGAGGAGGCGCCTTTTTTTGGTATGTTCCAAGTGGATGCCGTGATCGATCAAATGGAGGGCTATCCGATTTCGGATAATCGGATTTCATCTGATACGCTTTCGGCAACGTTTCACACCACGGATTTTGAAGAAGATTATACGAGAATGAACAATGCTGGTGTAGTGTTTGAAGTGAGTAAAACCGTTTTGGGGGAAGGGGACCAAGCTTTTCATATTGCCTATTTCCGCGATCCAGAAGGAAATTTGCTAAGCTTGGAGGATGGCGGTGTCTAAAGAGTTCACATTCAAAAAGAATCAGAAAAAAACGTAAAGAAAGATTTATCTCATAATTGTTTTGAGATAAATCTTTTTTTATTTGAAATCATTCCTCTATAAAGCGTTCCTTCATCCGCTCCAAGAAAAGTCCAGAGGCTTTTGAAAAAACTTGGGTGTTCTTCCAAATGACTGCAAGATCTGATTCAAGAGTGGGACTCAATTTTCTAAAGCATAAAGGACTGTCAGGGGTGAAGTTGATTAATTTGTCGAGGGTCAATGCATAGCCGACGCCTTCTTCAACCAACTTTGACGCATTGTACACGAGATTATACGTGGCAACGACAGTCAATTTGTTCATGTCTTTTTTCAACCATTTAGAAAGCTCACTGCTGACCAGACTTTGTCGTGAAGTAATCAAGGGAACCTCCCAGAGATCTTTTGGTGTAATGACTTCGTTGCTAGCAAGGGGACTGTCTTTTCGCATCAAGACGCCCCAGGTATCTCTGGCAGGTAAGCGTAAGGAATGGTATTTTTTGACGTCGACGGGGCTGATCACGACGCCAAAATCCAACAATCCTTTGTCCAACCGTTCTTTGACCTCGTCAGCATTGCCGCTAAATAAATGAAATTTGACGTTAGGGTACTCAACTTGAATCTCCTTGATGATTTTTCCCAACAGCTGGATCACGTAGGTTTCTCCAGCACCGATCGACACGTTACCGGTAATCGTATCTCGAGGTGACAAAAATTCAGAACGGGTCTTTTCTAACAATTCTACAATTTCTTCCGCCCGCTTACGAAACAAGACGCCATCTTCCGTCAGCGTGATTTTGCGATTGCCTCTGGTGAACAGCGTGACACCTAATTCTTTTTCTAACTCCATTAACTGTCGTGACAGGGATGGTTGCGAGAGATGCAGATGTTTTGCGGCAGCTGAAATCGTTTCTTTTTCTGCAACTGTTAGAAAGGTGGTTAAACTTTTTAATTCCATAGGTCTATACTCCTTTTTCTATGCTATATATGAATAGTTGGGTATTTGATATTAGTATTTTACATAGAAAGATGCTGCAAGTACAATAGGTTTATCCAAAAATAGCTCAAGCGATCAAGAAAAAACGATCATCCAGACCTTGATCAGTTGAGAAACATTGGAGAATCGCCCTAAGGTACAGGATAGTTGACCGAGAAAGAAGGCGAATGAAATGAAAAAATGGCAAAAGAAGGCCCTTGTGTCTTTAGTTGTGCTGGCACCTTTGGTTTTAGGTGCTTGTAGCAGCAATAATGATGAGACGAATGAAGAGCCGCAAGCCAGCTCAGGAGGAGAAACGATGACAGAAAATGTTTCATTGACAGATGAATGGGATAAAGTTTTCCCAGAAAGTGACACGGTGAATCACCGAAAAGTGACTTTCCAGAATCGTTACGGGATCACTTTAGTTGCGGATCTTTATGAACCAATTGATGCGCAAGGACCACTTCCAGCAATCGCCGTTAGCGGACCTTTTGGAGCAGTCAAAGAGCAGACATCTGGTCTATATGCGCAAACGATGGCAGAGCGTGGTTTTGTTACGATCGCTTTTGATCCGTCCTATACAGGTGAAAGCGGTGGCGAAACACGCTATGTGGCTTCCCCAGACATTAATACAGAAGATTTTCAAGCAGCCGTCGATTTTCTATCTGTCCAAGAAAACGTAGATGAAGAAAGAATCGGTTTGATCGGGATTTGTGGCTGGGGTGGTCTAGCTTTGAACGCCGCAGCCATCGATACCCGTGTGAAAGCGACTGTTTCTGCCACCATGTATGACATGTCGAGAGTCAATGCTCAAGGGTATTTTGATGAAATGGGGGCTGAAGGACGCCATGAATTGCGCCAGCAGCTGAACGCCCAACGTACAGTTGATTTTGCCAATGGCAGCTACGAACGAGCAGGTGGGGTACCAGATACACTGCCAGAAGATGCGCCGGTCTTTATGCAGGATTACTTTGATTATTACAAAACAGAACGAGGCTACCACGAACGTTCCTTGAACTCTAATGATGGTTGGAATGTCACGTCTTCGCTGTCATTCTTAAATATGCCACTTTTGTCTTACATTGATGAGATCCAAAGCGCCGTTTTATTGCTTCATGGAGAAGAAGCCCACTCACTTTACTTCAGTCAAGACGCTTTTGAGCAATTGCAAGGTGATAACAAAGAGCTGACAATTATTCCTAATGCTTCGCATGTTGATCTATACGACCAAACAGAGGTGACTCCTTTTAACCAAATGACCGAATTCTTCCAAGAGCATTTGAATTAAACCGCAACAACCAGCTGCACGACTGTTCAGTCCCGTTTCCTCTGCTGAGCAGTCGTGTTTTAGAAAATACGCATTCCGTTGCCCGCCGCTACATCGAATCATCAGCAGAAAGGAGCGAGACCATGCTGATAAAAATCATCCCTGCTGTCTTGCTGTTCCTACTAAGTGCCTGTGGGACAAGTGGAACAGAGGAGAGGCATGCGCTGTCTGCCAGCGAAACTTCCTCTGAGGCAAGTCAGGATCATGATCAACCGACGATTGAATCACAAACAGCTGTCGTCATTACGGTTGGTCAACAGGATTTTATAGCGAAGTTTTATGAAAATGAGGCGTCTGAATACCTAATGAATCAAATGCCCTTCACGTTGACAATGAGTGACTTGAACAACAACGAGAAATATTATCGTTTTTCTGAGAATTTGCCAGAAATGACTACAGAACGGCCGGAGATCATTCACGCAGGAGAAATCATGAGCTGGAATAGTCATACGTTGGTGCTGTTTTATCAGACCTTTACCAATTCTTATGGTGGCTATAGTCGTATCGGCGTGATTGAAGATCCAGCAGGATTAAGGGAAGCATTGGGGGGAGAAGACGTGGAGGTTGTCTTTTCGCTAGAAAATACTCGTGAGTAACGAATGATTAGGAGAAAAACAAATGACGATCGATCAATTAAACAAAATTATGGCAAGTGGTGAACCCTTACTTGCCGGTTCGCAAGCTTCAAAACAAATGATGGCTTTGAGTGCTGAGGCGAGAAAATTGACCATGAAAATCAATACGGTTTATCATGAACCTCATGAATTACAAGAACTTTTTGCTCAATTGACTGGGAAAGCAGTTGAACCGACATTTTCGCTTTTTCCGCCTTTTTATACAGATTACGGCAAAAACATCCGCATTGGTAAAGGGGTGTTTCTTAACGCCGGTTGTCATTTTCAAGACCAAGGAGGGATCACGATCGGTGATGGTACCCTAATAGGGCACAACGTAGTTCTAGCTACCTTGAATCATGGCCTTCACCCTGAAGATCGTAGTACGCTTTATCCAGCACCCATTACGATTGGGAAGAATGTCTGGATTGGCTCAAATGCAACGATCGTGGCTGGTGTGAACATCGGTGACCATGCAATCATTGCTGCTGGGGCAGTGGTGACCAAAGATGTCGCTGAGCGCACGATCGTGGCTGGTGTACCTGCAAACTATGTCAAAGAGGTCACTGAGTAAGCACAATAGCAATGAGTAAGAAAAAAACTGCTGTTCGCCTTGTCGCTTTTGAAGCGATGAAGACGAACAGCGGTTTTCTTATTCTTGAGGCGGCTCGCTCGTATTGGAACCGGCGAAGTTTTCGATCAACGATTTCACATCCAGACCGAGGGTTTCTTTCAATGTTTCTTGTGTGGTCGACAAAAGATTGGTGGCGTAATTGGTGACACGATTGGCACCGCCGCCTTCACCTGATCCTGTATCAACGACCGAAATTTTATCGATATTGCCTAATGGGGCGGCAGCCTCTTTGACTAATTGCGGCATGATCTCAACGATCATGCTAAGGATCGCTGCTTCATCATATTTCTTGAAGGCTTCAGCGATTTTTTCCTTCGTTTCAGCTTCCGCTGTTCCTTTCGCCAAGGTCGTCTCGGCTTCTGCCAAACCAATCAGACGAATCTTATCGGCTTCAGCTTTTGCCAACGACTCTGTTCGAAACTGCTCAGCTTCAGTGGTTGCTAACGCAGACGCTTTTTTCGCTAATGCTTCTTGTTCAAGCGCATAACGATCGGCATCGGCTTTTTTCTTGATCTCAGAATCAAATTGGCGTTCACGACGCAAGATTTCTTTTTCTTCCAATTCGATTTGTTTTTGTCGTTCAACGACTTCGACTTCAATCTCTTGTTCTCGGACTTTTTGTTTCATGATGGCACTTTGCAGATGATAGGCTTGATCGGCATCGGCTTTGGCGATGTCTTGTTCTTTCTTATATAGCGCCAACTTCAATTCTTTTTCCTTCAATGCTTCAGCGATTTCGGTCATGCGTTTTGATTCCGCTGTTTGCGATTCTTGTTCCGATTGGGCTTTTTTGATGCGGGTTTCTTTCAGCGCTTCAGCTTCCGCAATTTCAGCATCCCGTTTGACTTGGGCGATTCTAGGTTTTCCAAGAGAATCTAAATAGCCATTTTTGTCTCGTACTTCTTTGATCGTAAAGGAGACAATGATCAAGCCCATTTTCGCTAGATCGACAGAGGCCACTTCTTGCACGCTTTGGCTGAATTTGTCGCGATTTTGATAGATTTCTTCGACGGTCATCGAACCAAGGATCGAACGCAGGTGACCTTCCAAGACTTCTCGTGCCTCATTTTCTAATTCTTCACGGGTTTTTCCTAGAAACTGTTCCGCTGCCGTTGCGATTTCTTCCACGGATGAGCCGATCTTGATAATGGAAGTTCCATCACACATAACGGGAACTCCTTGTTCCGTATACACTTCTGGTGTTGAAACATCTAGCTTGCTTGAAAGCAAGCTGATTCGGTTTGATCGTTGGAACACTGGCAAAACAAAGGCTCCGCCACCACGCACGATTTTGATTTTGTTATTGCTCTCATCCGCATGAACATTTTTGTTGCCAAGGTAACTTCCGCTAATAATCAACGCTTCATCGGGCTTGGCTGTTTGATATTTCGTGACAAAGATGATCAAAAGCATCAGTAAAATGAACGCCACGATTGCGATCGGAAAGACAATTGGTGATAAGAAAATATCCATAGATGCACCTCTTTAGTGATTTATTTTAGTTGTCCAAAAATTTTTCTGTATAGGGAACGACGTAGCAAATACGCTCTTTGACTTCAATAATCAACACTTTTGATCCTGCTGCTAATGGTTCATCGATAGGTTGAAAAGCCGAGGCTGGACGATTACTTGAACCAGTGACACTTGTGAGTTGAATTTCACCCATTCCTTCACAAGGAATCGGCGTCAGCACCGTTGCGATTCGACCTTCAAAGTCTTTCTCGGAACTCGAAAGCGTCGCTTCAGCATTCCTCATGGGAATCAGCACGTAAAAATTCAAGAGAAAAACGAGCCCTGTAGAAAGACAAGCGCTACCAATGAAAAGCATCATCGAATAGCCTGGGAAAATAGTTTCCCCTAAGTAACCGAAAAGACTCGTAAAGGCAAACCAGGGGATGATCAACATCGGATCAATTGGACCATCAAAATCGAAGATATCGCCAAACAGAAGCAGCAAAAAGGCTAAAATGGCACAGCCAATCAATACATACAAATAAATCTGATCAGGTGCATAAGTGTGCAGCACGTATCCACCTCCTTTCAAATAGAGTGATTTGTAAGAACAATGAAAGCTAAGAAACAATCGAAAGAAGAACGAGGGAAGGAAAAGAACGGAATAGGTATTCTGTTATAATTATACCAATAAATAATAAAAAAACTTAAATAAAATAGTAAAATTGAACAAATAGTACAACAAAGGGAGGTTTATTTCTTTGAAAGAGCCGATCAAAAATCAGCTTTTTTTCATCAGCCATTGACAAACCAGGAAAATCCAAGTAGATTAAATCAGGGTACTAGAAAAAGGCAAAATTAGCTGCAGATGATTTGAATCGTAAGAGGCAGCTTTTATTTTCTATTACCATAGATCGAAGGTAGTTGTTCGCAAACATAAAAGAAGTCAGGAACACTTCTTTTCAACCGACAGTATTGCTAAGAAATAGAGGTGGAATCGATGGATCAAAAAGAAAAAATGTTAGAACTAATCAAGAAAAAACAAGGCGGCGGCCGTTCAAAAAAAATGGAATCCCCAAAAAACGATCGAAAAAACATGCGTAAAGGCCCGAAAATTTATAATAAGTAAGGCGATGCATTAGAAACATGAAATGGTTGATGAAAAAAAGAGAGAAGGACAGGATTTCTGTCTTTCTCTCTTTTTTATTTACTCTTGAGAATCCACGTACAACTCACTCAAAACCGGTAGATCATGGACTTGGTATTTTGCTTTAAAAGCTGCGATTTCTTCAGCGCTGAAGCGGTTCGGATCAAGTTTCAGTTCTTCGACAGGAAGAGGTCGTTCGTTAGCGATCTTGACATCGATCACCACAGGTCCGTTGATTTCTTTAGCTTGTGTAAAGACGGATGCTAATTCTTCTTCCTTCGTTACCGTGAAGCCTTTCGCACCTAATGCTTCCCCAACTTTACCAAAATCAGCACCGGCTAGTTGGACACCGAACTTGGTTTGCTCGGTATCTTCTTGCTCCGCTTCGATGAAGCCGAATGAGTCATTGGAAAAGACCACGTTGATGATTGGCAAATCATATTTCACTTGGGTGATGATGTCTTGCATTTGCATCGCAAAACCGCCATCCCCACTAAAGGTAAATACTTGGCGATTCGGATAGCTCAATTGAGCTGCGATCCCACCAGGTACACCATTACCCATTGTCGCAAACCAGCCAGACGTTGTAAAACGCTGTTCACCCGTCATTTCTAAATGACGGATACTGTGGATCGTCACATTACCGACATCCGTGACAAACAGAGCATCAGGAGCTGCAATCCGGTTGATTTCTCGATAGACAGGTTCAGGACGCAAAGGCTCTTGCGAATCATGGTAAAAACGATGGCGCCATTCATGCCAATTGCGACAGTTTTCTTGATTGGCTTTTAACCAAGCATCTGCAGGACGAGGGGCTGCCATCTCTGTCCATTTTCTAAGAGCAGTCGCACCATCTCCTAAAACGGAGACATCCGTCTGATGACGACGACCAAATTTCGAGGCGTCGATATCAACTTGGACAAAGTTGGCACCAGGATTGAAAAAGCGGCGGCCAAAAGGGAAGTCACTGCCGACAAAAACGATGAGATCGGCTTCTGCCAAAGCTTCATTGGCAGGTTTTGTCGCAACCCGTCCAGCAAATCCAAGAAAGTTTTCATAAAGATCAGGCACGATGCCTTTGGCTAAGACAGAAGCTGCGATAGGCATCGAGAAATGCTTAGAAAAAGCATCGATGGCATCAAAATGACCAAAGAGACCTTGTCCGATATAAAGGACGGGTTTTTTTGCTTGTTCAAAATAAGGAAGGGCAGCCTGTAAATCCTCTTCATCAGGCTGGAGAACACCTGTCTTATGATTTTTTGCGGTTGCAATCTCCTGTTCGTCGATTTCTGCAAACCCGTAATCGACCGGGATCGTTACCACAGCGACTCCTTTAAATTTGTAGGCTGCTTTAATGGCTTCGTCCACCACGTGGGGCAAACTTTCAGGGGACATGACCGTGCGATTGTAGATACTGACATCAGCGAACATCGGATTTTCATTCATTTCTTGAAAATCATTGTAGTTCATCGAGCTCGAAGCTACTTGTCCTAACAAGGCAACGACGGGCACGTTATCCATTTGAGCATCATATAAGCCATTGATCAAATGGGTGGCACCCGGACCAGCAGAACCAAAAACCGCACCGACTTTTCTCGTTAGCTTGGCATCAGCCGCTGCTGCCAGCGCACCTGCTTCTTCATGACGTACTTGAACATATTTGACCGATTGCCGTTCATGGTACAAAGCATCCATCGTTGAGTTGAAAGATCCACCGGGGATTCCATAGATATGGTCGATGCCCCAAGCTTCAAAAACCTTGATCATTGCTGTACCAGCATTGATTTTTGTCATTTTCTTCACTCGCTTTCTCTGTTGTCATTCGTTCTCTTTTAAGTATAAACGTTTCTCAAAAAGACAACAAAGAATGCGCCTTCTGTCACAAGGCGCAGTGAAAGACTTATTTTAGGAAATGAACGACTCAGTTGCGCAGCTCTTGCACGAATCGGCTGGCGATCTCTTTTGGTCGGGTGATGGCACCACCAACCACGATACCCGTCACACCCATATCTTGGATTTTCTTTGCTTGTTTCGGGGTGTGGATCTTGCCTTCGGCTATCACTGGAACCTTTGCTGCAACCAATTGCTGGATCAATTGATAATCTGGTTCGTCATTGGTGGGACTATTCGCCGTATAGCCGGACAAAGTTGTACCAACAAAATCGACACCCGCTTCAAAGGCATTGATGCCTTCCTCATAGGTGGCGATATCTGCCATGAGTAGTTGATGGGGATAAAGAGTTTTGATTTGTTTGATAAAGGCATTGACCGTCAAGCCATCGTGACGTTTGCGCAAGGTGCAGTCCAAAGCGATCACCGCAATCTGTAAAGCTGCTAATTCGTGCACCTCTTTGATGGTCGCTGTGATAAATGGTTCTTCAGGTGGATAGTCTTTTTTGATGATTCCGATGATCGGCAGATCAACAGCGGCTTGGATTTCGCGAATATCGCGAACGGAATTGGCACGGATGCCAACAGCTCCAGCTTCTTGAGCTGCTTTTGCCAATAGGGGCATGACACCGCCGTTTTCGGTATACAAGGGTTCTCCAGGCAATGCTTGACAAGAAACAATCAACCCGCCCTTGATTTGTTGGGTAAAGACTTCTTTTTCCATTTATATGACACTTCCCATTCTACTAAAGGTTCGTTTCTCCCTTCGACTATATCATGAGGTTTTTTGCTTGTAAATGAATCAACACCTCTTTGAATCAAAGGCAAGACATTCAAAAAACGTGCAGCAAGCATCATTGTCATGGATACTTGCTGCACGTAACGAATAGGCTAGGCAGATTTTTTATTCTGCTTGTTTTGACGTGCATTGCTTGAACTTTTCAAAATCGATCGTTTGATTAGCAGGCAGCACTTCGTATTGCAATCGTTCTGTTTCTTCATCGTGAATGATATGGAGGATTTTTCCTTCGTCATCTACTGGTCCCAGACTGATGATCGTAAAGCGTTCATTGATGACTTCTAAATTTTGTAAAACCCCAGAAAACACTTTGCGAATATGATGGGCGGTCTTGATTTTTTTGTCCGCTTTTTCAACAGCCTTGGCCAACGTAAAGCCTTCATCTAAAAACGTTTTGATCATTTCCACTTTGACGACCGTGGGCAGTCGGTATTTTCGAGGGGCATTTTCTTCTTGTGGGACCGATTGAATAAATCCTTTTTGTTCCCAATAACGCAATTGGCGAGGGGAGATATCACACATTTGGCTAAGTTCGCTGATGCCGACCAACAAGTTTTCATTATCAACGAGTTTTCGAAAAAGATGAGACATACGGACTCCATTCTTGTAAAGGTATTTGTTAATATTGTAACTTGTTTTACTTTTATGTCAAGTAGGTTGACAAATTTCAGGGAAAGATTTAAAGTAAAGAAGGTTTTATGAAAAATATACTGAAAAGAGTGTGAAATATGTCAACGAGTCGTCCTTTAGATATCTACGGCAAACCTTACAACCGTTCCTTACTGGTCATGGTTTTGCTGATCGGTACGTTTTGTACTGTTTTGAACCAAACATTGTTAACAACGGCTTTTCCAACTTTGATGGATGCCTTTGACATCTCAGCATCTGATGTCCAATGGCTGACCACTGGTTTCTTGCTGGTCAATGGGATCATGATCCCGATCACCGCATGGCTGATCAACAAGTTCAGCTCGAGAAGTCTTTACTTAACGGCAATGAGCATCTTCCTTGCTGGAACGATCGCTTGTTTTGCTGCACCGAACTTTTCTACATTATTGATTGGACGCTTAGTGCAAGCTGCCGGTGTAGGAATCTCTATGCCGCTTTTGCAAAATATCATGTTGTCGATCTTCCCACCAGAAAAACGCGGTTCAGCCATGGGCATGTCAGGAATCGTTATTGGGTTGGCACCAGCCTTAGGCCCAACGTTATCTGGTTGGATCATTGATCATTATGACTGGCGTTATTTGTTCGGAATGGTCATTCCGATCGTCGTTTTAGTCTTAGTCTTAGCGCTCTTTCTAATGAAGAGTGTGATTGAATTGTCGCATCCGAAAATCGATCTGTTCTCAGCGATTTTATCAACCCTTGGTTTTGGTACATTGCTCTATGGCTTTTCAAGCGTCGGCGACAAAGGGTGGGGCAGTATGGAAGTAATCGGTTTTCTAGCAGCCGGTGTCTTTTTCATTGCTTTCTTTGCATGGCGTCAATTGCACATTGAGCATCCGTTCTTAGAGTTGCGCGTGTTCAAATCAACGACCTTTACTTTGGCGTCGATCCTTTCAGGGGTCACGAATATGGCGATGATCGGTGCTGAAATGGTTCTCCCATTGTATATCCAAAACATTCGTGGTGAATCAGCGTTTCATTCAGGATTGATGTTATTACCAGGTGCGTTGATCATGGGGATCATGATGCCGATCACTGGTGCGATCTTTGATAAGTATGGTGCAAAACGTTTAGCGATCACCGGGATGTTTATCTTGACTGCCGCAACCTTACCATTTGCTTTCTTAACAAAAGATACACCGATTTTGCATATCATCATTCTTTATGGGATTCGGATGTTCGGGATCTCAATGGTGATGATGCCAGTAACGACTTCAGGAATGAATGCCTTACCTGGTCATTTGATCAGTCACGGTACCGCGGTAAACAATACGTTCCGTCAAGTAGCCAGCTCAATTGGTACGGCTATCTTGATCAGTGTCTTGACAAACGTCACCAAGGGCAACTTGCCAAGTGATTCTTTGCTGGATGCAACGCCTTTGGCATACAAAGAAAAAGCAATTGAAGCGACTTTATCTGGCTACCATGCCGCCTTTTATGTGGCAGCGGTCTTTAGCTTCTTAGGATTCTTGATCGCCTTCTCCTTAAAGAAAAAAGAACCACGATTGACGGTTCTTGAAGGAGGTGCGGACAAATGATCTTGCTTTTGATCGTTCTTAGCGTGTTAGGGTTTGCGGTACTGAATGTCTTTGCCAAAAACAAGCTGCAAACAGGTTTATCATTGGTCTTAGGTCTAGTCTTCGTGGCAAGTGTCGTCGCATTGATGGCCAATTTGACCTATCATTTTGGAATGGAAAAAGAAACAACTGCTAAAACAACCCCGCTGGTTTCTAGTGCCGATAACGAGAATTTTGATTTGCTATTGTATCAGCCATTAGGAGATGGTACGGAAAAAATCTACCTATATAAAACGGATGCTGATCAAGAGGAACCCAAACAAACCGGTACTGATAAAGTGACTAATGTTGTGGAAACAGGGGCTGATTCAGCTCAATTAGAAACAAAAACGACGCGCTGGGTTTATAAAAGTGACCTATCACGCTTCTTGTTCGGGATCGCTGATAACGATGGCCAATATGTCAGCCGTACCAATACGTTCTCATTGCCAGATTCATGGGAAGTCTTGAGTGTGGATCAAGCAAAAAAACTGGCTTCTTTAGCGAAAGAACAAGCGGACACCATGAAAACACAAGGACAAGCGTATGTCCAAGAAAAAATGCAAGCTGCATTAATGGCTGATCCAACTATGGATGAGGCAGCCCAAAAAGCAAAAATCGCTGAATTGACAGAAGCTTATCAAAAAGAAGCGATGGCAAAACTGCTGGAAGAAGCAAAAAAGTAAAAACGAGCAGATAGTCAGGGGAGGGAAGAATCAAATCGGATTCTTCTGTCCCTTTTTTATATGGAACGTGATACTTTTGAAAAACGGCTGCCACCAAAAAAAATCCCACACACTAGAAGTGAGTGGGATTTTCTTTAATCAAATGAGCACGCGGCAATCCGGTCGAAAGCTTCTTTTAACAAGTCCAACGATTGGGTGGCAGCTAAGCGAACATAGCCATCGCCGGTCGTTTCTCCAAAGGCTTTCCCAGGGATCATCAGCACACTGGTTTCCTTTAATAATTTCTCGACAAAGCTGACAGAGTCCAACCCCGTTTGTTCAATGTTGATGAAGGCATACATGCTTCCTTTGACTGGGGATAAGGAAAGGAACGGGATCTCAGCAACCCGTTGTTCAATGTAAGTCAGTCGTTCCTTAAAGACAGCAACCACTTGCGGCACGAGGGTATCATAGTGATTCAATGCGTAAATACCTGCCCGTTGTGAAGGAGTTGGTGCCGAATAGGCGATCGCCTCATTGATCAGTTTTGCCGTAAGATTGATCGATTCAGGTGCGATCATGTAACCGATCCGCCAGCCTGTCATGGCAAAGGCTTTTGAGAAACTGCTGAATGTGATGGTGTTCTCAGGTGCGAAGGCTGCCATCGGTACAAAGGTGTCATCAAAGCAAAAGGCTTCATAGACTTCATCTGAGAGGATCAGTAAGTCATGGTCAATGGCAACTGCTGCGATTTTTTCAAAAGTTTCTGGAGAAAAAACAGCACCAGTAGGATTGTTGGGTGAATTGATAATGATTGCACGGGTTTTCTCAGTGATAGCGGCCTTTAAAACCTCGACGTCGATTTGAAAGCCATCTTTTTCAAAGGTCGGAATAAAGACTGGCACACCACCGACTAGTTCGACTTGTTGTTTGTAAGGCGAAAAGTACGGTTCGTGAATAATCACTTCATCACCAGGATCAATGATGGCAGCCAAAGCTAAGTACATGCCATGCAATGCACCGACAGTTCCTCGTACTTGACTAGGAGAAAAAGTAAGCTGGTATTGCTTTTGATAAAAATCAACGACAGTTTGGATAAAATCAGCACTGCCGTCTGAAGCGGTGTATTTTGTATGACCTGCTTTGACGTCAGCAAAAGCTGCATCAATGATTGTCGCATCTGTAATCAAATCAGGATCACCAATCGACAAATCAATCAAATTTGGGGTTTTTTTCGCAAGAGTGGCGATCTCCATTAAAAGATTTTCTTCTGGTTGTAAAAAACGTTCTGCAATCAACGGACGGTTCATTTTGTCATCTCCAATTTCTATAAAACTTTGCTTAAAAAATCCTGTGTCCGCGCATTTTGCGGATGCTCAAAGATCTGTTCTGGTGTTCCTTGTTCTTGAATGATACCGTCAGCCATAAAGATGACACGATCGGCAACTTCTTTAGCGAAGCCCATTTCGTGGGTAACGACGACCATCGTCATGCCTTTTTCTGCTAAAGCTTGCATGACTGTCAACACTTCTCCAACCATTTCTGGGTCCAATGCTGAGGTTGGTTCGTCAAAGAGCATTACATCAGGATCCATTGCCAACGCTCTAGCAATAGCCACCCGTTGCTGCTGCCCGCCAGAAAGGCTAGAGGGGTAACTATCCGCTTTTTCAGCTAAGCCAACTTGCTCCAGCAATCCTTTCGCTGTC
This sequence comes from Enterococcus sp. DIV1279b, assembly GCF_050531515.1. Lineage (NCBI taxonomy): Bacteria > Bacillati > Bacillota > Bacilli > Lactobacillales > Enterococcaceae > Enterococcus > Enterococcus sp. DIV1279b. The sequence continues at coordinate 2,019,284 of NZ_CP172891.1, read as the reverse complement.
TCTTCGGCAGCAGCTTGCTCTTGCTGTTTGACTTTGATCGGGCTGATAGTCAGATTTTCTAACACCGTTTTATGAGGGAATAAATTGAAGCTTTGAAAGACCATTCCCATTTTTTGACGAATCTGATCGATTTTCACCCCTTTTGCCAATAAATCATTGCCTTCGAAGGTAATTTTCCCGCCAGTCGGCTGTTCAAGAAGATTCAAGCAGCGTAAGAAAGTACTTTTCCCACTTCCTGAGGGTCCGATGATCACAACGACTTCACCAGGTGTCACTTCAAGATCGATTTCTTTTAAGACGGTATTCTCGCCAAATGTTTTCACTAATTTTTCAACTTTAATCACTAGTTTTCATTCTCCTTTCAGCAACACCCAATAGACGTGAGAGGGCGAAGGTCAATACAAAGTAGATCAATGATACGATAACGTATGGTAAAAACGGTTTGAAGCTGGCCCCTTGAACGACGCCTGTTTGGAAAATCAGTTCAGACACACCGATCACCGATACGACCGAAGACTCTTTGATGACCGTGACAAATTCATTTCCTAGAGCAGGCAAGATGTTTTTGATGGCTTGCGGGAAAATGATGAAGCGCATCGCTTGGATCTGATTCATTCCTAATGAACGAGCGGCTTCCAGCTGTCCTTTATTGACGGCATTGATCCCAGCACGAATGATTTCTGCCACATAGGCGGCACTGTTTAGTGCTAAGGCAATACAGCCAGCAGCTAATTTCGAAAGCTCTAAGCCTAACACGCCTGTTCCAAAGTATACAATAAATATTTGTACTAACAAAGGTGTTCCCCGAACATATTCAATATAGACAGCGGCAATGACTTTCAGTGCTTTTGACTTAGAAAGCTTCATAAAGGCTAATAAGCTGCCACCGATAGAGCCGAATAATACCCCAACCAAGGCTAGGAAGATCGTATAGCCAGTTCCAGTGATGTAAAAAGGCAGATATTTTTCCCAAAAGCTTTGCTCTTCATCGATCGTGCCTTCTTCGGTAAACATCAATCGATAGGCATCTTCTTTGTATTGGCTTAAAAGATCATTACTAATGATAGTTTCAATGGAGGAATTGAGTTTTTCCAGTAAAACTGGTGCTTCTTTCGAGATGGCGATCGCGGTCTCCTTCACGCCGTTTTCAAACGTGACATTTTCGGCTAATGCCAAGGTATCATTCGCCGTCACATAAGCTTCGGCGACGGGACCTTCCATCACGATCGCATCGATCTTGCGTGATTTTAGATTGGTGATCAAATCAGGCACCCTTTGCAAAGAGGTGACGGTCGAGCCAGTCAATTCTGTATTTGCCAGCTCTTCTTGTGTGGTTTGTCGTTGTGCACCGACAGCTACACCATCAAAATCAGCCGTCGATTGGAAACGATCCGCGTCTTCTGCTCGAACCAGGACGGTCTGTTGGACTTCCATATAGGTGTCAGTGAAATTGACTTCTTTACGGCGCTCATCCGTCGCAGCCATCCCAGAGATGACGACATCGATTTTACCCGTTTTTAGAGCCCCTAACAGCGCGTCGAACCCAAGCTCCTCAATTTTCAGATCGACCCCTAAGTCATCTGCAATTTTTTGAGCAATCGAGATATCGATCCCCACGATTTCATTTTTTCCATCAACATTGGTACGGAATTCATATGGTGCATAATCGGCAGATAAACCCACGACCAATACACCATTTTCTTTGACTTTTTCATAGATTGGATCGGTTTCTTCTGCATGTGCTTGTCCGACAAAGAAAAACGGCAGCAACGCTGTGATGATCCCTAATAAAACAGTACCCTTACTAAACCTTTTCATGTAAACGCCCCTTTAACTTTTTCTGCGCATCTATTAAAAATGCAAATAATAACTAATAAATGTATAAAAATACATATAAGTGATAGAAACTATCATAGCATAACATCAGTTGAAGTCAATAAGTCAGAGAAAAAAAGTCAAAAATTGTTGTAGAGCGTAAAACCATTTATTCAAATTATTTGCAATCCAAGGAAGAAGAAAGTGGAAAAGGAGCAGCAGCCATTTTCTAAACACATCTATTTGAAAGGATGCTTAGAAAATAACGGATAATGAAGAAAGAAAGCAGCTTCGCTTAAACGAGAAACAGAATCTGCAATGACAAAATAAAAAGTTGTCTGAAACAAAGCGGCAAAAACGAAACATAAGACATTTTTTGGATTTCTTGCGATAATAAAAGAGAAGAGGAGGCGATAGAATGAAGGTCGTATTGATTCGACATGGTGAAAGCGAAGCAAATTTTGAAAATTACTGGACAGGGTGGCTGGATGTTTCTCTGACCGAAAAAGGCCGACAACAAGCTTGGGCTGCGGGGGAACAGATCAAAGCATTGGGGATTTCCTTTGATTTTGCCTTTGCATCTGTGCTGCAGCGAACGATCATCACTTGCGATGCCGTTCTGGAAGCCAGCAATCAGCTTTGGGTTCCTGTGAAAAAAACATGGCGCCTAAATGAACGTCATTATGGCCAATTAGTAGGGGTCAATAAAGATGAGATGGTGGCAAAGTATGGAAAAGAACAGGTGCAAAAATGGCGACGTGGATATGATGAACCGCCTTTATATGTGGAGGAAAATGATTTAGACCGACGCTATGATTCTTTAGACCCTCGCTTGATACCTAAGGGAGAAAATCTGGGGATGGTGGTGGCGCGAGTAGTCCCATTTTGGCAAGACCAGGTGGTTCCGTTACTTAAAGATCATAAGAATATTCTCATTACTGGTCATGGGAACAGCTTGCGGGCGTTAGTCAAATACTTGGAAGACGTGCCAAAAGATGCCATGGATACGATCGATATTCCTAACGCACAGCCGATCATTTATGAGTTTGATAGCCAAGAAAACTTGATTGAACGGGCGTAATAACGAACATTTAAAGAATAAACCACATTTTCGTTTGATGTTACATCGAAAATGTGGTTTTGTTGTGCTATAATAAGAAAAATTTTATGAAAGGCGGGAGGATATGAAAGCCGTATTAACCGTTATTGGAAAAGACAAGGTTGGAATCATTGCTGGTGTTAGCCAGAAATTAGCAGAATTAGAAATCAATATTTTAGATGTGTCCCAAACGATCATGGAAGATTACTTCACGATGATGATGCTTTTAAACATGGATGCCAATCAAGATTTTGATGGTGTTCGTGAGGAGCTTCACCAAATTGGTCGTACATTAGGTGTAAAAATCAGTATTCAAAATCAAGAGATTTTTGATACCATGCACAAATTATAGGAGGCACTATGGAGACAAATCAAATACTTGAAACCATTCGCATGGTGGAAGAAGAAAACTTAGATATTCGTACCATCACAATGGGGATCTCATTATTGGATTGTATTGACGCCGACATTGATCGTACCTGTGAGAAAATTTTTCAAAAAATTACAACAAAAGCGAAAGATCTTGTCAAAGTCGGCGAAGAGATCGAAAGTGAATATGGCATTCCGATCATTAACAAGCGGATTTCGGTTACCCCTGTAGCGATCGTAGTGGCAGCTTGCCAGCCGACACCCGCAGACTGTATCAAAGTTGCGAAGACCTTGGATCGAGCGGCGCAAGAAGTCGGAGTCAATTTCATCGGCGGCTATAGCGCACTAGTAGAAAAAGGCTATCAAGGCGGCGACCTTGCATTGATCGAATCGATTCCAGAAGCCTTGGCTCAAACCAATTTTGTCTGTTCGTCGGTCAATATTGGATCAACGAAAGCTGGGATCAACATGGATGCAGTACGTCTGATGGGAGAAACAGTCAAGAAGACGGCTGAGGCATCAGATATGGGCTGTGCGAAGCTCGTCGTCTTTGCGAATGCAGTGGAAGACAATCCCTTTATGGCGGGGGCTTTTCATGGGGTCGGTGAAGCTGATGTGGAAATCAACGTTGGTGTCAGCGGACCTGGTGTCGTCAAACGTGCCTTGGAAAAAGTCAAAGGCGAGTCCTTTGATGTCGTGGCGGAAACAGTCAAAAAAACAGCTTTCAAGATCACGCGGATGGGGCAATTGGTCGGGCGCGTGGCTTCAGAGCGCTTGGGCGTTCCATTCGGGATCGTCGATCTTTCGCTGGCGCCAACTCCTGCAGTCGGCGATAGTGTGGCATTGATTTTAGAAGAAATGGGTCTAGAATCTGTCGGTACCCACGGAACGACAGCGGCTTTGGCCTTGTTAAATGATGCAGTAAAAAAAGGCGGCGTAATGGCATGTAATCATGTTGGGGGGCTGTCGGGTGCCTTTATCCCCGTTTCTGAAGACGCAGGGATGATCAAGGCTGTAGAAACTGGTTTATTGAATTTAGAAAAACTTGAAGCCATGACGGCAATCTGTTCTGTCGGTTTGGATATGATTGCGATTCCAGGAGATACTTCTGCTGAGACGATCGCCGCAATGATTGCGGATGAAGCAGCGATCGGCGTCATCAACCACAAGACGACAGCTGTCCGAATCATTCCAGCGAAAGACAAAAAAATCGGCGACCGCATTGAATTTGGTGGATTATTAGGGACGGCACCAGTGATGAAAACCAATCCTGCACAGTCTACTGATTTCATTTTACGTGGGGGGCGTATTCCCGCTCCGATCCATTCATTCAAAAATTAATTTGTACTCCTTTACTAGGAAAATATGATAAAATGACCTTTAAAAGACCGACCAAAATGCTGTCTTTTAAAGGTTTTTTAGTCATGTAACTATTTTTTTCATGCTTAAGGCGGATGTTTTATCATTTGAAATCGAATACAATGAAAGATAACACGATGAAAAGGGGTGGTAAAATGAAGAAAATCTTCCAACTTGGGATGTTGGTTTTTGTTGGTTTGATGGGATTTTTTGTCCTTCAACCATCAATTGCCTTTGGACAGACATTTGTTCGTGATGATGCCGGGGTCCTTTCACAAGAGACGATCAAACAAATCGATACTTTGAATAAAGAGGGCTTTCAATCATTGACTGGAGCACCAGAATATGCTGTGATCACGATCCCTTCTTTAGATGGGCAATCGATTGAAGAGCGTAATTTGGAACTGTTCAATGAGTATGGTTTAGGAAATCCAGAGGACAATAATGGACTATTGTTTCTCTTTGCCATTGACGATCGTGAATTTCGTCTGGGTTATGGCGATGGACTATCCTATGTCTTCAGTGAGCTATCGGAAGATGATTTAGTGGATGAAGATGCCAAAGACGCATTACGAGATGAAGATTATGATACAGCGATATTGGCAGCTTCTAATGAAGTCTATCAGCGAATGAAAGAAGCGGATGAAACGATTGGTTTAGGGACGATCTATCAAGATGGCAAGCAAATGTTAGCAGAAAAACAGGCACAAGAAGCAGAAGCCACTAAGCAGATGTGGTTCACTATTGGCAAAATCGTCAGTGGTGTCGTAGCAGCTGCTGCTGCAGGCCTTGTCGGGTTCATCGGTATTCGCCATCTTAAAACCAAACGGCGTTTTGAAGAGCACCTGCCATTGCCGAAACATCTGTTAGAAGATAGTCACTTCCAACAGAAAGATTTCTTGAAATGGGCTAGCAATAGAAAGAACTATCAGCGTTACCATCAGTATCAGACAGCAAAAGATTGTCAAAAAGCATTTACGCAGTATGTGACGAGGACTTATGTGCCAGCGAAATTGACTTCGGTCACTGGATTGTCGACAGCGGATAAACGAGTCATCCAACACAGCTTGACGAATCCAGCAATTGGCGCCTATTTTTCAAACTTGCTGATGAAGAAACAAACCACGGTCAAACAGTTCGGTCAGGTGATCCTTACACAACATGACACCTTAAAAACCTATGAAGCCCAATTAGGCAGGGAAGTGACTGAACGGATGGCAGACTACGATTTGACTGATGCGGTGTTACCCGAAAATCTGCCTTTAGCAGATGCTTATCGAGCAGAAATAGCCAAGCAAGCCAAAGAAGAGATCAGAAGACGCAATGAGCAAGGACGATACTTAGCTCAACTTGTGACGGAAAAAGCGACCTATCCTGAGATGGTACAAGCCATTCCAAAAGAAGTTTCTGATGTTCTAGCGGAAGTGAAAACAGATGCCTTGTTCCAAGTTGACTTGAAACAGGTTTATCAAAATCACCCAGATTTAGCGAACAAATTATCCTCATTTGATGCTTCTGATCGAGCAGCCGTTTTGAATAATGCTCGCCAAGAGTATGACCCCCATGGTATGAATATGGCGTTGTTCTTTGTGATGATGAATAATCATGTGACCCATCAAGAACAAGTCATTGCCGATACGCAAAGTTCTTCGAATGATTTTGGCGGCTTTAGCGGAGGAAGCAGCAGCGGTGGCGGTGTTTCTGGTAGCTGGTAATTTTTCGTAAGGAAGAACGTTCATTGTTCTGCAATACATTCGCTTGCATGTAGGTTTGTGCAAGCGGAAGGATTGTATGGTCAATGGCGTTTTTTCTTGTAGAGGAAATCCCTTGATAAATAAGACAAACCAAACAAAGTGTGGTAAACTTTTTAGAGTTACTGAAAATGAATGGAACTTTCATTCATTTGAAAAAGGGAGAAAACGAGGGATATCATGTACCAATCTTACATATGGGATTTTGACGGAACACTTTACGACAGCTACCCAATCATGTTAAAAGCTTTTATCAAGACATTGAAGGAGTATGGCTTTGATCCAGATCCAGCGGAGATTTATTATATACTGAAAGATTCATCTTCCAAAAAAGTTGCTGAAAAATACAACTTAGATTTTCAAGAGTTCACTAAAGCATTCAAAGCAAATGAAGCGCTGGATGATCGTTTGCCGCTTTCCTTTGCAGGAACCAAAGAAACATTAGAAGCCGTGGTTGCTGCTGGGGGCAAGAACTACATTTTGACCCACCGCGATGTCGTCTCAACGAAAGAGTTGTTAGAAAAAGAACAGATGGCAGACCTGATCGTTGAGATCGTTGGCCCAGAAAACAACTTCCCCCGCAAACCGGATCCAACTTCCCTGATTTATCTTGTTGAAAAGTATCAACTAGACAAAGATCAGACTGTCATGATCGGCGATCGCACGATGGATGTTTTTGCAGGACAAGGAGCAGGTGTCAAGACGATATTTTATGATATAGAAGGTCTCTTAAAAGATGTATCTGCCGACCATACCGTCCAATCAATGGCTGAAATACAAGAAATCATTAAGTCTTGAGAAATCAAGGCTTTTTTTTGTGCATAGAAAGTAAGTCATTCAGTACTCATGATGAACGGTATAAACGTAGTTCTCATTGATCTTCTAGTCTCGGCACAACAAACCAAAAACAAGTCACGCCATTTTTCGACTCAGCGCCATATTCGAAGGCATGAGAAGTCAAAATGGTTTTTACGATCGCTAAGCCGATGCCGGTTCCTTCTTTATGTCCTGCTTGATGTTGGACGCGTTGGTATCTTTCCCAAATAAGTTCGAGTTGTTCTGGAGGGATATCTTTTCCAGGATTGATGACAGCAACTTTTGTTCCTGCAGATGTATTCGTTAATTTGATTAAGAGTCGTTCATTTTTAGGTGTATGGTTGATGCCGTTGTTTATTAAATTACGCAAAACCTGTTCCATTTTGATGCGATCAAAAAGAGCATTTCCATTCGTACGATCTGCTTCAAAATCGACAGTGATGTCATATTGATTGGCGATCCCTCTTGCGTAAGCAACGACGGAGGAAACCACCTCGTATGTATTCCAGATTTCATTTTTAAGTTGTGTGTAGCCAGCTTGCATGATAGAGAAATCCATGATGTCATCGACCATAGCACTCATACGGTGGGCTTCGCTGATAATTAGGTCCATATGTTCTTTTCGAAGACGTTCGTCGTTTCCAGATACATCACGTACCATCTCCCCATAGCCAGTGATCAACGCGAGGGGGGAGCGTAGTTCATGAGAAACATTGGCAATGACTTCTTTTCGCAAGACGTCTACTCGCTGAAGTTCTGTGCTTAAGTCCGCAACCGATTCAGAAAGTGTACCTAATTCATCACTACGCTTAAGTTTGGGTACGGAATAAAGCTCGCCGTTGGTTAAGCGGATGATGGCTTCTTTGATGGTTTTGATTGGGCGAATAAAATGCTGTGCTAAAAAAAAGGAGATCGTTGACGCAAAAATAGTTAATATGATGGTGAATAGAAAGAGTTGCTGTCGATTCAAGCTTTGAAGCGCTTCGATTTGAGTGATCGTATTGGAGAGCAAAAGGGCAGCTGGGCGTTGGAAAAGAGTGGTAGGAACGCCAATAAGAATGGCAGAAGACTTTTCAAAGTCTTCTACAGCACTCAGGCTCTCACCATCAAGGACAGTTGGTGCGTGAGATAACAACCAGTTGTATTCGTTGCTCAACCCATCTATGTTTAATTGTTGTCCATTGTTAAATGCCGCCAGAATTTCGCCATCCTCGTCGACTAAGAAAAGAGTCCCAACGATCGTTTTACTGAGGAAAAGTAATGGCTCTTCTGGTAAATCATCTGGATCTACTGCCATTTCTTCAATAGCGGCAGCTGTTTCCTGAACTGTTTCTAAAAGTGATTCTTTCGTTACATTGATATAATTTGGTTCAAAGAGCAAAATTTGAACAGTCCACAAAAAAGCGATGCCAATGATGACCAGCAGCATATTGGCGGACCAAAGCCGCACGAGTAATTTACTTTTGATGTAAGTAAAACCTAATCGACTAGTCTTCATAATCAAATTTATACCCAACTCCCCAAACCGTTTGGATCAACTCTCGGTAATCCCCTAGACGCTCTCGCAAGGACTTGATGTGTGTATCCACTGTTCTGGTATCTCCGAAATAATCAAAGCCCCAGACACCTTCTAAAATTGATTCTCGGCTCAAAGCGATATGATTATTTTTCGTCAAATAGACCAGCAGATCGAATTCTTTTGGCGTAAGCGGCAGAGGATTCCCATTGATCGTTACAGTATGAGAAAAAACATTGACTTCGAGATCACCAAAAACGATCTTTTCGAACTGAAACTGACTGCTTCGTTTCAACACAGCTTTGATGCGAGCCATCAGCTCTTTAGGGCTAAATGGCTTGGCAATATAATCATCGGCACCGAGATTGAAGCCAAAGAGTTTGTCATACTCTTCCTTTCGAGCGGTAATCATAATGACTGGCGTGTTACAGCTGCCTCTGATTTCCGAAAGCGTCTGAAAGCCATCTTTTCCCGGCATCATGACATCTAGGAGGATCAAATCGAATGAATGATTGGTTAATTTTTCCAAAGTTTCTTTTCCATCCGCTGCCTCAAAACATAGATACCCTTCGATCTCCGCATAAGTTTTCACTAAGGCACGCATATGAGTATCATCATCAACGATCAATATTTTTTGCAAATTTATTCACATCCTTAAAAATAATTTATATTTTTTAAAGTATATCACAGCATAATCGCTGATTTAATAGGAAAATGACTCTTTGAAAAATAATTGTTCTTTCCCTCACAAGATCATCACAAATACCCAATACTATAGAGGTATATTCAATCGAAAGGAGCGCTTTGGCAATGTATGACTATCATATGGTCAGAAAGAAAAAAGCAAAGAAAAATCGTAAGCTAGTCGGTCATTGGTTATACATAATCAGTCTTGCGCTTTTTATGGGGTTTTCTGCACGTTTGATTTACATTGTTCAAGTCGGCGTGATTGCTGGCGTCTCTTTGTCTGAAAGAATAGAAAATTTGTATTATAGTTCAAGATCGATCGAAACAAGTCGAGGGGCGATTTTTGATCGGCAGGGGACAGTGATCGCACAAGATATTCTTTCCTATACTGTTCGAGCGGTTCTTTCTGAAGATTACATTGATAATGGACGACCCATGTATCTAGACAGAGCGCGCTTTGAAGAGACCGCAGCGATTCTTTCGGAGTATTTACCTATTTCTAACGAGCAAGTTTTGTCAATCTTGTCAGATGGTGCGAATCAAACAGATCCGCCTGTCTTTCAAGTGGAATTTGGCAATGTTGGCAGTGGTCTAAGTGTGACTACTCGAAATCAAATCGAAGCGGCGTTTGATGCAGCTGGAATCAATGGTATCTATTTCGATGCTCGTTCAAGTCGCAGTTATCCGAATGGTATCTTTTCTTCACATTTGATAGGGACAACGTCAGATGATGAAGAGATCCGAGTCGGAGTTTCTGGATTAGAATATGTACTCAACGACTTTTTGAAGAATCAAAATGGGCGAGAGTCCTTTCAAGTCAATGCTTCAGGGAATCCTGTTCCCGCAACCAATCAAACCGTAGAAGAAGGAGTAGATGGGAATGATGTTTGGACGACATTAGATGCTCATCTGCAGTTATTCACTGAATCAGTGATGGATGAAGTTATGGAACAAACACGACCAGAAAATCTAACGGCTTTATTGATGGATGCGAAAACTGGGGAGATTTTAACGATGGCTCAAAGACCTAGTTTTCATCCAGAGACCCAAGAAGGAATTGCGGATGAACACTTTATTTGGCGTAATCTTTTTACGGAAGAGATGTATGAGCCTGGTTCGACCTTGAAGCTGGCAACCGTTGCGGCAGCTATTGATGAAGGTGTTTTTGATCCGACGGAACGCTACAATCCTGTGAGTATGCAGATTGAAGATCGAGTCATTAATGACCACGACTCAGGAGCAAATGGTGAGTTGACGATGCGGCAAGCGTTAGCTTGGTCAAGCAACACTGGGATGGTTCGACTTCAGCAACGGATCGGTTTTGATAATTGGGCACAGTATTTAACTGATTTTGGACTAGGGAAAGTTACAGGAAGTGAGCTTCCTGGGGAAGTGCCTGGGATCTTACCTTCAAGAAATCGGGTGGATTATGCCATGAGTTCCTATGGCCATGCGATCGGCGTCAATCAGATGCAGATGATGCAGCTATTTAGTGCATTTGCCAATGGTGGCGAGATGATACGTCCGCAGTTGATTCGGCGAGTAGGGGAAGAGACCCAAGTTTTTCCAGAAGTCGTTTCCCAGCCTATTTCACAAGCAGCAGCTGATGCTGTTTTAGAATACATGACCGATGTAGTGACGGATGAACGTTATGGCACCGCTTATGATGTATACCAACTGACGAACCATGAGATTTCTGTCAAAACTGGGACTGCTCAGATCGCCAATGAGAATGGTCAAGGCTACATGACGGGAGAGTTTGATTATATTTATTCGGCGGTCTCCATCTACCCAACGGATGATCCACAGTTTATTCTTTACCTCACTATCAAGCGACCAGAAGAATACGATCGACATACATTAGCTAAAATCGCCAATCCCTTGATGGAGCGTTCGATGGCGCTGCAAAGTTTTCGTGAGTAAAAAAAGTTTCTTAACAGGAGCTTAAAAAGACCTAGATCATCTAAGAAATTTCATGATGCAGCTGGTCAACTTCCCACAGGAATGATAGTCTTTAGAAAAGACAGGAAGGGTGCATCAGCGATCCAATCTAGGGATGAATGAGAATGGATAAACGATCGCGCTAAAGCTAACACATAAAGATTCATTGACGGAGGTGTCATATGAAAAAAATAAAATTCTTGATCAAAAGCATTTTTCTCATCGGGCTTCTTTATTTTGCAAGCCAGATGATCACATGGCAAGACGGGCGCTTGGCATTTCGTGATGCCCGACTCAACGAGATCACTCAATCTCTCTCGTCCCAATTTTCTCTTTCACAAGACACTTCAGCAAGGCCAGCGGCAGAAACGCCTGCCCAGACATATTTATATAATGAATCACGACAAGTGATCGAAGAAACCTTTGGGGAAGCGATCAATGAATCAGCGAATCGGTATGGACTGAACTGGACTTCCTATCACGATGATTTTCGTAACTTCATGATGGTGATGTACGATGAACATGATATTGCGCAAGGGATCTATACGAATCAAGATACGATTCTTATCGATGACACGCTAGGTATCGGATCTTCAAAAGCAAGCGTTCGTAATCAGATGGGGACGCGTCAAGAAAGTCTACAACGAGGATCACGACGGTATCGCATCGATTCGGATGCCGACTATGATCTGTTCTTGCAAGACGATCAATTGATTACTTTTTTCTATGATGTTCATGCCGAAGATACAGTGACTGCGATCCAAATCATCAATCGCTCCCTAGAAACACGCCATGCGAATGATTTTCGCCAAAATCAAGCCGCCATTTTAAGCGGTTTACGAACACAGTTATTTGAATTAACGAATGCCACCCGAGTGAAATTTGGTTTGTCACCCCTTGGTTTCAGCGAAGCAACCAGTGAGACTGCCGTGAAGCATAGCCAAGATATGGCAGAACATCGATACTTTGACCATATCGGATTAGATGGATCAACTCCATTTGATCGGATGCAAGAAGACGGGATCAGCTTCACTGCTGCAGGGGAAAATTTGGCATTTGGCCAAGCCAGCAGTATTTACGCCCATCAAGGTTTAATGAATTCAGAGGGACATCGGGCAACGATTCTAAATGATGAGTATCAATTTCTCGGGATCGGTATTGCGATCGATACCAGCGAACAGCCATATTATACAACGTTGTATCACCGAGAATCGGCGTCGTAAATTCCTGAATTGCTTGAAACTGATTAGTTAAAAAACACTGCTCATTTGAGATTGCTGCGTTAGCAGCATCAAGTGAGCAGTGTTTTTTTGTCGATAAAATGGTGAGCAGCAGTATTGTTTAGTTTTGACGGTAGGCATGAGGAGAGCACTGATACTTCTTTTGAAACAGCTTATAGAAGAATGAGACATTTTTATAGCCGACTTGGTGTGCGATTTGTTCCACAGGTAGGGAAGAGTTTCTCAACAATAAACTGGCTTGATTGAGTTTTAATTCTTGAAGGATCGTCACAAAGGATCCACCAAGCTGCTGACTGATACGGCGACTCAAATAGCTCGGGTTGTATCCAAATGTCTCCGCAACCGAAGCTAGTGTGCAAGTAGCGAAATGTTTCTCCAGATAGTCCAACACTTCTCCGAGGTACAATTGGTCACTGTTTTGCGACTCGATCCGTTGTTTTTCTTGGAAATTACGAACAAGTTCGGAAAAAATAATGATCATATAGGAATGGATGACCTCATGAGAACCGAAGGAGGGATTGAAGAACTGGGCCAAGACCCCGAAAATCGCATCAATCAAATAGTCGTTGTTACTCGTTTCAAACACTAAGTATTGATTGTGCTTTTGGCTTTCAGATAACGCATTGATGGCAAAATCGGCGATCATGCTATTGGAGGCCAACCGACTGAGCATCTGGGTGGAAAAGTACTCTTTGCTGATCAAAAAGTTAATAACAATGTCGTCTTGATTTGTTTCGATAATTTGGTGGATCACCCCAGTATCTAGTAAGCAAAAGTCACCTGCCTTTAGGATCACTTTTTTCTCATTGATCATGATCGTGACTGTTCCAGAAAAAACATAATTCATTTCGATAAAATCATGCTGATGTAGTGGCGTAGAAGAAAAGCGTGCATGTTTTAAAATCAAGAGCTGGCTTGTCTTAAGAAATCCGCTATCCTGCGGTCGTTTTCGTATGAGACGAGAAAGGTGTTTTTCGAAGGTATATTGGTAAATTGGCTCATTTTTCTCAGTGTAGACTTTCTTGAAATCCTCATAATTGTATGGAAGGGTTTGCGTCTTTTTAAGGGCTATTTCTTCAGTAGTCGTCAATTGTTGTAACTGCTGCAGAATGTTTTGTTTATCCATCGCTTTCTCCTTAGGTAAAAAATAGTCAATGAAATAGTAGAGTATCGTCATTGAAGACAGGTAGAGATAGTATATAATACTTGTATGGTAGCGTTATCAATTATCATAATCCGGATGATAATAATAGTCAATAGTACCAGCAAATTCGAAAGAAATGGGGAATCACCATGAACCACGACAAACCATCATTAGGGGATAAGATCCAAAGTACCCTTGGTCCATTTGCAAGTAAAGTCAATGGGAATATTTATATTACTTCAGTTAGGGATGCAATGTTAGCTTACATGCCATTCACCTTTATTGCGTCGATCTTTTTGATTATTGCTTTTTTTCCGATCCAACAAGTGACCGATTTTATTACTATTGTGTTGCGAACAGAAGATGCTAGTGTCTGGCAAGAGAAATTGCTCTATGTCAACAATGCCACACTCGCAATCGGTGGTTTGCTAGTTGTCATTTCCCTCGCAAAATCACTGGCAGAAAAACTTGAAACAAATGTTTTGCAATGTGTCTTAACTGCTTTTGTTTCCTTTTTACTATTAACACCGTTGGATGCAATGGAAGCAGGGACTTTTTTAGATATCACCCGCGTTAGCGCGCAATCGATGTTTTTAGCGATTATTGTCGGTATTTTTAGTACAGTTCTTTATAAAAAAATTGAGGGCAAAGGAATCAAAATCAAAATGCCAGCAGCGGTACCACCAGCTGTTTCTGGTCCATTCGAATCGGTGATTCCATCTTTTCTTGTCATCACGACGATTTGGGTCATCCGACTCATCATCGAAGCCTTATTTAACAGTGATGCCATGACGTTGATCAATGGGACCCTTGGGATTCCATTAACTATGTTAGGTGGCTCCCTAGTTGGAATGGTCGTTGTGAAAATTTTCGAGCAATTCTTGTGGTTTTTTGGCCTTCATGGAACTTCGATCATTCAAGCAGTGATGGACCCAATCCATCAAGTCCTTGAAGATCAAAATCGTGTGGCATCAGTGGCGGGAGAGATTCCAACGAATATTATCAGTATGAGCTTTCGGAATCATTTTGCCTCGATTGGGGTCGTCGGTGCGATCATTGCTATTTTGATCGTAGCAAAAAGCAAACAGTACAAAGAGGTTGGAAAAATTGCTAGTGTTCCTTATATTTTCAATATCGGTGAACCAGCGTTGTTCGGGATACCGTTAATGTTGAATTTCAGTTTTCTCATTCCCTTTGTTTTTGCGAATGCCGTTACAACGATCGTCGCTTACTTTGCCTTTTATTTCGGGTTAGTCCCGATCCCAACAGGGCTTGCACAAATTCCTTGGACGACTCCGCCGATCATTAGCGGCTATTTTGTCACTGGTAGTATCATGGGCGCATTGTTACAAATCGTCTTGATCGTGATCGCAACGATGATTTGGTTGCCATTTATCAAAGTTGCTGATAAGCAGATCTGTATTGAAGAAGCACAATAACCCACGAAAGGAGCAGCTTATGAAAGAAACGATAACCATCAACGGGAAGACAAAGCCATTAACAGTGGATTTAAATGATCCGATCCTTATTGAATGGTCAATGACCAATCACCAAGGCTATCGATTGCAACTCTTCAATGAACAGCAGCAAGCAGTGTATGACGTTTCCAACATAGCCGCTTCTGAGAATAAAATGGCGGTCCATTTACCACAGCATCCACAGCGAAAAAAATATCAAGTCAAATTGACAGCAGGAGCAGGCAACGATGTCACCATTTACAGCAGTGTGTTTTTCACGATAGAAAAGCGTGAGCAACCTAAAGAAACCATGGGCAAGTGGATCACTCGCTTAGATGATCCAATTAAAAAAGAACGGTTTTATTTTTCAGAAGAGAAAAATAGCTGCTTGTCCCGCTCCTTCACACTGGAAAAGTGTCCTTCCTATGCAGTGATCGATTGCTGCGGGCTTGGTTTTTATCGCTTGTCTGTTAATGGAAAAACGGTATCAGATGTTTATTTAAACAGTGATGTAACGAACTATGATCGAGTCGTCTACTATGATACTTATGAGTTAACTGATTTTTTACAGGAGGGAGACAATCGGATCGAAGTTGAACTTGCGAATGGCTGGTACAACCCTGCTCCGATTGAGATTTTAGGTCGGTATAACATCCGCAAACAACTAGCGATCGGTAAACCCTGTTTCTGGGGGGAGCTTCAGTTAAATGACGGAGGAGAGAATCGCTACATTTACTCAGACAATCAGTGGCAAAGTAGTTTTGGGCCTTATTTGCAAAACAATCTTTATATAGGAGAAATCGTTACCGATGTACCTGATCCTCGTCCAGAAGGAAAAACGGTACAAATTGCTGGTCCCGCGGGACGTTTTAAGCCAAGCTTTATTCCTAAAATCAAGCGCACACAATCGATCGTTCCCCAAAAAATGACCGAAACTGCAGCGGGACTGCTTATTGACTTCGGTCAAATCATCAGCGGTCAATTTGCTTGTACACTTGAGAAAGATTTCATTGGTCAGATCAGAATCAGCTATGCAGAAACATTAGATGAGCAAGGCAACCCAGATTATACGTCTACGATCAGTGGAAATTATGGCATATACGATCCCTATGAAGGGAAGCAGCCAGATGATCCCATCGTTCAACGAGACATCATTGAGAAAACGGCAGCGAGGACGTTCGTTTTTGAAAACCGCTACACGTATCATTCCTTTCGCTATGCGTTGATCGAGACGAAACCTGCTAACAACCTTCAAGCGAATGTAGGCGCAATCAAAGCCTATCGCCTGCATACGGATGTGAAATCGTTGGTAACCCTTGAAACCTCCGATCCCTTCTTAAATGAGTTATGGGCGGTTGGCCAAGCCACGCGGTTGAACAACATCCACTCGTATTTTGAGGACTGCACCCGTGAGCGGTTCGGATATGGCGGAGACATCGTCGCTTTATTGCCAACACAGATGGCAGATCTGGCGATTGAGCCGTTGTTGGAAAAAGTGTTGTGGGATTTTGCCAACGACCAACGACCGGATGGTGCAATGACTGCAACTGCGCCATTTGTAGGAATCATGACAAATGGTCCATCAAATGGTGGTGGTGCGTTAGGGTGGCAATTGGTAGTTCCAGAGCTTGCTTTGGCATTGGTCAAGACCTATGGGAAACAAGCAGCGGTTGCCAAGCTGCGTCCACAGTTGGAACGGCATCTCAACTATTTACTCGCTTTTGATTTTGATTATATCGCCCAGTGCTGCCTCGGTGATTGGGGAGCAATTGATGAAACTCAGCGAAACGGGGTCATTACTTCGCCAGATCAGTCCTTTTGCTCTGCCTGCATGTATCTGCATTTACTACAGCGTTACCAAGAATTGATCGACTTGAGTATCATTGGTAACGAGGACTATTGTCAGCGAGTGACAGCAGCGATCCAGTACACGACACAGCAAATCAAACAGCAGTTTTCTAAAGGAAATGAGCAATACGGTGCGGGCACCTTGTCTAGCATGATCTTTGCAATGAAAACAGGACTCAGTGAGAAAAAACAAATCTTGCCAAAATTAGTACAACGGATCAAGCAGCAAGAGGGGATTTTCTCTTTCGGCATCTTCGGGATGGCATGGAGTTATCAGTTGCTGGCTGAAGCTGGCTATAATGATATTATTTTTAATTGGTTAACGAGGAAATCTGCACCTAGTTATGCAGCAATGCTGGCAAGCGGAAACGGCACTTTGATGGAACATTTTCCAACGCCGCAACATTCAGCCACTTACGAGGGTTCGTTGAATCATGCCATGTTTGCTTCTTATGGGTATTGGTTTGTCCGTCATTTATTAGGCATTCAGATGACAAGCGCTGGGATACTGATACAACCAGCCTTCGATGTACCTGTAGCTCATGTCAAAGGCTCCTTACAAAGTACGTTTGGATTAGTAACTTTAAGCTGGGAAAAGACTGATCGTACCGTTCGCTTAACGGTGGAGTTGCCACGAACATGTGGCTATGAAATCAGTCAGATGAAAGGTTTTAGAAAAGTCAGCGAGAAAATAGAGGATGTGGGGAGCCAACAGAAAGTTACCTGTATATATACGATTACTTCTTAGCTAGTGAAAAAGTCGACACGTGGAAAGTGTTGACTTTTTTCTGTCGTTTTCTATTTTTTGCGTATTTCATCTATGAGGTGGTGAAAATGGATCAATGGAAGCTGCTCAAAGACTATTGGCGATTTGCAGTTGGTGGTGCTGTTTTGATGGTTTTGCTGATCATCTGGTTTGTACCGTTCTCGCAAAACAAAGAAACAAACTGGCAATCAATGGCAGATGCAGCAGGCCAATCGTCTGAAATGGAGGAAGGTGGAACCCTTCAAGAAGATGGTCTTCACGATGAAGGGTATGAGATAGTTATCGATGTCAAAGGAGAAGTGCACCAACCGGGCATTTATCGTTTAAAATCAGGTGCGCGGATGTATGAATTGATCGAACAAGCAGGTGGTCTGACAGAAGAGGCGTTAGAAACAGCCATAAACTTAGCACAGGTGCTGCAAGATCAACAGATGGTGATCGTCCCGCATAAAGAGGATCAAGCGTTTACGGAGATGAATGCTTCAGGAGTAGGTGGCAGCCAGACAGCAGTGACACAAATCAATCTGAATCAAGCCAATGCGCAGCAACTGCAAGAACTGCCAGGTGTGGGTGCCAAAAAAGCAGAAGCAATCATCGCTTACCGCGAAGAATATGGCTTTTTTAAACAGATTGATGACCTAAAAAAGATCACAGGCATCGGAGAGAAGACCTTTGAGTCCTTGAAAGAGATGATTACAGTGACGGACTGAACCAAATAAAAGTAAGAAATACTAAGAAATGACGGTTGAAAATTCAAGAAATTCGATTAGAATAGAACTAATCAATCGCAAAGGAGCAAATGAATGAGCAATACGAGAATCCCTTGGGACCAGTATTTTATGGCGCAAGCTGTTTTACTTTCTTTACGCAGTACGTGTTCCCGACTTGAAGTCGGCGCTACATTAGTCAAAGATCGCCGAATCATCGCTGGAGGCTACAATGGGTCAGTCAGTGGCGATGTACACTGCATCGACGATGGCTGTTATGTTGTCGATGACCATTGTATTCGGACGATTCATGCAGAAATGAATGCCTTATTGCAATGTGCAAAATTAGGGGTGTCAACAGACAATGCGGAAATCTATGTGACGCATTTCCCTTGCCTTCCCTGTACGAAAGCAATTTTGCAAGCAGGAGTCAAAACGATCCATTATTTGAATGACTATCGTAACAATCAGTATGCAATGGAATTGATTCAACAAGTAGGTGCTTCCGTCCACCAAGTTGAACTTGATCCGGTGTATTTTGAAAAACTTTCATTTGGTGTGCTGAATGATGCACAACCAACAAAAGAGAACTGATTCATTTTTATTTCTTAGTATTGTTTTTGCTTGTTCGGTGACTGCTTACTATGTGCAGTCCATCTTACTGGGACTCATTGCACTTTATTATTTCGTGATGCTTGTCTTAAGACGACAAGCATTTTTGTGCATGATTTGTTTTGTCGGACTGTTGCTGTTAAGTGTCCGCGTCTGTCTTTCTCGGACTGGAAACATACAAGAAGGTGAGTATCAAGGGGTAGTCAATGTGTTGCCAGACACGATCAAAATCAATGGCGATCTGCTTACGTTTGAAGCAAAATCTTCCGCAGGTAAAGTGATTGGCCGTTACACGATTTCTTCAGAGACTGAAAAACAGCAATGGCAGGATCGATCCGTTTGGGGAAGAAAGCTGCTGGTGAAAGGATTTTTTTCTCTTCCTGAAAAACCACGAAACCGACACGGGTTTGACTATTCTGCCTATCTAGCCAGTCGATCAATTATTGGCACAGTCCATATCGAGCAAGTTGTAGGAATGGAAGCAGCAGACTCAGACTTTTCGCTTGCAAAAGTTCGAGCAGAGGTTATTTCTTCTGTGCAACGAATCTTTCCTGAACGCTCAGCAGCCTATATCAATGCGTTGCTCTTTGGTTTTAAAGACCATGACTTTCAAGAAGTACGTCAAATGTATCGTGCTAGTGGCTTATTGCATTTCTTTACGATCTCAGGAATGCATGTCGTCTTATTTTTCAAGTGGTTTCGCGGATGCTTCTGCCGATTGGGGTTTACGCAAAAAGAAATGCTGTTGCCAATGGGGGTCTTTTTATTGGTCGTAATTGGGATTTGTGGCGGCGGCATTAGTGTCTGGCGTGCTGTCTTGGCATTGTGGGTTACTCAAGTGACCACTCTTTATCAACAACGGCTATCGGCAAGTGATCATTATGGGATCGTCTTAACGGCTCTTTTATTCGTTGATCCCAAAGTATTGCTTCAAACATCGGGGCAACTAAGTCTTTTGATGACCTTCCTGATAATGATGCAGCGACCGATCAAATTGGCGTGGTTTTGGCGCAGTCAGTTCCTCACGGTGTTGGCTGCGCCTGTCATTGTCTCGCTCTTTTATGAATTTCCATTATTTGGGGGCTTTTTGACGTTTGTCTTTTTACCGTTTTTTCAATTGGTTTTGCTGCCAGCCTGTTTCTTAATGTTCATTGCTGGGACGCTTTTCCCAACCATCAGTGGGCTGATTGCGCTTTTTGAAGAGCTTTTATTACTTATGGAAGTTGTCGTGGGCGCTGTAGGAGGCGTATCGATAACGGTGGGTGCCCTTCCTGCAGGATTGGCAGCTAGTTGTTGTTTGCTTGGCCTGCTCTGTTACCAAAAGAAACGGTGGCTGCTGGTGATCTGTTTTTCGCTTGTTGTACCAATGGTCTTTCAACAGAATCGCGTTTTACCCACCATTAGTTATGTCGACGTTGGTCAAGGCGATAGTATCGTTTTACAGGCAGAAAAAAATCGCGAAGTTTATGTGATCGATACTGGAGGTTCTCTATCTTTTCCGAAAGAAAACTGGCAAGAGCGCAAACGACAAGCTGCCGCGGAATCTACATTGATTCCTTTTTTGAAAGGGGAAGGAGTCAGGAAGATTACTGGTTTGTTTCTAACTCATGGGGACACGGACCATATGGGAGATGCGCTAGCATTGATGAAGGCGATCCCTGTTGAAACGTTATATCTTGTACCAGGAAGTGAACAAGATCACCGCATCGCCAAGCTTTTAAACGAACTGCCTAAGCAGACAAGCGTTGTTTGGACGACGGTTGGCCAAGTGGTGGGTGATTTCCTTCAGTTGCAAGTATTGGCACCAGAATCAGGTGCAGGACAAAACGAAGATTCGATGGTGATTAAAACCAAGGTAGGGGATAAAACATTTTTGTTTACTGGCGATCTCGAACAAGCAGGGGAAAAAAAGTTGATTCATGATTATCCGAATTTAAAAGTTGATGTATTGAAACTAGGGCATCATGGCAGTCGAACCTCGACGGCACCTGAGTTTGTTGCGGCAATCGATCCCCAATTCGGGATCGTTTCAAGTGGACGGAACAATCGGTACGGGCATCCTCATGAAGAGGTGCTTGAAACATTGGCAAATCAGACCGTTTTGCGAACCGATCAGCAGGGCATGATCCAATTTATTTGGTCTGAAAAACAACAATCATTTTTGATAAAAACGCTGCTAGACTATCCGATTGACTAATGGTAGGATAAGAATGAAAGCGGGGGGAACGATGGAATTACAAAAAGCGTTGCAAGCAATTCGAACCAAGGAGTTGCAATCGATTTATCTGGTCATCGGCAGTGAAATGTTTTTACAAGAGCAAGTTCGCACGGCCTTTTTGGAGCGTTTTTCCGTTGGGAAAGATGATCTGAATTTTGCTTCCTTTGACATGGAGAAAGATCCCCTTGATATGGTGATCCAAGAAGCCCAATCGTTGCCTTTTTTTGGCGATCAGCGATTACTGTTCGTTGAGCGGCCATTTTTCTTAACGGCTGAAAAAAAGAGCAATGCACCTGAGCATGACCTAGATGATTTTTTGAATTATATCAAAGACCCATTGGAATCATCGGTAATGGTGATTTTTGCAGATGTCGATAAATTAGATGAACGGAAAAAAATTACTAAGCAGTTGAAGAAAGCCGCAGTTGTGATTGATGTCGCACCTATGAAAGAAGCCGACGTGCGTCAGTATCTCCAACAGTCGTTGGCCAATGATGGCATCGAAATGAGCCGAGAGGCGTTTGATTTGTTTTTACGGTTAACGGATCTGCACCTATCAAAAGCGATGCAGGAGTTACAGAAACTACGGCTGTATGCAGGAAATGGCAATAAAATTACGAAAGAGATCGTCTTGCAGTTGATCCCTAAGA
Organism: Enterococcus sp. DIV1279b; assembly: GCF_050531515.1. Lineage (NCBI taxonomy): Bacteria > Bacillati > Bacillota > Bacilli > Lactobacillales > Enterococcaceae > Enterococcus > Enterococcus sp. DIV1279b. The sequence goes on along the minus strand of NZ_CP172891.1, from coordinate 1,997,288 downwards.
CGTTGGAACACAATGTCTTTGAATTAACCAGCGATGTCTTAAAGGGGAACGTATCGGATGCGTTGCGCTTGTATGACGATCTATTATTGCAAGGGGAAGAGACGATCAAGATCAATGCTATCTTGATCAGCCAAGTCCGTCTGCTGTTACAGGCGGCGATTTTGATGAAAATTGGCTACCAGCAAGCCAATATCGCAGAAACGTTGGGGATTCATCCGTACCGAGTGAAGTTAGCGATGCAGCAAGCTCGGGGGTTTGGAGAAAAGCAATTAGCGGCACTATATAGTGAATTGATCGAAAATGATTACTTAGTGAAAAGTGGTCAGATGGACAAAGAGTATTTGTTCCAGCTATTTGTTTTAAAACATGGCAAACAGTAAGTCAAAAAGAAAGGCGCAGCAATCGATGATTGCTGCGCCTTTCTTAATTTGCTTATTTTGCAATTTTTTTACTTAAACGAGATTTGTCGCGACTAGCTTTGTTCTTGTGGATCAATCCTTTAGTCTCAGCCATATCGATTGCTTTAACAGCATCTTTATATAACGCATCTACGTTATCAGCACCAGCTTCAACAGCTTGATCAAATTTTTTGATTGCTGTACGCATTGTGCTTACTTGAGATGAATTCTTAGCATTAGCCGCTTCGCTTGTGCGAACACGTTTGATTGCAGATTCAATGTTTGGCATGTATTTCACCTCCGAAAAAAAAGTTCAATTACGTTTAGAAAACGTATAAATCAACACTAGTCATTATACCTAATGCCAAGAGTGATTGCAATAAAAGTTGTAAAGAAATTTTACTTAACACAAAAATTTGTTTTTTGACCGTGCTATTTTTTGCTTTATGGTTTTAAAAAATGCTTCTTTGCACATTTTTTACTGAATAGTTATAAAAAGTTTACACAGAAAGAGCTTTCTATGCTATGATTACTTCGGAATTTTTAAATGGGGGAATCTATGTGAATATCGCTTTGTTTCTAACGATTGTCTTGTCATTAGGGGTGATTTTCGTCAACGGGTGGACGGATGCGCCGAATGCTATTGCAACCGCTGTCTCCACGAGAGTCTTACGCCCGAATATCGCCATTGGCATGGCTGTCGTGATGAATTTCTTAGGTGTGCTAGTGATGACGTATTTTAATGCGCAAGTTGCAGAAACCATCAGCAACATTGTGACTTTTGATTCAGGCGGGAGTTTTCGGGTCTCACAGATCGCATTAGCCGCTGCCTTATTTTCAATTGTTGTTTGGACGGTCGCAGCTTGGTATTTTGGGATCCCAACCAGTGAATCCCACGCGTTGATCGCAGGACTGACTGGTGCAGCCATGGCCCTTGGTGGGTTACATGCAGTCAATGGCGAGGAGTGGCTGAAAGTTTTGATCGGTCTTGTCGTTTCTACGTTGATGGGCTTCATTGGCGGCTTTCTGATCACGAAACTGATCGTATGGCTCTTTCGCGATACCCAACGGCGAAAAGCCAACAAAATTTTTACAGTTGGTCAAGCCATTGCGGCTGGTGCCAATGCCTTCTTGCATGGTGCCCAAGATGGACAAAAATTCATGGGTGTGTTCATGTTAGGCCTTTTTTACAACAATCTTGCTGAAAAGACCGGCAATGGCTTTGCCATCCCACTGTGGGTGATGGTTCTTTGTTCCTTGACCATGGGGATCGGTACATCGGTCGGTGGGATGAAGATCATTAAATCAGTGGGGATGGATATGGTAAAACTGGAAAAATACCAAGGCTTTTCTGCAGATGTTACTGCAGCAATCTGTTTGTTCTTGTCTTCCGTATTTGGTATCCCAGTTTCAACAACGCACACGAAAACGACCGCTATCATGGGCGTTGGAGCGTCTCGGCGTTTTTCTAGCGTTGATTGGCGCATTGTAAAAGAAATGATCTATGCTTGGATTTTAACCTTTCCTGGCTGTGGATTGATTGCGTTTCTAATGGTGAAAATTTTATTGCTAATTTTGTGAGGAGAGAAAGTAATGGCACGAAAAAAAGGATTCGATTATTTTGCAGCAATGGAGCAGTTGGCGACGAACGGCCATTTAGCTGCCAAACGTTTTTCGCTTTTGATCAACGATTATTCTGAACGAGCATTGACCGAAGCAGCAGCTGAGATTCATGCTTTGGAAAAAGAAGGGGATAAAGTGATCGCTGAGCTAACCAATGAGTTATATGATTCATTTATCACCCCTATCGATCGCGAGGACATCCTAGTCATTTCAGAGCGTCTAGATGATATTTTGGATGGCATTATGGGACTGACTTATTTATTTGAGAATTTGGTCATTACGAAGATCCGCCCTGAAACCAACTTATTTGCTGGAATGATCGTTCAAGCGACACAAGGCGTTGAAACGGCCTTAAAAGAATTTCCTAAGTTCAAAAATTCAAAAACATTGCGTCAAATGATTAATGATGTGAATACGATTGAATCAGAAGCAGACCGTTTGTATTCAAAAATGAAAAAAGCGTTATTCACAGACGAAACGGACGTTCTTGAAATCATTAAATGGAAAGATGTTTATGATCGTTTTGAATCAATTATCAACGACACCGAAAGTGCGGTGGATATTATTGACGGTATGGTAATCAAAAACACGTGAGGAACTAGAGACCTTTCAAACAAAAAAAGAGCAACTCTTGGGCAGGTAAGTGCCACAAGAGTTGCTCTTTTTGCTTATAATTGGATCAGCCAATAGCCGATCAAAATGATTCCTAAAACGATACGATACCATCCAAATACGGTAAAATCGTTACGCTTGATGTAGTTCATCAAGAAACGGATCGCGATGATCGAAACGATGAATGAGACGATGGTTCCTGTTAATAAGATGACGGTTCCTTGTAAATCAAAGGCATTGCCATCTTTCAAAAACTTGAAGATTTTCAAGGCACTGGCACCAAACATGGTTGGAATACCTAAGAAAAATGAAAATTCAGCAGCAACATAACGAGAAGCGCCGATCATGATAGCACCTAAGATAGTAGCACCAGAACGAGAAGTTCCTGGGATCAATGCCAATACCTGGAACATGCCGACAATCAAGGCCGCTTTGTAGGTGAATTTGTTCAAATCGGTACATTTCGGTGCTTTATTCTTGTTTCGTTTTTCAACTACGATAAAGCCGATCCCATAAACGATCAAGACGATCGAAACGGAGAAAAAGTTGTAGAAGTGCGCATCTAACCAATCATCTAACGGCAATCCGATAATAACCGATGGCAAGACCGCAACAATAACTTTAAACCATAACGTCCACGTATCTTTTTTCTCTATTTCATTTTTTTGTGGGGAAAAAGGGTTCAGTTTATGGAAATATAAGTAGACGACCGCTAGTATCGCGCCCAATTGAATGACAACATTGAACATCGTCATAAATTCGGGGGTAACATTCAAACCGATAAATTCGTCGGCAAGAATCAAGTGACCAGTGCTGCTAATTGGCAGCCATTCCGTGATCCCTTCAATGATCCCAAATAAAATCGCTTTTATAAAATTTGTAAAAAACATTGGTCCAGTCCTTTCTATGACAAAATACAACTCTTAGTATACCGTTTCCTGATTCGAATACCAATCTTTTTCCTAAAAAAAGAGGGCAGTTTTTAAAACAAAAACTGCTCCTTTCTTGAAGAAATTGATTAGCCGTCAGAGGTTTCTCTTAGGACAAAAGCTCTTGAGAGAGCGCTAAGCCTTTTTTGATGTATTCTGTGTTACCAACTTCGGCGATGGTAAAGCTGCCGTCTTCGTAGATCAGTCGAGTGACCGAACCATTTTCAATATCCATACGAACATTGTTCTCATCATTGATCAGATGCAAAAGAAAAGCGATCGTTAAGCCGTGAGACACAACTAACGCATTGCCGCCGCCTTTTTTCTCAACGCGATAGGCGATATCTTCAAACCCTGTTTTGACACGTTCGGTCAAAACATCAAAGGTTTCCGCCCAATTGGCTGTATCGGCGTGGTAGATCGCATTGGCGATCGCCTCAAACGTGACATGATTAGCAATCATCTCATCATAATCAGGAAAATCAAGAATCCGCGGCAGAACGCCCCACATTTCTGCATCATAGGCCCCTTCAAGTGAGCCAAAGCACCATTCACGAATCCGTTTGTCGATGTGATAAGGGATCTCCGGTCCTCTGACATGTTCACCCAGTATCAGACGCATGGTTTCAATCGCGCGACCGCTGTCACTGGATACTGCTTCTACAAAATCCACATCGCGTAACCCAAGGCCTAAATAGTGGATGCCTTGTTCACCGGTTCGAGTCAATGGTGTGTCACACCAGCCTTGCACCCGCTGCAATGTGTTAAACATTGTTTTTCCGTGACGCACGACATACAATTCCGTCTTTGCCATAACTAGTTATTCCTCCTTTTGATTCGTCATACGTTTATGCGTTAAAAAACGGATTGGTCCGTTTCTCAATTTCGATCGTTGTTGGTTCTCCGTGGCCAGGATAGACCGCCATTTGATTCGGTAAAACAAAGAGTTGCGTTTGGATGCTGGTCAGCAATTGTTCCAAATTTCCGGTTGGCAGGTCTGTCCGACCAATGCTACCTTTAAATAAGGCGTCTCCGGAAACGACAAAATTGTCAAAAATAAAACTGACGCTGCCAATGGAATGACCCGGGGTTGCAACAACCTTAAAGGACATGCCAGCTATCTCGTACTCTTTCAACTCTAGCTCGAATTCAGCTGGACGTGCGGTGATGGTTCCTAATTCAGGATGACGGCCAGAAAGGTTTTTCATAGGATCACTTAGCCATCCTTGCTCAAGCGGACTCACGTAAACGGGGATCTGATAATAATCCCGCAAATGGTCAACTGCGCCGATATGGTCATAATGAGTGTGGGTCAATAAAATCGCTGCTGGTTTTGCGCCTGTTTTTTCGATCTCAGCGATCAATCTCGCTGCTTCTGCTCCAGGATCAATAATCAACAAAACATCTTCTTTCCAAATTAGGTAACAATTTTCTTGAACGGGTCCTGTCACTAAACCAATGATTTTCATGCTAAAACCTCCTAGGATCACAAATACTTGTGTCTGACTATAAGTATAGCTTAAAGTATAAGAGGAAACAAAGAAAGGTTTTTAGGAGTGAAAAATTAATGATAAAAACGATAAACGCAGAAGACAATCGTCAGGCAGTCTGTCAATGGCTAAATTATTCAACGAAAAAAACAGAGGCAGTGAGTGCCTTTTCCGATCAAGAGCAGCTTTCATTTGCTTTTTTTGACAATCAGGATCAACTTGGTGGGGTGATTGGAAAACGGACAGGCAATACGATCCATATTCAATTGTTAGCAGTTGATCCAAGCCATCAGAATCAGGGGATCGGGAAACAATTGATAAAAGCACTTTTTGATCACGGTAAAAAAGCGGGGTGTCGTTCCGTGACGGTTACCACCCAAGACTACCAAGCGCCGCAATTCTACCAAGCAGTCGGCTTCGAACCGTTTGCTGTGCTTACGGATACACCTGTGCTTGGCACGGATAGGCTTTACTTCGTGAAGATGCTGTGATCAACCTTTGGCAGGCAGGTGATAAGGCTAACCAATAGTTTGATGAGAGAAAAGCTTAGAATTATTGTGGGAATTCGAAAATTTTTCTAAGAAACCGCATTAGCAAAAAACTGCTGTTATACTAATTAAAATAAGAAAGCGTTGATTCGTTTGAAACGGGTCTAGTTTTTGACAAAAGCATGAACATTCTTCGTGACCAACTTCGAGGAAAGTGTGTGATCTGTATCTTGCGTTAGTTTTGATTGGTATACCTCAACTTTTTGTAAGAAGGTGTTTTTTATGAAAAAATCCCTGCAATTTTTTTTCACTCTATGCTTCGCCGCGCTCGCTTTAGTGAGCTGTGGCCAAGAGGAGCTAACCATCAACGATTCGAAAGAAGTTTCTGAAACTGTTACTTCCGCCTCAAAAACGGTTGAAAATGGGGACCTTGATTTGATGCTGATCCAAGATGAGAGTGTCATCTTTCCGCAAAGCCAAGGGGTTTATGATTTTCATGAGAATGAGTTGACGATCGTTAAGCAGTATTTGCCGATGGCAGATTTAGAAGATAGTTCAGCCAGCTCTAGTGATGTTGCCTTGTATGAAGGACAAATCGAAAGTGATTTTCAGCGTCATTTTTCCCATTCAGAGGTACAGTTGTCCAACGACCCTTATCAAATTTATGAGATCACCTATCAAGATGCATCATACACGGTTGAAGGGAAGCATTTGACAATCAAAGCAGATGGACGGACCTTTGAGTTCACCTTAGATCTAGACAATCAACAAGCTTTTGACCAAAATGGTGTCAGTTATGATATTCAAGTCGATCAATAAATATCTTTCAAAAATAGCCCTGCTTTACTTGCTTAGGTGAGTAGAGTAGGCTTTTTTGTAAATCCTTCGCCAAACCCATTTTCTGGAAAAAAAAATGAAGTCAATTATCTGATGAGTAGGTGTTTTGTTGCAAGTGGTTTTTTCATGGTGATAAAACCTGTTTGGATAGGATACTCTCCGCAGAGGATGAAAAGCTGTTTCTGTTCGCTTTTCCAAAAGTAATCTATCCGCTATAATGGCAAACGAGAAGGTGAACACGTGTATAAAGGAAAAGTTGCGGTTAGAAAAATTGTAGAATTTATTTTGCGCCGAGGCGATATTGATAGCCGCAAAGTCAGTAATCATACCGCGCAAGAAGGCGCCCGTATCCATCGCCAACTACAAAAAGAGGCTGGGGATGCGTATCAAAAAGAAGTCTTTTTCAAACGAGAAAGCCAAATTGAGAAAGATTCGATCACTGTCGAAGGTCGTGCCGATGGTCTCTTTTTTGATGCAACTCTTAATTCTTGGGTGATCGATGAGATCAAAACTTCAGAACCAGCGTTCGAAGATATCCCTGAAGATCAAATCGATTTGTTTTTTGCCCAGGGAATGGTTTATGCTTATTTGTTTTTACTACAAGAAAATGAACAAGCAGCGCTTAGTGACAGTGAAAATCAAGAGAAACCAGAAGCGGAACCTACTGCTGAAGGTAATGATCCGAAGAGACCCATCGATCGAATCGCCGTACAATTGACTTATTATCAAACCACTGAAAAGCTGACCACCCGTACGAGAAGAACATTTCAGTTTTCAGAATTAGCTGTTTTTTATGAAGAATTACTTCAGGAATATCATAAATGGTTAGTTTTTCAAGAGAATTGGCGCCGTGTCCGCAATACGTCTTTGCAGCTGCTGTCTTTTCCCTTTGAAACCTTTCGCAAAGGGCAGCGAGAGTTAGCAGCAGCGGCGTATAAAACACTAAAAAATGGCAAGCGACTTTTTGCGGAAGCGCCAACTGGAACTGGAAAAACCATGTCAACGCTGTTTCCCGCATTAAAAGTGCTAGGGGAAGAAGGGGCTGATCGGGTCTTTTATCTGACGGCGAAGACGATCACCAGACAAGTGGCCGAAGATGCACTGAGCAAGTTAGCAGACAACGGTAGTGAAACCAAAAGTGTCACGATTACCGCCAAAGACAAAATCTGTTTTTTAGATGAACGAAACTGTACGCCAGAACACTGTGCGTATGCGCAAGGCTATTACAATCGAATCAACGAAGCATTATGGGATCTGTTGCATCACGAGAACCAAATAACCCGAGAAGTGATCGAGACCTACGGAAAGAAACATACGGTCTGTCCCTTCGAGCTTTCACTGGATGTCAGTGTCTTTTGCGATGTCATTATTGGTGATTATAATTATTTGTTTGATCCCACCGTTTATTTGCGAAGATTTTTTGAGGAGCCGGATGAAGAATATTTCTTTCTAGTGGATGAGGCCCATAACTTAGTCAACCGTTCCAAAGAAATGTATTCGGCAACCATTACCCGGCAGCCATTTAAGGAATTAAAGAAGAAACTATCCAATGACCAGCAAAAATTAAAACGCGCCCTAAACAAAGTTGACAAAGAATTTGCGGCTATTGCTCAAATAGCAAAAGAGGAAGAGTGGGAATATCACCATCAAGCAGCTCCCCATGAAACGATGGTCAATCAGCTCTACAAAGTAGCTGAATTGATGAAGGAATGGTTGCCGGCAAATCCTGAGCATGAATTGCAAGAAGAAGTGCTGCAAGTGTATTTTGAAGCTAACCATTATTTGAAGATCAGTGAATTTTATGATGATCACTACGAAACGACGGTGGAGATCGACCGCTATGATATCAAACTACGGCAATTTTGCATCGAACCAGCGCCGTTTTTGGAATCTGTGTTAGATAAGGGCAAGGCCAGCCTGTTGTTTTCTGCGAGCTTTACTCCTTTGTCCTATTATCAAGAGGTGTTAGGAGGCGGCAATGAAGCTTTGCGCTATCGCCTGCCAAGTCCTTTTGATCCGAAAAATCAGGGGATTTTTATTGCAGACTATATCCAAACAACGTATCGCCAACGTGAAGCCAGCATTCCTGCAATCGTTGATGCAATCCAGCAAATGACCGCAGCGAAAGCGGGAAACTATATGGTCTTTTTCCCTTCTTATCGTTACTTGGATGATGTGGCGGCAGCATTTTCCCAACAGGCGCCAGAGGTGGAGGTCTTGATTCAGGGGACAGCCATGAACGAAGTAGAGCGCGAGGCGTTTCTTGCACAGTTTCAATCTCTTGAGCGGCAACGATCATCCTTGCTAGAAACAAGTCAAGACGGACAAGAGAGCCAGCCAAAAACATTAGTGGCATTTTGTGTCCTTGGTGGAATTTTTTCTGAAGGGATCGACTTGAAAGGCGATCGCTTGATCGGTGCGGCAGTGGTAGGAGTCGGACTGCCGCAAATCAATCACGAGCAAGAATTGATTCGGGAATATTACGATGAGAAAAAGGCAGCTGGCTTTGCGTATGCCTATCAGCTGCCCGGGATGAATAAAGTCCTGCAAGCAGCCGGTCGAGTGATCCGGGATGTCAGCGATCGCGGCGTGGTGTTATTGCTGGATCAACGTTTTCGGACACCGCGTTACCAAGAACTTTTCCCACTGCACTGGCAGCATGCCTTGCAGATTCGTCGGCCGCAAGAGTTATCAAAGGCATTGACTCATTTTTGGCAAGAAAAAAACTAGAAGCAGAGCTTTCAAGAGCGGTTGCGCAAAATCAGTAGATAAAGCTGATTTTGCCTAACCATCACGTTAGACTCTGTTCTAGTTTTTTTGATTAGCGATAATTTGTAAACTGTAAATCGATCGTCAGGGGCAGTTTACGCAACAATTGGATCACTTCTTGCAGATCGTCACGACTTTTGCCGGTTACCCGAATTTGATTGTCTTGAATTTGAGTTTTAACTTTTAGCTTGGCGTTTTTGATCGCTGTCGTTATTTTTTTGGCGTTTTCTTTATCGATCCCATTGATCAATTCTGCCGTTTGACGAGCTTTTGCCCCCAAGGCATGCTCCGTTTCGCCAAATTGAATATTTTTCGTTGGTACATTCCGTTTGATCATCTTCGCAAAGAGCACATCTTTGATTTGCTCCAACTTAAATTCGTCATCTCCAACGATCGTCAGTTTGCCCTCAGTCATCTTGATTTCTACCGTGGAGCCTTTAAAGTCAAATCGGTTTTTCAATTCTTTTTCCGCCTGTTGAATGGCGTTTTTTACTTCTTCTGTGTTGATCTCAGATACGACATCAAAACTTGCTTCTTTTGCCAAAATCAATCACTCCTCTCATCTCTTACCTATGATTTTAACATGGAGGCGAACGATGCGGGAATCAAAAGTAAATTTTTGCAAATAATTGTTTCATTTTTTCACACAAACTGCTATTCTTTGGAAGGAGATTTTTAGTGAAGGAGCTAGATCATTGTGAGTAAGTTATTAACGAAGCACGAACAATCAGAACGATTGAAAAAAATAGGGGTTATTTTGCTGTCAGGTATCACTGCAGCCATTGCTTTAAATTTCTTTTTGATTCCCGCAAACGTTCTTTCCGCTGGGATGAACGGGGTCGCCCAATTGATCGTGGCACTTGCCTTGGAACATTTTGGCGTTCACCTTAGTACAGGGCTGTTTATTTTCCTCTTAAACTTGCCTATCTTTGTTCTCGGGTTCATCAAACTCGGGAAATCATCGACACTGTTGAGCTTTATCAATGTCGTTGTCGTTTCCGTATTAACAATTGTCCTTCCGCAAGGAGCGATCACCGACAATATTTTGGTTAATGCTTTGCTAGGTGGCGTACTGTTGGGCGTCGGCGTTGCGTTTTCACTGAAAATGGGTTTTACCACCGGCGGAATGGATATTCTTTCGTTGATATTATCAAAAACGACTGGAAAAACAGTCGGTAAATATATGTTTATTTTAAATGGCATTATTGTCATGGTCTCAGGTTTCGTCTTTTCTTGGGAAAGTGCGTTGTACACGATCATTTCGATTTTCGCAATGAGCTACGTGGTGGACATGCTGCACACAAGTCATCAAAAGGTAACGGCGATGATTATTACGACCAATGCGGAAGCTGTTGGGAAAAATATTTCTAAGCATGTGTTTCGCGGCATGACTTTGTTCCCCTCAGTCGGAGGCTATTCAGGCGTACCGGGCAATATGATCATGATGGTCGTGACCCGCTACGAGATCTACGATTTAGAACAAGCCGTTTTAGAAGCAGACGGCAATGCGTTTATTAACTTTGTGCCGACCCAATCGATCACAGGTCGTTTTGCGACAGATGATGAACAACGGACCTTTAAAACGACGGGAGTCTTCCCAGAACTGAAAATACACAAGAAAAGCCGTCCATAATCCAGGATCGTCCATTTACAAATCTTGCAAAAGAAGGTATTATTTGAAACAAGAATTAAAGGAGGTCTTCAACCGTGGCATATACTGAAGTAGAAGCAGAAGCAATCAAAGAGCGTGTCTTGGCTGCCTTGGAAACCGTGATTGACCCTGAGTTGGGGATTGATATAGTGAATCTAGGCTTAGTTTATGAAGTCGAATTTGATGCAGAAACAGGCAATACCGTAATCAAAATGACCTTAACAACAATGGGCTGTCCCTTAGCCGACGTATTGACTGAATCGATACACGAAGCATTAAGCGATATTCCAGAAGTCAAAAATCCAGAAGTAAAACTAGTTTGGTATCCCGCTTGGACGACTGATAAAATGAGTCGTTATGCACGGATTGCTTTGGGGATTCGTTAAGGATTTTCAATCATAGAAAGTTGTTTCATATTTGTTAACTAGATGGAACAAGCTGTTTTCTTAGGTGTCGGACAGTTGGCAAAATGAGGATATAAACACAGAACTCTTTTATTAACTTTGAAAAAGTTGGTAGAAGAGTTTTTTTTAGAATACTTTCTTAAATAAACAGTTACTTGGTGAAAAAGTTATACTTTTTTACTAAAAGCATTAAAGAAAATCATATATTTTTAAACCTGAAAGCTCAACGTATTTTCCATTCATATGACAACTCAAAGTGAGTTAGTATTTAACTTTGCCGAAATAGTAATACTTTCTATAAACCTTCGATCATTTTGACAAAAAAAGAGCACAGAATAAATTCTTATTCATCCACATTGATAACCTTAAGGTGCATCCCAGAAAACATGTCTAAAGAAAAGTTACTGAATTTAGTCAGAGACTTTGGGATACGATGAATTTTCCTTAAGGAGTCAATGTAGAATGAAGAAGGATGATTCTAGGAATGTTTTTTCAAAGGTCATGTGATTTCATCCTAGCAACTGACTCTTGGTTAACAAATATACAAATGTGTTCTATGCAACCATACATATAGGAAAACGATAGCCAAACTACAGTTTCGGTCAATCATTTAGCGAGTTACATATTTTTATTAGAGATTCGAGATTAATTAATTGAATTAATGTATAATTATAGTTAAGTTGTAAAAATGATTTGGTTGATTCCCTTGATCATAAAAACAAAAAAGGAGTGTGTTTTGTGGATTTTCTATTTACTTTATTTGCTTTTATTTTCGTCGCAGTTATCTTATATCATATTGTCGAATTCTTAAAGGATCAATCTACGCCAGAAGTGGCAGTACTTGCCACGCTAGTAGACAAACGAATGACTAGTAGCACGAATATTGCTGCAAACGGCTTTACGAATCAATCCATTACCTATTATCTTTTATTTGAAATCGCAAGTGGCGAAAGATTAGAATTTAAAGTAGGGTATGGAAAATACAAATTATACGTCATCGGAGATACTGGAGTGTTGAGGTATCAAAGAAAAAGGTTTAATTCACTTGATAGGTAAAAAATTTGTATGTATATAGTATGTGTTTATTCGTTTTCAATTTCAAAAAAGTTGAACAGTCAATTAAAAAACTCCTATTCAAGTGTCTTATCATTTGAAATGATTTGAATTGTACGCTTTCGATGGAAAACGCCAGTATCGTCGAGTAACACTTGAGAATTTCTACTTATGAGGTCGCATAAATAAAACCAAAACCGAAGGGAATTTCCTGCGAGGAATGGCTTAATTTAGTTCACCCATTCGTTTTATTGGCGGAAGTGATGAGCTACGGATCGTTTTTAAATACTCATAAATAGAATAGATTGCTTCACCAAAATCTCGTGACTCATTGTTACGAGGTTTTTTGTTTTTTACGTGACTTCAGAAATAATTGCAAAAAGGAAAAATCGTTCTTGGTTTTTCACAAACATTTTCTCTTTCAAGTGACAAAGTCGTTGCCGTTTTTGGGTTAGGAACGATTGGGTTGCTGACGATCCAATGGTTAAAAATTGCGGGTGTGAAAACGATCATTGGCATTGATATTCAATCAGAGAAACTGGAACAAGCCTTAGATTTAGGTGTCACCGATACGATCGATCCTAGTGTTCAAGATCTTGAAAAAGAGATTTCTCGGATAACGAATGGTTTAGGCGTAGATATTGCAATGGAATGTGCAGGTACTAAAATAACCGAAGAACAATGTCTCTTAGTGACAAAAAAAGGCGGGAAAATTGGATTTCAAGGGATCGCTTATTCTGATGTTTTGATTAAGCAACGGGCATTTGAAAAAATCTTTCGCAGTGAATTAACCATTAAGGGTTTTTGGAATAGCTATTCTGCACCTTTCCCAGGTAAAGAATGGTTTGATTCGATCACCTTTTTAGAAAGCGGACGCTTAAGTGTCAGTCATATGATTTCCCATCGCTTTCCGTTAGAGGATCTTCAAAGAGCATTTGATTTAGCGGTAAATAGAAGTGAAAGCTTTAATAAAATCATGATCATGCTCTAAAAAACCAACATTTGATTACAGCACAAACAGATTGTTTTCAAAAACCATATTTATTCAGCAAGCTTTAATAAGCTGTATGGATATGGTTTTTTGATTTGCTACAGTGATTAAAGAGGTTGCTCCTTCTAAAACCTGTCCCAATCAAAGACACCGTTGCATTTTCAGAAATGAAACGGTAAACTAGTTGAAAAGATTGGAGGAATGAATCAATGTTAGCTACGAATTTTGGGAAATATACATACGAAAATCCGTTTATGAACGCCTCAGGGGTCCATTGTATGACGATCGAGGAATTAGATGAATTAGCGGTATCAGCAGCTGGATCATTTGTCACGAAGAGTGCAACGCTAGAAGCACGTGCCGGAAATCCAGAACCACGTTATACCGATTTACCGTTAGGAAGCATCAATTCGATGGGATTACCAAATCTAGGGGTGGACTACTACTTAGATTATGCCATCAAAAAACAGCAGGAAATGATTCAGCAAACGCCTTTCTTTTTCTCTGTCGCTGGTATGAGCGTGGCTGAAAACATTGAGTTATTGAAGAAGATCCAAGAAAGTGATTTTGAAGGAATCACTGAGTTGAATCTTTCTTGTCCAAACGTGCCAGGAAAACCACAAGTTGCCTATGATTTTCCTTTGACCGATCAAATTCTTGAAACAGTCTTTGGTTTTTTCACAAAACCTTTAGGTGTCAAATTGCCGCCATACTTTGATTTGGCTCACTTTGATGAGATGGCTAAGATATTGAATAAGTATCCGTTAACCTATATCAATTCAATCAATAGTATTGGGAATGCTTTATTCATCGATCCTGCTACTGACTCGGTAGTCATCAAACCAAAAGATGGTTTTGGTGGTCTCGGAGGCGAATATGTGAAACCGACGGCATTAGCCAATGTGCGGGCTTTCTATACACGTCTCAAGCCAGAAATCAAAATTATTGGTACTGGTGGGATTCGTAATGGTCAAGATGCGTATGAGCATTTGTTGTGTGGTGCCTCTATGTTGCAGATCGGCACAGAGTTGCAAAAAGAAGGGCCGGCTATCTTTGAACGATTGACGAAAGAATTAGAAACGATCATGAAAGAAAAAGGATATCAATCAATCAGTGAATTTCAAGGCAAACTAAAAACGATTGATTAAAACGACTATTGACGACTTTCTATCATCCTCTGTTTCTTTTTATAGAAGAAAGTCATAGAAGAAAGGTGGGGTTAAATGGAGAAATTTCGTAAAACAACTGAGGGCGATTTAACGGAGTTAATGGCGCTGATTGAGGAAGGAATTGCTTTTTTAAAAGCTCAAGGATCACCACAATGGCAAAATGGCTATGGCCCAAAAGAAACTCAAATCAAAGAAGATATTGCAAAAGGCGAAAGCTATGTGTTAGTGATAGATGGGAAAATCGCAGCGTCTGCGGCACTGGTTTCTGGTGATGATCCTGTCTACAACGCAATTACCGGCGCAGGGTGGGATGGAAATGGTCCGTATCTATCCATTCATCGCGTCGTTGTCAGTTCTCATTTTAAAGGGCAAAAGTTAAGTGCCAAATTGCTGCAAGCTCTTGAAGTGGTTGCATTAGAGCAAGGAATCGTTGATTTGCGTATCGATACGTATAAAGCCAATATTGGGATGCAAAAGAATATCCAAGCAGCTGGCTATCAATATAAAGGAGAGGTAACATTTCCTTTTCCGAATGGAGAGCGATTGGCTTTTCAAAAACGTTTGATCACAAACTAAACATTCTTTTTCTATTCTTGTCACTTGGCCGAAAGAATGGAAAAAGTGTGTCAAAGTGAATTTTTGGTATGAAAATGTGGATAATGGTTGTCAGAATCCTTTCGGCTTGCTAAGATAAGCACGTAAAGGACGGTGCCAAATGAAGAAAAGAATCAAAAAGAAAAAAGCTTATAAAAAATACATCCATGATATTTTTGCAGGGTATGAAGAAATGCTTGAAAATCCAGCGATCGATGAGAAGAAGTTCTCTTATTTGAAAGAAGAAACAACCTTAAAACGAGACGATCAAAATCAAATCCGTTTCCGCACGATCGATATTGATTAAACTACCTTTTGGTAGTTTTTTTCTTTATTTTTGTTAATTGGAAAAATTTCAGAAAAAAAGCTTGCTCTTTCATTCATAGAATGATAAAGTATTCAACGTTGGCAATTGAGCCAGCGGGTCAAAACAACAGTTGAAAAATCTTCAAAAAAAGACTTGACCAAAAATAAAACAGATGATATTATAACGAAGTCGCAATAATAAAACAGTTAATTGATGTTGATAAATCAACAAAATTAATTGAAAAAAGTTGTTGACAAATAACAAATCATTTGTTATTCTAATTAAGTCGCTGAGACAGCCGCTACGAAGTTGAAAAACAACGAGCGAAAAAAACTTTTAAAAAAAGAGTTGACAATCAAATGTCGCTCTGATATGATATAAAAGTTGCTAACACAGCACGGTAGACCTTTGAAAACTGAACAAAGCAAGCAAACGAACCAATGTGTAGGACGTTTCAATTTATTGAAACAAATACATGCAAGCAATAGCTAGCAAAGTTAATTTTTATGAGCTTAATGACCGTATGGTCATTCAAACAAATCATTATGAGAGTTTGATCCTGGCTCAGGACGAACGCTGGCGGCGTGCCTAATACATGCAAGTCGAACGCTTTTTCTTTCACCGGAGCTTGCTCCATCGAAAGAAAAAGAGTGGCGAACGGGTGAGTAACACGTGGGTAACCTGCCCATCAGAAGGGGATAACACTTGGAAACAGGTGCTAATACCGTATAACACTATTTTCCGCATGGAAGAAAGTTGAAAGGCGCTTTTGCGTCACTGATGGATGGACCCGCGGTGCATTAGCTAGTTGGTGAGGTAACGGCTCACCAAGGCAACGATGCATAGCCGACCTGAGAGGGTGATCGGCCACACTGGGACTGAGACACGGCCCAGACTCCTACGGGAGGCAGCAGTAGGGAATCTTCGGCAATGGACGAAAGTCTGACCGAGCAACGCCGCGTGAGTGAAGAAGGTTTTCGGATCGTAAAACTCTGTTGTTAGAGAAGAACAAGGATGAGAGTAAAATGTTCATCCCTTGACGGTATCTAACCAGAAAGCCACGGCTAACTACGTGCCAGCAGCCGCGGTAATACGTAGGTGGCAAGCGTTGTCCGGATTTATTGGGCGTAAAGCGAGCGCAGGCGGTTTCTTAAGTCTGATGTGAAAGCCCCCGGCTCAACCGGGGAGGGTCATTGGAAACTGGGAGACTTGAGTGCAGAAGAGGAGAGTGGAATTCCATGTGTAGCGGTGAAATGCGTAGATATATGGAGGAACACCAGTGGCGAAGGCGGCTCTCTGGTCTGTAACTGACGCTGAGGCTCGAAAGCGTGGGGAGCGAACAGGATTAGATACCCTGGTAGTCCACGCCGTAAACGATGAGTGCTAAGTGTTGGAGGGTTTCCGCCCTTCAGTGCTGCAGCAAACGCATTAAGCACTCCGCCTGGGGAGTACGACCGCAAGGTTGAAACTCAAAGGAATTGACGGGGGCCCGCACAAGCGGTGGAGCATGTGGTTTAATTCGAAGCAACGCGAAGAACCTTACCAGGTCTTGACATCCTTTGACCACTCTAGAGATAGAGCTTCCCCTTCGGGGGCAAAGTGACAGGTGGTGCATGGTTGTCGTCAGCTCGTGTCGTGAGATGTTGGGTTAAGTCCCGCAACGAGCGCAACCCTTATTGTTAGTTGCCATCATTTAGTTGGGCACTCTAGCGAGACTGCCGGTGACAAACCGGAGGAAGGTGGGGATGACGTCAAATCATCATGCCCCTTATGACCTGGGCTACACACGTGCTACAATGGGAAGTACAACGAGTTGCGAAGTCGCGAGGCTAAGCTAATCTCTTAAAGCTTCTCTCAGTTCGGATTGTAGGCTGCAACTCGCCTACATGAAGCCGGAATCGCTAGTAATCGCGGATCAGCACGCCGCGGTGAATACGTTCCCGGGCCTTGTACACACCGCCCGTCACACCACG